>JAJPGV010000033.1 GCA_021325635.1 Chloroflexota bacterium
CCCAGCGCCGCGGCGCAGTCCAGGGCGATCCCGGCTTCCGAGCGGTCAGGCGGGCAGGCGACGCGCAGGTTGTGCGCAAAGCCGCGGCTGAGGTTGTTGGGCCCAACCCGAATGGGGATGCCGGCCAACCAGGGGAGCATGCCAGCCGCGGGCGATCGCTCCAGGGTGATGGCTACGTCGTACCGGCCTCGACGGAGCGAGGCGACACGCGGCTCGATCGTGCCACTCAGGTCGGGATTCCCCTCGATGGCCGGACGGGCATAGGCGCTGGTGGCGTAGTCGATGCGAGCCAAGGGGTAGCGCCGGCGGATGGCGTCGACCATGGGCGTGCTGGAAAGCACGTCGCCCAGGCAGCAGCGCCGCAGGATCACAATGCTGGGATTGGGTGGTGGCACCGTGTCCTGGCGGGAGGCCAGGCGGCCGGTGACGGCGCCCAGCACACGGCAGATCGCGGTGATCAGCTCTTCCCGCACGTGTAGAGCGTACTCGTGAATCTGGTTACCCTTCGACATATGCATCGCTTCCGCGTGACGTTCGCCAAGGGGCTGGAGGTCCGCTACGTCTCGCACCTCGACCTCATGCGCACCTGGGAGCGGATTCTGCGCCGCGCCGCAGTCCGCCTGGCGCACTCACAGGGCTTCAATCCCCGGCCTCGCCTGGTCTTCGCGGCTCCGCTGCCGCTCGGAACGACCAGCGAGGCGGAGATCGTGGATGTCGACGTCGAAGACGATCTATCGGCGGCTGGCTTCGGCCAGCGCCTGCGTCCGGCTCTGCCGCCGGGAATCCAGGTCTCGTCAATCGTGGAGGTCGGTTTGAGCCAGCCGGCGGTGATGGCTCAGATCCTCAGCTCGGACTACCTGGTGACCGTGCAAGCGCCGGGGCCGGCAGCCGAGGCGGAGGCGCGAATCGCAGCCTTCGCTGACAGCCAGACGGTGCCCTATGAGCGCCTGCGCAAGGGCAAGAGCAAGCCCGCGGACATGCGGCCGGTCGTACTCGACCTTCGGCTCGATAGCCTCCAAGCTGGCATGGCTATCCTGTTCATGCGGCTGCGCATGGACCGCGAGGGGATGAGCGTTCGACCCGAAGAGGTGGTGCGGGCGCTCCATCCCGAGTGGATGGTGCTGAAGGTGCATCGCACGGCGCTGGCGCTCAGGCCGGAAGCGCCCGGACCGGCGGCGCCGGTCGCGGAGGAGGATCGTGCCCGCGAGCGGGTCCCGATAGGTGCTTCGCATGTCGCTTGAGGCCAGGGACTTCCTATCTATCAATGACCTGAGCGCGGCGGAGCTCATCGAGCTGCTGGATCTGGCTGACCGGCTGAAAAGGGGGGAGGCGAGCTCGGCGCTGGCCGGCAAGTCGGTTGCGCTGCTGTTCGAGCATCCATCACTGCGGACGCGCCTGACCTTCGACCTGGCCGTCCAGCAGCTGGGGGGCTATTCCGTGTACATGGCTCCCAGCGAGGTCAGCCTGGGGGAGCGCGAGGCGGTGCCCGACGTGGCTCGCAACCTCGAACGCTGGGTGCAGTGCATCGTGGCCAGGGTGCGCTATCACTCGTCCCTGGTCGAGCTGGCCCAGGCGACGGCGGTGCCGGTGGTGAACGCGCTGAGCGATCGCGAGCATCCCTGCCAGGTGCTGGCCGACCTGCAGACCATGCGCGAGCATCTGGGCGATCTCCGCGGCCGGACGCTGCTGTACTGCGGGGACGGGAACAACATGTGCCACTCGCTGCTGCTGGCCGGCGCCAAGCTGGGGATGAGCGTGTGGGTGGCTACACCGCCGGCCTTTCAACCTCGGCCTGAGTTCGTCACACTGGCACGCCGCGAAGCCGAGCGTACCGGAGCCAGCATCCGCGTCGAACGCGACCCGCAGGCGCTGGTGGCGGACGCCGACGCGCTCTACACCGACGTGTGGGCCAGCATGGGCCAGGAAAGCGAGAAGGAGCAGCGGCGCCGCACCTTCCTGCCCTATCAGCTCAATCAGCAGCTGGTGGCCCGTGCCCATCCTGGGGCTTTGGTCATGCACTGCCTGCCGGCCCATCGGGGCGACGAGATTACGGACGAGGCTATCGACGGCCCCCAGTCTGTCGTCTTCGACCAGGCCGAGAACCGGCTCCACGCCCAGAAGGCTCTGCTGGCGCTGCTCCTGGGCTAAGGCACCGACGGGCCGCGATGGGCCTACGCTTTGCGGCGATCGAGCAGCGCCGTGACGAGCAGCGCTGCCAGGCAGGCGAACACGGAGGCCAGGGAGAGGGCCATGCCCAGCTGCATGCTGCCCGGCTTGAACCGGAACTCGACGCGGTGCCGTCCGGCTGGGACACGCACGGCCTGGAACAGGACGTCCGCCGCGAGCGGATGCTGCGGCTGGCCGTCGACGGTCACCTGCCAGCCGGGATAGTAGCTCTGCGACAGCAGCAAGAAGCCGTCGGCGTCGGACTGCGTGGTGAAGGCCATGTCTTCGGGTGCGAAGGCGTCCACCGTGACGCGGTCCGCGGATGCGGGCGGCGTGCTTTCGGACCATGAGGCTGGGACCGCGAACGGCTGGCTGGGCAGCAGCCGCCGCAGCTTGCTCACAATGCGGCCCAGCAGCGAGGTGCTGGGTGGTGGCTGAGGATTGACCTCGACAGTGGCCGTCGAGGCGGGATCGAAGTCACCGGAGCCCATGATGCCGGCAGCCTCTTCGGGGCTCCGGACAATCCGGCCGTCGTGGACCATGAACGCCGGCCCCATGGCAGCGGGGTTCTGGTAGATCTTCACGTCGCCGCTGTACACTCGCGGCCACTCCGGGCCGTCCACCATCAGGGGTGAATAGGCCGTGCCTGCACCGTCGTCGATGAGGGCCAGGCCGTTGACGTACAGGTCGGCGTTGGCGGTTACGGTGACCGTGAGCGAGCGTACGTCGATCGGCGCGTCCAGCCTCGCGATGGTGAGATGCGTCGGCGGCAGGCTGGGATCGGGCAGCGTCCCGAAGTCCGGCCCGGCGGCGGATATGGCCACGGAGCGGCTGTTGCCCTGGCCGTCGCTCAGCGTCACGCCGCCCACCGGCTCATCGGCAGCCAGAGGGACGACGCCGCGCGCCGCGCTGACGATGCCGATGGAAGTTGCCCTCACGGGATTGTTGAGCTGGAGCGAGACCTTCGATACGTGCGGCGCTAGGTGAACGAACGAGGATAGGTCGTAGCGCACCCCGTTGGCGGCCTTGTCGCCGATGGCGTCCATGATCACGTAGCGCACGTTGGCCAGGCTCAGCAAGGCTTGGTTGGGCAGCCATTTGAGAACGAACCGGATTCGGTCGTCGGGAGCGCTCGGTACCCCGGTGAGGAGATCCTTGAAGATGACGTAGCGGCTCAGCGGCAGGAGGCCGCCGTCGTAGCCGTCGAGCGTGGCCAGCCCTTCCGCCATGGGGGTGTTGGGCTCCAGGATCTGCCGGAGCTTGTAGTCACGCAGGTAGTCCAGAATGTCCGCTTCGCTCAGCTCGTGACCGAACTGCTGCCGCACCTGGGCTTCGATGCCCGGCGCGTACTCGTCACGGGCTACGCTGAGGATCCGGAAGGGCTGGTCCTGCTTCTGCAGGAAGGACGGCGTGTCCACCGGGGTGGTGAACACCTGACTGGGGGTGGGGTGATTGTAGTCAAGGCTCTGGCCGCCCAGCCAGAGCTCGACCAGCACGAGGCCAATGGCCGCGGCGCCAAAGCCGGCTGAGGCTCGTCGCTGGCGGCGCTCGTACTCGCCCAACCGCTCCCGCCACCCGCTAGGCGGTGGACCGAATACGCGGATAGCGCTGAAGACCAGAACGAGGCTGGCCAGGCCAAAGAGGGTCCAGGTGACGATCGTCGATCGTGGCGGCAGCACTTGCGTGTGGGCGCCGGCGGCGGCGAGGGCGGCGGCAAGCACCAGCAGCAGCGACAGCGGCCGCCAGTTGCGCTTGGGTCCGGCGGCCAACAGTGCGTTGAGGCCCAGCCCTGCCAGCACGGCCAGGCTGAAGCTGGACACCAGCAGCCAGCGCGCTGGGACACGGAACAGGTTGAGTCCGGGCAGATAGCGGAACAGGAAGGGATAGGCCGGCTCCTGCGGGCCGAGGGCCAGCACCAGAGCGGCGACCGCCAGGAGGCTGAAGAAGAGTGTGTGGCGCTGGCGCGCATAGAGCAGCGCTGCCGCCGCCAGCACGAGTCCGGCTACGCTGACGTAGCCCAGGAACTCCGAGTTGCCCGGCACGGTCACCAGGTCACGGTTCCAGAACGGTGGCAGGATAGCGTTGAGCAGCAGCGTGCCTTTCAGCGAGCCGTTGGCTGCCTCGGCGTAGGTGAGACCGTTGCCGCGAATGCCCCACGAGTTCATCTCCGCCGTGGGGACCAGCTGCGCCGCCGACAGCCCGGTTCCGATGGCCAGCAGCGCGCCGGCCACGATCAGGTTCATGGGAATAGCCGACAGCCCTCGCCGCCTGGCGCTCAGCAGCGTGGTGAACACCGCGTACAGCAGCAGCGTCACCAGCATGAAGTACGACTCCTGGGTATGTCCGGCCAGGAACTGCAGGGCAATGACCAGCGCTCCCAGTGGGATGTAGGTGAGACGCCGTCCCGAGACGGCCTTGTCCCAGCACAGCAGCAGGGCGGGCAGCCAGATGGCTGCGCTGAGCTGGTTCAGGTGATCCAGCTGGCCGCCCAGGAACCCGCCCAGGGCGAAGATGACGGCGCTCAACAGCGCGCCCGCGCGGCCCACTCGCAGCGATTGCCGGGCGAACAGGTAGGTGAAGAGTCCGCCCAGGAAGACGTGCAGCAGCAGCGACCAGTTGTAGGCCGCCGGCTCGCTCAGGACGTAGAACAGGGCGGTTGGCGGGTACAGCAGTGAGCTCTGGATATTGGCCAGGAAGGGCGCGCCGCCGAAGATGTCGGGATTCCACAGCGGCAAACGGCCGTGCTCGACGGCTTGGCGCGCATAGACGCGATAGGGAAAGAAGTAATCGAGGATGTCCAGCCCCGCCAGCGTGCGGTCCATGAGCAGCTTCCAGAAGAAGCCGGCGACCAGTCCGGCAAGGACCAACGGTACCCACAGGCCGTGATCGGCCAGCCACGACCCTACTGAGGCGGGACTGCGGGCGGTTGGCGACCTCCCTATGCTGGCTGCGCTGTCGGAGCTGTTGGTGGGCTCTAGGCTAGGGCCGGACGTGGCCGGTCAATCCATGAACCGGTATTTGGCCAGCGTCTTGAAGGCCTCCCAGCCATCCTGCCAGGTGATCTTCTTGCCCTCGCTGTATTCCCGGCTCATGTAGCTGATTGGCACTTCGTAGATGTGGATGCCGCGCTTGAGGATCTTGGCCGTCACTTCCGGCTCGAAGTCGAAGCGCTGGCACTTGAGATCGATCTCGCGAAGCACATCCATGCCGAACAGCTTGTAACAGGTCTCCATGTCCGTGAGGTTGGTGTTGTAAATGACGTTGGTCAGCCAGGTGAGGAGCTTGTTGCCGACCGTGGTCCAGTAATAGCCGGTACGATGTCCGCCCAGGAAGCGCGAACCATAGACGACCCTGGCCCGTCCTTTGAGGAACGGTTCCAGCAGGTTGTGAAATTCCTCGGGCTCGTACTCCAGGTCGGCGTCCTGGATCACCAGCGCATCGCCGGTTGCTTTAGAGATGCCATAACGGACCGCCGTCCCTTTGCCGCGGTTGCGGTCCATGTAGTAGATAACGGTGTTCTGGAGGGAGGGCTCCAGTTCCTTGAGGATGTCCCGCGTGCCGTCGGTCGACCCATCATCGACGATGATCAGCTCTTTGTCGATCTGCACCGACTGGACCTTATCGATGATCTGACGAATAGTCGGCCGCTCGTTGTACACGGGCATGACCACCGACAGCTTGAGACTCATTACCCGCAAGCGATTATACGGCTAAGGGATCGTGATTGCGAGATCGTTCGCCTTTCGGCCCGTATTCCCGAAAGGGATCCTTGTCGAGGCCGGATCGGGATCCCTTGCTCGACGCTCGGATGGGCGGCCTCGCGGTTGGGCGATTGCGCCCTTAGCGGGTCTTGGCGACCTTCTGGGCGGTGCGCAGACAGCGGGTGCAGACGTTGATCTGCAGCGACCGGCCGTCGATGCTGACCGTGTGGCGTTGGATGTTGGGGCGCCACATGCGCTTGGTGCGTGGCGCGCGCATAGCCCAGCCACCACCGTGCTGGTGCTGAATGTTCTGTCCGAACTGCGGCCGTTTACCGCAGATGTCACATCTTCCGCTCAATTTCGCCTGGTCCTTCTGCTATCATGCGCCGGACTGCGAGCCACCCGCCACCACACCCGCTGCCGGGAGTGCATTTCGCAGGGGAGAGGGCCGCTAACGACGTTGAAGGGTAGCACACGCCGCCCGCGCCTGCCAGCAGAAACCGCCCGCCAGCTTCTCGACATGGTCGAGAGCGGCCGCCGCTGCGTTGCGGATGAGCTGGCCGTCATCAATGGGCTGAACGTGTTCCCCGTGCCCGACGGCGATACCGGCACAAACATGCTGGCCACGCTCGATGAGGCGCTGGCCGAGGCTCGCGAGGCCAGCAGCCCGGCCGAGGCTGCTCGAGGGCTGGCCGCCGGAGCGATGATGGGATCGCGCGGCAATTCCGGCGTCATCCTGGCCCAGGTATTCCAGGCGCTCAGCGAGACGGTGGATCGGTGGCCAGATGAGACGGCCGAGGCTGGCCTGCAGGCCAACCACTTGGCGGCGACGGTCATTCGGGCGCGCGAGCTGGCCTACGGCGCCGTCAGCAATCCCATCGAAGGCACCATGCTGTCGGTGCTGTCGGCCTTAGCCCAAGCAGCCGCGCAGGATGCGTCTGTCGCACCGAGCGCACTGCTGGGGCAGCTGCTTGGCGTGGCCGAGGCGGCGGTAGCGCGGACGCCGGAGCAGCTGCCCATTCTGGCCGAGGCCGGGGTGATCGATTCGGGTGGCTATGGCCTGTTGCAGATGCTGCGGGGGTGGTACGTCAGTCTGCGCGGCCAGGCCGCCCCGCGGCTTGGACCCCTGCTGGGCATCGAGCGAGTGCGCGAGCTCACGGCGGCGGGCCAGGGCCGGCCAGCGGAGCTGCTCCCCCATGCGACCGGCGGCTACGGCTACTGCGTGACCCTGCTGGTGGAAGCGGACGCGGAGCACGAGCCGGCCGTCCGGCAGCGGCTGTCGGACGTTGGCAGCTCCGTGCTGGTCAGCGCCGCCGCCGGCCGCATCAAGCTGCACGCGCACGTTCCCGACCCGCGGGTGGTGGAGAAGCTGGCGGCGCAGCTGGGATCGCTGCTGAGCTCCGAGATCTCGAACATCGATGAGCAGATGGGCTTGGTGCCTGCCGGCTCGCTGCCGATTGTCGCCGTGACGCTTGGCGCCGGCCTCGAGCGAGTCTTCCGGGGACTGGGCGCGGCGGTGGTGCAAGGCGGGCCGGGCCGGAATCCCAGCACCAGGGATCTGGCCACGGCTGCCCGCGACCGGCTCACAGATGCCGACGACGCGGCGATCTTCCTGCTGCCGAACAACGGCAACGTGCTGGCAGCCGCCCGGCAGGCGGCCGCTGCCGAGCCGCGCCTCCTGGTGGTGCCCGCCACGAACGTCGCGCAAGGTGTGGCGGCGGTGCTGGCGTATGAAGCCGGCGCGACCTCCGACTCAAACTTGAAGCGCATGACTGGCGCCTGCGGAGCGGTAACGTACGTCGAGCTCGTGGAAGCGGTGCGATCGGCTCGCATCGGCGGCGTGCCGGTCGAGCCGGGCGACGTGATGGTCATGCTCGACGGCAGCCTTGTGGGCGTTGGTGAGGCTGGGCTGTCGGCGCTGATCGAGCGCCTGCGCGCCGGCTCGTTCGAGCTTGTCACCATCTACTGGGGCAGTGGTGGATCGCGCGAGGGCGCCGCGGAGCTACGGGCCCGGCTGGCCGGGGCTCTGCCGGGACTGGAAGTCGAGGCAGTAGAAGGAAATCAGCCGTACGCGCGCTATCTCCTGTCTTTGGAATGAGGCTGCGAGCAGACAGTCGAGCTGAATGAGCGTTCTCGAAACTGCCCGGCGTATCCTGCTCCTGGAGCAGCGCGATGGCCTGCGCGACCGTACCGTGATCGGCGGCCTGGACGAATTCCTGGAGCAGGCCCGCAAGGTTGCCCTGCCCACACTGGCTGAGTCCGACTCACGCCAGGTGAGCGCCGTCTTCGCCCCCCTTCAGGGCTACAGCCAGGCCTCCATGCGCGAGCGCAAGGCCATGATCGAGCACGCGCTTGACGCCCTGGGCCATGCCTTGGTGGAGCAGCGTGGGAACGCGGTTTCGCGCGGCGAGGGGCCGGGGATTGAGGGCCGGGGGCCGGAAGGGCCGCGACGTGTGGCCGGGGCCGAGGCGATCGGCGCGGCGCCCCGGCGGGCTCCTCGCGCCCGCTCGTCATCGTCGTCGAAGGCGTCCTCAGCCCCGACATCCAGCCCCCGACCCTCAACCCCCGGCGCTCGCGATGCCGTCCGCCTCGACCTGCCCATCGAGCGTGTGCCTGGCGTGACGGCGGCGGTCGCGCCGCGGCTGCGCAAGCTGGGCATCTCACTGGCGGGCGACCTGTTGACCATGTACCCCTTCAGGCACATGGATCGCAGCTCCATGACCCCGATCGCCGGCGTGGCGCCTGGCGAAGACGTGACGGTCATGGGCACGATCTGGCAGATCGGCAGCGAGCGCCGCCGGGGCGGGATGACCACCACCACCGCGCTGGTCACCGACCAGTCGGGCACTCTGACAGCCACCTGGTTCAACCAGCCCTACCTTGCCAAGACCCTGCGCCAGCATGCCGAGGTCGTGCTCAGCGGGAGGGTCGAGCTGTTCCGCGGCAAGCCCCAGCTTCGCGCTCCGGATTGGGAGCTCATCACTGAGGACGATCTGCTGCATACGGGTCGGATGGTGCCCGTGTACCACCTGACCGAGGGGCTCAACCAGCGCAGCCTGCGGCGGCTGATGAAGCGCGCCGTCGATACCTACGCCCCGCTGCTGGAAGACTTCCTGCCGGAGGACGTTCGCCGGATCGCCAATCTCATGGGTCTGTCCGAGGCGACGGCCCAGTACCACTTCCCCGATAGCGCGAGCGCGTTGGAGCAGGCTCGCCGGCGGCTGGCCTTCGACGAGCTCTTTCTGATCGAGCTCAACGTGCTGCAGCGGCGCCGCCAATGGCAGGAGAGCCAGCCAGGTATCGCGCTGGGCACCGCGCCGGACTGGCTGGAAGAGGTGCGGCGACTCTTGCCGTTCGAGCTGACGGCCGCGCAGCAAAAGGTTCTCGACGACGTGCTGGCGGACATGGCCAGCGGACGTCCCATGAACCGCCTCGTGCAGGGCGACGTCGGCTCGGGCAAGACGGTCGTAGCGGCGCTGGCCATGCTGGTGGCCGCCCGCGCCGGCTACCAGGCGGTGCTGATGGCGCCGACCGAGATCCTGGCCGAGCAGCACTGCAGATCCATCGGCGGGCTGCTGGACCAGGTTGCCGGCGGGCTGTTCCAGGCGCCGCGGGTGGGGTTGTTGACCGGCAGCGTCAAGGGTGCGAAGCGCAAAGAGGTGCTCGATGGCATCCAGGCAGGCAGCATCTCCGTGGCGGTGGGCACCCAGGCGCTCATCCAGGAAGGGGTGGCCTTCAACAACCTGGGGCTGGCAGTGGTGGACGAGCAGCACCGCTTCGGCGTGGAGCAGCGCCAAAGCCTGCGTCAGAAGGGTTTCAATCCGCACCTGTTGGTCATGACCGCCACCCCGATCCCGAGGACGCTGGGTCTTACCCTATACGGCGACCTGGACATCTCGATCATCGACGAGATGCCGCCCGGCCGTCAGCCGGTGCGCACCAAGTGGTTCGGGCCGGAAGAGCGAGCGCGAGCCTACGATTTCATTCGCAGGCAGGTCACGGAGGGACGGCAGGCCTTCGTGATCTGCCCGCTCATCGAAGAGTCCGAGAAGGTGGAGGTGCGCGCAGCCACGGCTGAGTACGAACGGCTGCGGCGCATCGTGTTCCCTCAGTTCACGCTGGGGCTGCTGCACGGCAAGCTCAAGAACCGGGAAAAGGACGAGGTCATGCAGCTCTTTGCTCGCAATGAGGTCCAGATCCTGGTCTCCACCTCCGTCGTCGAGGTTGGGATCGACGTCCCCAATGCCACGGTCATGGCCATCGAAGGCGCCGAGCGCTTTGGATTGGCCCAGCTGCACCAGTTTCGTGGGCGCGTTGGGCGGGGCCAGCACCAGTCGTACTGCGTGCTCTTGAGCGATTCGCCTGCCGCCGAGCTCAATCCTCGGCTGCGCGCCATTGAGGAGACCCACAGCGGCTTCCGGCTGGCGGAGATCGATCTGGAGCTGAGGGGCCCCGGCGAGCTGTTCGGCAAGCGCCAGAGCGGGCTGCTGGAGCTCAAGGTTGCGCGTCTGACCGACATCGAGCTGATTGAGGAGACGCGCCGGGTGGCCAGCGGCCTCATCGACCGCGATCCTTCGTTGGGCTCCTATCCTCTTCTGCAATCCCGGCTGGATACGTTGTGGAAGGACGCCGAGGTCTCGTGACCGATTTGCGCGGGTTGATGGGCGGGCATGCGAGTTATCGGCGGTAGCGCCAAGGGCCGGCCGCTCAAGGGTCCTCGGCCCGCCAAGTCTGGCCCCGCGCACATACGGCCGACGTCCGATAAGGTGCGCGGTGCGCTGTTCGACCTGATCGTCGGGCACGTGGAAGGTGCCCGCGTGCTCGACCTCTATGCCGGCACGGGCGCGCTGGCTATCGAAGCGTTGAGTCGCGGGGCGGCCAGCGCCGATCTGGTGGAGAGCGATCGCGACGCACGGCGAATCATTGCCGCCAATCTCGAGCAGCTGGGCTTTGCCGATCGCGCGCGGGTGTGGCCACTGACGGTCGAACGGGCGCTGGCCCAGCTGTCCGGCCAGTATGATGTAATCCTTGCCGACCCGCCGTATGCCGACTCGATTGCAAGCTCGCTGCTGTCGAATCTTTGCGCGCATGGCCTGCTTGGGCCCGCCACTCTGGTGGCCGTCGAACACGCCAGCCGCTTCCCTCTGCCGGACGAGGTGAGCGAGCTGCACCTGTATAAACGCCGCCGCTACGGAGATACCACCCTGTCCATTTACGAACGCCAGAACACTGCTCACCAGGCGCTCTGTGAGAAGAGCCGAGACACCGATGCCAGCCAGGAATCAGCGTCGTGAAACGTCTAGCCGTCTATCCGGGCACGTTCGATCCGTTTACCAATGGCCATCTCGATATTGCTCGGCGCGCGGCGTTGCTGTTCGACGAAGTCATCGTTGCTGTATATGCCAAGTCGAGCAAGAACATCATCTTCTCGGCGAACGAACGGACGGAGATGATTCGTGAAGCGCTGTCGGAGCTGCCGAACGTACGAACCGAGACGTTCGATGGGCTGGTGGTCGAGTATCTCAAGAACGTCGGCGCCAAGATCATCGTCCGTGGGCTTCGCGCGGTGTCAGACTTCGAATATGAGTTCCAAATGGCTCACATGAACCGCCAGCTGTGGCCCGAGGCCGAAGTGGTTTGCCTGATTACCTCGAAGAGCTACAGCTTCGTCAGCGCCACGCTCATCCGCGAGATTGCCTCACTGGGCGCGGATCTCGATGCGCTCGTGCCGCCCAACGTGGCCGTGGCCCTGAGAAAGAAGTTCGGCGCCTGATGGACATCCTGTACCTGGTCGACCGCATCGAAGCCATCCTGCGCTCCGGTCAGAAGATGCCGTTCTCTTCGAAGGTGGTCATCGACGAGCACGAGACGATGGACGTGCTCGACCAGATGCGAGTCGTGATCCCGGAGGAGATCAAGACCGCCCGGCGACTGAACCAGGATCGCGAGCGCATCACGCAGCAGGCGGAGTCGGAAGCCGAGCGCATCATGAACCAGGCGCGCGAGCAGGCCGCCGAAATGGTGCAGGAGCATGAGGTGCTGCGAGCGGCCGAGCAGCGAGCCGAGGACATCCTGGCGCGCGCCGATGCGCAGGCCGAGGAGATCCGTGCCGGCGCAGACCAGTACGCGCTGGAGGTGCTTCGCGCCCTGGAGGCGCACATGCACAAGACCATGGACACCGTCCGGGGCGGCATCAGCACGCTCGAGGACTCCATCCGCCACGCCCAAGAAGACGCTCAGGGTGCAAACGGCGCCTGATCGCGTCCCCGGCTCATCCCCGCTCTCTTGGTAACATCGAGGTAGACGCTATGTCCACCCTGCGCGACCGCACGGATTTGAGCCTTGGCCCTCAGACGCGGGCCCTTCTTCGCCAGCTCCAGAGCCGCTAGTCGCGTCGTGTCGAAATGTGCGGCCCGTAGGGCCGGCGCGGTCCACCGTCCCTTGTGCCAGGCTCACAGCCGGAGTCCGGGCAGGGTGACGCTGTCATGAACAGGCTGCTGGTCGATTGCCCGGACCTCTCGCCGGCTGAAGCGGAGGCCCTGCAGATCATGGCGCGCAGCCTGCCGGTCGTGGCCGATCTGAGCCGCGCCGACGCGCTCGTCTACTGCCGGGCCCAGCAGGACGAGCTGGTCATCGTCCATGAGGCCAAGCCGTGGTCGGTCTCGGCCGTGCACTCCGAGCCCATGGTCGGCAAGCGCTCAACCCATCATGAAGAGCCGGTGGTGTTCAAAGCCTTCGATCGGCAGCGCTACGCGCAGGGCTTCCGTCCCGGCATGATCATGGGAGCGAGCACGACCCAGGACGTGTTCCCCTTCTTTCACCAGAACCGGATGATCGCGGCGGTCAGCTTCGAGACGAACGAGACGGTGCGCAACCGCCATCGGCGGCGCAGCCCGGTGATTCTCAAGAGCATCTCCGTGCTCCAGAGCATGCTGCTGCACAACCGTTTGGATCTGTCCGGACTGTCGCGGACGAGCGAGCGGGACGGCCTGCTGGTGGTCGATCCTCAAGGCCACATCCAATATCTCAGCGGCACGGCCGAGAGTCTGTACCAGAAGCTAGGCTTCCGCGCCAACCTCTTGAAGCGCAAGCTGGACGAGCTGGGCACCAATGAAGCGGCCTTCTTGGGCGTCATGCAGACGCGGCAGGCGTGCGAATTCGAGA
Source organism: Chloroflexota bacterium (assembly GCA_021325635.1). GTDB lineage: Bacteria > Chloroflexota > JAJPGV01 > JAJPGV01 > JAJPGV01 > JAJPGV01. Next base: position 13,032 of record JAJPGV010000033.1, read on the forward strand.
CCCGCGAGCAGGACTTCTTCTGGATCCGCAAAGGCGTCCCGCTGTTCGACGAGCGCGACCAGCTGCGAGGGGTCATCCTGGGCGTGACCGACGTGACGGAGCAGCGTCAGAAGGAGCACGAGCTGCGCATCAAGTCGGCCATGCTGCAGGAAGTGCACCATCGCGTCAAGAACAACCTGCAGACTATCGCCGCGCTGCTGCGCATGCAGGCTCGACGCGTGCCTGAAGGCCTGGGCAGGGATGCGCTGATCGAAAGCGTGAATCGCATTCTCAGCGTGGCGGTGGTGCACGAGTTCCTGTCGCACGACGAGTCCTCCGAGATCAACATCAAGGAGGTCAGTCAGAGCATTTTGAAGGAAGTCACGGCGGGAACGCTTGGGCCCGACAAGCAGCTGCGCATCGTGCTCAATGGCCCGAGCCTGCTGCTGCCGGCCCAGCAGGCCACGTCCTGCGCGCTGATCATCAACGAGCTGCTGCAGAACGCCGTCGAGCACGGCTACACCAACAGGGATCAGGGTACGATCGAAATCAATCTCAATGACTCGGTCGACGAGACCGTGATTGAGATCATCGACGACGGAGAGGGCTTCCCTGCAGGCTTCGATCTCGAGCGCGACGCCAACCTGGGTCTGCAGATAGTGCAGACGCTGGTCAAGGAAGACTTGCATGGGCGCCTCACCTTTCGTAATGGGCAGGGCGTGCACGCCACGCTGGCGTTCCCACACAAGACCGCCACCGAAAGGAAGAGTGATGGCGCAAGTTAGGGTGGTAATAGCCGACGACGAGTCGGTCATTCGCATGGACCTCAAGGAGATGCTCACAGGGCTCGGCTACCTGGTCGTAGGCGAAGCCGGCGACGGGCAAAGCGCCCTGAACCTGGCCCGTGAGCTCAAGCCCGACCTGGTCATCATGGATATCAAGATGCCGGGTCTGGATGGAATCCAGGCAGCGAGCGTGCTGACGGAAGAGCGCATCGCGCCGGTTCTGCTGCTGACCGCGTTCAGCCAGACCGAGCTCATCGAGGGGGCTAAGGGGGCCGGCGTCGTGGGCTACATCGTGAAGCCGTTTCGCGATACCGAGCTGGTCCCCGCCATTGAGGTTGCGCTGGCCCGCTTTCGGGAGTTCCGTGAGCTGGAGCAGGAGATCGGCGACCTGCGCGAAACGCTCGAAACGCGCAAAGTCATCGAGCGGGCCAAGGGCATTCTGATGGACGGCCAGGGCTTGAAGGAGGCGGAGGCGTTCCGCAAGATCCAGAAGCTCTCGATGAACTCGCGCAAGTCGATGCGAGAGATCGCCGAGGCTATAGTTCTGACGCAGCAGATCTGACTATGGCCGCCCCATCCGTTTCCCCCCAGTCTGTTCTCGAGCGCGTGCGCAAGGAGCGCGTCCGCTTCGTCAACCTGCAGTTCACGGACGTTCTTGGCGTGGTCAAGAGCGTGACGATTCCAGCCGCTCAGCTGGAGGATTGCCTGACCCACGGCAAGTGGTTCGACGGCTCGTCGATCGAGGGCTTCGCCCGCATCGCCGAGAGCGACATGTACCTCATGCCCGATCTGTCCACGTTCGCCGTGATTCCCTGGGAGAAGGGCGAGAACACGACGGCGCGCGTGATCTGCGACGTGTTCACGCCCGATGGCCAGCCCTTCGAGGGCGATCCCCGCCGCGTCCTTGCGCGCAACCTGGAAGAGCTGGCCAAGCTGGGCTGGGGCCTGCACACCGGGCCGGAATTGGAGTTCTTCCTGCTGCAGCGCGATGAGAAGGGCGTGGAGCTGCCGCTGCCGCACGATCGCGGCGGCTATTTCGACCTGTCGACCGACCTGGCCATGAACGTCCGCAAAGAGATGGTCAATGCCCTCGAGGAGGTCGGCATCGAGGTCGAGACCAGCCATCACGAAGTGGCCATCGGCCAGCATGAGATCGACTTCCAGTACGACGACGCCTTCAAGACCGCCGACAACTGCGTGACCTTCAAGTACACGCTCAAGGCCATCGCGCTGCTGCACGACCTGCACGCGACGTTCATGCCCAAGCCAATCTTTGGCATCAACGGCTCGGGCATGCATACCCATTTGAGCCTGTACGACCTCAAGACCGGCGACAACCTGTTCGTCGACTCCGCCGACGAGTACGGCCTGTCGACACTGGCTCGCCAGTTCATCGCCGGCCTGCTGGCCCACGCCCGCGGCATGTGCGCGCTGCTGGCCCCGCTGGTGAACTCCTACAAGCGGCTGGTGCCTGGCTATGAAGCGCCGGTGTACATCAGCTGGGCGCGCGTGAACCGTTCGGCGCTCATCCGCGTCCCGCAGATCTCACCCGGCCGGCCGGATTCCACGCGCATCGAGCTGCGCTGTCCGGACGCCAGCTGCAATCCGTACCTGGCGTTCTCGGTCATGCTCGCGGCCGGCCTGGATGGCATCAAGAACGAGCTCTCTCCGCCGCCGCCGGTAGAGGAGAACCTGTACCATTTCGACGAGTTCCAGCGCGCTCAGCGCAACGTCGGCACGCTGCCGGCGTTCCTGGGAGAAGCGCTGGATGAGCTGGAGCGTGACCACGTCATCCGTCAGGCGTTAGGCGACCACGTTTACGATCGCTTCCTCGAAGCCAAGCGCGCCGAGTGGAACGAGTACCGCCTCCAGATCAGCCAGTGGGAGCTGGACCGCTACCTGCCCATCTTCTAGCTCGCCGAGTCCTGGAGGTCGCTAGTTCCGTTCGAGGAACAGCGGCGCCAGGAGGTTGTCCGCGGGCACGTAGTCATCCGTCAGCAGGACTGAATTCGTCTGCCGCAGCCAGTCCTCCATGTCTGACTCGGACATGATGTGGGTCATCGACGAGCCTCCAGGGCCCTGACCGCGCACCTGCTGCAGGCGGCGTTGATCGAGCGGGGACTTGGATGCGGCCACCACGTAGGTGTTCTGCGCCGGCGTGTGGAAGCTGTCGGACCCGGACATCACGTAGACGTGTGGGAAGACGCTCTGCAGCGTTCGAACGATCGACGGGATGAAGCGGCCGCCCTCCATCTTGTCGATGATCATCGACAGGTAGAAGCCGTCCGGGGTCATGAGATCGCTGAGCTGCCGATCGAACTCCTGCGTGGTGAGGTGGTAGGGCACCGACAGGTCGTTGAAGGCGTCGCCCAGGATGAGCTCGAACTTCTTATCGGACTGCAGCTCGCGAATGCCGGTGCGCGCATCTTCGTTGATGGTCCTTACCGGGGCCGTAGGGCTGAGGCCCATGTACTGATAGTCGATCTGCGTCACGCCGGGATCGATCTCGATCACCACGTCGTTGGCCTTGGGATACAAGCGCTCGATGTAGCGCGGAGTGGTGTAGCCGCCGCCACCCAGCTGCAAGACGTTGAAGTCCGGCTTCTGCGTGGCTACGTAGTCCATCATCTCCCCGTATATCTGCTCGTAGGGGTAGTGCAGATAGGTCGGGTCATTGAGATCGCTGAAGCTGTGGATCAGGTGATCCAGAATGAGCTCCTCGACGACGCGTCCATCCTGCTCGGTCGGAACCACGCGAATGCAGTAGTAGTTCGTCTCACGGGTGCAGCCGCTGTCGAAGGCGTTGAGACGGATGCCCTCGCCCAGGACGGCCAGCGTCAGGATGGCAATGCCGCTCACACTGACCATGGCTTCAGCGCGGCCCTCGGTCAAGAGCCCACCGAACGCCAGTGCCAGCAGCAGCAGGGCCACGCCCACACCCACGACGATCGAACGGGTTCCGAAGTTGGCGATCAGGACGAAGCCGGTGAGGAATGTGCTGAGGATGCTGCCGCAGGTCGAAACCGCGTACAAGCGGCCCACAACGCCACCGGTGTGCATCAGATCCTTCAGCGATAGCCGAATGACCACCGGGGTGGTCATGCTGACCACGAATGCGGGTGGGAAGAAGATCGCCGCCGTCATGACCACGATCTTGGCCACGAGGGAGAAGTCCGGGGGATAGGTGACGTCGGTCATGATGCGGATGAGCGGCAGCACCGCCAGACTGATGATTCCACCCAGGGCCAGGATGACGCCGAGGGTGCGCCGCCCGGGCCAGCGGTCGGCGACCACCCCGCCGGTGTAGTTCCCGAGCGAGATGCCGGCCAGGACGACGCCGATGACGCTCGTCCAGGTGTACAGCGATACACCCACTACCGGCGCGATGATGCGCCCGGCCACGATCTCGAGGATGAGCGTGCAGCCGCTGGCGATGAACACGACGGTATAGGCCCACAAGTTCCTTGGCATGCGCGGAATTATGGACGACGCCGGGAATCTATTCCGATAGGTCCTCGCGGCGCCAGTCGCGCTGCTCGATCTCTTCGGTCGGGCCAACGGTAAGCGCCTGCCAGCCAAACTTGTCGCGAATGCGGTCCAGGCTGGCGGTTATCGCGGCCTGCTTGGAGGGCGGCTCATCGAACAGCCCAAGCTGCTGGCTGCCTCGGCTGAAGTTGCTGACGCCTGCACCGAGCAGGCGGACCTTGCGCTTCCTGTCGTAGGCCTGGCGAAAGAGCTGCAGGATCTCGCCGACGATCTCATCTTCGAGCACAGTGGGCCGGGGCAGGCTGTGGCTGCGGGTCATGGTCTCGAAGTTCTCGTAGCGCAGCTTCAGGTTGACGGTACGGCAGCAGAGTCCGTGGTCGCGCATGCTCTTGGCCGAGTGCTGGGCCAGGTTTCTCAGCACCAGCTCCAGCCGCCCGACGTCGTCCAGGTCGCGATCGAACGTCGTCTCGCGGCTGATGCTTTTGGGATCGCCTGGCGGCGACACTGGCCTTTGGTCGATGCCGTGGGCGAACTCCCACAGCTGGAATCCGAGCTTGCCCAGGCGCCGCAGCAGCTCCTCGATGGGCAGCGCTGCCAGGTCGCCGATGGTTCGCAGCCCCAACGGCGCGAGGCGCTCCTCCGCGGATGGCCCCAGTCCGGGCAGCCGGCGCAGCGGCAGCGGCGCCAGGAAGCTCGCCTCCTGGCCGGGCGGGACCTCCGTGAAGCCGCGTGGCTTGTGCAGGTCCGAGGCCACCTTGGCCACCACTTTGGAGGTGGCGATGCCGATGGACACGTCCAGGCTGGTTGCCGACTTCACTTCAGCCTGAATGCATCGAGCCACCTGCGCGGCCGGTCCCTGGCCGCACTCGGTTCCGGTCAGATCCAGGAAGGCTTCGTCTAGCGACATCGGCTCGACCAGCGGGGTGTGGCTGCGGTAGATGTCGAAGACCTGCTTGGAGTAACGGCCGTACACCTCGAAGTGCGGAGGCACGAAGATACCGTGGGGGCACAGCTGCACGGCCGTGGACAGCGGCATGGCCGAATGCACGCCAAAGGCCCGCGCTTCATAGGAGGCGGCCGAGACAACGCCCCGCTTTCGTGGATCCCCGCCAACGATGACGGCTTTGCCGGCCAGCTCCGGGTTCAGGACCTGCTCGACGGAGGCGTAGAAGGCGTCGAGGTCGCAGTGCAGGATCACCGCGCCGCTCTCATCCCACGTCGAGCGCGGCCTGTCCCGTGGGCGGCCGGTACCAGCCCATGTCGATGGGCACTTCGATGAGGGTGGCTCGGTCGGCCCGCGAGGCTGCTCGAAGCGCGGACGATAGATCCTCATACGTCGGGCAGCGCCTGCCGTTCAAGCCAAGATCCTGCGCCAGGCCGGCGTAGTCGACAGGACCGAAGTCGACGGCGTGAATTGGCAGGGCGTCGCGCTCCTGCTTGAGCTTGATCAGGCTGAGCGACTGGTCGACCAGGACGACCAGCGTCAGGGGGAGACCTAACCGCGCCACAGTCTCCAGCTCCCCGGCGTACATCAGCAGTCCGCCGTCGCCGAGGATGGCAGCCACGTGTCGATCCGGCAGCTCCAGCTTGGCGGCCACGGCGGCCGGTATGGCGTAGCCCATCGACGATAGGCCGTTGCTTGTCAGAAAGGTCTTGGGAGCCAGGGTTTGCCACTGCTGGCAGGCCTGGAGCTTGTGCGAGCCCACGTCACAGGTCAAGATCCCGTCCGCCGGGAGCGTTTCCCGCAGTGCCTTGAGGACAGTCTGCGGGCTCATGCTGCCGGTGTCGGCCTGAAAGGTGCCGGCAGACCAACCGAGGTGGATGCCGGCCGCCAGCCGGCGGCGGTGGCCCTCGACGTCGAGCCAGGCTGGCTTGGGACGACAGCGAGCAGTCAGGCGGTCGAGGGCGAGTGGGGACTGGGCCACCTCGAAGATGGGCTGGAAGGTTCGGCGGCGTTCAGGCACCCCGGTGATGCTCAGCGCGGGCGGCTTGGTTGGCCACGGCGTGATGAAGTCCACGCCGTCGACTCCGGCCATGATCGCCAGGTCGCTCGACTGCAGCAGGCTGTCAATGGCCGGCTGGCCGAAGGCGCCGAACGTGCCGGCGAACAGGGCATGATCTTCAGGCAGCGAGCCCTTGGCCTGAGGCGTCACCAGCAGCGGGGCGTTGATCCGTTCGGCCAGCTCCCGGAGCTGGCGCTCGACGCTGTACTGGACGACCTGGATGCCCGCCACGATCACCGGCCGCTGGCTGGCGTCGACGGTCATCGCGGCCCGCTCGAAGGGATCGCGCTCGTCGCCGAAGCGGATGCTCGAGCTGGCGCGCCAGCGGTTGCCGGCGCGCTCGACGTGGCGCTCGGCCATGGCCGGGTCCGCCACCGTTAGCCGCAGCTCTTCGTTGGCCACCGTCAGATACACCGGCCCCGGTTGGCCGACCGGCGTTGTCCCGGTGGCGACGTCGAACAATCTGGTCAGCAGGTCCAGCGCATTTTCGGCCGACAGCTCGCCCGCGAATCGGGTAATCGGCGCGAACAGCTCCACCAGGTCAAGCTGCTGGTGGGTGTTGCGGGGCTTGAACGCATCGGAATGGTCGCCTGAGAAGGCCAGCAGCGGGGCGCGATCGAGAAAGGCATTGGCGACGCCGCTTACGAGGTTGCTGGCGCCGGGGCCCAGGGTCGAGAAGCACACCCCGGGAAGGTCGGTGAGCCAGCCGGTAGCCTCGGCCATCATCGCGGCCTGACCTTCGTGGTGCGTGAGGATCACGTCCACTCCGGCCGCGCGCAAACCCTCCACCAGGGCCAGGACTTCACCTCCCGGCAGGCCAAAGGCACGCTTGACCCCGGCTGCTTTGAGGTACCGCGCGACGAACGTGGCGGCCTCCACGAGGCCAGTATAGGCCCGGTTATACTCGGCTGGTGCAGCGAGGCAGAAGGCCGTCCAGGCGTCAGCGCGGCGAGAAGCAGCAGTCTGACGTCAAGAACGCCATCGAAGTGGATGGCGTCATCAAGGAGGCTCTGTCGAACGGCTTCTACAACGTGGAGATCGCCAACGGGCACGTCGTCCTGGCCCGTCTCGCCGGCAAGATGACCCAGGGCCACATCCGCGTCCAGCCCATGGACAAGGTGCGGGTTCAGCTGTCGGTCTATGACCTGACTCGCGGCCGCATCGTCTGGCGTTTTCGCGACTAACGCCTGATTCGCCGGTCGCGCTGGGGCAGGCGGAGAACACCTTACGTGGGGCCGAGCTGGCCCGCCGGAGCGCGCTGGCCGTACGCCTGGCGCTGATACCGCTGGCCGTCTTCGGCCTTATTACCGCGCTCGACTTCCTCGCGTCGAGCGGCGCCTGGAATCGCGCTGTGAGCGTCTGGCTGCAGGGCCCCGAGCTGCTGCCGCTGACCGTCATCGGGTTCCTGACCGACTGGCTGTTTTCGGGCAAGATCCTCGTGCCGCTGGCGCTGCTGGGCGTAGCGCTGCTTGCCTGGCAACGACGCTGGTCGCTGGCCGCCTCGCTGCTCGTCTTTTTCCCGCTGGTGGCGGCCGGCGCGGGTTTGAAGTACGTCCTGCCCACGCCGGCGGCGGCCACGTTCCTCAAGGTACGGGTGTTGTTCGTCAGCTCATTCGGCGGGCCGCAGTTCCTTGCCAACGGCTATCCAAGCGGGCACGCCGCTCGAACCGCCTTCGCCCTGGGCTGGCTGGTGCTGGCGTTCGCTCCGAGCCCCGGCCGCCTTCGCGCGGCCGTCTTCGCCATCGTGCTCACCTGCTGCGTGGGCTGGACGCGAATCTACGTGGGCGACCACACCCTGCTGGAGATTCTCGGCGGGCTGGCGTTGGCTCTCGTGTTCCTGATTCCCGCCGCTATCCTGCAGACTGTACGTCCAGGCGGCTCGCGGGGGCCAACCGAGCGTCTACCAGGCGGCCTGCAGGATGGCCAGGAAGGAGTCGGCCTTCAGGGAGGCGCCCCCAACCAGGGCGCCGTCTAGCTCTTCCCGCTCGAGGAGCCCGGCGGCGTTGTCGGGCGTCACGCTGCCCCCGTACAGGATGCGCACCCGCCCCGACACGTCGGAGGGCAGCAGCGTGCGGATGAAACGATGGATCTCCTCGGCCTGGTCGGGCGTCGCGACCTGGCCGGTGCCAATAGCCCAAACCGGCTCGTAGGCGATCAGCAGCCCGCCCAGCTCCGCGGGCGACAGGTCTGCCAGGCTAACGGCGATCTGCTCCTCGATGATCCGCTGGGTCTGACCCTCGGAGCGCTCCGGCCAGGTCTCGCCCACGCACACGATGGGAATCAAGCCTCGCTCCAGGGCCAGCCGCGTCTTTTGGTTGACGGCCTGGCTGCTCTCGCCCATCCGCCGGCGGCGCTCGGAGTGTCCGAGGATCACGTAGCGGCAGCCGACGTCGAGCAGCATCAGGGGGGAAATCTCGCCGGTGAAGGCGCCTTTGTCCTGCTGGTACATATTCTGCGCGCCCAGCGCGATGGAGCTGCCGGCAAGCGTGGTCGCCACCGTGGATAGGGCCGTAAACGGCGGGCAGACGACGACGTCCGCGGGCGGACGCGCCGGGACCGCCATACGGACGTCATTCGCGAGCGTGCGTGCCTCGGCCAGGGTGCCATTCATCTTCCAATTTCCGGCAACCAGCCGTCTTCGAGCGTGGGCCACGAACCTATAATAGGGGTCGAATGGCTCTCGCACAGGCGCCGCGCCTTGTCCGCGGAGTCCAAACCATCCCGGTCGTCCCGTGCCCGTAGCGCTCTTCGGGCTGAGCTACAAGACGGCGCCGCTCGACCTGCGAGAAGCCGTTTCATTCGACTCGGATGCACTTCTCCGCGGGCTGCCGGGGCTTACCTGCGATCCCTCCCTGCGGGAAGCCGTGGTGCTGTCCACGTGCCATCGGACAGAGATCTACGTCGAGCTGACCGATCAAATAGCGGCGAAAGAGCACGCCATGTCCTGGCTGGCGGATCAGCGGGGCATGTCGAGACGGGCCTTCGGCAGCCACGTGTATCACCGCTTCGAGCGGGAGGCGGTCGAGCACCTGTTCCGGGTCGTTGCCGGACTGGACTCGATGGTCGTTGGCGAGGCGCAGATCCTCGGGCAGGTGCGGGAGGCGTTCAAGATCGCCGGCCGCGCGGGGACGGTGCGAACCCGGCTGGACGCGACGTTCCGGCGTGCGCTCAAGGTCGGCAAGCGGGCGCGAACCGAGACCGGCATCAACAGCAACTCCATTTCCATTGGCACCATCGCCGCCGACCTGGCCCGGCAGGCCCTGGGCACGCTCGAAGGTCGCAGCGTGCTGGTCATCGGCGCCGGCGAGATGAGCGAGCTGGCGACACGCCACCTCGTGCGCAACGGCGCGTCGGAGATCGTCGTGGCCAACCGCTCTCTCAAGCGGGGCGAGAAGCTGGCCGCCATGGCCGGCGTCCGCGCCGCCCCTCTGGGTCGGGTTCCCGAGCTCATCATGGCGGCCGACATCGTCATCACCTCCACCGGCTCCGGATCCCCGCTGATTTCGGCGGATACGCTAGCCGCTCGCAAGAACCCGCTGGTCATCATCGACCTGGGTTTGCCGCGCGACGTCGAGCCGGCCGTGGCCGAATTTCCGAACGTCAAGCTCTACAACGTGGATCAGCTCGACGAGGCGCTGGCCGACCGCCAGCAGAGCCAGGCCGAGGACGTGCAGCGGGTCGAAGCGATCATCGCCGAGGAGCTGCTCGACTGGGACCGCTGGCACGCCTCCCTGGGCGTCGTGCCCACGATCAGCGAGATCACCGAGCGCGCCGACGAGATGCGACTCGCGGAAACTGCCAAGACCATGGCAAGGCTCAGCCATCTGTCGGAGCGAGATCGGCGTGAAGTAGCGGCTTTGGCTCAGGCGGTTCAGCGCAAGCTGCTCCATGGGCCCATCGAACGTCTCAAGGATGAAGCCCTGTCAGAGGGCTACCTCGAGATGGCTCGCGATCTGTTCGGGCTCGAAGACCAGACCGAGGCCTGAGGCGGCGCCGGCTCGGACGGCCGTTGCTATAGTTTTCGTTCGATGAGGAGCCCGGCGTGATCAGCCACCGGCCCACGGTGCCTCCCCAAACGCCTGGATCATTCGCTGAGCAGGCTGCGCCGGCGTCGTTCCCCTCGCTGCGCATGCGACGGCTGCGCACCAGCCCGACAATGCGCCGCATGGTTCAGGAGACGCGGCTCTCGCCCGACGATTTGATACTGCCGCTGTTCGTCGACCATCACGCCGGCGGCGAAGCATCGATTCAATCGATGCCGGGCGTCATGCGCTTGTCGGTGGAACGGGCGGTCGAAGAGGCGGCCTCCGCGGCGGCGCTCGGCATTCCAGCGGTGCTGCTGTTCGGCCTGCCCGAATCGAAGGACGCCGCGGGCAGCGGCGCCTACGATTCGGACGGTATCGTGCAGCGGGCGGCGCGGGCGATCAAGGCGGCCTGTCCGGAGCTCGTGCTCATCACCGACGTTTGCCTGTGCGAGTACACCTCGCATGGGCACTGCGGTGTGCTGCGAGACAGCGGCGTCGACAACGACCGCACGCTGGAGCTGCTGGCCGCCACCGCCGTCTCTCAGGCCGAGGCGGGGGCCGACGTCGTTGCTCCATCAGACATGATGGACGGACGCGTCGGTGCTATCCGGCGCGCGCTGGATGCGGCCGGCTACCAGGACCGCTCCATTCTGGCGTACTCCGCGAAGTTTGCCTCCGGCTTCTACGGCCCCTTCCGTGAGGCCGCGGAATCCGCTCCCCAGTTTGGTGACCGGCGCACGTACCAGATGGACCCTCCCAACGCACGGGAAGCCCTGCGCGAGATTGCGCTCGACGTGCAGGAGGGCGCGGACATGGTGATGGTCAAGCCCGCGCTCGCTTATCTCGACCTGGTTGCTCGCGCGCGAGCGGCGTTCGACCTGCCGCTGGCGGCTTACAACGTCTCCGGAGAATTCGCCATGGTCAAGGCGGCGGCAGCCAACGGCTGGATCGATGAGAAGCGGGTAGTTGCCGAGATCCTGACCGGTATCAAACGCGCCGGGGCAGACCTCATCATCACGTATCACGCGAAAGACGCAGCCGCGTGGCTGCGAGAAGGAAGTTTTTGAGCACTCCAACAACACCCACCTCCACACCCCCGTCCGACACCTCTCGACCCGGCGGTCCGCGGCGCGCGCGCAAGGCCCCGCCGGAGCGCAAGCACCCGCTGCGAAAGCCCAAAGGAATCATCTATTCCGGGTTGACCCTTGGCCTGGCGGTGCTGTTCGTGGTGACGCTGCTGCAGGCCTGCGCCTCCAACGGCACGCCCGCGGCCGCGCCCCCATCCCAGCCTCCGACGCCCAGCGCCCAGCCGACCGCGGGCGCATCCGCCAGCGCCGGGACTTCTGCCGCCGCCTCGGCAGCGGCCAGCGCCGCTGCGCGCAAGACCTATTCGGCTCCGCCGCCGATGACCATCGACGTGAACAAGAAATACACGGCGACCATCCAGACCGAGAAGGGCGACATTGTGCTCACGCTCGATCCGCAGATGGCGCCGCAGACCGTCAACAACTTCGTGACGCTGGCCAAGGACGGCTTCTACGACGGCCTGGTGATTTTCAGGGTGGAACCGAATTTCGTGATCCAGACCGGCGACCCGAACAACAACAGCAGCGGCGGTCCGGGCTACAAGTTCAATGACGAGCTGCCGCCCAAGGGCCAGTACACCGAGGGCTGCGTGGCTATGGCCAACTCCGGCCCGAACACCAACGGCAGCCAGTTCTTCATCTGCACGGCCGACGACACGGCGAAGCTCCAGCCGCTGTACAACCTGTTCGGCTATGTGAGCCAGGGAATGGACGTGGTGAAGCGGATTGCCAAGGGCGACCACATGCTCAAGGTGACGATCAGCTGACCCAAGCCCACCGCCGAGCTGCTGCGGCGTGACTCGCTCCGAAGCGATCTTCGAGCGCTCGCGCCGCGTGCTGCCTGGGGGGGTGAACTCACCCGTTCGGGCGTTCAGGGCGGTGGGAGGCACGCCGCCCATCATCGAGCACGCCGCCGGCGCCTGCATCGGGGACGTCGACGGCAACAGCTACGTCGACTACGTCTGCTCCTGGGGAGCGCTGATCCTCGGCCACGCCCATCCGACCGTGATCGAGGCCGTCAAGCAGGCAGCGGACAAGGGCACGACGTATGGCGCGCCCACCGAGGCCGAGCTGCACCTGGCCGAACTGGTCGTGGCGGCCGTTCCCTCCATCGAGATGGTCCGTTTTGTGTCCTCGGGCACCGAGGCCACCATGAGCGCCATCCGGCTGGCTCGCGGCGCGACGGGGCGGGACAAGATCGTCAAGTTTGCGGGCGGCTATCACGGCCATGCGGACTATCTGCTGGCCTCTGCCGGATCCGGCGTGCTCACCCTTGGCCGGCCGGATAGCCCCGGCGTGCCCGCCGCCAGCGCGGCCTCGACTATCGTCCTGCCGTACAACGACCTGGCGATGGCGGAGCGCGCCTTCGCCGAGCACGCCGGCCAGATCGCCGCGGTGATCGTGGAGCCGGTGGCGGCCAACATGGGCGTTGTCCTGCCGGATGAAGGCTTTTTGGCGGGCCTGCGGTCGCTGACCAGCAAGGATGGGGCGCTGCTGATCTTCGATGAAGTCATCACCGGCTTCCGTCTGGCGTACGGCGGCGCCCAGCAGCGCTTCGGCATGTTGCCCGACCTCACCTGTCTGGGCAAGATTGTGGGCGGGGGATTGCCGGCCGCGGCCTATGGCGGCTCGCGAGACCTGATGTGCCAGCTGGCGCCGGAGGGGTCGATATACCAGGCCGGCACCCTGTCCGGCAATCCGGTGGCCATGGCGGCCGGGATCGCCACCCTGAGAGAGCTGAGCCGGCCGGGTTTCTACGAGCGCCTGGATGCGCTGTCGGCGAGGCTGGCGGAAGGCCTGGCGCGGCTTGGCTGCATCAACCGTATTGGCTCACTCATGACCCTCTTCTGCCAGGCGGGCCCGGTGCGCGACTACGAGGATGCGAAGCGCTCCGACACCGCCGCCTACGCCCGCTTCTTTCAGCACATGCTGGCGCGGGGCATCTACCTCGCGCCGTCGCAGTTCGAGGCGGCGTTCGTGTCTGCCGCCCACACTGAAGAGGACGTGGATCGCACGCTGGAGGTGGCGCAAGCCTTCCAGGGCTGAGACGCGCCCGGATTCCCGCCCGCGTGGCGACCCTATACTCCGCTCATGGCCAATCCGAGCGCGTGGGGCGGGCGTTTCCGGAAGGAAACCGCGCCGCTCGCGAATCGCTTCGGAGCGTCCGTGCCGTTCGATTGGCGCCTGTACCGCTTCGACGTTGCCGGGTCGATTGCGCATTCACGCATGCTGGCCCGGGAGGGCATCATCGAGCAGTCCGTCCAGCAGGATATCGAGCAGGGGCTGCGCGCGGCACTGGTCGAGGTCGAGGCCGGTATGTTCGAGTGGCGTCTCGACCGGGAAGACGTGCACATGAACCTCGAAGCCGCGCTGGGTGAGGCCGGCCAGAGCCTGCATACGGGGCGCAGCCGCAATGACCAGGTGGCGCTGGATCTGCGCCTGTTCGCGCGGGAGGAGACGCTGCGCTTGTGCGACTTGACGCTCGATCTTCAGAGCACGCTGGTCGAGCGCGCCGCCGAGCACGTCGACGACCTGCTGCCTGGCTACACGCACCTGCAGCGCGCCCAGCCGGTATCACTGGCCCACCACCTCCTGGCCTACGTCGAGATGCTGCAGCGGGACGTTGAGCGTCAGCTCGACGCCTTCCGGCGCATCAACGTCCTGCCGCTTGGATCTGGCGCACTGGCCGGGGTGCCGTATCCGCTGGATCGTCAATTCGTGGCGGACCAGCTCGGCTTTGCCGCGTTGTCCGCGAACAGCATCGACGCCGTCGCCGATCGCGACTTCGTGGTGGAGCTGCTGGCGAATGCAGCTCTTTGCGGCGTGCACCTGTCGCGGCTCGGAGAGGAGCTGGTGCTGTGGTCCTCAGCAGAGTTCGGCTATGTCGAGATGGATGACGCCTGGTCCACAGGCAGCAGCATCATGCCCCAGAAGAAGAATCCAGACTTCGCCGAGCTGGTTCGCGGCAAGAGCGGTCGCCTGGTAGGTGACTTGATGGGCATGCTGACAGTGCTGAAGGGACTTTCGCTGGCCTACAACAAGGACCTGCAGGAGGACAAGGAGGCACTGTTCGATGCCGTGGATACGCTGGCCGATTGCCTGGCCGTCGCGCGTGAAATGCTGGCCTCGCTGACCTTCAACATCGATCGAATGGCGGCCGCGGCAGCGCTCGACTACACCACGGCGACCGATTTGGCCGATTACCTGGTGCGCAAAGGGGTGCCCTTTCGCACGGCGCACCGGATTGTCGGCGAGCTCGTGGCGGCCTGTGTGGCGCAGGGCCGGCAGCTGGGTGAAGTCCGCCTGGAAGATCTGCGGGCCCACTCCGATCTCTTCGAGGCCGACGCGCTGCAGGCCGTGGCCGCGTCCGCCTCGGCCGAGGCGCGCAACGTGCCCGGTGGGACCGCTCCGCCGCGCGTCCGGGAAGCCGTAGTGCAGGCGCGAAGCCGCCTGGCGCAAACGCGCGATCGAGTAGCCGCCCTGCGCGGCGTCACTCGCGCCGTCGACCGTTTACTGGAGCTGGCTCAGCCAGGCGATTAGGTAGCCGAAACAGCCTGTCGGTCGTGCCGCGAGGAGCCAGCGTCGGCTATAATCGCGCACGAATCTCGGGATGAGGCCGGTCCCCGCGGCTTTCCTCCTTGTAGCCACCTAAGGAGCATCGTTTGGGCGTGTTCAACGCCTTATTCGGGGTCTTCTCGAAAGACCTCGGGATAGATCTGGGTACCGCCAACACCCTGGTTCACGTGCAAGGGCGCGGTGTCGTGCTGTCCGAGCCGTCGGTGGTGGCCATTGACAAGAGGAGCAAGCAGGTGCTGGCGGTGGGCGCCGAGGCCAAGCGCATGGTCGGCCGTACGCCGGCCAACATCGTCGCCATCCGTCCGTTGAAAGATGGCGTGATCGCCGACTTCGAGATCGTCGAGCAGATGCTGCGCTATTTCATCGGCAAAGTGCACACCATGTTCCTGCTGCAGCCTCGTCCGCGCGTGGTCGTCGGCATTCCCTCGGGCGTCACCGAGGTGGAGAAGCGGGCCGTGCACGATGCCGCCATTCGCGCCGGGGCGCGCGAGGCGTTCCTTATCGAAGAGCCGATGGCCGCCGCCATCGGCTCGGGGCTGCCTATTACCGAGCCTACCGGCAGCATGATCGTCGACATCGGCGGCGGCACCACCGAGGTGGCCGTGATTTCCCTCGAGGGCATCGTGGTCAGCCGATCCGTCCGGACCGCCGGCGACGAGATCGACGAGGCCATCCTGCAGTACGCCCGCCGCGAGCACAGCCTGGCCATTGGCGAGCGCACCGCAGAGGAAACCAAGATCAAGATCGGCTCCGCTTACAACACGGGCAACGAGCGCACGGTGGAGCTGCGGGGCCGGGACCTGATCACGGGTCTCCCCAAAGTCGTGGAGGTGACCAGCAGCGACATCCGCGAGGCCATAGCCAATCCCGTCAACCAGATCGTCGAAGAGGTCAAGGTGTGCGTCGAGGAAACGCCGCCGGAGCTGGTTGCGGACATCATGGAGTCTGGCATCACGCTTGCTGGGGGTGGTGCGCTTCTCGAAGGGCTGGCAACCCGCCTGACCGAGGAGACGAAGATGCCGGTGCAGGTGGCTGAAGATCCTCTCACCTGTGTCGTTCGAGGTACGGGCAAAGCGCTGGAAGAGATCGACATTCTGCGTAAGGTCTTCGTAGCGACACAGAATGGCAAGACTGCACCAAGACGGTAGGCTTCTCGATCCGCTTCAGCTTGGCCGGGCAGCGCTGTGGTTGGGCATGCTGGCCACGCTCAGCATTGCGCTGATCGCTCTCGATCAGACAAGCAAGCTGCAGTCCGTGGAAGACCTTGCCGGCAGGCTTTTCGTGCCTGTTCAGACCACGCTCACGAACAGGACCAACCCGCTGTTCGACTTCTGGAGCACGCTGACCGAAATCAATCAGCTGCGCGATGACAACTCGCGACTTCGACAGCAGGTGGCGGACCTGCAGCTGCAAAACACGCAGCTGAGCCGAGCGGAGGCTGAGAATGAGACGATGCGAGCCCAGCTGAAATATGCGCAGGCCAGCCCGCAGTTCACACTGCTGCCATCCACGGTGGTGGGCAAAGACCTGCATGGCCTGAACGACTACATCGAGATCGATCGCGGCTCGTTCGATGGGCTGCAGCCGCAGATGACCGTGGTGAGTCCCGATGGCTATCTGGTAGGCCGCATCCTGAACCTGACCGAGCATCGCGCCCGTGTGCTGATCATTACCAACCCGAGCAGCTCTGTGGCCGCCATGATCCAGGACCAGAGCGGCCTGGCCGAGGACGTGGTGGACGGCAAGATCCACGGGCGGTTGGTCATGAACAACATTCCGCAGAGCGCCAAGGTGGCGATGCACCAGGACGTCTACACCAGCGGGCTGGGCGGCAATTTCCCCAAGGGCATCAAGATTGGCCAGGTGGCGACGCTGAGGACGAGCGACGTGCAGCTCTTCCAGCAGGCGGAGATTGCCCCGTACGTCGATTTCAGCCGGCTGTCGGCCGTCGAGGTGATCACCAACAACGTACCCTCCCACTGATGACCGCCGGGACCATGCTCTTACGGCTGCCGGCGTCCTGCGTCGCGAGTCTCCATACAAGAGCGTTTAGGGCCTGGGTAGAGACGTGCGCTTCGTCGTGGCAGGGCTGATCCTCCTTCTGGAGGCGGCGCTGCAGGTGAGCGTGTTCTCCCGCATGTCGCTGGGAGGGGCGGCGCCGCAGCTTGTGCTCCTCACGGTCGTTGCCTGGAGCCTGGTTCGGGGGCCAGTGGAAGGAGTGGTGTGGGGGTTTGCCGGGGGGCTGCTGTACGATCTGGCGAGTGGCGGTCCGGTCGGCGTCTCGGCCCTGGGCATGGTGGCGGTTGGGGCTGTGGCCGGGCTCCTGGGTGGTCGCCTGTTCGGCACCAATCCGCTGCTGCCCATGCTGGCCGTGTTTGCGGCGAGTATCGTGTACTTCGTGATCAACGGCTTCCTGCTGGCGACCCTGCACTACCCCACGGATTGGCGCGGCGTGGTGCTCGACGTGGCGCTGCCCACCGGGCTGGCCAATGGCGCGTTGAGCCTCGTCGTGTATCCAATCGCCACCTTCATCGCTTTACGTATCAATAAAGAAGCTCGTGTGGAGATCTAGGAGCGTGACAGGCTCTCTCTCCTGCGGCGCGGGTGTGGCGCAGCTCCAATGGCGGGGCCTGCATGCCTAGCGCCTTCGATCCGCTGTCCTCACTCTCGAAATCGGAGCACGAGGGCATCGAGCGCGAGCAGCGCAAGCTGTCGCGCAGACTCATGGGCTTCCGCGTCGTGGTCCTGGTCGCTTTCGCGGTCCTGGCGGTGAGGCTGTGGGACATGCAGATCGTCAACAGCGACAGCTATCTCAGCAAAGCCGTCCAGAACCGCGTGCGCGAACGGACCGTGCCGGCCCTGCGAGGCGTCATCTACGACCGCAACCACACGCAACTCGTCTCCAACTCACCGAGCTTTGACGTAGCGATCGACGTCGAGGACCTCCCGGGAAGGGAGCAGGACCGAGTCGTGCGTTTGCTGGCCCAACTGCTGCAGGCCGATCCGGCGGACATCAACGCGAAGGTCAACCAGCAGCGCAGCACTGAGCCGGGGGTGCCCATCACCGTCGCCAGCAGCATTCCCTGGGAGACGGTCCTGGCCATCAAGGAGGACCACGTCGACCTTCCGGGCGTGATTCCGGTGCAGTCGACCGTGCGCGATTACACCTTCGGCCCGCTGCTCTCCAGCGTTCTCGGCTATGTTGGGCCGGTCACTCAAGACGAGTATCCCGATCTCAAGTCGGAGGGCTACCTGAGAGACGACAAGATCGGACGAGCCGGAGTGGAGCTGACGTACGAGGACGATCTGCGCGGCACCCATGGTCTCCAGCACGTCGAGGTCGACGCCGGCGGCCGGGAGATCCAGGTGCTCGACGAGGTGCCGCCGCAGCCCGGCCGCAGTCTGCAGCTGACCATCGATCAGGCTTTCCAGAAGGATGTCAACTCCTACCTGCGCTGGGGCCTCGATCGGGCGCATTGTTACCAGGCAAACCCGGATGAGAAGGTCTTCACGGCGAACTGCCCGGCTGAAGTGAAGGCGGCCATGGCCCGCGCCCCAATCGACGGCGGCCACGGGGATGAAGGCGCCGCCATCGTGATGGACGTCCATACCGGCGAGATCCTGGCGCTGGCGGCATTCCCGCAGTACGACGACAACGTCTTCAGCGGCCGCGCCGTTGATCAGCCCAAGGCCGCGGCGGTTCTCACGAGCCATGACAACCCGCTGATCGACCGCGCGCTCTCAGCTTCGGCTCCAGGGTCTACCTTCAAGCAGATCACCTCGGCGGGCGCGCTCGAAGACCACGTGGTGAGCCCTACCACCGGTATTTCGGTTGGGCCGGTATGGGGTGGTGGTATCGACTTCCGCAACTGGGAGGCGCGCGGCTATTCCAACATGACGGTCGTGGACGCCATCGCCCAATCGAACGACATTTGGATGGCCACCGTGGTGGCCGGCAGCGGCAGCGTTCGTGGGATGGGCATCGATCGCCTAACCTCGTGGGCGCAGCAGTTCGGTCTCACGGCGCAGCTGGGCATCGACCTGCCGTTCGAGCAGAGGGGTTTCATGCCGACCACCGCATGGAAGGCGGCCAACTTCGACCAGCCCGATCAAAAGGTGTGGTACACGGCGGACTCGCTGTTCGCGGCGATCGGCCAGGGCTTCGACACGGCAACGCCCCTGCAGATGCTGGACGTCACGGCAGCCGTTGCCAACGGCGGGAACGTGATGGTCCCCCACGTCGTGAAGTCCGTGCTGGATTCGAACGGGAACGTGGTGAGGAGCGTCGAACCGCAGGTGAAAAATCATGTGCCGGTCGAGCCGCAGTACCTGGAGGTGGTGCGCCAGGGGATGCGTAAAGGCGTCTACACGGGATCGTCGTACAAGGCCGACCTGCGCGACCTACGTATCGCCGGCAAGACGGGCACGGCCGAGTTCGTGGTAAATGGTCCCGACGGCAAGCCGCTGCGCGACAAGCACGGCTTCCTGCCGACGAACGCCTGGTGGGTTGGCTTCGCACCCTACGACAATCCCCAGATCGCGGTCGTGGTGTGGGTGCACGACGCGGGTGAAGGCGCCGACTTCGCCGCGCCGGTGGGCCGCAAGATCCTGGCGCGCTACTTCCACGTATCGGACGTTAGGCGCGCCTACGGCTGTGATACGCCGCAAACCGCCGGCTTCTGCAGCGCAACCTTTGGTACGGGCTGGACGAACGTCAATCAGATGTATTACGCGGATCAGCACGAGGACGCTTCGGACGCCCACGATCCCCAATTCCCGCTTCCAGCGGAGATGCAGGTGTCGCAGGAGGCTCGGCCTACCCCGAGCGCCTCACCTAAGCGATGATCGAGAAGCGCTGGAATCCGTGGCGGCACTTCGACTATGTGCTGCTGGCGACCGCGCTCCTGCTCACCGTCGTGGGCATCCTGATGGTGTACAGCGCCACGCTGGCGGACAGTCCTAAGGACGAGCCGTTCTTCAGTACCTTTTCCGGCCACCAGGCGGTCTTCGCGGCGATCGGGCTGGTCCTGCTGGTTGTGGCCACGCTGGTCGACTTCCGCTACGTACGCTCGCTGGGCTATCCGATCTACGTCCTCAACCTGCTGCTGCTGCTCGCCGTGGCCGTCATCGGCCATCAGTCGAACGGCGCCCAGCGGTGGATCGACGTGGGCTTCTTCCGCTTCCAGCCGTCGGAGCTGGCCAAGCTGCTGCTCATCGTGACGCTGGCGAAGTTCTTCGCCGACCATCAGGATCGCGTGCAGCGCTTCGGCACGGTCGCCCTGTCCCTGGCGCTGATTGCGGTGCCGATCGTGCTGGTTTTCCTGCAGCCGGACTTCGGTACCGCCATGGTGATGCTCGCCATCTGGCTGGGTATGGCGGTGATGGCGGGCGTTCGCGTGTCGCACCTGGGCCTGCTGGCCGGTGGCCTGGCGCTCTGCGGCCCCATCGTGTGGCAGTTCATGAAGGAGTACCAGCGCAACCGGCTCTTGATTTTCCTGAACCCGGAGTCCGACCCCTCGGGTGAGGGCTACAACATGATCCAGTCACGCATCAGTGTCGGGTCAGGAGGATGGCTGGGCCAGGGCTTCGGCCATGGCACCCAAAGCCAGCTGGACTTCCTCAAAGTCCAGCACACCGACTTCATCTTCGCCGTGCTGGGTGAGGAGCTCGGTTTCCTCGGGGCGCTGGCGCTGTTCCTGCTGTTCATCGTGCTGCTGTTCCGAATGGTGCGCGCCGCCTCGATGCAGAAGGAGGTGTTTGGCCGCACCTTCGCCGCGGGAGCGGTCAGCATGGTCCTGTTCCAGGTCTTCGTCAACGTTGGCATGACGATCGGCCTCACGCCGGTGACCGGCATCCCACTTCCGTTTATCAGCTACGGCGCCAGCAACCTGCTCACGACGCTCATGGCGTTCGGGCTTCTGCAAAGCTTGCTGACGCGCAGCCAGAAGACCGCCTGGGACGGCTATGCCAGTGGGTGACCACCCCGCGGCTTAGTACTTTGGTGCGGCGCGGGAGGCTAGCCAAGGTCGCTGGCTAGACTGAACCCAGGATGAGCACCCCCCACGGCACCGGTCGAGGACGGGATCGCCGGCAGTGAGCGCGCCTAGCCTGGACCTCGCCCCTCCGCCCGTCGAGGCACGAGTGGAGGAGGATTGTCCGGTGGCGCGTACGGCAGCGGTTATCGGCAGCAAGTGGACGTTGCTGATCATCCGAGACCTGGTGACCGGCACGAAGCGCTTCAACGAGCTGGAAAAATCGCTGACGGGCATCAGCGCCAAGACGTTGTCGGAACGCCTCCGCAGCCTGGATCAGGAGGGCATCCTGACCCGGCGTGCGTTCGCCGAGATCCCGCCCCGCGTGGAGTACTCACTCACCGAGAAGGGCCGAGCCCTGGTGACGCTGATCGAAAGCATGCGCGAATACGGACAGCGCTGGCTGTAGAAGGCGCAAGGCGCGAGGCGTCAGCGCGAGGCGCGAGGCGCGAGGCGCGAGGCCGATCGAGAGCTGCGGCGTGCTGAACGGCCACGGTGAACGCGTAACAGGGGCGGGGCGCAAGGCCCCGCGCTACTCTGCCCAGCGCCCAGCGCCCAGCGCCCAGCGCCTCACGCCTCGCGCCCAGCGCCTCACGCCTCGCGCCCAGCGCCTAACGCCTTGCGCCTTGCGCCTAACGCCTTGCGCCTTGCGCCCAGCGCCCAGCGCCTCACGCCTCGCGCCCAGCGCCTCGCGCCCAGCGCCTCACGCCTCGCGCCTTGCGCCTTGCGCCTTGCGCCTTGCGCCTTGCGCCTTGCGCCTTGCGCCTTGCGCCTTGCGCCTTGCGCCTAACGCCTTGCGCCTAACGCCTTGCGCCTCGCGCCTAACGCCTTTGCGCGAGAATTAGCGGCGAATGTCCACACCCACTCACTCCGGCAAGAAGCGCGTCTTCAGCGGCATCCAGCCTAGCGGGGAGATGCACCTGGGCAACTACCTGGGCGCCATCAAGAACTGGGTCGATGCTCAATACGACAACGACAACATCTTCTGCATCGTCGATCTGCACGCCATCACCGTGCCGCAGGATCCCCAGACGCTGCATCGTCGCAGCCGAGACCTGGCCAAGATCTACCTGGCCGCTGGCCTGGACCCAAGCCGCACGGCCATCTTCATCCAATCGCACGTCAAAGAGCACGCCGAGATGGCCTGGCTGTTCAACTGCATTACGCCCATGGGCTGGGCCAACCGCATGACGCAGTTCAAGGAGAAGCAGGCCGAGATCAAGGAGCGCTCCAGTGTAGGGTTGCTGGCCTATCCCATGCTGATGGCAGCGGACATCCTGCTGTACCAGGCTGATGGGGTGCCCGTGGGGGAGGATCAGCGCCAGCACATCGAGCTCACCAGGGATATCGCCCAGAAGTTCAATCACGACTACGGCCCCGTGTTGAAGGTGCCTGAAGCGTGGATCCGCAGCGAGGGGGCGCGCATCATGTCGCTGCAGGACCCCACCAAGAAGATGAGCAAGAGCGATCCGGCGGGCTGCATACTGCTGCTCGACCCGCCGGACGTGCTGCGCAGCCGCATCATGAAAGCGGTCACGGACAGCGGCCGGGAGGTACGTTTCGACGAGTCGCGCCCGGGACTGCTCAATCTGCTGACGATCTATCAGCTCCTCTCCCCGCCAGGCACGACACGACAGGACGTCGAACGCCACTTCGAGGGGCAGGGCTATGGTGCACTCAAGAAGGAGCTGGCGGAGCTGGTGGTCGAGGGCCTCGGCCCGCTCCAACGCCATTTTGCTGAGCTCTCGAAGGACGAAGGCCATATCGAAGATCTCCTGAAGAACGGGGCCGATCGGGTGCGTCCTATCGCACAGCAGACCATGGCCGCGGCCGCCGCGGCCATGGGTCTGGGCTAGCGTGCCTATACTCCGCAGCATGAGGCTCCCTCGGCCTGGGGATGCGGCGCTTCTCCTCCTGCCGGCCTTGGTGCTTGTCGCATGCGGCCAGGCGGTGCTGCCGGCCGAGCCGGTGAGCCAATCAGCGACCTCGGTTCAGAGCGTCAATGGCGCTGCTCCCACGAGCGCGCCGGCCAGCGCGGTCGCCACTGCTTCCGTTTCCACCAGCGCGCCGGCGAGCGCGGCCGCCAGCCCTTCGGCTTCCATCAGAGCGCCGGCCAATGCCAGCGCCGCGTCACCGGCTCCTGTTTCCTCGGCCGCTAGCGTTCCGGCCGCGCCGGCGCCCGTGCCGGTTCAGCCAAGCCCATTGGCAGCCGTCCCATCAGCGGCCGGCGCCGCGCTCCCACCCAATCCGCCGGCAAAGCGCATCGGACCGCTGGTGTTCATTTCGCAGACGTTGAACAATTGCGGGCCGGCCTCCGTCGCCGAAGTGCTCGACTTCTTGGGGCTGCATCGCACCCAGGCGCAGGTGGCCCAGGTGCTCAGGCCCAACCTGCCGGCCTATGGCATGTCGCTGGCCGGTGTGCCGTTCTATGCCGAGTCCCTCGGTATGCGAACAGTGGAGGGCGTAGGCGCCAGCGACACACTGGTCAAGACCTTCGTAGCAAACGGGTTGCCGGTCATCGTCTCGGACCTGGTCAGCCGCCAGGAGCCTATCCGGCACTTCCGCCCGATCGACGGGTACGACGACGGCGCAGGGTACTTCATTGGCAGCGACCCTTACCTCGGCCCGAACCACCGCATCTCCTATGCGGACTTCGACGACCTGTGGCAAATCTCCGGCGGCCGCTTCGTGGTCCTGTATCCACCCGACCGACAGCCGCTGGTGGACGCGATCATGGCGAGCTACGACCGGGCGAGCGCCTATCAGCAGGCGTTGGCCAAGGCCGAGCTGCGGGCCGCTCAGCAGCCCCGCCTGGCCTGGAGCTGGATGGACCTGGCCGATTCGCAGATCGAGCTGGGACAGCTGTCCGCCGCTTCCCGCTCGGTCCAGCAGGCAGCACAGCTGGGCCTGCCGTTCGAGTCCCACTGGCTGCAGCTGAAGCTGCAGCGCGCCACGTCCGGCACGGCGGCGGCCTGAGAGCGCGGCCCAGGAACAGCGAAGGCCGGCGTAAGCCGGCCCCGATCGAGGACCCCCGATCCGAGGAAAAGTTTACAGCCGCGAGGGCCGGAGGACCATGCGCTGCGGGTCGGCGTCGAAGCCCAGCGCCTCGAGCTCCGGCCGCACCTCGGATTTCGTGACCGGCTGACCGTCCCAGGTCTCAACTTCGATCTTCCGCAGGCGTCGAACCCGGACCGGCGCGTCCAGGAGGTGGGTGAGCAGTGGCAATGCCTGGCGCGCCCCCTCTTCCAATGGACGCAGGTCTCGGCCCTGGCCTTCGACGGCCAGGACCGGGTGCCCGGCCACGAGCGCGACGTAGTTCGTGGACAGCCGGGTAACGCGCTGATTGCCGTCATGGGCCAGCAGGACTCCATAGGGGTTGGCTGGGTCGGTAGCGTTGAGCAGCAGGCGCGTGTCGCGGGGCTGTCGCAGGCGCTCCACCGCTTCGGGCAGCGCGAACTGCGCGCCGGACAGGCCCTTGACGAAGTATCCGCGCCTGACCTGTCCCAGCGCTTCCAGCCGTTTGAGGGCCTGGTATACGGCCGCCCAGCCGACCGGCCCCTCCTCGGCCATGGCCATCTCCCGCGCGACCACGCCGTAGCGCCGCAGCAGCTGGCGGGCGTAGGCTTCGGTCTGTTCCTCGACCGAGGCCGGATCCCCGGCAGTGAACAGCGACCAGCGCCCCTGGCCTGCCGGAAGCCCCGGCCGGCGAAAGTCGCGGCGATACGACCAGTGTCGAGGGCGGGTCCCTCCGGGAATGAGGCTTGGGGAGCCGGCGGCGTTAGGTGCTTGGCTGCCCGCTGCCGGCTCTCGCTGAGGACGCCTCGGCGAGCGGACGGGGTCGAAGGTATCGTTGGTGGCTTCACCGGCCCAAACCAGCTCCCACAGGGCGTCGTACACGGCGGGCAGGCCGAGCTGGGTGCCGCGCGCCACATCCTGCATGAACGAGGCGCCGTGCTGGCGCAGCCAGTCGGCCACCTTGCGCCCGGGCGCGCCAACGGATCGGGGAAGGCCCTCGGCGGGCAGGAGCAGCTGCACGTCGTCGCGGAAGTAGAAAGCGATCTTGCCTTTGCCGCCACCCGGCGAGGTGCTGCCCAGCCAGACGACTTCGCCGGCGGCGCACAGCTGGTCGAGCCAGGACGGCTGGTAGCCGTCCAAGCGCCGGCTCAAGACGTCCGGCTCCCACACTTCCATGGGCAGGGCAACGCCCTGAAGCTGCTCGATCACCTGCCTCAGGCCGGCGACCTTCGAGCGCCGCGGCTCCAGGCTCACTCCCTGCCAGTCGGCCAAGAAGGCGGCGAACTGCGCCCCGTCCCGCGGCTCGATCTGCTCGCGCAGGATGGCCAGACTGTGGCGGTGCAGCTGCCGCAAGTTCTCGATCAGGCACCATTCCTCACCGCTCTGGCCCGGCACGAAATCTCCTCGCGCCACGACCTGTTGGCGATGCAGCTCCTCCAGCTCCGGCAGCGGATCGAAGCCGTAACGGCCCTGTACCTGCTCCACCCGAAACGGCCCGTGATTGGCCGCGAACCGGCGCAGGAGATCGAGACGCGCGGCGGTGCCGGGTGCCGGGTGCTGCGTGACGAGGGGATCGACAGGAGCGAGATGGGGATCGCTTGCAAGCCGCACGGCATCGCGGAACGAAGTGGCGTACTCGGCCGGGATAACGCGAGCCTGGTCTGCGGCAGCAGGCAGGGCCGCGCTCGGCGCACTCGGCACTCGGCCCTCGGCACTCGGCCCTCGGCCACCCGCCGCCAGCCCCCGGCCCTCAGCACTCGGCCCTCGACCGTCAGCCCTCGGCCCTCGGCCCTCGGCCCTCGGCACTCGCACGGCCTGTCCGCTGTCGAGCAGCTGGTGCAGGGCGGGTGCGTAATCGCCTTCGAAACGCGCCGCGATCTCCGGCTCGGTGAGGTCGACGAGTCGCAGAAGGAGCTCCATGAGCTCATCGGCCGATTCGGCCCTCCAGCCCGGCAGGGTGCGCTGCAGCCGCCCCTCGAGCTGGGCAATGGCAGCCGGCTCGAGCAGGTCGCGCACTGCGTCGTCGTCCAGAACGTCGGCCAGGAGGTCGCGGTTCAGCGACAGCATGGCGCTCTTCCGCTCGGCCCGAGGAGCATCCGTGCCGTACATGAAGGCCATGATGAAGCTGAACAGGATCTCGGCGGCGAAGGGTGAGGCGAAGGGCGTATCGACCTGCACCACCTCGACCTCTCCGACCTCGATCTCGCTGAGGATCTGCCGCAGGTGCGGCACGTCGAGCACGTCCTGGAGGCATTCGCGATAGGTTTCGATGACGATAGGGAACGACTCGTAACGGCGAGCGACCTGCAGCAGATCGGCCGCCTTGATGCGCTGCAGCCATAGCGGCGAGCGCCGGTCGGGCCGCTGTCGCGGCAGCAGCAGCGCTCGCGCCGCGGCTTGGCGGAAGATGGTGCCGAACATGGCCGAGGCGCCGACCTCGGAGACAATCAGGTCCTCGACCGTGTCCGAATCTATCTGGCGGAGCAGGTCGATGGGCGGCTGCGCGTCGGCGGGGAAGCGGAAGACGATGCCGTCGTCGGTGTAGAGCTGCTCCACCTCCATCGCTGTGGTCTGGCGCAAGCGCGCCGCCAGGGCAAACGCCAGCGCTCCGTTCACGCGTCCGCCCAAGGGCGAATGGATCACTACACGCGGCTCGCCCAGCTCGTCGCTGAAGCGCTCCACGACCAGCCGTCGCCTCGTGGCTAGCTGGCCGGCGGCCTCGATCTGCCCGCGCAGGAACTCCACCAGGTTCTGCGCCGCTACGTCATCCAGGGCGTATTCCGAGCACAGCACGTCCACTACCGCCGGGCCCTCGCCCTTGGCCAGCCGCTGCTCCATCTCAGCCAGGAAGCAGCCCATGCTCTCGCCCAGCTCGAAGGGGCGGCCCAGACCCTCGCCATGCCAGAAGGGGATGCGCGCCGCCCCCGGCGGAGCGGGCGATACCAGCACGCGATCGTGGCCGATAGCATCGATGCGCCAGTTGCTGTTGCCCAGCGTGAACGACTGGCCCACGCGCGACTCGTAGACCATCTCCTCGTCAAGCTCGCCGAGCTTCAGGTTGCTCTCGGACAGGTAGACGCCGAAGTAGCCGCGGTCGGGGATGGTTCCCCCATTGATGATGGCCAGCATGCGGCTGCCCTCGCGGGCCCGCACGAGGTCGTTCTGGCGATCCCAGGCGATGCGCGGCCTCAGCTCGCCGAACTCGTGCGACGGATAGCGCCCCGAAAGCATCTCCAGCACGCTGTCCAGCGCGGAACGAGTGAGATCCCGAAAGGGGTAGGCGCGTTTCACGATGTCGAACAGCTCGGGAACGGCCCACTCGCGCTCGCAGCTCATGGCGCACACCTGCTGGGCCAGGACGTCGAGGCAGTTGCGTGGCACGCGCGTCTCTTCCACCTCGCCCTGCTCCATCTCGCGTGACACGATAGCCGCTTCGAGCACGTCCGAGCGATGTGTCGGCAGCACTCGCCCCACGGCAATCTCGTCCAGCCGGTGGCCGGCACGGCCGACCCGCTGCAATCCGCGCGAGACGGCCTTCGGAGACCCGATCTGCAGCACCAGGTCGATGCTGCCCATGTCGATGCCGAGCTCCAGGCTGGAGGTGGCCACGATGGCCGGCAGCCTGCCTGCCTTCAGCAGCTCCTCAACCTCCAGCCGTTTCTCCTTGGACATGCTGCCGTGGTGGGCCCGGGCGATCTCTTCGCCTGCCAGATCGTTGAGGTTGGCGGTGACGCGCTCGGCCACGCCGCGGTTGTTCACGAAGATCAAGGTCGACCGCGGCCGTGGCTCTGCCTTCAGGTAGTCCAGGATCTTGGCGTAGATGCCGTTCCAGGCGGAGTGGTCCGGCAGCTCATCGAACGTCTTCACCGGGGAGACGACCTTGAGGTCGAGCGGCTTCCTTCGTCCGGCGTCGACGACGTTGACCTCGCGCCCGGTTCCGCCAAGGAAGCTGGCGATCTCGCTCAGCGGCCGCTGCGTCGCCGATAGGCCAATGCGCACGAAAGCATCCGTCGAGCCCATTTGGCTGGCACCCGCTTCCGTGCCCTTCACCAACGCTTCCAACCGTTCGATGGACAGGGCGAGGTGCACCCCGCGCTTGGTGCCGGCGACGGCGTGAATCTCATCGAGGATCACGTAGCGGACGGTGCGCAGCATGTTCCTGGCCCGCTGCGAAGTGAGCAGCAGGTACAGCGATTCGGGCGTGGTGATCAGCACCTGTGGCGGGCGGCGCAGCATGCCGGCCCGACCCGCTGCCGCCGTGTCCCCCGTTCGCACGGCTGCACCAATGTGGGGCAGTGCGAGGCCCAGCTCTGCGGCCTTGGCGCTGATGCCTTCCAGCGGCTGCTCCAGATTCTTCTCGACATCGTAGTTCAGCGCCTTGAGGGGGGACACGTACAGCACCTGCACCCCGTCGGCTGGATGCTGGTAGAGCTGATTGAGACACCACAGGAAGGCCGCCAGCGTTTTCCCGGAGCCTGTGGGCGCCAGGATCAGGGTGTGCTTCCCGGCGGCGATGGAGGGCCACCCCAGCGCCTGCGGCGGGCTCGGACGGCCGAACTGCTGTTGGAACCAGCCGCGTACGGCGGGATGGAACAGCTCCAGTGGGTCGGTCATTGCTGGATTGTAGGAAGGGCACTGCCACCTGATCAAGTGAGCAGTGGTCGGGGACGACGGACGGAATCGCGCTCCGGGGACAATGGATGCATGTCGAGGATGAGGGATAGGTTTGAGCGGATGCTGCGTGGCGAGGAGCCGACGATCGCCGTAGGCAGGCTGGTTGGCTTTCGGCTAACGGGCTTGAGCGATGGACGGGCGACATTCGAGATGGAGGTCGGGCCGCAGCATCACAACCCCATGGGTACCCTGCATGGCGGCGTTCTGTGCGACCTGGCCGACGCCGCCATGGGCGTCGCCTATTCGACCACGCTGGGCGAGGACCAGAGCTTCACTACGCTGGAGCTGAAGATCAACTTCCTGCGGCCCTTCTGGACCGGCCGGCTGCAAGCAGTGGGATGGGTGGTGAAGAGCGGGCGGACGATTGGCCTGACGGAGTGCGACGTGACTGACGATCAAGAACGCTTGGTCGCTCGGGCCACGAGCACCTGTATGACCCTTCATGGCGAGGACGCCAAGGGCCGCTAAGGAAGATCTTGCTCAGTCGTCGCTGGCCAGCGCGGCTTGCAGCATGGCTCTAGCCATCGGCGCCGCCTGGTCAAAGCCTTCGCCCTTGTGCTCCCGAATGACGGCCACCACGTAGCGCGGCTGATCCGCCGGGGCGAACCCAACGAACCAGGCATCGGGTGGTTGGCCGTCGCCGGTCTCAGCCGTCCCGGTCTTGCCGGCAACCTGCACGTTTGGCAGGCGGGCCTGGGTGCCGGAGCCCTGCTGGACCACGGCCACCATCATCTGCCGCAGCTCGGCGGCTACCTGGCCATCGAGCGGGGTGCCGAGATTCCCCACTTCGAAGCTGGTGATGGACTGGCTCTGCCTGGTCGCTTGCTGCGTAACGAGGTGAGGCAGCGGCATGCTGCCCCCATTGGCTACGGCCGCGGTAATCAGCGCCATCTGCAGCGGGGATACCGACACCTGCCCCTGGCCGTAGGCGCTGTTAGCCAGCAGCACGCGCGACAGGTCCGCGCCGGCATCGGCGAGGCGGCTCGCCGCCGTGGGGAGGTCGAAGGGAATCGGCTTGCCTATGGCGAACATATCCGCCTGCTGCTGCAGACGCTGCCAGCCGAGCTGCAGTCCCAGCTGAGCAAAGCACGGATTGCACGAGTATTGAAAGGCCTGGGTGAGGGTGGGGTCGGTGAGGCCGCGCGGGAGATTGCTGCCTCGGACGGTGAAGCCGTCGACGACGAACGTGTCGCCTGGCTGCGGGATCTTGGTGTCGGGGCGGGCGTTGCCGCCGGCCAGCGCGGCGGCGGCGGTGACGATCTTGAAGGTCGATCCCGGCGGAAACAGTCCCAGCGTTGCGCGATTGAACAGCGGCCCTGAGGGGTCGGTTCGCAGCCGCTGCAGCTCGGCGTCGAGCTGGTTGGCGTCGAAGTAGGGCCTCGTCACCATGGCCAGGATCTCGCCATCCTGTGGCTTCATGACGATCGCTGCTCCGTTGGCGTCTCCCATGGCCTGCTCGACCGCCTGCTGCAGCTTGGCGTCGATGCTCAGGGTGAGCGTGTCGCCGACCTTTGGGCGCTGCAGGACGAGATCAGCCAAGGCCTCAGCGAGGTCTCCGGCTGTCCCCTGGAGCTGTGTATCAAAGGTCTTTTCGATCCCATCCTGACCGAAACGCACGCTGCTGTAGCCAATCAGCGGCGAAAGGCTGGGCATGGTGTACTGGCGCTTGAAGCCGCCGGCGGACCGCACGCTTCGAGCGAGGACCGTCCCGTGGCGATCGACGATCAGGCCTCGATCGACCTGCTCCATGGCCTTGACGGCCCGGGGATTGCCGGCGCGCTGGCTCAGGTCCGGCGCGCGGACCACCTGCCAATAGGCCAGGTCCAGGCTGACCACCAGGAACGCCAGGACGACGAGGAAGGCAACCTGCTTGACCGTGCGTCCCACTCAGCCTCCGCCGGCGCTGTGGTGACTCCGATGAAGGGACGTGGCTGCGAGCAGCTCAGCCGGCGATCTCTTCTCCAGCATCCACGTTCACGACATTGCCACTGACCCATTGTGTTTCGGGCCGTGCCATGAGGGCGATGAAGGACGCCACGTCGACCGGTGTGGTGAGCCGGTGCGCCGGGTTGCGCTTGCGGGCCTCGGCGAAGATCGCCTCGCTGCCGGGGATGAGCCGCGATGCCGGCGTGTCGGTCACGCCGGCTCGGATGGCATTGGCGGTGATGCCGCGGGGCGCGAGCTCCACGGCCAGCTGTCGAATGTAGGCTTCCAGGCAGGCCTTGGCGGCGGATACCGCTCCGTAGCAGGCGATCGCCCGATTGGAGCCGCTGCTGGTCATGGCAAATATCCGCCCACCCTCGCCCATCAGCTTGCGCTGCACCAGGTCCTGCGTCCAGTACACCAGGCTGCTGGCCATGACGTTGAGCGTCATCTCGATCTGCGCCTGAGACAGAGAATCGTCAGGGGTTTCGCCGACCAGCGGCTTGAGCGCGCCAAAGGCGACCGAGTGCAGCAGCACGCGAACGGGCCGGCCGCCTCGCAGCCCCTCGATGGCATCCAACGTGGCGGCTCGCTTTTCGGCATCAGCCACGTTCACGTTGAAGAAGTGCGCCTCACGGCCGAGACCCTTGATCTGTCCGACAATGCGCTCCACGTTGTGCATCGTCTGCCTGCGATCCAGGTGCACCCCGAAGACGTCGAATCCCGCGTTGGCCAGCGCCAGCGACGTCGCCTCTCCAAAGCCACTGGAAGCGCCCAGCACGAGCGCCCAATCACCCATTCCGGCATCCTAACACGCTACTCTGGGGGCCCCGGCTCCAGGTGACGTCTGGCAGCAACGCTATTCGGCGAGTCCGTAAGCGCCTGCTCAGCTGGGGCTGGCGGCGGTTGAGCGGCGGCGGGCGTCGCATTCCGGGCAGGGGCACATCGCTCGGAGGGCGCGGAACGTGTAGATGCCGGTGTGGTGGCCGTCCTTCCAGGTGGGGCTCATGCCGTAGCTGCCGACCAGCTGCAGGTCATCCAGCATGGTTTGGTCGGCGGTCAGCTCGGTGGTGAACGCCAGCTCGCCCGGGGCGCCTCCCTCGCCGGCGCATGAGGCGCAGGGACAATGCCAGCGCAGCCATTCGTACGTCAGCTCGCTGGCGTGGCCGTCGTTCCAGGTGATCGTCATGCGCCTGTTGTCGGCGTCTCCGGCGATGGAGACGGGCGTCACGCCTTCGAACGGATCTTGTCCGGGCACGCTGGCACTATAACGTGGTCTCGAATCGACGCCGAGCTCAGCGCGTAGTGACGCTGAAGCTCGCGCCGTCGGGTCCCAGCGGCGACGGAACGGCTTTGACCGTCCCAAGCGGGGAGACGATAACGACCGGTCTAGGAAAGAGCTGCGCCGGGATAGCTGTGACGCCGTTGGCGATGGCCGACATCTTGGCGAAGTTGGCGCCGGTGATCCCGGCCAGCGGCAGCTGCCTGCCGCTCAGCAGCGATGGCTCTTCGACGATCCATTCCGCGGACGAATGTGATGAGGCGTAGCGGACCTGCCGCTGCACGACATTGGTGCCGTTCACAATCGTGATCTGCCAGTAATCGAAAGCGAGCTCGTGGATGTCCACCAGGATCCATGCTCCGGGCTCGATGTCCATCACCACGTTGCGCGATGGCTCGGGGAGCATCTCGTACCAGGCCTGATACGAGAAGAAGGGGCCCTGGTTGACCTCCTGCACGCCGGCTTGAATGAGATCGGGAGTGTCGCTGCCGCCGATGCCTACCCACGAAGCGGCGACCCCCAGACTTTGCAGGGCCGCCGGCGTGGGCGCTTGAATGAGCGCGGTAACGCCGGTGTAGTAGGCGTTGGTGGCGACCAGGCCAGCCCAATTCGCGCTCAGGTCGGCCGCTTGGGTCGCTTGCGCTCGAGTCACCGGTGCGGCTGTTACCAGCGACAGCACCAGCATGGCGACGGCGCGCAGGATGTGCTTCATAGCTTCGTCGATGACTCAAACGCCAGACAGTGTTAAACGTGCCTTGCTTGCACACACTGTGCCACGCATACGCGCCAGGCCGCAATTAGCCCGCCCGACGCTAGAATGCGGGCATGAGCGACTTCTACAAGAAGGTCGAGGATCTCATCAAAGAGGGTGAGACGGTAGCCGTGGCGACGATCGTGCGGGCTGTCGGATCGGTGCCGCGCGAAGTGGGGGCGAAGATGCTCATACGCCGCAGCGGTGAGTTCGACGGCACGGTCGGCGGAGGCTGCGGCGAGGCGGAGGTGTTCCGCTCGGCCGTGGACGTTATCGAGACGCGCAAGCCTCAGATGGTGCACGTCGACTTGACCGACGAGATCGCCATGCGCACTGAAGCCGTCTGCGGGGGGCACATGGACATCTTCGTCGAACCCTGGTTCGTAGAAGGCGCCGAGCGCTAGGGTGCGGCGGGCAGCGGGCACGACCGAACTCGCCGCGGACCTGATGGGGTTGCCGGCCGCCAGCCAGCCCTCGCGCACGTTCTCTCGTTCGTGTTAGCGCTCACCCGAGCCATCAGCGCTGCCCTGGACGCTCGCCAGGCTGCCGCTCTCACGACGGTCGTGGCAACCAAAGGCGGGCCTGAGCTCACGGGCGCCAAGATGGTTGTGACGTCGGCCGGGGGACGCACGGGCACCCTCGGCGATGCCCGGCTGGACGAGCAGGTCCTGGAAGACCTGCGCCACGTGATGGAGACGCGCAAGGTCCAGACGAAGAGCTACGAGCTTGGTCCCGGACGAGACGTGGAGGTGTTCTTCGAGCTGTTCATGCCGCCGCCGCGCCTGGTTGTGGTAGGTGCCGGGCACATCGCGGTGCCGCTGGCGGCGATGGGCAAGCTGCTGGATTACGAAGTGGTCGTGATCGACGACCGCGCGGTGTTCGCCAATCGACAGCGTTTTCCGACGGCGGACGAGATCCTGGTCGACGATTACGAGCACGCCATCACAAACATGGAGCTGAACCCCAGCACCTTCATCGTGCTGGTGACGCGGGGCCACCGCCACGACGTGCTGTCGCTGCGCAAGGTCATTCAGAAGCCGCTGGCCTACATCGGCATGATCGGCAGCCGCCGGCGCGTGTACGCCGTGTTGAAGCTGCTGAAGGATGAAGGCGTGTCGCTGGAGCACCTGGCGAAGGTGAAGGCGCCCATCGGCATTGACATCGGCGCCCGCACGCCGGCCGAGATTGCGATCTGCATCCTGGCCGAGATCATCAACGTCTGGAACGGCGGCAGGACGGCCGGAATCTCGGACGAAGCCCGACCCAAGTTCCTGCGGGCGCTGCAGAAAGATGAGCGCGAGCCGGAGCTGTGAGCTCCGCAGCGCGAGAGGAGCCGTCGTATGACCACGCCGACTGATCGCCGCCGCAAGCTGCGGGCGCTGCTGGCCTCGTCCTCGGTCTTCCCGGCCCTGGGCTGCTCGGACCCGGTGAGCGCCAGGCTGGCCGAGCACATGGGTTTCCAGGCCATCCATGCCTCGGGCAGCGCCGCCCACCGCACCAGGGGCTATTCCGACGCCGGCATCCTAGACATGACCGAGATGGTCAGTCACCTGCGCTATCTATGCGATGCGGTGCAGATTCCAGTCATCGGGGATGCGGACACAGGCTTTGGGAACGTTGTGAACGTGGTCAGGACGGTGCGCGAGTACGAGCGCGCCGGCGCGGCGGCCGTCCACATCGAAGACCAGGTGACGCCGAAGCGGCCCGTGTACCAGGGCGGATCGGGCGAGTTCGTCACGCGGCGCGAGATGGTCGACAAGATCCGCGCGGCCGTCGATGCCCGGACGGATTCGGAGCTGGTCATCGTGGCGCGCTGCGACGTCAAAGATGCAGCCGAGCGCCGGGAACGGCTGCTGGAGTGCCTCGACAACGGCGCCGATGTGGGCTGGATCTCAGGCCGTGATGCTGATGCGCTGCGGACGCTGCGTCGGGCCTTTCAAAAGCCGTCGATGGGCGTGCTGCCCGGCGGGATGTCGTTGACGGAGTACGCCTCGGCCGGCGGCAATTGCGCGCTGATCGTCGGCGCCATGCAGGTAGCCGCGCTGGCATCTCAGATGCAGCTGCTGGAGGCGCTGAGGACCACAGGCGACCCGCGCACCTACCTCGAAACGCTGCCGACCTACCGCGATGCCTCGAGCTTCTACAGCGGCCAGGGCAATGCCGAGCTCAAGGCTATCGAAGAGCGCTTCGGCGGAGCCTGACCCTTACCGCCTGGCCAGCTCTTCCGCCAGGCTGCCGTAGGCTTCGCGCAGGTAGCGCTCCACCCTCACCCAATCGAGCTCCACGTCGGCGCTGCGGCGGCTGGTGATGAGATCGACCGTGTCGGTCGCGCGGGCGCGGCTGACGGCCGACGAGCGCGTCGCCTCGATGGGCAAACCGAAGAGCGCGCTGTGCAGGCGGGCGAAGACGTCCTCGAGTGGTCCCTTTGCTGCCTCCGGCTGGCCCGACAGCTCGCGATGGACCATCCAGTACTCGAGCTCCAGCGCGGCGACCTGCTCGGGATCGAAGCGCAGTCCCCCGCCGTAACGGCTGGCCACGGTGTAGAAGCGGCGGATGCCGCGGCGCACGGCATCGAGGTCGTGATCGATCGGGACCCAGGCGATCGAAGCCTTGGTGATGTGATAGGCCGCTTCGATGGCGCGCGGCCAGGGCAGATCGAATTCTTCCCTTGCCAGCCGAAGCACCAGCCAGAGCAGCCGTGGCCAGCGGCGGTCGTAATTCGCCCGCCAGCCGGCGGCTTCGAGCCATGCCAGACGGTCGGGATGGAAGCCTGGGTGCCCCTGGGGCCGGCTCTCCAGGAGGGCGCGCAGACCGTCGCCACCCTGGCGCATGACGACGTCGTGGTTCCACGCAAACAATGGCCTGGCCAACGGTGCCAGCAGGTTCATCCATGCCTTGGTCGTCGCCACTGCCCACTCATAGCGGACCGTGGTTACGCCGCCGTCTTCCTGCAGCCGCCAGCGCCCCTCGCCTATCAGCTCGCCGGTGGATCGCCCATCCATGGCAAACGGCCGGTCAATGCGAGTTGAGGTGGTGTCGATGGTGAGCTGGTAGGGCAGCGCGCTCTTCCACACATAGCGAGTCAGCCCGCCAAGGCCATCGGCGTCCGGCGGCCGCAGCTCTACGACGCGCTCCACGCCGCGCCACCATTCGGGCCAGCGGCGCGAATCGTAGATAGCGTCGAAGACCCGGTCGATCGGAGCGCGAATCTGCCAGATCGTGAGGAAGCGATAACGTGCCACGCTGCTTACTACGCGCCGAAGGCGTTCCTGGTCCATTCATCGGGATCGACGTACACGTTGTTGATGCGCATCTCCCAGTGCAAGTGCGGGCCATTGGCGAAGCCCGTATCGCCGACGTAGCCGATCAGGTCTCCCTTCTGGATGATCTGGCCTTCCTGCACGGCGATCTTGGACTGGTGATAGTACCCGCTGAACACTCCGAGGCCGTGATCGACGATCACGGCGTTGCCGCGGACGGTCAGCGGACGGGCCAGCACGACCTTGCCGGCCGCGGCCGCGTGGATGGGCGTACCGGTCCATGCCCCCAGGTCCCGTCCCTCGTGGTAGGTGTTGGCGGGACCGCCATTGTACGACCGGAAGACGCCGAAGCCGTCGGTGAGCAGCGCAGTGACCGGGTAGATGAACGTTCCGCTCCACAGCTGCTTGGGCGTGTAGCTCAGGAAATACGGCCGCAGGAGGGCATTCTCATCGGCCACGTTGGTGCCCGACGACACTTGGTCTTGCTGCGGAGTGGTGTCGATGCGCTCGACCGGCCATTTCACCGCGGCTACCCGGAACGTGCGCGTGATCGAGCCGGAGCCATCCATGACCACGACGGTGTGGCTTACGGCGGCGGCTTGTGGATCGAATCCGAGGAATCCCAGCCAGGTGCCGTTCTGTGAAGAGAGCCGCAAGGCCGTGCCATCTACCGTGGCACTCGGGGTGTCGCCGGCCGGAGCGACGATGGCGATCTGCAAGCTTTGCCCCTGATTCACGACGGCCGGCAGGTTGACCTGGAAGGGCGGCGGCGTAACCGGGGTGCCTACCAGGGATTCCAGGCCCACCAGCTGTCCCGCGGCGACGGGCGAAGCCGGTCGAAAGGATGCCAGCGACTGCCACGATCCGTTCGGAAAGCTCTTGTCGCGCAGGTCGTCTCCGAGAAGTCGCAGCTGGACCGGCGCGCTCGGCGTGTCCGGGTGATACTCCATGACGGCGCCCTGGAAGTACTGCCGGATGAAGCCCGGCGTGGCGGCGGCGATGTGCAGCGCGCCGGGGGCATTCGCGTCAGCTCGGGCTTCGGACTTGGGGTAGCCGAACGATCTGACCCCGCCGAGCTGCTCGAAGAAGGTCTTGAAGCCCACCGCTGTCCCGTCGACAGCGACGTCGGAGACCACGTGCCCCCAGGGACCCAGCTGGTCGCCGCCGTTCGGGTTCGAGGTGCCGGTTTCCGTTCCCTGGTCGTTGCCGTCGCCGGCGCGGTCGCCGCCAAAGTAATCCCAGGCCAAACGGCGATCGATGACGTAGGCTCCGAGATCCGCGCGCCAGTGCCAGTCCACGGCGCCGCGTTGGAAATACTGCACCAGGTTGTTGGGCTCTTCCTGCAGGATCTCGGAGGTCGGGTAGCCCCAGCGGGTCAAGCCACCGGTGGAGTTGTAGTAGTCCAGAAAGCCGGCGCTCGCCGTTTGGCCGCCAATCGTGACGGTCAGATTTTCGACGTTGTGCTTCAGCGTGCCGTCAAACGTCGCGGCGGAGACCTGCAGGGCCGTTATCCGTCCAGGTGAGCTCACCGCGGCGTGCGCCGCTGCGGGCGCCAGCAGTATTGCCACGAGGGGAAGCGAGAGGGCGAACGTTTTCATCGTGCCGGCCATAACGGGTTTAGCATGGAGTGAGTGACGGCTCTCTGGCACGGCTGTTGAGACGGATTGGCCAGGCATTTGCTTACCCGGCCGGTAGAATGGTTGTTTGTGAATATTGCAGTCTGCGCGAAATGCGTACCCATTAGCGCGGTAACTATCGAGATCGATCCGACTACCAAGCGCGTCAAGCGAGAAGGCGTGAGCCACGAGCTGGATCCCGCGGCTGCCAGCGCCGTCGAAGAGGCGCTTCGTCTGGTGGAGGCGCATGGAGGCGAGGTCACTGTCGTGACCATGGGCATGCCCAACGCCGTGGACGAGATTCGCAAGGCCCTGGCCATGGGGGCGGAGCGAGGCGTGCTCATCTCCGATCCCGCGCTGGCCGGGTCGGACACGCTGGGGACAGCCAAAGCGCTGGCCGCGGCGATCAAGAAAGGCCAGTACGACATGGTGATCTGCGCCACCGAGAGCACCGATACATACTCCGGCCTGGTTCCCGGGCAGCTGGCGGAGCTTCTGGGCGTTGCGGCGCTGACGTTTGCCAAGAAAGTCAAGGTCGAGGGCAGCAAAGCGGTCGTTCGCCGGCAAACCGATTTCGGCTACCAGGTAGTCGAGGCCGAGCTGCCGGTGCTGATCACGGTATCCAGCGGCATCAATGAGCCGCGTTATCCATCGCTCAAAGGCATCATGGGCGCCAAGCGCAAGGAGATTGCCACGTACAGCGCCGCCGACGTCGGCCTCAGCCCTGACCAGGTGGGCGAAAGCGGCGCGCGCGAGAAGGTGCTGACGGTGGGCAAGCCGCCCACCAGGGCGCAGGGCACAGTCGTGACGGACGAAGGCGATGGCGGCGTGAAGATTGCCGACTTCCTGGCGTCGCTGAAGGTGCTCTAGATGGCCAAGCTGCTCGTTTACACAGAGGTCAGCCAGGGCAAGCTGGTCAGCATTGGGCTCGAGATCTTGAGCCGGGCGGCTCAGCTCGGCGAAGCCGAAGCCATCCTGCTCGGCTCCGCTCCCGACGACGCCGTCCAGACGCTGGGTAATTACGGCGCGAAAACGGTGTATCGCTGCGCTGATCCGATCTTCGACCAACACCTGGCTGCGCCGGCGGTCAAGGTCATCGAAGATCTGATCTCGCAGCAGAAGCCGGACGCGGTGCTGTTCGGCACGACATACGCCGGACGCGACATCGCGTCGGCCCTGAGCGCTCGCCTGGATTCAGGCGCGCTGACCGACGTGGGCGAGCTGGAGATCGAGGACGGGTCATTCGTGGCCACGATCCCGGCGCTGGGTGCCTCATATCAGAACACTGCCACCATCACCAACGCCGGCACCAAGCTCATGCTGGTGCGCCCCAAGGCGTTCGAGGCTCGGGCGGTGGGCGGCAGCGCTCGAGTCGAGGATGTGCCGGCGCCCAGCGGCGCCGATCTGCAGCGGGTGCTGGTCACCAATTCGGTGGTGGAAAAGGCCGAGGGCCCGCAGCTGGAGGAAGCCAACGTGGTGGTCTCCGGGGGGCGTGGACTCAAGAGCGCCGAGCATTTCCAGATGGTTCGCGATCTGGCGGAGCTGATGGGTGGAGCCGTGGGCGCTACGCGGGCCATCGTCGATGCCGGCTGGGTGCCGTACTCGCTGCAGGTAGGCCAGACGGGCAAGAGCGTGAAGCCATCGATTTATATCGCCCTGGGCATCTCGGGCGCCATTCAGCACTTGGCCGGCATGAAGGGCTCGAACACCATCATCGCCGTCAACACCGATCCCGACGCTCCGATCTTCAAGAACGCGGACTTCGGTGTCGTGGGGGACGTCTTCAAGGTGGTGCCGCAGCTCATCGAAGAGATCAAGAAGCGCAAGGGCAGCGCCTAGCGTTTTCTTAGCGAACAGCAGGGGAGATTCTCAGCTCAGCTTAAGGATTGTCTGCCACACTGGCCGCATCCGACCGACCAGGCTCGGTCAACCTCGGAAGAAAGACGTGGCCAAGAGAACCTCCAAAAAGCTCATCGCGCTGAGCTCCGTGGCTATTCTGTCCGTGTACGCGGCGGGCTACGCGCTCACGGCGCCGGCCGCCGCCAACATGGCCGCCGCCGCGGATGCACTGGCCAACGCCCCCAGCCCGACGCCCGCCGCGACCCCGACGCCCACGCTCCAGCCGCAGGCCGGCAATGAGGGACAGGGTAGGCAGTTCCGCGAGCGCAACCGGGCCGGCGCAGCTGGGGCGCCCGCGGCCGCTCCCTCGCCAACTCCGTCGTCTGCCCCTGCCAGCCAGCCGGCCGCGGCCGCCGCGAGCGTCGTGCTCCTCAAGGATGGAAGCTACGCGGGTTCCGGCATGAGCCGCCGCGGCGGGGTGAACGTAGCCGTCACCATAGCTGGCGGCAAGATCTCCACGGTCAAGATCACCGCTGTGACCACGCATTATCCGGAGAGCCTGATCGATGGCCTTCCGACCCAGGTGGTGGCCAGGCAGAGCAGCCAGGTGAACCTGGTCAGCGGCGCAACCGAGAGCTCGCGGGCCTTTCAGCAGGCGGTCTCTCAGGCGCTTAGCCGGGCCAGGATCGCCTGAGGCGAAGCCACCATGCCGTCTTCCGCCGCCGATCTTCAGCACCCGGCGCTCGTGCGCTTCTTCCGCTCCCCCAAAGGCAGCCTATTCATCATTCTGAGCCTGTTGGCGCTGCTGGCCACGCCCGTCGAGGGGAGTCGCGCCGTCGTCGGTACAGCGCTTGCCGTGCTGGCGGCGGTCGGAACCGAGACGCTGCTGTGGTGGGGACGCCCGCGGGCTGCCAGTCCGAGCGGAGCCGTGCTCACCGGCTTCATCGTGGGGCTGGTGCTGAGCCCGGCCGAGCCGCTTTACGTTCCGATGCTGGCCGCGGTTCTGGGAATCGTGTCGAAGCGCTTCGTGCGGGTATCGGGAGCGCATCTCTTCAACCCGGCCGCGGCTGGACTGCTCGCCAGCGCCGTGCTTTTCGGCAGCCAGCAAAGCTGGTGGGGCGGCCTGTCCGATCTTCCGGCGGCCGCTCTGCTCCTGCTTGTGCTGATGGGCGCCCTGCTGCTGCCGCAGGTGAACAAGTTCCCGTCCGTCCTAGCGTTCCTGGGCGTCTATTTCAGTCTGTTCAGCGCGGCCGCGGCTGGGGGCAATCCGATTGCCGTCGCCGAGATCTTCCGCCAGCCATTTCTGGGCACGGTGCTGTTCTTCGCGCTGTTCATGCTGACCGATCCGCCCACCACGCCGGCCCGCGGCAGGCAGCAGGCTTGGTTCGGAGCCGCCGTCGCTGTGGCTTCGTTCGCCTGTTACATGCTGACCTCGGGTGCCATCTACTACCTGCTTGCAGCGCTGCTGGCAGGCAATCTCTGGGAGGGCATGCGACGGTGGAGCGGAATCCGCAGCGCCCGCAAGCGTCAAGGGTCGGCAGTCGGCAGGGCGCCAAGCAGCGGTCGGGAAGACTTTGGCTACCTCGGCGTGGCCTCCGGATAATGCGCTTAGCTCCCCCTTTTGGGTTGGGAAGCCAGCCAACTTGGGCGAGTATTATTCGGCCAGTCGCTCGCTTAAGTTCCGCTTCTCGGCGTCCCGGTGCTTTACTTTCGCGAGGGGGACTCGTGGAGCCGGCGCACGTGCATAGCCGTTTTCGCCAGTATGAGCTGAAGAACGATTGCGTTACGTACAGACCTCAGCCAGGTGGCATTGCTCGGATTTGAACGATTGGCATGAGCTGCTGGCCGCCTGGCTGCCGGCCTCACGATAATCTGCTTGCCTACTATTATTGATGCTGGACGATCTTAGTGGCCTCTGACGATCAGCTACTCGCCGCGGCCGTTGCGGCTCTGGACGCACCGTTGGCGATCTTGAGCGGCAAGGGTCGCATTCTCTTCGCGAACGCCGCGTGGAGCGAGCGCGATCATCAGCTACCGCTGTTCGGCACCGCGTTCCCGATTGGGGCGTCCTACATCGATTTGTGTCGGGCCGCTGTTGCACGAGTTGGTGCGGACGCACAACTGCTGGCAGAGGGGGTCGAGAGCCTAACCTCTGGCCAGCGCGACTCGTTCGTGCTGGAGTACGCCATAGAGGACGGCTCGGAGAACCGCTGGTATCAAGCTCGCCTGACCCGCTTTGGAGAAGCTTCCGAGCTGCGCATCCTCGTGACCCACTACGACGTCACAGAGCTGAAGGTGGCGGAGCATGCCCTGCAGCGTGGCGCAATGTTCGATGCGCTCACCGGGGTGCCGAAC
This sequence comes from Chloroflexota bacterium, assembly GCA_021325635.1. Taxonomy (GTDB): domain Bacteria; phylum Chloroflexota; class JAJPGV01; order JAJPGV01; family JAJPGV01; genus JAJPGV01. The sequence continues at coordinate 54,718 of JAJPGV010000033.1, forward strand.
CGGATGCTGCTGCTCGACCGCGTCAACAGCGCTATTGCCGGCGCTAGACGCGAGGCACGCATGGTGGCGGTGATGATCATGGACCTCGATCGCTTCAAAGAGGTGAATGACAACCTTGGCCATCACGCCGGCGACCTCGTCCTGCAGCAGGTCGCCCAGCGGATCACCGAGGTGCTGCGCGATACGGATACGCTGGGCCGGCTCGGTGGCGATGAGTTCGGCGTGCTGCTCACCGCTATCAGCCAGGCTCGGCACATCAATGCCGTGGCGGAGAAGGTCCTGGCGGTGTTCGAAGAGCCGTTCAAGATCGAGGACCACAGCGTGGATGTGGGCGCAAGCATCGGCGTTGCGATCTTCCCCGATCACGCTCAGGAGCCGGACAATCTGCTCCGTCGTGCGGACGTGGCCATGTACAAGGCCAAGCGCGAAGGTCTTGGCTACGTCATCTACAGTCCCGACGGTGAAGACGCGCACGGGCTCGACCGAGCAACCCTCATGCCCGGCCTGCGCCAGGCCATGGAACGGGACGAGCTGGCGCTGCGTTACCAGCCGCGGGTGTTGCTTGCGGACCATCAGCTCGTTTCCGCAGCGACCACGCTGGAGTGGGACCATCCGGAGTTCGGCTTGCTGAACGAAGAGCAGTTTTCGCCCCTGGCCGAGCGCACCGGGTTAATCAAGCCGCTCACCCACTGGACCTTGAACGCGACGCTACGGCAGAGCAGGGTGTGGCAAGAAGCCGATGACCACCTTACCGTGGCCGTGCGCCTGTCACCCCGCGTCCTTCAGGACCCACAGCTGCCGCAAGCGGTGGCGCGGCTGCTGCGAGCTTATGCCCTTCCACCGCAGTGTCTCGAAGTGGACGTAGATGCGGCCAGCCTGGCCTCCGAGCAGGTGTTCGAAACAGTCAACCGGCTGGGGGACCTCGGCGTGAAATTGTGTCTCAGCGACTTTGCCAGCGGCTATTCCGGAATGCCCTTCCTGCGGCGCCTGCCCATTCACGAGATCGCTTTGCCGCGAGCTTACGTCGCGAACCTGGGTCAGGAGGAGGAGGACGCAGCTATCGTTCGCTCCACCGTAGAGCTGGCCCACGACATGGGCGTACAGGTGCTGGCCTTCGACGTGGACACGCCCGAAGCCGAAGAGCGCCTGCGTGAGGTCGGCTGCGATCTCGTTCAAGGCGCGCGGGTCGCTCCGGCCATGTCGCTGGATGAGTTCGAGCGCTGGCGGCTCCTCGAAGGAGATCATGCCAATGAGGCTTCTCCGGTTGCCGCTCAATCGTTCAGGAAGCCGGCGGTTCGCGACGAGAGCGACGCCGGGAAGAAGCCCGCTGCCGAGCTGCTCGCGCAGATCAGCCTATTCAGCCTGCTGGATGCCAGGGACTTGAAGGAGCTGGCGGCGGTTACCCGGGTGCGTCGATGTGACGCGGGCGACGTGATCTTCCGAAAGGAGGATCCGGGCTACACCTTGTATCTCATCGTTTCCGGCGCGGTCAAGATCTCCGATCCTTCGCCGAAGGGCGGGGAAATGATCCTCGCGATCCTCCGTTCCGGCCAGTTCTTCGGCGAGCTTTCGCTCTTTGACGACGAACCGCGCTCGGCGGATGCCATCGCGGTTGAGCCGACAGAGCTGCTGGCGCTGTCACGCGAAGACCTGCTGAAGGTTATCAATCGCCGGCCAAGTGTGACCGTGCACCTGTTCAAGATCCTGAGCCAGCGCATTCGCGCCACCAACGAGACCCTGCGCGAGATCACCGCGCTCAGCTTGCCGGGCCGCATTGCCAAACGGCTGCTCGACCTGTCCGATCTGCTGGGGGAGCGCCAGACGGACGGGATGCTCATTCCGCTGGTGCTGGGCCCGGAGGAGATCAGCAACATGATTGGGGCGCCAGCCGGCGAAGTTGAACGTGTGCTGGAATCGTTCCGGTTCAGCGGCCTCATCCACTGGGAAAACGAAGGGCTGCTGCTGGCCAACGAGCAGGAGCTGCAATCCATATCGCTGGGCTGAGCCGGCGCCAACGCCCGCACATCCTGATAGCAAGCCCACTCACGTCCTGCGGGTAAGATTTCCCGGGGGGTTGAATCATGGCTAGTATCACCGTGTCGGATAGAGAAGCCGACCTGTATCGAATTCTCCAGGTCCCGGAAGACGCGGACGGCCAGACGATCACGGCGTCGTATCGCCGGCTGATTTTCGAAAACCATCCGGACAGGAACAAGCGGTCCGATGCGACCGCTGTCACGGCACGGCTCAACAGCGCCTACAAGGTCCTGAGCGACCCGGTCGAACGCTCGCTGTACGACCAGCGGCGTGTCAGCGCCGCGCGCCAGCGCCAGGACAAGATCTCACGGGTGATCCTCGGCGCCAGCAAGCTCGTCATCTATGAGCTGCAGACGCAGAGACCGCAGCATGGCCACGTGAGCTGGCAGCCGGGAATCTGGAGCCAGATCATGCCGCACTTCCCGGAGTGTCGAGCGCGCGGTTGCTTGGTGCTGCTGTACATCGAACCCGGTACCGGCAAGCAGGTGTACCAGCACGGGGATCCTGGCGCGGTGCTCACTATCGACCCGAACCGGGGCGAGTTCAGCCGTCTCAAAGGTTGGCTCGAGCAGTGTCACGCCATGGAGGACGACCTCCGCGCAGCGAGCTGAGCGCCGCACAGTCGCTCAGGGCAATCCTGCCGAAAATCCTCGACAGCTGTCGGCGTAGGCGGCCCGCCGCTTCCTGAAACAGGCCTCAGAACAGGGTCAAGCCGGCGACTTCGACCCCCCGATCTGGCTATGCAAAACGACTCAAGTTCGACAGCGAACCGCCGACGATTAAATGAGATCAGCAGAGGCTCGATCTGACGCTACTCGTGGCCTGAAAGGAAGCGTTATGCCCGGTCACCACGGAAGGACAGCAGCTGAAGCCTCGGCGAACACTGGCCGCCGCCAGCAGAAACTGGAAAAGGAGACTTTCGAAACGCGATGACCACTCCTGGAAAACACCAGATGAAGGCCAGCTGGCTGGGGGCCGGCTTAGTCTTCCTTATCCTGTCCTTTCTCGGGCTGCCTTCGGCGTTCGCTGCCAACACGCTGACGATCGTCGGCGCTGCCAGCGCCACGGCTGGGAGTAGCTATTCGGTCACCGTCCGAGCGAACTACAACCCGGGTGCGCATACGGTCAGCATCAGCTCCAATGCGCAGAATTCTCCCAATGGCACGGCGCCAACTCCCGCGGTGGGGGGATCGATCGATCTCACCGGCACGTTCGCCTTTAATAGCGGCAGCGGCTTCTATGAGTCGATCACGTCCTTCACTTTCACCAAGGCGGTCAGCACCGCGATCACCGTCAATGATTCGACAGGCGGTGTCACGGGCAATTTGACCGTGCCGGTGAATGCCGGCTCCGCGAATCAGTTGGCGTTCACCCAGCAGCCCACTGACGTCAACACGCTGGTGGCCTTCTCGCCGTCGGTAGCGGTGGCGGTCTGGGACAGCGATGGCAACGTCGTCACCGGATCCAGCGCTTCGATTACCCTGGCCATCTCGCCGTCGTTCAACCCCGGAATGGGAACGCTGCAAGGGACCACTACCGTTGCTGCTTCGAGCGGCATCGCCACCTTCAATGGCGTGTCGGTCGACCAGCCCGGCACCGGCTACAAGCTGCAGGCGACGAGCAGTGGCCTGCCGACAAAGCTCAGCAGCCTGTTCAACGTCACCGGCAGCGCCGTGGCGGTCACTATCAAGAAGATCTCGCCCGCCTTTGGCCCGGCGACGGGTGGGAACAAGATCACCATTACCGGCACCGGACTGACCGGCATTACGTCGATGACCGTGGGGACGCAATCCGTGGCCTTGACGGACATCAAGGTTGTGGGCAAGGGTGGCAAGAGCATCAGCGTGTCGAACCTGCCCGCTGGGGTCGGAGCGGCTCATGTGAGCATCTCCACCGCGGCCGGGACGAACGACACCACCGACCCCGCCAGCGTGTACAGCTATGGCCCGGCCATAACCAGCATAAGCCCCAACTTCTTCACCTCGGGCAAGAAGGTCGTGATCCACGGCGGCAACTTCAAGGGGCTGACCAGCCTCAATTTCGGCACCAGCCCGGTGACCTTCGCGGCGAGTGACATCAACAAAGCCGGCACCACGATCAGCGTCACTCCTCCTTCGGGGACAGGCGCGGTCCGGGTAAGCGCAACCGGGCCGAACGGCTCCAATGACACAACGTCAGATGCCACCTACTTCGCCTTTGGCCCGCTCGTTACCAAGGTCAATCCCCCCGCGGGATCCTCTTCGGGTACCGGTAAGGTGACCATCACCGGCAAGAACTTTGGCGCAAGCGCTTCGGCCCTCACCGTTTCGTTCGGGTCTGCTGTGGTGCCGGCAGCAAACGTCAGCCTGAAGGGCAGCACGCTCACCGTCTCCGCTGCGCCTGCCCAAGCCCTGGGCGACCCCGGCGTCGTCAACGTCGTGGTGACGTCGGCCACCTCGGGATCGAGCCCGTTGAACGCGGCGAGCGAGTACGCTTACGCCCCGCTGGTCACCGGTGTCTCGCCCAGCAGCGGATCGGCCGGGTCGAAGGTGAAGATCAACGGCAAGAACTTCACTGGCGCCAGTTCGGTGCTGTTCGGCGGCACGACACCCATCACGCTGAGCGCGAGCGATATCAACAAGACCGCCACGGTTATCACCGTCACCGCGCCGAGCGGCACCGCCGGAACCACAACGACGGTCACGGTCACCGGTCCTGGCGGCACGAGCGACGTGAACAGCAAATCTATCTTCACCTTCAAGTAGGCAAGCGAGACTTGCCGGCAGAGGCAAGTCTGCAGGGGGCCGGCGACCGTAACTGGTCGCCGGCCCTGCTCCATCACGAAAGAGGCATGGCAAGCAGGTGAATTACAGGCGGGTCTCTTCCCTCGTTCGGCAGGCGTCAGGTGCGAGCCGTTTCGTGGCCAAGGCGGCAGGGGCGCGGTCCAGTCTGGCGCTGGCTTTGCTAGCTGCTTGCGCAGGCAGCCCACGGATCGCCGCCGCCGCGAACCAGCTGGCCAAATTCCAGGTGGTGGTTACGCCTGGCACGGTATCCGCCGGAACTCCGCCCACCTCTGTCGTGGTAACGGCCCAGGACAGTGGCGGCCTTACGGTGACGAACTATTCCGCCACCAACTTCCTGCTGTCTTCGACGGCCCAGCCGTCACCCAGCGGTCAATCGCCAACGCTCGGCACAGGCGTGTTTCAGAAGGGAGTCGCGACTTTTCATCCGGTCTTCTACAACGTCGAGACGGTGACCATCACCGCCCAGGACACGGCATCCGCGGCGACCGGAAGCGCTACGCTGGTGGTCACGCCGGCGGCGGCGGCGGCGCTGCAGTTCATTGCGCAGCCGGGCGAGACCGTCGAGCAGGTTGGCATCGTGCCGCCAGTGCAGGTGGCCATCCAGGACATCTACCAGAACGTGGAAGTATCGGGCGCAGGCGCGACGCTGCCAGTTACGGTGTCGCTGGACCCCTCCAGCCCTCCGGGGGGCGTCCTCCACGGCACGCTCACCCAGAATGCCGTCGCCGGGGTCGCGACGTTCAACGACCTATCGATCACCCAACCCGGCGCGAGCTATGTGCTCGACGCGTCCAGCGGGAGTGGCGCGTCCGCGCTCTCGGGGGCCTTCAGCGACCCGTTTCCCATCGACGCGACGCCAATCCCTATCACGATTACCAAGATCAGTCCCAACTTCGGGAAGCTCTCCGGAGGCAACAGAGTAACGATCAGCGGCACGGGCTTTGCCGATCTGACCAGCATCCAGTTCGGCGCGAGCACCGTCGCGGGTACCTCAACGAAGGTCAACAGGCAGGGCACCAGCGTGGTCTTGTTCGCTCCGGCGGCCGCCAGCAGCACGCCGGGGACGGTGCACGTGCAGGTGCTCACGAGCAGCGGCGCAAGTGACGCAACCACGGCTGCCAGCGCGTACAGCTACGGGCCGGTCATCAGATCCCTGAGCTCGCCGTTCGGCCCGGCAGCCGGCGGGAACACGCTCACCATCAATGGCGCCAACTTCGCGGGCATCACTGCCATCAGCTTCGGTCCCTACGCGGCCGACATGAGCACGGTGAAGGTGGCCAGAGGCGGCACGTCGCTCAAAGTGAAGGTTCCGCAGCCCAACACGGGCACGCCTGGCGCAGTGCACATCGTGATCACGGGTACAGGCGGGAGCAGCGATCCGGCCTCGGACGCCAGCCTCTACTCTTTTGGGCCGCGGATCATGAAGATCACGCCCGCCTACGGCTCCCCGAACGGAGGCAACAAGGTAGTCATCAGCGCTAAGAACCTTGGCACCAGCTTGTCGAGTCTGTCGGTGGCTTTCGGCAGCGCCACGGTTGGTTCCTCCAGCATTACCTTCAACGCGAAGATGGGAACGCTCGCTTTCAATGCCCCCGCCCAGGCCAATGGCGATCCCGGGGTGGTCAACGTCACGGTCACCGGCCCTGGGGGAGCGAGCGGCGTACTCGCGGCGAGCCAGTACTCCTACGCGCCTGTCGTCAATTCGGTCTCCCCGCGCGCCGGCAGCTCGGAGACGACCAAGGTCAAGATCAGTGGCAAGAACTTTTCCGGGGCCACCCAGGTGAACTTCGCGGATGCCGTTGTGCCGTTGACGTCCGGGAACGTGAACCTGCAGGGCACACTCATCACCGTCACCGCCCCGGACCAGAATCTTGGGACGTTTGCCGTGACCGTGACTAGCCCGGTCGGGACGAGTCCTCCGACCAATGCTGCCGTCTTCACCTTCAAATAGCGCGGAGAAGGCGAGCCGGGCGTTAGGTAGCGGGTTGTCGAGACGGGCTCCGCTCGCGGGGCTGGCAGTGGTGCTGGCGTTGGCGACCTCGCCTTCGTACACGGTTGCCTCGGGCGCGCAGCTAACAGGCTCCGTCCAGCCGGCTGTGAGCCGCTCCACCGTCGCCGGCCACCATCCGGCTGGTAGTCAGCTGCCGGTGACGCTGCTTTTCCGGCCGGGCATCGGGCAATCCGACGCCCGAGCCGTGGAGCGGTTCATGGCTGCCCGCGGCTTTTCGGCGCCGCATCGCCTAGTGCATGGCGCGGGCGTGCGCTTTCGCGGGACGGTGGCGCAGGTCGAGAGCACGTTTGCCGTGGAGATCGACGATTACGTGCGGGCTGATGGCCGCATCTATCACGCCAACGCTGGCCCCATTACCATTCCCAGCGCCATCAGCTCTTACGTCACGGGCGTGCTCGACCTTGACGATGCCCTGGAAGCTCGGCCCCTGGTGGCATTCAGCCCTCTCGGCTCGACTCCGCCCTACACGCCGGCTGAGATGGCGCATTTCTATGGAGTCGACCAGCTCAATTCGGCAGGCTTTGACGGCAGCGGGGAGAAGATTGGCATCATCTCCTTCGCCACGTTCCGGCTTTCGGATGTGCGCACTTTCGAATCGACCTTCAACCTGCCCGCCAGCGTGGTGAAGATGACGACGGCGCCGCCACTCGTTCAGAAAGGGCCCGCCTCGGACGTCGCGGGGAGCACTGAGACCACGCTGGACGTGACCTGGTCCAGCGCGATCGCTCCAGGCGCTGAGATAGACGTTGTCCTGGCCGCCAACAGCGATTGGATTGGCGCGCTGGACACCATGATCTCCGTCTATGACCCGGACGTGATCTCCATCAGCTGGGGCAGCGGGGATGCCTGTGCGGGCAGTCCCGGCGCCGCCAGCCAGGACGCGCTCCACAACGCCATCGTGGCCATGAACGCCCGCAGGATACCCATCCTGGTGGCCAGCGGCGACACCGGTTCGCGTGAGTGCTCGCCGGCGAATACCAGCGCGGTGTCGGCCTCCTGGCCATCCACCGATCCGGCCGTGACCGCCGTCGGGGGCACGGCTATCGATCCGGATGGGAACGGTCTGCCCAGCGTCCAGACGTCCTGGAACTGCGGTGGGGCCGGCTGCTCTCCGTCGGGCTCGGGAGGAGCCAGCGGAGGTGGATTCAGCAGCCACTTCGCCATGCCGTCTTTTCAGACGGCGATCCAGGGGTCGAACCCCGGCCTGACCGGCCCGAATCGCGGCGTACCGGACGTTGCGCTTTTAGGCGGTCCTCATGGTTACGTGCTGCGGGCTCGAGGAGCGTGGGAGTCGATTACCGGGACCAGCGCCGCCACCCCGGCCCTGGCGGGCATCATCGCCACGGCCAACCAGGCGCACGGATCGAAGCTCACCGACGCTAACGCCTTCCTGTACTCGATGGTGGGAGGAGCTCATTCGCCGGTGACGGACATCAGCGACGGCAAGTCGAACGGCGACTACACAGCCATAGCAGGCTGGGACGCAGTGACCGGCCTGGGCGCCGTAGACGCCGTACGCCTGCTGTATGCGCTGGGAGGCTGCGGCTGCACGCTCAGCGCGCCGGTGGCCGACTTCTCGGTGGCGCCGCCGAGCATCACCAAGATCTCGCCTCGCTTTGGGAGCCCGGGAGACACGGTAACCATCTTTGGCCGCGGCCTGGCAAATCTCACCGCCGGTCAGGTGACCTTCGGAGGCGTTCCGGCCACCGGCTTGGCAGGAGCGCCAACCAGCACTCGAGCTCAGGTGACTGCGCCATCCGGGGTCGGCGGGCTGGTTCCCGTGGTGGTCAGCACGAGCGGCGGACAGACCGTGCCGGACGATGCAGCGAGGTTCAGCTTCGCGCCCGTGGTGTCACGGGTCTCCCCACCCTGGGGATCGCCAGGAGGAGGCTTCCAGGTCACGATCACGGGAGGCAATTTTGGGACGGGCACGCCGGTAGTGAATTTCGGGCCGAATAATCCTGGGAGCCAGGTCAAGGTCCTATCCTCGAAACGGCTGACGGTGACGGCGCCGCCAGGTGCAGGTGTGGTCGACGTGAGGGTGGTGTCGAGCAGCGGCCAGACCAGCGACGTTTCAGGTGTGCTTGGTAGCGACAGCTTCAGCTACGCGCCCGTCGTTCGGCGCATCTCGCCTGGGTCCGGCCCGGCCAGCGGGCAGAACAACGTCACCATCACCGGCGCGAACTTCGGAACCAGCACCCCCAATGTGGCCTTCGGGACCTCGCCGGCGTCCGGAGTCAAGCTCCGATCGTCAACGGTGCTGACCGCCACGGCTCCGCCCGGCAGTGGCGTAGTTCAGGTGAGGGTGACCGCTGGCGGGCAGAGCAGTGACACCGGCGGGATCTTCGGCAGCAGCGCATACGCCTACCTGCCGGTCATCACGGGCATCAGTCCCTCCAGCGGGCCGGCTGGCGGCATCAATCACAAGACCAGCCAGCCGGTGACGGTGACGATCCATGGGGCCGGCTTCGGAACCGCGGGCGCCCCGCTGCCGGTCGTGGCCTTCGGCACGGTGACGGCCGGCACAGCCACTCGCGCGAGCGATACCCAGCTCAGTGTGCAGCTGCCGGCCATCGATTCGTCGGCGTCCACGTCGAGCGTCCAGGCGATGCACAGCGGGCTGGTGAACGTCACGGTCACCACGCCGGCCGGGACCAGCCTTCCGACGGCGCGGTCCCGTTTCAAGTTCGTGGACGACGGCATGCGGCCCTGAAGGCCGGCGGCCTTCCGAATAGCTAGCCCGTTTGTCGCTGCCCGTCCGGGTGGCTAAAGCCCCCGCTTGCGAGGTCCGATTATCGTAGTGTCCGTGATGATCTCTGTGCGCGAAAGCAAGGCCCCTAAACGATGAGCACCCCGATCTCGTCGACTGGCTCGAGCACGACCCCAACTGTCGACAGCTCGCTGCAGACGGCGGCCAACGACCGTGCCGCTGTCCAGGCGCTGCTGCAGAATCAGCAGCAGGGGCCCACGATCTCCTTCGGCGGGCTGGTGTCCGGCCTGAGCACGCAGGCGCTCATCCAGGCGCTCATGTCGGCCGAACAGGCACCGGTGCTGCAGATGGAGGCCCAGCAGGCGCAGGAGCAGGGACGCCTCACCGCGTTTCAGGATCTCAATAGCAAGCTGCAGACCCTGCAGGCGGCGGCCAGCGCGCTATCGCTGGCGTCGAGCACGGTGGCCAAGAATGTGACGTTTGCCGGCCCGAGCGGAACATTCGCCACTGGGACTGCCTCGGCCGACGCCCTCGCCGGCAATTTCAGTCTGCAAATCGATCAACTCGCAACCCCGACGAGCGTGAGCTCGGCATCAGGAGCGGGCAACCCCATCACGACCGCCGACGCCGTTGCCGCCGGCAACAAAACGACCCCGGCGATTACGACCGGAACCTTCACCGTCAATGGGGTTCCAATCACCATCGTCAACTCGGACACCTACGGCACGCTGTTCGCCAAGATTCACACCGCCACGGGCAACGCGGTTTCGGCCTCCATTGTCGGCAATGAGATCCAGCTTTCGAGCAACAGCCCTATCACCGTGGGGAGTGGCTCCGATACCAGTAACTTCCTCGCGGTTGCCAAGCTCGCCGCTCAGCCGGACGTCAACACGGGAGGCGTGCACACTATCACCAGCGGGGGTCCCGTCGGCGTGGTCGATCCCACCGCCGTGCTCAACTCGGCCAATATCGCCGGCTTGACCCCGAACGTCAGCGGGTCGCTGGTCATCAACGGGGTGACCATCAACTACAACACGTCCAAGGACGCGCTGACCGACGTCATCAACCGGATCAACGCATCCGCTGCCGGCGTCAACGCCAGCTACGATCCCAACTCCGACACCGTTACGCTAACGTCGAGCAAGACGGGCAACGTCGACATCTCCGTCAGCGACGGCTCGGGCAACCTGGTGAGCTCGCTGAGCCTGACCAACCACATGCTGGGCCTGAGCGCCAAGTACCACGTGAACGGTGGCGCTGCCCAGTACAGCTTGAGCAACACCGTGCAGAACATGGTGCCGGGGGTCAACGTCACCCTTCAGGCTGTGACTTCCTCACCCATTACCGCCAACGTGGCTATCGACTCCAGCGTGGGCACAACGGCGATTCAAAGCTTCGTGACGGCTTACAACTCGGTTGTCGATACCATCTCGCAGACGACGTCGTACGATTCGACGACGAGGACGGCGGGGATATTCCTGGGTGACGCGACTGTCGAAGAAGTGCAGTCTCAGCTCCAGAACGCGATCTTCATCGCCAACGGAGGCTCGCTGGGTCTCACGTCCGGTTTCACCGATCTTTCGGCCATCGGCCTGACCACAGGGGCTGTCGGCAGCGCCCCGGGCACGACCACGGACCTGCAGTTCGACGCCAGCAAGTTCCAAGCGGCGTTGACGCAAAATCCGAACGCCGTTCAAAATCTCGTCAGCACCGTGTTCAAAGGCGCGAGCAATACCCTGCTGAAGATGTCCGGTCCCTTCGGGCTGGTCGATAACGCTATTCAATCCGAGACTACCCGGATCAGCGACTTTCAGCTCCAGATCAACGAGCAGAATCTCCTGCTGCAGCAAAAGCAGCAGACGCTCAATACACAGTTCACCAATTTGGAAACGACCCTGGCTCAACTCCAGGCGTCTTCCGCCAGCGGTTCTTCTGCGCTAGCCGGCTTGTCCAGCACGGCGGCCGCCAGCACCGCGGTGACAAGCTCAGCAGGTTAGAAAATGCAGCGGGAGGTCCCTAGTTGCCGATAGCGAACCCGTTCCACAGCTACCGTCAGGCGGCTGTGACCACCGCCGACCGAGGCGAGCTGCTCATCATGACGTATGAAGCAATACTGCGCTGGCTGGCGCGCAGCCGCCTGGCTATCGAGAGCGGAAATGTGGTCGACAGCCACGAGGGGCTGATCAACGCGCAGAAGCTCGTTGCCAACCTCTCCATCAGCCTCGATTTCGAGAAGGGTGGGGAGATCGCTCAGAACCTGCGCACGCTCTACGACTACGTCACCGATCGGTTGATGTGGGCCAACATCAACAAGGACACCGCCACTATCGACGCCGTGGTGGGGCTGCTGCGGCCGTTGCTGGAGGCCTGGCGCTCGGCCGTTGCGCAGACGCGTAAGGATCCCGGCATGTTGGCGGCGGTCTCGCAGCCAATCGCTTGACCATGCCCACCAGCAGAGCGAAACGGACGTCCGAGCAAGCTTCCGCGCTAAAGCTTGCGACCAAGCTCGTCGGCTTCGCCCACGCTCAGCTGGATGCCCTCCGCCGTGACGCGTCGGGTCAGTTCGATTGGCTGGTCCTGCGGCGGGACGGCGTAACGTCCGAGCTGCAGAGCTTGATGGCTGCCGGCGTGCGCCTGGAAGGCGACGACGCCCGGCGTGTAGATGCGTTACGGCAGGAGCTGCAGGAAGCCGATGTGGCCATGGTCGAGCACGTCCAGCAGCGCATGCGCGACGTGGCCGCGGCCCGCTCGGCGTTGGGAAAGCAACGCAAGGTGATGGGCCCGTACCTGATGGCAGGCAGCCGGGCTCCCAGTTTCGTCGACCGGCGAGGCTAGCGGAAAGGGCGGAACAAAGGCTAAAGGAATGGGCCCGATCGTCCGATAATCGCTGTGAGCGGTAGCTCTTAACTCGCCAAGGACCGGTGGGTGAAGCAAGGCAGGAGGCCGAGTTCTTCTGCCTTATTTGCGTTTCCGGAGTGAAGGTTCTTGGCGCTAAGCATCAACTCGAACACAGGGTTCGAGCTCGTTCACCAGATGCAGCTGACCACCGCCGACTTCGTTCAGGCGCTGCAGCGCCTCTCCTCCGGACTGCGCATAAATTCAGCCGCCGACGATCCGTCGGGCCTGGCAATCAGCGAAGGCCTCCTTTCACAGGCCAACGGCTTGGACCAGGTCCAAACGAACATGCAGAGCGGCGTTTCCATGCTGCAGGCTGCGCAGGCCGGTTTGAGCCAAATACAGACGGCATTGAGCCGCCTGAGCCAGCTGGCGATCCAGGGAGCAACCGGATCGTTGTCGCTGAGCGATCGCCAGAACATCCAGTCCGAGGCCAACTCGCTGCTGTCTGAGATCGATCAAGTTTCTCGGCAGACGCAGTTTGGGTCTCGCAAGCTTCTCGACGGCTCAGCCGGCGGAGCCGTCGTCGGCGGGGGCGGGCCGGACATTGCCGGAATCGTAGGCCAGGCGGGTGTCGCCTTTGCCGGGTCGTTCAGCGTCAGCGCGCCGGGAGCCCAGCAGGCCATCGAATCCATCAACGGGAATTTGCCCTCCACGTTCACCGCCAACAGCAGTATCACGATCCAGCTGGGAGCGACGTCCAAGACGTTCTCAGTATCGGCTGGCTCGAAGGTCACCGATTTCGTCAACGTGGTCAATGCCGATACGACCCTTCAGGGCAAGGTGCGCGCCGGAATGACCTCGGATGGCCACCTGGTGATCTATGCGGTCAACAACGGCGCGGATACGACGTCAGGCCACACCAGCCTGCTGTCGGTGTTTGGAGCTACGGCCGACTTCGCAGGGTCCAACTATCGGTTCAGCACCTCCGGCAGCGCTGCAGCCGGCGCCACCACGACGCAGCTCGCCGCCTTCGCCCAGGGCTCGACCATCAACAACAACCCGGATTCGTTCGCCACCACGAGCGCCACGGGCGGGCCTGGCACATTCTCGGCAATCGAAGCGCAAACGCAGGGTGGGCTGGCGTATAACACGGTCCTCACGGCCGGAAGCTCGCTCGAGGTGAAGGCCGGCAATGGCGTCACCTATACGTTTGACGTCACGGCGACGCAGATCGACGTCACGTCCAGCGACGCGAGCTTCACCGGCACGATCACGTCCAACCTCAACGGCGGCGCTCCCACCGTCAACACGTTCATCGACGCCGTGAACGCCATCACCGTTGGGGGCCCGGGAGGGACCCATCCGCTCAATGGCGCCGCGCTGGACGGCGGTGGGGCGGTCATTGCCGGCGGCGCGATGACCGCCGTGCAGAACGTCATCATCAACAACACGACGGCGGGCGTGCAAGACAGCGCCCATCCCAGTGCCCCTGTCGCTGTCAGCGCCAGCTCGGCCTCGGGCTCCTTCAGCCAGGCCAGCGGCACGGCCGTCATCTTCGACCTCGCGCCGGACGCCAACAACTCCGCCCTCGCCGCCGCCGGCGATCTGCTGAACGGGCGGGTGCTGTCGGCGACAAACCCCACCAACTTCCTGGCGGTCGATCCCGAAAACCAGCTTCAAAGCACTGCCAGCAAGTCGGCCCTCCTTTCCGGTAACGTGCCTGGCGGAGGAGGATCATTCGTGTCGCCGAGCTCATCGATCACCATCATCGGCGGCCTCGGGACGCAGACGTTCACGGTTGCCTCGGGCACGACGCTGTCGGACTTCTTCACCACGGTGAACAACTCTGGCATTGGCGTGACGATTGGAACGGATTCGGCCAGCGGCAAGGTGCTCATCCAGAACACCAACTTCGGGGGCATCAATGAGCTTACCGGGCTGCAGGCGGCCGACGCGCCAGCGCAGGTCAACATCGCCGCGCCGACGGGCGATTTCGCGGTGTCGGGCCTGCCCGGAGCTCTCGACATGAACTTCACCGCCGGCAACAACTCGACGGCCGGGGTGGCGTTCACGCCGGCGGCCAACCAGGGCTCGGTCGACGCGACCGGCACCTACACCCAGGGCGCTGCGGGGGTGGACTCGGCGCTGATGTTGAAGGGCCCGGGCGGCAGCGCCATCAATCTCACGGCCAGCGGCAATGACTCTCAGGTTGTGAACGGAGCGGGTGCTCTGGCAGGCCTGCAGATCACGCTCAGCAACCCCGGGAGCTTCAGCGGCGGCGACGTGTTCTTCGTGGAGCAGACGCCGCAGCTGAATTTCCAGACGGGGATCAATCAGTCCGATACGGCGCCTTTTGCCATCGACGCGCAGGGGACGCTGGCGCTGGGGCTGAGCGGCTTCAATCTGATGACGCAGGCCAGCTCACAATCGGCCATCACCGCGGTGCAGACGGCTATCGACCAGGTGTCCACCACGCAGGCAACGCTCGGTGCGCTGCAGAACTCGCTGACAGACACCCAGAATGCCGCCGCGGCGCAAGAGCAGAGCGTGCTGCAGGCTCGGTCGAACATCGTCGACGCGAACATTCCGCAGGAGGTGGTCCGCTTCATTCACGATCAGATCCTGCTCCAGGCCGACGCGGCTCTTCTGGTCCAGGCGAATCAGGGGCCGAGTGAGCTCGTGAACCTGCTGACAAATCTCGCGGCGACCCAGCATCCGTGATGCTGCACCGCGACCGGGGGGATTTCGGAGGATTCGCATGAACGACTACATGGTGCAAACGATCGGCAATCTCAGCACACTGAGCCCGCTGTTTCGGGCGGCGCCGCCTCGGGCATCGAGCTCGGCATCGTCGCCGGCCGGGACCACTGACTCGGAGAACGGCCAGACGTCGCTGCGGGGGGAGCAGGCGGCAGGCCTGGCGGGTTTGTTGAGCCACGCCCTGGCTCTGCAGCACGCGGCGTCAGCTCTCACTATGCCCCGTCCTGCAGATGGTGGTGACAACATCAGGTCGATAGCTCCGATCAACGCCGCGCCAATCAATGGGACGGTGAGCTTGTCGGCCGAGGCCACCGGATTCGCCAAGGCGACCAACGCGTTTCTCGATTTCCTCGGCGCAAACTCCGGCATCATGGCGCCTCAGCTTCTGACCAGGGCTCGGGACGTCATCAACACGTCCGCGCCTGCGCTGGCCCAGATTGGCGTGACGGTTGCCAGTGACGGCTCCCTATCAGTGGATCAGGAGAAGCTGAGCCGTGCCGCGGAGAGCAACCCCACGGCGGTGGAGAACGCACTGTCGGGTCCTACCGGCGTCGCGGCCAGCCTGGGACGGTTCGCCCAGGAGACGGGTATCAGCGCCCAGAACCTGTTCGCGCTGGCAATTCCGGCGGGCATGGACGTGTCAGCGCTGCCCGGCCGGTTGGCTCAGGCGTTCAGTGGGCTGTTCGGCGATGGGTCGGCTTCCGGGCAGCTGGTGAACCTCTCTGGGTAGCTTGTGCGGTGCCAGCTTGCGCAGGTCCACCTCCGCTGTCACACCCATAGGCACTAGGCGGCTGTACTAATCAGCTCGAACGCTTCACAATTGAAGCAGGCATGATCGAAGATCCCACAGCGGTTGCGCCCAGCGAAGTGCAGCTGGTCATTTTTCGTCTGGGTGAAGACTTTTTCGCGATGTTGATCTCTAACGTCAACGAAATCATCAGGCTGCAGAAGATCACGCCGGTGCCGAAGGCGCCGCCGTTCGTCGAAGGCGTGACCAATCTGCGCGGCCGGGTCATCCCGGTTATTGATCTGCGCCAGCGCTTTGGCCTTCCCCCCCGTGAAGAGAGCACCTCGGCCAGGATCATCGTGGCGGACCACGAAGGCAAATTGATTGGCATGATGGTCGATCGCGTGGATGAGGTGCTGACCGTATCCGCGGATGCCATCGAGCCTCCGGACGAGATGGTGGTCTCGGTGGACTCGCAGTTCTTAGCGGGTATCGTGCGTCTGGAAGATCGCCTCATCATCCTCCTCGACCAGGAGCAGGTGCTGACGCCAAGCGAAATCAAGCTGCTGCACGGCATGAAGGTTGGCGCGAAGGCCCTCAAGGAGGTGCAGGCGCAGGCGGAAGAGGACGGCGAGGATCTGCCGTCGTGAAAGCCGGCGCTGCCGCATACGGCGGGCGACCTAGAGCCTGTTGTGCGGCCGTTCAGGTCCGCTCACCCATGTCTCATCGGTTCGAGCCGAGAGCGATGAGCACCGAGGCACGGTATGGCGGGTGAGCTCCAGCAGGTCGTGGTGTTCGACCTGTCGGGGGAGATCTATGCGCTGGACATCATCTACGTCAACGAGATCATTCGCATCCAGCCGGTTACGCCGGTTCCTGGCGCGGCCGACTACATCGAGGGACTCATCAACCTGCGCGGCCGAGTTGTGCCGGTGGTGGATCTGCGCAAGCGTTTCGGCCTGCCCCTGCGCGCCATCGGCGAACGGTCACGCATTATCGTCGTCCAGGTGTCCGACGATATCGTGGGGGCGGTGGTGGACGCCGTGTCGGAAGTCGTCAACGTGGCGCCCGACATGGTTGAGCCCGCGGCCAAGGTCGTGAGCGGCGTGGACGCCGAGTACATCCGCACCATCGCCAAGATCGAGGGCCACCTGGTGGCCGTCCTGAACCCGGACAAGATTCTCGAGTACACGCCGACCGCTGAAGAGGAAGTGGTCCTGGGCACAGCTGAGTAGCGCCATGCCAATGCAGTTCGACGCCAGCGAAGAGGACCTCAAGGTTTGGTTGGCCGAGGCCGACGAACAGATCGAGCTGCTTCAGAACGACGTCATCCGGCTCGAAAAGGACTATGACGATGCCCAGCTCGTAGCGGGCATCTTCCGCGCCGCGCATACGCTCAAGGGCTCATCGGCAATGATCGGGCACGCGCGGATGGCGGAGCTGACCCATGCCATGGAAAGCGTCTTCGGCGCGGTTCGTGACGGCAAGCTGAAGCCCACGTCGGACATCGTCGACGTCATCCTGCAGGGCGTCGACGGCTTGAACGCGTTTCGGCAGGAGGTCGTCACCAAGGAGCAGAGCGACGTCGACCTGACCGACACGGTCAATGCGCTGCATCACATCGTCGAGGAGGTTGGCGGCACTTTTGCCCGGATGCCGGGACAGCCGGCGCCAGCCGCAGCCGAGGGGCCGGCAGCGGCTCCGTCCGCCGCTCCTGCCGTAGCCGGCGATGGCGGCATCCTAGCCAGGCTGCCGCTGCTGGACGACGAACGAGAAGCGATCAAGGCCACGGTCGAGGCCGGCATTCCGGTATGGCTGGTAGAGGTGAACTTCAAGCCGGACTCGGAATGGCTGGCGGTGCGCAGCTTCCAGGTGCTCACCGACCTCAGCAACATCGCCGAGTTGCTCAAGTCCCAGCCGACCGCTGAAGAGGTCGAAGCGGAGAAGGTGAACGTCCAGCTCATGGCGGTTGTGGCCGGCTCGGACGCGGACAAGATTGCCCAAACCGTGAACTCCGTCGAGGACGTGGCGCTCAGCAGGGTGGACGCCTACCTGGCGGCGGCATTCGCCCAAGCTCCCGCAGCGGAGGCAGCCAAGGACTTGGTCCCGGCGGCCAGCCAGGCGCCGGTGCCCGAGTCGCCAAAGCAGCTCGAACCAAGCGCCACCAAGACGCCTGTCGAAGTTGCGGCCCGGCCGCCGGAGAAGATGGCCCAGAACGTTCGGGTTGACGTCGAGCGTCTGGACAATCTCATGAACCTGGTCGGGGAGCTGGTGATCGACCGCAACCGGCTGCAGCAGATCGCCCTGCAGTTGGAGACCGATCTTGGCGTGCACGACGCCATCGATGCGCTGAATGAGGCCGCCCAGCACGTTGGCCGCATTACGGACGAGCTGCAAGAAGAGGTCATGCGCATCCGCATGCAGCCCATCGAGAGCGTCTTCAACAAGTTCCCGAGGCTCGTGCGCGATCTTGCGCGCAAGCTCGGCAAGTCGGTTGACTTCGTGATCGAGGGCAAGGAGACCGAGCTCGATCGCTCGGTCATCGAGAAGATCGACGATCCGATCATCCATCTCCTGCGCAACGCGGTGGACCATGGGCTCGAGATGCCGGACGAGCGCCGTGCCGCTGGCAAGTCGGAAACCGGGCTGATCAAGCTCTCGGCCTGGCACGAGGAGAACCACATCGTCATCGCGGTGCAGGATGATGGCCACGGCATCGATCCGGAGAAGCTGAAAGCCAGCGCGGTGCGCAAAGGCATCATTACCCAGGAAGTGGCGGACCGCATGGACGATCGCGCCGCGGTCGAGCTGATTTTCGCCGCCGGCTTTTCGACTGCCGCGAAAACGACCGACGTGTCCGGCAGAGGCGTGGGCATGGACATCGTGCGAGCCAACATCGAGAAACTCAGCGGCTTCGTGACGATCGAGACCGCCGTAGGGCGAGGCACACGCTTCCTGGTGAAGCTGCCGCTGACCCTGGCCATCATTCGGGCGCTGCTGGTGGGGCTGGGCGGCCAGAAGTTCGCCATACCGATGGCGACCGTCGTGGAAACCCTGCGTTTCGAGGCGCAGGACGTGCGCACGATCAAGATGCATGAAGCTATCCAGCTTCGTGGGCGCATCCTGCCGCTGGTCTCGCTGCGCGAGCTGCTGCGGCTGCCGCCGCTGCTCTACCCTGCGCCGGAGCTGCTGCTACCCGCGCCCTCTGATCATGCTTCCGGCTCCAACGGCAGCAATGGCGACGGGCAGGAGCCGGAAGGCGACCAGTCCAGCGGCATGGAAGACATGGCCTTCTACCTGGCAAGGCCCAGGCGATCGCACAAGATGTTCGTGGTGGCGGTGCGCCTGGGAGACCGACAGATGGGCCTGCAGGTCGATTCGCTCATCGGTGAGACCGAGATTGTGATCAAGCCCTTGAGCCGTTTTCTTGGCGACGTTCGTGGCATCGCCGGCGTCACCATCCTGGGCGACGGCCAGGTAGCGATCATCGTGGACATACCATCATTAGTCAATCGCGTCATGCAGGAACAGCTCCTGGCGTAGGAGGGGGTCAGGCTGCCGGTGGTGCGCGCCGGCAACTAAGAAGAAGGAGAAATATGAGTGCCTAAGATTCTCGTGGTCGATGACGCAGCTTTCATGCGTATGCGTTGCAGCAAGCTGCTTACCGAAAATGGGTACGATGTGGTCGAGGCCGAAAACGGGCTCGACGCCATCGCCAAGTACAAAGAGAGCAAGCCCGACGCAGTGCTGCTGGACATCACCATGCCGGAGATGGACGGCTTAACGGCCCTCAAAGAGATCCGCAAGGTTGATCCTGAGGCCAAGGTGGCGATGGTGACGGCCATGGGTCAGCAGTCGATGATCATGGACGCCATCAAGTCGGGCGCCAAGGATTTCGTCGTGAAGCCCTTTCAGCCGGATAGGGTCCTGGCGGCAGTAAAGAAGCTCGTCGGCTAGCGGGTGTCCAGCGTCCCGCCGAAGCGGACCGCCTGGCCGGCGGGTTCCACCTCGCTCCGCTGCACCTCTGCTGCCGGCAGCGGAGAATACCGCGCCTTTACACGCAAGCTGCGCCAGGCGACCGGCCTAGACCTGGGGGTTTACAAGTCCCAGCAGCTGGAACGCCGGCTGCGGCTGTTCATGGGCAGCCGCAAGGCGGAGGGCTTTGTGGACTATCTGCGGCTGCTCGAGAGTGACCCGGACCAGCTGGCAGCGCTGCAAGGATTCGTCAGCGTGTGCGTGTCCGAGTTCTTCCGCAGCCCGGAGCTGTTCGAATACCTGCGGGAGGAGGCGTTGCCGAGTCTCCTGCAGCGGCGAGCGACGCTCCGCCTGTGGAGCGCAGGCTGCTCGTTCGGAGCGGAGGCTTTCAGCCTGGCGCTGCTGCTGGAAGAGCTGACTCCGGGACAGTTGCACTACATTCTGGGCAGCGACGTTCAGGAGGCGGCCATCGAGCGAGCGCACCGAGCTGCGGACTTCACCGCCGAGGAGCTGCGCCACGTGCCGGAACGCTTGTTGCAGCGATTCTTCCTGCCCAATGACGTCTCCTCGCCCGGCGCCGGCCGGCAGGCCGTGCGGTTCGCGCTCGACCCGGATGTCCGAAGGCGAGTGACGTTCAGGCGCCACGATCTGTTGAGCGACCCGTTCGAGGGCGACTTCGATCTCATCATCTGCCGAAATGTGATGATCTATCTGACGGACGATGCCAAGGCGCGGCTGTGCCAGTCGCTGTACCATGCAATGAGGCCGGGAGGCTACCTGGTTACCGGCAGCGTCGAAGCGCTTGACGCGTTGTCCGTGGCGGGATTCAGCCGGCTGGCGGCCGGCGTATACCGGAAAGTCGTCGAGGGGTAATGCATGAGAGGGGTTGAGCTCGTCCAGCCATATCTGCAGGCCGCGAAGGACGTGATCGCGCGTGAGACGGGCAGCGACGTCGGCGTGGGTAAGGTGAGCTTGAAGAAGCCGCCTGCCAGTACGGACGAGGTCTCAATCCTGATTGGCGTTACCGGCCAGATCCAGGGCGTGGTCATGCTCATGATGGAGCTGCGGACGGCGCTGAACATCGTTGGCCGAATCACCGGCGAGACTTATCGTGAGCTCGACGACCTGGCGCAGAGCGCGGTCGCCGAAATGGCCAACGTCATCTCCGGTCGCGGCGGCATAGCGCTGGGGGCCGCTGGCCGGGAAACCACGATCAGCCCTCCGGCGGTGCTCGTAGGCTCAGCCGGCGGAGCCGTCTCGACGCTCGACATCCCGATCTACGCGATCCCGCTCGAAACGAGCTGCGGCACGATTGACCTGCAGGTGGCGCTCAAAGAAAACCTGTAGGCGGTGGGCATTGCGTTTCCGCTCCCGGCTGCCCTCGCACAACGGTCCCTTGGGCCCAATAAGGGACTTATCCTGAATCTTTAGGGGCTTGCCCGAATACTGGGACCGGCCCCGGACCGGCATACTGAACCCGCATTCCCGTGGGGAGTGGTGCTTGGCATTGCTCTCCGGCGGTGCAAGGAGTTGGCATGCCGGCATTTCCCATCAGTCCCCTCTCGCCTGACCTGACGCTGGTCAAGCCCATCGGCTCGGCTGAGACCCGGCTGGGGCCCATCCCTAACGTGCCCGACGGTATTCCGGGAATTGGCGGCATCGGAAGCGTGGAGATGCCAGGCGTCGGCGTGCTGAGCCCTGGCGTGGGAGGGCTTGCCTTCCCCTCTGCCCCGGCACTGGTCCAGCCAGCCCCCAGCTCGACCGCGGTCCCCACTGAACCGCCCGTCGGCGCACAGCCGGCCCCGGAGGTCACGCCCTTCCCGACCACCGGGCCGCAGCCTTCGGCTACGCCGACTCCCGGCCCTGCGGCGGTCCCGGCTCCCACCAGCAGCCCGGTCGCGACTGCGCACGCGGCATCTACCCCAACGCCTATGCCAAGCGGGGCGCCGGTGCAGCAGCCGCAGCAGGGCAGCCCCTACTCGACGCCACCCATCGTCTCGACCCAGGTTCCCAGCCTGGTCCAGACACCCTACTCTCCGGTCCAAACGGCTGGTTCGGCCACGCAGAATCCCCTGGCCGCGACGTTTGGCCAGTACCTCAAGGACGCGGTGGCCAACTTCAATCAGGTCCAGGGGCAGGCCGACAACATGGTCCAGCGGCTGGCCACCGGCGACAAGGTCGACATTCACGACGTCACCTTGGCGCTGCAGAAGGCGTCGATCACCAGCCAGCTTGCCATCCAGGTGCGAAATCGACTGGTAGAGGCCTACCAGGAAGTCATGCGGATGCCTGTATGAGGCCAAGCCGAGCGCGCGGAGCGCTCTGTTCGCCGGCTGAGCGCCGGCCGGTAGGAGGTTGCAGTTGAACAACACATTGACCGCCATACGCGACCAACTCCAGCGTATCTGGGGAGGCATGGGACGTGTCCAGAAGATCTCGGTCGGGGTGATCGCCCTGGTGGCGGTCGTCTCGCTCGGGATCTTCGTGCTCATGTCGGCTCGACCGACGTACGTGACCGTGTTCAACAACCTCAGCGACCAGGACGCCTCGGCCATCGTTGCCAAGCTGAAGACCAGCAAGGTGCCGTACGAGACCGCCGACGGCGGGCGCACCATCAAGGTGCCGCGCGCTCAGGCGGACGACGTGCGCCTCTCGGCCGCCGCCGCGGGCTTGCCGCAGTCCGGTGTGGTGGGCTACGAGGTGTTCGACAAGACCAGCTTCAGCACGACCGATTTCAACAACAAGGTGAACCTGCAGCGGGCGCTCGAGGGCGAGCTGGACCGGACCGTCGCCCGGCTGGACGGGGTCCAGGGCGCCACGGTTCATCTGGTGATGCCCGAACAGGCGCTGTTCCAGCAGCAGCAGCAGCCAGCCACGGCCGCTGTGGCGCTGCAGTTGAAGCCCGGTGTGACGCTCACGCCAGACCAGACCCGGGCCATCACGAAGCTGGTGTCGAGCAGCGTGCAGGGGCTCAAGCCCGAGAACGTCACTGTCGTCGACCAGAACGGCAACGTCTTGACGGATGAGATTGGCCAGCCCAATTCCACGCAGCAGGCGCTCAAGCAAACGCAGGATCAACTCAAGCTGCAGCGCGACTACGAGACCACGCTGCAGCGCGACCTGCAGAACACGCTCGATCGCGTCTTGGGACCGAGCCAGTCGGTGGTCAAGGTCACCGCGCTGCTGGACTGGGACCAGTTCCAATCCACCAGCGAGCTGTTCAGCCCCGGCAACCGGCCGGCGATTGTGCGCAGCCAGCGTCAGGTCACCGAGAATTTCCAGGGATCCGGCACGCCGCCCATAGGAGGCGTGCCCGGCACGGAATCGAACGTGCCAACCTACCAGGGCGCTGTTGCCGGCCTGGGACCGTCGCAGTACAGTAAGACCGACAACACGCAGAACTTCGAAATTTCCAAATCCATCGAGCAGCTGGCGAAGTCGCCCGGGAGCATTAAGCGTCTGACCGTGGCAGCCCTGGTCAACACTCCGCTGGATCAGGCCGGTGTCGACAACCTGACCCGAAGTCTGCAGGCGGCGGCGGGCTACGATCCCAATCGGGGCGACGTGGTGACCGTGACCTCCCTGGCCTTCAGTAACCAAGCGGCGGACACGACCTCGGCGGCGCTCGCCGCGCGGCAGCGGCAGGAGCTGATCCAGCGCATCGTGGAGGGCGTGGGCGTGGCGCTGGTGGCGCTGGTCCTGCTGTTCTTCTTCCGCAGCCTGGTCATGAGCCTGCGTCCGGCCGAGGTAGAGCTGCTGCCTGTGCCGCTGACCGTGGGCGAGCTGTCTGGCGAAACCGCCCTCGCGGCGATGACGGATGAGGAGCTCCTGGCGGCCGCTCAGGCCGCTGCCGGGACGGGCCTGGCTACTGGTCAAGAGGCTGAAGAGGAGGCTGCTCCTGAACCCGAGCCGCAGGAGATGCTCATCGCCGAGGAGCCGCCGATGGATCCCGAAGCAGAGCGCCGCCGCCGGGTTATCGAAGAGCGCATCAAAAACCTGGCCCGCAACAAGCCCGACGTCATAGCCCGGTTGCTGCAGACCTGGATCGACGAACGGAGATAGGGATGGCGATTCAAACGGTTAGCGGCGAGACGCTCAACCTCACCGGCAAGGAAAAAGCTGCCGGTCTGCTGATCGGCCTGGGGCCCGAGATATCGGGCAACATCATCAAGCTTCTCCCTGATACAGAGCTCGACAAGATCACGACCGAGCTGCTCAACATGGAGCGGCTGGACCCATCGGTCCGAGACGCGATTTTCGAGGAGGCCTACCAGCTTTCCCTCGGCCACGAATACGTGAGCCAGGGTGGCATCGACTTTGCCCGAGACGCGCTGATTCGAGCCCTCGGCAAGGAGAAGGCCAACGAGATCCTCGACAAGATCACCTCGACTCTCCAGGAAACGCCGTTTGCCTTCATCAAGAAGGCCGATCCCGTTCAGCTCGTTAGCTACATCCAGAACGAGCACCCGCAGACGCTGGCGCTGATCCTCGCCAACCTGACCCCGATTCAGTCGGCGGCCATCCTGTCCAGCCTCGATCCATCGATCCAGCCGGACGTCGCCCGCCGCATTGCGCTCATGGATCGCACCAGCCCAGAGGTCATCTCGCAGGTCGAAGGCGTGCTCAAGCGCAAGCTTGGCAGCGTCCTCACCCAGGAAGTCACGACCATGGGCGGACTGGAGTTCCTGGTGAAGGTGCTGAATCAGGTCGACCGCGTCACTGAGAAGACGGTGCTCGACGGTCTGGACCAGGATTCGCCTGACCTGGCCGAGGACATCAAGAAGCACATGTTCGTGTTCGAGAACATCACCATGCTGGACGACCGCTCGATCCAGCGGGTGCTCAAGGAAGTCGACAGCAAGGAGCTGGGCCTGGCCATGAAGGGCGCCAGCGAAACGGTGAAACAGCGCATCTTCAAGAACATGTCGATCCGTGCGGCCGACATGCTGCGCGAGGACATGGCCATCTCCGGGCCGGTCCGGCTGCGCAACGTCGAGGAAGCTCAGCAGCGCATCGTCAAGATCATTCGCCGGCTCGAAGAGGCCGACGAGATCGTGATCCAGCGCGGCGGAGCGGCCGACCTTGTCGTCTAGCGTCCTCAGGCGAGCGATCTTCGAAGACTCGCCGCTGATCATCGACAACGCCTTCGAGATCGAGCTGCCGCCTGCCCCCGAGCCCGAGGCAGCCCTGGCCAGCGACCTCGTCGAGGAGCTGCAGCAGGAGCACCCCGATGCGGAGCCTGAGCTGATCGAGGACGCCGTCAACGACGCCATCGATCAGATCCTGAACGACGATCAGTTCGACCTCGAGCTCGAAACGGCTCAGATCGTTGACTTAGGCGCGGACGCGGACCAGGAAGAGGAGGAGGATCTCCTTGCCGCGTCGCCGTCCCAGCCGGCCGTACCGGAAGCGATCGTCACGCCTCCGCCCCCACCCGCGGTCGATACGGAACGCGTGCTCGCGGAGGCGCGCCAGGCGGCTGAGGACATCGGCAGCCGAGCGAGGGCCGAAGCGCAGCAGGTGCTGGCTGAGGCGGACGGGCGCGCTGCCGAGATCGAGCGCGCGGCCTACGAGAAGGGCTACGGGGAGGGGCTGGCTGCCGGCAAGTCGGGCGGCGAGGACCAGTCCGTGCATATGGTGAAGCAGATTACGGCCATCGTGGACGAGGCGACCAAGCTGCACGACACCATGCTCCATGAGGCAGAGAGCGAGATGGTCGCGCTGTGCCTGGAGGTGGCTCGCAAGATCATCCAGGCCGAGCTGCGAACCAATCCCGACGTGGTCAAGAGCGTCGTTGCCGCGGCGGTCAAGAAGATCAACGGCAGCCCACGGGTGACCATCAAGGTCAACCCCAGCCAGCTCGATTCGGTGCGCCAGCACTGGCTGGCCGCCTACGGGCCAAACTATCGCGAAACCGAGTGGATCATCGAGGGTGATTCCTCGATAACCGCGGGCGGCTGTGTGCTGCAGTCCAAGTACGGCACCCTCGACGCTCAGATCGGCTCGCAGTTCGCCGAGATCCAGAAGACCTTCGCGCTGCTCCTGGGGAACTGAGTGTCGCAGTCGACGATCAGCAGGCAGCACACGGTCGACGTCGGGAAATACCGACGCCTGCTGGAGGATCTCGTCCCAATGCGAGCTTCAGGCAGCGTGGCCAAGGTCATCGGCCTGGCCATCGAGGTCGAAGGGCTGAACGCCAGTGTAGGCGAGCTGTGCCAGATCTTGCCGGCCAAGGGCCAGGCGCCGATGGCCGCGGAGGTCGTCGGCTTTCATGAAGATCGGGTGGTGGTCATGCCCTACGGCGAGCTGGCCGGCGTTCAGGCCGGCTGCGAGGTGATCGCCTCCGGCCGGCTGTTCGACACACCGGTCGGCGACGCCCTGCTGGGCCGCGTGATCGACGGCCTTGGCCGGCCCATCGACGGCCTTGGCCGGATCCAGGCCAGCGGCCGGGCGCTCATTCAGAACACACCGCCGCACCCGTTGAAGCGATCGCCCATCGACCAGGTCTTCGTCACCGGCGTGCGCGCCATTGACTCGGTGCTGACGTGTGGCACCGGGCAGCGCATGGGCATCTTCTCCGGCAGCGGCGTTGGCAAGAGCACGCTGCTGGGCATGATCGCCCGCTATTCGTCGGCCGACATCAGCGTCATCGCCCTCATCGGCGAGCGCGGCCGGGAGGTCCAGGAGTTCATCCAGCGCGACCTGGGGCCCGAGGGGCTCAAGCGCTCGGTGGTGGTGGTGTCGACCTCGGATCAGCCGGCGCTGGTGCGCATCAAGGGCGCGTGGGTGGCGACCGCGATCGCCGAGTACTTTCGGGACCAGGGCAAGAACGTGAACCTGCTCATGGACTCGGTCACCCGTTTTGCCATGGCTCAACGGGAGCTGGGCCTGGCTATTGGCGAGCCGCCGGCGCTGCGGGGCTATACGCCTTCGGTGTTCGCCCTGCTGCCCAAGATCATGGAGCGCTCGGGCACGTCGGATCGGGGGGCGATAACGGCGTTCTACACGGTGCTGGTCGAGTCGGACGACCTCAACGAGCCGATCACCGATACGGCGCGTTCGGTGCTGGACGGCCACATCGTGCTGAGCCGCGACCTGGCGGCGGAGAACCACTACCCGGCCATCGACGTGCTGGCCAGCGTGAGCCGGGTCATGTCGAGCGTCGTGTCCGAGGATCAGCGGGTGCTGGCCGGGATGCTGCGCGAAACGCTGGCGGTGTATCGCGACGCCCGCGACCTGATCAACATCGGCGCCTATGTGGGGGGCTCGAACCCTCAGATCGATCGCGCGATTCGCCTGCTGCCGGGCATCACCGCCTTCCTTCGTCAGCGGCCGGAGGACGCGTCGTCATTCCAGGACACGGTCTCGGGTCTGCGCATGGTGGTCTCATGAGTGCAGGCCAGGGTCGTGACGTTCCGGTCCTCGTGAGGCGTGGCCGTGCCGGTTGACCGTACCTTCCGGTTGGAGCGGGTGCTGCGCCTGAGGGAGCAGCGGGAGCGCGAGCTGCAGGGTCAGCTGGCACGCGTGTATCAGCGGCAGCGCGAGCAGGAAACGCTGTTGGACCGTATGCACGAGAACCGGCGAACGCAGATCGAGCTCATCACCAGTGAGCTGAACTCGAGCCGTGTAGAAATGACCTACGTTCAGTTCGGCTCGGCCTACCTCGAACGGCTGCAATCCCTGATCGACCGCCAGTCGAACGTTGTCAAGCAGGCGGTGAAGGCCACCGATCAGAAGCGGGTGGAAGTGCACCAGGCGATGAAGGCGCGCAAGGTTATGGAAAAGCTGCGGCAGCACTGGCACGAGGCGCTGGTCGAAGAGGATCGCCTGCGGGAGATCCGGCTCATCGACGAGATCTCAACAGTGCAGTACAACCGGCGGCGGGCGGAAGCATGAGTCTTTTCGGTGGCCCGGCGTCAGGCTGTCTTCGGCGAGCGAGCCATGTTTGAGGGCATCGCGCAGGTTGCCGGCCGGGTGGCGCAGCTGCAGCAGGCGCTGGACTCGTACGCTCAGCCGTCCGCAGGGCCCGCCGCGCCGGATCCGGGCGCCAAGCAGTCGTTCTCAGGTGCGCTGCGGCAGGCCCAGGGACAGCCGGCCCCGGACCCGCGCGTATCACCGGGGACGGCCGGGGCGACCCAAATGCCGGGCGAGTCGCCAAACCTGGCCAGCCTGAGCGGGCTGGCCGGTATGGCCGGCCTTGGCGGCGGCAGCTTTGGTCTTCTGGCGGGCCTGGGATCGGACGGCCAGTCGGGTTCGAACAGCGACAACGGGCTGTCCAGCCTGCTCGATCAGACGGGACAGCCGGGAGCGAGCGGCTTGCCGGGATCGCTGGTGTCCGGCGATCAGAGCGGCCTGCAGGGCCTGGTGGGCCAGATCGCCCGCAGCCAGGGTGTCAATCCGGCGCTGGCGCAGGCGGTAGCCAAGGCTGAGTCCGGTTTCAATCCGCAGGCCGTGTCTCCGGCCGGCGCTCAGGGCCTGATGCAGCTCATGCCAGGTACCTTCGCCGCTTATTCGAGGCCGTCCGGGGTGCCGGCGGGCCTGCCGGTGCAGGGCAGCGTCAGCCAGCCCTTTGGCCCCACCCAGCTCGCTCGTGAGCCGTCGTACACCTGGAACGGCCAGCTCTACAGCCATTTCCACACCGGCGTCGACCTGGCGGCGTCACAGGGCACGCCGATCCATGCCACGCTTGGCGGCACCGTCGAAATCCGGTCGGATCCGGAAGGCTACGGCAACCTGGTGGTCGTGCATGACGGCCCCTGGGACGTGCTGTATGGCCACACCAGCGGGCAGCCGGTGGGGGTGCAAACCGGAGCGACAGTGCGCGCCGGGGACGTCGTGGGTTACGTGGGGAGCACCGGGAATTCGAGCGGCCCGCACGTCCATTACGAGCTTCGTTACCAGGGCCAGGTGATCGATCCCACGCCCTTCATGCGGCCGTCATCGGGAGGCTCGGGAGGCGCTAACCCCTTCGATCCGGCTTCCAATGCCAGAGCGGGCGTCGGCTATCTCAAGGACATGCTGACGCGCTTCGGCAACAACGTGCCGGCGGCGCTTGCCGCATATAACGCCGGGCCGGGCGCGGTCGAAAAATACGGCGGCGTTCCGCCCTATCCCGAAACACAAGCCTACGTTCAGCGGGCGCTGCAATACGCGCGCAACCTGGGAGCCTGAGCGGATGGGCAGCATCGCCAGCTTGCGGACAGGCGCTCGCCATCACCTCGCCAGCGCTGCGTTGACGGTCGTGCTCCTGGCTGGCTGCGGTGCAGCTTCAGCGACGCCGATCGAGCTCGCGCCGGGCTCCGGAAACGCTACGCAAAACACACTTCGCCCGCCCTCGACGGCGGCTCAGCCCGCGGCGGCCGCGGCGCAGCCGACAGTGGCCGCTGCCCGGCCCTCGGCCGGCGCTTCGACTGCTGCGCGGCCGGCACCTGCGGCCGCCGGCGCAGCAGCGGCGAGCGCTCCGAGCAGGGCGCAGAGTCTGACTTCCGTGGCCGGCGCGCGTCTGCGCATTCCGTCCATCAGCATCGATGCCCCACTGGTGCCCCTGGGGGTGGACGGCAATGGCACCATGCAGGTGCCCGGCAATGGGACTGACGTGGGCTGGTACAGCTTCAGTGCGCTGCCAGGGCAGGCCGGCAACGCGGTGCTGTCGGGGCACCTGGACACGGCGACCAGTGACCGAGCGGTGTTCTCGCGCCTCAAGGAGCTGAAGCCGGGCGATGCCATCTCTGTCGTCCAAGGCGCCACGCAGGCCAGCTTCGAAGTGTTCTGGTCGAAGTCCTGGGCGGACGATCAGGCGCCGCTGGCGCTGATCTTGGGCAACGCTCCCAGCCCAACGTTGACCCTGATTACGTGCGCAGGCACGTTTGACCGGATCAATCGCAACTACTCGAATCGCCTCGTGGTTCGCGCCAAGCTGCCGGGGGCCGTCTGAAGACATCGGAGATGAGGAAGGACTTATGAGCTCATTTATTGACGCCGACCGTACCGTTCAGGCCTTGCAGTTCAGTCTGGACGGCCTGGCCAAGCGGGCGCAGGTGGCCAGTGACGACATTGCCAACGCCGATACGCCGCTGTTCAAGTCGTCGGAGGTGACCTTCGAGAACAGCCTGCGCCAGGCGCTGGTCGGCGCGGGTGGCAATCCTGTGCCGTTGACCCTTACCGATGGAGCGCACATCAACCCTGACGAGCAGGGGGCGGCCGCGGTCATCAGCGAGACGCCGCTGCTGAACCTGGTCACCAAGAACGACGGCAACAACGTAGACATCGAGCGCGAGATGACCACGCTCACCGAGAGCAACATCATGTACGACGCCATGGTCCAGCTGGCGATGACCAAGCTGAACATCCTGAAGTCGGCTGTGACCGATACACGGCCATAGATAGCGTGAAGAGGCAAGGGAGGGACCTGTGAGCTTTCTCGACTCAATGCAGATCAGCGCATCCGGGCTGACCGCGCAGCGACTGCGGCTGGACATCATTGCCAGCAACCTGGCCAATATCAATACGACGCGTACGGCGGAAGGCGGGCCCTACCGCCGCGAGCAGGCGGTGTTCTCGCCAATCGGCAATGAGTACAGCTTTCACGACGTCGTGCTGGGTCTGGTGGCCCAGCCATCACCTACGCTGGGCGTTCGCGTGAGCGAGATCCAGCAGGACAATTCCGAGGGAAGGCTGGTCTTCGACCCCGAGCATCCGGACGCTGACGCCAACGGTTACGTGCATTATCCCAACGTCAACCCGGTCACCGAGATGACCGACATGATTGCCGCCACCCATGGCTACGAGGCCAACATCACTGCCATGAACGCCACCAAGTCGATGGCATTGAAAGCTATCGATCTGGCTCGTTAGAGGCTTATAACTTGGCTAAAGATGACACAAACATATAGGCAACGAGTAGCTCTCGATAAAGGGCGAATAAAGCACGATGTTTTAGATGCAGCAGGCATAAGGTCCATCGAGCGATTTGTGTAGGGCCTTGGCCTTTTAGTCCTACCGGCTTTATCCTTGCACCAAGCCGGTGTACGTTGATAAACCGGAAGAATATTCAAAAGGAAAGGAGGTGAACAGGGATGGGTATTCCAGTAACGAATCTCTTGCCCCAATTCGCTTCGGCCCCGGCGGCCAAAGACGGGGGAAGTGGGAAGCAGCACGGCGACGAAGGGTTTGGCGGACTGCTGGCTGTGGTGAGCTCGAAGAAGCCCGAAGCCAAAGGGAAGGCGGATGCTGCCGATGGGTCGCCGGCCGGCGCCGATGCGGCCACCATGCAGGCTGAGCTGCTGCAGGTCCTGCAGTCGCTGGCCGATGGACCAATCGATGTGCATGCGCCCGGACTGGGCTTGAACGAGAGTCAGCAGCAGCGGCTGCTCGCTAACCTCGAGAAGCTGCTGCAGGGCGGAGAAGCGGATCTCGCCTCGCTCTTGGGCGGACTCGCGGGGTTGCCGTCCTCCGGCCAGATCCCAACCGACCAGCTGCAGGGTGTAGCGCGCTTGTTGGGCACTGGTGCTGAGGGCTCGCTGTCACTGAACGCATTGCTGAGCAACCTTCAGCTGCTGGCCAATGCCGTCCAGCTCGTCTCGAGCTCGGGTGGCAAGCTGACGCTGCTGCAGGCCGTGCAGGAGCTCGCTCCCGCGGGTGATGCATTCGTGCAAGAGCTGGAGAAGGTGCTGCGGAAAGCATCGGAGCAGGACAGCCCCACGGCGCTGCTCGGTGATGCTACCGGCCCGCCAGGCGCAGCGGAACCGGGCCAAGTGCCTCGGGACGGACCGCAGGAGAGCAGCCAAGCCTCCGCAACCGCAGGTTCGAACGGACGTGAAATGACCCCAGCCAGTGCGGCTGGCAGTCCGGCGGATGGAGCGGCAGAAGAGGCCAAAGCTTCGGACCAGATCTCGCAGCTGGCCGACTTGCTGCAAGCCCTCGTAGACCGGCAGAAAAGCCCGCAACAGACGGGAGCTTCGCCGCATTCGGCGGCAACGCCCGCCGGCGCAGGTCACGACGAAGCGCGAATCAGTGTCGCGTCCGATGCCAGCGGGCCACCGCAGACCGCCAAGCAGGCAGCCAAGGCTCAAGGGCCGTGGGCAGCTGCGCTGGCCGCACTGGCTGTCGAGGCCGAAGATCGCGCTCCCAGTACGGCTACCGGTGGCGAGGCATCGACCGGCGACAGCAGTCATGCTCACCAGCCGGCTGTATCCGACAGGCCAAACCTGGAAGCCACGGCCGAGGGCACCCTGGCCGCCGGAGTCGAAAGCGCACCGCTGCCGTCCTTCGCCGCCGCGGTCGCCCAGGGGGCCGGTAACGCCGCCGCGCCGGCGCGAGCGGCGATCGAGCAATCGATCGTCGATCAGCTCGTCCAGAGCGCCAGTCTGGCGTTGAAGGATGGTCAGCAGGAATTCCGGGTGCAGCTGAAGCCGGAGTTCCTCGGCTCGCTCGAAGTTCGGGTGTCGATCGAGGGGGGCGTGGCCGTGGTGCGGATGGCGGCCGAGAATGCCGGCACCAGGCAGCTCATCGACGCCAACATCGCACAGCTGCGACAGGCCTTCGGCACAGGTGAGGTCCGCATCGAACACGTGCCTCACTTCGGCAGCTCGGATGCGGCCTGGTCCTTCAATCAGGCCGGTCACCAGGGGCTGTGGAGCGGGCATAACCCGCAGCAGGGGTCCGGTGCCCTGCCCATGGCTATTCCGTTCTCGGGTCAGGCTGAGGCGGAGCCGGAAGCGGAGTCGAATCCCACGGATCAAGGCCAACCGGCACTGAGCGGCGTGCCTGACGCGCGGCCGCTGCAGCCGGGCGGCATCGATATTCAAGCGTAAGGAGGTGAATCAATGGCGGTAAGCCCAGTTTCGGGCGGGGTGTTCATGGACCAGGCGATCCCGGGGATCACCGACATCAGCTCGTTGGCCGCGCCTGTGAACAACCCGCTCGGAACCAAGACCTTTCCGAACCTAACTCCGGCCCAGTCGGCCGCGAATGCCAATGCGGCCGGAGCCACTCCGGGCAGCTCGTCGACGAGCTCGACCGCCCCAGGAGGCGCGCTGGACAAGACCGCCTTCCTGCAGCTGCTGGTCAAAGAGATGACCAACCAGGACCCCATGAATCCGGCCGACAGCACGCAGTTCGTGGCCCAGCTGGCACAGTTCAGCACCCTGGAGCAGATGCAGAACGTGAACGACGGGATTGGCAAGCTGCAGTCGTCCTTCCAGGAAGCCGAAGCTAGAGGTATGTTGGGAATTCCCATCACCGCGGTAAACAGCACGACGGGCAAAAACGTCAGCGGGACGGTGGACAAGATCCTGCTGGGCTCGAGCGGCATCCAGGTGGACGTCTCCGGCACACCCGTGGATCTGACCGACATCACCGCGGTTGGCGCGGGTCCGGCGACAGGGCCATAACATATGGCTATGGACGATGTGCTGCCACTTCAACCGAATCCCGGGATCGCACAGCCCGCGCCGCTTTCGGGCGACGGGCTCAAGGCGCCGGCTTCGGGGCCAGGGACTTCGTCCGGCGAGCCATTCGACGTCGTCCTGCGGGAGCAGCTGCTGCAGTCGGCTCCTCCTCAGGAGCAAGCGTCTGTCAGGTTTTCTACGCATGCGCAGCAACGGCTGCAGCAGCGCGACATCACGCTCGGTGACGAGGACGTGGCCAAGATCAACGACGCCGTCAACCGGGCTCACGAAAAGGGCGCCAAGGAGAGCCTGATCTTGCTGGACGATATGGCTTTCGTGGTCAGCGTCAAGAACAGGGTGGTCATTACCGCGGTGGACCAGCCCAGCTTGAAGCAAAACGTATTCACCAACATTGACTCGGTGGTCATTGCGTAAGAAGTGCCGGCGCCGCTGCTGAGCGCCGTGCCGCAAGGGAAGCGAAGGAGGATGCCTAGAGACTGATTAGGACCTGCTGGCGCACGAGTGGGCGAGCTGCGGTTCGCACCGCCCGCTGCTCGAGCCAGCATTCCATGTGGCACATGCCGTGCAGGGAGCCGGACCTCTTTGAGGAGGCTCACCGTCCGAAGTTCTGAAGGCCGCGGAACGCGGCAGGACGGTCTTTCCACGACTTGTGCCTCCCGTTAGGGTGCCGGACACAGCCTGAGCTTGGCTCAGATGCGCCCAGCACATAGCACGTCACAAGGAGGTACACATGCCTAAAGCCATTTGGGCGGCCGTTTCCGGCCTGGACAACCATCAGTCCTACATGGACGTGATTGGTAACAACCTGGCCAACGTCAACACCACCGGCTACAAGGCCGCCCGGTACGAGTTCGAGGACATCCTGAGTCAGCAGTTTCGCGGGGCTGCTCCGCCGGCCGCGGGCGGGATCGGCGGCACCAATCCGGAGCAGGTCGGCCTTGGGACCACGACGGGATCCATCGACACGATTACCTTGCAGGGCTCGCTGCAGCAGACCAACTTGCCCACGGACGTCGCGGTCCAGGGCCAGGGCTACTTCGTGGTGGGAGACGGCCAGAACCTGCACTACACGCGAGACAGCGTCTTTCACGTGGACGCGGCGGGCAACATCGTCTCCTCGGCCAACGGGCTGCACCTGCAGGGCTTTGCGCCGAACGCCAACCTGACCGGCGTGCAGACCGGGCAGCTGGTCAACCTCACCATCCCGCAGACAGTCAACCCCGCCGCCAACACCACCGACATCGCCGTGTTCGGCAACCTGAACTCGCAGGCGACCACGGCGCAGACGCAGACCGTGTCGGTGTTCGACAGCCTCGGCCAGCAGCACACCGTCACGCTGACGTTCAGCCCGAACAACGGTGGCGGGGTGGGCGATTGGACGCTGGCGGCCAGCGCCACGGACCTCGCCTCCGGCGCCAGCATCACCCCGGACGTCACCAACATCACCTTCGATTCAGCCGGGAAGCTGACCTCCGCGGGAACCATCAACCTCACCTTCAACGCCTCGAATGGCAGCGTGTGGAATCTGCCCGGCACCACCACCCTGTCCAACGCCACCCAGGCCAACGCGGCGTTGAACCTGGACGACGCGACCGTGGGCACACTGGCCTCGTTCGCCGCGCCGACCTCGATCTCCTCGCAGGTGAGGCCCAGCAATCCCGCCGGTGCCGGCAACCCGGCCGGGTTCCTGAAGTCGTTCACCATCAGCCCGGACGGCACCATCCGTGGGACCTACAGCACCGGCTTCACCGGGGTGCTGGGCCAGGTGGTGCTGGCGACGTTCACCAACCCGGCCGGCCTGGTCCGCATCGGCCAGAACGACTGGAACGTCACCGCGGATTCGGGCCAGGCGAACGTGAACGTGCCGGGCACGGGGCCGGCGGGCACGGTTGCCCAGGGCAACATCGAAACCTCCAACGTCATCATGGGGGACGAGCTGGCCAACATGATCCTGGCCGAGCGCGGCTTCCAGGCGAACAGTCGAATGGTGAGCACGTCTGACGAGATGCTCCAAGACGTGATCTCCATGAAGCGCTAGTTACGGAAAGGAAGTGAATTAAATGGGCGCATCAGAATCCCTGTTCGACGGCGTCTCCGGGCTGAACAACCATCAGACCTGGATGAACGTCATCGGCAACAACATCTCCAACGTCAACACGGCTGGCTTCAAGGCCCAGCAGTTCAACTTCGTCGATCAGCTCTACGAGACGCTGAAAGGGGCGTCTGCCTCGGTCAACGGCGGCATCGGCGGCACGGACTTCGATCAGCTGGGCATCGGCACCGAGACCGGCTCCATCCTGTCGAACCAGCAGCAGGGCTCGCTGCAGACGACCAATCTGCCGACGGATATCGCTATCGAGGGCGACGGCTTCTTCATCGTCAACGACGGGGCGGGAAACCACTACACCAGGGACGCCAACTTCCTGGTGGACGGCTTCGGCAACATCAATCAGGCTTCGACCGGCTTCCACCTGCAGGGCTACGGCATCAAGCAGGTCGGTAACACCGTCACCATCGACAACACCAAGGTCCAGAACCTGACGGTGCCTCAGCAGGTGGATCCGGCCGATCAGACCAACATCGTGGACCTGATTGGCAACCTGCAGTCGAGCACGACCCAGCCCCAGACGCAATCGATCGGTGTGTACGACAGCTTGGGCCAGCTGCACAACGTGGTGCTGACGTTTACGCCAAGCGGGCTCGACGACGGCAACTGGAGCGTGGCTGCGACGGCGGCTGACCTCACGGCCGGCTCATCGATTATGGTCAACGGCGGCAATACCACCTCCAGCATCCCCGGTGAGGCCGGCCTGCATTTCAACTCGCTGGGCCAGCTCGACGGCACGATAACCCCGCTGTTCCTCACCTTCGTGGCGCAAAACACGCCGCCTGTCACCGTTCCCGGGACGGTGACGGTAGTTCAAGGGCCTCCCGCTCCAACGGCCGCGCCGGAACCGTGGGTGATCCCGGGCACGCTGCGGCATTCCAATGCGCAGCAGAGCGGCGTGGTGTTGAACCTCAATGACCCCAACGTCGGCAATCTGACGCAGTTTGCCTCGGCGACGGCGGTGCAAACCCAGGCTGCCCCGAACACGTCCATCATCCCGAACATCCAGAACCCGCAGGTTCTCGTTACCGGCAATCTCCTGAACCTCACGCCGCCCGCAAACACCGGCACGTCGGCCATGGGCACGGTGAACTTTGTGGCCCAGGATTCGACGGGGGAGACACACAACTTCCAGGTGGGTCTCATCACCAACGATGGGCTGACGTTCACCCCGAACATCGTGTCCGTGGACGGTTTCAGCGGGGTGGCGAATGGCAACATGGACGTCACCACCGCGGCCCAGCAGACGGTTCAGCTCTCGGCCTACGATTCCAACGGTGTGCTGCACCAGTACCAGCTGGAGCTCGTCCCCAATGCGGGCGTTGCCGGCATCAACGACAACACCGTGTGGGCGGGCTTCATCGACAAGGTGGACGATGCGAACGGAATACCGGTCGCCGGCAACCTGACTAACACCGCCGCTGTCGGAGCGACTACCCCATTCACGTTCAAGAAGCTGGAGCCCGACGGCGTGAATCATCAGTTCGACGTGACGCTCACCTGGAATGGCGCTACCTGGGACGCCACCAGCGTGACGGTTGACGGCCAGACTAATGCCAACGTGACGCTGGCTAGCACCTCTACCTCGCCGCTCGACGTCAATATCGCCGCCAACACGTTCAAGAACGGCGTGGCAGAAGACGCTCTTTACGACTTTGCGAACGTGTCGCTTTCCGCTTCGCCGACCAGCCTTTCAGCGTCGGTCATCAATCCCAGCACGACAATCGATTTCGACCCCAACGATTCCGCCACGGCGGCGCCTGGGTCCGCCCTGTTCCGCGTCATCAGCGGCGGCGCACTGACGTTCGATGTCGTAAGCAACTCGCTGCCAATCAGTAACCAGATGGCCAACGGTTTGGGAGTCAATGCCGCGCAGAAGATCGCCTTCGACTTCTCCCAGGTGACCAACGATGCCACCACGGGGCAGACGATGTCGACTACGCTGGCCCCGACGGCAGATCTGCCGGCATCGATCTCGGGCGCGAACCTGGTCTTCCCTCAAACGACGACCTCGGCAAACGCGTCTTCCGGGCAGCACGACACCATCACCATCTCTGCCAACGCGTTCGGCAACAACAACTCGCTGCAGACGCTCGACGTCGATCTCTCACGGGTCACCAGCAGCGCCAACGCCAGCGGCCTGATCGGGCCCTTGGCGGGCACGAGCGGCCACTCTGCCGGTACCCTGAAGGACTTCAACGTGGACCAGACGGGCATCATCCACGGCGTCTACACCAATGGCTTCACGCAGGCCATCGGCCAGATTCTGCTGGCCACGTTCGAGAATCCCGGCGGCCTGCAGCGCGAGGGCCACAACAACCTGCAGATCTCGGCCAACTCCGGCGTGGTGAACGTCGGCACGCCGGGCACCGGCAAGCTGGGGACTATCGCCGAGGGCAACATCGAGACCTCGAATGTCGACCTGGCCCAGGAGTTCAGCAACATGATCCTGGCCGAGCGCGGCTTCCAGGCCAACAGCCGGGTCATTACGACGTCCGACACCATGCTGCAGGACGTGGTCAGCATGAAGCAGTCGGCGTAGGCATAACCACAGGCTCACCGACTCAGCAGAGCAGGAGGCTCTCGATTCGCGTGGAGGGCGGCTGGAGAAGGGATGCTCCGGCCGCCCTCGCCTTTTCAGTGGCGCCGGCAAGGGGCAGCGGTCAGCGTGGACTGTCCACGGCCAGCATGCCCTGCTTGAGCAGCCAGTAGACGGTGTACACGAGGCGCTCGGAGTCGCGCTCGGGATCACTGAACTGAGCGAGGACGTCCGACAGCGAGGACCCGTTCGCGCAGAAGCCGCAGATGGCTTTCGGCAGGTCAGGGCAGAGGTATGGGGAGACTGGGGCGAAGATCTCGAGCGAGCGCCGGCCTGTCAACACGAGCTCGCTCAGCTCGGTCGAAATGAGCCGATCGGAGGCTCCAAGAGCGCCGGTTGGGAACGATTCGAATAGGTTCCAGGGCGTCAATAGACGGTCCGTCTGCGGAACCTCGGCCGGCAGCCAGCTCTGTCCACCGCCGCTGAGCGCCTGGCGCAGGCAGGCCGCCACGGCTTGCCGGTCGTAGCGCTCGACCGCGTGCCGGCGGGCGTGCGCGCCCAGCGATGCCCGCAGGTCCGGGTCGTTGCCCAGCCGTACGATGGCGCCGGCCATGCCGGCCACGTCCACAGCCACACTCTGCGCTCCCGCCAGGAGCAGCGTGCTGTGCACCACGCCGGCGCGATTCTGCAGCATTCGTTCGAGCTGCGGCATATAGGTGGGTATGCGCAGGCCGGTGATGCCATGCTGAACGGTGTCCTTGTAGCCGTCCCAATCGGACACGATGACCGGCAGTCCGCAGGCCATCGCCTCCACCGGGCTGATCCCGAACGTCTCCTGGAAGTTGTCGCTGGGGCTGACGAACAGGTCAGCGGCGTTGTAGACCGAGGGCCGAAGCTCGTCGCTGACGTCTGGCAGGAACACCACGCTGCCCGCAAGCCCGCTTTCCTGCGCCAGCCGCTGCAGCTCCTGGTAGTAGGCAGCGTCGGTGATGCCTCCGGCCAGCACCAGCTTCCAGACGCCTTCGAGCCGCGGCAGGGCGAGCCTGAACGCTTCGAGCAGCGGAGCGTAATCGAACTTGTCGATGACCGAGAAGCGCGCGAAGCTCAACACATAGCTCGTGTCCGGATCGAGGCCAACCTGCACGCGAGCCTTTCGCCTGTCCATGGTATGCAGGCTGGTCGTATCAACAGGCAGCGGAACGTGCAGCAGCCGTGGCTGGAGCGCACGCCGGGTACCGAGGCGGAATTGCACCTGGCCGGTGAGGCGGAGCAGTGCCTGGGCGCCCGCCGTAGAGCTGCAGCCAATCACGTCGAATGGCCGGAAGGGGCCGAGCAGCAGCTGGATGAGGTCCTGCTCCATGGCGGCATAGCTCAGGGTGTGGATGATGCCCAGGAGCGGATATCGTGCGCCGGTTTGGGCGCGTATGAGGCTGGCCACGCTGAAGTCCGCGCCGACGTCCGGAACGAAGAACAGACCGTAGTCCGTGCTTCGGGCCTGCTCCGCCATGGCCGCGGCCGGCAGGCTCCTCAGCTCGATTGGCGGGGCGCCGGGGGCCGGCTCCAGCGCCAGCCGGCTGCGCTCGAGGTCGACCGGTCGATCGCTGAAGAAGTGGCACTGCTCGAACAGGCCCGTGGCCAGCAGAGCCTTCAGGAAGTCGACGCTGCCGAAATACCGTCCGAAGCGCTGCGTGGGAGGGTCGGTGAGCAGATAGTCCGGCGGGATGGCGGCTAGGAGCAACGACGCTGCCTCCCCTGCCTGGTCACCGCCGGATTGCCGTTGACGCGAGGCTGCTCCGCACGCGGGAGCTTATCCCCCGCTGGCTGCAGGGGCGGCTTCGGCTGTTGGAGCAGGGGCGAGGGTAGCGGTCGGAACGGGTGTGGGCGTGGCTCGCGGCGGGTTTGTGGCCAGGGCGGTGATGCTGGTCACCAAGCTGCTGGGGATGAGCGCCACGTCGGACCCGCCCTGGGTCATGGCGTAGGCGTTGTTGCCGTCGACGGTCTTGTCGCCTACGAGCAGCACGGCCGATTTGCCACTGGCGGTCTTGAGCGTGACGGTCAGCTGAGGAGACCTGAGCCCGTAGGGCTGCAGGTCGGCGCTCGTGCTGGCCACGGAGCGACTCCCCTTGAGCTGCGCCAGCTGGGCGACGCTGCCGCTGACCTTGGCCTGGTCGACGTTCGGATCCTGATCGGGCTTGGACAGCGCCCAGCTGCTGCCGCCCTTGACCAGCTCCGTCTCGCTGCCGCTGGTCTTGACGTCCAGGTCGTTGACGTCGGTGGCGTCCAGCGAGATCAGCGCCGGCGTGGGGGTTACGCTGGGCGCGGGCGCCGGCATCTCCTTCTGAGCGATGCCAAAGCCGGCGATGGCCACTATCGCCAGCACCAGCAGCGCCAGGGTGAAGCGGAAGCTCATGCGGGCCGCTGCCCCTGCGGCCGAACGGGCACCATGAGCGCGACTAGCGCCGCTGCCACCAGACAAAGCCCCCCAGCACGAGTACCGCCAGAGGGATGAACAGCGCCGTGGTGAACAAGATCAAGTTGGCGTCGCTGCCCAGCAGCAGGACCTGCCCCGGAGAGGTGCTCTTGGCGGGGACGGACACCAGCGCCTGGTTGCCGGCCAGATAGTTGATGGTGTTGACCAAGAGGTCGCGATTGCCTGTTTGCGGAAAGTCGAGGAACTGGTTGCTCAGCCAGTCCGTGTCGGCTACGGCAACAACCCTGGTGCCGCCCGCCAGGTTCACGTCCGCACCGGTCACAGCCGGAATCGGCGTCGGAGTCGCGGCCGGCGCGGCCGACTGGGCAGCGCCGCTGCTCGACGCCTGCGGCGTGGCCGAGGCCGGAGGCAGCGTAGGCACCGCGGTGGGGTTCTGGATGAGCGTGCCGGGAGCAGAGCCGCTGGGAGAAGCGCTGGGCGAGCTGCTGGCGGGAGCAGGCAGCTTCCCGGACGCGCTGACCACGAGGTTGATCGGGCCGCGGGTATCGCCATCGCGGAACTGGATCTGATCGCGGTGCGTCTGCAGCCAGCTCTGATCCGAAGTCGAGGCCACGGCATTGATGGTGATGCCCTGGGGCGCCGGCGTCGCCGTCTGGATGCCGCCGGCCAGCGGATACAGCGTGATGGTCAGGCCTTTGGTGATGTCGCTGCCGGCGCCGGCCGAGCTGTAGCGCGAAACCGCCGGGGCCTGTGGGTTATTGGCCAGCGAATTTGCCGCGTCGATGGTGATGCCCTGCATGAACGTCAGGCCCAGCGGCTTGAGCAGGTCGTTGAGGTCACCCACGTCGCTGAAGGCCGAGCTCATGACGAGCATCTTGCCGCCCTTGGCCAGGTAGTCGGCGTAGGCCGACTTCTGGTTGTCGAGCAAGGGCTTGGTGCCGGAGGCTAGGATGACGGCCGCGGCGTCGTCCGGCACTGAGCTCGTGGCCGGCAGGGCGTCGACGACGTAATTGTTGTTCTGGAGGGCGATCTTGGCCTCGTTGTAGCCCTGCTGCTGCTGGGCGTCGTCCGGGTCCGGCTGGCCGTTGCCGGTCACGAAGTAGACCTTGCGCCGCTCGGCGCTGGTGACTGCCAGGATGGCCGAGGTGAAGTCCTGCTCAGTGACCGACTGCACGTCCTTGCGGTTGCTGCCCGACTGGAAGACCAAGGTGCCCAGATTGATGATGCCGAGCTGCCGGGGCGTGGCCGGATCCTTCTCGGGATCGACGATGCGGTACTGGATCTGACTGTTCTGCGCGGCGTAGAGCTGCAGGAGGTCCTTGGCCTGCTGCTCCTCACCCGCGCGGAAGAAGCCGGTCACGGTGACCGTCTGCTTGAGGTCCTTGAGGATGGAGATGGTCTGTGGAGACAGCGTATGGATCTTGTTGGCGGTGAGGTCGAAGCTGGGGCTGTGCTGGTTGACGAACCAATTGCCCGCGCCGATGATGGCCACGAACAGCACGCTCATGAGGACGGTGTTGCTGCCGTACTTGAGCCCGCGCGTCTTGAACAGGCCCAGGACGGTGTCCGGATCGGCCACGACGTAGGCCGCCAGCAGCGCCAGGCCGACGATCAGCAGGATCTTGGGCAGGTTGCCGAAGAGGCCCGAGACCAGGTAGGTCGCCAGCGCCGCGAAGAGCGCCACGACGGCGGCGTACAGAATGCCGGTAGTGAGGGTCTTGAACGCTCGGTTCATGAGGCGCTACCTCCACCTTCTCGTTTCGACCGACCGAACGGCCAGAAACAGGGCGATCACGATCAGGCTCAGGTAGTAGACCAGGTCATTCAAACGGATATTCCCGGACGTGAAGCTGTCGAAATGCGGTGCCAGGGCGAGGTACTG
Organism: Chloroflexota bacterium; assembly: GCA_021325635.1. GTDB lineage: Bacteria > Chloroflexota > JAJPGV01 > JAJPGV01 > JAJPGV01 > JAJPGV01. The sequence goes on from JAJPGV010000033.1 coordinate 96,927, forward strand.
TGCCAGGCTGGCTCCGCCGCCGCTGCCGAAGCTCTGGCCCGCTCCCTGGAACAGCCACAGCACCAGTAAAACGCCTATCGACGCGGCCAGGGCGATGATCTGGTTCTGGGTCAGCGAGGAGATGAACAGGCCGATGGCCAGGAACACCCCGCCTACCAGGATGATGCCGACGTATCCGCCGGCGACCTGGCCCAGGTCCGGGGAGCCGTACTTGAGGAGGAACAGGGGATATGGCAGGGTGAGGGCTAGCATCACCAGGTAGAAGCCCATCGCGCCCAGCCATTTGCCCAGCACGAGCTCGGATTCTCGCAGCGGCGACGTCAGCAGCAGCTCGATGGTCCCGCTGCGCTGCTCTTCGGAAAGCAGGCGCATGGTGATGGAGGGAGCCAGGAAGAGCAGGATGATGGCCATGTCGGCGAAGGACGTGCTCATGCTCGCCTGCTGGCTGTTGAACAGGATGATCGAGAACAGGTACCCGTTCATGACCAGGAAGAAGGCGATCACCAGGTAGGCAATGGGCGAGGCGAACAGGGAGTACAGCTCGCGGCCGGCGATGGTCCCGATGTTGCGCAGGGGGTAGCTGGCCAGGGTGCGCGTTCGGGACGAGGCGCCCCTGGTGCGTGCAGCCGTTCTCCTGGCTCTCCGCCTTTCCGCGGCGGTCGTCTCTGCTTCGTCCGCCTCGGCGGGCGCTTGTGTGGGATCGGGCTCGACGGCCAAGCCGGGTGCGTCCTTCATGCCGCTTCCTCCTCGCGGGTCGTCAGCTTGAGGAAGATCTCCTCCAGGCTCATGCTGGCAGCCCGCAGCTCGAGCAGGCTCCAGCCTTTGCCCACGACTGTCGCCGCGAGCTCGGACCTCACGTCGCGTTTGCCGGTGCCCTCGATCTCGCAGCGCACGCGGCCGCCGTCCACGTCCTCGGCGCTGACGTGCGTCACGCCCGGAACGACCTTCAGCGCGTCGACCAGCTCTCGCCGCGGCGCCTTGGCTTCGAGCTGGACGCGATCGCGGCCCTGCAGACGCTTGGTGAGGTTCTCGGGAGTATCCTCGGCCGCGACCTGCCCGTTGCTGATGATCACCACCCGCCCGCAGGTCATGCTGACCTCGGGCAGGATGTGCGTGGACAGGACGATGGTGTGCTGGCCGCCCAGGCCTTTGATGAGCTGTCGGGTCTCATTGATCTGCTTGGGGTCGAGACCGACGGTTGGCTCGTCCAGGATGATGACGTCGGGATCGTGGATCAGCGCCTGGGCGATGCCCACCCGCTGCTTGTAGCCCTTCGAGAGCTTGCTTACGAGCTTGCCGCGCACGTCTTTGATCTGACAGGCGTCCAGAGCGTACTCGAGCCGCTCGCCGATGCGGCTCGAAGGCAGCCCCTTGAGCCGGGCGACGAACTTGAGGTACGCCTCGACCGTCATCTCGGGGTAGAGCGGCACCGTTTCGGGCAGATAGCCGATGCGCTTCCTGGCCTCCAGCGACTGGCTGAACACGTCGTAGCCGGCCACAGTCACGGTCCCCGAGGTCGCCGGCATGAAGCCGGTGATGATGCGCATGGTGGTCGTCTTTCCGGCCCCATTGGGACCCAGAAAGCCGAGGATCTCGCCCTTCTCCACGGAGAAGCTGACGTCGCGCACCGCCAGCTTGTCGGCGTAGCTCTTGCTCAGGTTCTGCACTTCGATCATGGCGCTACTCTCCGCCGGGCGACCGTCTGGACACGGCCAGCCCTACGACCCCCAAATTCTGAATTTCAAACAGTCCCGGTCAAGCGGGCGCGTCGAGAGATACGGTCTCGGATGGCGGTTTGGATGGCCGCCGCCGGGCCGCGGGCTTCGCTGCCGGCGGCTCGGCATTTTCGCTGAACGTAGGTCCATCGGCCGCGCCGGCTGCCGGCGCCGCCTTACCACTGGCTGAGACCGGCCGCGTCCGCCGCCGGCTCACCGCCGGCGTCTCTGTCCCGGCCGCTACCGCCGCCCGCTTGCGCGCCGGTTTCGGCTTGACCTTGAGGCTGGCCGGAGGAGCGATCGTGGCCTCAGCCGGCGCAACGCTTACGGCCGGAGGCGGGGCAACCGAAGCCGCCGGCGTTTCCGGAGCCGCGGGCTGGTTCACCAGCTGGTTTACGTCGAAGGTCTGCTGCAGGTCGGCGCTGGCCTTGCGCAGCTCCCGCACGGCCTTGCCCAGCATCTGGGCGACTTCGGGAATCTTGCCCGGGCCCAGCACGATGAGCGCGATCACCAAGATGATGATCAGTTCGGGGCCGTGGCCGAAGCCAAACATCGGCTGGATTATAGCCAGGGGCTGCCGCTCCACCGGAGGCTACCGGCTGCAGCTCGCACGCTCGCGGGGATAGAATGAAGCGTCTTGTACAGCATGGTCGTGGTGTTCCGGGTGAAGCCGGACAAGATCGACGACTTCTTGAGCGTCTCCCGCGCGGTGCGGCAGTACAACGCCAAACAGGGCTACAAGGTCCCGGTAACGTACCGCCCCTTGGATTCGCGCACTGGCAAGTTCATGGTCGAGGTCAAGTACGACAGCCGTACCGAGCTTCAGGAAGAGCAGCAGAAGCAGAGCTCCGATGAGATGTGGCAGCGGCTCATCGCCAAGGCCGAATCGACGTTCGTGCCTGGCAGCCAGCAGATAGATATCCTGCACCGCGAAGTCTGAGGCCCGGCAGCCGGGCTTCAGGAGCTGCTTCCGCGCTCCGTTAGGCGGTAGATCTCGCGCTCGATGAACACCTCCAGCAGGGTGCTGTCGATGTGGCCATCGTTCGCCTCCCAGCTCAGGATCTGCAGGGCTTTGTCGAGCGGCACCGCTTTTTTGTAGGGCCGGTCCCAGGCCGTCAGGGCGTCGAAGATATCCGCCACCGTCATCATCTTGGATTGCAGCGGGATCTGCTCGGCTGTCAGGCCGTTGGGGTAGCCGCTGCCATCGAGCTTCTCGTGGTGCGCCCAGGCGATCTCGGGCACGCGTCGCAGGTCGTGCGTCCAGGGGATCTTGGTGAGGAACTTGTAGGTGTGGGTGACGTGCGATTCGATCTCCAGTCGCTCGTTGTCGTCCAGGCTGCCCTTGGCGATGGACAGCTTGCGCAGCTCGCCGGGCTCGATCAGGACTTCGTCGCCGTCGAAGCTGGGGTAGGTCAACGAGGCCAGATTCCGCAGCTGATCGAGGCTGCCGCTGTCGACCACGCTCGGCTCGTTCACCTTCCTCACCAGGTGGAACGACGCTTCGAGCTGCGCTAGCTCGCGCACGAACTCGGCGTCGAGCTGCGCCAATGCCTCGGCGCTGTCTTGCGGTCCGTGGCGCAGCAGGTGCTCGAGCTTGCGCCGCAGGAACCTGCTCTCGAGCGCGGCCCGGGCAACGCCGAAGCGGCCGCGGATGCCCTGCACCTGCCAGTCGTACAGCTTCTTCGCCTTGACCAATACGTGCTCGCGCACGCCAACCTTGCCGAAGTCGTGCAGCACCGAGGCGTAGCGGATCTCGCGCAGATCCTCCGGCCCGAAATGCGCCTCAGCCAGGTCGCCGCGGCCGATCTCGTTGATCGCCTCCGCCAGTCCCACGGTGAGGGTGGCTACCCGGCCGGAGTGCCCGGACGTCGTGGGGTCGCGCGATTCGATCGCCTGCACCGCGGCCGTGACGAAGCCCTCGAACAGCGTGCGGATGTTCTCGATCAGGCGGTTGTTGTCCAGGGCCACGGCCGCCTGGCTGGCGAAGGACAGGGTGAGGTCGCGGTCCTCGTGCGAGAAGGCGATGACCTCGGTGTCGACGTTATCCGCCGTGAGCGTCACGTCTTCCCGATATTTGCGGTTGATGAGCTGGATGACGCCGATGATCTGGCCGTCGGAGTTGATCATGGGAACCGCCAGCATGGACTTGCTGCGGTAGCCGGTCTGCTCGTCGAAGGCCCGGTTGAAGATATACGGGACGTCGGGCGGCAGCTGATAGATGTCGTCGTGCTGCACCACGTTGCCGGTGGTGGCGACGTGGCCCGCCACGCCGGCGCTCAGAGGCATACGGAAGGCCTTGAAATCGCTCGGGTTGGAGAAGTTCTGGGACTGGTTGAAGGACAGGACCTTGACGTGCGTCAGCACCGGCTTGCCTTCGCTGTCGCGCAATGGCTCACCCTCGCTGTCGAGCGCCACCTGCTCCTCATCCACGATCAGGTAGAGGCTCCCAGCGTCCGCCGAGGTGATGCCGCGAGCCTTGGTCAGGATGAGGTTCTGGAGCGCGTCGATGTCGTGCACGGCCGACAGGGCCACGCCCACGTGGTGCAGATCAGCGATCTGGGAAGCGCGGCGATCGAGGTCCATCTGCGCCCGGCGATCTCGCTCGTGCAGCAGGATCTGCCGCAGCGAGGTGCGCAGCGCATAGCGCAGCGCACGGATTGTCACCGGAGCGTCGAGACAGGTGAACACCCCGCCGGCGTCTCGCTCCAGCTGGTCGCACAGGGCGGTCTGGCCGGTTGCGTTCACCAGGACGATGGCGGAAGCATCGCCGTGCAGGTCGAGGATTGCCTGGGCCGTTCGGGTATCGGTCAACGAGGCGTCGCCGACGATGAAGATGTGCCTCGCTTTGACGTCGACCAGCGCGGGTCGTTCGAACGGAAGCGCGTGGAGGCGCAGCTCGGCCAACAGCTGTTGAAAGCGCGATAGGTCCAGGTCCGGCGTGTAGTACACCAGGGCCGTCAGCTCGCTCGATTGTGCGGACAAGGCACCGCCGGTCTGTGTCGGCGTGCCCTCGCGCAGCAGGACCTCCATGCTTTTGCCGAGTGTAGCGGAGGGTCGAAAGCGAATAGCCAGTGTGGGGAGTTTGCTAGCTCCCGGATGCCATTCCCTGGCCGCTGCTTCGCCCAAGGGGGCACAGAGCGCAGATCTTCTCGCGGCACCAGCCGTTCCACACGCGCAGCAGCGCCTGCTCCCCCGCGGCCCCGTGGAGCAGCGTAACGGCGGGGCCAAGGATTTCCCGGCGCATGTACGTCGTTGCCTGATTGGCGCCCTGCGCGGGGAAGCTGAGGAAGGCATCCCGCGCTTTCTCGAACAGGCCAAACTGGCAGGTGGCCTGACCGTAGGCCGCGGCGAAGGGCAGCAGGACGTTGATCGCCATGGCGTCGGCTCGCTGCGGACCAACCGCGTGCAGGGCCGCTCTCCATTCGTCCCGCAGCGCCGCGGCGGCGGCAGCTCCCTGGCCGGCGCTGTCTGCGAGCGGGCTCAGCAGCTCGTCCAGCAGCCCGGCGGGCAGCAGGCGCGCCAGGCTGGCGGAGAACTGCCGGATGCGGGCTGCCGGGAGGTTGTCGGGACGAACGCCGGCGGTCTGCCAGCCCTGCGGGGCCTGCGAGGGAGGCATCAACCCTGCCCGATCGAGGGCCGAGCCTTGCGTGGAGTGCGGGGTTGTCAGACCGGCGGCCTCGCGCAGCAGCGCCTCGATGCCGGCAGCGGCCGAAGGCGAGCTGGCCGCCGATTGGAGGGCAGCCAGCGGCACCGACCGCGCCAGCTGCCGGAAGGGCGGGCAGTTGCGGCTGTAACCGAGAGCTTCGAGCAGCCCGGCATACAGCGCTTGCTCGGGAGCTGCTACTGCCAGCTCGCCTTCGAAGTGGGCCTGCTTGGCCTCGAAGCGATCGAGCGCCATGCGCCGCAAGGTAGCGGCCAGCGCCTGGGGCCGGGCATGAGCGAGCGCCCGTTTGCAGGGCGCCAGCACATATGACAGCTGGCTGGCGCACGGGCCTTCGACCGGCGACCGAGGAGCGTGAGGCTCGGCAAGGTGAGGCCTGAGGGCCACAGTCAGCACCGGCTGGCCGCGCGAATTGCGGGTGCCCCCGCCGGCATCGAGGACGGCGTGCAGAACAACCTCGTCATAGGTGGGGTCGGCGTGGTGCCCGTGCTCGTACCACCCTCGCTCGTGCAGATGCAGCTCCACGTCGCCTCGCAGCAGGCTGCCGTTGGCCAATGCCAGGATGGCTTGCCGGAAGTCCGGTCCCGGACCACCTGGCTGGCGCCCCGGATACACCACCTGCACCGTGCGCCCATCGGTGCAGCGCAGCCGCCGGCCCTTGAAGCCCTGGCGCTGCCACAGCTCCGCCAGCCACGCCTCCCCCCGCTGGACGTCAGCAGGCGGCCGCATCTTCACAGAGTAGCACAGGCGTTCTAGCGGCCCCTCGGGCCGCTGGAACGAGTGAAGAGTGAAGAGTGAAGAGTGGGGTGCGATGCAATCGCGCCCTCTGTCCTGGACCCTCGACCCCGAACCCTTGATCCCGAACCCTCGACCCTCGACCCTCAACCCTCGACCCTCAACCCTCGACCCTCGACCCTCGACCCTCGACCCTCAACCCTCTGTCCTGAACCCTCGACCCCGTCACTCTTCACTCTTCACTCTTCACTCTTCACTCCTTCCAGCGGCCCGAGGGCCGCTGGAAGGCCATTCCTGCTACTATTCGCGCTCGAATGGACGAACGCCCCGAGGGGGTTTACGCGCACGTCGATCAGCCGGCTTTCGAGCAGATGCAGATCGACCAGAGCATCTCGCGGGTGGCCATCTTCTTCGTCTGCTTCCTGACGCTGGGCGTCTTCTACTTCACCCTGGTCAACTTTCCCCTGGCCAAGCTGCTGCCTATCCAGCAGATGCAGCAGGTGGGCCAGGTGGTCAGCGCGTTGAACCCCACTTCGTCGCGATCGCCGGTGGCCACCAGCAAGCCGTCCGGGGCGCTGGGCGGGTCGCAGGCGTCGACTGCCGCGTCACCCGCCGGCTCTCCCGCGGCAAGCGTGGCGTCCGCGGCGGCGGCCGGCTCCTCTTCGGCCGCCACGTCCGCCCCAGTTTCGGTGGCCCCATTGGCCTCTGCATCCGCGCTTGCCTCGGCGGGCGCCAGTGCCGGCGCTACTGGCGGCAGCTACCAGGTGCAGGCCGGCGATACGCTGTCAAGCATCGCCCGCCGTTTCAACACCACCGTGCAGGCCTTGGCGGACGCGAACAAGATCCCTGCCAGCGGCTCGCTGCAGGTTGGGCAGCGCCTGGTTATTCCCCGCTGACGGGGCGCGGCTGGTAACGCACACCTGACCTGTTCTCGCCCGGTCGCTTGCCGGGCGGCCTAGGCTCGCCGGAGACCAGCGCCAGGAGCTGTGCGTGGATCTTGGTAGTGGACCCGCACACCAGCTGGCGTGAGTCCCAGCGCCATGGCCGGCCGGCAAAGTCGGAGATCGTCGCTCCCGCTTCTTCGGCAATGAGGGCCCCGGCGTTGCTGTCCCAGGGCTCGATATCGTCGACCAGGTGTCCCGCCAGGTGGCCCGAGGCGAGATAGCCGAACGTCAGGCTGGACGCCAGCACCCGCGCCTGCCACAGCCGCCTGGTCATCACCTGTTCCATCGCCCGGATGATGGTGCCCACCTGGCCGCTGGCCGGTCGGTGGCCGAAGTCGAAGTTGATGATGCCCCCGCGGTCGGTGACGGCGATTGGCTCGCCGTTCAGGCTGGCGCCCTGGCCGCGCTCCGCCACGTACACGTCGCCGCTGGTCCCGTCGAGCAGCACGCCGAGCACCACCTGGTCGTCCTGGACGAGGGCCACGTTGACGTTGAACAGCGGCAGTCCGGCGGCGAAGTTCCCTGTCCCGCAGATCGGATCGATCACCCAGAAGCTCTGCCGGCTGCCACTGACCCCGGACTCCTCCGCCAGGAACCCGTACTCGGGGAAGCGGCGTCTGAGGCTCTCGATGACCACCGCTTCCACCGCCAGGTCGGTGCCGGTGACGAAGTCCAGCCGCGCTTTGGGTTGGGAGTCCGAGGCCCCTGGCCGGGCCTTCAGCACAGGCAGCGCTGCGCTCACCGCCTGAATAGCGGCCTCGGTTTCTGGTCGCATGAGCAAGGAGGACGAGCTACAGGTGAAGGGTCCGCAAGATGCGCCGCGCGTTCGGTCGCGCCCAGCGCCGGCAGGCTGTCAAGAGAGCGTCCATCATGAGCCGACGTAGCCCTGCTTGGTGAGCAGCTCGCCCACCAGCACGGCACCCTTCGCGGCCCCGTTCTTGGTGTTATGCGAGACCAGCACCCACTTGAGGCCATTGCTCAACGCGGCGTCCTCGCGAACACGGCCCACGCTGGTGGCCATGCCCCCTTCGGCGTCGCGGTCCAGCCGCGGCTGCGGGCGGTACGGATCCTCCAGCACGATGATGAGCTGCCGCGGAGCTGACGGCAGGCCCAGCTCTTCCAGGCCGGAGCGGTATTCGCGAAAGGCCGCCTTGGCCTCCTCCACACTGGCCTTGTGGCGGGTGGAGACGAACACTGCTTCCGTATGGCCGTCCATCACGTTGACGCGCGTGCAGGTGCAGCTGACCGGGAAGGCGGCCGGGGTGATGCTGCCACCGTTGAGCTCGCCCAGGATTTTCTGCGTCTCCTGCTCGACCTTTTCCTCTTCCTTCGGGATGTAAGGCAGCACATTGTCCAGGATGTCCAGGCCCAGCACTCCTCCGGCGCGGCCCGCGCCCGACATCGCCTGCATGGAGGTCATGATGACCATGTTCAGGCCCCAGCGGTCGTAGATCGGCTTGAGGGTGGTTGCCAGCCCAATCGTGGTGCAGTTTGGCTGGGGGGTGATGAAGCCTTTCCAGCCGCGGGCCTTGCGCTGCTGGTCGATCAGCTTGGCGTGCCCGGCATTGACGGTGGACACGAAGATGGGCGCATCGGGCTGCATGCGGAAGGCCGATGCAGTCGAAATGACCGGCAGGCGCTCCGCCAGCTTGGGCTCCAGCTCGAGGGCCTCATCGGACTCGATAGCGGTGAACACCAGGTCGAGCGAATTCAGGTCGAGCCGCTCGGCCGTGCGCACCTCCAGGTCCAGGACCGGAGCGGCCGGGGCCTCGGGACAGTACCAGCGAAAAGCGCCCGAGCCGGGATCGGTGAGCGCTTGACGGTATGACTTGCCGGCCGATCGCTGGGAGGCCGCCAGCTGGGTCAGCTGAAACCAGGGATGCTGCTGCAGAGCTACGACAAACTGCTGGCCGACGATTCCCGTGGCCCCTACCAAACCAACTCGAAGCATGCGGAGCTGAATTTTACCGTCGCTCGGGGAGCGCTGCGGGAAATATCGTTCTACGATTGAATTGATGAACGATCGTTCGCATGAGCTCGGAGACTTCACAACCACCACCCGTGTCATTCCCATTGCCGCCCTGGCCGTGGGCATCGGCGTGCTGGCGGCATTCGTCTCCCTGGCGCTGCTGCGGCTGATCGGACTGTTCACCAACCTCTTCTTCTTCCAGCGCCTGAGCACAAACCTGGTTACGCCGGCGGGTAACCATCTGGGCTGGCTGGAGCTGCTGGTGCCGGTCGGCGGCGGGCTCATCATCGGCTTCATGGCGCGTTACGGCTCCGAGCGCATCCGCGGGCATGGCATTCCGGAAGCCATCGAAGCGATCCTCATCAACGGCAGCCGCGTGGAGCCCAAGGTGGCACTGCTCAAGCCGCTGTCCGCGGCAATCTCGATAGGCTCGGGCGGGCCCTTCGGCGCCGAAGGGCCAATCATCATGACCGGCGGCGCCTTCGGATCGCTCATCGCCCAGTTCCTGCGTCTCACCAGCGCCGAACGCAAGACGCTGCTCGTGGCTGGGGCAGCGGCCGGCATGTCGGCCACGTTTGCCTCACCTGTGGCCGCCGTGCTGCTGGCCGTGGAGCTGCTGCTGTTCGAGTGGAAGCCTCGCAGCCTCATCCCGGTGGCGCTGGCCAGCGCCACCGCCACGATGGTGCGGCGCTACATCATCGGCCTGGGGCCGCTGTTCCCGGTGCCTCCGCACCCGGAGTTCATCGGCCCGGTGGGGCTGCTCTCCTGCGCCCTGGTCGGTCTGCTGGCAGGTGGGCTGTCGGCGCTGCTGACGTACGGCGTGTATGCCGCCGAGGACGCCTTTAGCAAGATTCCGATCCACTGGATGTGGTGGCCGGCCATCGGCGGTCTGGCCATTGGCGTGGGCGGCCTGCTCTTCCCGCAGGCCCTGGGGGTTGGCTACGACATCATCGGCCAGCTGCTGCAGGGCACCCTGCCGCTGCAGATCATCTGGGGAGTGCTGCTGATCAAGTCCCTGATCTGGGCGCTGTCGCTCGGCTCCGGCACGTCGGGCGGCGTCCTCGCGCCGCTGCTCATCATGGGCGGCGCGCTAGGCGGGCTGGAGACACTGTTCCTGCCGAACGAGGGCGCGGGCTTCTGGCCGCTGGTGAGCATGGGCGCCATCCTCGGGGGTACCATGCGCTCGCCGTTCACCGGCATCATCTTCGCCCTGGAGCTGACGCACGACGTCAACGTGATGCTGCCGCTGCTGGTAGCGGCGATCGTCGCCCATGGGTTTACCGTGCTCGTCTTGCGCCGCTCGATTCTGACCGAGAAGGTTGCCCGGCGGGGCTATCACCTCAGCCGCGAATATGCCACCGACCCGCTGGAGATCCTGTTCGTGCGCGAGGTCATGCGCACCAACGTGGTGGCGCTGCCGGCCGCCCTCAGCCTGAGCGATCTGGGCGCCTCCATCCGCGGCGACGGGCAGGGCAGGGGCCAGCGGCTGTATCCGGTGCTCGACGAGGGCCGCTCGGTGGTTGGGGTGCTCACTCGCCGCGACGCCCGGCAGATCCTGGGGCAGCCGCCGGACTGCAACGGGAACCGGGGCGGGCAGCTGGCCGAAGCGGTGAAACCGGACGTCGTCGTCGCCTATCCGGATGAGCTTCTGCGCAGCGTGATGTACCGCATGGCGGAAACCGGCCTCACTCGCTTCCCGGTGGTGGAGCGTGGCGGCCGGCAGCTGCTGGGCATGATCTCGCTGGCCGACATGCTCAAAGCCACGCAGCGTCACCTAGAGGAGGAGCGCCGCCGCGAGCGTATCCTCAGAACCCGCATGCTGCTGCCATTCGGCCGCCGCGGCGATCTCGCCGGCGCCGACTGAGTCGGCCGTCAGGCCGCGCGCTGCGCCTGGAAGGTGAAGTCGATTTTCCCGCCGTCGGCCACCTGGATGACCGGGCCGGCCTTGGGCGGTGTGAGCCCGAAGTCCGTCATCTTGAAGGCGGTGCTGGCCTGGCCGGTCAAGCCTTGTGGGCCGAACTGCGCCGTTACGTCCCAGCTGACGGGCTTGGTGACTCCATGCACAGTCAAGTCGCCGCTGAGAGTGAAGGTGTGCTGCCCACTGGTTGGGAGACCGCTGAGCCCGTCGATGCGGGTAGGTGCGAAGTCGGCGGTGGGGAACTGGCTGGTCTGCAGCGGATTGCGCTGGATGAAGTTGTCGCGGATGCGCTGGTCGCTTTTCAAGGTCCGCAGGTCGATCTGAACCTTGGACTGGCTCGGCAGCAGCGCCCCGCTGGCGTCCAGCACGATGGCGCCGCTGGCCGCCTTGGTGCTCTCGACGGCTTCGGTTTGCCCCAGGTTGCCGGCCAGCAGCTCCTGGACCCGAATGTTCACCTGACTGGCGTCCGGCACGACCGCCAGCTTGACCGTCCCTGCAGCTGCAGCGGACTGCGCTGCCGGCGCGCTGCTGCTCGACGCGGCAGAAGCCGCGCTCGGCGAGGCCGATCCGGCCGCGGCCGAGGCGGCGAGAGAGACGGTGGCCGCCGGGGCGCCCGGGCTGGGCGCAGCCGAGGGCGGCGAGGCGCCCGCGTTGGACTGCACCGCGTCGCCGGGAACCGTCGAGGATGCTCCGGCCGACCCGCCGCAGGCGGTCGTGGCTAGAAGAAGTCCGGCCACGAGTGTTATGGCCGTCAGCGGTCGCCCGTATTTGGTCCGGAAATCCCAGACGTGTGAGTGCAGCATGACACCGAGTATTTGCCGCCAGACCCGCTGGCCGAGTGAGCGGAGGCTAAGAAAACGCTAAGAAATGCCCGCCTTCTACGCGCTTACGTGACGTCTTTCGAGATGAAGCGGTTGGTCATGACCTGGTCCGGCGCCGGCGCGGACCTGATGATGCCCGCTTTGACCATCGTGTCTGACATGGCCTTCAGCGCGTCGGGGTCGGCCCAGCCCAGCCCGTTCGCGTCCGTGCCGCTGCTCCTCCACAGCGGCAGCGTGGCTGCCAATACGTCCTGGTTCAGCTTGGCGTTCTGGCCGCCCGCCTCAGGGACTGCTTTCGTCGTGATCTGAAACGCCTCATCGGGATGGGCCATGGTGTACTGCATGCCGCGCAGCATCGCTCGGACCATGCCCTGCACCAGCTGTGGGCTGCCCTTCAGGGTGTCATCGTTGGTCACCAACCCGGACCCAACCATGGGCACCAGCTCGCCCAGCATCATGACGTTCGGCTTCGTGCCTGCCGCCGCCACCTGCAGCGCGTCGTTGTTGGCAAAGCCAATGACGGCATCGACTTTGCCGGCCAGCAGCTGTGGGGGCTGATTGAAGCCGATGGCCTGCAGGTCGATGTCCTTCTCGGTCAGGCCCAGCTTGCCCAGCAGCTCCAGCAGCGCGACGTAGCTCGATCCGAACTGGCCGGGGATGCCGACCTTCTTGCCCTTGATGCTCGCCGGCTGGCTGATGCCGGCCTTGGGCAGCGAGATGATCGCCGCCGGGAACTGCTCGAAGAACGAGGCCACGTAGGTGACCGGAATGCCTTCGGCCCGGGCGGAGATAACGGTGTCGGCGTCGGCGATGGCGAACTTGAACTTGCCCGCCCCGACCGCTTTGATGAGGTCGGGGCTGATGCCGTTGTCGAATGAGATGTTGATGCCCTCGTCGCGATAGAAGCCCTTGGCCTCGGCCAGGTAAAAGGGCGCGAACTGGACGTTGGGGATGTAGCCCAGGGCCAGCTGGACGTCGGTCGCGGTGGCCGGCTTGGCCGCGGCGGATGCGCTGAGCGATGCCGAAGCGGCCGCCGACGCCAAGGGCGCGGGCGAGGCCGAAGCCGCGGGCTTGGCGGAGGCCGAGCTGGTCGCGCCTGGCGCGGCCAGGCTTGCCGCGGCTTGGGAAGGTGCGGTGCTGCTTGCCGGCGCCGCCGCGCCGCCGCAGGCGGCGAGGACTCCGGCGAGCGCCACTGCCAGCAGAGCAAAGGGCTGTCTGTTCATCGAACTCCTGTCCTGAGCCGGGCTGAACCCGGCTGCCAATCGATCACGATCATAGAGAACCGCGAGTGGTGCTAGTGGCGACCGCGGGCCATCCAGCGCAGCGTGCGCTGCTCCACGAGGCTGATCAGGGTGAACACGCCTACGCCCAGGACCACCAGGGCCAACAGGCCGACGAACATCAGCGGCGTGTCCAGCTGGAAGGCGGCGTAGTTGACCAGATAGCCGAGGCCTGCCTTGGCACCCACGAATTCGCCGACTACCGCTCCCAGGACGCTGAGCGTGCCGCTGACCTTGAGGCCGCCGAACACCATGGGCAGGGCCGAGGGAATTTCGACCATGCGCAGGATCTGCCACCTGCTCGCGCGATAGGTGCGCATCAGCTCCAGCAGCCCGGCGTCGACAGATCGCAGGCCGACCATGGTGTTGATGGTCATGGGGAAGAACACGATGATGGCGCAGATGAGCACCTTCGACACGGTGCCGGGCCCGAACCACAAGATCAGCATCGGCGTGAAGGCGATGATTGGCACCGATTGCGAGGCCACCAGGTAGGGCGCGACCAGCCGCTCAGCCACGTCCCACTTCGCCAGCAGGTAGCCGCTGGCGAGACCTACCGCCAGGCCCAGCGCACCTCCCAGCAGGGCCTCGACCAGCGTGGTGCGGATGTGCGTCTGCAGCTGACCGGTCGGCAGGTAGTCGACCAACCTCAGGACGACCTCGGCAGGAGTGGGCAGCACGAAACGGGGCAGCCCCGTAACCGCCACGACCAGCCACCACAGCCCGATGCCGACGGCGAGCGAAATCGCCAGCGAATAGCGCTCCCAGCTGTGATGCGACCGGCCCTGGGGGCCGAACGGCGTCTCCGGCTCGGCGTCCTCGAATGCTCCGGCCGCGGGACCGGCGCCGGCGGTATTCATGCGCCGTCTTCCTCCGGCTCGCCGTCCAGGCGGCGGCGCTCCTCGTCTTCGCCGTAGTCCAGCTCTTCCCGCAGGGCCGCCGTGAGCCGCGTGAACTCCGTTGAGTCCTGCACGCGCAGGTCTCGCTGCGGGCCCAGGTCAACGCGCACCTCGCGGCGTACGGCCGCTGGACGGTGCGACAGGACCAGCACCCGGTCGGACATGAGCACCGACTCGCGGATAGAGTGGGTGACGAACAGCACCGTCTTGCCGGTGGCCTCTCGCAGCCGCAGCATCTCCAGGTTGAGCTTCTCGCGGGAGATGGCGTCCAGCGAAGCGAACGGCTCGTCCATCAGCAGCACAGCGGGATCGGAGGTGAGCGCCCGCGCGATGGCCACCCTGCGCCGCATGCCGCCTGACAGCTCGGCTGGATAGCGCTGGCCGGTGCCCTTCAGTCCCACGAGGGCCAGCGCCCGCTCCGCCGTCATCCGCGCCTGCGGCCGGCTCACGCGCTCGACCTCCAGCGGCAGCATGACGTTGCTCAGCACCGTGCGCCAGGGAAGCAAGCGTGGGGTCTGGAAGATGCAGCCGATGCCGGCGTGCACGCCGCGGCTGGTCAGTCCGTTCACGCGGACTTCGCCTCGATCCGGCTGCAGCAGCCCGGACACGATCTTGAGCAGGGTCGTCTTGCCGCAGCCGCTGGGCCCGACCAGGCTCACAATCTCGCCGCCATTCACGGTCAGCGAAACGTTGCGCAGGGCGGGCGTGGCCAGCGGTCCGCTGCCGTACGCATAGCTGACTCCGCTCAGCTCGAGCACAGCGCTTCGGCCCATCGCCAGAATTATCGGCTCGGCCGCGTGTCACAACCGAAGGGCCGGCGGTGCGATAGCCTACGGAGGTCTGAAAACGATGGTCTTGCAGACGTGGCGCTAGCCGTTGGCGCTGACCACACCAAGCCGCTGATGGCCAGCGCGGATCTATTCGAGGACTTTTTCCGCACGCACTACGGCCGAGTCTTCGGGCTGCTGTACCGGGTTACCGGAGACGAGCGGGAAGCTGAAGATCTCAGCCAGGAACTGTTCCTGCAGCTGGCGCGGCGCGGGCCAGCTGACTGGAGCAGCCCGACAGTGGACGGCTGGCTGTGGAAAGCCGCCACTCACGCCGCGCTCAACGCCCTGCGGGGCGCTCGTCGCCGGTCCGCTCGAGAGGAGCGCGCCTTCCGGCAGGATCTGCCGCTGCGGCTGCTGTCGGAGCGGGACGACGACCCGGCCGGCACGCTCGAACGCCAGGAAAGGCGGGAGACGGTGTGGCGGGCGCTGCGCCAGCTCAAGCCGCGTGAAAGCCTGCTGCTGCTCGCTCGGCACAGCGGCCTCAGCTATGCCGAAGTGGCGCAAGCTCTGAGCATCAACCCGGCCTCGGTGGGCACGCTGCTGGCCCGGGCCGAGCGCCGCTTCAAGGACGTGTACCAGGACCAGGAGGATCAGCCATGAACGTCACCCCTTCGCCAGTTGAAGACGCCCGGGTCAAGCATGCCCTCGACCTGCTGGCGCCTGAATCCCCGCCCGACGTCGACGGCGCCTGGCTGCGCCAGCAGCGGATTGCTTCGATGCGCTCACGCAGCGTTCGACTGCTTCGCCTGCCGCGCATCCTGGACGGCTCGGCGCGGATGCCGCTGGCGGCCGCGGCCGCCAGCGTGCTGCTCGGTCTCAGCCTGTTCCTGACGCCGGTGCGCAGCTTTGCCGCGCAGTTCCTGAGCTTTTTCCGCGTCCAGGACTTCACGCCCATCACCATCAACAGCCTGTCCGAGCCTCTGCCCGACCTGTCCAAGTTCGGCGATCCGCCGCAGCAGGGCCGCTCCCTGAACCTGCGGCCCACGCAGATGGCCAGCCTGAGCGAGGCGTCGTCGGCGGTTGGCTTCACCGTTCAGACGCCGAACCAGCTTCCTGCCGGTCTGGGAGCGCAGCCCAGCGTCATCGCCACCACCACCGGGCAGACCGTGGCCTTCACCTTCCGCGCCGACAAGACGCGTGCGTACCTTGACTCCGTGGGTCGTAGGGACATTCAGCTGCCGCCGCAATACGACGGCGCCACGCTGCAGCTGCACCTGGAGCCGGCCGTCGAGCTGGCCTACCTGCCGCCCGGAACGAGCCTGCAGGATCTCCAGGCGGCGGCGGCCCAGGCACGCCGCTCCGGCGCCCCGGCGCAGGCCCTGTCGGATCTGGCCAAAGGCGCGCCGTCCGCGCCGGCCACCGACAGCCGAGCGGTCAATGCCCTGCTCAACAGCGCCAGCGTGCTGGTGGTGGAAACGCACAGCCCCAGCGTCGATGCCACGGGGGTCTCGCCCGACGACCTGCGCGGGTTCCTGCTGTCGCTGCCTATCCCGGCCGATCTCAAGGCGCAGCTCCAGGCTATCGGCGATTGGCGGCACACGCTGCCCATCCCGGCAGGTCCGGATTCGCAGCTGCACAAGGTGTCGGTCAATGGCGCGCCCGGGCTTGCCGGCAAGAACGGTCCGGCCGTGATGGTGGTTTGGGTCAACAACGGCATCGTCTATGGTGTTACCGGTACGAAGCTGGATGAGAAGTCGCTGCTGGCTTTGGCCAGCTCGGTGAGGTGAGCCAGCCCGATTCGGCCCTCGACGTGCACGGCCTGGGCAAAGCTTATGGCCGGCACGTCGCGCTGCATGAGCTCACGTTGCGCGTCCCGCGCGGGGAGGTATTCGGCTTCCTCGGCCCCAACGGCGCGGGCAAGACGACCGCGGTCAAGCTGCTGACCGGCCTGGCCCGCCCCACGGCCGGCGGCGGCCAGCTCTTGGGCAGGCCGCTGGGGGATCGGGAGGCCCGCCGTAAGCTGGGCTTCCTGCCCGAGCTGTTTCGTTTCCATGACTGGCTGTCGGCGACCGAGCTGCTCGACCTGCATGGCGGGCTGCTGGATATGCCGCTGGCGGCGCGCAGACAGCGCATTCCGGAGGTGCTGGCGCTGGTCGGCTTGGCCGATCGGGTGGGAGACCGAATCGGAACCTTCAGCAAGGGCATGCAGCAGCGGCTCGGTCTCGCCCAAGCGCTGCTGAACGAGCCCGACCTGGTGATCCTGGACGAGCCTACGTCGGCACTCGACCCGATCGGCCGCCGCGACGTTCGGGCCATCATCCAACACCTCAAGCAGCGCGGCGTCACGGTGTTCCTCAACTCGCACCTGCTCAGTGAGATCGAGCTGGTGTGCGATCGCGTAGCCATCGTCGACCATGGCCGCGTGGTGCAGCAGGGGCGGTTGGACGACCTGCTGGGCCGCGGCCACGAGCTGGAGCTGCGGCTCACCGGCCTCAACCATGACGTGCTTGCCGCTTTGCCGCCCGCCTGGAACGTCCAGACGTGCGAGCTTGGCGAGCAGGAGCAGCGGCTCGTCCTAGCTGTCGGGCACGCGTCGGACGCGGTTGAGGTGACCCGCTTCCTGGTCGCTCAGTCCGTCGGCCTGCTCGAGCTCAGGCCGCGACGCACGAGCCTGGAGGATCTCTTCCTGCAATGGGTCGACGGCGCCAGGCCGGAAGAAGCTGCGCCGGCCACCAGCGCAGAACGAGCCGAATTGGCGGCGAGCTGAGGCCCCTGTATGCCCATCTGGATCTTCACCCGACTCACGCTGAACGAAGCACTGCGTAACCGTCTGATCCCGCTGGCCTTCGGCTTGACCATGGTGTACATCGGCCTGCTGGCCTGGGGATCGAGCAAGATCGCCGAAAACCTGCGGGACCCGCTGCAGTCGGTGATCAGCGGCGCCGGTCTGGAGCAGGCGGCCTTCTTCCTGGGCAGCCTGATGCTGCCCCTGCTGGCGGTGTTCGTACCCGGCCACAGCGTTCAGCAGGAGAGTGAGAATGGTCTGCTGCAGGCCATTCTCACCAAGCCCGTGCGGCGTTTGGACGTTGTTGCCGGCCGCTGGATGGGATCGGCCGCTCTGTTGGCGCTATGGGTGGCGCTGTTCAGCGCCGGCGTCATCCTGCCCATCGGCTGGGAGATTGGCTATTACCCACCGCACCCAATCCGAGCGGGCGAGCTGCTGCTCCTGCAGGGCTTGGTCGTGCTCAGCTTGCGCCTGCTGTTCGGATCATTCCTGGGGACCCTGGCCAGCGGCATCGTGCCGCTGCTCATCTACGGGCTCGGCCGGATCGGTGGTCTGGTGGAGGCCATCGGCAAGGCGCTCAACATCTCCAGCATGGTGAACGGCGGCATCGCCACCAGCCTGCTCATCCCCACCGACGTGCTGTGGCGCGGCGCATCCTATTACCTCTTGCCGGAGCTGACCGGCCTGGCCTCCCAGGCAGCCGGGCCGAACAACCCGTTCGTCTCCCTGGCTCCGCTGGCCACGCCGATGCTGGTGTGGTCGGTGCTGTACGTCGTCGTGATCTTCTTCGTTGGAGCCCGCGTCTTCTCGCTGCGGGACATCTGACGGCGCGCTGAAATGGAACGGATTGTGCGGGCACAGCGCGGAGTGCAAGTCCTGCAACCCCGCACCACAAGGAGGTCTTCGATGACGGTGAACGTAAAGGAGCGCGCTGACCTGATCGCCCAGAACATGGAGAAGGTGCCCGATGAGGCTTATGTGAGCCTGGCCGCCGGGTCGGTCTTCGCTTCCATGGGCCTGTACCTTACCGGCCACCGTGAAGAGGCGCTCTTCGTCGGCCTCCTGGGCACGGCCTTCGCCACGATGGCCGGCATCATGAAGGTCCTCGGCGCCCAGCGCGGCAGCGTTTTGGGCGCCGCCTAGGAGTGCTCGGCCGAGCTTCGCTGCTCAGGAGTTGGTTCTCTTAGTACGCTGTGGGTGGTGATTCCACCCATTCGGCCGCCCAACGGCGGCCCCGCGTGAAGCGCCTGCTGCTGCTGGTCTCGGCCCTCAGCTACCGATCCGCGGCGTTCTGCGCCGCTGGCCGGCGGTTGGAGGCCGAGGTCGTGCAGGCAGTGGATCTGCCGCCCGACCTGGCCGAGCACTGGAAGGTGGAGCTGGGCGTCCCCTTCGCCGATCCAGATCGCGCCGTCGAGGATCTCGTGGCGTTCGCCGTGGCGCACCCGGTTGACGCCATCCTGCCGGTGGACGATGGCGCCACGTTGATCGCGGCCAGGACGGCGCAACGGCTCGGCCTGCCCTACAACTCGCCGGAAGCCAGCCTGGCGGCGCGGGACAAGCACGAGATGCGGCGGCGGTTCGCCACTGCCGGCGTGCCCTCCCCGCATTTCCAGCTGGCTTCGCTGCAGGCCGACCCGAGCGCGCTCGCGGCCGGCGTGACCTTTCCCTGTGTACTCAAGCCGCTGCGGCTGTCCGGCAGCCGCGGCGTGATCCGAGCGGACGACGTCGCGGGCTTCGTGGCGGCCTTCAATCGCATCAAACGGCTGCTGTCCGAGGCGCCGGACGGCCACCTGCTGGTAGAAAGCTTCATTCCCGGCGTTGAGGTCGCGCTGGAAGGACTGCTCACCGACGGGCGCCTCGACGTACTGGCGCTGTTCGACAAGCCTGACCCGCTCGATGGGCCCTTCTTCGAGGAGACGATCTACGTTACTCCGTCGCGCCTGCCGCCCGACGTCCAAGCAGCGATCTCGGCCTGCGCCGCGAGCGCGGCCCGGGCCATTGGTCTGCACAGCGGCCCGCTCCACGCCGAGCTGCGCATCAACGAGGACGGCCCCTGGATGGTAGAGCTCGCCGGCCGCTCGATAGGGGGGCTGTGCTCCAGCGTGCTCGAGTTCGGCGCCGGCATGGGCCTGGAGGAGCTGATCATTCGCCACGCGCTCGGCCTGGATCTGCCGCGGGAGCTGAGGCAGCGGGAGGCAGCCGGGGCAATGATGATTCCGATCCCGGCCGGAGGCTGGTTGAGGGCCGTCGAAGGTGTCGAGCGGGCACGGTCGGTGCCGCTGGTGCAGGACGTGAGCCTCACGGTGCGCCTCAACCAGCGTGTGGTGCCGCTGCCGGAGGGCGCCAGCTACCTGGGCTTCATTTTCGCCCGCGGAGGGGAGCCAGCCGCGGTGGAGCAGGCCCTGCGCGACGCCCACGGCCAGCTGCGCTTCCGCATCGAGCCGGAGCTGCCGGTGCTGCGAGCCTGACAGCCGAGCAGCCAACAGCTCGGCTGCTCGCTGGACAAGCTCGCGAACCCGTTACACCGAGCCGGCGAGCCGGGTCCGGACTGGCTCGGCGCAGCAGAACCACGACTCCGTGAGCCGCGGCGGCTCCGGCCGGTGTGAGGCCGGGCGGCGCATGGCCGCGGGAGCAGGCAACCCAGCCGTTCGATAGGCAGCGGTCTTGACCGCCAGAAACGTGGCCCACACGTCCCGTTGCTCGCACTCGGCCTCTTCGACGATGGCCTGGACCTGTAGGGACAGGCTATCCATGCGGTCATCGGGGTGCCGCCAGCGGTATGAGAACGCCGCGCGATCGAGCTCGCCCAGCCATTCGCGGGCGCTCTCGAGCAGGGCGGAGCCCGGCGGCACCAGCAGGCGGATAGAGTACTGCACGGGGTCGATCATCTCGACCAGGTCTCTGCCCTCGACGAACGCCAGCAGGGCGAGGTAATCGTCCAGGGTCGTCCAGGGGGTGAACGCCACCAGGGATGGTCGCAGGGGGATGTCGGCGGCGGCCATGACGTCCAGGGCTCGGGCGACGTCCTCGGCGGTGTGGCCCTTGTCGAGCCGCCGCAGCACTTCGTCGCTCAACGATTCCACCGCCGATACGACGAAGGCACAGCCGAGCTGCTTGAGCTCCGGCATCAGCCCCGCATGGGCCAGGATGTGCTCGATCTTGATCGTCGCGTCGAAGCTCACGTCCGGAAACTCTTTGTGCATGGCCCTCGCGATTCGCAGGCTGTGCCCTGGGCCGTTCAGGAAGTCCGGGTCGCCAAAGGTGATGTGGCGGGCGCCGGAGGCCACCTGGCGGCGAATGTCGCGCAGCACCAGATCGGGCGGCAGCACGAAGAACCGGCCGTTGTAGACCGGGGTGATCGGACAGTGCAGGCAGCGATGCTTGCAGCCTCGGCTGGCTTCGACGTAGCCGGCCGTCAGCCGCTCACCCGCTCGCATGAGCCCGGCGTAACGCTCGAGTACAGGCAGCGCCGAGCGCACCGGCTCGGCAAAGCGCAGGCGTCGTATGTGCGGGGCGGCGTAGCGCTCCGGGTAGCGCACGCCCTCGCCGGCCAGGCGGCCCTCCTCCAGCGCCTGAGCCAGCCCCAGCAGCGGCTCCTCGAACTCCCCGCCGATGACCGAATCGGCGAGCGGTTCGGAGTCCCTGGCGGCAGAGGCCGGGGGCCGAGGGCCAGGGGCCAGAACAGAACCCATACGATGCGCGTCCGCGGTGCTCGACACCTGCCCGGCCCGCGGCCCACGGCACTCCGGACCGCTCGTTTCCCCTGCCCCCTGGCCCCTGGCCCCTGACCCCTCGAACAGATATTCCGCATTCAGCCAGGCATACAGTCCGTACACGCAGATATGAGCGTCGGCGTTCAGCTCGCGGACCCGACGGGCGATCTGCTCAGCCAGGCGGAGAGCGGTGTGCATGGGCACGGAGATGGCGACCAGCTCGGCGCCGGTGATGATCTCGTCGGCCAGCTGCTCGACGTGGGTATCGACCGCGAGTGGCTGGTAACCGGCCTGGATCAAGCTGCCCAGCGGCGAGGCCAGGTTGAGCGGCTGATGACCCAGCTCGTAGCAGGAGATCAGCAGGATGGCTCCGCGCCGCCGCAGGCTCGATGTAGGGATCTCCAGCGAGAGGGCCTGGTTCAGATCGTCCGGGCCGCAGCAGGCCGCCCCGGAGGTCACTTCTTGGCGGCGCCGCCCTTGACCGCGCCGCCGGCCGCGGTCGTGGGATCGTACTCCTGCGGCATCTGGGCGTCGGGCGCGAAGAAGAACTCCTCCATCTGCTCGCGTAGGAACCTGCGCGCCTCGGGATCGCCCATGCTCAAGCCGTAGTGGTTCATGAGCAGCGTAGCCTGGCGCTCCCACAGCTCCCAGGCCTGTTGAGAGACGTGCTCGAAGATTCGCTGGCCGAGCTCGCCCCCGATTGGCGGCGCTTCGAGGCCAGGCAGGTCTCGGTCAAACTTCACGCAATGAATCATGCGAGCCATCGGCGCTCTCCTTGCGGCTGCTGTCCGGAATCTCCGCCAGGCGGCCGTTCCGGCTTCGAGACCTGAAGTATGGCAGGCCCAACCAGCGTGCTTTTCCTGGGTATGCAGGCGTCGTTTTCAACGCCGGTGCTGGCGGCGTTGATCGCCGCCCGAATGGAGATTTGTGGGGTGCTGATCCCGGCAAGCGACGAGCCGCTGCCGAAGCCCCTGGCCCACTCGGACGCAGAGCCGGTCGCTGAGTCGGGACTGCGGCGCCTCCTGCCGCTTCCGTCCCCGTCCGTCGGAGGTGGCTTGCAGATCCTCACGCCCTTCGTTCGGCCCGGTGTCGTCCAGCTCGCTTGGGAGGCGGGTATCCCGGTATACGAAGCGCGCAGCCTGGCCGCCGGCGATGTCCTGGCGAGGGTGCGGGAGCTGAGGCCGGACGTGATGGCGGTGGCCTGCTGGCCCGGGCTGATCCCGCGCGCCTTCTCGGCGCTGGCCGGCTTGGCCGCGCTCAACGTCCATCCCTCCCTCCTGCCTGATAATCGCGGTCCGGCTCCGCTGTTCTGGACGTTCCGCCTTGGCCGGCGGACGACCGGTGTCAGCGTGCACGAGCTGTCCAGCCAGGCCGACGCCGGGCCCCTGCTCGGGCAGCACCGGCTGCGGGTGGCGGAAGGCATCGAGGGGGAGACGCTGGAGCGGCGCTGCGCCGAAACAGGCGGGGCGCTGCTGGTCCGGGCGATCCGTGAGCTGGCGACAGGCCGCGCCCACCCCCGTGCCCAGGACGGACGGAGGGCGACTTCCCACCCGCTGCCGGCGGCGGACGACTTCCTGATCCCGTCGAGCTGGCCGGCCCGCCGCGCGTTCAACTTCATCCGCGGAGTGGCGCACATGCAGGGGCCACTTCGGGTGGATGCCGTCGAGCGCACGTTCTACGTTCGTCAGGCGATCTCTTATGACGAAGCCGTGGCTCCCGATTGCCCCTACGAGCTGGACGGCGTGCTGCTGCGCGTGCGCTTGAATCCGGGAACGCTTACCGTGGAGGTCACCGCGGACAGCAGTGATTAAGGGCGGGCTGAGCTATCCCGGGAGCTGTCCAAAGACGCGCCGGCAGCGCTCGATCGACTGCCGCTGCGTGGCGTAGAAGGCTTCGTCGACCTCGGCAAAGCCCTGCAGTCCGAATGGCTCGAGCCGCCGTCGCGTTTCGGGAGAGGAGGCCAGCTGACTCAGCGCCTCAGCCACAGCCAGCTTGGTTAGGCCGGGCAGCATCGTTCGCACGACCACCGGCTGGACCGGGAACGGCCCCCACGAGGCGATGACCCTCAGACTGGTCCGCAGCTCGGGGCGGCGGCGGCGCTGCAGCGACAGCACGTTGGAATCGATAGCCGCGGCATCGGCCTGCCCGCTCATGACCAGCTCGATCGAGCCGAGGTGCGAGCCCGAATGTCGCATGCCGCCCAGGAAGGAGAGGTCGAGGTCTCGCCGGTCGAGAAATTCCAGCAGCGAGAAGTAGCCGCTGAGCGAGCAGCTGTCGTTGTAGGCCCACACCCCGCCGGCCAGATCCTCGGGAGCGAAGACCTGGCTATCGCCGCGGACGGTCACCTCCGAGAAGTACACCGGCCGCCCTTCGGCTCGGGTATCGTCGAAAACGGGTGCGTAGGGCACCAGCTCGAAGCCCGCCGGATGCTCGGCGGCGAGGGCCAGGGCCGTCGAGCAGACAAATCCGAGGTCGTAGCGGTTCAGGGCGAATCCATTGGACGGCTGTGACTCCGGTGCCGAGAATCTCGTCTCGTACTCGATCGAGGCGGTCGTGCCCAGCGCCGCTGCGAGGTACTCCGCCAGGACCCGGAATAGCTCGTCGGGCAGGCTGGGGGCCAGATACGAGATGCAGCGGAGCGGCGCGGACGGTGCGAGCGAGTCCGCGCCACCGGACGCTTCTAGCGTCGATCCGGCCGGTCCTTGAGCCGGTAAACGAACCGCAGGCCGGACCAGACTTGGTCGATCGCGCACACTTTGTTGTCTACCAAACCGGCATGCAGGCCCGCTTCGCGGACGGCGTTCTCGTTGAGATCGGTAGCTAGCCCGGAGGCCTTCTTGGGCCACGCGATCCACAATCCGCCGGCTGTTTCGAGCGCCGCCGTGAGCTCGCTCAAAGAACGCGAGAGCTCCTTCCGCAGGGTGAAAAAGGCGACGATGACGTCTGCCCGCCCTTGGGACGGGGCCGCGGGCCGAACGCCTTCCGGCAGCGGCTGCAGCTCAGCTTCGAAGCCGTCGGGAGCGTTGACCAGCCACAGCGTGGAGGCCGGCTTGACGCCAAGCTTCTGGGGGAGGGGGGTGCCGGAGTAGCCAGCCAGGTGAGCCGCGCCTCGGAGCAGTCCCGCTTCCCTTACAGCTTGCGCAGCACGGCCATGACTCGGCCCTGGATCTGGAGGTGCTCCGGATCGACATAGATGGGCTCCATCTGGCTGTTGGCAGGCTGCAGGCGGATGCGGTCGTCCTCACGGTAGAAGCGCTTGAGCGTGGCCTCCGGGTTGGCGCCGCGCGAGTCGGTCAGCGTGGCGACAACCATGTCGCCGTTGCGAACGTCCTCGGCTGGCTTGACGATGACGATGTCGCCATCGTCGATGAGCGCGTCGATCATGGATTGGCCGCGTACCTGCAGGGCGTATGTGCCTTCCGGAGCGAACTCAGCCGACACGGGCACGACCTCGTCGTTGCTCGTCACGGCTTCGATCGGCTGGCCCGCGGCGATGCGCCCGAGCAGCGGCACAGCGCGGATCTCGTTCTCGACGTGGAGGGGTGACTTGAGGCGCAGGCCGCGCGAGGTGTTGCGGATGCGCTCGATGAAGCCCTTCTCTTCCAGGATGCGCAGGTGGTAATTCACGTGGCTGGTCGAGCGGATGCCTACGCCGCGCCCGATCTCGCGGTTGGTCGGCGGGCGCTGGTTCTTGGCGTGGAACGTCTGGATGAAGTCGAGCATCCGCGCCTGCTTGTCGCTCAGCTCTTCGTCCTGCGGTGCCACGCCGTTCAGCGCGTAGGGTGGTTGTGTCTCCAAGTTAGAACATCCGTCCTATTCCTGCCACTCTAGCACTAGGTGGCAATCTTGTCCATCTTGCGGATGATGCGCCGGTACCGCTCGATGTCTTGCTGGTATTGCTCTTCGATCTCGCGCAGGCGCTGCTCGAATTCACGCTGCTGCCGCTCGATCCTGTCGTTCATGTTCATGATGACTTCCACGCCGGCCAGATTGACGCCCAACTCGTCGATGAGCCGCTGAATCTGCTGCAGCCGTTGGATGTCCTCGTCGGAATACAGCCGGATGTTGCCTACCGTGCGCGCGGGGTTTACCAGCCCGATCCGTTCGTAATGCCGCAGCGTTTGAGGGTGCACGCTGACCATCCGCGCGGCTACGCTGATCACGTAGTGGTGTCCCGCCGCCGGCTCGCTGGCCGGCGTCCGGCTGGCCCGCCTACGCTCCATCGTTCGATAGCGAGCGCGACGAGCAGTGCGGGAAGCGGCCCTGGCGCGTGGACTTCAACTTCACCATCTCACTCTTCATTGCGGCTGCTCTCATCCTTCCCGCTGCCGCTTGAGCTCCTGGAACAGGTCACGCTCGCGGGCAGAAAGGTTGGTAGGCAAGATCACCCTTACCTTCGCATACAGGTCGCCGGTGGTATCGCCCCTCAGCGCCGGCAGGCCCTGTCCGGCGAGGCGGAAGGTGCGGGCGTTTTGGGTTTCGGTGGGGACCTTCATGCTGAGCTGCGTGCCCTTGAGGGTGGGCACGTTGATCTCTCCACCCAGCATGGCCTTCGTTAATGGAACGGGAACCTCCACATACAGGTCGTTTCCTTTCCGGTCAAACGTAGGGTGCGGCTGCACCGTTACGACCAGAAAGAGGTCGCCCTTCTGGCCGCCGCTGTGGCTGGGGTTGCCTTCGCCCCTGATGCGGATGCGCGAGCCGTCCCGTACTCCGGGCGGGATCTTGACCTCGATCCGCCGCTGCTTGCTGACCGTTCCGGAGCCCTGGCAGGTCATACACAGGCGGCCGTTGACCAGCGCCGTGCCCTTGCAGGTTGGACACAGCTCCGGCACCTGCATCGTGAATACGCGATTGCCGCCGCTGGCGACTTCTTCCAGCGTGACCTCCATGGGGTGCTCGATGTCGCTGCCCTTGCTGGTATCGTGCGCCGCTGCTCCGGCCGCCCGCGCCGCTCCACCGTTGGAGGATGTTCCGGCCGGCTGCTCGGCTCCCCGACCGAAGCCCTGGCCGAACAGCGCCTCGAAGAACTCGGAGAAACCGCTGCCCATGCCTCGCAGCGTGCTTTCGGCATCGAAGTCCTTGGCGAAATCACGGGTCGTGGTGTAGACGCGGCTGGACGGTCGAGGACTCGGGCCATGTCTCCAGAAGCTGCCGTCGCGCAGGCTGGGGCCGAACTGGTCGTACTTCTTGCGCTTATCGGGATCGCCCAGCACGGCGTAGGCTTCACCGATCTCCTTGAAGCGCTCTTCCGACTTCTGGTCGCCGGGATTGACGTCGGGGTGAAAGCGCCTCGCCAGCCGGCGGTACGCTTGCTTGATCTCTTTGTCCGGAGCGTCCTTGGCAACGCCCAGGATCTTGTAGTAGTCCTTATATTCCATCAGCGGTTGCGAACCGTGGCCGCGACCTTGACCTTGACCGGGCGCAGCACTTCGTCCTGGTAGTAGTACCCCTTCTGAAGCTCAGCGGTCACGGTCCCGGGCGCGTTCGCGCCGCTGACGTCGATGTCCACGGCTTCGTGCAGCCGCGGATCGAATGGCTGGCCCAGGGCCTCGATAGCCTTGACGCCTTCGCCCGCGAGGAGCTCGCCAAGCTGCCAGTAGGTGAGCCGCAGGCCCGCGATCAGGCTGCTGGGATCATCCTTGGCGGTGTGCTCGAATTGGATGGCCCGATCGAGGTTGTCCAGCACCGCCAGGGTCTTGGCAAATAGCGCTTTCTTGTTACTCCGCGCCAGATCGCTGTGCGAGCGCTCCAGACGCTTCTTGAAGTTGTCCATCTCGGCCAGGCAGCGGAGGTACTTCTGCTCGTACTCTGCTGCCTGCGCTCGAGCCTGCTCGAGATCCTGCTCCAGGTCCCGGATGCGGGCAGCAGGTTCGAACGGGGTCATGCCCGCGGCCATCCACAGGCCTGGATGGGGGAGGGTGGGTCGGTCGTGTCCGTCATGACCGCCTATTTCTGGTCGCTGGAGTTGAATTCAGCGTCAATCACGTCCTCCGACCCGGAACCCCCGCCACTGCTCCCACTCCCGCCGCCCGAGGCTGCCCCAGCACCGGCCGGTTGGTAGATGGCCTCGGAGAAGCGCTGCAGCGTATCCTGCAGCTCTTCGGCCGCCCCACGGATGCGGGCCGTGTCTTCGCTCTTCAGCGCTTCCTTGACCCTATCCAAGGAGCGCTCCACGGCCGCCCTGGTCTCCGGCGTCGCTCGGTCGCCAGCTTCCTTCAGCGTGCGCTCGGTGTTGTACACCAGGCTGTCGGCCTGGTTGCGAGCTTCGGCCAGCTCCCGCCGGCGCTTGTCTTCGGCCGCGTTGGCCGAGGCCTCGCGCACCATGCGATCGACCTCATCCTTGGCCAGGTTGGTCGTAGCGGTGATGGTCACCTTCTGCTCGCGGCCGGTGGCCATGTCCTTGGCCGATACGTTGACGATGCCATTGACGTCGATGTCGAACGTCACCTCGACCTGAGGCACGCCGCGCGGGGCCGGAGCGATGCCGTCCAGGCGGAACTTGCCCAGGGTGCGGTTGTCCGCGGCCATCTCGCGCTCGCCCTGCAGGACGTGGATGTCGACGGCCTGCTGATTGTCTTCGGCGGTGCTGAAGATCTCCGACTTGCGGGCCGGGATGGTGGTGTTGCGCTCGATGAGCTTGGTCATGACCCCGCCCAGCGTCTCCACGCCGAGCGACAGTGGCGTGATGTCGAGCAGCACCACGTCCTTGACCTCGCCGCTCAGCACGCCGGCCTGGATGGCCGCGCCGACGGCGACAACCTCATCGGGGTTCACGCCCTGGTGCGGATCGCGTCCCGTCAGCTTCTTGACCAGCTGCTGGATGACCGGCATGCGGGTGGCTCCGCCGACCAGGACCACCTCGTCGATGTCCTTCTCGGTCAGCCCGGCGTCGGCCAGCGCCTGCTTGAAGGGCCCCACGGTGCGATCGGTGAGATCGGCCGTGAGCTCCTCGAACTTGGCCCGTGTGAGCGGGATCTGGAGGTGCTTGGGCCCGTTCTGATCGGCGGTGATGAACGGCAGGTTGACCTCCGTTTGGACGACGGATGAAAGCTCGATCTTGGCCTTCTCGGCCGCCTCCAGGAGGCGCTGCAGCGCCTGCCGATCCTTGCGCAGGTCAATGCCCTCGTTGCGCTGGAACTCGGTGGCGAGGTAGTCGACGATGCGCTGGTCGTAGTCATCGCCGCCCAGGTGCGTATCGCCGTTGGTGGCGCGGACCTCGAAAACGCCGTCACCGACCTCCAGCACGGAGACGTCGAAGGTGCCGCCGCCGAGGTCCCACACCAGGATGGTCTCGGCCTTCTCTTTGTCCAAGCCGTAGGCCAGCGAAGCCGCCGTGGGCTCGTTGATGATGCGCAGCACTTCCAGGCCGGCGATCTTGCCCGCATCCTTGGTCGCCTGGCGCTGCGAGTCGTTGAAATAGGCCGGGACGGTGATAACGGCCTGGTTGATGCGCTCGCCCAGGTACTTCTCCGCGTCGGCCTTCAGCTTCTGCAGGATCATGGCGGAGATCTCTTCCGGCGTAAGCTCGCGGCCGGCGCTGCTCAGCTTGACCCGCACGCCGCCGTTCTTGTCCTCGGCTACCTCGTAGGGGACGCGAGCGCGCTCACCTTCCACCTCTCCGAACTTGCGGCCCATGAAGCGCTTGATGGAGAAGACGGTGTTCTCGGGGTTGACCACGGCCTGGCGTCTGGCCAGCTGGCCCACGAGCCGCTCCCCGGACTTGGTGAAGGCGACGACCGACGGTGTGGTGCGGCTGCCTTCCGCGTTGGTGATGACGGTCGGCTCTCCGCCTTCCATGACGGCAATGACTGAGTTCGTTGTCCCCAGATCGATGCCGACTACTTTTGCCATTGACGGTGCTCTCCTTTGGGCGGCTCATCCGCCCTGTATGCGTATGGATCAAGAATAAAGGTTGAGTGAGAGCATGTCAATGATGCAGCGGATCGATGCGCGCCCCTAGCCGCCTCCCTCGATGCGCTCGATGGCCTGGCGCAGCCCGTCCGGAATGGGCAGCGCCCGCCGCGTGGCGACTTCGACGTGGACGATGCCGCTCCCGCCGACCGCGGCGATGCTTCCATCGGGGTGCAGGAATACGTACTCCAGGGTCAGGCTCGACCGGCCCAGGCGGGCGCAGCGTACGCCCATCCGGACGGGCTCCCAATAGCTCAGCTCCGAGACGAAACGGCAGTATTGCTCGCCCATGAACAGCGACGTGTTGACCTGGCTGCCAACGAGCTCCGGAAAACCGCAGGCGGTCCAGTATTCAGAGAAGGCCCACTCCTGGTAGCCGAAGTACGTGGCCTGGCTCATGTGCCCGTTGGCGTCGGTCTCGTACAGCCGGACCTTCACCTCCAGCCAGACGTGAAAGCTGTCCAGCCAGGCAGCTAGCTGATCGGGCAGGCTGAATGTGAAAGTGGTGATTGGCGGTGTGAAGTCCGAGGGTGCTCTCCTGGGATGCAGGTTGTGCTTTCAACATGATTTCATGCGTCTCGGGACGCCTATTGTCTGTTTCTGACAAGTGCGTGAAATGACGTCCATGCGCTAGCTCCACGAATGCGCGGCAGAGCGGGTCGTTCTTACGTCGAAGGCTGCAGGTATCGGGGGAAACGTTCAGGTTTTCAGAGCTAGAAACGTGTTGTTTTACAGCGAGTTTCGAAACCTATCGCACGTATGCTTGTACACTAGGTGGTTGTGTGCGATTGTGGCGGGGTTGACATTGCGTCATATAATCGTGCCAGTATGTGAAAAACCGGCTGACATTGCCGGGACTTTCTTTCGGAGGGGAAAGACAGACGTGAAATCCAAAGTGATCACCTTCCTGGGAACCGGGGCGGTTTCCATGTTGTTGCTTGCCGCTTGCGGCGGCAGCAACGCTCCCGCTTCCAGCGCACCGGCCAGTGTGGCCGCTTCCAAGCCGGCTGCTGCCGCCAGCGCACCGGCCTCGGCAGCTGCCTCAAAGCCCGCTGCTAGCGCTGCTGCTTCGGCGGCCGCGTCCAAGCCGGCTGCCAGCGCCGTCGCCAGCAGCTCGGCGGCTGCGAGTGGCGCTGCCGCGAGTGGCTCGGCCGCTGCTAAGCCGGCTGCGAGTGGCGCGGCTGCGAGTGGCTCCGCTGCTGCTAAGCCGGCCGCCAGCGGCTCGGCTGCTGCGAGCGCCAAGCCGGCCGCCGGCTAGAACACGCTTTCAAAGCATCAGGGCTGGGTGGCCAGCCCTGATGCTCCTGGCGTGTTGCCCTGACATGGCAGGAGGGGGATGAGGCAGGTACTCCCCCTTCTGTTTGTGTGTCCGGCAACCCCGCGCTGACCCCCCTATTTGGGCCACGTGCCCGTCCCCCGGCGCTGCTGTGCGCTTAGCTTTGCGGTGCTCACCTCCGGCCCGCGTTCGCCGGGGTAGCGTCACCTGCCTATGCTGCGCGCGTTACTTCTCTCCTGTCTGCTCGTGCTGGCCCTGCCGCTGGCTGCGTCGAGCGTTGACTCAAGCGACGCTGCTCAGGCGCCAACGGAGGCTGCCTCTCCGGCCAAAGCCGCCGGGCCGGTCCTTTCAGTGGCCGCGGCAGTTGGCGCCGGCGCTTCTGCTTCCACGGCGTGCGGCTTCGTGCTCGGTTTCAGCGCGCTGCATGACGAGCTGGTTAACGTCGGCGACTGCCGCGAGGACCAGCACTCGACAGCGGATGGAGATGCCGAGCAGGCTACCACCGGGGGGCTGCTGGTGTGGCGCAAGGCGGATAACTGGACCGCTTTTACGGATGGCTATCGCACCTGGATCAATGGGCCGCGGGGATTGGTCGAGCGGCTCAACACAGAGCGCTTCGACTGGGAAGTCACAAGTCCCGCTGCCGGGGCGGCCATATACCATGTCCTCTCGCCCGGGCCGATGGTTCAGACGGCCGGCGCCCGGGCTTCCATTGGTCCCCTCATCCACATTACTCAGACCTTGAACAACTGCGGTCCGGCCTCGGTAGCCGAGGTGCTGCACTACTGGGGCATTGACCGGTCTCAAGATGAGTTGAACCGGATCCTGCGCCATGGCAATCCGTATGGCATGTCCACCGACGACGTTGCCAGCTACGTGCCGACCATCGGGATGCAGGAATACATCGGCAACCATGGCAGTCAAGCAGTGCTCAAGACGTTGATCGCAAACGGCTTTCCGGTTATCGTCTCCCAGTTCGTGAGCCTGGGCGATCGCGAGACGCATTTCCGGCCGCTCGAGGCCTACGACGACATGGGCCAGCGCTTCATTGCCTC
Source organism: Chloroflexota bacterium (assembly GCA_021325635.1). Classification (GTDB taxonomy): domain Bacteria; phylum Chloroflexota; class JAJPGV01; order JAJPGV01; family JAJPGV01; genus JAJPGV01. The sequence continues at coordinate 128,382 of JAJPGV010000033.1, forward strand.
CGATCCTCTGCTTGGCGACAGCTACTCCCTGAGTTACCAGGCATTCGACCAGCTGTGGACGCCCTACGATCACACCTTTCTGGTGATCTTCCCTCCAGCCAAGCGCGCGATGCTGCAGGCCGTCATCGCGTCCAGCGGCTTTGGCGGGCCCAGCTGGATCACGCCTGCGTAAGCGTCTCGCTCTGCGCACCTCCGGCGTTCGCGCGCAGGCAGCGCGACTCGCTGGCGGTCGATTGGGCTGACCTTTTCGGCTTGGCATAGGGGCTGCGTAGCAGGTAGTTAGCGCAGGCATCAACGATGCGCCTGCGCAGGAAGGAGGTGCAGCGTGCAGCAACTTCGAGTTGCCGCGGCAGCCGTCTTCTCCCTGGGCCTCATGATTGGCCTGGTGCTGGACATCGGCAGGGTTGCCGGCCGCGAAGCGTGGACGGCGCCTGCCGAGGCCGGTCAGTCGACGGCTGCCTTTCCCTCTATTCAACCGACCGTGTCCGGCCCGCCTGCCGCCGAGACGGCGCCGCGGTCCGCGCTCGTTCTCGGGCAGCCCAAACTGTCGGCCAGCCTGTTCAACCCCGCCACCGATAGCCTGAGGCTGACGGCATCGATCAACCGGCAGGCGGATGCCAGTGCGTCGATCGTTCCGGCTGCCGGCGGCCCAGCGGTGCGATCCTTGGCTGCCCGATCGTCTGATTCGGAGGTGCAGCTGGGGTGGGATGGCCACGATGACAAAGGCCAGCCCGTTGCGGCCGGCGCATACCGCGTGAAGCTGGAAGCGCACGATGGCCACGGCGGCTCAGCAGAGATCTTCAGTGAGCCCGTAACCGTGACGAACAAGGGCATCGTCGTCTCGCTGAGCCGGCAGACGCTGACCGCCTACGAGGCGACCAACGTGGTGCTGCGGACGCCGATCACGAGTGGCGGTCCTGAGCTGCCGACGCCTGCAGGCACGTTTCACGTGCTCGAAAAGGACTCGCCGTTGACGATGTACTCGCCCTGGCCTCAGGGCAGCCCCTATTGGTTCCCGGATTCGACTGCTCATTACGCCATCCTGTTCGACGAGACGCCTGACTATGGCTTCTACATCCACGATGCCTGGTGGCGGACCAACTACGGGCCGGGCTCCAACGCCGTAGCGGGCACGCCGGGGCTCAACGACACGGGCACGCACGGCTGTATCAACGTTCCGGAAGACGCGGAGGCGGCGTTGTACGCCTGGGCCGAGGTCGGCATCCCGGTAGTGGTGAAGGACTGACGCCTGGGCGAGGGGATCCGAGCGTCAGTCGGAAGTGGTGACCTGGTCGGCCGTTCGCCGGCTTGCGGCGATGACGCCGAGCGGCGCCTTTCGGTGGCGGCGTGACTTGTGCACCACGTGCACCTGCTCGTCAAACATGAAGGCGGTGGACACTACGGCTACCACGACACCGGCAGACAGCCACGCATCCGAGTGTGGCAGGCCGAACAGCCCAGTGAGCAGCCCGAAGAGCCCAAAGCCGAACGCCACCGCCGCGCACAGGACGCCTGCCAAGGCATCGCGCTGCTGACTCAGCTCCAGCTGACTGCCCCGCGCGATGACCACCCGGTGAGCGTCGATGGTGACGGCGACCGAGATCAGCGCCAGGATGACTGCCAGCACGCTCCACAGGTTCCGGACCTCACTATCCAGCATGCCCAGCACGAAGCCAATCAGGGCCACCCCCAGCGCCACCAGCATGACCGCCCGAGCCACCCAGTGCTCGGCCGGATGGACCACTGGCATGTTGGACAGCCGCTGCTCATCGATGGCGACGGCGATGGCGAGGATCCCGAGCACGAGTCCGCTAAGCAACCATGTTTCCGGATTGCTGAAGCCAACTACGTCGTCGGCCAAGCCTATGGCGGCACAGGCCAGGGCCATCAGGACCAGCCCCAGGCCGGCGGCCGACTCGGTGAGCCGTTTCACGAACGGCTTGCTTTCGACAGCGGCCTGTCAGAACTCACGTCCACCCTCCTTGCGCTCATGAAGACGGAGGCGCAAGCTGCCCTCGCCAGAGCTAATATAGCAATGTGCAACATCGCCTAGATCCGCGCTGGATCCGTTTGGGGCTGCTGCTTGGCGCGATGGCCGTCATCCTTTTGTCCGCGGCCGAGCCGGCGCTGGCCAAGGGCGGAGCGGTTGGTGGTGGCAGCAGCTTTGGCCGTGGTGGTGGCGGCGGCGGCTTTGGCGGCGGCGGCGGCAGCTATGGCGGCGGCTACGGTGGTGGCGGTTTTGGCTTCTTTCCGGTGTTCCTGCCGTTCTTCGGGTTCGGTGGCGGCGGCCTATTCGGGATCATCTTGATCGTGCTGCTGTTCATGTGGGGCCGCAGCCTCCTCTCCGGCATGTTTGGCGGTGGCGGTGGCGGCGGATATGGTCAGCCCAGCCACGTGACCGTTGCCCAGCTCGACCTGGCGCTCCTGGGCTCGGCCTCGTCCGTTCCGTCGGAGATCCACCGCCTCATCACCTCTATAGACACGTCGAGCCGGGACGGCTACGCCCAACTCCTCCAGGAGGCTGCGCTGGTGCTGCTCCGGAACCGCTCTTCCTGGCACGCCGCCTCGTTCGACGCCGTGGTCGTGCCCTACTCACAGGCCGAGGCAGCCTACAACCAGCGCACGCTGGCCGCGCGGCAGCGTTTGACGTACGAGGCCGTGACCAACGTGAGCGGCCGTGTTCGAACCAACTCGGCGCCATCCAGCCTGGGCTCCATGCCCGACGACAGCGGTGGCGGCTGGATCGTGGTGACGTTGATCGTGGCCATGATGGCTCCTCTGCCCAAGGCGCCCGAGATGAACGCGCAGGCCGTTGAGGGCTACCTGCGCCAGATGGCCGGAGCGCCCGCGGAGGCTCTGGAGGGAGCCGAGGTCATCTGCGTTCCCGACGTTGGGGAGGAGCCGCTGACCAACGACGAGCTGCTGGCCCAGTTCCCGACCCTCATAGACATCTAGCCGGCGCCGGCAGCGTCCAGTGGCCCTCGACCAATTCACCTCGCCGGAACCGCCGGGCCGATCTCGGGGAAAGCGAGGATCGGCCCGCCGGTTCATCCTGGGCTTTAGCCTGAGCCTGGTCGTGGCCGCGGTGGGATTGGGCGCGGTGGCGCTGTTCAGCACCTTCTCCAGGGGCAGCGCGGTGCAGGGAGTGGAGCTGAGAGACGGCGACTCGCGGCCGGCCAGCGGGGCGATCCAGGCGACGTTCAGTGGCGAGACACAGCAAACCGTTGCGACGTTGAATGGCTGGCTGCCGAATTCGGGCCGGGGTGACGGTATCAAAGACCAGGTCATGGGCTTGGCCATCGCCTATTTTGGAAAGCAGACCGGCCAGAACCGCGACGATCTTGCCAAGAAGGTCGTATTTCTCTCTTCCGACGATTATGGCCGCCATTCTGCTTCGAGCTGCCAGGACTCGAAAGAGGTCAATCCTCCATCGGAGGCCTGGCTGCTGCAGGTGGTGGACGACCGGCTGTATGTGAACAGCGGCTTCCGGTCGCCGCCGAATCAAACGGTAACTGAGCTGTTCTTCCGCTACTTGATCGGGCTGTACAACGCCGCTCCGCCGCTCAAGAGCTATCCGCAGGGCACCAAGGCGCCGGATGGCACCACTATCTACTACGAGAAGGGATTGCTGGCCCTGAGCCGTTCCAACCCAGCGGATGCGATCTTCAATCGCGACTGCTTCTTGATCTACCGGCTTCCGGTGCAGCAGGGCTTCACCGCCTACGCCGCTTTGCGCATGCTGCAGCCGCTTGGCCTCACGCCTTCTCCCGCCTACAGCTATCCGCAGAAGAAGAGCCTCGACGTCTTTCGACAGAAGGTTGCGCCGGCGCTGGGCAACAGCCTCGACGCGCTCACACAGCCTTTCCTGGCGAGCGATTCGGCAGGCTTCTATCGCCGGGCCGGCCAGGCCGTGTCAGGCTCCGCGGAGCCTGGCTCTCAGATGGCCGCCGCCGACAAGCTGTTCCGCGACGCCTTCCCCGCTGATCCGGTCGCGCAGTAGCTCCGCGCTCATCCACTACCATCTGAAGACGTGGCTGCGCGTCCGGCTCCGCTCTGTCTGCTGACCATCCATGCCCATCCTGACGATGAGGCCTCAAAGGGCAGCGCGACTGTTGCTCGCTACGCGGCCGAGGGCGTTCGAACCGTCCTGGTGTGCTGCACCGGCGGCGAGGCGGGCCAGGTGTTGAACGGCGCTATGGACACGCCCGAGGTACGCGCTAACCTGGCTTCCATTCGGGCGGCGGAGCTGGAGGCGAGCGTTGCCGCGATCGGCTATTCCAAGCTGCACCGCCTGGGGTATCACGATTCGGGCATGCCCGGGACCGACTGGAACAGGCGGCCGGATAACTTCCACAACGCGCCGCTCGACGAGGCTGTAGGCAAGCTGGTGCAGATCATCCGTGCCGAGCGGCCGCAGGTGATCGTGACCTATCCTGACGACCGTCCATTCCGTGGCCACCCCGATCACATCCGTGTGCTGGAAATCTCCGGTCCGGCCTTCGACGCGGCCGGCGACCCGCGGCAGTTCCCGGAGGCCGGCGGGCCCTGGCAGCCGCTGAAGATGTACTGCATCCTGCGGCAAAGCAAGGCCCGCCGCGAGGCGCTCGATCCCCTCTATCACGCGCTGGGCAGCGAGGAGCAGCGCCGGGAGGAAGAGTCACGCCGCCAAAGCCGGTCGGATCGCGAGGAGGGTGTGGTCACGACCATGGTCCAGGTGGGTGATTTCCTGGGCAAGCGGAGGGCGGCGCTGCTGGCCCACCGCAGCCAAATCCCGCCCGACAACCGTTCGCTCCGCCTGCCGGATGACGTGCTTTCCCGCGTCTATCCATGGGATGACTATCAGCTCGTGCGCTGCCTGGTGGAGACCAACACGCCGGAAGGCGAGATGGAGGACGATCTCTTCGCCGGGCTGCGCAACCTGGACTGAGCCTGCCAGCGGCTTCTTTTCGGGGATAAAACAGAAGGCCGGAACCAGATGGTTCCGGCCTTCGCCCTCCCATTGCGGGACTACATTCCTCGCGCCGTCCGCGGTGCTTTCAAGCTGCTGGCGATCAGTTTCAATGAGCTGTCGTCTGTCTGGGCGGATTGCGAGGCTAGGTCCTTTTCGACGTGCCCTTACGGGCCTGATACATCAATCTCCCAGCGCACCTCCGTAATCCGGATGCTGCGGGAGCCGGCCTTTTTGCTTTCTGTCGACTCCCTGTTCACGACTTCACCATACGTGGCTGGATGTCAACGATTCATAAATTCGGCGCTAACGACCCGTGTGAAAATTCTCCGGCGCTCAATATCATCCTGGTCTAAAGGGGCTGGCGGACCCAGGTGCGCTTGACTCTCACCCGCGTTTTCCGTATACATAAGCAGTGACGTACCGGCATTCGAGCCAGGCATGGTGGTGGCCGCCTCGGTAGGCGGCCGAGAATGTCGCACGTAGCGCATACGTAGGACTTCGACGGAGCCGCCTCGGAAGGGGCGGCTTCAGTGTTTCCACGCTGGACCGCCACCTGACGGAGGTTGCGGTCCTTTCGCTTGAAGGGGCCGGCTCCTCTAGGTCTCGAGAGGAGAACGAGTGGAAGTAGAGAGCTACCGTACCCGCGGTGGGATCGCGGTTCACCGGCTGATCCAAGACCTGCCGGTGGCCGCCGCCATCGAGCCGGTGGTGGACGCACTGGACACACGGCCCGGCGTGCTGCTGGCATCCAGCTACGAGGTTCCCGGCCGCTACACCCGCTGGGACATCGGCTTCGTCGATCCGCCTCTGGCCCTGACCGTCCGCGGCTACGACTTCGAGATCGCCGCCCTCAACCCGCGCGGTGAGGTCCTGCTCCCGGCTATCGCGAGCGCCGTCGGCCCGCTCAGAGACATTCGGCTGAACAAGCGTGGCGTCCCGGCCGCCGGCAAGCCGCAGTCGGTCCGCGGCACGATTTTGAAGTCCGACCGGCGCTTCCCCGAAGAGGAGCGAAGTAAGCAGCCATCGGCCTTCACGCTGCTGCGAGCATTGGTGGACCTGTTCGGCAGTGACGCCGATCCGCACCTCGGGCTGTACGGGGCTTTCGGCTATGACCTGGCGTTCCAGTTCGAGCCGCTGCGCCTGCGGCTGCCCCGGCCCGACGATCAGCGCGACCTGGTGCTGTACCTGCCCGACGAGCTGATCGTGGTCGATCACAGCCGCGAGCGCGCTACGCGCCGCTCGTACGAATTCGAAGTCGACGGCCATTCCACGGCGGGTTTACCGCGAAGTGGCGTGCAACCGGCGCCCGACACCCGGGCTTCGGTTCCCGGCGGCGACGAGCCGCCAGGCACGGACCACGCCCCGGGCGAGTATGCCAACGCCGTGCGCCAGGCGCGCGAGGCCTTCCGGCGCGGAGACCTGTTCGAGGTCGTGCTCAGCCAGACGTTCACCGAATCCTGCCCGGCCGCGCCGTCCGAGCTGTTCCGGCGGCTGCGGGAGCGCAATCCTGCCCCCTATGGCTTCCTGATCAACCTGGGTGCCGGCGAGCACCTGGTGGGTGCATCGCCCGAGATGTACGTGCGGGTGGAGGGCGACCGCGTGGAAACCTGCCCCATTTCCGGCACGATTGCCCGGGGCGGTGATTCGATCAGCGACGCGGCCCAGATCCTGGCGCTGCTGAACTCGGCCAAGGACGAGTCCGAGCTGACCATGTGCACCGACGTGGACCGTAACGACAAGTCCCGCATCTGTCGCCCCGGCAGCGTCCGTGTCATAGGACGGCGGCAGATCGAGATGTACTCGCGACTCATCCATACGGTCGATCACGTAGAGGGCCACCTGCGGCCTGAATTCGATGCGCTCGACGCGTTCCTGGCTCACACCTGGGCGGTGACTGTGACCGGCGCTCCCAAAGCCTGGGCCATGCAGTTCGTCGAGGACCACGAGAAGTCGGCGCGCGCCTGGTACGGCGGCGCGGTTGGCCTGATCGGCTTCGACGGCTCGATGAACACCGGCCTGACGCTGCGGACGATACGGGTGAAGGACGGCCGGGCCGAGGTTCGCGCCGGCGCGACGCTGCTGTTCGACTCCGATCCGGACGAGGAGGAGCGCGAGACCCGGGTCAAGGCTTCGGCGTTTATTGACGCCATCCGCCGGCCGCGGGACCAGGCGCCCGCCGCGCCGGAGTTGACGCTGGCCTCTCCACCAGGCTCCGGCAAGCGTATCCTCCTGGTCGACCACCAGGACTCCTTCGTCCACACCTTGGCCAACTACTTCCGTCAGACCGGCGCGGAGGTAACGACACTGCGGGCGGGCTTCGACCTGGCCGAGCTGGAGGTTGTCGCTCCGGACCTGGTGGTCCTATCGCCAGGACCGGGTAGACCGTCCGATTTCGACGTGTCGGGCACGGTAGCGGCGGTGCTGCAGCGGGGGCTGTCGCTGTTCGGCGTGTGTCTGGGCCTGCAGGGTATCGTCGAGCATTTCGGTGGACAGCTCGACCTGCTCCCGGAGCCGGTGCACGGGAAAGCTTCGTCGATCCACGTCCTGGGCGGCCGCTTATTCGAAGGTCTGCCGGCCGTGTTCGAGGCAGGTCGTTACCATTCGCTGTATGCTCGGCGCGAGTCGGTCCCGCCCAGCCTGGCGGTGACGGCCGGCACGGAACAGGGAGTGGTCATGGCTGTCGAGCACGTAGATCTGCCGGTCTCGGCGGTGCAATTCCATCCCGAATCCATCATGACCCTGGCTGGCGACGCCGGCCTGCGGCTCATCACCAACGTTGTGGCGAATGCCGGGCTGCACACGAGCAGGAAAGAGGTCCTCACCCATGGGCGTTAGAGAAGCCATCATCAAAGTCGTCGACGGCCAGAACCTGACCGAAGGCGAAGCCGCCGCGGCGATGAAAGAGATCGTCGAGGGATTGGCCACTCCGGCTCAGATCGGGGCGTTCGCCACCGCGATGCGCATGAAGGGCGAGACCGCGGACGAGCTGGCGGGGCTGGCGCGGGTGATGCGCGAGTACGCCACGCGCGTGAACGTGGAGGATGGCGCGGTGGACCTGGTTGGCACCGGCGGAGACGGCTCGCAGACCTTCAACATCTCCACCATCTCGTCGATGGTGGTGGCGGCGGCCGGCGGGCGCGTGGCCAAGCACGGCAATCGGGGCATCACCAGCAGCTGCGGCAGCGCCGACATCCTGGAAGCGCTGGGTATCCCCATCGACCTCGATGCCGATAACGTAGCCCGCGCGGTGGCCGAGTGCGGCTTCGGGTTCATGTTCGCGCCCGCCTTCCACCCCTCGCTCAAGCATGCCGCCGGACCGCGCAAGGAGATCGGCATCCGCACGATATTCAACATCCTGGGCCCGCTGTGCAACCCGGCCTGGACCAACAACATGCTCATCGGCGTGGCCGTCGGGCCGCTGGCCTCCAAGATGGCTGTGGTCATGAGCAAGCTCGGCTCGACTCGGGCGCTGGTGGTGCACGGAGCGGGCGGCCTGGACGAGCTGTCCATCAGCGGTCCCAGCCAGGTGTACGAGATCAACGACGGCGAGCTCACCAGCTACGAGGTTGAGCCGGAGAAGTTCGGGCTGCGTTCGGATCACCTGTCGTCCATCCAGGGCGGCACCGTCGAGGCAAACCTCGAGATGGCCAAGGAGGCGCTGTCGGGTAAGGCCGGCGCGATACGAGACGTGGTGCTGTTGAACGCCGGCGCGGGCCTGTTTGCCGCCGGTCTGGTCGACACGATCAAAGAGGGCGTCGACCTGGCGGGAGAGATGATCGGCAGTGGTCGTGCCCGTGAAAAGGTGGACCACGTGCGGGAGGTGAGCCAGCAGATCCGCCGCCGCCAGCTCGAGGTCAAACAGGCGTGATCCTCGACGACATCGTCGCCAACAAGCGCCTCGAGCTCGCGGCTCGACGAAAGGAGCGCAGCCTGGGCGACGTTCGGGCCGCTGCGGAGCACGCTCCCGCTCCCCGCAATTTCGCCGCCGCGCTCAGGGCTTCGGGTCTCTCGATCATCGCCGAGGTCAAGCGGCGCTCTCCGGCCAAGGGGGCTCTCAAGCTCAACGTGGTACCTGCTGACCAGGCTGCGCTGTACGAAGGGGCCGGGGCCCGAGCCATATCCGTGCTCACGGACGAGCGCTACTTCGGCGGCCGCAACGAGGACCTCGTGACTGTCCGCGAGCGGGTTGGCCTGCCGGTCCTGCGCAAGGACTTCACCATCGACGAGTATCACGTCTGGGAGGCGCGCTCGATCGGTGCCGACGCGGTTCTGCTCATCGTCGGAGCGCTCGATCAAGGCCAGCTGACCGCATTTCGGCAGCTGGCGGGTGAGCTCGGTATGGCCGCCCTCGTCGAAGTGCATACCGACCAGGAGCTCGACCGCGCGCTGCAGGCCGGCGCGGCGCTGCTGGGCGTGAACAACCGCGATCTGACGACGATGACCGTCGACCTGAGGACGACGCTGCGGCTGCGCCCGCGAGTGCCCGATGGCATTACGTTCATCAGCGAGAGCGGCATCGCTGCTCCCGACGATGTCCGGATGGTGTCGTCGTGCGGCATCGACGCCATCCTGGTCGGCGAAGCCCTGATGTCGGCCGGCGACCCGGCAGAGGCCGTTCGCCGTCTTCTCGACGCGAGCGCCGTGCCGGCGCCGTCGGGCTCTGGGCGATGACCGTCCGCGCCGGCCGGCATACGCAGGTCAAGATTTGTGGAATCAGGACGCTGGCGGAGGCCGGCGTGGCGCTGGAGGCGGGCGCCGACATGCTGGGCTTCGTGTTCTACCGGGCTGCTGCTCGCTACATCACTCCCGATCGCGTGGCTGCTCTCGTCGGCGAGGTGCGCGAGCGCTTCAGTCGAGCTTGGCAGGCCGTTGGCGTGTTCGTCAACGAGCCGCTCGACTCACTGAATGAGATCCTCCTGGGCTGTGACCTGGACGTGGCGCAGCTGTGCGGCGAGGAGCCGCCGGACTATTGCGTTCGGACCGCCCGTCCGGTCTTCAAGGTGCTTCGCGCTCGGGACAACGGCTGGAGCGTCGATCGACTGCGCCACGAGCAGATGGGCTATGAGGTGGCGCGTTTCATGATCGATTCACATGTCGACGGCTTCTACGGCGGCACGGGCGTGGTCAGCGACTGGACCACCCTAGGTGGGCTGCTCGACGGCATGATCCTGGCCGGGGGGCTGCGTCCCGAAAACGTGGCATCGGCCCTGGCCGTCAGCGGCGCTTGGGGCGTGGACGTGAGCACCGGGGTAGAGCGCGACGGAGGCAAAGACCCGGCGCTCGTGCGAGCGTTCATCGCCGCGGTTCGGCGGCACGATCAGGAACCCGGAGATCGGGATGCCCGATCCGCGCCCAACCAGATACAAAAGGCGAAGCGGCACGCCCAACCCGCGTCCGTTCCAGGAGGACTCTCATGAGCTCAGTGCCTCGACCCGCGTCGCCGCAGCCAGCCACAGTGTCTCCGCATTCCAACGCCGCCACCGCGGCCGGGCGCTTCGGCGCTTACGGCGGGCAGTTCGTGCCCGAGGTGCTGATGCCCGCCGTGCTCGAGCTGGACCGGGCGTTCGAGGCAGCCTGGAACGACCCGTCGTTCCATCAGCAGCTCGACGAGCTGTCCAGGAGCTACGTCGGCCGGCCTACGCCCTTGTACCGGGCCGGCCGGCTCAGCGACAAGGTCGGTTTGGACGTCTATCTCAAGCGCGAGGATCTGGCGCACACCGGGGCGCACAAGATCAACAATGCGCTGGGCCAGGCGCTGCTGGCGCTGCGGCTCGGCAAGCGGCGCATCATCGCTGAGACGGGCGCCGGTCAGCATGGGGTGGCGACTGCCACAGTGTGCGCCATGCTCGGGCTCGACGCGGTAGTGTACATGGGCGAGCTGGACATCGAGCGCCAGGCGCCGAACGTGTACCGCATGAAATTGCTTGGGGCCGAGGTGCGTCCCGTTGGCTCCGGGACGAGGACGCTCAAGGACGCCGTGAATGAAGCCATCCGCGACTGGGTTTCCAACGTCGACACGAGCCACTACATGCTTGGGTCGGCCGTGGGCCCGCATCCATACCCACTCATGGTGCGGCAGTTCCAGTCGGTCATTGGTCATGAGGCGCGAAAGCAGGTGCTGGAGATGGCCGGCCGGTTGCCTGACTATGCGCTGGCCTGCGTTGGTGGTGGCAGCAACGCCATCGGCCTGTTCCACGGGTTTATCGACGATCCCGGCGTGCAGCTCATCGGCGTAGAAGCGGCTGGCCGCGGCATGGAGCTGGGCCATCATGCGGCCACGCTGGTCGCAGGTACGCCGGGAGTGCTGCACGGCGCGCGCAGCTACGTCCTGCAGGATCAGCACGGGCAGATCGCCGATACGCACAGCATCTCAGCCGGCCTCGATTACCCCGGCGTCGGGCCGGAGCATAGCTACCTCAAGGACAGCGGCCGGGCTCGCTACGTAGCCATCCGGGACGAGGCCGCGCTTCAGGCCTTCCGCGATCTCTGCCTGCTCGAAGGCATCATTCCAGCGCTTGAGTCCAGCCATGCGATTGCCTATCTGCCGCAGGTCGCCGCTGAAGCGCCGGGAGCCCTGGTCGTGGTGAACCTGTCCGGGCGCGGCGACAAGGACGTGGGATCCTACGCCAAGGCCACCGGCGAGCAACTGGCCCAGAGCGTCTCATGAGCAGGCTGTCCGAGCTCTTTGCTGCCAGGCGGAGCCTGGGCGAGATAGCGCTCCTGCCCTACCTGACTGCCGGGTATCCGGATCCGGCAAGTTGTATCGAGCTGTTCAAGGCGATGCTCCAAGCGGGCGCAGACGGCTTTGAGATCGGCGTCGCCTTTTCCGATCCGATGGCCGACGGCCTTACTCAGCAGCGGACCAACCAGCGCGCCCTGGAGCACGGCGCTACCCTTCACACCGCGCTTGACGCTGCCCGCGCTATCCGCCGGGAGGCGGCCACCGCGCCGATCATGTTCATGAGCTATTACAATCCGCTGCTCGCTTTTGGCGAAGCCGAGTTCTGCGGGGCGGCAGTGGATGCGGGCGCCGATGCCGTCATCGTGCCGGATCTGCCGCCCGAAGAGTCGGAGCCGCTGCGCGCCGCCTGTTCGGCCGCGGGGCTCGACTACATCTTTCTGCTTGGCCCAACCAGCACGCCGGAGCGGATTCGGATGGTCGGCCGGCTGGCGAGCGGGTTCATCTACTGCGTATCGCTGGTTGGCGTAACAGGCGCACGGCGCAACCTGTCGAGTGACTTGCCGGATTTCCTGGCGCGGGTCCGTGCGGCAACCTCGGTGCCGCTGGTGCTTGGCTTTGGCATCTCCCGCCCGGAGCACGTGCAAGCGGTACGGGAGCAGGTTGACGGCGTCATCGTCGCCAGCGCCTTGGCCGACATCATTGAATCGGCGGCGCCGGAAGATCGTATCGGCGCGGTGGCCGAACGCGTCCGCGAGCTGAGGGCCGCCGCTTCCAACGAGCCGGTTTCCGCGTAGACGCTTGTTGGCGGCCCGGACTGTTGGCGGGGGTGACCGACAAAGTTTTGCGTAGCTAGCAGGCGCTTGGGCGAAGCCGGTTGATGAGTGGTCGCTTCCAAGGATGGTTAGCTGTGGGACGGCCGTTCACCATCTTTGGAGCGGCAGGTTGGCGAGGCGCGGGTCGAGGCGGCCGTGGAGAAGCGACGAGAGCGGGTTCGGTGAGGGGCTCAGCCAGAGGCTGCGGAGCTTGGTGAGGGGCGCGGCGTCGCCGCTCGCTACGAGCGCGGGCCGCGGCGCGCTGGGTCGGCGCAATCTGGGGCCCCATCGCGGACCACGAGTCGCTGTACACACTGGTGCGCAAGCTCAGCATGGGGTTGACGTGCTGCTCAGCCCAATGCATGCCGCTGCCCTTGAGGCGGGCCTCCACCACCAGTTTGTTGGCGCTCTCGACGATACCGCTGCCAATGGGATAGCCCTTAGCTTGGAAGGTAGCATAGGCGATCTGCTCACGCCGCTTGGTGAAATAGGCCAGGGTCTTGTCGCGCACGGCCTGAGCCTGCCGCGGGTCGGCTGCCGCCTGCGTGGGCAAGGCGTTGAGGGCCGACAGCACCAGGTCGGGGTCGCCGTCGCGGAGGACACCGATCTGCTCATTGAGCCAGGCCTGGGTGGTCGGCGTGCCTTGGTCGAAGGTGGCCTGAGCAGCCGCAGCCAGATGCTCGACGGCGTGCGGAAAGTCCAGCACCCGCACCGCATCCGGCCGGTGCAGGTCCAGCAAGGCCTGCAGCCAGTCGCTGCCGTCCATGACCCCGACCACGACGTGCGCCGTTTCGGTGCCCCGCCGATGGAACTCGGGCAGCGCCAACCGGCTGAACGTCTCATGATCGGCCATGCGCGAGAAATACGAGAGGTCCGTCGCGCGTGGGACGGTTTGTCCGGCAAGGCCGGGTGCGCTCACCACCGTGCCAATCGCCATCGTCTTGACCTCAGCCCACTGGCCATGCCGCAGCGGCACCATGGCGCCATCGGCACTGACCTGCTGCAGCGCAGGCCCGGCTGGTGGCGTTGGCTGGGCCTGTTCCAAGCGCTCCACGGCCGCCGCATGCAGCGCCACACTGGTGGCCCCGGCCTGCTCGGTCACCCGGCAGGCCAGCCGCTCGCTGATCGTCACGCCCAGCAACCACGTCACCTCTCGGGCGGCTTGGCCGAAGGGCAGCGATGTGCTCAAGCGGGCAACAGTCTCTTGGAGCCGCGGGCTGAGTGACCCAGGCGTCAGCTCCAGCAGCTCATCCAAGGGAAAGTGGCCAGTGCCGCAGTTCCGGCACACCACGTAGGTGCGGACCAGCCGCAGCGACTCGTCGCCCGGCAGCAGCACCTGCCGCGCTCGCTGCCCGCGCGCCTCACACGGCCCCGCGCACGCCGGACAGGCGACATTCCCACCACTCCCGCGCGGCCCCAGCTCGTCCTCCAACAGCCGCCGCCGAAAGCGGTGGAGGTGCTCCTCAAGCGCCTGCCCGATCTCTGCCAGGGTGGCCTTCGGGTGCTCCTTGCACCACTGGTGAAACGCCTCTTGGGTGTCATCTGCCCCGCTGGTCTGGGGCTCATCCGCGTTTGCCATCGACTGCTCCTCGCCGGCTAGGCTCCGGCTAGCAGCCGGGCAGTAGTCCTAACGAGGCAACGGACCCGCTGTTAGCTTACCCGTGGCCTTCCGGGCTTGCCGCTCGCTCCCTACGCAAAACTTTGTCGGTCACCCTGTTGGCGGACCGGACTTGCCAACTTGCTTTCCTTGCTATATAGTGCTCGCGATTTTCACTCGCGTGTAGGAAGGCAAAGCGCGCGAGCTCAGGTTAAAGGGGAGGGTATCTACACAGGTGAGCTTTGCCGACAAAATGCTCCCATGCCGTGAATGCGGCGTGGACTTCGTCTTCAGCGTGGGCGAGCAGGAGTTCTACGCCCAAAAGGGGTTGATGAACGAGCCGCAGCGCTGCCCTACGTGTCGCGCCCAGCGCCGGCGCCAACGCAGCAGCGAGAGCCGCGAGATGCATGAGGTCGTGTGCGCCGAATGCGGTGGCCCGGCCCTCGTGCCCTTCTTGCCGAGGAACGACAAGCCGGTCTACTGCAGCTCGTGCTTCGCCGATCGCAATCCTGTAGCTAGCCGTTAGCAGCCGCCAGCTAAGGACCATCCTTCGGCGGCTCGCATGCCGCGACCGAGGAGCTGCTTTCGGATCGCCGGCAGGCTGGCCGTTTCGGAGCTGTTCAGCGCCCCGTGGCGACGGTTTGCGCGTGGCCGTCCGTTTGGCGGCCGCGAACACGCCGGTCGACGGCAATGCCCGTGCGCATGAGCCAGGAGTCGACCCGGGACCGCAGCTGCACGGGCGCGAACGGCTCGATGATCACGTCGGCAGCGCCCTGATCGAAGGCGTCCTGAGCGTACTCGAAGTTGCCGGCCGGAATACTGCAGATGACCGGCACGTGGTGCTTGCTCTCGCGCTGCATGATCTCTCGCGCATGCGGATCCCAGCCCTCGAGGCCATATTCGAGTAGGACCAGGTGAGGCTGGAAGTTAGCCTGCTTGGCTGATTCAAAGGAGCCCAGGTCGTTAACGGCAACGACCTCGTAGTGGTCCTGGGCCAGCGCCTTCCAGGAGATGCGCATGAAGTCGTCCCGCGCGCCCACGATGGCGATGCGGACCTTGCTGTGGAACTCGGGCAAGCGTCGCTCGGGCGCCGACAGCTCGCCGGCATGGATCTCGTCGAGATCGAGCGTCATGCCCTCGGCGGCGGCGATGACTTCCAGGTCGGGCGCCTCCTCGGCTGCGCGCTTCTGGGCGAGCTGCTCCACGACGCTGAGCGCCGTGTCGATGCGCGTTGGCTCGTGGTGGAACAGCACCAGCGTCCCGACGCCCGAGGCGATGGCGATGTCCAACGCGTAGTCCGGTGTTCCGTGCCCCCAGCCGATGCGCTTGGGGTACTCGTGCATGGTGTACTGCGAGTCGAGGATCAGGATGTCGGCCCCACGGATGAAGCTGGCGAGCGCTTCGTCGCCCTTGTGCATGAACTTACGGCTGTCGGCTGAGTCCCAGGCGCGTGGCTGTTGGGTGAAAGGTTCGTTATCGGTGGCGTACACGATCGTGCGCCCACCGGCGGTGAGCTTGTAGGCCAAGGCCATGCTGGTGTGGTTCAGGTAGTGCGTGCTGACCATGGTGGAGCCAATCTGCAGTGCTTCTTCGCGCAGCTCCTGATAGCGGATGTCCGCCGCCAGCTGGTCGAGCGTGAGAGGAAAGTAGCGATACTGCATTTGTCCGGCCAGGATGCCGTTCAGCCGTTCGCTGTGCTCCTGGGGCCCGAGGATGGTGAATTCGTTGCCCTCGAACAGCAGCGGCGCGAAGAAGGGGAAGCCCTGAATGTGGTCCCAATGGGAGTGGCTGAGCAGCATCGTCGCTTTGACGGGCTCGCCAGCCGCTAGCAGGCTGCGTCCGAGCTCCCGGATGCCCGTGCCGGAATCCATGATGAACAGGTCGTTTCCGGACTGGATTTGAACGCACGAAGTATTGCCGCCGAACTCGGCAGTCGTCCTACCGGGCGCAGCAATCGAGCCCCGCACGCCCCAAAAGGTGACCTTCACGCTGTGAGAATCTAGGCTATGTCAGCAGATGACCTAAGTCAAACGCCTGCCAGTTGGTAGTATGTTTGGGCCATTCAAGCGTTACCTATGGGTCTGGGCGAGCAGGCGCAGGACCCGTCGACACGAAGCTGCGCCGCAGTCCGATGACCGGCCCGGTCAGAGCGCAATTCTAGGGCGCAGCACAACCCGGCGTGTGTCAGCCGGGCGTAAAGCCCTGCAGGGCCGGAAGGTCCGTGAGGAAGCCCTCTGTTCCCCGTCCCGTAGGAAACAGCTTGCCGGGATTCAGGATGCCCTGAGGATCAAACACGTCCTTGATGGCGCGCGATAGCGCCAGGGCTCGAGCGCCTTGCGCTTCCTCCATGAATTCACGCTTCAGGCTGCCCACTCCGTGCTCACCACTCAACGTGCCGCCCAGGCGAAGCGCCGCGCGAAAGACGTCTCGAGCCGCGGCTTCGACCCGGCGAACCTCCTCGGGATGGCGCAGGTCGAAGAGGATGCTGGGGTGCAGGTTGCCGTCTCCGGCGTGTCCGAACACCGGGATGGGCAGCTCGTACCGTGCAGCGATCCGGCCGATCTCTTCGATCATTGCCGGGACCTCGCTTCGTGGCACCACCACGTCCTCGCCCAACTTGTTGGGCCGGAGGCGGGCCAGCGCCGGCGAAATGGCGCGACGCGCGCTCCAGAGTGATTCGCGCTCGGCGGCGGATCGCGCCACACGGATTTCGCTTGCTCCAAGCCGGCTGCAGATAGCGGCCATGCGCTCAACCTCGCGGGCGCAGGTCGCTTCCTCAGTGCCGTCTTGCTCCAGCAGCAGCAGCGCCTGGGCGTCCCGCGGCAGGCCGGCGTGCAGGAAATCCTCGACCACGTTGATGGTCGAGCTGTCCATCAGCTCGAGCGTTGCCGGCAAGATGCCGCTGGCCATGATTGCGGCGACCGCTTCGCTCGCCTGGTCCAGACGAGGGAACGCCGCCGTGGCCGTCACCTGGGTGGAAGGCAGCGGAAGCAGCTTGACGGTCACTTCGGTCACAATGCCCAGGGTTCCCTCGGACCCAACCATCAGCTGGAGCAGCTGGTAGCCGGTGGCATTCTTGGCCAGCTTGCCGCCCAGGACGATAACGTCGCCGTTCGCCAGGACCACGGTGAGACCGGTCACATAGTCTCGGGTCACGCCGTACTTGAGGCAGCGTGGACCGCCGGAGTTGCAGGCTACGTTGCCGCCGAGGGTCGATTGGCCCGAGCTGGCGGGGTCTGGCGGGTAGAACAGGCCTGCTTTCTGCACGGCCTCCTGCAGCCGCATGGTGATCGTTCCGGCTTCGGCCACGGCGCACACGTTGGCGCTATCGACCTCCAGGATGCGGTCCATTCGCGCCAGGTTCAGGACGATGCCGCCGTGCTCGGGGATAGTGCCGCCCGCCAGGCCGCTGCTCGCGCCCCGCGCAATGATTGGCACGTTCTCGCGCGCCGCGACCTTCACGACGGCGGAGACCTGTTCGGTGGTCGCGGGGCTCACGGCGAGGTCCGGGCGGCGCTGCTGGAAGGTGCCGTCGTAGGAGTAGGCGATGACCTCCGACGGGGCGTCGTGCACGTAGCCGGTCCCGACGATGCGCTCGAGGTCCGGAATCGGGGTGCTCACAGATAGGCTTCGGCCAGCACGTCCACCACGTGCATGACGGCGATGTCTGAGCGGAGGCCGGCCCGAATCTGGAGCAAGCAGCCAGGATTGCCGGTCACTACCGTGTCTGCGCCGCTCTCCTCGATGCGATCGCACTTGCGCGCCTGCAGGGCGGCCGCCTCGTTGCTGTGGGTCACGTTGTAGAAGCCGGCGCTGCCGCAGCATAGGCCAGGCTCGTCCAGCAAGCGCAGCTCGACGCCCGGGATTGCTGACAGCAGCGACCGTGGCGCGTCGCCGATGCGCTGGGCATGCAGCAGGTGGCAGGCGTCCTGAACGGCCACCGTTCGGCGAACCTCACGCGGCGACTGGAGCGGCTGGCGTGCCGCCAGGAATTCGGATACATCGCGCACGCGGGCGGCGAAGGCTGTCGCCCGAGGCTCGATCGGGAGCAGCTGCCCGTAGTGTTTCAACATAGCCCCACAGCCAGCTGAGTTGACGACGATGGGCGCTTGGCCGTCAAAAGCCTCGAGGTTCGCCGCTGCCAGCTCCCGAGCCCGATCGATCCGGCCGGCGTGCAGCTGCAGCGCGCCGCAGCACATCTGTCCCGGCGGCAGCGTGACCTCACAGCCAAACGCCCTGGCCAAGCCGGCGGTGCGCTCGCTGACCCCGGCGAACGCCGTGCTCATGACGCAGCCCACGAAGAGCTGCACGGCCTCGCCTCCGCCGCTGGGCTGGCCTTCGGGAACGACGAAGCGGTCGGGAATCTCCGGCAGAAGCGCTTCCTTGTCACGCAGCCCCAGCACACGCAAGACGCCGAGATGGCGGGCGAGCCAGCGCAGCCCCGAGCGCTGGTAGAAGCGAACCGCGGTGGCGGTCATCCGAACATGCAGCAGCTCGCCGAACAGCCAGCCGTAGACGAACCGCTCCAGGAGCGAGGGCGACCGGTGGCCCGCTGAGGCCGGCAGCGTTTGCGCCCGAAAGGCCACTCCGAGCCGTTCCATCTCCACGCCGCTTGGGCAGGCGCGGCTGCAAGCCTCGCACAGCAGGCAGCTTTGCAGATGCTCGACCGCGTCGGGCGTGACCTGCAAATGGCCCTCTACGATGGCGCGCATGATGGCAATGCGCCCTCGGGGACCCTCCTCCTCCTTATGGGAGAGGACGTAGGTGGGACACGAGCTCAGGCAGGCGGCGCAGCGAATACAGCGCAGGAGGTTGTCGTATTCGCTTTCGAGGGCGGCGTTCACGCTGCCCTGAACCCTAACCTCTAAACCTGACGCCTCGTCAATACGCCTTCGTAATCTGCACACCGGTATAGAAGTAGCGCAGGATCTGGTCGTAGCTCCAGCCGGCGGCGGCCCGGGCAACCGCGCTGCGCAAGGGCATGCCGACGCCGTGTCCAAGGAGCGTCTGCCCCGCTCCGTCCGGATCGGGCACGCTTACCAGCCAGGGGTGGTCGCTTCCGTGCCAGACTTCCTCCCAGCTGCGGGTCCGCCCGTCGGAGTGTGAGAAGTACGGAGTCACGGCGATGGACCCGTTGTAGGTCACGACCTGGCCGGCGGTCGCCTGTTCTCCCTGCGTAAGGAGCGGACCCAGGGTCTCGCGATGCTGGCCGGTGTAGATCTGGTTTGCGCCATTGTACGGAGCGACGGCGTCGGTGGACGAGCCGAGGTCGAAGGGCTCTTTCCAATTGGGATCACTTTGATGCCGCTGCTGAGTGGATAGGGCGTACGTTCGATATGCCACTGCGAACGTCTTGTACACCTCGGGCGGCAGTCCCTCGGGCTCTTCTCCGATGCCCTTGACGTAGTCCTCGATCCCGAGCTCGTCTATCAACCACAGCTTGTTCGTCTTGGAGGAAAAGTCAGTCTCCAAAACCCCCCTGTAATCCTGCTGTATCGCCGGCAGGTCCATCGAATGCATGAACACCCCCGGGCTGGGTGCCAGTCGTATGGGCAGTGCGCTGGCGACGGTCTGGCCGTTGGCCGATAGTGTGTAGCTGCCGGGGCCGCTCGAGCTGACGCTCGCCTGCTGGCCGCCCTGCAAGCTCATCAGCTGCCTGCCGGACGTGTCGAACACCGCGAAGGGTCCGTTGGCGGTAGCGTTCACTGTTGCGACTCCGCCCGCCGCGGGATTGGGCGCAGCTCCCAGCACGGCCACGCGAACGGTCGGCTGAGGTCCCAGAGCGGGCGTTTGTGGGATCGGTGCTAGCGCCAGGCCGGTCGCTGGCTGTGTGGCGCGCTGAGAGACGTATTCGTCGCCCAGCAGGCCGAGCATGATGTCGCTGCCATGGAGCTCGAGGCGGGATCGCTGGAAGTACTGGACGGTGAAGCCTGCACGCTGGAAGGGCTCGGAGGTGGGATAGCCGAAGATGTCCAGCCCGCCACGGCTGTCGAAGTAGGTGAGGAACGGGCCGCTCAGGTTATGGGAGGTCTGAGGATAGAATCGGGCTCCGCTCGCGGGGCCGGCTTTGCTGAAGCTCAATCCGGTTTGCTGGGCAGTCAGGTCGCCCAGCAAACCCAGCTCCACTTCGTACGGGGTGCCGGCGAATTCAGGATGATATTCGAATCGGGCGCGTTGGAAATACTGAACCGTCCAACCGGCTTCCTTGATCTCTTCGGTTGTCGGATAGCCGAACAGGTCCAAACCACCCCTGGTATCGAAGAAGCGCTTGAAGCCAAAGCTCACAGAATGTCCGGTTTGGGGGTAGAACCGGGTGTCGGCGGGTGGGTTGGAAGGAGGCGCCGCGGCCATGGCCGTGGATGGGATGAGAAGCGCCATTGCCAGCACGGCGCCGGCCACGGCGCGAGGGAAGCGCAGCAAATCGATCATGCTTGGTCCTGGCAACAATAGTCCATTTCGAAATAACGGCTGGCTGCGCTCGTTTGTCACGGCTATCGCGATGAAGAAAGCCAGGAAGCGCCCCTATAATTGCCGCGACGAAAGCGTAAGGGGTTTCCTTGGCAGGGATCATTGCCGTCGCCAACCAAAAGGGCGGCGTTGGCAAAACGGCCACCACGGCCAACCTCGGCACCGCCCTCTCCCGTCTCGGCCACCGGATCCTCATTGTGGACATGGATCCTCAGGGCAATTTGACGGCGAGCTTCGGGGTTCAGGACCGAGTGGAGCAAACCGTCGCCGACGCGCTGCTCGACCGCAAGATCGATCTGCCGGTCGTCCCGGTGCGAAACGGCCTCGACGGCTGCCTGGATCTCGTGCCCGCCAATGCGACGCTGGCGGCCTGTGAGTCGTCTCTGGCTAACAAGCTTGGCCGTGAGTTTCGCCTCCGCGACGTGCTGCAATCGTGCGGCGATCGGTACCGCATCGTGCTCATCGATACCCCGCCGTCGCTCGGGTTGCTGACGGTCAATTCCCTGGTGGCGGCGTCGCGCGTCATTGTGCCGACCGAGGCTCGTTTCTTCTCATTGCAGGGATTGCAGGGCCTGGAAGAGACCATTACGGAAGTTCAGTACCTCAATCCCACGCTCAAGATCATGGGCATCATCCTCAGTAAGCTGGACCGGCGCCTGCGCGAAGAGCAGACGGTGGCGAACTATCTGCGCGAGCATTGGGGCGAGCTCATCTTCAGCACCGAGATCGGCACCAACAGCAAGATCCTCGAGGCCGCATCCTCCGGCGTGGCGGTCAACGACGTGCCGGGCGGAGGAAAGGCGGCCGAGCTGTATGCCGAGCTGGCGCGCGAGGTGCTGGCGCGTGGCTGAGCGCCGTTCGGGCTTCGATCCCAACCGCCTTCAGGCGCTTGGCCGGCAGCAGCCAGGGATTGTTACGCGAATCCTGGAGCACGAGCCGCCGCGTGCCAAGGGGTTTACCGAAATCAAGGTCGTCGGCGTGGGCGGCGGTGGCAGCAATACCGTCAACCGGATGATCGAGGCCGACGTTCGCGGGATCGACTTCATGGCGGTCAACAGCGACGCTCAGGCACTCAGTCATTCGCTGTCCACGCATCGCCTGCAAATAGGCCGGCGGCTTACCAAGGGGCTCGGCGCCGGTGGGCGGCCTGAGGTTGGTGAGCGCGCGGCCCACGAGAGCGCGGTGGAGATCGAAGCTGAGCTGGCCGGCTCGCACATGGTGTTCGTGACCGCCGGCATGGGGGGTGGCACCGGCACAGGCGCTGCTCCGGTGGTGGCTGAAATCGCGCGGCGTCAGGGAGCGCTGACAGTCGGCGTGGTCACGCGGCCTTTCCAGTTCGAGGGGGCTCGCCGGGCGACTTCAGCCGAGGAAGGCCTGGCACGGATGAAGGAAGCCGTTGATGCCCTCATCGTCGTTCCCAACGAGCGCCTCTTAGCGATGGCCGGGCGTGGGACGACGATGGTGGATGCCTTCAGGCTGGCCGACGACGTCCTGCATCAGGGTATTCGCGGCATCGCCGATCTGGTGCTGATCCCGGGCGTCATCAACCTCGACTTTGCCGACGTGCACGCCGTCATGCACGACGCGGGCTCGGCGCTCATGGCCCTGGGTGAGGCCAGCGGGCCCAGTCGTGCCAAGATCGCCGCACAAGCGGCCATCGACAGCGCTCTGCTCGAGACTTCGATTGAAGGCGCAAAAGGCGTCCTGCTCAACATCAGCGGCGGCGACGATCTCACGCTCGCCGAGGTTCAGGAAGCCGCTCAGGTGGTGGCCGACGTGGTAGACCCGGACGCCAACATCATCTTCGGCGCCGTCGTGCATCCGAAGCTGGAGAGTCAGTTCAAGATCACGCTCATCGCCACCGGCTTCGATCAGGGCTACAGCCCTCGTGCCCGCAAGGAGCACCGCCCGGTTGCCCAGCCCGAACCCTCGTCGGCACGGCCGCCGCTCCCCTCGCGTTCGCCATCACCCGAGCGGTCGGAACGTGCTCGCCCCACCGCCGACGAGTTGGACATCCCCGCGTTCCTCCGTCGCCGTCAGTAATCGCTGGCGGCGGCTCGTCCCGGGGGAAGGGCGCCTACCCGACCTGGACGAGGTTCAGGGGGATGCTGCCGAGCCCATGGCCATCGACCGAGATGGCGAAGGCGTAATCGCCCGGCCGCTGAAATTCCAAGCGCTGGAAATTCAAGACCATGCTCACTGCCACGTCCCGTCCGGGGCGTTCGGAGTTGGGTTGGGCATTGAAGGTCACGGCCACAGGCTGGACCGCGTGGCCGTCGGAGTCGATCAGGTCGACGCGAAGCTCGTGCGCCAGGTTGCATTCCATGGCCGGCACCAGCAGCTTGACCACCAGCGCCATGGCCAGGTGCACCGCCGGGAACTGGCTAGCGGTGATAGTGTCGAAGTCCCCGCCCAGGACCCAAAGCTTGTTGTCGGGCGTGACCTCTGCCGCGTTGGCGGTGAAGGCGTAGGCGAGCTGCATCCCACAAGCCTACGCCGATCGGCTATTGGGGGGCGAGCTTCTCTATGGAGCGTTCCAAGAACGACGTGTCGATGAAGGCGTCCATGGTGAAGCCGCTCAGCCTATCGTTGGTTTGAGCCAGCACGGTAATGCCGTCCGTGAACTGCGCGGCGCTGACGCGCGGGTTGGAGGGGATGACCTTTCCGGCGAAGTAGTCGAAGAGCACGCTCGCCGTGCTGTCGTCATCCAGCTTGAGGTACTTCTTGAACAGCGCTTGGGAAGCCGCCCTATCCCGCTTCGAAGCGGCAATTGACTCCACGAGCGCGTCCATAAACGCCTGGACGGTTGCCCGGTTGGCCTTGGCATAGCTGCGTGGTGTGGCAATCACCCCCTGTGCGTTGGGCAATCCCAGCGTGGAGAAGTCGAACAGCACGTGGTAGCCGCCGGAGCTGGCGAGCTCGATCTCGTCTTGCGGTTGGGCGACGGTGCAGCAGATCTTGCCTGCCTTGACGGCCGCCATGCGCGCTTCGGCCGTATTGACCGCCAGGATGCGTACGTCTCTGTCCGGGACAAGCCCCAGCTGCTGCAGCGCCATGCGGGCGGCAATGTCCGTGCCGTCGCCTGGGGCTCGAACGGCGATGCCCTTGCCCTTCAGATCCTCAGGTGTCTGGATGGCTTCCGGAGCCACCAGGACGTAGGGGAACACCGGGTTGAGCGTCGCCAGGGCGACGAGGTCGCTGCCTTGCGCGTTGGCGGCGGCGATGACCGAACCGGTCATATCGGCAATCTGTGTTTCGCCCCGTTGCAGAGCAGCCAGGGCTCCGGCGCCGCCCCCCAGTGGCTGCAGCGTTACAGCCAAGCCATAGCGGCCGAACACACCCTGCTCCACTCCCCACCACAGCGGCAAATGCGCTCCGCCTTCGGGAAAGGACACGGCGAGCTTTGCGGCTCGAGTCGTGCGCGGCTGGTCGGTCGCGCGCTCGAGAGCCGCGGCGCTGGCTTGCGGGGCGATAGACACGGCGGCGAGCGGTTGTGCGGACTGGGATCGTCCGCATGCGGCCAGGACGACGAGCCCCACCAAGCTGGGCGCCAGGCGGATGCGAATGGCGTGATTCATCGAATTCCTTGTAGTGTGCCATAAGCTGCCTGGCGTCGTCCGCAAGCAGTCACGTTCTCGCGGCCCGCTGTCGCTTCCTTGATAGAATCGTGTCTGATTGTCAGACAGCGAGAATTTCGCGGCTAGTCCGTTGCGCCGGGTGACCCTGGCCGATTCGCTTGTGGTCGAGCTGCGAGCGCAGATTGTGTCGGGTCAGCTAAGCCCCGGGCAGCTGCTTCCCTCGGAGCATCAGTTGACAGAAGCCTTCGGCGTGGGGCGCACGACGGTTCGGGAGGCTCTACGTGGCCTGGTGGTGTCGGGCTTCGCCAGCCGGCGCGGCAACCGCCTGGTCGTCGCCGACCCGCAGACGTTCGAGCCCGATCAGATGGATTACGCGGCGCTTGCCGCTCGCGTGTCCGTGCGCGACCTGTACGAGACGCGAAAGCTCATCGAAGTCCCTATTGCCCAACGTGCCGCGGAGCACTGGACGGGCGGCGAGCTCGATCATCTGCGCCAGCTGTTGAAGCGCACAGAGGCGCCGCACGACGACGCGTTCCAAGGCGCCGATGCGGAATTCCACGACGCCATCGCGGGGGTCTGCGGCAACCAGGTTCTTACGGCTGTGTTCCGGAACAGCCGCAGGCTGTTCTTTCGCCTGCCGTCATACTGGCGCCTGTTCCCCCACGTGCATGCATCCGTCAATCCCGATGGCCCGAGCGAGCACCGAATGATTTTCGATGCAATCGCCGCCCGCGATCCGGAAGCCGCGGGCGAGGCGATGTTGGGGCATCTCGAGCGAATGGCTCGAGATGTACTGTCCCGGCTCGATCGGACCGCCGGACACGATCACCATGCGGAGCCGCCTGATGAGGGCCAATCGATGGAGGTGCGAGGGATCGCGCCACAGTCCAAGCGGCCGGGTGGCTCCTAGCTGGGCGGACCGCACTCCTTGGCATAAGCCTGGTACAGGTCCTGCGGCCGCAGGCTTACCCGGGCAAGGATGTTGAGCTCCGCCCGTACGGTAGTGGTGTCGCCAGGCAGCTGGCTTCCCCACAGCTCCTTCCACACCTGTCCGGAAACCGTGAAGGCCTCGACTTCATCGACGTAGCATTGCTGGCCTTTGGCCAGCTTCCCGGCGCGCCCCTGCCGTGCATGGGTGAGCTCGTGCGCAAGCACAGCCGCTGCTTCGAACTCGCCCGATCCGGGCAGCCAGGAAGCTATCTCCACCAGGTCACTCGCCGGCCGGTAGTCTCCGAGCGATTCGGCCGGCACGTTGGTGAAGCGAAGCGTTGTGCCGGCGGTCGACGCCAGCAGGTCTTTCCCCAAGCTCGTTCGGGAGATGTCCTGCAAGAAGGCCAGAAACGACCCGTCGGCGTTGAAACACGCTCCGTTGAGACACGTGGAGCCGCTGCTCGATGAAGCTGACGCCACGACCGGAGTGGAATTGGCGGTGGCAGGTACTTCCCAGCTGAAGCGCTCCGTATTCAAACGGGCCTGGATCCCGTTGGGGCCGTTGACCCAGGTCCGGTAGCCATCAGTAAAGGCGGTCCAGTTGTCTGCTTTCCGCCAGACGAGCAAGCCACCGCTGCTGTGCTGCTGGGCGTCCCCGTTGGCCGCGAATGCCTGATTATCGAGGCATCCGCCTGCCTGCGGGACGAGCTGGACGAGCGTGGCGAAGCCGAGAATGAACGTGCAGGGAGCGGCCTGCGCCTGTGCCGGCATTGCCAGCAACAGCCACAGCACTGCTGCCCCCGCGGACGCCATTACCCGCCTCAACCTGGCGCGAGCTTAGCAGAGGCCGGCCCCTCAGCTGCTTTCCATGGGCAGAAAGTGGGGAAGAGCAAGCGGGATTCGCCGTTTAGGGTCTGGAACGCTCAGCCGTCGCGTTAATCGATACTGGCTTCGATGGCCATCTGGCCATTCCGGAAGCTCTCGTGGAGGACCTATCCGATCCGCTGTATGTGCTGCGGACGCGCACGGCGAGAGGCCAGGTGGTCGTCGTTCCCATCTACATCGGTACCGTTGAATTAGTCGCCAACCCAGTCGCATCGAGGCACTCATCATTGCGCTTGGCGATGAATACCTCTTGGGGCTTCCTACTCTGAATAACTCCAAAGCCACATTCGATCATGGCCGCACGCTTAGCGTGGAGTGGTAGGGAGCAGGGACGAAAGGCAGCTCTAACCCTGGTTCGCTATGCAGGCATGACGTCGCTTGCGTTGACATAGGCATAGTTGCCGGTCGCCGGATCGAGTACCAGCAGGCGGCCGAGGATCTGCGGTTCTACTACGAGCAGGTAGCTGGAAGCCGGTTTGAGCCCGAAGACGATGGCAGCGTCGTCGTAGCCGGAGAATTCCGGAGTATCATCGCCGGCGGTTTGCACCCAGCGGATAGGGGTTGGAATCAGCGTGACAGCCGACCCCAGGGCGTGCGTCGTCACGGTAACCGTCGCGGCGTCACCATCGGGCGCAACGTTCGCGGGAGGGAACAGCACGAAGGTGCCCGCGGGGAAGCCCAAGGGGTTCTCGATAGCAGGCGATTCGGCATCGATAACGTAGACAGGGGCGAGACGTAACACCTCACCGTTGACCTGCCGCAGGTCGGCCTCGCTGCAGCGCAGGGTGAGCGCTATGGGGCTGGAGAAGGTGGTCACCGGATTGCCGGAGGCATCGGTGAAGCGGAGATCGACGTAGGTCCTGCCATCGCCGTCCGGCCCCATTTGCGGGCTCACGGCGACCGTGAGATCTCCGACCAGCTCCTCCATGGACGCAGGCGAAACAGCGATGGCCACGTTGCCGGCGACGACGACCCCGCCTGCGCCGGCCGGCAGCCGCGCCGCAACAGCCACAGGGCCAGTGGCAAGCATGCTGGGTGTCACGGTGGCGCTGGCGGGCAGCAGCGCTGCACCCGCAGGAAGTGGGCCGAGCGCCACCGGCGTCTGGTCGGTCAGCGGCACGGCGGTCATCGTCGGCGCCGCGGTGACCGACGGGAATGGCGTAGGTGGGGACGTGGGTGATGCCGTCGGAGAGGCGGTGATCTGAGGCGTGGTCGTGGGCGTTGGAGGCGCTGTTGGACTGGCTGTGGGAGTGACGCTCGGTGGCGCCGTGGCAGTTGCCGGCGGAGTGGATGTTCCGGTTGACGTGGGTGTTGACGTTGGCGAGGCTGTCGCCGTCGCCGTGGGGCTGGCTGTTGAGGTCGGAGAGCTCGTCCACGTGGCAGAGGGGGTAGCGGTAGAAGAGGCTGGCTTGGTTGGGGTTGATGTCGCCGTTGGGGTGGACGATGCGGTTGGCGTGGGCGATGCCGTTGCCGAACTGGTCGGCGTAGCGGTTGCGGAAGACGCTGGGGTTGAGGTGAGCTCTGCCGGATGGACCGTGACCGTAGCGGGCGCTGGGAAGGCATCCTCACTGGCGTCCGTAGCGGCAAAGCTTCCTCCTGAGCTTGGAACCGAGCGCACGCGGTAGACGAACGAGATCGTGGCTCCGGTTTGGAGCGAGAACTGCCCGTTGCCCTGGTTGAACAGGACGAAGCAGGTCTGATTGCTATTGCATCTGCTGCCCTGGGGCGCGTTTACATAGAACGTCATGGAACCGCCCGGCAGGGTGCTGCTTGGGCTGGAGCTGGTCGAGACGTCCAATATGTAGCCATCCGACCACTCGTCGCTGCCGGGCGCCGGCCAGCCGTTCGGCATGAAGAATTGCAGCCGGCCATTCTGGAAGGGCAAGCCCAGGTTCGTCAGGCTGACGGTGAAATCTTGGCTGGATCCCGCCGGCGCACTGGCTGGGGATACCGAGATCGTCCCATTGAGACCATGCGGAGTGGGCGTTGGACTTGGGGTGTCCGTTGGCGTTGCCGTCGGTGTATTCGTTGGCGTCGCGCTCGGGGTGGGCGAATTGGTTGGACTGGGCGTAGCGGTCGACGTTGGCGTGAAGCTCGGTGTTGGAGTGTTAGTGAAGGTGGGCGTGGGGGTAAGCGTTGGGGTAGGAGTGGACGTGAGCGTTGCCGTCGGCGTAGCGGTTGGTGTGCTGGTCGGTATGGGCGTGCTGGGTGTGGCCGTCGCGGTCGGCTGTATGGGGCTGACAGCCGACGCTGTTGGGAAGGCGTCGCCGTCCGCGTCGCTCAGCTCAAACGAAGCGCTGCTCGAGGGTACGGACAAGACGGTGTAGGACAAGGAGAGGGTATCGCCGCTGCCGAGGCGAAATGGGGCTACGGCGTTATTGAACCTGATGAAGCAGGGCTGGGAGTTGCTGCAGGCGCTGCTTTGCGACGTGGCGGAAAAGGTCATGACCGGGACGGATAGCGGGTTGCCGCTCGCGTCCGTGCGGCTCAACTGGGACACGAAGCCCGACAGCGTCGAATCGCTTCCTGGTGCAGGCCAGTCCTGGGGCACGCGGAGAGCTACGTCGGAGTTGGTGAAGGAGGATCCGCGATTGGTAATTGATAGCCGGAGCTGCTGAGAGTCACCACGGATCGGGTTGAGAGGGGTCACTTCGAACGCGCCCTGAAGGCCTCGTGGTGTCGGACTGGGGATTGGAGTGGTGGTGGGGCTGGACGTAGCCGTGCTGGTGGCAGGTGGGCTAGGCGATGGGGTCGGAGTAAGGGTGGGTGTGGAAGTGCTGGTTGCTGTCGGGGTATCTGTGGAGGTTGGGGTATCAGTTGGTGTTGGCGTGCTGGTATCCGTGACGCTTGGAGTGGCGGTTGCCGTCATTGTGGGGCTGATGGTTGCCGTGGCAGTGGGCAAAGGAGTAGCGCTGGCAGTGGCCGTCGGCGAGGGGGTCGGCGAAGGCGTAGTGGTTGCCGTGGCCGTAGGCAGGAGAGTGGCGGTGCTCGTCGGCATAGGCGTAGGTGTCTGGGTTGCTGGCGGGGTTGGCGTGGTAGTTGGTGAAGCGGTCGGACTGGGCGTGGCTGTTGCGGTTGGAGTGCTCGTGGCCGTGGGCGTGGCTGTGCTGGCGGCGACAACCGAGATCGTTGCCCCGCCGGGGAACGGATCGCCGCCATCGTCCTGGACGCTGAAGCTGCCGCCAAAGCCCGGCACCGCGCTCACGTGATAGGTGAAGGAGATGCTGGCGCCGTTCTGCAGGGAAAACGCGCTGAATAGCACGAAGCAGGATTGACTGCTTGGGCAGGGCTGGCCCTGGCTCACCGACGTGGAAAAGCTGGCTGCAGCGGGCGAAAGCGAGCTCGTTGGGTTCGTCGTGGTAGTCACGTTGGATACGTAGCCCGACAGCCCCGGATCGCTCCCGGGCGCCGGCCAGCCACCGGGCATGAAGAACTGCAGGCGGAAGCCGTTACCGGGGGCTCCGCCGTTGGTGAGGGTGAGGATCACGTCCTGGGACGTGCCGATACCGACGGTGGAGGGGCTGGCGGCAAACGTCCCGCTGAACGCCAGAACGGACGCCGGTCCAAACGACTGCGCTAAGAGAGCGCCGCAGACCACCAGCGCCGCGAGCTTTGCCAGCCGCGAGCCGGCGGCGGACAATCGCCAGCCCGCCCCTCGTCCCAAGAAACGACCCCGCCGCGTGTGAGTTTGCCGTGTCTGCCCACGTAGCTCCCGCTTGCTACGGGCAGCCATTTAAGCATGCTGCCGGCCTTCAAAGCAAGCAGAAAACAGCCGGCAGAACAAAAGTAAGCGGACGCTCTATCTTTGCGATACAAATACAATCAAGCGAGCTTGTATCAGAAAGACAGGCGGGCGATAGGGCTGTCGGGCGAACGCGGGACGCTCGCTTGGACGCCGAGGGGGAGTGGCGGAAGGTGACTAGTGCGTCGCGGCCTCTTCCTTCTTATGCGCGGTTGCTTCGGCGATGACCTTCTGGGCCATGTGCGCCGGGACCTCTTCATAGCCGAGCGGCTCCATGCTGTACGTTCCTCGTCCCTGGGTGATTGACCGCAGATCCGTGGCGTACTTGAGCATCTCGGCCATGGGCACGTGCGCTCGGATCTCCTGCATGCCGCCGGCCACGGGCTCCATGCCCAGCACGTGCGCCCGCTTGCCGTTGAGATCGCCGATGACGTCGCCCATGAACTCCTGGGGCACCGTCACGGTCACATCCATGATCGGCTCGAGGAGGACCGGGTTGGCGTGCTGAGCGGCGGCCTTGAAGCCCATCGAGCCGGCGATCTTGAAGGCCATTTCGGAGGAGTCCACCGGGTGGTACGAGCCGTCGTACAGGGTGGCCTTCAGGTCGATCACCGGGTAGCCCGCCAGTAGGCCCTCCTGCATGGCCTCCCGGATGCCCTTCTCCACCGCGGGAATGTACTGCTTCGGCACCACACCGCCGACGATGCGGTCCTCAAAGACGAAGCCTCCGCCCTTGGCTGGCTGGATCTCGATCCAGGTGTCGCCGAATTGGCCGTGGCCGCCGGTTTGCCGCTTGAAGCGGCCCTGCGCCTTGGCTGCCGACTTGATGGTCTCGCGGTAGGGCACCTTGGGCGTATGAATATCCAGGTTGATGCCGAACTTCCGCTGCATGCGCTCCACGGCGATGGCGATGTGTGACTCGCCCATGCCGGACAGCAGGTTGTCGCCTGTTTCCGCGTCCTTGTGCACGTTCAGGGTCGGATCTTCCTCGACGATGCGAGCCAGGGCGTTGCCCATCTTGTCCAGGTCGGCCTTGGTCTTGGGCTCGATGGCCGCCGAATAGATCGGCTTGGGGAAGACAATCGGCTGCAGCTTGGCCGGACCGTCCTTCACGCTCAGTGTGTCCGAGGTCGTTGTCTCCTGGAGCTTGGCCACAGCGCCCAGGTCGCCGGCGCGGATCTCGCCCACCGGCTCCGTCGTTTTGCCGCGCACAGACAGCAGTTGCCCCACGCGCTCCTCGCGGCCCTTGGTCGCGTTCCACACCTGCGAATCGCCCTTGAGCGATCCCGAGTACACCCGCAGGTAGGTCAGCTTGCCGACGAACGGATCGGCGATGGTCTTGAACACGAACGCTGCCAGCCGGTCCGGTTTGTCCTTGAGCTGGCTCGCATCCGCTTCGAGCAATGGCGCTTCCCCAGGCGACGGCGTCACCGCGACGATCCCGTCCAGCAGCGGCTGGATGCCTTTGTTCGTCAGTGCGGAAGTGGCGAAGATTGGGACGACAGCACCGGCCGCCACGGCCTTACGCAGCGCCGCCGCCAGCTGATCCGGGGCAATCTCCTCACCCTCGAGGTACTTGGACATGAGCTCGTCGTCGATCTCGACCACGGCGTCCAGCAGCTTCTCACGAGCGGCGGCAACGGCTGATTCGAGGTCGCTCGGGATGGCTGTTTCGCTGGCTTTGCCGCCGTCGAAGGTCCAGGCCTGCCCGCTGGCCACGTCGATGACGCCCTTGAAGCCGGCTTCCTGGCCAATCGGCATCTGCAGGACGACGGCCTTGGAGCTGAGCTGATCGCGCACCGCCTGCACAGCGGCGTCGAAATCCGCGTGCTCGCGGTCGATCTTGTTGATCACCACCACGCGCGGCAGGCCGTACTCGTCGGCGATGCGCCACACGATAGTGGTCCCCACCTCAACGCCCGCCGCGGCATCCAGCACCAGGAGCGCACTGTCCGCGACCCGCAGCCCCGCCTTGACCTCGCCTACGAAGTCCGGATAGCCCGGAACGTCGATGACATTGATCTTGTGCTCGTGGTGCTCGATGGGCAGCAGCGAAAGGTTGATGGAGATGTGATGCTTGACCTCATCGGGGTCGTAATCGGACGTGGTGTTGCCTTCGTCCACCTTGCCCAGGCGGTTGACCGCTCCGGTGTCGAACAGCATCGCTTCGGCCAGGGAGGTCTTGCCGCTGCCGCCATGGCCCACCAGCGCGACGTTACGGATCTTGTCTGCCGCGTATGCCTTCAAGGTCGCTTCGCTCCCAGTGAAGAGTTAAGAGTGAAGAGTTAAGCATGGCGAGGCCGGAAACGACTTGCAGCCGTATGGCAGGCGAGCTGTTTACAACCTCTTAGCGCAGCACATTATGCAACAGAGGGCGCGTGGGTCGCTTCGCTCCCAGTGAAGAGTGAA
>JAJPGV010000056.1 GCA_021325635.1 Chloroflexota bacterium
CGCGAGGCGTTAGTCGGCAGGCAGGAGGCGTCAGGCGCTGGTCGCGAGGCGTTAGTCGGCAGGCAGGAGGCGTCAGGCGCTGGTCGCGAGGCGTTAGTCGGCAGGCGCGAGGCGCGAGGCGCTGGTTGTCGGGCGCCAGGCGCTGGTCGCGAGGCGTTAGTCGGCGGGCGCTGGTCGCGAGGCGTGAGGCGCAAGGCGCTGGTCGTTGGTCGCAAGGTGTTAGTCGGCAGGCGCGAGGCGCGAGGCGTCAGTCGGCAGGCGCGAGTCGCGAGGCGCTGGTCGTTGCGCGTCAGTCGCTGGTCGCGAGGCGTTGGGCGCAGGGGGGTGGGCGCTGCGTGCGAGGAGAACAGCATCAGGTCTTGGTGCGGGCCGTACGAAGACTTCTCATGAGGCCGGCGAGCATACGGCTAACCTCCTGCGTTGCGGTGACCAGCGACTCATAACCTGCGGAGAGAAACCCGAGCTCCTTGGATAAGTACAGCAGGTATTCGACTTCGCTGGCCGATCCCATCGCAATGCCGCAGAACCTCGCAAGTTCGACACCGCCGGTTCGCCCGCAGCCTTCAGCGATGTTGGTCGGGATCGAGATCGCCGCTCGTCGAAGCTGGGCAGTGAGTCCGTAGCGCTCCTCGGGAGGAAAGGATTCAGTCACCTTGTAGATCCTCATCGTAAGGTCATGCGCTTTGTGCCAGACCTCTAGGTCTTGGTGACCTTTCAAATCCTAGAACGCCCCACGTCCCAGCTTCCTCCGTCTAGCTCCGCCGCCTACCGTCCTGTGCCTAACGTCTCGAGACTCCCACCTAACTAGCGCCCAGCGCCTCCGCCTAACGCCCAGCGCCTCCGCCTGCGCCTAACGCCTTGCGACCAGCGCCTTGCGACCAGCGCCTTGCGCCTTGCGCCTAGCGCCTAGCGCCTATACGTGTGGACCGAGCCGTCGTTGATGGGCTCATTGATGAAGATCTCGCCGTTGCGGATCTTCAGGTTGAAGGTGCAGTTGGGATTGGTGCAAACCCAGGCCTTGTACTCGATGGGCGCGCCTTGGTTCCCGAAATCCGAAAGGGGAACGAGATCGCCCACGCCACACTTCTTGCACTGTGGGAAATGAAGCTCGCCCATCCTGCCGTCCCCTCCAACAAGCTGCCTGCGACGGAATTAGGACGCCAACAACTACGCTCCTACGTCCCCCCGGAGCCGGTCCGAAGTATACCACCGGGTGTTACTATGAACATCCTTAGGCGGTATCGAGATGTATCCTCAGCCACCGACCTCTCACCGGCCAACCAACTATTTCTGGGTGCTCGGCGTCTGCGTGGCCTTCATGCTGGTGGTCGTCTTCGCCGGGCTGCGTCAGGTGGCCAATCGTTTGAGCGATGCCGTGGCGAGCGGGGCCACGAACAACGCGGCAGCCGCTCCTGCGGCGGCTGTTCCCACGCCCGCTATCCAGGCGGAGCCGACGTCAGTGGCGGAAGCGGCCGCCATCAGCGTTTCGCCAACCCCGGTCGCCAACGGACCGTTGGACGTCGACCCCCGCTCCCTCCAGGAGTCGCCGGCCAATTACCGTTCGCGCCTCATTCGTGTGAGCGGGACGGTGTTCTACGTGGGCAAGATGGCTGACGGGCAGACATGGATTCAGATTCGGTCAGGCAGCTATTACATCAACGGCCAGAGCGCCGATCCGCTGCCCGGTGGGGTGGCTGTGGGCAGCGCGGTCGACCTGGTCGGCATCGGGGCGGGTCTCACGACCATCACCGCTCAGGATGGCAAGGACTACGACGAGCCATTGATCGATCCTGTTCAGCGCGTCGAAGCCGCGGGCTCGTCTGGCGATGCCGGATCCCAGGGGGCTTCGGCAGCCAGGACACCCTAGCCGGTCCGAAGCGTTCCGCGGCACGGCCTAAGGACGAGATCAGGCTGCCGAGGGGACTTCCAGCAGGCGCTCGTACAGGCGGGCGGTATGCTCGGCGATCGTGTTCCAGTTGTATTCGGTCGTGGCCTTGACATACGCGCGCTGGGCCCGCTGCTTGGAGAGCTCAGGCTGCTCCAGCACGTGGACCACGCCCCAGGCCAGCGCGTCCGGGCTGCCGGCTTCCACGACCACGCCCGTCTCTTCCCGATCGACCACTTCGGCCAACCCGCCGCTGTTGGACACGACCACGGGCACGCCCGCCGCCATGGCCTCCAGCGCAACGATGCCGAACGGCTCGTACAGGCTGGGGAACATGGCCGCGTCGGCCACCTGGTAGAGCCGGTTGCGGACTTCATCGCTGACGAAACCCGTGAAGATGATGTGCTCTGCCCAGCTTTCCTGCGCTGCGCGGGTCCGGCTGCTGTCGAGCGCCGGGCCGCTGCCCACAATCACTACCTTGACGTTAGGCGCGAGCTCCAGGAGCTTCGGCATTGCGTCGAGCACGACGTCGATGCCCTTCTCGGCTACCAGCCGGCCAACGTGCAGGATGATGTGCTCGTGCTCAGCGGCGAATTGGCGGCGAAACTCGGCGCGGTCGAAGTCATCCTGAAAGTGCTGCGCGTCGACGCCGTTGGGGATGATCTCCAGCTTGGTAGGCAGCACGGCAAAGACGTCCCGAATCTGCTGCGCCATGAAGCGGCTGCAGGCGATGATGCGATCGGCGGCGTTCGCCAGACGGAGCTCCTGCTCGTGGATGCGCTGCTGAAGCTCATTGTGAATGCCGCGGTTGCGGCCGTACTCGGTGGCGTGGATCGTTGCCAGCAGGGGCAGCCGAAGCTCGTCGTGCAGCCGGATCGCCGCATCGCCAACCAGCCAGTCGTGGGCGTGCAGCAGCCATGGGCTCCCCTCCGTACGGATGGCGACCATGGCCTGCTCGAATAGGCCTCGGTTGACGAGCAGGGCATAGTCCACGAAGTCGCCGGCGGGTTCTGGGACCTCGACCCGGGAAATCGAGAGACCATCGCTCTTCGCCTCGGGCTCTCCGCCCTTCAGCCGCGGCGTCACCACGTGCACGTGGTCGCCTCTGGAGGCAATGATGGGGGCGAGGTGAGCGACGTGCGCACCGAGACCGCCGACGACGTTAGGCGGGTATTCCCACGAAAGCATCAGGACATTCATAATGTGAAGTGCTGGGACCTCTGTGAAATCGCTGGCTGACTTTCTCTATTCCATTGTGCCGCACCGGCAGCCGGATACGGTTCCGGCGGCTCCGGCCAGCTGTCCGAGCTGCAAGGCGGATTTTTCGAGTGGATCGTGGCCGGTCCTCCAGCGCTATCGAGTGTGCGACGTTTGCGGGCATCACCTGCACGTGCGCGCTCGCGACCGCATTCAGCAGCTGGTGGACGCGGGTACCTTCCGCGAGGTGAATCGCTCGCTGGAATCCGTCGATCCACTGTCATTCACCGATCGGCTGCCGTATAAGCAACGGCTGAGCGAGGCGCGGAAGCGGACCGGGGCTACGGAAGCAGTGGTTACCGGCAGCTGCCGCATCGGCGGCACGCAGACCGTGCTGGCCGTGCTCGATTTCGAGTTCCTCGGTGGCAGCATGGGATCGGTGGTGGGTGAGAAGGTGACCATGGCCTTTGAGCTGGCCATTCGGCGCAAGCTGCCTATCGTCACCGTGGCCACCAGCGGCGGAGCGCGGATGCAGGAAGGCATGTTGTCCCTGGTGCAGATGGCCAAGACGGCGGCGGCCGCCCGCCGCCTTCATGAAGCCCGACTACCGTTCATTTCCATCCTCGGCGATCCCACGACCGGCGGCATCTATGCCAGCTTTGCCAGCCTCGGCGACGTGGTGATCGCCGAACCCAGGGCGCTCATAGGCTTTGCCGGTCCGCGTGTGGTCGAACAGACGATGCATCAGCAAGTTCCGGACGAGGTGCACCGGGCCGAGTACCTGCAGCGGCACGGGATGATCGATCAAATCGTCGAGCGGCCGCTCTTGCGCGAGAAGCTGGTGGCGCTGCTTTCGGTGCTGCGTCCGCGCGGGCAAGCCATTCCGGCGGTCGATCCCGGCCCAGCCCCACAGCAGGCCGCGGCTCAACCTTCCCGCCCGGCCTGGGACATCGTGCAGCTGGCACGGCGGCCCGACCGCCCGACCTCTATGGTGCACCTGCGAGCCATAACCAGCGACCTGTGCGAGCTGCATGGCGACAAGCAGGGCGCCGACGACGCAGCCGTGGTCATTGGCCTCGCCAAGCTGGGCGACCTGCCCATCGCCTTTGTCGCGCAGGAGCGGGGCTCCGGCGCGGAGGGCGATCCCACTCGCGGCGGGCGAGCGCTGCCGGAAGGCTATCGCAAGGCCCTGCGCATGATGTCGCTGGCCAACAAGTTCGGATTGCCGCTGGTAACCATGATCGACACGCCGGGCGCCTATGCCGGGGTCGAGGCCGAAGAGCGCGGGCTGGCGCGTGCACTGGCGGAATGTCTGTCCTACATGTCCGGGATCGTCGCTCCCACTGTGGCGGTGGTCGTCGGCGAAGGTGGCTCCGGCGGGGCGCTCGCCCTGGGGGTGGCGGATCGGGTGCTGATGATGGAAAACGCCATCTATTCCGTGATCTCACCCGAAGGCGCGGCCGCCATCCTGTATCACGACGCCGGCAAGGCCGAGGAGCTGGCGGCTTCACTGCGGCTCACCGCGCACGACCTCGAGGAGCTGAGCATCGTGGACGAGATCGTCCCCGAGCCGGAAGGTGGCGCGCACCGCGATCCGGTGCATGCCTCGCATCTCCTCAAGTTGGCGGTCACGCATGCGCTGGCCGAGCTGCTGAAGGTCCCGCCCCGTAAGACCGTGCACGCCCGTTATCAGAAGTTCCGCCGAATGGGCCAGTACAACCGCCATTTCAACGCGGCGGCCTCTCGTGAGGTGGCCCAGCTGCAGGAGTACATGCAGAACCGCATGCGTACTCTGCGCGGCATCTTCCCTTCGCCCTCGGCCGGCAAGCAGGGCGTCGCCGGCCACGATGACTGAGTCCGCGCTCAGCGGTCTTCGCGTCGTCGACTTCAGCCGGGCTCTGGCCGGGCCCTTCTGCACGCAGATGCTGGGCGACATGGGCGCGGACGTGGTTAAAGTGGAGGCGCGCGAGACTGGCGACGATTCACGTGGCTGGGGGCCGCCGTTCATGGGCGAGGAGAGCGTCTACTTCTTCGCCATGAACCGCAACAAGCGCTCCATCACGCTGGACCTGAAGAAGGGCAAGGAGATCGCCCGGCGGCTGCTGGCCGGCGCCGACGTGGTGGTCGAGAATTTCTCGCCTGGAACTATGGCCCGGCTGGGCCTGGGCTACGCCGACGTCAGCGCGTACAACCCGGCGGTCGTCTACTGCTCCATTTCCGGCTACGGCCAGGATGGGCCCGACAGCCAGCTGCCCGGCTACGACATGACCGCGCAGGGCGCCGGAGGGCTCATGAGCGTCACCGGCAAC
This sequence comes from Chloroflexota bacterium, assembly GCA_021325635.1. Classification (GTDB taxonomy): domain Bacteria; phylum Chloroflexota; class JAJPGV01; order JAJPGV01; family JAJPGV01; genus JAJPGV01. The sequence continues at coordinate 5,392 of JAJPGV010000056.1, forward strand.
GATCGCCCGACCCGTGTAGGCGTGTCCATCGCCGACATCACCGCCGGCATGTTCGCCGCCTACTCCGTCGTCACCGCCCTGTACCATCGCCGTTTGACCGGGCAGGGACAGTACGTGGAGACGTCGCTGCTGGCGGGGATGGTTGCGCTGCTGACGCATCACGCCTCGGCGTATCTCAACACGGGCAAGGTGGCCGGGCTGCAGGGCAACACCCACTCCACCATCGCGCCATACGAGACCTTCCGGACGAGCGACGGGTTCATCAACATAGGCGTGGCCAACGAGCGGCTGTGGCAGCGCTTCTGCGAGGTCATGGCTATGCCCGAGCTGCTCGGCGACGAGCGCTTTGGCACGAACGGGGACCGCGTCCGTCACCGAGCCGAGCTGGCGGACATCATTGGCCGGCGGTTCGAACGGCACAGCACGGCTGAGCTGTTGGCGAAGCTGAGGGAGGTGGCCATCCCGGCCGACGCCATCAAGAATGTGGCTGAGGTATTCGCCGACCCACAGGTCCAGCACCTGGGATTGCGCCTGGGCATGGAGCACGCGACGTGCGGGCATATTGAGGTGGCGGGCATGCCGTATCGCCTGTCCGAGACGCCCTCGACGGTGCGCATGGCTCCTCCGGTTCTGGGACAGCACACCGACGAGGTGCTGCGCGAGCTGGGCTACGAGCAGTCCGACGTCGATGGCTTCCGAGCCATGGACGTTATTTAGGCTGGCTGATGGCGTCCGCGGGTCAAGGCCCATCCGAGCGCAAGCCCGCCTTCACCAACAGCTCTGGCTTTGAGATCAAGCGCCTCTATTCAGGCGACGACGTGGCCAGCCTGGACTACCTGCGTGATCTGGGCTTTCCCGGCGAATTCCCGTACACGCGCGGGCCGCAGGCAACGATGTATCGCGGCCGTCCGTGGACCATCCGCATGTTCTCGGGCTTTGGCTCGGCGGCGGATACGAACCGCCGCTACCGTTATCTGCTCGACCAGGGCCAGACCGGTCTGAGCGTGGCCTTCCACCTGCCGACGCTGCTCGGTTATGACTCCGACCATCCGCGGGCTCGGGGCGAGGTTGGCAAGTGCGGTGTGGCCATCGACTCGTTGGCCGATATGGAGACGCTGCTGGACGGTATTCGGCTGGACGAGGTCAGCACGTCGATGACCATCAACGCCACGGCTATCGTGGCGCTGTGCCTGTACGTGGCGGTGGCCGAGAAGCAGGGCATTCCCGCCCACAAACTGCGGGGAACGATTCAGAACGACATCCTCAAGGAGTACATCGCCCAGAAGGAGTGGGCCTTCCCGGTTCGGCCTTCGCTCCGGCTGGTGGTCGACACGTTCGAGTGGTGCGCCAGCAACATGCCCGAGTGGAACACTATCAGCGTTTCGGGCTATCACATCCGGGAGGCCGGCGCGACGGCGGCCCAGGAGCTGGCTTTCACGCTCATCGATGGCCTGACCTATGTCCAAGAAGGGGTGAATCGAGGCCTGAAGGTCGACGAGTTCGTGCCGCGGCTCTCCTTCTTCTGGGACCTGCACAACGACTTCTTCGAGGAGATCGCCAAGATGCGGGCGGCGCGGAGGATCTGGGCGCGTGAAATGAAGCGGCGCTACGATCCCCGCGATCCGCGATCGTGCACCCTGCGGGCGCACATGCAGACGGCGGGCGTGACGCTGACCGCGCAGCAGCCCTTGAACAATGTCGTCCGGGTTGCGCTGCAAGCCCTGGCTGGGGTGATCGGTGGCGGCCAGTCGATGCACACCAACTCGTACGACGAGACCTACGCGCTCCCGACAGAGCAAGCGGTGACGGTGGCCCTGCGCACGCAGCAGATCCTGCAATCGGAGACGGGACTCACGGACACGATCGATCCGTTCGCGGGCTCGTATTACGTCGAAGCGCTGACCAACCAGATGGAGGAGGCCTTCTCCCGCTATCTGGAGCGGATCGATGCCATGGGCGGGATGGTCAAGGCGATCGAGGCCGGCTTTCCACAGATGGAGATCGCCGACGCGGCCATGCGTTATCAGGCGGCAATCGACAATCGCGAGCAGCTCATCGTGGGCGTCAATGCCTACCAGGCCGAGGGGGCGGATGCGATCCCCATCCTGGAGATCGACGACTCGCTAGAGGCCGAGCAGGTAGCTCGCCTGGAGCAGCTTCGGGCACGGAGGGCTCCAGGCTGGCGTCACGCCCTGGAGGCTGTGCGCAAGGCCGCCTTCGGCGGCGCCAACCTGGTCCCACCCATCCTCGAAGCGGTGCATGCCTACGCCACCGTCGGTGAAATCATGGACACTCTGCGCGACGTTTTCGGTGAATACCACGACCCGGGGTACTACTGAAGTGCCGAGTGCCGAGTGCCGAGTGCCGATGCCGAGCGCCGGGTGCCGAGTGCCGACTGCCGACTGCCGAGTGCGAGTGTCGGGGGAGTGCCGCGCCGAGCGCGGAGTGCCGCACGCGTGGTATTTGAGGATCGTCATGTTTGAGAAGCGAACTGTGGGGGAGTTGGGATTGCTCGAGGTTTATCACTCGGCACCAGGCACTCGGCACTCGGCACTCGGCACTCGGCACTCGGCACTTCGCCGGCACTCGGCACTCCGCCGGCACGTCCACCGATGAGGCCTATTCGTGTGGTCATTGCCAAGGCGGGAATGGACGGGCACGACAGGGGGGCCAAGGTCGTCGCCAGGGTGCTGCGCGATGCGGGCTTCGAGGTGATCTACACCGGGCTGTATCAGACACCGGAGTCGATCGTGGCCACGGCGCTGCAGGAAGACGCGGATGCTGTGGGTATCAGCGTGCTGTCGGCCGCGCACAAGCACGTCTTTTCCGAAACGGCGCGGGAGATGCGCCAGCAGGGGCTGGACGACGTCATCCTGTTCGGCGGCGGCATCATCCCGCCGGGCGATGTCGAATGGCTGGAGCAGCAGGGCGTACGGAGGCTGTTCCTGCCGGGCACGTCCGGCCCGGAGATCGTGGCCTGGCTGCAGCAAGCGGTCTCAGCGCAGCGCGCCTCCGGGTCCGGCGGCTAGCCATGGAAGGCCCCGAGGAGCATTCCTCGCTGGCCGCTCTGCTGGACCGAGCGCTGGCCGGCGACGGCCGCTCCGCGGCGAGACTCATGACGCTGCTGGAGAGCGACGTTGACGCGACGCCGGCCATCATGTCGCGCATCTACCCGCTGGCCGGGCATGCCCAGGTCATTGGTGTGACCGGTCCACCGGGAGCGGGGAAGAGCAGTCTTGTGGACAAGCTGGCGGCGGCCTTCCGGGCTCAGGGCAAGACGGTTGGCATCGTAGCCGTCGATCCTTCAAGTCCGTTTACCGGCGGAGCCCTCCTGGGGGACCGCATCCGCATGCAGGGGCGCTTCTCCGATCCCGGCGTATTCATTCGTAGCATGGCCAGCCGGGGCCAGCCGGGCGGCCTGGCGAAAGCCAGCCAGAACGTGGTGGCGCTGATGGCAGCCACAGGCAAGGACACGGTCATCATCGAAACCGTTGGCGTCGGCCAAGAGGAGATCGACGTCGTGCGGGTGGCGGATACCACCGTGGTCGTGCTCGTTCCGGGGCTGGGTGACGCCGTGCAGACGATGAAAGCGGGCTTGCTGGAGGCAGCCGACGTATTCGCCGTGAACAAGGCCGATTACGAGGGCGCGGAGCGGCTGGTGAAGGATCTCGAGCTGATGCTGCACCTGGGCTCTTCGGGCAGCGCCTGGTCGCCGCCAATCGTGAAGACGATCGCTACCGAGGGCAGTGGCGTAGACCAGCTGGTAGGGTCGCTGGCAGGGCATTTCGACTACCTGCAGGGCAGCGGGGAATACCTCAAACGGCGCCGCCGTGCAGCTGTGGCCGAGATCGATGGCGTGCTGCGCGGCCAGCTGATGAGCGCGATTGCGCGACGCGTTCCTGCCTTCGACGTCTATGCCTCCCAGGTTGCCGAACGGAAATGCGACCCATACACCGCGGCGGACCGCATCCTCCGCGAGAGTGGTCTTACGGCAGAGGGTCTTGGGTGAAGGGCCGCTCGAAATGGTGCTGTGCGATGCTTGCCTCGTGACCGCAGACCTTGAAGTTCGGGAGATCACGCGTGTCGCTGCGCAGGATTTCCTGGAGGAGGAGTGGCGGCTGGCCAACCAGGCGCTCTTCGGCAAGCCGTTCTTGTGGACCTACCAGGGTGAGTTTCACCTTGCAGCCTTCCAGAGCGATGACCAGCTGCTGGGCGTGGCCCGGTTCAACATCGCCGAAGGCGTCGGCAAGCTGCTGGAGCTGGTCGTCAGGGCGGACCGCCGCGGCGAAGGCATCGGTGGGCGCTTGTTGAGCAGCTTCGAGCGCAGCTGCAAAGAGCGAGGCTGCCACAAGCTGTACCTCGACGTGGCCTCCGTCAACGTCGGTGCCAAGCGCTTCTATCAGCAGCACGGCTGGGAATTCGAGGGGGTAATGCGGCGTCACTGGCGAAAGGTGGATTTCGAGAACTGGTGCAAATGGCTCTGAAGGAGCCTCGGGCCGGCCATCGGCCGCCCGCCGCCAGACCGCGCGAGGACGGCCATGAAGAGCCGGCCGCCCCCGAAACGGAGCCGCGTCTTCCTGTGCGGGAGGATCTCGAGCGGCTGCGGGCGCGAGCGCTGCTGGGCGGTGGCCAGCGCCGTATCGACGATCAGCACGCCAAGGGCAAGCTCACGGCCCGCGAGCGCATCGAGCTGCTGCTCGACACCGGCAGCTTCCAGGAAACGGGGATGTTCGTCACCAGTCGCGGGCTGAAGCCGGATGAGCCCATTCTGGGCGACGGCGTGGTGACTGGCTACGGCACCGTTCATGGGCGGCTGGTGTACGTGTTCTCGCAGGACTTTACGGTGTTCGGCGGTTCGCTGGGCGAAGCCCACGCCGAGAAGATCTGCCGTCTGATGGACCTGGCCATGAGGAACGGCGCGCCGATCGTGGGCCTCAACGATTCGGGCGGGGCGCGCATCCAGGAAGGTGTGCTGAGCCTGGCCGGCTACGCTGACATCTTCTATCGCAATACCCAGGCATCGGGTGTCATCCCTCAGATTTCGGCCATCCTGGGCCCCTGCGCCGGCGGCGCCGTGTACTCACCGGCCATCACCGACTTCATCTTCATGGTGCGTGGCACCAGCCATATGTTCGTCACCGGGCCAAACGTGGTGAAGCAGGTCACTCGTGAAGACGTCTCGTTCGAGGACCTGGGCGGAGCGGAAACGCATGCCGCCATCAGCGGGGTGGCCCACTTTGCCGTGGACAGCGAGCAGGCATGCTTGGAGCTGGTGCGCGAGCTTTTGAGCTTCCTGCCCCAGAACAACCTCGACGATCCGCCTCGGGGACCGCTCGACGATGCCGTAGATCGGATGGACGAGGCGCTGGATGTCATCGTGCCGGACAGCCCGAACAAGCCCTACGACATGCTGGAGGTCATCGGACGAGTGGTTGACCATGGCCACTTCGTGGAGGTCCACCAGTCGTATGCGCGTAACCTCATCGTTGGCTTCGCGCGACTCAACGGCCGCTCCGTTGGGATCGTGGCTCAGCAGCCCGCGGCGCTGGCCGGGACGCTCGACATCAACTCATCCGACAAGGGCGCCCGCTTCGTGCGCTTCTGCGACGCGTTCAACCTGCCGCTGGTTACGTTCGTGGACGTGCCCGGCTTCCTGCCCGGCAAGGACCAGGAGCACGGTGGCATCATCCGCCACGGCGCCAAGCTCCTGTTCGCCTACTGCGAGGCAACCGTTCCCAAGATCGCGGTCATTACCCGCAAGGCCTACGGAGGGGCGTACGACGTCATGTCGAGCAAGCACGTGGGGGCCGACGTCAACTTGGCCTGGCCGTCGGCGGAGATCGCCGTGATGGGCCCCGAGGGCGCGGTGGAGATTGTGAACCGACGCGACCTGGCGGCGGCGGGCGATCCGGCGGCGGAAAAGGCTCGGCTGGTGGCGGAATACCGCGCGCGTTACGCCAATCCGCTGCTCGCGGCGAGCCGCGGGTTCCTAGACGACATCATCGAGCCTCGTGAGACTCGACCCAAGCTCATCGCCGCGCTGGAGATGCTGCAGAACAAGCGTCAATCCCTGCCGGCGAAGAAGCACGGCAACATTCCCCTCTAACCATGCAAGCCGGCAGTCCGAGGTCGTTCCGCAAGATCCTGGTCGCGAACCGCGGCGAGATCGCGGTTCGGGTGATTCGCACCTGCCGCGAAATGGGCATACCCACCGTGGCCGTGTACTCTGACGTCGATCGAGCCGCGCTCCACGTGCGACTGGCCGACGAGGCGTATTCCATCGGCCCTGCGCCTGCCGATCAGAGCTACCTGCGCGGCGAGGCGATCCTGGAAGTTGCCGAGCGGAGCGGCGCCGAGGCGCTTCATCCTGGATACGGCTTCCTGTCGGAGAACGCGGGGTTCGCGCGAGCCTGTCGTGATGCAGGACTGGCGTTCATCGGACCGGCCCCCGAGGCCATGGCCCTCCTGGGCGACAAGCTCGAGGCCAAGCGCGCGGTGGCCCGCCGCGGGGTGCCCCTGGTTCCAGGCACCGACGAGCCGGTGGAAGACGAAGCCCAGCTGCGCAAGGACGCGGCCAGGATCGGCTACCCGCTGCTGATCAAGGCGGCAGCAGGCGGTGGCGGCAAGGGGATTCACGCAGTGGAGCGGCCGGAAGACCTCGAAGCCGCACTGCGTCTGGCGCAGGGAGAAGCGCAGGCGGCATTTGGTGACAGGCGCGTGTTTCTCGAGCGGCTGCTGCACCATCCCCGGCACGTCGAGGTCCAGCTGCTGGCGGACCAGCATGGCAACTACGTCCACCTGGGTGAGCGCGAATGCTCGGTGCAGCGGCGGCATCAGAAGTTGATCGAGGAGTCGCCGTCGCCCGTCGTGACCGCTGACTTGCGGCAGCGCATGGGGGAAGCGGCCATCCTTGCGGCGCGTGAAGCGGGCTACACCAATGCCGGCACAGTGGAGTTTCTGCTCGACGAAGCCGGCCAGTTCTATTTCCTGGAGGTGAATACGCGGCTGCAGGTGGAGCACCCGGTGACCGAGTGGGTGACCGGCCGCGACCTGGTACGCGATCAAATCCGCATCGCGGCGGGAGAGGAGCTGGGCTTCGGCCAGGCCGACGTGACCTGGCGTGGAGCGGCAATCGAGTGCCGCATCACAGCCGAGGATCCCGACCTGAACTTCCTCCCGTTCACGGGCAGGGTGCAGGAGCTTGTTGAGCCATCGGGGCCGGGAGTGCGCTTCGATCACATGCTGTACCCCGGAGCCGAGGTGACGCGTTACTACGACTCGCTGCTCGGCAAGCTCGTCGTCTGGGCAGGCGATCGCGCGGCCGTGCTGCGGCGAATGGAACGGGCCCTCGGCGAGCTGCATGTGATTGGTCTCAAGACCACTATCCCGTTCCATGCCTGGGCGATGTCGCATCCGGCTTTCCGGGCTGGTGAGCTCCACACGAGCTTCATCGACGAGAACTGGCAGCCGGGTGCCGGCTCGGCCGATCTTTCGGACGTCGCGGCCATAGCCGCTGCGGTGCTCGAATTCCACCGCGGCGCCCGGCCGAGCCGGAATGGGACGCAAGAAGATCCGCCAAGTCGGTGGAAGCTTGCCGCCCGCGCCCGGATCCATTCCTCATGAGATACCTGGCGACGATCGCAGACCGGCAATTCGTGGTGGAGGTTCAGGCTGGCGCGCGGCCGGGCAGCTATGCCGTCGTCATGAACGGATCCAGCCAGATGGTCGATATCGAGCCGGCCTCTGGTGACTGGCTGTATTCGATGCTCATCGACGGGCGCTCGTTCACCGTCGCCGCTACGCCTGACGGCGTGCAGCTCGATGGCAAGGACTTCGCCGCTCGGGTGCAGCGCAGCTTGGGGCCGGCCTTGCAGGCCCCCGGCGTATCTTCCGAACCGGCGCGGCTGCAGGCGCCGATTCCCGGACTCGTCGTGGCCATCCATGTGACCGCTGGCCAGGAGGTCCTCGAAGGCGAACCGCTGCTTGTCGTGGAAGCCATGAAGATGCAGATGGATCTGAAGAGCCCTCGTTCGGGCAAAGTGACGCAAATCGCCGTTGCCGCCGGCCAGGAAGTCGCCCACGGCCAGCTCCTCGTCGTCGTGGACGAGTCGAAGTAAGCAATCCGCGGCGCCTGAATCTGGCGGCGCTTCACCGGGAACAGTCACATTACGGCTTCGCTGCCGTTGTAGAGCTCGACATCTCACCACGCGAGGCGCGCTTTGGAGCCAAAACTACGGATCGTTCGTGGCGGCTGGGAGGCGGTGGGAGACGGACTCGAAGTATTTGCCGCGTCGGGCCAGGAGGCCATGCTGCGCTACTTCGTCGAGATCAACGCTCGGAGCCAGGTCGCGCCTGACGAGGAGAGCCGGCACCTGGAGCCGGTAATCGCCCCCTTCGGTTCACAGCTGTCGCCACGTTAGCCTGCCGCTGACTCCTTGGGCCGTGCGGCCGGTCGATCGTCCGCGCCATCGCGCAGGCAGGGTTTCGCGAAACGTGGTTGAATATGTGCCACTCAATCCCTCGAACGACGGCGTTCGAGAGAACGCGAAACGGAGAAGGCTGTGAAGAGCATGACCCGGCTCGTGCCGCTGGTAGCGGCGATCAGCGCGTTGACCATGGCCGCGTGCGGTTCTGGCGCCGCTCCCGGGCCGGCCAGTACGGCGCCATCAGTGGCGCCGGCGACTGCATCGGCTAAGCCGGCGGGGTCCGCTGGCGCCGCCAGCGGTGCAGCTTCGGCCAAGCCCGCGGCATCCGCGGCAGCGAATGTCCCGGCATCGGCCAAGCCGGCCGCCAGCGGTTTGACCAAGGTCAAAGCCGCCTATTCCCAGACCAGCGCGGTCCAGGGCGAGATGTACGTGGCCGTCGACCTCGGCATCTTTGCCAAGCACGGCATCGACATCGACCTGACGCAAGTTGCCGGGACTGCCCAGGTGCCGGCCATGGTCGCGGGCGAGCTGCAGTTCGGTACGCCGGGCGGCAATGAGCTGGTGAATTCCATCCTGGGCGGCGCCCCCATCGTGGCCATCGGCGTCAACTCCAACTACCCCATGCTGTCTCTCTACGGCGGCAAAGGGGTCACCGACCTGAAGGACGTGGTTGGCAAGTCCGTGGCCGTGACCAGCGCCGGCTCGACCACGGACGCCGGCGCCCACGTCTTCCTCAAGCACTTTGGGCTCGACAAGCAGGTCAAGTACCAGGCCGCTCAGACCAACGAAGGCGTGCTGGCCGTGCTGCAGCGTGGCGACGCCGCCGCGGGAGTATTCTCGCCGCCGACGACCATCATTGCCTCGAACGCCGGGCTCAAGGAGCTGGTCAACGGTCCGGAGCTTGGCGATCCCTTCGTCCATGCGGCCATCAGCGTGACCAGGGACTATCTCAAGGCCAACCCGGACACCGTGAAGCGCTTCATGGAGGCCTATCTGGAGGGCTGGGCCTATGCCATCAACCCCGCTAACGCCGACCAGATGACCAAGACGATCGCCAAGTGGACCAAGAGCGACGAAGCCACTGCCAAGGCCAGCTATGACTACGTCCTCAAGGGTTGGTCCAAGGACAAGGTGCCCGCGGTGAGCGAGAAGGGTATGGAGACCGTGATGTCGATCGTCGACAACCCCAAGGTCGCCAGCGCCAAGCCCAGCGACTTCTACGACAACTCGCTCATCAACTCTCTGGCAAAGTAAGGCAAGACGCGGCTGCGCCGGGTGGCGAGAGTCGCCTTCCGGCCGCCGCTTTCAGCCGAACCAGCAGCCGGGGCGTGAGCCACGCTGCGCCCAGCAGCAGCGCTAGCTCAGCCGGCCAGAGGTAACGGCTGGGCACGTAGAAACCCAACGGCCCGCCAACGTCGATTGACTGGCGGGCATATTCGATCCGCCGGCCGGCAAGCATCACCAGCAGGTAGAACGGCCCGCCGCCGTACCACGCAGGAGGAGTCACCAAAACCCAGACGGCGCCAGCGATGAGCAGGTCGAGAAGTCGTCGAACCGGCGACCGGTTCGCGGGCCGGCCGAGCAGCACCAGGGGCCACAGCGCCAGGGCAGTCAGCTTGAAGCTCGCGGCGACCCCTGCCGCGGCGCTAAACCAACGCGTGCCATACGATGCGACCGCCAGTCCAAGGCCGAGCAGCAGGGGGCCCTCGGCCCAGGCGCGGGCGAAATCGCTTCGAGCTTGCGGTATGGCCAGCATGGCCGCAGCGATGGCCAAGCCCGCCCATCCGAGTCGCAGCGATATGAGGGCGAAGCCGATCGCGGCGCACGCAATGGCCGCCAGCCGAGTGTCTGCCAGCGTCATTGGGGAGGCCACTTCATCGGCAGTCGAGAGGTCCGGGCTGTAGTGGCGACGGGCAGCGGGCGCCGGGGCGCCGCCAACCGCCATGGCGATGGCGTAGATGGCTCGACTGCCCAGCGGCTGGGTGATGTTCCAGTACTCGTCGGGGGCCCATCCGGGATCCGAAATCGAGTCGGTGGACGTTGGAGTGAAGTCGAGGTGCGCGATCTTGCTGCCGAAGTAGCTTGCCGACCATAGATATTGGGCCTCGTCGCCATGCTGCGGCTGGCTCAGGGCCAGCGGCAGCAGGAACAGCAGCGCGAGCACGAACGAGCATGCCGTGGGGCCTAGCTGCCGAGCTGGCCCGCCGCTCATGCTGCTTCCGCGCCTCGACTGAACACGGCCGCCACGTCGTCTTCATAGAGCTGCTGCCAGCCGTCGATGAGGCGAAGCTCGTTGGCCAGCGGCGAGTGCGGCTTGAGCAGCGCCAGCCGGATGTGATACTCCCCGAACAGCGTTCCGGCCGGCTCCTCGCCGGTTTCGACGGCGAGGTAACGGCGGAGAAATTCGTCGCCATACATCTCCGTCCGGCCGTCGACGAACACGGGCAGGCGGGGCAGCGCCGAGATCAGGTAGGAGCCCCAGTCGAACTCGTTGAACATCGGACCCTGCAGCTGGCGCTGCTCGATGAAGCCCACCGCGTCGACGGGAAACTGAGCGCGCATCGACTTCTGGTAAGCCTCGGGCCGGAGGTTGATGAACGCGCTCCCTGCGAGCATGGTCAGCAGACCGACCGCGGCGGCGAGGGCGGGCAGCGCCAGACGGGATTCGAGTCGCTCGCTCAAACGGGGCAGCAGCTGGGCGATGATGGGAGCCCCGGCCACGGCGTAGAACGGAATGAACTGGTTGCTGGAAAGCACCGCCAGGGTGCTGCCGGCCAGCAGCAGGACTTCCGGCCCGCCGAGCTTCCATCCCCGGTTGAGCAACGGAAGCACCATGGCCAGCAGGAGGCTGAGCAGCAGCGGAAAGTGCGCCGCGGAGTGGAAGTTCGGGGCAAGCCACTCTCCGTTGTGGTCTCGATTGAAGCCGAGGTTGGACGCACCGAGGGTGAACCTGAGCAGTCCGGCGCCCAAGGGGTTGGCGAACGAAGCTGCTACCAGGCTGCCGGCCAGGCCGAGGTACACGGTGGCTGGCCGCCACTCGCGACGTTCGAGAAGCAATCCAATGCCGAAGGTGGCGCACAGCAGCGGACCCTGGATGTACGAGCCGTGGACGTTGGCCCAGAGCACCTGAACGGGAAGCAGGACTGCCAGCGGAAGCCAGCTGCCGGATCGCCGTGCCCGCTCGATGAGCCACAAGTAAAGCGCACAGAAGAAGGCCCCGCTGAGCCCCGGACGGACGTTGGCATAGGCGAGCAGATTGCCCAGCATCAGCAGCGTCGCCAGCGAGGCCGTCAGCGCGCCGCACTGCCTCTGGCGCAGGCAGCCGTAGACCAACAGGGTCGCGGCTGCTAGCAGCGCAGCCTGGGCCGCGATGACCATGCCCATCCCGCCGCTTCGGTGCAGCGCGGCCAGACCGGCTTCCCAGAGCCACTCGAAATCGGCCCAGGACGCGCCCGCCAGGGAAAAGGAGAACGAGTCATGAGTCAGTGGCCCGCCGCCGGCCAGGACCTCCTGGCCCGCGCGAAGATGCCAGCCCAGATCGGGGTCGAGTGCGGGCCGGAGCAGCAGCAGACCGCCCAGCGTCGTCACGAACGCCGGAGCAAGCAGCTCCTTGCCGCCGAACCGTGGACGCACGCCGGAACGCGGCAGGGTATACGCCGTGACGATGGCGCTCATGTGGCCCTTCGAACGTCGAGCTTCAGGCAAAGGTGACGCTCCTAGGCTGAAGGTTCACTTTGGGCGTGAGCGCACGGAACGCGCGCGGTAACGGGCGCTGGCGGCGTCAGGTGACGCCTCGGCGAGCGACCTGTACTTTCGTCTCATCCTCGTCTTGGAACGCAGAAGAGCCATCACCTCTTCGCTGCCGCGGCGTTTGATTGGCCGTACCCGAGGACACGGGGGAGTCAACCGCCAGACAGGGCGGAGGAAGGAGGGTCAAGTCCGGATGACGGGAATGCTGATAGACGAAGAAGCACGGACGATAGTGTGCCCCCGCTGTGAGGAAGCACAGCCCATGCGTGACTTTGCGACGTTGGGCATGAGCCCTCGCTATGCGTGGCTCCTCAGCCCAATCTACCGCTGCAAGCAGTGCAACCATCTCTTCGCGCCGCGCGTGCAGCAGCATCCAGTGTCAGCGTTGGCGTAGCCATTATCCGCCCCGAAAAAAGAGGGGCAGGTTGATATTCAGGGGATAGCCCTCAGGGAAGGCCGGTTGAGCGGCCTGCTGAGGGCTCTTTATTTGGACAAGCAGGAGGTGTGACAGGCTCGAAACGAACAGTGTGTGACATCAGCGGAAGCTCGAGCGTCCCACCGCGACGTTCGGGTCAGACCTCAGTTCGAGTAACGCCAATCACATTCAAAAAGGAGCATTTGAAATGGAGCTGATCAAGCGATTCATCGTCGAGGAAGAGGGAGCCGACGCAACCGAGTACGCGTTGGTGATCGGCCTTATCGCCCTGGGCATCGTGGCCGGAGCCACCGCCCTGAAGACTGGCATCGCCAATGGCCTGCAGACCATCGGCAGTCGGGTGACGAACTGCGCCAACGTGACGCAGCCCACCAACGCGCAGGCCTGCTAGGAGCCAGCGCGCAGTGAATACGGGCAGGGGTCGCCGCCGAATGTCGATCGTGGCGATCCCTGCCCCTGCGCATTCGGAGATGCCACAAGCATGAACGTTGCGCTCACGACCATCTTGGCGCTGGCGGCGGCCGGTGCGATATACACCGACGTCACCAAGCGTCGCATTTCCAACAAGCTGACATTCGGCGCCGCCGCGGCCGCCCTCATCGTACGGGCGGGATTCGGTGGCCCCCAAACCCTGCTCATGGGCGCCGAAGGCTGGGCCTGGGGCGTCGGCTTGTTCTTGATTCCCTTCGTCCTGGGCTGGATGGGCGCCGGCGACGTCAAGCTGCTGGCGGCCTTCGGCGCGATTGGCGGCCCGGAGTTTGTCATGGAGACGGCCGTTCTGGGGTGCGTTGCCGGCGGGCTGCTGGCGGTCGGGTGTCTCATCCGCGAGGGCAAGCTGTGGTTCACGCTGCGCTACCTCATCATCCTCATGCGGCATCCCTTCGGCACGTTCACGGAGACCAAACGCCGAATGCCGTTTGGCCCCGCTCTGGCGGCCGGAGCCGGCGCGAGCCTGGTGCTGTACAGGGCGCTTGTATGACGCGGCTGATCTCGGAAGACGACGCCAATTCGGTGGCGGAGTTCGCGCTGGTCGTGCCGATCTTCCTGTTCATCGTGCTGGCCAGCATGCAGCTGGCGCTGATCGGCATCGTGCGCTACGACGTCAAGCACGTCACGCGGGAAACGGCGCGCTGGCTGGCCGTGAATCCGGACGCGACCGACGCAGGCCTGTCGGCGCACGTTGCCGGAGACGTGCTGCCGGGCATGGTCGCCGGCAACATCCTCAGCGCCAGCGCCACGCCGGCCTGCCCCTCACTATCCGCTGGCCATTGCGCGGCCCGGAGCTCCGGCACGGTGCTGACCGTGTCGGTGCTGTACGACGCCTCGAACGTCTATTTCCTACCCGTTGGCCTGGGGCCCGGCCCCGGCCTGTCGCTTCCTCCTCTGCGAGTGAACAGCCAGGTCTCGATGGTTGAAGAATGACCTTGCAGCGCGTCAAGACGGAAGAGGGGTCGGCCTCCGTCGAGCTCATCCTCATCGCGCCGGTGTTCGTGTTCATCGCCTTCGTGTGCATGCAGTTCGCGGTGCTGCTCTTTGCCGAGCTGAGCCTGCTGGCTACCGCACGCGACGTCACCCGCTGGATCACCGTGAACCCCCACACCCTGGACTCGACGGCCATTGCCGCGGTCAAGACTCGTCTTCCCTCTGACGTCGACCCGTCCAACCTGTCGATCTCCGTGGCCCCGACCTGCACGGCATTGACGCAGGGCAAGTGCCCGAACCGCTCGGTCGGCAGCGATCTGGCAGTCACGGTCTCGTACGACATCTCGTCGCTTTACTTCCTGCCGCAGCGCTTCTCGCTTGGGAGCGGACTGGTGATCCAGCTGCCCGCGTCATTGCCCCCCTACACGATGCACATGGAAGTGGAGCCCAGCTCATGATGGTCTTTCGGAGAGTCGCTGCGCGACTGCTGTCGGGAGAGCGCGGAAGCATCGCGGCGATGGCGATCGTCCTCCTGGCGGTCTTCGTGGCAGTCATGGGCACGGCCGTTGACCTCGGGATGATGCTGTTCGAGCGCGCGAACATGCAGAATGCCGTCGACGCTGCCAGCCTGGCTGGCTCGCGGGCCCTGGTGATCGGCGCTAATCCTGGCCCTGCGGCGGCGGCCGCGGCCGCCACGCAGTACATGGCTCGCTATGGCTTTCAGTCCAACGCCACGACCACTGTGAGCTTCACGTATCCGCCCTCGAGCAGTGGCGCCGTTGACCAGATGCACGTATCGGTCGTGCACCAGATGCCCACCTACTTTCTGGGATTGGTGGGAGTTCCCAGCTTCACGCTTGCCGCCTCCGCGACTGCTGAGACCTACGCCAGCCTGCTGGATATCGGTCTGACGCTCGATCTGACGGGCAGCATGACGCTCTCCGGCACGAACGATCTGGGGCAGCTGCGCCGCGCCGTGGTTCAGTTCATCAACCAGGTGAACCCCAGCATATCGAACCCGTACGGCCCGAAGATCGCCATGGCTCGCTGGGCCGGGATCATGTGCGGCTGGGCTCGCAGCAGCTCGACCGAGCGCTACATCTCGCTGGGCCCGACCAGCGAATACGTGGCCCCCTGCGGCGACGACCAGACGGTCCTCACAGGCCTCACCGCCGACAAAGCGATGCTGATTCGGCTGGCGGACAACAGCGGCTCCGGAACGTGCCCGCCGGGCATGTCGCAGTACGCCTGCCCGCTGGTTTCGTGGACCTACACGGCGCCGGCGCTCGACGGATCGGGCACGGTCCCTCAGGGCATGAGCATCAACGGCTCGCCGTTCACCTCGCTCAATCCCACCTATACCGGCACCAAGCTGCCCAACGCCATCTCGGCCTTCAGCAACGTGGGCTATTACGCCTGGAGCACGGCAAACGGTGGCCGCAATGATGTGGCTGGTGGCGGCAACGCCCACAAGGTCCTGGTCATGATCACCGACGGCAACGACGAGCTGTGGCCGTCCCAGGGCATGCCGGCAGGGGTCAGCACCAGCGCCTGGGACACGGAGGTGGTCAACCGCGCTAACGCGCTCAAGCTCGGTCCCGATGGCATAGCCGGAACCCCGGACGACGTCGAGATCTACACCGTTGGCTTCTACTGCACGCCGTACTCATCCGCGCCATCGAGCGGAACGAGCCCCAACTGGTGCACCAGCAAGATGGCGGATACGGCCGCCCCGCATCCCTGTCCCAGCTCTACCTGGAATGCCAGTCAAGCGTCGGCCACCGATACCCTGCTGTGGAACATCTCGTCTTCGACCCCCGGCAGCTGTGACTACTACTTCCCGATCAAGAAGACCGAAGACCTGCCCTCGCTCTTTGCCCAGATCGCCGGGCAGATTGCACGCGGGCGGCTCAAACAGTAAGGCAGACGGAATTCAGGAGGTATCAGCGGATGAAAAGCATCGGTGGCAAAGGCGTGCTCGCACTCTCCCTCATCCTTGGCATCGGCACCTCGTATTTGGTTTATCAATACGTGAGCGAGGCCGCCGACCAGCGTGTGAAGCCGGTCGAGACTGCACGCGTGCTGACCGCGGCGGTCGACATTGCTCCGAGGACCACCATCACGCCGCAGATGCTGCGCGTGGTGGACGTGCCGGTGACCTTGAAGGTGCCTCAGGCCATGGCCTCGCCGGCCGACGCCTCCGGCAAGGTCACGAAGCTGCCGATCTCGCAGGGGGAGCAGCTGCTGGGCAGCAAGCTGTTCGGCGACCGCGAAGAGTCCGGTTTGGCATTCGTTATCCCGCCCGGCAAACGGGCTGTTTCCGTCGCGGTCAACGAGGTCCTCGGCTCCGGCGGCATGATCGTTCCGGGCGATTTCGTCGACGTCGTCGGGGTCATCGACACCAAGCCCAGCGACTCGGTGCCGCAGTTTGGCCTCAGTGCTCCCACGCCGACCAAGGGCGACATCACCGCCATGGCCCAGTACGTCCTCCAGAACGTGGAGGTGCTGGCCGTAGCGCAGCAGCTCGAAGGCGATCCGCCCCCGGCCAGTACGCAGGACCGAGCCTTGGACGGTATCGCGCCGAATCGGGCGCAGTCCCAGCCAGTCAAGCAGCAGCCTCAGGCCCAGCCATCGGCTCGAACGGCCACGCTGGCGGTCAGTCCGCAGGAGGCCGAAAGGCTCGTGCTGGCCGAGGACAAGGCCCGGATCCGCCTGGTGCTGAGAGCTCGCGGTGATGACTCGTTGCTGCAGCTGGACAGCGGCCTGTTCGGCGACCTGCGCGGCGCGGCGACGCTGAGGAACCAGCCGCAATGAGCGTCGAGGCTCTGACCCCGGAGGCCGTTTTCAGCTCCAGCATCCAGCTGCAGTTGGTCGACGACTCGGCCGAAGAGCGATCGCTCGTGAAAAAGCTGCTGCTGGCGAGCGAGCTGAGGATCGCCGGCGACAGCGTGTTGGGCACGGAGGCCGTGGCCATGGCCCGCGAGCTCAAGCCCGACGTCATCCTGGTGTCGATCGAAGAGCCTGTGGCTCGTGCCCTGAAGACCATCGAGGCGCTCAATGTTGTCGTGCCCGACGCCCCGGTCGTAGCCATCTCGACCATGGGCGACCGAGACAGCATGCGGCGGGCGATGCTGGCTGGCGCGCGCGACTACTTGGCCAGGCCGCTCGAGGCCGACGAGCTGGAAAAAACGGTCGTGGGCGTGTGCGAGCTGGAGCGTAAGCGAAGCGCCCTCAACGAGCACGTTGTGGAAAGCGGGCACGTTGGCGAAGTCATCACGGTGTTCGGGGCCAAGGGCGGCATCGGGCGGACGACCATCGCCACCAACCTGGCGGTGGCCCTTGCGCTGAACTACAAGCAGCGCGTGGCGCTGGTGGATCTGGACCTGCAGCTGGGGGACGTGGCCCTCATGCTGGACATCGTTCCCGAGCGCACCATCAGCGACCTGGTGACGGTCGTCGATCGGCTGGATCCCGAGCTGATGCGCGGCTTTCTGAGCGTGCACGCTTCGGGTCTGAAGGTGCTCCCCGCGCCGGCCCGACCGGAGGAGGGGGAGCAGGTGCAGGCGGCGCACGTTCGCAAGATCCTGGAGGTCCTGGCGCGGAGCTACGACTACGTAGTCGTCGACACGCCTCGCCAGCTTAGCGACAACGTGATTGCCACGCTGGACATGTCCTCGTTGATCTGCCTGGTGGCCAGTAACCAGCTGACCAGCCTGAAGAGCACCAAGCTGTGCCTGGGCATGCTGAAAGGCTGGCGCTACACCACCGACAAGCTCAAGCTCATCATGAACCAGGCGCACAACGGCAGCAGTCTGCCCATGACCGAAGCGGAAGTGGCCATCGACTATCCCATCTTCTGGAAGGTGCCGTACGACGGGCACCTGGTGGCCTCCAGCCAGTGGGGCAAGCCGTTCGTGCACGCCCAGCCCGGCGCCAAGATCTCGCAGAACATCGCCAGTTTGGCCCAGGCAGTGAGCGGCGCCCGAGTGTCCGGCAAGTCCTTCTTCGCGCGGATCAAGGGCTAGGCGAAGCCGATGTCGATCCTGCTGCAGCGCTCGGGCTATCTGCTCCGGGAAAAGGAGGAACGGCTCGATCAGGCGGTGCAAAGCCTGCCCGAAGAGGACGTCTACGCGCCGGCCGATCCCTTTCTGGACCTCAAGGCCAGGGTGCACGAGCGCCTGATCCACGAGCTCGACGTGGCCAGGCTGGCCGAGCAGGACCCCGTGACCGTGCGCGCCAACGTGGAGGAAGCGAGCCGCACCCTGCTGGCTGCTGAGGACGTTCCGATGGCACGTCAGGAGCGGCTGCGCATCATCGGCGAGATCGCCGACGAGGTGCTGGGCTTTGGCCCCATCCAGCCGCTGCTGGACGACCCGACGGTCAGTGAAGTAATGGTCAATGCCCCGGACCGGGTGTACTTCGAACGAGCGGGCGTGCTGCACCTGAGCGACCGAGTCTTCAAGGACGCCGCCCATGTCATGCGCGTGATCGAGAAGATCGTCGCGCCGCTGAACCGCCGCATCGATGAGCGCTCGCCCATGGTGGACGCTCGCCTCCCCGATGGCTCCAGAGTCAACGCCATCATCCCACCATTGGCCATCGACGGGCCTACGCTGACCGTGCGTAAGTTCGCTCGCGAGCCCTATCAGACCGAGGATCTGATTCGCTTCCAGACGCTCACGCCGGAGATCGTGGAAGTGCTGCGAGCGTGCATAGCGATGCGCCTCAACGTCATGGTCTGCGGTGGCACTGGCACCGGCAAGACCACGCTGCTGAACGTCGTCTCGTCCTTCATTCCGCCCACCGAGCGCATCATCACCATCGAAGATCCGGCCGAGCTCCAGCTGCGGCAGCGGCACGTCATCCGCCTCGAAACCCGACCGGCCAACATCGAAGGCGAGGGGCAGATCACGCAGCGGGATCTTGTTCGCAACGCCCTGCGCATGCGGCCCGACCGCATCATCGTCGGCGAGGTCCGCGGCGGCGAGGCGTTCGACATGCTGCAGGCCATGAACACGGGCCATGATGGCTCGCTGACCACAGTCCACGCCAACTCGCCCCGCGACGCGCTGGCACGCGTCGAGAACATGGTGCTGATGGCCGGGCTGGACCTGCCTGCGCGGGCCATTCGCGAGCAGATCTCCTCCGCGATCAACCTGGTCGTCCATCTCAACCGCATGCGCGACGGTTCGCGCCGCGTTACGCACGTGACGGAGATCGTCGGCATGGAGGGGCAGGTGGTCACGATGCAGGACATTTTCGTGTTCCAGGGTCGCGGTCTTGACGATCAGGGCCGCGTTCTGGGCAGCGTGCATCCAACGGGCCTCCGCCCGAAGTTCTCGGAGCGGTTCGATGAATACGGCATTCACCTGCCGGCCAGCCTATTCGAAGGCGCCGCGGCATGAGCGTCAGTCTGGACTCGTACGCTCTGATCTTCGATCGCTATGTGGGGTTCATTGCCCCTGCCTGCGCCTTCGTCGCCGTTGCCCTGTTCTTCGTGGGGCTGTACCGCACCCTCAACCACGGCGGGCTTCTGGCTCGCCGCCGGATCGCGGCCTTCGCCCCTGGCGGCGTGAGCGGCACGGTGGGGATGGCGCAGCTGGATGGCCCGGCGCTGCTGGCGCAAAAGCGCTTCAGCTCCATTCGGGTGCTGGACCGCATGCTGCAGCGCAAGGACTTCGGCCTCAAGCTCGCCCGCAAGCTGGCCCTGGCCGGGCTTCCGCTCAAGGTCGGCGAATACCTCCTGCTGCGCTTCGCGCTTGGGGCCTTTCTCGCTTTCATGGGCTGGCTCCTTGGGCTGGCCGCGGTCATCGTCCTGGGCCTGGGCTGCGCCGGCTACGCCGCGCCGGCGCTGTACGTGCAGCGCCGGCGTCAGGCGCGGCTGCGCCAGTTCGAGGATCAGCTGGTCGATGCTCTCACGCTCATCGCCAACGCTCTCAAATCCGGCTACTCCTTCTTGCAGGGCATCGAGGCTGTGGCGCGCGAGATGCCGCCGCCGCTCGGCGCCGAGTTCGAGCAGGTCGTGCGTGAGATTCGCGTGGGCGGCTCGGCCGAGGAGGCGCTGCTCAAGCTTTGCGAACGTGTGCCCAGCCAGGATTTGGAGCTGGTGGTCACGGCCATGATCATCCAGCGCCAAGTTGGTGGCAACCTCGCCGACATCCTGTCCAACATCGCCTACACCGTGCGCGAGCGCCACCGCATCCTCAGGGAGATCCGCGTCCTCACGGCCCAGGAGCGGATGTCAGGCAACGTCGTGGCCGGCATCCCGCTGGCGTTGGTGCTGCTCATGTCCATCACTACGCCGACCTACTTGAGCGGGATGTGGGCTACCAACGCCGGGAAAGCGATGCTCGGTGCGGGGTTCGTCATGGAGCTCATCGGTCTGCTGGTCATTCGCCGCATGGTGGAGCTAGAGGTGTGACTCTCGCTCTGCCTGTGGCCGTCGTCGCTCCCGGCGCGGCATTCCTCACGGTGGTGCTGCTGATGAACGCCGTCTTCAGTCCTCGGCGAAACGAGCTGGTGGATAAGCTCCGGCCGTACGCTTACCGCTCCGAGGAGTCGAGCGATCTCAGCCGGCCATTCTTGAAGCGAGTGCTCCTGCCGGTGATCGAGCAGTGCGGCCGGTTTGCCGGCTCGGCTGCGCCGGAGCAGCTGCAGAAGAGCCTGCGGGAGTCCCTGCAGCAGGCGGGGAACCCGATCACGTTGAATGCTTACCTGGCCGTCAGTGGTGGCTTGCTGGGCGCGCTGGTGCTCGGGTTTGGGGTTTTGCTGGTGGTCAGTGGCCGGGCCGTGACAACCGGCTCTCTCCTGCCTCTGGCGTTCCTGGTGCTTCTGGGTCTCTACGCTCCCAAACGCTGGCTCAGCGGCAAGGTCAAAAGCCGCCAGCAGGCTATCCAGCGCAAGCTGCCGGACGCACTCGACATCATCGTCGTCTCCATGGAGGCAGGCCTGGCTCTGGACAGCGCCATGGCCAAGGTCTTGGAGAAGATGCAGGGTCCGCTGAGCGAGGAGATCCAGCGCACCCTGCGCGAGATTCACCTGGGCAATTCCCGACGCGAGGCGCTGCGCGAGCTGGGGGCCCGTACCGGCGTCAAGGACCTGATCGCGGTCATGGCGTCGGTCATCCAGGCCGACCAGATGGGCGTCAGCATGGCCCAGACGATGAGGACCCAGGCGGACGAGGCGCGGCTGCGCCGCCGCCAGCGGGCGGAAGAGCGGGCTCACCAGGCCGCGGTCAAGATGCTCTTCCCGCTGGTGCTGTTCATCCTGCCGAGCGTGATGATCGTCACCATCGGCCCGGCGGCGCTGACGATCTATCACCAATTCACGTCGGGGCTGTTCTAGAGATGCTGCTGTTTGTCAGCGCGCTTGCCGCGTTCCTGCTGCTGCTGCTGGCCCTGAAGCTGTCCGAGCGCCTGACGCTGCGCCTGAAGGTCTTGGCCGGGGTTACGGTTGGGAAGCAGCAGAAGTCCTGTCCGCACCTCGGCCTGGCCGAGGACCCGTTTACGCACGCGCCCAAGCCGTCGGAAGACCACCGCTGCTACCTGTGGATGCAGCGTGACCGGATCGACCTGGTGCACCAGAAGGGTTTCTGCCTGACCGCGGCGCATCACAAGTGCCCATGGCTGACGGTGCGCCGTCCCGGAGTCACGCCGCCGTTGTGGCAGAGGCTGCCGTCGAGCGGCGCGCTGATCGCGGGCCAATCCTGGGCTCTGCTCGTCAGCGGCGCCGGCACAGCCTGGCGCCTCGTCTCGGCCGCGTGCACGCGGATCCCGGGGCTCGGCCGGCGAGCCGGCGGAGGCCTTCAGCGCTGCCTGGAGCGTGCCTCCGTGCTGGCTCGGTCGCGAGGCATCGTCGCCCGGCGAGTCCTGGTCAGGGCCGCGGTCTGGCTGCTGGTGCAGGGGGCGCAGCTCCAACGAGCGCTGTTTCGGGCGCTGCTGATCGGGGGCCGAGCAGCAGGCAGAGGGTTAGCCCGAGTGTGCTCCTCCGTCGCCTGCTCCCTCGGTCAGGCCTGGGCCAAGCGAGAAGCGCGGCCGGCCGCGAGCGACCTCACACCCCGCAAGCTGGTCGAGATGGACGTGCAGGTAGTTCCGGCGCGGGTCGCGATCGTCGAGCCGGCGAACGACATGGCCATCTCGAGTGTCGCGGCGGCTCCGGCGCCGGGGCCCGTGCCGGCGTCCACTCCGGCAGTCCACTCGCTGGAGCAGCTGGAGGAGCTGCTCCGCGAGGGCGTGGCTGCGTTGGACGGCGCGGAAGAAGCGCTGGCCTATCACCTATTCTGCAAGGCCAGCGCCTGCCGTCCGCCGGCACAGGCCGGTGCGATGGCCGCTCAGTACACCGAGCTGCTGACCCGCGCCTGGTTCTGGCGGGCCAAGACGGCCGAAACCGTGGAAGACGTGGTGCATTCGCTGCAGCAGGGCCTGATCTTGGCGCCGGATAACCTCCAGATGCAGGCGCATCTTGCTTGGGCTCAACAGCGCCTGAATCGCGAGCGAAGGCTGCAGTCCACGCCGTCCGGCCAGCCCTGGACCTCACAACCCACTTCACCGCTGACCCTCTCGACGTCGGCCGTCTATCGTGCGCCGGTGACGCGGCCCGGAGGTGGGCCGGTGGTTCTCGATCTGATCCGAATGGCGGGCGGCTTTGCCGCGCTGGCCCTGGCGGCCCTGTGGATGACGGCGGGCGTCTTCCCGGCGCTCCGTACGATCGCTTCGAGCTTGCCGGCGGCCGATCAGGCGCTGCTTCAGCGGCTGATTCTGAGCATCAATCCGGCGGCGCTGCCCGGCAAGGGGCACCTGCCATTGCCACTGCTCAACTACGACCTTGGCCTGTCCCTGCCCTTCGTGCTGGCCTTCCTGTTCGTGTTCACTGCGCGTGGCCTGATGGACGGAGACGCCTGGGCGCGTGGGGGTTCCCTGCTGCTGGCCGGTCTCGGCGGCTGGCTGTGCACCGCGGCGGTGACGAACGCCGACGCTGGGCGGCTGGGCGTTGGCTTGTGCGCGGGAATGATCGTGGCGGCCATGCTGGGCCGTTTCCAGCAGCATGCGGTCCCCGGATCTTCACCGGAAGTACTACTGCCGAGTCCTACGTTTGGCAGAGGAGTGGGTCGATGAGGTGCCATTTCGTCCTAGGTTGTCCCCTACCCATAACCCCTTGCCGTTATATGCCACAAGTAGGTGGTTCACTCCGGCGCATTTCATGCGATCGGGGTGAATCCAGAAACACGGGACGGTCGCAAGAGGCACGGACATCAAACGACAGGCAGGTTTGGTCTGGCTTCCGGTGGTGGAGTGGTGTCGGATATTCAGGTTCTAGTTCAGCGGGCGCAAGCCAACGATCGTGCAGCTTTTGGCGAGCTGTACGAGCTGTTCTGCCCGAAGATTTACAGCTACATGTCGTATCACCTGAACGGCCGATCGGAGGCGGCTGAGGATCTGACTGAAGAGGTGTTCATGAAGGCGTTGCAGAGCCTGGGCAGCTTTCAGTTTCGAGACGTTCCGTTCTCGTCCTGGTTGTATCGGATAGCGCACAACCACCTAATCGATCACATTCGAGCGACCAAGAAGCAGCAGTCCGTAGCTCTTGAAGACGCCGAGCACCTGCTCTTCGCTCGGGATCGCTTGGATGGCCGTTTGGACCGGCAGACGCTGACCACCGCGCTCAGCAAGATCACCGGCGAGCAGCGGCAGATCGTCATCATGCGCATCATTCAGGGCCTCAGCATCACCGAGACGGCCAAAGCTGTGGGCAAGAGTGAGGACTCCGTCAAGCAGCTGCAGAGCCGCGGTTTGAAGGCTCTCAAGCGGGTCCTGGAAAGCGAGCCAGCAGCAAGATGATCGATCCGTTCGAAAAGGCCCTGTCGGACTTCATTGACACTTTGCCGGAGGACCCGGCGGATGCCCAAGGGCTGCTGGACAGGTCGGCGCCTTTCCAGGGCAAGGGAGACCTGCCCGAGCTGGCGGAGTTCGCGACCCTGCTGCGCGCCGTCCCGGCTCCGGCGCCTTCGCCGGAATGGCTGGCGGCATCCAAGGCCAGGCTGATGGCGGCGCCGATCCTGCCGCCTGAGAAGCGCAGCGGCTTCACCTGGTTGGGCACCATGTTCCTGCCACTCGCTCAACTCAGCTTCCCTTCGCTGCGGGCGCTGGCCGCTCCTTCGTCGCCCTTGGCCCGAGCGGCGGTGGCGATGGTCGTGCTGGTGGCCATGCTTTCAGCTGCGTATTCACAATCCGGCGTCAGCCCCCTGCTGCAGGTGACCGGACAGCAGCGGGCGGCAGATTCGCAGGTGGACGCCGAACGAGCCATCAGCCTGGCCCAGCTCGAGGTGACCCAGCTTACCGAGCAGCGAGAGAACAACGTGGCCGGTGCCTACATCAAAGGCACTCCTCGCGACGTGGTTCTGCTCGCGCAGTACTTTTCGGCGGCGGACGCGGCTATCCAGAATGCGCCGGCCGACCAGCAGGCCCGCCTGCGCTCCCAGCTGCAGGGTGTGACCCGGTCCATACGTTTCGACGGCGTGGTCGATTCCGTGTCCGGGAGCTCGGCCAGCGTCAGCGGCGTGCCGGTGGTGCTCGACCAGCAAACGGCCGATCGTGTGAAGGCCGGTCGGGCCGTAAGCATGGTGGTATCCGTAGGGGCCGATGGGCAGCTGCATGCAGTCGACGTCAATCCCTCGCCTGCTGCCCAGTCTCGTCATGCCTCGACCAGCAGTGCGAATCCATCGCCCGCATCGGTGTCGCGGGCGTCCGCGGCCGCACCCTCCAGCGCGGCGCCGAGCGGCGCCCCGGCTTCACCTGCGCCGTTGCCATCATCGCCCGCCACGGGGACTTCCGGAGCGGTGACTCCCGTCACCACGTCACCTTCCACCAGCGGCGTCATCGTTTCGAGCGGCGATCAAGCGCCGAGCAGCGGCAGTGGAGGCGATGCCGGCCGGAAGTCCGACCGGTCGAAGCCAGGCGCGAACAACACTGGGGACGGTGACAGTAGCGGGACTGGCGTGGCAGCGACCTACGTCAACGTCCCGCTTCCAAGCGCCGTGCCCACCGTGGCGAGCGCTCGGGGAAGCGACGCCGACGGCGGCAACGCTTCCAGCCAGAGCGGGTCTGCTGTCACGAACAGCCGTGCGCTGCTGCTGACGGTCTTCGCTTCGCCACCGCCGGTTCCGGCGCCGCCGCCCGCTTCGGGCAGCCCAGCGGATGGCGCACCGGCGGGGGGCATCACGCTGCCCCCGCTCCCGCCCGCGGCACAGCTCGCTTCACTGGCCGCGTCCGACGATGGAGGCAGCTCCAAAGGTCAGGGACAGATCGCCAACGTTCAGGCCCTGCTTGCTCAGGACCAGCCCAAGCACGACCAGTCGAGCCCACCCGCTCCGCCGCTGCCGCCGGCCGCCGCGGCGAGGCTGCAGGACAGCGGCCACAACGTTGCTGCGCCCCCCATGGCGGCGGTTCCTCCTCCCTCGTCGAGCCAGGCCCATCCGGCGCCTCCGGCCGCGCCTTCCCATCCTGCGCCACCGAGCCACGCTGGGCCTCGAAACGACGGAGGCGGCAAGGGGAAGAAGTAGGCCTGCGAGCGGGCGGCAGCCGTCCGGTCAGGCGCCCTGTTCATTCGGTCAATAACGAGGCTGGAAGTAGTGCGTTAGCCTTGAGGGAGTGAGCTTTTCCGGCCGGTTGGGCCCGGGTGCCGGGCCTTGGCAGTGCTAGAGCTGACCAGCTCTTTTCCGTTTCGCATCGTCGACCATCACCTGCACACGCGCTGGTCGGATGGCAGTCTGAACCCCGCCGACCTGGTGGAGATCGCCCGGCAGAAGGGCTATCGCATCGGTGTCTCCGATCATGCGGGGCCGCGCCAGACCGGTATCCAGGAACACAACTTCGACGCCTACCTGGCCGATCTCGGGCGCTATCCGGTGTATCGAGGGGTCGAGTTCGACGTGGCGTATGGCTTGACCTTCGACAGCGGCCGGGCGGCAGAGCTCGACTACGTCATCGGCTCGCTGCATGGGGTCATGCGCGAAGGCCAGTACCGGCCGCTCGATGGCATGTTTGCCTGGCAGCAGCGTGGCGCGACGTACGTCCCGGACGTCGACCTATCCGATCCCGAGGTGTGGATCGGCGAGTGGCTGAGCATCCTGGACCTGTGCTTTCGGACGACGCCGGTCGATATCCTCGGCCATCCCACCTTGACGCCGATCCTGCCGCTCGATCCGGACCCTGAAAAGGCCTACCGCGTGGAGTGGGAGGAGCGCTTGTGCGAGCTGGTGGTCGAGCATCAGGTGGCCCTGGAAATCAGCGGCCGCTACAGGCTGCCCCACGAGCGCCTGCTGCGCATGGCTAAAGATATGGGCGCGATCTTTGCGGTGGGGAGCGATGGCCACCACAGTAAGCAGATCTGCGACCTTGACTATCCGCTGGAGATGATCGACCGGCTGGGCATTCCGCCGGAGCAGATATTCAATGTGGAGCACAGACCGAGACGCGCGGCGGCCGCATAACATCCCTGCCGGGAGGCCGTTTTGCAGGTGGTAGAATTCCTCGGCTCTAGAGTGCGTCCTGTCGCGACGCACTCGTTTCTTGTTCGCGACTTTTAACTTCAAAGGAGTCTTAGCGCATGGGGATTGTTTGGCTCGTACCTATCGCCGGGCTGGGGGCGATCTTGTTCGCCATCTACCTGGCCAGGGACGTGCTCAGCCGAGACCCGGGAACGCCTGCGATGCAGCAGGTGGCCGGTATGATCTTCGAGGGGGCCATGGCCTTCCTCAGCCGGCAGTACCGCACCATCGCGACGCTGGCCCTGGTGACCGCGGTGGTTATCGGTGTCCTCGTTGGAGCGTTTGACAAGAACACCACCGAGGGAGTGCTGACGGGTATCGCCTTCCTCCTGGGGGCGTTCTGCTCGTCCATTTCCGGGTACATAGGGATGTACATCTCGGTCCGTTCGAACCTGCGTACGGCGGCCGCTGCACAGCGATCGCTCAAAGATGCCATCACCGTGGCGCTACGTGGCGGAGCGGTCTCGGGCTTCCTGGTCACAGCCCTGAGCCTGCTGGGAGTTGCCGGCATTTTCGGGCTGTACAGCAACATTCTGGGCAACCCGCCTGAGCAAACGCCCTTCCTGATCGTGGGTTACGGCTTTGGCGCCAGCTTCGTAGCCCTGTTCGCCCAGCTCGGCGGCGGCATCTACACCAAGGCTGCCGACGTCGGCGCCGACCTGGTCGGCAAGGTGGAGGCCGGCATCCCGGAAGACGACCCGCGGAACGCGGCCGTGGTGGCGGACCTGGTGGGCGACAACGTGGGCGACTGCGCCGGCCGTGGCGCCGACCTGTTCGAATCCATGTCTGCCGAGAATATCGGCGCCATGATCCTGGGCGTGGCCATCTTCGCCGCTACGAAGAACATCGCCTGGATCTTCTTTCCGCTGGTCCTGCGATCGTTCGGCATCATCGCCACGATCGTCGGGCTGCTGACTGTGCCGGTCTTTGCCCGACCGGGCAAGGACGCCATGTCAGCCCTCAACGGCGGCTATTACGTCGTATCGGCGCTGTCCATAGTGGGCCTGGGCATCACCACCAACGTCATGATGGGCTCGGCCTGGGCGTGGTTCTTCATCTGCGGTTTGATTGGCATCGGCGTCGGCATCTGCTTCGTGTACATCACGCAGTACTACACGGCCGGTTCATGGAGGCCGGTGCAGGAAATCGCCCGGGCCTGTATGACCGGCCCAGCCACGACCATCATCACCGGTACGGCGGTTGGCTACGAGACCACGGCGGCCACGGCGGTCGTGATTGGCTCCGCACTGGTCGGCGCCTACTTCGTCGGCTCGGCCTCGGGCCTGCCCAATGCAGGCATCTACGGCACCGCTGTGGCCACCATGGGCATGCTCATGTCGGCCGCGTACGTGCTCGCCATGGATACGTTCGGCCCTATCACCGATAACGCGGGCGGCATCACCGAGTTCTCGCAGGCTCCCAAAGAAGCTCGTGAGATCACCGATGCGCTCGATGCCGTTGGCAACACCACCAAGGCGCTGACCAAGGGCTACGCGGTCGCGTCGGCCGGCCTGGCGGCGTTCCTGCTGTTCAGCGCCTACCTCGACCGGGTCAAGGAGCTCCTAGGCTGTCTTACGCCACAGTCTCCGCTGCCGGCCCGCCTGAATGGGGTCATCCCCAACTGCGGCGCGGCCCTGCCGGTCAACCTGTCGTTCGTCGAAGTCTTCGTGGGCGCGTTGCTGGGCGCGATGCTGGTGTACCTGTTCAGCTCGCTGGCCATTCGCGCCGTGGGCACCGCGGCGGCGAAGATCATCGAAGAAGTGCGCCGCCAATTCCGCGATGACCCGGGCATCATGCAGGGCACGTCCAAGCCGGACTACGGCCGCGCAGTGGATATCACCGCCCGCGCCGCGCTGCGGGAGATGGTTGCCCCCGGCCTGCTGGCCGTGCTCATGCCGGTGGTCGTGGGTCTCATCTTCCGAGCGACCGGCGGTGAGAACGGCAATGCCGGCTGGGAGTCGGTCGCCGGCCTGCTGATGGTGGGCACGATCGCCGGCGTCATCCTGGCGACGTTCCTCAACAACAGCGGCGGCGCCTGGGACAACGCCAAGAAGTTCATTGAATCCGGCCACCTGCGAGACGCCTCCGGGCAGGTGCTCGGGAAGGGCTCCAGCGCGCACGCGGCCGGCGTTGTGGGCGATACCGTGGGCGATCCCTACAAGGACACCGCGGGCCCCTCGCTGCACGTGTTGGTCAAGCTGCTCAGCACCATCACGCTGGTGCTTGCGCCGCTCTTCGTCTAGAGACGCCAAAGCAAAAGGGGGCGGGCCACTCGGCCCGCCCCCTTTCGCATCTCCAGCCGTTAGACTGGCAAGGTGTCCAATGAGTCCGCGGCCGAGGTGGTGAGATCAGCGGACGAGCCGCTTACGGCCCGTCTCTATGCGGAGCTGGAGCTCGACCCGGCAGCTCCGCTGCAGATCCTGCAGGCTAAAGCGCTGCTGGAACCTGGCCAGCTCGGCATGACGCCAATCCATCTGCTGAACCCCAGCTCAGCGCTGCTGCTCGTTGGAGTGGCTGGCGAAGACCAGGAGGCGCTGCGGCGGGCGCTGGCGCAGGTGTATCCGGAAAGCCATCCCATGCACGAGACCAGCTCGGGCTGGCTGGTGCCGCCGCTGCCTCCTCTGCAGCACGGCTCCTATCTCAATGCGATCGAGTATGTGACGGAGCGGCTGCGCGCGCCCAACGGCTGTCCCTGGGATCGCGAGCAGGACCACAAGAGTATTCGCAGCTACCTCCTCGAAGAGTGCTATGAGACCCTCGAGGCGCTGGATAGCGGCGACAGCGCCAAGCTGGCAGAAGAGCTGGGCGATCTGTTGATGCAGGTGCTGCTGCACTCCGAGATAGCCCGCCAGCGGGGCGAGTTCGACCTGCGCGACGTGGTGTTGGGCATCACCTCCAAGCTCGTGCGGCGCCACCCGCACGTCTTTGGAGACGTCAAGGCCGATACGCCGGGCCAGGTGCTGGCCAACTGGGACGAGATCAAGAAGAGCGAGCGGCCCAAGCACCAGTCCATCCTGGCCAGCGTGACGCCCGCCATGCCGGCCTTGGCCTATGCCCAGGAAGTGTCCGAGCGGGCCGCGCGGCAGGGGTTCGAGTGGCCCGATATCGAAGGTGTCATCGCCAAGATCCATGAAGAGATCGGTGAGCTGGCTGCCGCTGAGAGCGCGGCCGAAGTGGTCGATGAATTCGGCGATCTGCTGTTCAGCCTGGTCCAGGTGGCGCGCTGGCGGGGCTTCGAAGCCGAGGATGCCCTGCGCGAGGCCAACCGGAAGTTCCGCTCACGCTATCAGACGATGGAGCGGCTCCTATCCGAGCGCGGTAGCTCGATGAAGGACATGGACATCGGCCAGATCGAAGAGCTATGGGAGGAAGCCAAGCACATCGTTCGGGCTGCGCCCGCCCATTAGCGATCGATGATCGTCGATGCCCACGTCCACCTGTTTCCACCGCGGGTAGCCGCGGAGCGCGCGCAGTACGTGGCGCAAGACGCCTGGTTCAATCAGCTGTACGCGCGGCCGGGTGTGCGCCTGGCAACGATGGAAGAGCTGCTGCCCAGCATGGATGCCGCCCGGATCGACTGCTCGGTCGTGGCGGCTTTTCCCTGGGCCGACCAAGCGCTGTGCGAGGAGCACAACGCCTACTACCGTACGCTCAAGTCCGAGCGCCTGGCCAGGCTGGCCGTGGTGCAGCCGCGGGCCAGGCAGCGAGCGTTGGACGAGTTGCGGCGCTGTCTCGACAGCGGTTTCGCGGGGTTGGGCGAGATGAACGTCGATGCCCAGGGCGTGGAGCTAGCCGACGACGACGCCTGGGGTCCGCTGGTGGAATGCCTGGTCGAGGCCGGAGGCACGTTGCTGCTGCACGCCAGCGAGCCGGTGGGCCACGACTACCCCGGGAAGGGCAGGAACACGCCGGACAAGATCTACGCCTTTGCCCTGAAATACCCGGAGCTCAGGATCGTGGCCGCGCATTGGGGTGGCGGCCTGCCCTTCTATTACCTCATGCCCGAGCTGGGCCCGACCTTGCCCAACCTGTACTTCGACTCGGCGGCCACCGAGTACCTGTACGACGTACGGGTATTCCCAACGGCGATTGCCGCCGCTGGTCCTGAAAGGGCGATCTTCGGCAGCGATTTCCCGCTGCTCGGTCAGGATCGGAGCCTGAAGCACGTCCGCTCGGCAGGCTTGCCGGCCGAGACGCTTGCGGCGCTGCTTGGCGACAACGCGGCATCGGCCTACCGTTTGTGAGTGAGCGGGCCTGCTCGATCCACTGAGCGCTTGGTGGCGGCGAGCGATTCCGCTGGGCATCGAGCGACGTCTCTGGCCGCGCTCGCCGGCTTCGGGCTCCTGCTCGCCGGTGGATTCACAGGGCTGTGGGTTTCCGCGGATCGTTCCAGCAGCTCGCTCAAATTGGCGGCGTTCGGGCTGGCTGCCGCGCTCTACTTCGGTCTGGCGCGGCTGCACGGGCGCGCTCTCCGAGCCGCCTGCTGGCTGGCCGTAGGTTGTGCATTGCTGGCTGCGCTCCTTGGGGACGTGCTGGTGGACCGCAACGCCTGGAAGCTCAATACGCTCAATCGAACGGTGTATGGATGGTTCGCCGGCATCCCCCGCTTCACCGATCTGGCGCTCAACCAGAACGCGGTCGCGGCCGTGCTGATCCTCGCCGTGCCGCTGGCACTTGCGCTGGCGGCCAGTCCGTTGCGCTTTCGCTGGCGGCTGCTGGGGGGCGCAGCCACGGCATTGCTGACCTTCGAGCTGCTGTTGACGGAGTCACGGGCGGCGCTGCTCAGCCTTGGCCTGGCGCTTTGCCTACTGGTGTTTGGCCTGCGCGGGCGCTGGCGTTGGTTGTGCCTGCTGGCGCCGGTGGTCGCCCTCCTGATCGTCAGCAGCGGCGCGCTGGGCGTATCCTTCCGCTTGGGCCTGCTGCCGACCGGCGAAAGCAGCGCAGAGCGCCTGGCCATCTGGCGCAGCACGCTCAGCATGATTCGCGACGCTCCCTTGACCGGGATTGGGTTAGGCCTGTTCCAGCAGGTCTATCCGCTTTACATCGAGCCCGCCTACCACACCATCCATCCGCATGCCCACAACCTGCTCCTGCAGACGTACGTGGATGCCGGGCTCGCCGGCTTTGTCGGCATGGTGGTGCTGATAGCCGTGTCTGGCCGGCAGCTGCTGCGCGTCGTGAGAAGTGCCGAAGGGCCCGACCGCTGGCTGGCATTGGGCGCAGCCACGAGCAGCGTGGCGATGCTGATCCACGCGCAAGTGGACAGCTATTTCGCCGGTGATGCTCGGACCTACTATCTCATGTTCGTGCCGCTCGGACTGCTGGCCGCGGCCTGCCCCCGTAGCGCGCCGGCGCGCATCAGTTGGGGGTTCGAGCGGCACGCCTGGCGTTGGGCAGGCGCCGGGCTGGCCGCCGTGCCGCTGCTGTCGTTCGGCTGGATGGATCGCCTGCCGGGGCTGGTGTGGACGAATGCCGGGACCGTTCAGCGCATCAAGTCCGAGCTGGTCCGCAGTGGCGACGAGGCCAGGGCCGCCCGTTTGGATTTCGAGCGCGCCTCGGAGCTGGGCCGCGGAGGATGGGCAGCCGAGCGCGGACTCGGTCTGCTGGCGCTGGATGAAGGCGATTATGCGATGGCCGCCAAGCATCTCGCGGCTGCCGCCGCCAGCTCCTCCGATCCGCGGCTGCTGTTCGATCTGGGCTTAGCTCGTTTGCGATCCGGCGATCGGGCCGGCGCCATCGACTCGTGGAGGCTTGCCGGGGCGGTGCCCCGATTGGTGCGGGATGCCGAGCGCGCGCAGGACGGTTCACAGCGGGAGGCGCAGCTTCGCCTCGCCCTGGACGTGTCGCCCCAGGACCCCGATGCCCTGGATGCGCTGTCGCAGTTCTATCTGGAGCAGGGACGCTGGCCGGACGCCGAGCCGCTGTTGGAGCGAGAGGCCCGCGGCGCCAGGCCGGACAAGCGAATGTTCGCCGACGTCCTGCTGGGCCTGGGCGCCTTTCGGCGGCGGTCCAACGTGGACGAGGCCAGGGACCGGCTGCTCTCAGCAGCGGCGGACGATCCCGAGAGTGAGGCCCCGTACCGCGTGCTGGCCTGGGCACTGCTGGCGGATGGCCAGCTGGCCGAGGCTGAGAATTGGCAGGCTCGGGCCGACGGGGTGCTGGCTCGGACCCAGCAGCCGTCCGACCTGGCCGGTCAGGCATATGAGCTGCTGGGCATGCCCGAGGAGGCCGCCGCGGAGTATCAGCGCGTCGCCACTGGGCCGTATCCCGACCCCATCGGCCATTACCGGCTGGGCCGCTTGTATGAACGCCAGGGACAGCTGGATACCGCCATCGCCGAGCTGACGGCGGCCAGCCGGGCCATCCCTAACCAGGAGGACTTCCGTCAGTCGTTGGCCGAGGCTTACGACGCTCGGGGCGACGCATTGCTGGCGCGCCACGAATGGCAGGCGGTCCTGGATCTCGACCCTGGCAACCCCGCTGCCAGGATGGCCCTCGGAAAGGTGGTAGTCCAGCGGTAAGCTCGCCCGGTGCGGTGCAGCCTGGTCCTACACCCCCAGCAGGCTGTCGCGCATGATGTCGAAGTTCTCCATCGCCCGGCCCGTGCCGATGGCAACGCAGTTGAGGGCGTGCTCCGCCACATGGCAGGGAACGCCGGTGACAGACGTAAGCAGCTTGTCGACGTTGCGCAGCAGCGAGCCACCTCCGGTCATGACCATGCCCTTGTCCATGACGTCCGACGAAAGCTCGGGCGGGGTCTGCTCCAGCACGGTCTTCACTGCTTCCGTCACGGCTGCGACCGGATCGCTGATGGCGTCGACGATCTCGTTGGTTCGGACGGTGACTGTCCGTGGCAAGCCCAGCAGCTGATCGCGGCCGCGCACCTCCATTTCCAGCTCGTCCTCCAGCCGTGTGGCGCTGCCGATGTTGATTTTGATCTCCTCGGCCGTTCGCTCTCCGATCATCAGGTTGTAGCGGCGCTTGATGTACGCGGCGATGACGTCGTCGAAGCGGTTGCCGCCGACGCGTACTGAATGCGAGGTGACGATGCCGTTGAGCGAGATCACGGCCACCTCGGTCGTCCCGCCGCCGATGTCGATGATCAGGTTGCCGCTGGCCGCGGAGATGGGCACGCTGGCCCCGAGCGCCGCCGCCAGCGGTTCCGGGATGAGGTAGGCCACACGCGCGCCCGCGGCCATGGCCGCGTCGTGAACGGCGCGACCCTCCACGTTGGTCACTCCCGAGGGGATGCAGATCATGACCTCCGGCTTGACCAGGCGGAAGCGCCCGCACACCTTGCCGATGAAATAGCGCAGCATAGCCTCGGTGATGACGTAGTCGGCGATCACGCCGTCGCGCATCGGCCGGGTCACGGTGATGTTGCCCGGTGTACGGCCGAGCATCATCCTGGCTTCGTTGCCCACCGCGACGATCCGGTTCTCGGAGTTGGAGATGGCTACTACCGAGGGCTCATTGAGGACGATGCCCTTGCCCTTTACGTAGACCAGGACGTTGGCCGTGCCGAGATCGATGCCAATCTGCTTTTCGAACATGCTTCCTTCGGATTACTGGTCTGAGATGCTGGCGCCGAGCTGCGAGATCTTGCTCACGATGTCGGTGTAGCCGCGCTCGATGTGCTGGGTGTCAGTGATGACAGTCTGCCCTCCGCCTACCAGGGCAGCAATGATCAGCGCAGCGCCCGAGCGGATGTCCAGCGCCTGGACCTCCGCTCCATGAAGCCGTGAGGGGCCGTAAATGGTGGCGAACTGGCCCTCGACTTTCGAATGTGCCCCCATCTTGGACATCTCGTTCAGGTACAGCAGCCGGTCATTGTAGAGGATCTCATGGATCAAGCTTTCGCCACAAGCCTGCGTGAGCAGCGCTCCGAACGGTGCCTGCAGGTCTGTAGGGAAGCCTGGATAGGGGAAGGTCGTAAGGACCGTTGGCTGGACGGGTCCCTTCGAGCGGATCAGCAGGCTGTCCCAGCGCTGGGTCACGTCCACGCCGACCTCCTGGAGCTTCTCGCACACCGCTTCCAAGTGATCGCAGAACACCCGCTCCAGGGTGACTTCTCCCCCGGTCGCTGCCGCCGCGATGGCCAGCGTCCCCGCCTCGATGCGATCCGGAATAACCCGGTAGCGGCAGCCGTGCAGCTGCTTGACGCCTTCGATCTCCAGCTGGTTGGCGCCGACCCGCTGGATCTTGGCTCCCATGAAGTTCAGACAATCGATCAGGTCGATGACTTCCGGCTCGGGCGCCGCGTTCTTGATGGTGGTGTGGCCCTCGGCCAGGCAGGCGGCCATGACCACGTTCTCAGTGCCCGTCACGCTGGGATAGTCGAGGAAGATCTTGGTTCCCCGGAGGTGGGCGGCCGTGCACGAATAGGTGCCCTCGGATTGGCTGATGGCCGCGCCCAGCGCCTGGAAGCCCTTGATGTGCATGTCGATGGGCCGGTAGCCCAGCACGTCGCCGCCCGGCGCCGGGGAATGGCCCTCACCGAATCTCGCCAGGAGGGGTCCCATGACCGTGAAGGACGCGCGCAGCTTGCGCACGTGCTCGTCGGGCGCGCGATAGTTGGTAACGCCGCTCGCTTCGATGGTAAGCCGCGGCGGAGTGGCCGAGCGATCCATCTCCACACGTGCTCCCAGGCCGCGCAGCACGTCCGACATCGTGTGCACGTCCTCGATGTCCGGCACGTTCTCGAGGACGATCTCCTCGCCGGTGAGCAGCGCCGCCGCCATGATGGGCAGCGCCGCGTTCTTCGAGCCGCTGATGGTGACGTCACCCCTGAGTCGGGTGCCGCCTTCAATGTGAATGGCGCTCATCGGCAGGAGTCAGCCCCGGAAGGGTGGGTGGGGGGCGAGTAGGCAGGCTTCAAGGCTTCGCCGACCATTATGACCGAGGCGGGCCACCCAACGACCACGTCTCCGTTTCGCCTGCCGCCTGCCGCAGTCGCTACGGGCTTGTTTCGGGGACGGGTCGCGTCCGTCGCCGGCGTTCGGCGACGCGCAGCCGAACGGTTGCGCGCTCGATAGCGGCCTGCACGGCCGCCTGAGCCTGATGGTCCTTCAGCTCGGCCATGTGCCGTCGCGCGCGTTCCAGCGCTTCGCGCGCCCGGGTCACGTCGACTTCTTCGGCGCGTTCGGCGGCGTCAGCCAGGACGGTCACGTGGTCTGACTCGACCTGCAGCACCCCGCCCGAAACCGCCAGCGCCACCTCCTCGGGCCCTCTCTTGAGGCGCAGCTCGCCGGGTTTGAGGAGGGCAATCATGCGCGCATGATGCGGCAGGATGCCCACCGTCCCATCCACGCTGGGTGCGACCACCATGTCGGCAGTGTCGGACAGGACGCTGCGCTCCGCGGTGACGACGTCGACGAGGAGTGGCACGGTTAGCTGGCCGCCGCCTGCAGCGCCTCTTCGTGCTTCTCGCGGGCTTCTTCGATGGTGCCGACCATGTAGAAGTCCTGTTCGTTGAGGTCGTCGTGCTTGCCGTCGAGGATCTCGCGGAAGCCGCGCACCGTCTCCTTGACGGGCACGAACCGGCCCTGCAGTCCGGTGAACTGCTCCGCTACGAAGAACGGTTGGGTCAGGAAGCGCTGTATCTTGCGCGCGCGCTCCACCACGATCTTCTGGTCTTCGCTGAGCTCTTCGACACCCAGGATGGCGATGATGTCCTGCAGGTTCTTGTACTCCTGCAGCACGCGCTGCACGCCTCGGGCAACGCCGTAGTGCTCCTCACCCACCACACGGGGGTCGAGGATGGTCGAGGTCGAAGACAGCGGGTCGACGGCGGGATAG
The DNA here is from genome assembly GCA_021325635.1 of Chloroflexota bacterium. Lineage (GTDB taxonomy): Bacteria > Chloroflexota > JAJPGV01 > JAJPGV01 > JAJPGV01 > JAJPGV01. Next base: position 41,768 of record JAJPGV010000056.1, read on the forward strand.
AGGCCCTGGTCGGTCAGCGCGCGCTCCAGGGCGATGGTGGAATCGAGGTGGGTGAAGGCTGCCACCGGCGCGGGATCCGAGTAGTCGTCCGCTGGGATGTAAACGGCCTGCATGGAGGTGATGGAGCCCTTCTTGGTGGAGGTGATGCGCTCCTGCAGGGCGCCCATCTCGGCGGCGAGTGTCGGCTGGTAGCCCACGGCCGAAGGCATGCGGCCGAGCAGCGCCGAAACTTCCGAGCCGGCTTGAACGAAGCGGAAGATGTTATCGATGAACAGGAGGACGTCCTGCCCCTCTTCGTCGCGGAAGTATTCGGCCAGGGTGACGCCAGTCAGGCCGACGCGCAGGCGCGCTCCTGGCGGCTCGTTCATCTGGCCGAACACCATAGCGGTTCGGTTGATGACGCCCGATTCCGACATCTCGTGATAGAGGTCGTTGCCTTCGCGCGTACGCTCGCCCACGCCGGCGAACACGGAGTAGCCGCCGTGCTCGGCTGCGATGTTGCGGATCAGCTCCTGGATGATGACCGTCTTGCCCACGCCGGCACCGCCGAAGGCCCCCACCTTGCCTCCCCTGAGGATTGGCGCGATGAGGTCGATGACCTTGATGCCGGTCTCGAACAGCCTCGGCTGCGTCTCCTGATCTTCGAGGGATGGCGCATGGCGATGGATGGGATAGTGCATCTCGGTGACGACCGGGCCCTTCTCGTCGATGGGCTCGCCCAGCACGTTGAAGATGCGGCCTAACGTGGCCTTGCCGACCGGCACCTTGATGGGCGCGCCGGTATCGATGGCGATCGTCCCGCGGCGGACACCGTCCGTCGAGGACATGGCCACGGCGCGCACCCAGTTGTTGCCCAGCTGCTGCTGGACTTCGAGGGTGATGGCCGGCCCTTCGGCGTGGCCGTTGGATCCGGCGCTCTCGCCACTAACCTGGGCCTCGGCGTGAATGATGATGGCGTTGTAGATGGCCGGGAGTTGATCGGGCGGAAATTCGATGTCCACGACCGGTCCAATTACCTGGACCACCTTGCCCTGTGCTGCCATTGCTGTTTGTCTCCTCCGAGTCGCTGAACGCTACGCGCGGAACGCCGCGAGCGCAAATTTGGTCGTTGGTGCTGTGCTTCTCATGACTTGGCCATCGCTTCGGCTCCGGCGGCGATCTCCGCAACCTCTTTGGTGATAACCGCTTGCCGGACTTTGTTGTAGGTCAGGGTGAGGTTATCGATGACCTCATGAGCGTTGTCTGTGGCGTTGCGCATGGCCACCATCTGAGCGGCGAAGAAGCTGGCGGTGGATTCGAGCTGCGCCTGGTAGATGATCGTCTCGACATAACGCGGCAGGAGCTGCTCCAGCACGCCCGCCGGGCTTGGCTCGAAGATGAAATCGCGCGCGGCCGCTTTCGCTTCGTGGCTGGGCGGCTCAACGGGCAGCAGCTGCTTGACGACGGGCTGCTGGCTGACAACGGAGACGAACTGGGTGTAGATCAGCGTTACCCGGTCGAACTCCTGGGCGGCGTAGCCGCTGGTGACGATCTGGGCGATGGGGCGAATGTCGCCCAGCGCAGGCCGGTCGGGTAAGGTGGTGAACTCGGCCAGCAGCTGCTGACGGCGGCGGAGCATGAAGTCTCGGCCTTTCTTCCCTACGGCAATGATCTGCACCGGGGAGCCGGCTTCGTGCAGCACGTATTGGGCCGCGCGCCTGGTGATATTGCCCGGCAGAGGTCCAGCCAGGCCGCGATTGGGTGAGACCAGGATCACCGCCGTGTTCTTCACTGGCCTGACCTGCAGCAGCGCCGGCGTCTCGCCATCGGTACTGACGCCGGCGAGGTCGGCGAGGATGCTTTCCATGCTGTGCACGAACGGCCGGCTAGCCATGACCTGCTCTTGCGCTCGGCGAAGCCGGGACGCGGCCACCGTCTCCATGGCCTTGGTGATCTGCGCGACGTTGCGGACGGAGCGAATCCGCCGCCGAATATCTCTCAGTGACGCCATGGCAGCTTATGCCAGCGCCGGCGACGCGCTGGCGCGTCCGCTGGCAGTCATCGTCATCTCGCCGCGCATGGTGCGCGATTGTGGTCTAGCGTTCACGCTTTCTGGCCTGGCTCTCCCGCCGTTCCTAAAACGTCGTGGTCCGTTTGAATTCCTCGATGGCGGCACGCAGCTCCTTTTCCGTTTCGGGGGAGATGGCTTTCTCAGTGGCGATGCGCTTGCCAATCTCGGGATGGCTGGCATCCATGAAGCGATAGAGCGCTTGCTCGAAGGCCTGGACCTTGTCCACGTCGACGTCATCGAGGTAGCCATTGATGCCGGCGAAGATGATCATGACCTCCTTCTCGAGCGGAAGGGGAGCGTACTGGCCCTGCTTCAGCAGCTCGGTTAGCCGCCGTCCGCGGTCGAGCCGCTGCTGTGTGGCCTTGTCCAGGTCGGAGCCGAACTGGGCGAAGGCGGCCAGCTCGCGATACTGCGACTGCTCCAGCTTCAACCGGCCGGCGACCTGCTTCATGGCCTTGGTTTGCGCGGCGGATCCAACGCGCGATACCGAGATGCCGACGTTGAGTGCCGGCCGTTGGCCGGCGTTGAACAGGTCGGACTCCAGATAGATCTGCCCGTCGGTAATCGAGATGACGTTCGTGGGGATGTATGCCGACACGTCGCCCAGCTGGGTCTCGATGATCGGCAGCGAGGTCAACGACCCACCGCCGTATTCGTCCGCCATCTTGGCCGACCGTTCCAGCAGGCGCGAGTGCAGGTAGAAGACGTCGCCGGGGAAAGCCTCACGTCCCGGCGGACGGCGCAGCAGCAGCGAGATCTGGCGGTAGGCCCAGGCGTGCTTGCTGAGGTCGTCATAGATGATGAGCGCCTCTTTGCCGTTGGCCATGAACTCCTCGCCGATGGCTGTGCCGGAGTAGGGCGCGAGGTACTGCAGCGAAGCCGAGTCGGACGCCGGAGCGGACACGATGATGGTGTGTTCCATGGCACCGAACTCTTCGAGCGTGCCGATGATCTGCGCGATCTTGGCGTTCTTCTGCCCGATGGCCACGTAGATGCAGATGAGGTCCTGGCCCTTCTGGTTGATGATCGTGTCGATGGCGATGGCCGTCTTGCCGGTCTGCCGGTCGCCGATGATCAGCTCGCGCTGTCCGCGGCCGATGGGGATCATGGCGTCGATCGCCTTGATGCCGGTCTGCACCGGGGTGTTCACCGACTTCCGATAGACGACCGATGGGGCAAGGTGCTCGACCGGCCGCGTCTTGGTGCTGGCGATAGGCCCCTTGCCGTCGATAGGCTGCCCCAGGGCATTGACCACCCGGCCAATCATGGCGTCGCCGACGGGAACCTCGACGATGCGCCCGGTGCTCCGAACCTGGTCGCCTTCCTGGATGCCGGTCTCGTCGCCTAGCAGGACGCAGCCGACGCTTTCCTCCTCCAGGTTGAGAGCCATGCCCATGACGCCGCCGGGAAACTCCACCAGCTCGTTGGCCATGACCCCCTGCAATCCGTAGACGCGGGCGATGCCGTCGCCAACCTCGACGACGCTTCCGACGCTGATCGGCGCGATCTGCTCGTCAAAATGCTCGATCTGCTGACGGATGACCGAGGAGATTTCTTCAGCGCTTACTTGGGCCATTGGATTCTCCAGAAATGCGATATCGGTAAGCCGGACATACCGGCGACGATGTCATGTGTGGGCCAGCAGCTCGCGTCGCATGCTGGCAAGCCGTGTCGTCAGGCTCGCATCGATGAGGACGTCGCCTACGCGGGCGATGAAGCCGCCCAGGATGGACTTGTCAATTCGGGGCTCGATGCGAATGGTCTTAGCGGTCAGGACTTCGAGCCGCTGTTTCAGCACGTCGAGCTGCTGGCGATCGAGCTCGACCGCCGTGGTCACCTCAGCGACGGCGATGTTGCGGTGCTCGTTGACCATGGCCTGCATGTCGCGCTCGATGTCGACGATGAGTCCTGCCACCTGGCGTTGGATCAGCAGGCGAGCGAGATTGAGCGCCAATGGCTCGACCTTCCCTCGCAGCAGCCGTTCGGCAACGGCCTCCTTTTCGCGCAGGCCAGGCTTGGGATCGGCCAGCAGTCTGGCCATGTCCGGATTGGTGAAGACAGCTCGGATTGTCGCCAGGTCTTCGAGCCAGCGGTCGAACGTGTTCTGATCCCTGGCAATGGCAAACACGCTTTCGGCGTAGCGCCGGGCGGTTGCACCTCGTAGCGCCATCTAGTTAGGGCTCACCATGGATCCGCTCTCGCCCTGGCCGGCCTTTTCCAGGAAGTCGCGGACGATCTGATAGTGCTGCGGGCCGGTCAAGCTCTGCTCCAGAACCTTGCCTGCCGCCAGGATAGCCAGATCGACTGCCTGGTGGCGAACGTCGGCTATGGCCCGGTCGCGCTCCAGTCGGATTTCGTCGCGCATGCGGGCCATGATTCGCTCGGCCTCGGCGCGCGCGTCCTCTCGGGCTTTCTCGGTGATTTGGTTGGCGGCGTGGGTAGCGGCATTGATGAGGTCGTTCGCCTCCTTCTTCGCCGCTTCGAGGGCCGCCGCGTTGGCTGCTCGGAGCTCTTCGGCCATCTTCCGCATGCGCTCCGCTTCGTCGACGCTCTCGCGGATCTTCGTGGCCCGCTGATCCATCAGCCGCAGGATCGGCTTGAACAGCAGCCGCTGCAGCAGGAACAGCAGGATGAGGAAGTTGACCATCTGGAAGATGAGCCGCGGCAGGTCGATTCCTAGTGCATCCACGCGGGTCTCCTTCTTGATTTCACGAGGCAGGCACCAAGTAGGGGCGACACACCGGTCGCCCCTACTTGCATTGCTGCGTTAAGTGCTAGTTTAGCCAGTGAAGGCCAGGACGAAGGCGATGATCAGGGCGTAGATAGCCACGGCTTCGGCCAGCGCCATGCCCAGAATCATGTTGGTCTGGATGCTGCCCGCGGCCTCCGGATTGCGGCCGATCGACTCCATGGCCCCTCGGCCCACCAGGCCGATGCCGATGCCAGGCCCGATGGCCCCAATGCCGATGGCTATGCCGGCTGCGAGCCTAGCTGCTGCGTGTACGTCCACTTGGACGGCTCCTTTCTTCCGAGGGCCTCTGCCCTCTTGGCTCTTTATTTTTTGCGAGGCGGGAAAGCTCCCCGATTCCCAGGGTCAGCCCCCTCAGGCCCTCTGACAACGCAAGGGTGAAGTCAAGCGGCCGCCGCGTGGGCCGGGCTGTGGGCCTCTTCATGCTCAGCGTGGTGCGAGGTTGTGTTCAAGGTGAAGTAGGCCAAACACAAGACGGTGAAAACCGTGGCTTGGATGAAGCCGAACAGCGTCTCCAGGAGCAGGAACACCGCCGGAACGACGACCGGGATGAGCCCTGTCATGACGGTGACGAGCACTTCTCCGGCGAACAGGTTGCCGAAGAGTCGGACGGACAGCGACAGCACGCGCACGAATTCGCTCACGAGCTCGATCTGCCCAACGCCAAGCGGCAGGATGAAGTGCAGCAGGTGCTCCTTGGCCCGCATGCGCAGGCCCCAGAACTCGGTTACCGCGAACGTGATGAGCGCCAGGGCCAGGGTGGTGCTCCAGTCGGCGTTGACCGAGCGGAACAGATCGATCTTCTCGCCGCCCTCCTTCAGCACATAGAAGGGGCCGACCAGAGGAAAGAGCCCCAGCCAGTTGGCGGTGAGGATGAAGATGAACAGCGTGCCCATGAGCGGGAAGATCTTGCGGGCTCGCTCGCGCCCCACCGAGCCCTCGGCCAGGTTCAGGAGCGTGCCGATGACGACCTCGGCAAAGGTCTGCCAGCTGCGGTTGGCAGGCACGAGCTTGAGGTTGCGGGTGCAGATAATGGCCAGCGCGACCAGCACCACCATGACCAGATAGGTGAACAGGATGGTGTTGGTGATGCCCAGCGGACCGATCTGGAACAGGACGTCGGGCGCGAGATGGGGGATCTCGAACCCAGCTCCGCCGCTGGCCGGCTCGGCCGCGGCAGCGCCGGTAGTGGCGGCCTGTGCAAGCTCTTGGAATGGCATCCGCTCTTAGCTCGTCGCGTCCTTCAACATTCGATATAGGGTGTAGAAAGCGGTGAGCGCACCAATTGCCATGCCCACGAGCAGCAGCACCGGCCCGGTGCCCAGCTTCTGGTCACCGAAGTAGCCGAGATACGTAAACAGCCCCAGAGGAATGGCAACCGATATGCCCAGCTGGCTGAACAGCGCCAGCGCCTGCATCAGCGAGCGCTCGTTGTTCTTCTCGGACACGCGGTCCTCCCCAGCCCGCAAAAGTTTACCATCGTGCCCTCTGGCCGGCGTATAGGGTGAAGGCTCTATGAGTGCCGAGTGCCGAGTGCCGAGTGCCGAGTGCCGAGTGCCGAGTGCCGAGTGCCGAGGCGCGCGGAGCGCGCAGGGGCCAGGGGCTGGGGGACGGGGCCGAGAGGCGCGGGTTCAGGTGCGCTCTTCGCGCCAGTAGGGCTGGCCCAGAGCAGTGGGAACACCGAGCCGTTTCTGCACGCGCTCCCCGCTGGCTATCGCAACCACAACGATGGTGAAGATGTACGGAAGCATGTTCAGGAAGAACTGCGGGATGCCGCTGCCCAGCGCTTGGGCGCGCAGCTGGAAGCCGTCCACGAAGCCAAACAGATACGCGCCGGCCATAGCTCTCCATGGATCCCACACGCCGAAGACCACCAGCCCCACGGCAATCCAGCCGCGGCCGGCGGTCATGCCGTCGATCCAGGTGGGGGTGTAGAACAGCGACAGGTACGCTCCGCCCACACCGGCCAGAGCGCCGCCGGCCAGCGTGTACAGGTAGCGCCTGGAAATGACGCTCAAGCCCATGGCATCGGCCGTGGCCGGGCTCTCGCCGACCGCTCGCAGACTCAGCCCGGGCCGGGTACGGTAGATGAAATAGGCCATCAGCGGCACGAGGACGAAGGAGCCGTAGACGATCGGGTCCTGGGTGAACAGCACCTGTCCCAGGACCGGAATGCCAGCTAGGCCGGGGAGCGGAATGCGCTCCAGCTGGGCGGGGGCCACCGAGCCCACGAACGGCTTGCCGATGAACGCCGTGAAGCCGCCTCCGAACAGGCTGATGGCGAGGCCGCTCACGATCTGGTTAGCGCGCAGGGTGATGGTGACGAAGGCGTGGATCAGCGCCAACAGCGCGCCGGCAAGGATGGCCACGGCCAGGGCCAGGCCCAGGTTCCCGGTCTCGACGTCGGCGATGTAACCGAACAGCGCGCCCATCAGCATCATGCCTTCGACGCCCAGGTTCAAGACGCCCGAGCGCTCGGCCAGGATCTCTCCCAGGGCAGGAAGGAGGATGGAGGTGCCCGAGGCGATCGCGGCGACGCAGATGGAGATGAGCAGCTCGCCGTTCATGGCTGGGCGCTCAGCGCGGATCGATCATCCGGCAGCAGCGGAGCGCGCTTCTTGCCGGGAGCTTGGCCGAGGACCAGCCGGTAGCGGCTGAACAGGTCGCCCGCTCCTAGGGCGAAGAGCAGGATGACGCCCTGCAGCAGCACGCCCAGCGCCTGCGGGATGCCTGCCTGGCTGACGGCGAATCCGCCGTTCACCAGGGCCCCGAACAGCATGCTGACGACCAGGATGGCCATGGGATGCAGCTGCCCCAGCCAGGCGACGATGATGGCGGTGTAGCCGTAGTTCGTGGAGATCTGGCCGCTGAGGACGTGGACGATGCCCGAGACCTGCACCATTCCGGCGATTCCGGCCATTCCGCCGCTGACCAGCATGGCCAGCATGACGTTGCGGCGAATGCTGATGCCGGCGTAGGCCGCCGCGCTCGGGTTCTCGCCGAGTATGCGCAGCTCGTAACCCCACTGAGTGCGGGACAGCAGCAGCAGGAAAACGATCGCCGCGACGATCGGAATGACGATGCCGGCGTGGAGCTGGCCCAGGCCTAGGGGTCGCAGCGTCGCATTGTCGGGGAAGCGGGGACTGAAGGGGAAGTTGTGACCCTGCGGATCCTTCCAGGGGCCGTAGACCAGGTAGTTGACCCACAGGATGGCGATGTAGTTCATCATCAGCGTGGTGATGATCTCGTTGACCCCAAGATAGGCGCGCAGCGCGCCGGGCAGCGCAGCCCAGGCGGCGCCGGCGGCGAAACCTGCGGCGACCATCGCCGGGATCAGCACCTGAGACGGCCAGCCGGCGGGCCCGCCCACGAGCTCGATTCCGGTGGCGCCGAACGCTCCCATGTAGAATTGCCCTTCGCCACCGATGTTCCACACCCGTACGCGGAAGGCCACCGCCGTGCCCAGCGCGATCGTCGCCAGCGGAATCGAGGCGGCAAGCATCTGGCCGAGGGCGTAGCCGCTCCCGAACGAGCCGCCGATAATCTCGCCGTAAGCCTTGACTGGGTCGTAGCCCGAGAGCCAGACGATCAACCCGCCAAACAGTGCGCCCGCAATCACAGACCCGGCCTGAATGCCAATCCGCCGGGTCAGCGTCAGATTGGCGCGTCGTTCGAGGCTGACGATCAAACGGCGACCTGATCGGGCTGGTACGAGCCGATCATCATGAGCCCAATACGCTCGCGGTCGGCCTCTTCGCGGTCGACCGCGGCCACGATGCTGCCCTCGTACAGCACGGCAACCCGATCGCTCAGCTGCAGCAGCTCGTCGAGGTCTTCGGAGATCAGCAGAAGGGCACAGCCTTCGCCGCTGCAGCTCATCAGCCATTCCTGCACGGTATGGGTCGCGGCGACGTCCAGGCCGCGGGTGGGGTGCACGGCAACGATGGCCCGGGGCTGCATCGACATCTCACGCGCGAGCAGAAAACGCTGCAGCTGGCCGCCGCTCAACAGGCGGGCAATGGTCCGCGGCGTGGCTCCGGCCACGTTGAAGCGGGCGATGAGGCCGCGCGTGAACTGCACCGCGCTCTTGAGGTTGAGGAAAGGACCGCTGGAAATGGGCGGCTGGTAGTACGACTTCATGAGGGCGCTGTCCAGCAGCGGCAGGTTGCCTACCAGCCCTTCCCCCAGCCTGTCCTCCGGAATATGGGCCACCCCGGCGAGCGCCATCTGGCGGGCGCCCGCGCCCGTCACGTCGATGTCGTCCAGGAAAACCTGTCCGCTGGCTGGCTTGCGCATGCCGGTGAGCACCTGGGCGAGCTCGCGCTGACCGTTCCCCGCCACGCCGGCTACGCCCACGATCTCGCCGGCGTGGATGGTCAGGTCGACGGACCGCAGCGCCTGGAGGCCTCGATCGTCGAGTGCGCACAACCGTCGCAGGGTCAGGCGGGGCGCTCCCGAGGCACGAGGCCGCGGCCGGATCCGGCCTGGCAGGTCGGTCCCAACCATCAGTCGGGCCAGGTCTCGGGCCGACATCTCCGCCATGTCGAGGCCGGAGCCTACGAGCCTGCCAGCGCGCAGCACGGTGACGCGATCGGCCACGCTGCGCACCTCTTCCAGCTTGTGGCTGATGAAGATCACGGTGCGGCCTTCCGACGCGATGTGGCGGATGGTTCGCATGAGCGCGTCGGCTTCCTGCGGCGTCAGCACCGCGGTGGGCTCGTCCAGGATCAAGATGCGGGCTCCGCGATGGAGCGCTTTGAGGATCTCCACCCGCTGCTGCTCGCCGACCGACAGCTGCCACACCGGCCGGTAGGGATCCACGCGCAGCTGGTAGCGTTCGCTCAGCTCCTCGATGTCGCGCGCAGCGCGTCTCGTGTCCAGCCGCAGGGGAGCGCCGGGCAGTCCCAGGAGCATGTTCTCGGTCACCGTTTGGCTGGGCACCAGCCGGTAATGCTGGTAGACCATGCCAATCCCGTGCTTGATTGCGTCCTTGGGGGAATGCAGCACAACCGGCTGCCCGTCCACGAGCAGCTGGCCGTTATCCGGCCGGTAGAGTCCGGCCAGAATGCTCATGAGGGTGGACTTGCCGGCTCCGTTCTCTCCGAGGAGCGCGTGCACTTCGCCCCAGCGGGCGGAGAAGTCGACGCTGGCATTGGCGAGGACTTCGCCGAAATGCTTGTCGATGCCCACCATGGCCAGCGCGGTGCCGGGGAGGTGGCCGGTCGCCGGGTGCGGGCTCATGCCTTCATCTGACGCGGCCGCCATCCCGGACGCGCCCAGCGCTCGGCCCCTCACCTCTACAGCGTACTGTCAGGATGCCGGCACCGGCGAGCGGAGCGGAACGACACGCTCGCGCAGCGCCATGCGACGACGCTATGGCTTGGGAACGGCGTCTACGATGTTGTCCAGCGCCCAGTTCATCTGCTCGGACTGCACGTAACCGTCGGCTGCCGACTGGCCGGGCAGGGGCGTTCCCTTGAACGCGTCGCCGATGGACTTGCCATCGGGCACGATGACGTTGCCCTTGTTGTCCTTGAGCGGCCCCTTCCAGATGTCCAGAGTGCCTGCCTTGAGGCCGGCGATGGCGTCCTCAGCCAGCTTGGCCACGTCGGCCGGGACGATCTTGTTGGGCGCCGTGATGGAGGAGACCCCATCCTTCATGTGGTAATAGACCTGGCTGTTCTTCCAGGTGCCGTCGATGACCGACTGCACGCTCTTGACGTAATGAATGCCCCACACCCAGAAGGGACAGATCAGCATGTAGTCGGGCGCGTAGCTGGTCTGGTCCGAATCCGAGCCCACCGAATAGCGTTTTTTGGCCGCGGCCGCCTGAGCCATGGCTGGGGAGTCGGTAACGCTCGCCAAGACGTCGGCATTGAGGTCGAGCAGCGAGTTGGCTGCTGTGGTCTCCTTCGGGGGGTCGAACCAGGAGTTGATCCAGACGGTGTGGATCTTCGCCTGGGGGTTTGCGATCTGGACGCCCCTGGCCCAGCCGTTCATGTCGCGGATGACCTCCGGGATGGGGAACGAGCCGATGAATCCCAGGACGTTGCTCTTGGTCATCTTGCCTGAGATCAGCCCGGCCACGTAGCGAGCGTCTTCCTGCGCGGCGCCATAGGTTCCGAGGTTGGGTAGGGTCTTGAACCCGGTGTTGTGCTCGAACTTCACGTCGGGGTACTTCTGGGCCGCGGCAAGCATGAAGTCCATGTAGCCGAAGCTCGTGCCGTAAACGACGCTCGCGCCCTTCTGGGCGAAGTCTTCGAACACGCGCTGTGATTCGGCGCCTTCGGGAACGTTCTCGGCGAAGACGGTCTCAACCTGCCCTTTCAGCTGCTGCTCGAGGTACTTGCGCCCGTCGTCGTGGGCGTTGGTCCAGCCCTTATCGTTGGTGGTTCCGAGATAGACGAACGCGGCTCTCACGAGCTTGCCATTCGTGCTCGATGGCTTGGCTGCCGCGGCCGGAGAGGCCGCGGCAGACCCGGCGGGCTTGGCCGAGGCCGGGGCAGCGGAAGCAGGTGACGGCTTGGCCGAGGCCGGTGTAGAGGGCGCCGGCGGCGCAGCGGGACTTCCGCAAGCGGCCAGCAGCGCGCCTGCCGCTCCTCCCACCGCGACCAGGCCACCCAGCTTGAGAAGCGTTCTGCGGCCCAGTCGAGCGGTCACGTCTTGGCCATTGTCTGTGGCTCTGTTCATCGCTTCCTGTGCTGATCCTCCCACTCGATTTTTCGTGCCGTGCCGCCATACGTGGCCGGCTCGAGACGCTCACGGCCGGTCGGGGTTGCGGCGAGGGATCGCCTGCCGCGCAGGATGCGACAACCGGCCGTACCCCCAGACCATACACGATGCTAAGGGTTGGGGCTGCTCGACGCAACGGACGTCTGCTACAAATCCTGCCGGTTTCGCTTAGGCAGGATGCACAAGTCGTCCGCCCCGGATCAGAAGGTCCGCGTTTCCTTGTTACGCGTCCCTGAGCATGGCGACAAGCGCCCGCAGCGCAAGCTCATATCCGCGCCAGCCCAACCCCACGATCGATCCGGCCGCCGCAGACGACACGACCGAATGCTGCCGCCACGCTTCTCGCCTGTGGATGTTGCTGATGTGCACCTCCACAAATGGATAGCCCACGGCTTCCATGGCGTCGTGCAATGTGTAGCTGGTGTGGCTCAGCGCCCCAGGATTGATGATGCATCCGGCCAGGCCTTGCGCTCGACCCTCGTGGAGGCGGTCGGCAATCGCGCCTTCGTGGTTGCTCTGAAAAAACTCGAGCTCCACGTTTCCGAGCTGGCCGGCCAGATCCCTCAATCGCCCGTTGATGTCGTCCAGGGTGAGCGTGCCGTAGATGTGAGGCTCTCGTGTACCCAGCAGGTTCAGGTTAGGACCGTTGACCACCAGGATCTTGAGGCTGGCGGGCATGGAATCAGGCGGTCGCCAGCCGTCCCGCTGGCCGGCCCGCAGCTCGCCTCCGCTCGTCCCACTTCTCCCACACCACCAGCAGCGCGCTGGCGTTGAAGATGGACGAATACGTGCCGCTGGCGATGCCAATCAGCAGGACCAGCACGAAGCCGCGGATGCTGACGCCGCCGAACAGCAGGAGCGCCAGCAGTGTGAACAGCACGGTCAGCGAGGTGTTGAGCGACCTGGCCAGGGTCTGCACCAGGCTGTTGTTGACGGTCGTCTCGAAGTTTGCCCCGGCGCGCTTGATGAGGTTCTCCCGAATGCGATCGAACACCACGACAGTGTCATGCACGGAGAAGCCCACCACTGTCAGCACGCCGGTGACGAACAGCGCGTCGACTTCGAGGCCAAACACCTTGCCGAAGATGGACCACAGCCCAACGACCACCAGCACGTCGTGCAGCAGCGCGATGATCGCGCAGGTACCGTAGCGCCAGGCCTTGTCGAGCCGGCGGAAGGCCCAGGAGAGATAGAGCAGGATGATGGCGGCCGCGGCCGCCACGGCCACCACGGCGTTGCGGGTCGTCTGCTGGCCGATCAGGGGACCGACGGTGTCGGCCGACTCCCTCGTTACGCTGCCGTACTTGGCCTGAAGGGCGCTCTCGACCGTCTCGATCTGGTTGACGTCGAGCGTCGGGGCGCGCACGATGGCTGTCTGCGAGCCCTGATCGGGAATCGTGGTCTGGACTTCGACGTCTTGGATGCCGGCAGCGCTGAAGACAGACTGCACGTCTGCCGACTGGATGGTCTGGTTGAAGCGGTACTGCAGGCGCGATCCGCCCGTGAAGTCGATGCCCAGCCGCAGGTGGAAGATGAGCAGCGAGATGATGCCAGGCACGATGATCAGGGCGGACAGCGCGAAGAACCAGTTGCGCTTGCCCATCAGGTCTGCCATTAGTCGGCTCCTCCCTGAGAATTGACCCGAATCATGCTCGTGCCTCTGCCGTCCGCTGGCCGAAGGCCGGTCGTTCGAGCGGCTTGGCTTCCAACCCGAACAGCCAGCGTAAGCGGCTGCCGTGCATGGCGTGCAGGCGGTGAGGAATAAAGGCGATCAGCGTGCGCAAGAACACGCGCGAGCAGAAGTACGCCGTCAGAAAGCTGACCACCACGCCGGTCAACAGGGTGATCGCGAAGCCCTGAATGATGCTCGCCCCAAAGTTGCTGCCGAAGTAGTACAGCACGATGCAGATGATGACCGTGCACATATTGGAGTCCCGAATGGAGGGCAGCGCCCTGGAGAAGCCTGCTTCGAGGGCTGCTCCCAGTGTCTTGCCGCTGCGCAGCTCCTCCTTCATCCGTTCGAAGATCAGCACGTTGGCGTCGACGGCCATACCGATGCTGAGAATGAAGCCGGCGATGCCGGCCAGCGTCAGGACAACCGGCCACATGCGGAAGACGGCGTACGTCCACACCCCGTAGCTGCCGAGCGCCACTGCCGCGATTGTGCCGGGCAGGCGGTAGTACAGCACCATGAAGGCCACCACGATGCCCAGCCCGATCTCGCCGGCCACGAAGCTGCGGGTCACCGAGTCCTGCCCCAGCGTCGGGCCCACCGACTGTGTGGCCTCGATGGACAGCGGCACAGGGAGCGACCCGTACTTCAGTTGAATGACGATGCTGCGGGCTTCGTCGATCGAGAACTTCCCGGTGATTCGGCCGCTGTCGGTGATCTTCGACTGAATGGTGGCGACCTCGATCAGCGTCTTATCGAGCGCGATGCCCAGCGGCTGTCCAACGTGGGTGCCGGTGAAGTCACCGAAGGCCTTGGCGCCGTCGCTGTTGAACTGAAAGTCGATTTCCGGACCGGTGCCGCCGCCACTCGTGCCCGGCTGGCTGAAGCCAACGGAGGCATTGGTCAGATCCTTGCCGCTGACCACGACCGGTTGGTCTGTGACCGGGTCGCCAACTTTGGCATTGGGCGTGCCGCTGAGATCAATCCACTCCAACAGCCCGGTGCTGCCGATGGTCTTCTCGGCCAGGTCCGGATCCTGGATACCGGGAAGCTCGACCAGCAGGTGGTCCGAGCCCTGCTGCTGGATCTGCGGCTCGGACACGCCGAAGGCATTGACGCGCTGCGTGACGATCGTTTGAACCGCGTCCATGTCGTCGGACGTGATAGTCGTCCTGCCCGCCGGTGGGGACGCCTTGAGGAGGATGGCAATGCCGCCCTGGAGGTCGAGGCCGCGGTGGGTGGAGATCTGCTTGTCGATGCCCAGGAACTTGATCTCGCGGGCGCCGGGGAGGTCGATGTACATGCCTGCTCCGAGCAGGATTAGGATGAAGATGAGACTATACAGAGTCCGGCGATTCACGCCCGGAACTATAGCGTCAAAGGCCTCTACCGAGCGACTGCTCGCTGGGCTGCCTCTAGCGGATCCGAGCAGTCTTCCAAGGGCAGTTCGTGGTCCCACAGCGCTGGGTAGCGCCGACTGAATTGGGCCAGGAGGCGCCTCGGCGCCGCGACGATCAGCGGCAGCCGCGGGTATTGCGTGCGAAGGCCGACGGCGGCCGCCGCGAGATCCTTCAACGAGGGCGGCACAAGGTGCACGAGCAGGCCGGCGGCGGGAGGAGCCTCTGCCAGCGCCCGCGTGGCTGCGAGCAGGAGGCCGCGAACGGGGTCTTCGGCAAGGCCCTCGACTTCGCTCAGATCCAACGGCATGACCGATTGACGCCGGGGGAAGGCGAACGGACAGGGCGGGGTGAGCCTTGGAAGGCGGTACATTCGGGGGAGAAGCGGGCGGTAAGCCGGTCCCAGCCGGGCCCTCGGGCGCCAGACAGTTTCCTGAAATGGGGGGTTTTCCCGGTGGTCAGCATGGACCTGGGGGGCCTACTATGATGGTGCGAGATGGTGATAGATCCGGAGCACATCCGGTAGAACGTGGGGGGAGAGGCCCTGGGCAAGGACGTTGAATCCAAGCCCAGGGCCTTTTTTAGCGTTGTGAACTCGACGCCCCGGCCCACGTTGCGTCGCTGGTAATCATATACCGAAAATCAGCCAGACAGGAATATCGACGTCTACTCGCCGTCTTCGAGCACCTCAACCGCATGATTGACCATGACTTCGCGGGTGCGGCTGTTGCCCTCCGGCGGGCCCACCACTCCTTCGTCCTCCAGCAGCTCGATGAGTCGCGCGGCGCGGTTGTAGCCAATCCTCAGCTTGCGCTGCAGCAGGGATGTTGACGCGCGATCGACCGACATCACGACCTCTCGAGCGTCGTCCAGCAGCTCGTCAGAGTCGTCTTCTTCCTGCGCCGTGACTTCCAGCTCCTCCAGGCTGACGTCCTCCTTCATCCCGGTTGGGACCTGGTGCCGCCAGAAGCCGACGACGTTGCCGATCTCCTTGTCCGACACGAATGTGCCCTGCACTCGGATCTGCTTGGCGGAGTCGGAGGGGGCGTACAGCATGTCACCGCGGCCCAGCAGCTTCTCGGCGCCCACCGAATCGAGGATCGTGCGCGAGTCGACCTGCGACGATACGGCGAAGGCGATGCGCGAAGGCAGGTTGGCCTTGATCAGACCGGTCACCACGTCGACCGATGGGCGCTGCGTGGCCACCACGAGATGGATGCCCGTGGCTCTCGCCAGCTGGGCCAGGCGGCAGATGATGCGCTCCACCTCGTCCGGCGCGGTCATCATCAGGTCGGCCAGCTCATCGATGATGACCACCATGTAGGGCATCTGCTCGCGCGCCTTGGCGTTGTGCCCCTCAATATTGCGCACCCCTTCTTCGGCGAAGAGCTCGTAGCGCCGCTCCATCTCGCGAGTCAGCCACTTGAGCGCGTTCAGCACCATGTCCACCTTGGTGATGACCGGCATCTGCAGGTGTGGGATGCCGCGGTAGGCGGTCATCTCGACCATCTTGGGGTCGATGAGGATGAGCTTCAGCTCGTCGGGCGTGGCCTGGAAGAGCAGGCTGGCGATGAGCGTGTTGATGCACACGCTCTTGCCCGAGCCGGTGGATCCGGCTATGAGCAGGTGGGGGCACTTGTTCAGCTCGGCCACAATCGGCTTGCCGGCCACGTCCCGACCCAGCGCCACGCGCAGCTTGCCTTTGGCCTTGGACCATTCGTCCGACTTGAGGATCGAGCGCAGGTTCACCACGGACGTGGTGTCGTTGGGAATCTCGATGCCGACCATGCCATAGCCGGGCACCGGAGCCTGCACCCGAATGCTGGCGGCGGCCAGACGCAGGGCGATGTCGTCGGCCAGGCCGGTGATGCGCGAGACCTTCACTCCCTCGGCCGGCAGCAGCCCGAAGCGGGTGATCGCCGGCCCGGACTTGATCTCCTTGACCTGCGCATCGACCCCGAATGAGCCGAGGGTCTCGATGATGATCTGGCCCTTGCGCTCCAGGTCGTCTGGCGTGGCTGAATACTGAGCGGTCCCTTCCAGCAGATCCAGCGGCGGCAGTGCCCATTCGCGGTCCGGCTTGGTGACGATGGTCGCCACCGCGGGTTCCTCGTCCTGCGTATCCGCGACCACGATCTCGGCCCTATCCTCGCGAGCTGCAAGAGGCCGCTTGGGGAACTTGATGATGCGTGCATCGGAGGGCTCTTCCACGCCGGTGTTGATCTCGATCACCGGCTTGGGCGCAACCGCGGCGGCAGCGTGCTTCTCGCGCAGACCCTCCACGGTCACCCTTGCCCGAACTTGCGCCCGGCCGGCGAAATACAGGACGTTGCCATACAGCCAGGCCAGCGAGATCTGGAAGGTCATGATGACGGCGATGCCGAGGGCGCCGGTCAGCACCAGGACCGTGCCGGCCTGCCCTACCACGTAGCTCGTAGCCCGCAGGACCAGGGCGCCGAACAGCCCGCCCTGCTGGGCGATGAGCTGGCTGAAGGCGGCGCACACCGTCAGCAGCAGCAGGTAACCGAGGGTCCGCTCCCAGTTGAGTCGCTCCTGTTCGGACACGCCCTGCCAGAAGAAGCCGATGCCGAGGGCAGCCATGCCCAGCGAAAGCAGCACGCCACTCGGTGCGCCGAACGCGGCCAGGATGGCCGGTCCCACGGTGTGGGCCAGCAGCGAATCCGCCGGAAAGATGCTGAGCAAGCACAGCGCGGCTGCCACCAGGATGGCGATGCCGCCGATCTCCTGGGCGAGCGGCTCGGTCAGCCGCGAGCCAGGCTCCGGAACCTCGTGCAGCGGACGGCGGGATGCAGGCTGTCGCGCTGGCATTGGCTGGCGGGGCGTGGCCTTGAGCTGGGCCCTAGCCACTCACACTTCCACCACGACCGGCAGAATCATCGGATGTCGCTTCGTTCGTTCATAGAGATACTTAGATAACGTGTCGCGGACCTTGTTTTTTACGAAGCCGTAGTCGGCCATGTGCGGCGTGGCGTTTTCCAGCGCCTCCAGCGCCCGCTGTCGGGCATTCTCCAGGAGCTCTTCGGACTCCGGTTGGTACACAAATCCCCGCGATATCAGGTCGGGAGATCCCGTGGGCCTGCCGGTCTGGCGGTCGACGGAGATCACCGCCACCAGGATGCCGTCCTGGGCCAAATGCTTGCGGTCGCGCAGCACAGCCGTTCCCACGTCGCCCACGCCCAGGCCGTCGACGAATACGTAGCCGGACTGCACCCGGCCGCTCTTACGGCAGCTCGTGGGCGAGAACTCCAGGACGTCGCCGTCCTCGGCGACGAACACATTTGCGGAGGCCCAGCCCAGCGACTCGGCGAGCCGGCCGTGCAGCACCAGGTGGTGGTACTCGCCATGGATAGGGACGAAGAAGCGCGGCTTGACCAGGTTCAGCATGAGCTTCTGCTCTTCCTGGCTGGCGTGCCCCGACACGTGGACCGGGAGCAAGCGGTGGTAGAGCACGGTTGCGCCCTGCTTGTACAGGTTGTCGATAGTGCGGGCCACCAGCTCTTCATTGCCGGGAATTGGAGAAGAGGACAGGATGACCGTGTCCCCCTTGACGATGCTGATCTCGCGGTGGTCGCCGTTGGCCATGCGGCTGAGCGCCGACGTCGGCTCACCCTGTGCGCCGGTGGTGATGATGACGATCTCTTCCAGCGGGAACCTGGCCAGTGCGTCGATCGGCTGCAGGATGCCCTCCGGCACGTGGAGGTAGCCAAGCTCCTGCGCCATGGCCACGTTGTTGACCATGCTGCGGCCGACCACGCCGACCTTGCGCCCGTGCTTGACGGCCATGTCGATAACCTGCTGGACGCGTGAGATCAGCGAGGCGAACGTGGCCAGGATGATGCGGCCTGAGGCGTTGGCAAACACGGTGTCCAGGGTGTCGGACACGATCTTCTCCGAAGGCGTGTACCCGGGAGCCTCGACGCGTGTGCTGTCCGAGAACAGCGCCAACACGCCTTCAGCGCTGAGCTGGGCGAGCTTGGCAAAATCCGTGAGCTTACCGTCCACGGGCGTGTGGTCCAGCTTGAAGTCGCCGGTATGGACGATGGTGCCGACCGGAGTATGCACGGCCACTCCCACCGAGTCGGGGATGCTGTGACATACCTGGAACACCTCGACGCTGAATACGCCGAGTTGGAGGCAGTCCCCAGCCTGCACCACGTGGCGCTCCGTCTGGTCGAGGAGATGGTGCTCGTCGAGCTTGACGCGAATCAAGCCCTGGGTGAGGCCGGTGCCGTACAGCGGTGGAAAGTTGAGCTGGGGCAGCAGGTACGGCAGGCCGCCGGTGTGGTCTTCGTGCCCGTGCGTAATCACCCAGCCGCGGATGCGGTCGGTCTTGTCCAGCAGGTAGGTCACGTCCGGGATGACCAGGTCGATGCCGAGCATCTCGTTCTCGGGGAACATGAGGCCGCCGTCGATCAGGATGATGTCACCGCCGTACTCGATGGCCATCATGTTCTTGCCGATCTCGCCGAGGCCGCCGAGCGGAATGACGCGAAGTCTGGTTTTGGGCATGTGGAATGTCAGTCCTGGCGCTCTGGTCGCTTTTCTAGATGAGGTACGTCCAATGGGTGATGGTGGGTCCCCCCGATGGGAGCATTGATATCAGATAGTAGTTCTTCTTAGCCAGGCCGGGGTCCGAAAAGGTCGAGACAGCAGGCGCGCATCCCGTGCAGCGCGAGCCTCGCGCCCGCCGCACCCGTTCGCCGATCGGGTCGTCGGCACGTTGGCGAAGAGGAACGCGGCTAGAACAGGGAGAGCTGCTCGAGGGGCTGCGCTTCCGGCTCGGGCGCCGCGGTTGGAGCTGCCATTGCAATGTACTGGGGAATCTTCAGGAAATCGGCCTCGATGAGCGACCGGAAGCGATCCTGGTGCAGCGCCGCCGCCGGGTGGAAGCACGGAAACACCCACAGATTGCCGAACTTGCGGGCTTGCCCATGGATGCGGCTGATGGATTCGCCCTGGAACCACCGTGCCATAGAGAACCGGCCGAGGGTCACGACCACCTTGGGATTCACCAGGGCAATCTGCTCGTCCAGAAATGAGGCGCAAGCGGCGATCTCGTCAGGCATGGGGTCGCGGTTGCTCGGCGGGCGGCACTTGACCACGTTGGTGATGTAGACGTCGGATCTCGCGAGACCGATGGAGCCCAGCAGCTGCTCGAGGAACTTCCCGGCCGCACCCACGAATGGCCGGCCCTGCTCGTTCTCATGGAAGCCTGGTCCTTCGCCGATGAACATCAGGTCGCATGCCGCTGGGCCCTCTCCGGGGACGGCCAGCTTCCGTCCCCGTGCCAGGCCGCAGCTCTGACATCCGCGGATTGCCGCCGCAACTTCCGCAATTGACCGCTGGATCGTGATCATATGGGCAATGTACAACGAGGGGGAGCCGCTTGGCTAGTCGCGAGCAGTGCGCCCGGACACGTCTTGTATCGCGCTGACAACCCGGACCCGGCGTGGCTGTCTGGTGACCACTGCCCAGGCGGCGTACAATCGCGCCCGATGCACACGTTCCTTGCTCGCCATACGTCTCCCACTCTGCTGGTCGCCGCCGCCCTGACGCTGCTTACGGCCGCCTGCGGAGGATCGTCCGCTTCGTCCGGATCCCCCGCCGCGAACGGCAGCGTCTCGACACGGGCTTCGTCGGCCGCGGCTTCGCCTTCGTCCGCCCCCTCGGCCGTGACCAAGCTGACGGTTTCGATCAACAACAACATCCCCAGCAGCTGGCCGCAATATGTGGCGAGCTCCGGCGGGATCTTCGCGGCCAATGGTTTGTCGGTCGATCTGCAGGTGATCAACGGAGGGCCTGCCCAGCTCGCGGGCCTCATCTCGAGCCAATTCCAGATCATCCAGCAGGGCGGCATCGAGGCGGCCAACGCTGCAGCCAACGGCTCGGAGCTGTCAATGGTGGCGACCATCGTGCCGGTGGGGACGTGGGTGTTCATGGTCCCGCCGAGCGTTCACAGCGCCGCCGATCTGAAGGGCCAGAAGGTCGGCATCCCGGCCCTAGGCGGAGGCGGCGAGTCTGCTGCTCGCTTCGGCCTGCCCAAAATTGGGATCGACCCGGATAAAGACGTCACCCTGGTCGCCGCCGGCAGCGTTCCCAACCTGCGGGCGGCGCTCATTTCGGGAGCGGTGGTGGGCGCGACCGTCCAGCCACTGGATATGGTCCCGCTGGAGCAGCAGGGCTTCCATGCCCTGTTCGACCTGGCCGCGCTGAAGATCGCCTCGCCTGATACCGGCATCGTGGTCAGTCGCTCGTATGCTGCTAGCCAGCGTCCGGTGCTGCAGAAGTACGTCGACTCGCTGGTGCAGAGCGTTGCCCGGATGAAGCAGGATCGTGCGCTGGCCGTGAACGTGTTGAAGACGCAGCTCAAATCGGACGACGACCAGCTGGTCAACCGCCTGTACGACTTCTACATGCAGCAGGTGTTCCCGCCGCTGCCCTACCCTCGGGTGGAGCAGTTCACGGAGGTGCTGCCGCAGCTGGTCAAGGCCAATCCGGCCGTCGCCAACCTGGACCTGAACTCGCTCGTCGACCCGTCGTTCGTGCAGAGCGCCGCCGACCGCGGCCTAGGGCGCTAGAGCGCCCGACGTACAAATCCCGGCGATGTTTCGCTCGGATGCAATAGCGTCATCCTGAGCGTCGAGCCCCGGATCCTCTCAGGCGGAGAGGGGAACCTCCGCTAGCTTTGGATCACTTCAGTGCGTCGGTGGCGATCTTGAGCACCTGCGTGCGAAGGGCCAGGAGCTCTTCCGTCTGGTGCGGCACGTACTGGTCCATCTTCTTCGGGTCCGGCAGCTCGTCGGGGGCTCCGGGAGGCACGTCGGTGCGGCGGCTGTCCTGCTGGACGGCCTTGGTCAGGCTTTCCTGCACTTTGGCTGAAAGGAGCCAGTTCATGAACAGCTGCGTCGCCTTAGGGTGAGGCGCCTTGTTGAGCAGCTGAATGCCGCCGGAGCCAATTGACAGCGGCTCGGCTTTCACTCCCTCAGCCGGCAGCACGTTCTTGCCAAGGCCTTCCTGCTGGAATACGAGCAGGTCGTAGTTGCGCAGGCCGATGGCTGCCGGATAGTTGCCGCGGACCAGCCACTCCGCTATCTGGCGATTGTCGGATGAGATGATCGGCTGCTGAGCGAGCAGCTGGCGCACGAAGTCCTCGCCATCTACCTTCAGGAACGTCGTGAGGAAGCCGAGTCCTGCCCCGCCGCGCGGATCCTGGAGGACGATCTTGCCCTTGAAGGACGGATCGAGGAGGTCGCGTTCGGTATTCAGCTTCGACGTGGGCACCAGGTCGCGGTTGACGTAGAGGGGGTGCGAAACGTCAGCCAGGAAGCCGGGTAGGTATTGCTTCGACTTGTCGGCGTAGAAGGCCTGCCAGCCGCCCAGCCATTTCGACTCGTCGATAACTTCCGGCAGGATCAGCAGCGGCTCGACGGGGTCAAGGACGCCACGGCTCATGGCGTCGAAAACCTGAGGATCGGGGCCGCCGATTCGCAGATCGGTCAGGTACTGTCCAGCCTTCCGCTCCTGGTCGATCTTTGGCCAGAAATCCCGGGAGTCGCCGCCGTTGTACTCCACGGAGATGTCGGGATAGTCCTTCTGGAAGGCGGTGAGGGCGTCACGCCACAGCGGGCTGGCCGGACCTGAGACGGAGATTTTCCGCTCTTGCCGGGCAGCAGCCACAAGATCGTCCCACTGCTTCTGCGACCCCGCCGCCGAAGGAGATGCCGCCTGGGTGACGGAGGCAGGAGCGGCGGAAGATCGCGCCGCGGAAACCGTGGGTGCGGCCGTCTGGCCGCACGAGGCGAGGAGCAGCACCAGCAGGAGCATGGCTGGCAGTGGGGGACGCATCGAGTACCTCTCTGGTGGAAGTCGTGGAAGCGGGCCTTCCCTGCGGCGATTCTCCCTAATTCGCCTCGGGTGTCAAGCGGGGTGAGGCCGCAAAGCGGACGCCGCTCCGGCGCCCCCGCCGCTTCAGACTGCTGCCGGCTGCCTGGTCAGGTAGGCGTCGAGCTCGAACCGCACGAGCACCGCACGCAGCCGGTCCTTCTCGGCATCCGTGAGATCGACCAGCGGCAATCGCGGCTGGCCAACGTTGTAGCCCAGCTCGTTGAGCGCCGCCTTGAGGGGCATGGGATTGGGCTGCCAGAACAGCGCCTCCACCAGCGGCAGGAGCTTGTGATGGATGGTCGCGGCCTCTGCCGTCTTGCCCTGGGCCAGCAGCTGGACCATGCGCTTCGTCTCGCCGCCCACCAGGTGGGCCGAGACGCTGACGACGCCGTAGCCGCCCAGGCTCATGAGTGTATGCGTGTCGCTGTCATTGCCGCTGTACACCAGGAAGCCGTCGGGGACCGCGGCCATCACCGCGTTGAACTGCTCCAGCCTGCCGCTGGCCTCCTTCACGCCCACGATGTTGTCGATGTGCGCCAGCCGCTTCAGGGTTGCGGCGTCCAGGTTGCGCGGCGAGCGCGTTGGGACGTTGTACAGCACGCACGGCAGCGAGGTGGCGGAGGCGATGGCCTTGAAGTGCTGATACAGCCCTTCCTGCGGGGGGTTGTTGTAGTACGGCACGACCAGCAGGCAGCCGTCGACGCCGGCCCTCTCTGCCTCTCGGGTGAGGTGGACAGATTCGGCGGTGTTGTAGTTGCCGGTCCCGGCGACGATGGCCGCGCTGCCGGCCGCGCGCTTGGTCACGCGATACAGCTCGAGCTTCTCGTCCTCGCTGAGCGTCGGCCCCTCGCCGGTGGTGCCGGTGATCACGAGCCCGTCGGAGCCGGACGCGATCAGGTTCTTGGCGAGGTCGGCCGCTTTGGCGTAGTCCACCGCGCCACCGTCGGTGAACGGCGTGATCATCGCGGTCAGCAGACGGCCGAGCGTAGCCATGGCGCGCACTCCTGTTTGTGGGCGGGAACTGGTGCTCCGGGGTTACCCCAGGCTTAAAAGATTATCGAGGCCGACAACGAGCTTGTCCAACTTCAGGACTTCCCGAAGCGCGATGATCACCCCCGGCATAAACGCCGTGCGATCGGTAGTGTCGTG
Source organism: Chloroflexota bacterium (assembly GCA_021325635.1). Taxonomy (GTDB): domain Bacteria; phylum Chloroflexota; class JAJPGV01; order JAJPGV01; family JAJPGV01; genus JAJPGV01. The sequence continues at coordinate 65,422 of JAJPGV010000056.1, forward strand.
TCGCAGGATGAGCGTCTGGCCCTGGGCGCCGAAGATGACCTCTTGGTTGGCCACGAGACCAGGCAGGCGCAGGCTGTGGATTCGCACGCCGCCGTGCTCGGCGCCGCGGCCGCCGGGAAGGGGCTCCTTGGTTGGGACGTTGCTCACGAAGGGCCCCCCGTGGGCCTGCACCATGTCCTGGGCCGTCTTAACCGCCGTTCCGGATGGCGCGTCGATCTTCTGGTCGTGGTGGAGCTCGATGATCTCGGCCGAATCGAAATAGCGCGAGGCGATGCGGGCAAAGTGCATCATCAGCACCGCCCCCAAGGCGAAGTTCGGCGCCACGAAGACGCCGGTCCCTGTGGCCTCAGCCTTCTTCCGGAGCTGCTCCAGCTGGCTGTCGCTGATGCCACTGGTCCCAATGACCGGGCGCACCCCCATATCCAGGGCGGTGAGGGCGTTCTCGACCGCCGCCTCGGCCACGGTGAAGTCGACCAGCACCTGGGCCTGGCTGCGCTTCAGCAGCGCCGCGAGATCCGCCGATACGGGGAAGGGCAGACGCTCGGCGCCGGATGCCTTGATGTCTATGCCCGCCACGACCTGCATGTCGCCGGCGGCGCTGACTGCCTGGATGACCTCGCCACCCATGCGTCCCAGCGCGCCGGCGACCGCGACGGCGATCATGGCATCGAACGCCTAGGCGTGCTCAGTCCTCGTGGTGCTCGTGCTGGTGGCCGTCGTGATGCTCATGCGTATGGCCGTCCTCGTGGTGCTCGCCCTCGTGTCGGGGTGGGGCACTCTGCTGCGGCCTGTCCTCGCCCTGCACCCGGTCTCGGAACGAAGGCCTGTCTCCACGGTCACGGAAGCCGGGCCGATCCCCGCGGTCACGGAAGCCGGGCCTATCACCACGATCTCGGAATCCAGGACGGTCACCTCGGTCGCGGAAGCCACCGCGGTCGCCACCACGGTCGCGATCGCGGAAGCCGCCGCCGAAGCTGGGCCGATCACCTCGATCGCGGAAGCCACCCCCGGGCCGCCCCGAAGTCTCGGAGGCTGGGTCGTAGCCTTCGAGCAGCGCGCGGCGCGACAGGTTGATGCGCCCCTGGGAGTCGATCTCCTTCACCAGGACGTCCACCTGGTCGCCGATGTTGACCACGTCCTCCACCCTGCCCACGCGCTCATTGGCCAGGTCCGAGATGTGGACCAGCCCCTCTTTGCCTGGCAGGATCTCGACGAAGGCGCCGAAGTTCATCAGCCGCTTGACGGTGCCTCGATACTGCTTGCCGACCTCCACGTCCTCGGTGATGGCCTGGATCATGGCCAGCGCCTTGTCCTTGGCCGCTCCGTCGGCGGTGGCGATCATCACCCGGCCGTCGTCCTCGATGTCGATGCTGACGCCGGTCTCGTCGGTGATCTTGCGGATGTTCTTGCCGCCGGGCCCGATGAGCGCGCCGATCTTCTCCGGATTGATACGGATGGTCAGAATGCGCGGAGCGTGGGGCGAGAGGTCGCTGCGCGGCTTATCGAGCGTCGCCAGCATCTTGCCCATGATGAACGCACGAGCTTCCTTGGCCTGGGTTAAGGCCCTCTCCATGATCTCGTAGGTGATGCCCTTGACCTTGATGTCCATCTGCAGGCCGGTCACGCCCTCGGCAGTGCCGGCGACCTTGAAATCCATGTCACCCAGCGCGTCCTCGACGCCCTGGATGTCGGTGAGGATGGCGTACTTGCCGCCTTCGCCGGTGATCAGCCCCATGGCCACGCCGGCCACCGGGGCCTTGATTGGCACGCCGGCATCCATCAGGGCGAGTGTGCTGCCGCACACCGATCCCATGGACGTCGAGCCATTCGACGACAACACCTCGCTGACGATGCGAATGGTGTAAGGGAACTCCTCTTCCGCCGGGAGGATTGGCAGAACGGAGCGCTCCACCAGCGCGCCGTGCCCGACTTCGCGCCGGCCGGGGGCGCCCAGGCGCCTGACCTCGCCGGTGCTGAAGGGCGGGAAGTTGTACTGGTGCATGAAGCGCTTGTACTCTTCCGGGCTGATGTCGTCGATCATCTGGCGGTCGCCGGGGGCGCCGAGCGTCAGCACGCTCAGCACCTGCGTCTGGCCGCGGGTGAAGAGTCCGGTACCGTGGGTGCGCGGCAGGACGCCGGCATCACAGGTGATGGGCCGGATCTCCGTCAGGTTGCGGCCGTCGACGCGCAGCTGGCGCTCGAGGATGGCGGTACGCACGACGCTCTTCTCGGTCTCGCTGAGGACCGAGTCCAGCTCCTTGGGGGTGAGCTCGCCGGCCTCGATGCGCGGTGCAAACGTCTCCCGCAGCTGCTTGCCGACTTCTGCCGTAGCGCCTTCGCGACTGGCCTTGTCGGCGTTGAACATGGCCTCCTCGAGCCGGGGCGCCAGCCAGCCGCGGATCTCCTGGCGCAGCGCTTCGTTGACGGCAGGGGGAACGAATTCCTTCTTGGGCTTGCCGGCTACCCTGATCAGCTCTTGCTGTGCGTCGATCGACGCCCGCAGCGATTCATGGCCGAACTGAACGGCCCGCAGCATGGTCTCTTCCGGCAGCTCGTGGGCATCGGCCTCGACCATCATGACGGCATCGGTGGTGCCGGCAATAGCCAGGTCGAGCTTGCTCTCCTTGAGCTGCTCGAAGGTGGGGTTGACGACGAACTCGCCGTTGATGTAGCCCACGCGAACAGCGCCGATGGGGCCCAGGAAGGGGATATCGGATAGCCCAAGCGCGGCCGAGGCGCCGTTGATGGCCAGGATGTCGGGATCGTTCTCCTGGTCCGCGGACAGAACGGTGACGATGATTTGGACCTCGTTCTTGTAGCCCTTGGGGAACAGCGGCCGGATCGGCCGGTCCGTGAGCCGGCAGGTGAGGATGGCCGCCTGGGAGGCGCGGCCTTCTCGCTTGATAAAACCGCCGGGGATCTTCCCGGCGGCGTACATCCGTTCCTCGTAATCGACGGTGAGAGGGAAGAAATCGATGCCCTCTCGAGGGTTACTGCCGACGGCGGTGGCTAGCACCATGGTGTCGCCGTAGCGTACGGTCACCGCTCCGTGGGCAAGTCCGGCCACGCGGCCGGTTTCGAATTCCATATCGTGAGCGCCAAGCCTGGCGGCGACGCGATGAATCATGTTCTCTTGTTCTCCTTGCAGTCGAGCAGCCGATCAGGAGCCGTCAACTGCCGATCGCACGGCAGGGAACAGCTCGCGGCTGGACGCGAAACCTGTGGTTGGATTGACAATGTATGAGGGATGGGCGAACGACGCGTTTAGCGTCCGGCAGCTACTTCCGCAGTCCCAGACTCGCTATCAGCTGCTGATAGCGCCCGACATCCTTCCGGCTGAGATAGGCGAGCAAGCGCCGCCTGCGGCCGACCATCTTCAGCAGTCCACGGCGCGAGTGGTGGTCGTGGATATTGGTCTTCAGATGCTCGTTGAGGTGATTGATGCGCGCCGTGAGGACCGCAACCTGAACTTCCGAGGAGCCGGTATCCCGTTCGTGAGTGCGGTATTTCTGCACAATCTCCGGCTTAGCTACTGCGGGCAAATCCTCTCCTTACTTCTTCTCTCTGCACACGTTTCTTTTACAACGGCGAACTATAACAAAGGCGGAAGTCCAGCAAGGAGGCGAAGCAATCGAGTGGCGCCCGGCTGCTCAGGCGACGAAATGGGTTCCGACGGGCTGGGCGAAAAGCAGCGAGTAGTCATCCGCCGCAATGGCTCGATCTCGCAACCCTTCGAAAAGATCGGTCTCGCGGCCGGAGGTGGAGACCAGGCTGCGGGCCAGGACGAAGCACTCCTCGCTGTAGGCGGCCATGATGTCGTCGGGCATCGTCTCCCAGCGGCTGCCCGTCAGCTGGCTGCGGTGCGACAGCAGCGCCTTGCGCTTGATGGCCAGGTAAGGCGCAACGTCGATGCGCGTGGTGATCTCGCTGTCGGGCACCCCGAAGGTCTTGGGATCGCGGTTGCCGAAGGGCGGCTCGAGACCCGCCGCCAAGGACATGTCGTGGACGCGGAGGTGCGTTTCGCGAGAGTGGGCGGTGTGGTACAGCTTGCTGGGCTGCCAGGGCTCCTCGCCGTCGTCCCAGGCAAACTCGGGATCGGCCGCCAGCTCGAAGGCCGCGTGGGTGATGCGGTGGCACATGATGTGGTCGGGGTGGCCGTAGCCGCCGTTCTCGTTGTACGTGACCAGCACCTGCGGCTTGAGCTTGCGGATGTTCAACACCAATCGCCGGCAGGCTTCCTCGGGATCGGCGTTGCAGAAGGCCTGGGTATGGGCGTTGGCGCCGGTACCCGCCATGCCGGAATCGCGATAGCCGAGGAAGTTGACGAAATTCACCTTGAGCACGGTGGTTGCCAGCTTGAGCTCGCGCTGGCGGACGGTGGCCAGGGTCTCCCACGGCTGGATGACGAGGCGCGGATCGCGGATCTCGCCCTCCTCGCCCTTGGTTGCGCAGATGACCGAAGTGAGCGCACCTTCACTAGCGTATTTGGCCAGTGTGCCGCCGGTGCTGCTCGACTCGTCGTCGGGATGGGCGTGCACGCACATGAGCGAGAGGATTTCCGGCAACGGGCAATTCCCCCGAAACAGAGCTGGGATCGGCGAACAGGCCGCCCGCCGACGGAATTATAGAGAGGAGATCTGTGCTTTCCGCCTGCTGGGCCGGACGCTCAATCGAGGATGATGCCCAGCCGTTCCCGCAGCAGCGCGGGGGTCAGAATCGAATCGGTGATCGAGTTGGCCAGCTCCAGGAGCGGGAAGCTCTCGGCTTCGGGATCGGGCGCGGCTTGCACCAGGTCACGCAGGAAGCTGAGCTTGAGCATCTGCACGTCGAGGCTCTGTGCCATCCAATCCAGCGTAGGCCCGTTCTGCTTCGGCCCGTATCCGGGCTATTCCCGATATCCCTCCGGAAATGCCCCTAATGGACGGTTTGCGCGGCGGCGATGGCCTGGCTCAGCTCGCGGCAGGCGGCTTCCACGTCCGGTGCGCCGACGGCGGCGCTGATGACGCAGGCGCTGACCGCTCCGGCCTGGATGACTGAAACAACGCTATCGAGGTCGATGCCGCCAATAGCCGCGATCGGCAGCTCGACGGCTGCACGGATGTTCCGGATAGCCTCCACGCCGACGACCACGGCGCCTTCCTTGGTGGTCGTGGGGAAGATGCTGCCGACCGCCAGGTAGTCCACGCCCATGCGGCTCGCCTGCCGGGCCAGCTCGATCGATCCTTTGACCGACCAGCCAATCACCGCCTGTTCGCCCAGCAGTCCCCGGGCTTCGAACGGCGGCATGTCGGATGGCCCCAGATGCACGCCATCGGCGCCCGCCTCGGCGGCCAGGTACGGATCGTCATTGACGATGAACAGGGCGCCGGCTTCGCGGCACAGGGCCGAGAGCCGCCGGGCTGCCGCCAGCAGGTCGGCTCGTGGGCAGCGTTTGTCCCTCAGCTGGATCGTCGTCGCCCCGCCGCGCAACGCAGCCTCCACGACCTGGTCGTGGCTTCGGCCTTGCGAGAGCGCGCTGTCGGTGATGACGTAGAGGCCGCGGGGCAGCACCCGGCGAGAATAGCAGCCTGTCCCAGGCCTCCCGTTTACGGAGTCGTGGTAGATTGGGCCCAGCAACCGGTCGCAGATACGGTTTGCGGCCGGCGCGCACGGTGCCCGAACAACAGCTCGGGAAAGAGGGTCGATGCGGCGCAGACGTCTGGCGGGTTTCGCGGCGGCTCTGGTAGTTCTTGCCTGCTGGCCGGCAGCAGCGCTGGCCGCCCCCTTCTGGCCGGTGAGCGGACAAACGCTGCAAGCGCGCTCGATCAGCTGGCTGTTCTGGTTGGTCATGGCTATCGCCGGGCTGTTCCTACTGGTGGTGCTGGGCACGCTTCTGTATGTCATCGTGGCTTTCCGCGGCCGCGAAGGGCAGCCCGATCCGCGGCCGGTCTATGGCCATCTGCGGCTGGAAATGTGGTGGGCCGGCATCCCGTTTGCCATCCTGGTGGCAGTTTTCATCTTCACCGTCCGTGAGGTCGGCGTCGAAACGGCTATTGCCCCCGACGCGCTGCCCATCACCTTGATCGGGCATCAGTGGTGGTGGGAATTCCAGTACCCCGGCGCGGTCAGCGCCAACGAGCTGCACGTCCCGGTTGGCCGGCAGGTGAGGCTGCAGCTTCTGTCGGCCGACGTGGTCCACAACTTCTGGGTGCCCGAGCTGGCGGGCAAGGAGCAGATGGTCCCGGGCCAGACCAACCTGTGGACGTTCACGCCCGAGCAGCCCGGCCGCTACGACGGCGCCTGTGCCGAGTACTGCGGCACTCAGCACGGCTGGATGCGGCTGACCGTGTTCGCCGATGCGCCTGCCGATTTCGATCGCTGGCTGGCCGGCCAGGGACAGCCTGTGTCCCAACAGGTCCTGAGCCAGCATCAGGATGCGCTGCGGCTGTACACGGCCAACGCCTGCGGCGCCTGCCACGCCATTAGCGGTGTGTCAAACGGCAAGGCCGCGCCCGATCTCACGCACCTCGGCAGCCGCTCCACCATAGGAGCGGGTGTCCTGCAGAACACGCCCGACAACCTGGCCGCCTGGATTCAGGATGCCCAGCAGTTCAAGCCGGGAAGCTACATGCCCAAGTTCCGGCTGAGCGACGCCGACGCAAGGCAGCTCGCGGCCTTCCTGGAGGACTTGCGATGAGGGGTGAGAGGACAGGGGATAGGGGGCAGGAGAGGCGGGCTGCCGTCGATCGCTTGGCGTTCGGAGGCTCGTACGGGCAGGGTCAGGCATGGCCTCGGTAGCGCGGCCACTGCCGGGCTACGCCGGCGTGGGCGTGGGACCGCCGGGCGCCGGGCTGCTCACGTGGGTGAGCACGGTCGATCACAAGCGCATCGGGATCATGTACGTCGCCACGGGCCTGGTGTTCTTTGCCGTGGGGGGCATTGAATCGCTGCTGATGCGATCCCAGCTGGCCCAGCCGGACGCACAGGTGCTGAGCCCGCAGGTGTACAACCAGGTGTTCACCCTGCATGGGGTGACGATGATCTTCTTCGCGGTCATGCCCCTGCTGTTCGGGCTGGCTAACTACCTGCTGCCGCTGATGATCGGGGCGCGGGACGTGGCCTTCCCGCGGCTCAACGCCTTCAGCTACTGGATCCTGGCGGCCTCCGGCCTCTTCCTCTATTACAGCCTCCTGTCGGGGGGCGCGCCGGACGTCGGCTGGTATGCCTACGCGCCGCTGACCGAGCACCCCTTCTCCCCTACCAACGCGGTCGATTTCTATGCCCTGGCGCTGATCCTCAGCGGCGCGGGAACGGTCGCTACCTCGATCAACTTCGTCGTGACCGTGGTCCATCACCGCGCGCCCGGCATGAGCTACAACCGGCTGCCGGTGTTCGTGTGGATGATGCTGGTAACGTCGGCGCTGTCGCTGCTGGCTCTGCCCACGCTCACGGCCAGCCTGATCATGCTGCTGGTGGACCGGCTGCTGAGCGGCCACTTCTACGATCCGCTGGGCGGCGGCTTGCCGATTATGTGGCAGCATCTGTTCTGGATCTTTGGGCATCCCGAGGTCTACATCCTGGCGCTGCCGGCCTTCGGCTTCATCTCCGAGATCGTTCCGGTGTTCTCGCGCAAGCCGATCTTCGGCTACAGCTTCGTGGTCGCGTCCGGCATCGCCATAGGCTTCCTCAGCTTTGGCGTGTGGGCCCACCATATGTTTGCCTCGGGCATGCCCATCATCGCCGATATGGCCTTCTCAGCCTCGACTATGGCCATCGCCATCCCAACGGGAGTCAAGATCTTCACCTGGCTGGCCACCGCCTATGGCGGCGCCATCCGCTTTCGGACGCCGATGCTGTTCGCCCTGGGCTTCATCGCCATGTTCTTGATCGGCGGCTTGAGTGGGGTGACGCTTGCCGTGGTGCCAATCGACTGGCAGGTGAACGGCAGCTACTACCTGGTGGCCCACCTGCATTACGTCGCCGTGGGCGGTGTGGCCTTTGCCATCTTCGCCGCCTGGTACTACTGGTTCCCCAAGATGAGCGGCCGAATGATGTCGGAGCGGTGGGGCAAGGCACATTTCTGGCTGTTCCTGATTGGTTTCAACCTCACCTTCTTGCCTATGCACCTGCTGGGCATCGAGGGCATGCCCCGCCGGGTGTATACCTACCCGGCGTTTGAGGGCTGGGGCGACCTGAACCTGCTGATCACGATTGGGGCGTTCATCATGGGCCTTGCCGTTGTCGTGTTCGTCGGCAACGTGCTGTGGTCGCTGCGCTTCGGCCGGCCAGCCGGTGACAACCCGTGGGAGGCCTGGACGCTGGAGTGGGCGACGTCATCTCCTCCGCCGTCTTATAACTTCGCCTCTATCCCGACCGTGACCAGCCGGCGTCCCCTGTGGGACGTGGCCCATCCGGAAGCTCCCGACTGGGAGCATGAGCGGGAGCTGTGACGGTGGCATCGTACGCGGCCGCACCGAGCTCGGCCGGGACACACGCGATTGGCCCGCGCCGGCTGGGGGTGCTGCTGTTCGTGGCCTCGGAGTCGATGGTGTTCCTGTCGGTCATCAGCCTGTACTCGGTCGGGCAGGGCAGGGTCGACCATCCGAACCCGCAGGAGACGCTGAGCGCCGCGCGCATGATCCCGTTTTCCGTTGCCCTGTGGCTCAGCAGCGGCACCATTGCCCTGTGCGCGCGACGGTTGGCGCGCGGCCGGTACGGCGGCATGCGGCTGTGGCTGCTGGCGACGGTGATCCTTGGCGCCGTGTTCCTGGGCGGCGAGCTGAGCGAGTGGCTGGAGCTGTTCGGCGAGCGGGTCACTGCCGCCAGCAACGTGTGGGCTACGACCTTCTTCACCCTCACCGGGATTCACGGCCTGCACGTCATCATCGGCCTGCTGATGATGCTGGCGCTGCTCGGCGTCTCCCTGCGCCGGCCGCTGGCTCACGGTGGCGAATCCGGCCTCGAGCTGATCAGCATCTACTGGCACTTCGTGGACGGCATGTGGGTGCTGATCTACGGCGTGGTCTATTTCTGGTCGGCGTTCATGGCTCGATGAGCCAGGCGCCCCAGTCCGCCGGAGCGGCGGTCGATTCCCGGCCCTCCCAGGAAGAGGAGATGCCCCAGCCGACGTACTGGCCGATGGTGCTGGCGCTCGGTCTGGCGGCCGTTTGCTTTGGCCTGATCACGGTCGGGATCTTCTTTTACGCCGGCTTGTTGACGGTCGTCATCGCGGTCGTAGGCTGGGTGCGTGAGCTCATGCGAGAGCCCGGGCCCCACGGGCCGGCCGCGGGCGAGCGGGAAGGGCGGTAGCGGCATGCCCAAGGATTTCTTCCGTTTGCATGGATTAGGCGAGCCGCGATCGCGGCGCCGCTTCCTGGCCCAGGTGTCGTTCGGCCTCGGCGGCGTGATGGGCCTGATGCTCGGCGTGCCGCTCATCGGCTACCTCTTTGGGCCGCTGATCAAGCGCTCTCCCCAGCAGTGGATAGATCTGGGGCCGGTGAGCGACTTCGCGCTCGGCCAGACCAAGCTGGTGAGCTTCACCGACCCCTCCAGCGTGCCATGGGCCGGGCAAACCTCCCAAACCTCCGTGTGGGTGCGGCAGACCGCGCCGAACGCGTTCGACGTGTTCGCTGTGAACTGCACGCACCTGGGCTGTCCGGTGAACTGGCTCGATGGCGCGCGGCTGTTCGAATGTCCCTGCCACGGCGGCATCTACTACTCCGATGGCACGGTGGCCGCCGGGCCGCCTCCGCGCTCCCTGTTCAAGCACGAGACTCGTATCGTGGACGGCCGGCTGCAGGCCTTCACCATTCCACTGCCCACCTCTCAGCTGAGCGAATATGTCGGCAACGCCTGAGGCGCGCCCCAAGACGCTGTGGCGCCGGCTGGGCGGCTGGTTCGAAGATCGCAGCCACATCTACGAAGGGCTGCTGCCGATCGTCCAGCATCCGGTGCCCAAGGGCGTGAACTGGTGGTACGTGTTCGGCAGCGCCACGCTGGCCGCGTTCATCCTGCAGGTGATCACCGGCGTGGCGCTGGCCATGATCTACGTGCCTGCGCCCTCGGGCGCGTACCAGTCGCTGCAGTTCATCACCAGCTCCGCGCCGCTGGGATCGCTGCTGCGCGGCATGCACTTCTTCGGCGCCAGCGCCATGGTGATCATGATCACCGCCCACGTGCTGCGCGTCTTCCTGATGGGCTCGTACAAGTTCCCGCGCGAGTTCAACTGGCTCACAGGGGCCTTCCTGCTGGTGCTCACCGCGGCCATGGCGTTCACTGGCCAGCTGCTGCGCTGGGACCAGGACGCCTATTGGGGCGTGGTGGTGATGGCCGAGCAGGCCGGCAAGACGCCGGTCATCGGCCAGCTGGTGGCACAGCTGGTCGTGGCCGGCTCCACCGTTGGCGGCGCCACGCTGACGCGCTTCTTTGCCACGCACGTGTTCCTGCTGCCGGCGCTCATCTTCGGCTTCGTGCTGGTGCACCTGTGGCTGGTAGTGTTCGACGGCATCTCCGAGCCGCCTAGGCCCGGCGTGCCGGTCGATCCGGCCACGTACAAGCAGCGCTATCACGAGATCCTGGAGAAGGACGGCGAGCCGTTCTTCCCGGACGCCGCCTGGCGCGATGCCGTGTTCGCGGTGCTGATGTTCGCGGTGATCATGGTGCTGGCGGCCATCGTCGGCGCGCCTCAGCTGGGCAAGCCGGCCGATCCCACCATCGTCAACGCCGACCCACGGCCGGATTGGTACTTCCTGTGGTACTTCGCCGTGCTGTCGCTCATCCCGCCGGTGCTGGAGAACTTCGTGATCCTGAGCGTGCCGGTGCTGCTGGGCGTGCTGGTGATCATGGTGCCGTTCGTATCGAACCGCGGCGAGCGCCATCCCAGCCGGCGGCCGGTGGCCGTGGTCCTGGTAGTCGGAATGCTGCTCGGCCTGACCGTGCTGACCATCGAAGGCTACCAGGCGCCGTGGTCGCCGGAGATCCAGGCCGTGCAGGATGTGGCTATTCCTCCGCAGATCGAGCAGCGCGCGACCGGCGACGCGGCGCAGGGCCTGCAGCTGTTTCGGATCCGAGGCTGCATCACCTGCCACGCCCTGGGCGGTGCCGGCGGCCGCAAGGGGCCTGACCTCACCACCGTTGGCAGCCGGCTCACCCGCGATCAGATCATCGTGCGCATCTTGAACGGAGGGCCGAACATGCCTGCCTTTGGCGGCAACATCAGCGATCAGGAGCTGCAGCAGCTCGTGGCCTTCATGGAGACGCTGCGCTAGGCAGCGCAAGCCCGGGCAGGCTAGGCCAGCAGGTCGACGATGCGGCCGAGCTTGGGCCGCAGCACGGAATGGTAGGTCTGGAAGACCAGCCGGGCAATCCAGCTGATCGGTCCCGAGCCCGGGGGGAACCGGGCCAGGATGGCTGCGTCGACGTCCTCTTCGGCCGCGGAAGAGCTGTCGAGGACTTCGGCTTCGGCAGCTTCGGCCGTCCGCTCGTAGGAGCTCTTGCGACGTTTGAGCTTCTTGTCGTCCGGTGGTGGGAGGAGATAGGGACTCCCAGGTTGGACCGGGCCAATCATTGCCATGCTGACGGCGTACCTGGGCGGCAGTATAGCAGTGCGCTAGGGAGCCGGCGTCGAGGGTCCTGGCCTGGAGGCGTACATTACCGTAACTTCCGGTCGCGCAGGCACGTTACCAATGCAGACAATGGGACAACCCTTCACCACCCCAACTGACCGCCGCCCCCGCGCCGTGTACCTCGACGATGAGATGATCGACTGGTTCCTGCACGATCCAGCGGCGGCGGCGCAGTTCCTCTACCAGAACCGCGTGCAGGTGCTCGAAGACGGCACGCACGGCACCGGCCCCGTGCGGGTAATGGTGCTGACCCGGGACTCCGTGCCCGGTTTAGGGCTCGCTTGCTAGCGGCTGCATTTGGTATAGTCAGACGCTGAACGGCGCATTCGTCTAGCGGCCTAGGACGCAGCCCTCTCAAGGCTGAGATCACCGGTTCGAATCCGGTATGCGCTACTAGTTTTTTGAGCGTGAAAACTCACTTATAGTCAAGTGAGTCACCCGTTTAGTCACCCGGCCCGTCAAATTGGGCGTCGCACATCGTCATCCGAGCACAGACGGTCAGACGTTCGAGCTCTGCGTGGAGCCGCTGACTGCGTGGCACACACCGCCTTTGGGTTCGGAAAGAGCTTTCAGAGGGAAGGCAGGCCCGGCTCCACCGTGCTGGTTTTTTTTGCTGTCCACCAGCAGTCGAGCGGAGTTAGGGGGCGGCGCGGCAGCAGCAGCAGTAGGGCAGCAGCAATCGTCGCTCCTCGTTGTTGTTGTTCTGTGAATGGCGGCGAGGGGTGAGCCTGCGCGAGGTCCGCAGGCCCTGCCCGGCCGGGGACCCTCTGGAAGCCGTCAATCACGCTTCCATGGACGGGAAGTCCTGCCGCGTGAGTGGACGGTTGAGCGGAAAGCCCTCGCCAATGAGGTCGACGCTCCCTCCATCTCGGAGAAAGATGACGTCTGTCACACCGGGGAACTGAGTGACTGTGTAGACCACCTGGGCCAGCCGCAGGAGAGTCCCCGTCGCTCCGCCCGGAGCGAAGAAGGGCTCGTTCAAGCTGACCCTGGCGGTTCTGGCGGAAATGACAATGTCCTGCAGGCGAGCGGCATCCGGGATCTCGGTGGAATGTCCAGCATCCGGGGGGCCGTTGAATAGTTGCTCCAGCGCCTGCCGTGCCGGGGCAGCGCTTGACACCTGGGAGGGCACCACCGACAGTTGGCCAGCCGCCGTGAAATAGAGGACGGCGGCCTGTATGGTCTTCGTCGGCTCGCCCGTCGGTGATGCCGCGACGGCACCGGCACTTGTGCCTGCTGACGAGGGCGGAGGTGCGCCTCCGCTGTCACGAAACCCCTTTCCGCCATCGTCCCACGAGGACGCTTGAGCGCAGCCTGCCAGGAGCACGCATATGGCAAAGCCACTGAGCCAGCGGGGTGTCATCCCAGCTTGAGAGTCTGGCCAGCCTGGATGGCGTCGGGCGCCGCCAGGTGGTTCAGGGCGACCAGTGTCTCGATGGACACACCGACGCGGGCGGCCAGGGCCGATAAGGTGTCGCCCGCGCCGACCGTAATGCTTGTCGGGTTCGGGGCGGTAGCCGGCCGTGCGACGGCCGGCGAGCCAGCCGTTGGCAGAGCGAGCTTCTGACCGACCTTCAAGAGCCCATCCAGGGACAGATGATTCACCGCTGTCAACTCAGAAACAGTGACGCCAGACCGGGCGGCGATGCCCGACAGCGTGTCGCCTGGGGCGATGGTCACGGTGGTGGCCACGGATGGAGAGGCGGTCGAGCCCGCCGTCGTCGAGGATGTCGGCGCTGCTTTGTCAGATGGAATCAGCAGCTTCTGGCCGACCCGAATGGTTCCGTCCGAGCTCAACTGGTTGGCGGCCGTCAAGTCGGCAACGGATACCCCGACCTTGCCAGCGAGGGCCAACAGCGTGTCTCCGGCGGCGACCACGACGGTGGAGGGTCGCGCGGCTGGCGCGCCGGCCGCCGCGGCCTCTGCGCTGGCTGGCGTGGCAGTCGGCGCTCCGGAAGGACCGACATCAGCTCGGTCGACATAGGCTACATTGCCGGTTGCGGCAACGCGCACGTAGAAGCGCGAGGTGGCACTCGGCGCCAGCACCTGCACATAGCTCCAGACCGGCAATGGCCCGAAGCTGACGCCATCGGACGGCCCCGACCACAGCTGAGTCGCGCGGAAACTCTGAACCCAGAAGGGTTCGAAGGCGGCTGGCGCTGGCGGCGGTCCACTGGGCCCCACGTTCTTGGCCTCGACGTAGCCCGGACCGTTGGTCGACGGGTTAAGAACATTCAGAAAGTCACCGTTCTGACCGAGGACCTTCAGGTGCGTGAACGGAGCTAACGTAGAGAATATCTTGGCCTTATCGTCGGGGCCGGAGAGCAGCGGAGCTGGCACGACGGTTTGCACCCAGCGTTCGGCCAGGGCCTGAGATCGATCGTCTTTGGGTGAGGTGCCCGCGCAGCCCGCCAGGCCATCCTTAGGAGCTGGCGCGCCGCCAGCGTCGCCGCTATTGAAGAAGCCGTTCAGCCCATCGGCAATGGCGTCTACCAGGAGATGTTGATGGCCGGGGTCCACCAGCTTGGCGGCGTCGCTCTTATTAGACAAGAAGGCCGTTTCGACCAGAATGGCCGGGACGCCGGGATTGCCCAGCACCCAGAACGCCGCGGACTGCGCGCCGTTGTCTCGCTCGTGGGTGCGGGACACGATTGCGGCCTGGACTTTCTGGGCAAGCGAGTAAGACCGACTGACATCCGCTGGCGACAGCTTCACTCCGCTGTAGAAGCCGCAGACCGGACCGTAGAACGTGGTGGCACCATTCGCATTCGGATCGGCCGCCTCATTCCCGTGGATCGAGACGAAGGCGCTGGCATGGCTCTGCTGGGCCAGGTTGACCCGCGCCTGCAGATCGGCGTCGACCGTCCCGCTGGGTGCCAGGCTCACGTCACTGTCCCGGGTCATGACCACGCGTGCACCCTGCGCCTGCAGGACGCCTGCCAGCTGCCGGCCGACGGCCAGGGTGATGCTCTTCTCCTGGACGCCGTTGTCCACCGCACCCGGATCTTTGCCTCCATGGCCAGGGTCCACGACTATCGTCTTGCCGTTGACCGAGCCGGCAGCAGCAGCCTGCGGAACCATTGCCAGCAAGCTGGCTCCGAGGACGGCCGCGGTCGCGATGATGCGACTCAGGTAAGACACGTGCACGAGCAGAGACACCGACGAGCTGAACGCACTCGATCCTGCAAAACGAGCCGATGAATGCGCCGTTATCGCTTGGCCAAGGCCTTGCTGGTCTTTCACGAATTTTCATCCTGCGCTTAGCTGCCGGCTCGGAGGAAGTCAAGGTCGCCAGCGCGTCGGAGAGCGGGATTGGAATCCCATAGAGGCGATGAGGCGGCGATGGCCGCAATCACATCTGTGCCCTCAAAACTGCTGGATCTCCAACAGCATCCTGATTACCGCCGCGCGGTGCCAATGCTGGACCACTTCATCCCCCTCCTCTATCTGGTAGGGCTGGCCGAGGCCGCTTTGGAGACCGCAGAGGTGTTAGTGGATGGCTATGCCTATGGCTCGCTGTCGATGACGGCCTATACCGTGGGTATGCACTGTGAGTTCGACAGCGTCGCGAAGACCGTCCAAGACCTCCTGCGGCTGGTCCCAGCCGACGCGACGAATCTGTAGCAACCCGCGTGTACATGGCGCGTCGTCGCCTCGGTGAGAGGAGTCCGCGACTTTTGCCGTCAGGGCCGTGCCGCTTGCAGGGTCTCGCGCCAGTGCCGGGCTAGCCCGGCTACACTTGCCTGACCTGGGAAACCCGCCAGCCGGGGAGCGCTGCGCGGCGCTTCTAGAGGACTCAGGATCGGTAGGAGTTCGCCGGCATCGTCGTGCCACGGTGGCGCAGTTCTGCTCGCTAGCGCATCTCAGAGACGGCAGCCAGCGAACCGAAAGGCCCCTCCTCTGCCCGCCGCAGCGTGCAGTCGTGTATGCCGAACTCGAGTGAGGTCGTCCCATGATGTCCATGGAGAGTCTCGACCTGCGCTACCGAGCTATAGAACGTAATGGTCGGCGTCTCGGACAGCCATGTCATGGCCACCCAGCCACTGCTGAAGACGACGCCCTCGGCCACGCAGCCCGTGCCACTGATGCCCGTCGGGTCGTCTCGCCGTACGAGATGAAAGGCACGGAGTTCGGGAACAGCCCGTTGAGTCGTTCTCATCGTGCGGCCGCAGTCAAGCCCCGGAAAACCGCCAGGAGCAGGTAGTCGGGGTCGAACCGCTTTCCAGAAAGCTGAACGCGCCGATAGCCCAGGCCTGTTCGGCGACGCGTGCGGCGGCAGTCACCAAGACGACCGGCAGGTCGGAGCCGCACATCTGCCGCAGCCGCCGGATGGTGGCGGCGATGTCACCATCCGGCAGCGAGGCATCGCACACGACAGCGCTTGGCCGAGCGTCGTCCGCCAGCGTCAGCGCTTCACTTCCGTTGGACGCGATGGTCACGTGCAGGCCCTCGGCGCGCAGAATAGTCTCCGCCAGCTGCTGGTCCTCCGGATTCGCGTCCAGCACCATGACTGGACCGGCGGGTTTCCCGCCAGAGGGTCGATCCCCAGGCACTATGTACTCCCTGATGGTTCAGTGGGTTGAGGTTGCCAGCTATCCAGCAGCCGTTCGGTCTCGGCGAGCGGATTGCCGCGCTGCTCGTGAAAGGGCGCGCAGGAGCGCTGTACCACGAGTCCATCTGAGATGGCCATGAGCATGGCCGCGGCGTCCGAGGCTCGCACGTCGCGGCGGATGCTCCCACCGAGCTTGCCCTCGTCGATGACTTTGCGAAAGGTCTCGAGCCGCCGCGCTCGCGCCTCCTCGACCCACGACCTCAAGGCCGGCACATCATGGGCGCGCGCCCACAGCTCGAGCGACAGGCGGGCCTCGTCCGGCGACTGCTCCGCCAGCAGTCGTTGCAGCCGGCCCAGCGCCGAACGCAGACGTCGCAGCGCGGGCCCGGAACGCGACAGTTCGGCGAAGACGGTGTCGTTGTACACCGCGACTCGGTCGGCGACCACGGCCAGGAAGAGCTCTTCCTTGTTCGGGAAGTAGCGGTAGAGCGACCCCACACTCAGCTTGGCCGCGCTGGCGATCTCCGGCATCGCCGTCGCCGCGAAGCCGCCGTGTGCAAAGCAGGCCGCGGCCGCGTCGAGGATCTGGTCGTGTCGGGCCAGCTCGCGCTGCAAGGTGATTTTCGGCATAATGAACGTCGGTTCAGTATAATAACGGGCGAAGTGCCTCCATTTGCACGACTGTGCCCTCAATCGCACGGGCATCGCCACTCTCGCGGTCGGCGCCGGCCGCGCTGATGGCTCTTCTGTCAACGCTCCTGGCACATGTCACGGGGCCGCTGCTGCGCTGGGTCATCGTCGGCGGCATCTTCGAGGTGATCGCGACCCCGCTGCTGTATGTGCTCCATGGTGTCTGGCTGGTGCCACTGCTGGTCGCCACGTTGCTGGTCGCGGAGCTGACGGCTCTGCCTCGCTTCTTCGTCAACGACCGCTTTGTCTTTGGTCAGCGGCGTCCATCGTGGCAGCGGCTGTGGCGCTACCACGTGGCCTGTGCGGGCGGCTTTGGTGTGTGGTACACCGTCGCCAATCTTCTTCCACTGCTGGGCCTGCACTACGTCATCGCGTCGCTGTGCGCCACCGCGTTTTCGGTCGGCTTCGCGCTGGCGTCCAACTTCGGCTGGATCTGGCGCCGCCGTTCCAGAGGCGAGCCGCACCTGCTGACCGCCCCGGAGCTCGCCATCTCTCTCAGCTAGCCTGATAGCCCTGGCGCGAACGGACTTACCTCTCACGCTCCGCTCGCTTCCATACTGAACGACCGTTCAGCATGATCGACACGGCACACATCCTGGGGCACATCATTGTGCGCAATGAGTGCGTAAGACATATACTCGCTGCGACTATAGATGCGATCCGCGTGGAAGTCGGTGCGACGCGCGTGGGAGCGTGCAACAGCGAGCACCAGCGATGGGACTCCCGGACAATGCTCGCTACGGCTGTCCGCGTCTGGAGGTGGGCACTCTGCCCACGGGCAACGCGATGCGTGGAAATACCTCCGCTGCTTGGGGTCCGAAGGGCACGAGCTTGGTTTAGGACCAATCCGAATCACGGTCGACCTGCCAGGCGGCCACTACGACCAGAACGTCCTCAGCGCCGCGCTGCGCTTCGCGGTCACCACGCCCGCACTCGTCAGGATCGTGTTGTCGGGCGACGGTGATCCAGCTGCGTTTCAAGACGCCTTCCACGGCGCACTGCTGGCAACCTTCAGGAGCCTCGGCCGTCGGCCCCGCAGTATCGAGGTTGTAATCCCATCAGTGGCGCCGGCCCATGCCTGAGGGCAAGCGGAAGGCACTGCCGGAGGAAAGGTCGTCGAGCGGCGACGAGACGCAGGCACCGGCGCCTAATAACGGAAGCTCATCCCACCACCCGGATCGCCAGGAACTCGTGTGGCGAGAGATGCGCCAGGGTTCCCGGCCAGGCAATAACTATGTCCGGATAGCCCGGCACCGGTCGTTCCGCCGCACAGGTGAGGGCAACCTGCTGCCCGAACCAGAAGCCGTCGAACCGCGGTCCGGGTCAGCCCGCGTGTTGAGGGGGCTCAAGCGGCTGCTGGTGGGCGCGCCGCTCGCCTCCGAGCAAGAACTTGAAGAGCGCACCGGCAAGCTGAAGGGGCTCGCCATCTTCGCCTCCGACAACATCTCCTCATCGGCCTACGCATCCGAGGAGATCATGCGCATCCTGGTGCTCGCCGGTGTGGGGGCGCTGTCCCTTACCCTGCCGCTAACCCTCGCAATCATCGTCATCCTGGCCATCGTCGTCATCAGCTACCGCCAAGTCCTGTTCGCCTATCCTAAGGGCGGCGGCAGCTACGCCGTGGCGCTCGAGAACCTGGGTCTCATCGCGGGCCTGGTCGCGGCGGCTTCACTCTTCACCGACTACTTTCTGACGGTTGCCGTGTCCGTGTCCGCCGGCATTGCCGCGTTGACATCCGCATTTCCCGATCTCTTCGACTACCGCGTCGTGTTCGCCGTCGGGCTGGTCGTCTTGATGACCGTGGTCAACCTGCGCGGTCTGCGCGAGTCTGGCAACGTGTTCGCTATCCCGACTTACGTATATGCGTGCGCCATGATCGGCATGGTCCTTTATGGACTCTTCCGGTACCTGACGGGTAACCTGCCGCAGTACAGCGCTCCACCGGAATGGCTGCAGCAGCATGGGACGGCCCAGGCGCTGTCGATCGTAATCATTCTGCGTGCGTTCGCCTCTGGCTCTGTAGCTCTAACGGGCACAGAGGCTGTCGCGGACGGCGTCGCGGCCTTCAAGCCACCGGAGGTGCGCAACGCGCAGACAGTGCTGGTCGCTATGGGGACACTGTTCGCCACCATCTTCTTTGGCATCAGCTTCCTGTCGGGCCACATGGGCATCATCCCTGACCCCACGGAAGTCGAAACCGTCAACAGCCAACTGAGCCGCACGTTGACCGGAACCGGCTGGTTCTTCTACCTGCTGCAGTTCTCCACCGCCATCTTGCTCATCCTGGCGGCGAACACGGCGTTTAATGGCTTCCCCCGGCTGGCCAGCATTCTCGCTCAGGACAAGTTCCTGCCGCACCAGTTCCAGTTCCGCGGCGACCGACTGGCGTACTCCACGGGCATCCTGGCGCTGGCAGGTGTCGCCATACTGGTCGTCATCGCGTTCGGCGGCAGCGTCACGCGACTCATCCCGCTGTACACGGTGGGCGTGTTCATCGCCTTTACGCTGAGTCAGATCGGCCTGGTGCGGCACTGGACGCGGCTGCGCGATAGGCGCTGGCAACTGCGAGCCACCATCAATGGCGTCGGCGCCGCCGCGACAGGCGTGGTGGCGGTGATCGTCGCTGCCTCCAAATTTGCGCTGGGCGCCTGGATGGTGCTCGTTCTCATCCCGATCCTTGTCTTCCTGATGTGGGCCATCAGCAGGCACTATCACGCGGTCGAGCATGCCGGCCGAGCAAACACGCCAGTGTCGCCCGATCAAGTCCACCCGCGCTGCGTAGTGCCTATCGCGGGAGTTGGACTACCGGCCCGGCAGGCCCTCGCCTTCGCGCTGGCCATAGCCAAACCAGAAAACGTGTCCGCGGTGTTCGTAGCCGACGATGACGACGCGGCCGAGGCCATGCGCGAGGAGTGGGAAACCGCCGACATCCCGGTGCCGCTGACTGTCATCGAGTCGCCTTACCGATCGCTGCTGTCGCCCCTGCTGGCCTACATTGACGCTCTCAAGGAGACGCACCCCCAGGAAACGATCGTGGTGGTGCTGGCCGAGTTTGTGCCTCGGCAGTGGTGGCAGCATCTGCTCCACAATCAGACGGCACTCCGGTTGAAGGCGGCCTTGCTGTTCCGGCCAGGCGTCATCGTATCCAATATTCCCTATCACCTGGCGTAGGTCTGTCACTTGACATCATGTCCCGCACCAGCAGTCCCGAAAACCCTCTGACCGATGGACGCCGGAGAACACGAGCCCGAATGCTCGGTGTCGCCGTTGCCGCCGGCGGTCTGCTGGGGCTGGCAAGCCTGTATCCCGTTATGCAGGCGCTTGCCCCCAGCCTGCACGATCCAGCGGGTGTGGCGGTGAAGAGCTGCACTCCCGGGACGGCTCGGCGACACCTTCAGGTGTGCGAGTATCCCGACGGCTCGCTGCGCTCGTTCGATGCCAGCGTCCAACCCCCTCGCCCGACATCGCTGCCAGATGAAGACATGCGGCGCATCCTCGCCGGCGACCCGGCTTATTAGCGGTCCGGCAGCTCATCGGACGGGTAGGACAGGTAAGATTCTGCCCAGGACGCATGTAGTGCAGATGGGTACAGTGTGACCATGCCCGAAGCCGAGCTGACGCCCGCGATGTTCCAGATCATGCTGTCGCTGCTGGACGAGGAACGGCACGGCTACAGCATCATGCGAGAGATCGCCGAGCGCACGCAGGGCGAAGTCCGGCTCGGCGCCGCGACGCTCTACCGGGCCATCAAGCGGATGGTCGATGCCGGCCTGATCGTGGAAATCGCCGAACGCCCGGCGCCTGAGCTCGACGATGAACGGCGGCGCTATTACCGTCTGACGGACGTGGGGCAGCAGGTGGCGCGTAGCCACGCGCAGCAGCTGCAGCGCCTGCTCGAAAGCGTCTACCGCAAGAGACTGCTGGATGCGCCCGCGATGGCTCGCTAGGAGGAGACTGGCAGTGAGTGTCGATAGTCCTGCAGTCCGTTTCTCGTCAGGCCTCTATGGAATGGTGCTGCGACTGTATCCACGCACCTTTCAGCTTCGCTATCGGGACGAAACACTGCGGGTCTTTCGCGACGACTGCCGTGCCAGTCTGGCAACAGGCGGCCAGCTGGCCCTGGTCCAGCTTTGGCTGCGCTCACTCAACGACGTGCTCGGGTGTGCCGCCGGTGAGCACCTGGCGGAGTGGACGTCCGAGCATCCGGCGCAGCGCCGCAGCGCCCGTGGCCAGGCGCTTTTGACGATTCTGCTCGGGTTGGGCGTGGTCGCGGTCTTTCTGACTGACATGAATACGCCTCCCGAAACACCGATGGCGGTGATGTATGCCTGCGCTCTTTTTGCCGCTGGTGCGCTTCTGCCGCCGCGGCTAGCGGCACTTATCGGGATCGCCACCCTGAGCGTCTACGTCGTGGACGGCTGGGTAGCTGCCAGTGGCTGGAGCGGCTACCGCCTGTTGGGTCTCGTGGCCCTGCTGGCCGCAGGTACATGGGCGCTCCGAACGGGAGCCGATCATGCGCGTCTGAGGGCAGCCAGCGTCTCATCGTCGCCTTCGCGAACGAGCTCATCGCTACTGGCCCAGGGCGTACTTAGCCCAGCCCTCGAGGCTGGCTCCCCAGCCTCGCCCGAGCAGGCGATCAGGCTATTACGTTTGCTGGCGGCAGACGCAACCACGCTTACGACAGATGACCTCGTTCGTGTACTCAACGCCAGCATCGCGGCGTTCGAGACTGCCAGCGGGGCAGTGAAAGAGTCTTCTGGCAGCGCGAACGGCGACCTACCGGCTCCGTAAAGCCCGCGAGCGAAAAGCCTGAGTATGGCGATGACTTGGGCCTCCGAGCCCGTCGCCAGCAGGAGACGCTCGAACGTCGCGTAGCTGGTCAGGGCCCAGATGGCCCCAGCCACACTATGGAGCGATTGGCCATCCGCGAGCTCCTGTGCATCGGCCAGCCGTGCAACGAGATCCAAGATAAGACGGTAGCGCTGTTCGTCCCAGGCGGACACGACCCGTTCAGCCTCGGGGGCGAGAGCAGCCAGAGCCATCAACCTGCGCCAGATCACATAATCGACTGCCCACATGTGGCATGACTGCGCGATCAGCAGGTCGAGCGCTTCAACGGCGTCATGAGCAGCAGCGGCTGCCTCGATGAAAGCCATTCCGCCGCGCTGAAGCGCATCCTCGAGGACAGCTTGCAGGAGTCCGAGGCGCGATTCAAAGTGGCAGTGAATCGTCGATCGGGCGACGCCTACGGCGCGTTCGATGCGCTTGAGGTTGAGTGCCTCCAGACCGCCCTCGGCCAGCATCTGACGGGTGCCCTCGATGATGCGCCGTCGGGTGCCGGAAAGTTGCTCCTGGCGACTACCCGTCCGCGCCACAAAGCGCTCCACGCGGCATGTATGCCTGACTGTTCCGCGATTGCAGATGGGCCTCCAATAGGTTGGCGGGCCTCACCTCGTTGTGAGACCCGTCACCTCATTTCTTGCGTCTAAAGGTCAACTAGACCTGGTAGGCAAGCTCCCCGTGCTGGGTCACGTCGAGCCCGGCCAGCTCCTCGTGCTCGGGCACGCGCAGGCCGATCGTGACGTCGATGAGCTTCAGCAGCACGAACGTCATGACGCCCGAATACGCCCAGCTGGCCAGCACGGCGATGAGCTGTACGCCCAGCTGACCCGGGTTGCCATAGAACAGACCATTCCCGCCGGCCTGGTTCACCAGGACCGTCGCGAACAGACCAGTGGCCAACGCGCCGAAGGTGCCACCGATGCCATGCACGGCCCACACGTCCAGCGCGTCGTCGAAGCCAAGCTTGTTCTTCAGCTGCACCGCGCCGTAGCAGACCGCGCCGGCGCCGAAGCCGATGAGGATGGATGCCAGTGGATTGACATAGCCGGAAGCGGGCGTGATGGCGACCAAACCGGCAACGGCGCCGGCAGCTCCACCGATAGCGCTGGGCTGCTTCTCGTGCATCCAGCTCAGGGTCATCCACGTCAGCGCGCCCATGGCGGCAGCCGTGTTGGTGACGACGAATGCGCTGGTGGCCAGTCCGCCGCTGGCCAGAGCCGAGCCGGCGTTGAAGCCAAACCAGCCGAACCACAGTAAGCCGGCGCCGAGGATGGTCATCGTGGCATCGTGCGGCTCCATGGGCTCATCGCCAAGCCCAAGGCGCTTGCCCAGCATGAGTGCCGCGACCAGCGCCGCAACACCGGAGCTGATGTGCACGACGGTCCCACCGGCGAAGTCCAGGGCGCCCAGGGAATGCAGCCAGCCGCCTGCTCCCCAGACCCAATGCGCAATGGGGTCATAGACCAGCGTCGCCCACAGCAAGCTGAAGATGACGAACGCCTTGAAGCGTTTACGCTCGGCGAACGCGCCGGTGATGAGTGCGGGCGTGATGACCGCGAACATCATCTGGAACAACATGTACGCCTGGTGCGGGATCGTGGGCGCATAGTCGGGATTGGGATCCAGACCGACGCCGTTCAGACCGGCCCAGTCGAGTCCGCCGATAAAGCCCCAGTGGTCCGGCCCGAAAGCCAGACTGTAGCCAAAAAGCACCCATTGGACGCTGATGAGGGCCAGGATGAGAAAGCTGTAGAAGATGGTCGAGAGGACGTTTTTCTTGCGGACAAGACCACCGTAGAAGAAGCCGAGCGCGGGCGTCATCAGCATCACGAGCGCGCCTGAGGCGAGCACCCAGGCGGTATCGCCGGAATCGATCTTTGCCGGAGCACTATCGGGTGTTGCCGTCTGCGCCCAGGCGATTGCGGGAAGAGCCAAGGCCGCTGCGCCCGCCGTCACACCGACGACCGCACGCTTAAGCCAGGTTTTGAAATGAATCACTCACACCTCCGAAATGACTGCTCACGCCTGGTGAAGTGCATTGGCGAGCGGGACGGCACGTGCACATGCCGTTGCTCAACAACTGCTTTCCCCAAGCATGTACCCAATACGGGTATATGCGTTATCACTCTAGTTGGGGGAGGGCAGGTCGTCATCAGGCGACATCAACGAAGATTCCGCAGCGTATTTGGGCAATGTGCACACTGGCCGGTTGTGCGACTCCGGAAGCAGCCCGACGGCGAGTGGATGGCGGCGTCTTTCTGTTCCCCTGTCAGCGCCAGCTGTAAATTGACCCAGTAGCGCCAACTCGGAATTGACCCACCCCAGCGGGAGCTGGCTTCCGAAAGGAAGCCGGCAGTGTCCAATGAGATTCCGTGCTGGGAGGCCGAAACGTGAGACAGATCTACGAGATGCATGCCGCTGGCGCGTCGGTGCGCACCATTGCCCGGACGCTGGGGATCGCCCGCAACTCGGTCCGAAAGTACCTGCGAGCGCCGGAAGTGCCGAAGCCGCCGCCGCGACCGCCGAGGGGCTCGAAGCTCGACCCATACGCTGACTATCTCCATGAGCAGCTGGGCCGCGGCGTCGATAACTGCGTGGTGCTGCTGCGCGAGCTCAGAGCACAGGGCTACGACGGCAGCTACACGCTGCTGAAGAACTTCGTGCAGCCGCTGCGGCGCCGGCGCCAGCCAGTCGCGACGATGCGCTTTGAGACAACACCGGGCGACCAGGCGCAGGTGGACTGGGGCACGTTCCGTTACCAGACGCCGGAGGGGACGACGAAGACCATCTACGCCTTCGTGCTTGTGCTGAGCTGGTCGAGAGCGATGTACGTCGAATTCGTGCCCAAATGCGACGTGGCCACCTTCATCCGCTGTCATATCCATGCCTTCGAGCAGCTGGGCGGCATCCCGCGGCGCTGCCTGTACGACAACGCCAAGGTGGTGGTGCTCGGTCGCGACGAGGCCGGCGAGCCCGACTGGAACAGCCGCTTCCTGGACTTTGCGCTGCGGCTGGGGTTCCGCATTCAGCTATGCCACCCCTACCGGCCGCAGACCAAAGGGCGGGTGGAGAGCGGCGTGAAGTACGTGCGCGGCAATTTCTGGCCGACCGCCACATTCACCAACCTGGCGGACTTGAACCGGCAGGCGCAAACCTGGGTCGCCGGCATCGCTCACCTCCGAGAACACGGCACCACACACGAGCAGCCGGCTGCCCGGCTCAAGCGCGAACAGGGCGAGTTGGCCAGCCTGCCGGCAGCCAGCACGTTGGAGCCGTTCCTCAGGGAGGAGCGCTTGGTTGGCCGCGATGGCTTCGTCCAATGGGAGCGCTCTTGGTACGGCGTGCAGTGGCCGTGGGTTGGCAAGACCGTCCAGGTCGAAGCCGACCAGAGCAGTGTCCAGCTATGGTCAGGCGACCGCCGGCTGGCAGTGCATCCTCGTGCGCTGCAGCCAGGTCAGCGCTTCCCGCTTCCCGGCCAGTGGCAGGACTTGCCCCGTGGCGACGGCCGGCCCAAGCCGGAACCACTGGCAGTGCAGGTCCCGACCATTGACGTGCAGCGGCGGTCGTTGTCCGCCTACGACCAAATCCTGGAGGTCGCTGGATGATCGCCCTGGAGCAAGCGCGCGCCCACCTCGACCAGCTGGGCTTGGCCCAGGCCGCTGAGGTCCTGGACAGCCGCCTGGAAGTCGCCAGCAAGAAGCAACTGCCGTACGCCGATTTCCTGGCCGACCTGCTGGGCATCGAAACGTCCGCTCGGCGGGAGCGCTATCTGCGGACCCGCACCGCTCTGGCTCATTTCCCTTTCCAGCGTCGCCTGGAGGACTTCGACTTCTCGTTTCAACCGTCGATCGACGAACGCCAGGTCCGCGAGCTGGCCACTCTCACCTGGGTCGCTGAGGCCAGCAACCTGCTGCTTCTGGGTCCACCGGGTGTCGGCAAGACCCACCTGGCGGTCGCTCTGGGGCTGAAGGCCATCGAGCACAGCTACGGCGTGTACTTCATGCGTGCTCACGATCTCCTCGAGGATCTTTGCCGGGCGCAGGCAGAGCATCGTCTGGACCGGCGCATGCGCGTCTACATGGCACCCAAGGTGCTGGTCATCGACGAGTTCGGCGTCTGGCCCTACGACCGATTGGCGGCCACTGCCTTGTTCACCCTGATCTCCGCCAGGTACGAACGGGGCAGCGTCATCCTGACCTCGAACAAAGGCTTTGCCGAGTGGGGCGACGTCCTCGGCGACAGCGTCATCGCCACCGCCATCCTGGACCGGCTGCTGCACCACAGCCACGTACTCAACATCCGCGGCGAGAGCTACCGGCTGCGCGAGAAGCGGCGGGCTGGCCTCTTCGGCCAGCCCCATCTCTCTGAGGAGGTGACGCCGGCACAAGCATCCTGACCCTCTTCTTTGTCACCAGGGTGGGTCAATTCCAACCTGGCGATGGTGGGTCAAATCTACGTTGGCGTTGACACCCCGCGCGACCGCCAGCGGCAACTTAGGCAATCTGCACAATGCGTGACACACATATTTGTGTCTTCTGCCGATGACAACGCGCGGACGCCCGCCTAATCTGACCGGAGGTAACAACACATAGGAGTTCGCTGATGGAACTAGCGACGTCCCTCGTGCTCTTCCTTGGAATGGCGTTTTCTTGGGCTGTTCTGCCCACGCGCCACAGTAACGCCGACTAAACCCGCACAGTACCTCCACAAAAGCCCGGGTGCCTTCTGTCGCCGCGGGCTTTTGCATTTGAAATTGGATGTCGCCATCCGGCAGTGAGCTGTCTCGAGCTCATCCGGGATGTTGCAAGGCAGCCATCCGGTCGCTGACTTCGCGACCGAACTGCTGCTCGTTGCGAAGTGGGTCGCCTCCCATCAGCGTGAGCTCGTTTCGGCCTTGCTCTTCTGCTGCCCGCCGATGAGGTCCTGCAGCCAGACCTCGCGGTCCTGCCGCTTGACATCGAGGTACTCGGCGATAATGCACTGGGCCAGGGACGCTGGTGTGCAGTCCTCGACGGGCGCCCTGCAATTGGAGCTCCTTGCGCTGCTACGCATCAAGCTGCAGTGCGTCTGCGGCCGTTTCCGGAAGCGCCTCCGCAGACTGACCGAACAGCAGCTTGAACCGCCCCGGGTTTCTTAGAGGCTTCGCTTATTCGAAACTTGGCGTCTGACCAGCAGGGAACCTACGGCCCGAAGTCGGAATTTCCGGCAACGCATTGCCGCGTTCCTGCATTTTTGGCCAACTTGCTCTTCACGGCAGACGCATGCTGCCCGTCATCCGAATACGGCACCGGCCAGCTTATGGTCGTCTGCACGGCAAGGGCTTCGTTAAAGCAACAGCGTCTGCCGCCGCCGCCGTGGCGGCGGGCCGCCGCCGGGGCGCCTGTGGCCCGCGGGGACACGCGCGCCCGGCGGCTACGGCAGCGGCACTCACAGCCCTGGGTAGGTGTGTTGTTCGCGGCGACAGCCCTCGGCGGGGAGCAGTCGGCGCCGCCGTCGTTATCGCGGCTACGCGGGCCGGCGGCGGGGTGGCCGCGGTGGTGGTCGTTAGCGCAACAGCGGCAGCGGTGGCCGCGGTTTGCCGCGGTTGCTTGTTAACGACATCGGCGCGCCGCGGGTGTCCCAGCTCCAAGCGTGGCTCGTAGCCCAGTGCTGCTCGCCTTGTCGCCAACGTGAGAAAATGCGTTGTCTCGATGTCCGCTCCTTCACGCAAGCCACCGAGCCCATCGGCGGTTCGCCGGCGTTACGAAGTGGGCTACGACCAGACCAAGCGGCTCTACGTCGTGGAAGTGGTGGACCAAACCGGCGAACGCCGGCAGGTGGAAGCTTACGCTGACTGGTTGACCGCCGACCGAATGCGTTCCGCCTGCAACGCCCGACTCCAGGAAACCGGCGCCTACCTTCCCGACCGCCGCTAGTCGTCGGGCCCTCCCCCGTCGTGGCTACCGGACACGTAGCGCGTTGCTGTGTGGCGCCGCCAGGCGAACCGTGTCGTTCCTGATTCCGTACAGAGAGATGAGTCCAAGGCGGCTCAATCTCGGCCCTGACGCCTGGAGTGAACTCGAAGGAGGTGGCCAATGCTCTATGGACTGGTAGCGGCAACGGCCAAAGGTGCGCACGAACGGCTTCAACGAGAGCGTTGGGCGCGTGTCCTGGAGCAGCGGGCGCCGGCGGAGGTGACCGCGAGCGAAGCGGCGGAGGTCATCGAGGTAAACGTCGACAGACTGCTGCAGGTGCTGCAGCGAAGTGCTCCCTTTGAGCTGGTACCCGATGTCAGATTCGGACGCGACGCCCTCGTGCGAGCGCTTCGCAAACCTTAGCGTCGAGAAGTCGCCGCTGCGCGCGACGTCGCTCTAGCCGCGCACCGGCGACTTCTCGAGTCGGTCCATGACGGCCTGCGCTATGGGCTCACCCACGCGCGCGATGATCGGTCCCGTGATCGCCAGGATGAGCACGTAGCCCGCGGCCAGCGGGCCAAGCCGCGGCTCGGCGACGGCGGCCAGCCCGGCAATAACGATGTTGAACTCACCCCTGGCGATAAGGACGGTACCGGCCCGCACCCGGCCGACGGGGCCAATCCCTGCCCGTCGAGCGGCCCACCAGCCGGTGGCCATTTTGGTCGCGGCGGTAATCGCCGCCAGGAGCAGCGCCGGGGCAAGCAGCGCCGGCAGCAGCGAGGGATCGGTGTCCAACCCGAAGAAGACGAAGAAGACTGCCGCGAACAGGTCACGGAGCGGCGCAAGAACGCTGTGCGCGCCTTCCGCCACACGGCCTGACAGCGCGATGCCGATCAGGAAAGCACCGACAGCGCTTGAGACCTGCAGGTGATCGGCGATGCCCGCCACCAGCAAGGCCAGGCCGAAGACTCGCAACAGTAAGACTTCGTCGTCCGAGCTGAACACCAGCCGGTTGATGACGTGACCGAGTCGGAGCGCCACCAGCAGCACAATGCCAATCGCGCCGACGGCAATGACCTCGGCCACGGCCGCCGCCCCGGCGCTGGCGCCGGCCACGAGAGCGGTCAGCAGTGGCAGGTAAAAGGCCATCGACAGATCCTCCAGGACCAGTAAGGACAGCACGACCGGCGTCTCGCGGTTGCCCAACCGGTTCAGGTCGGCCAGCAGCTTGGCGGCGATACCGGAGGAGGCCGCGTAGGTCACGCCGGCCATGGCAGCCACGGCGGCCGGCGGCCAGCCCGTCACGATCCCGAAGATGGCCCCGGGCGCGGCGTTGAGGACGATATTGAGCACGCCGGCAGGCGCCTGGGCGCGGAGGTTCTCTAGCAGCTCGGCGGCCGAGTATTCGAGCCCCAGCAACAGCAGCAGTAGGATGACGCCGATCTCGGCGCCGGTGGCCAGGAAGTCTTCGCTGGTCGTCAGTGGCACGATGCCGCCCCTGCCGAAGGCCAGCCCGGCCAGCAAGTACAGCGGGATGGGCGACAGGCCAATCAGCCGGGCCAACCGCCCCAGAATGCCAAGCCCGAAGATGATGGCTCCGAGCTCGACGAAGATGCCGCCGGAATGCACCAGCTAGCCCGCGGTGAAAATGCGGCCGACGGCCTCGATGCCTTCGCGGGTGCCGACGACTACCACGCGATCGCCACCCTGAAAACGGAAATCGGGGCCAGGCGACGGCAGGACCTGCTCGTCCCGCAGCACCGCCACGATGGACGCACCCGTGCGCGTGCGCGCCTGCGTGTCGCCGAGAGTGCGATTGTCATAGGGTGAGCCAGCCGCGACGCCGATCTCCTCGCTAGCCAGCCCGGCGACCTGTTCGTGCAGCGCTGCCAGCCGCTCGACGATGCGTGGCGCGCCCAGGATCTCGGCCAGGGCATCAGCTTCCTCAGAGCGCAGCGGGATGCTCTCGCTGCAGCGATCCGGGTCGTGACGGTCGTACACCAGGAGATCGCGCTGGCCTGTTCGGTGGGAGACCACACCAATGCGCCGCCCACCGTGAGTCTGGAAGTCGTGCCGCAGGCCAATACCCGGAAGGCGCACCTCATCGACGCGGAGACCACCCTCGCCAGGCAGCTGGCGTGCGTCCGAACTCATTTCCAACCTCCGACGTGGACTTGCACCAGGCGAGTGCTGGACAGAGAATGCCACGACCCATACGGAATCCAGTCACGCCCCGACATTGACGCCGACAAGCCCGAGCACCGTCACCACCAGATAGGCGATCGACAGCAGGCTCACGCCGCCGACCGTACCGTATGCCAGCACATTCCGAACAGGTCCATTGGCGTGTTTGCCCATCACCGCGCGGTCGTTCACCAGTCGCACCATCGTGACCAGCTCGATGGGCAGCAGCAAGCCGTTGACGACCTGGGTGACGATTAGCAGCTGGATGACGTCGATGCCGGGAATGAGCGCAACAGCCGCCCCGAACGCCAGCAGCCCGGTGAACAAGCCTAGGAACACCGGCGCTTCGCGGAAGCTTCGGGAGACGCCTCGTTCGAAACCCAGGGCCTCGGTGACGGAGTAGGTTGTGGTCAGCGGCAGCACGGCGGCCGCCAGGGTCGAAGCCCCGAACAGTCCAATCCCAAACAGGTAGCCGGCAAACGGACCGGCCAACGGTGAGAGCGCCTGCGCCGCGTCCTGCGCGGTCTGGACATCGAGGTGTTCCACGAACAACGTCGCGCCGGTGGCGATGATGATGAAGGCGGCGATGACGTCGCTGAAGATCGCGCCTGCGTAGGCGTCGACGCGCTCTCGAGCGAGATGCTCGGCGCCGGAACCGCGGTCGGCGACGGCCGACTGCAGGTACAGCTGCATGTAGGGCGTGACGGTCGTGCCGACCGTCGCGACGAACAGCAGCAAGTAGCCGCTATCGAGCTGGAAGCTCGGGACAACGAGCTGCTGGCCAACCTGTGCCCAGTCCGGCTTGGCCAGCGCGGCTGCAATCGGGTAGGCCAAAAAGACAAGCGTCATCACGAGGAAGACGACTTCCACGCGTTTGTAGCTGCCCTTCACGACCAGCCACCACACCAGGGCCGCCGTGGCGGGAATCGCAATCAGCCGCGGCAGGCCGAACAGCTCAGCGGCCGCACCTATGCCGGCGAACTCCGAGACCACCAGGGCACTGTTGGCGATAAACAACGACAGCAGCACGAAGGTCGTCCAGTGGATGCCGAACCGCTCGCGGACCAGGTCCGAGAAGCCTTTGCCCGTGACGGCACCCATGCGCGCCGCCATCTCCTGCACGACGGCCAGGCTGACGGTAATCACCAGCATCATCCACAGCATGCGGTAGCCGTACCTGGCACCGACCGAGGCGTACGTGGCGATACCGCCGGCGTCGTTGCCAGCGTTGGCGGCGATGAGGCCGGGACCCAGGACTGAGAGGTACGCCAGGAGCCGTGATCGCCGGCGTAGTTTCAATGGAAAGCGCAGAATCAAAGGGCACCTCCGCGACACGAGAGGTCTGCTCAGCGAGCAGCCAGGAGACGCGGAGCGGCCTCACTACGCCCGCGGCAGCAACTCCCGGGGACTGAGGGCGTCCGCGTAGGACACGACGAAAACCAGCCGAGGCTGGCGACGACTACCAGGGTCGGGGTCCACGGACGCTCTCACCTCCTTTCAGCATGGGCGCTCGAACGGCGCGCCCGGAGGCGAGTCAACCTAGAGGAGGAAGGACCTCCACATGGGGTGAGCAGCTCCGGCGCAGGGGCTTATGCGCCAATTGGATATGGCCTTACGATGACTATCTCCCGGCTCCAAGAGCTCGACCACCCCCTTTCCAAAGAAGCCCGCGGCGCCAGTCGTGTGCTTGCCGCGCGGCCCGAGCAGTGTAGCACCGCACATCCCGCCAGTGGCCATGTCGGCATCGCAACTGCGGATCGCCATCAGTTCGGCAACCAAACCAGGCGCTCCTTGCATTAGCACCAACGCGTTGCGGTTATGAATGACGGTTCCAAGCTCGGTTTGTGCTCAAACTCCGGCAACGCCGAGGACGCATGGCCGGCCAATTTCTTGGGTTGAGTTACGGGCGCTGCGTCGGCCGCCGCTCCTCCTCCTCCCCTGCCTGAAACGGAGGCGGCGCCGCCACGCGGGGGTGTGTGGTGGCCCAATGGCGCGGGGGGTGAGAGCCGCCGTTACGAGGTCATGAGGCAACCAGCTCGGTGAGCTGCGCGAGCGATTTGCCCAGATGCTCCAGGCGGAACGGCCGAAATCCGGCGTAGGGTCGGATGGCGACGGCGACCGCTAACCAATCACAGGAGAAGGTGACTGCGGTGTTCGTGGGTCCAGCCGGGCGGAGATCGCAGCGCCAGACGCAGCCGCCCGAGCTCAGGGAACCGTCGCCGGCCTCGATGCCTGGCTCCCAGGAAATGGTGCGCGGCGGGTCGAATACGCGGACCCGATTGGCTATCTTGTAGTTACCGTCCGGGTGGTCCAGGTGGTACATAGACACCCGAAAAATCTGGCCGGTCGCTGTCAACGGCTTGTGGTCAAGGCTTTCGCAGACCCAGTCGGTGCATTCGATCGCAACGCGCTTTACGGGATCGGTAAGGACTGCGAAGATGGCCTCCGCCGAGGCGTGAATGACCCTGGTCGCGCTCACATTATCGTCGGCCATGTGGGCACTTCCGCTAGGTTCGGCCGTTGTCTTTACTTCCTTCGCTCCGCATGCGCGTCAAAGTTGTCCAGGACGATCTCCTCGCTGAGCATGGGGTTCGGGTAAGACCACTCGCGTTGACACGAACCACACCACGCCGTGCTTTGAACGGAATCCCGCTCGACGTGCACATCTGCCTGGCCACAGTAGCGGCATTTGCGGGCGCCTGGCGACTCAGCCACAGCGAATTACCGTAGCCGCTTGCAGGTAACAACGAAGAAGCTATGACGTAAACATTTCGTAAACGCTGCACCCGAGTTGCAGAAGGGGGACCAGCCTCGACTGCTATGGCTTGTGTGGCTCGGCGCTCCATCCCTGCCACAGTCCCCAAATGGCGACGAGTGGGATGACCACGAACCCTACGCCGATCAGCCAGCCCTGGGTGAAAATCACGCCAACGGCGAACAGCGACGATGTGAGCACAATTCCAAAGAGAAACCACAGCTCCATATTCAAATGTTAATATATTCGATACCTTTGAAGGAGTACCGTAGACTCCAGGAGGCCGAGTGTGAAGGTGGCAGCCACGGACGTGAATTTTCCGCGCAGCGAGGTCCGACTGTGCGCCGCCTGCCGGCAGCCCATCCCGCCGGAACGGCTGGCAATCATGCCTGGCACAACTCTGTGCGTCAGCTGCAAGACGCGCCGTGAACAGGGCGGGAGACGGAGAAGCTAGGCGCCGTCGCGCTTAACGCCCGCCAGCTCCGGCTCACCGCGGCCGAGCACAACCCCCCATCACTGCAGACGCAAGGTGACCAGGGCCACCCACATTCCTTCGGCGCTGCCGAGCACGACGACCGGCCACCGGATCCAGGCAGGCAAGCGCACGCACAGGACGCACAGGCTCAGAAGCACGAATGGCAGAAACACGAAGGCCACCGTGACCAGCGGATTCATCATCGCTCCTGTGCGACTAGTTGAAGGCATTATAGCTTTGCAAGATTTGAATATTGCAGTGTTTTGCCTCTAACTGGTCCAG
Organism: Chloroflexota bacterium; assembly: GCA_021325635.1. Taxonomy (GTDB): domain Bacteria; phylum Chloroflexota; class JAJPGV01; order JAJPGV01; family JAJPGV01; genus JAJPGV01. Next base: position 98,699 of record JAJPGV010000056.1, read on the forward strand.
TGCTTGACCAGCTCAGTCTCGTGGTCGTCTTTACAGAGCGGGCAGCGAGGTGCCGGTGATGAGGAGCAGGGAGTCGACGAAGGCGCCGTTTCGTCCGCTTCCGTCTCGGTCTCCGATCGGAAGCGGTGGCCGGCTGCTAGCGCGCAGCGGCCAGTGGCACGCCCGCGGGCTCCTCGACAAGCGCGCCATCGCTGGCCATTGCCTGCAGGTCGATCAAGTGGTTGTTGAACATCTGACGGGCCACATCGAGCAGCTGGAACACGCTCTCGTCCACGGCCCGGTAGAAGACACTGGTGCCTTCCTTGCGGCCGACTACAACGTGCTTGGCCCGCAGGAGCGCGAGCTGCTGCGACACAGACGAGGACTCGATGCCCAGTCCGGCCTGTAGCTCCGAGACAGTCTTCTCGCCGTCGTGCAGCAATTCGAGGATATGTATGCGTGTCGGATGGGCCAAGGCCTTGAAGAGCTCCGATTTGAAGATGCGTAACGACTGACTCACGTACCCGCTCGTCGCACTCCTATATCTGCAAATTCCACTAGCTTAAAAGCCTTACATATATTAGCGAGGAACGGCGAAATGAGCAAGAGCGTGCGGGCCGCGGGCGGGCGTCGACGCTGTGAAGCCGGGCAAGACGGCCGTAAGAACTGAAGAAGCCCAGGACATCGTCTGCGAAGCGCTCTTCGGCTAGCCAGCTTAACCCGCCGCGGACGTGGTGCGGCGTAGCGCCAACGCCGCGCCGCAGGTGGATGTCCTTCACGGCAGACTCAGAGCAGCGCCGGCGCTCCGGCGGCCGGTGCCTCGTTGTCCCTAGAAAGAACAGCCCCGATTCCGTCGTCTCGCTGTGTAGCGGGCGGCCGGTACAAGCGGTCGCACCAGCCCGGCGCTCTATCAGCCAGTCACACACGCTGGAACCACCGCGATCTCCTGTGTCCGCTTCGTCAATACCGCGCGGGCTCGCGGCCAAACCACTCGAAGGCCGCCCGCCTATGGTGAAGCAGACCAGCGCCGTTTCGTCAGGCGTACCGTGGGCAGCGCGCGTCTTTCGGCGGAGTCGCGGCAGTAGGCGCGGCACACGAGATCGAGGTCGGGCACCGGTTTGCCCGCCACGGCCGCCGCACGCTGCTCCTCGGCAGTCCAGACGAACTCTCCGCCGCAGGCCACACAAGTCAAGACCCGATCTCGATACATCATGCGCGGACTCCTGACACCCTGGGCTGCTCTCTGCGCGGTTCGTTATATGATGACTTACAAAGGTTATCAGATAGGCGGATTCGTGCCAGTTGCGATATTAGAGCGTCCGGCTTCTACGAATGGGCGGGGCCATGGGGGCCCGCGGAAGGGCACGCTGCTCGCAGCTAGTCGTTCGAGTGCGCATGGCAGCAGCAGCGAGCCCTTCAACCGAGAGAAGCGGGTGCGTCCGTGATTGTGATGTTGGAGGGCGAGGAATATCTCACCGCCGACGAGGCCTGGTCGTTCCTGGGCGTCAAACCCGCCACGCTGTACGCATATGTGAGCGGGGCCTCTTGAGCAGCTACCGACAGGGCGCCAAGCGCGGCCGGTTGTACCGCAAGAGCGAGGTCACCCGGCTACGCCAGTTCGGCCCGAGCGAGCCGCGCGGAAAGGCGGGCGAGAGCTGGCTCCCAACCGCCGAGAGCTGGATTCCCTACACCTAGCCATGGATACTCATCGCTTTCAGGCCCTTGAAGGCGCGGCCCCTCAACCCTCAGACCCGTCGTCGGCGTCGCGTAGCGCCAGTTCGATTGGCGACGGGGAATCGCTCTCATCGCGACCAGCCAGCTCTTGGAACCTTGACGTGTCGCGGGAGTTCAGCCCGGAGGAGCGGGTTGCCGAGTGGCGGTTTGACTAACCGCCAGCCGAGTTACGGCGCTTGCATGCTCCGGACCGGACGCGACCTCGTCAGCTCAAGCGATCGAGATGAGCCGGCTTGGCTGCCCACGCGGGTTCGAGGTTCCCTTTTGTTTTCGTCAGAAAGGCTGCGTTGCCACTGACGTCGTCGACGTCCTTGAGCGGCACGTACAGCCGCTTGCCGAAGCCAAGAAAGCCGGTCTTCACTTCGATGATCTCGTCGTAGCGGGCATCCGCCTGACCCATCAAGGCTGCCTCCTCGCGGTAGACCCGAGCGATGGTGCCGACCTTGTTGCCGTTGACGTCGCACAGGTCCAGTCCGGGGTAGATCTTGCCCAAATGCCGTTCTTCCACGCCTCTCACTCCTCGCTGCGTTTGTCGCGAGCCAGTGCCGGTTCGCTTACCTGGTTTCGGCTATGATATTGGAATCTTGCAAGATTCACAAGTAGTCAGCAAGTGAGAGTCGCCCACCCCGTGTCGTGCCGCACCGGGCGCGGCTGATGCCGGCGCACTCGAGGCACCGCTGGCGACACTGGAACCGCTTCAACTGCCTAAGGCCGCCGAAGCCCTGCTGGCGCTGCGCGATGCGCGCATCACGGCTCCCCTTCGGCCCATCTGTCCGTGTGAGCTGGGCTACCGCGGACTCCTCGGCTGTCCTCACGCCAGGGCAGTCGCCCAGGGCGGCGAGGTTGCATTGCGACTCGTCACCGGGACGTCCGTTCCCGGCCACGAGCGCTGACGGGTCAGGCGTCCATTCGTCTGCGGCCGATTTGACGGTTAGGAGCAGTAACGACGTGTACAGGGAACAACCGTGGCCCTAGCTCTGGAGGGTCGCGTGCGCGTCGCGCCCCACCGGACCGAGCGCCCTGATCGGTGGTGGCTCGAACCGCTGATCACCGTCGTCGTGCTCGGCGGCTTCGTGCTGTACACCACCTGGGCCATGGTCTTTGGTACCTCACACTTCTACGCCGATCCGTACCTGTCGCCCTTTTACTCGCCATGCATCACGAGGCTGTGCCCGGCCGACACCCTGCCCTATGTCCCCTGGGCCTACTCGCCGGCCTGGCTGATCTTCTGGGCGCCGCTGGCCTTTCGGCTGACTTGCTACTACTACCGCAAGGCCTACTACCGCTCGTTCTTCTGGACGCCGCCGGCCTGCGCCGTGCCTGACGCCGCGCATCGCTATCGCGGCGAGACACGCTTTCCCTTTGTGATCCAGAACCTCCACCGCTACGCGTTCTGGGTGGCGCTCATCGTGGTGGCATTCCTGTGGATCGACGCGGTGAAGGCGTTCCACTTTGCGACCGGTTGGGGAGTCGGCCTGGGGTCCATCGTGCTGCTGCTCAACGCCGGACTGCTGACGCTGTACAGCTTCTCGTGCCACTCCTGCCGCCACCTGTGCGGCGGGCTGTTCGACGTCCTCTCACGGCATGGGCTGCGGTATCGCGTCTGGCGCTTCGTGTCGAGGTGGAACGAGCACCACATGGCCATCGCCTGGACCAGCCTTGTGTTCGTTGCCTTCAGCGACGTCTACGTGCGTTTGGTATCGGCCAGCGTCATCGCCGACCCGCGCTGGCTGTTCTAGCCATGGCCAGCGAAAGCCACGAAACGCACGAGTACGACGTTGTCATCATTGGCGCGGGCGGCGCCGGTCTGCGGGCGGCCATCGAGGCCTCGGCAGCCGGGGTGAAGACGGCGCTCATCTGTAAGAGCCTGCTCGGCAAGGCCCACACGGTCATGGCCGAAGGCGGCATCGCCGCTGCCTTAGGCAACGTCTGGCCCGAGGACAACTGGAAGGTCCACTTCCGCGACACCATGCGCGGCGGCAAGATGCTCAACAACTGGCGCATGGCCCAGATCCACGCGCAGGAGTCGCCTGACCGCGTGCTCGAGTTGGAAGAGTGGGGCGCCCTGTTCGACCGCACCAAAGATGGCCTCATCCTGCAGCGCGACTTCGGCGGCCACCGTTACGCTCGGCTGGCCCACGTGGGTGACCGCACAGGCCTCGAGATGATCCGAACGCTCCAGCAGCACGCCGTCCACAAGGGCATCGACGTGTTCATGGAATGCAACATTCAGCGGCTGCTGAAGGACGGCCACAAGATTGCCGGCGCGTTCGGTTACTGGCGTGAGAGCGGTGGCTTCGTGCTCTTCAAGGCCAAAGCAATCGTCCTCGCTACGGGCGGCATCGGTAGAAGCTGGAAGGTGACATCGAATTCCTGGGAATGCACCGGCGACGGCATCGCGCTGGCGCTGAACGCCGGGGCCGAGCTGATCGACATGGAGATGGTGCAGTTCCACCCCACTGGCATGATCTGGCCGCCCAGCGTGAGAGGCCTGCTGGTCACGGAAGGAGTTCGGGGCGACGGCGGCACACTGCGCAACAACAGCGGCGAACGCTTCATGTTCCGCTACATTCCGGAGTTCTTCAAGGCCGAGACGGCCGACAACGAGACCGAAGCGGACGCCTGGTACACCGACAAGGCCAACAACCGACGGACGCCGGACTTGCTGCCGCGCGACGAGGTGGCGCGGGCCATTAACGCGGAGGCGAAGGCCGGCCGTGGCTCCCCGCACGGCGGCGTGTTCCTGGACATCGCCAGCCGCCGCCCAGCCGATTACATCATGAAGCGCCTGCCGTCGATGTACCACCAATTCATGGAGCTGGCCGGGGTGGACATCACCAAAGAGGCGATGGAGATCGGCCCAACCTGCCACTACGCGATGGGCGGCGTGCGCGTCGACGCCGATACCACGGCGACCGACGTTCCCGGCTTATTCGCGGCCGGCGAGGTCGCGGCCGGCCTGCATGGCGCCAACCGGCTCGGCGGCAACTCACTGTCTGACCTGGTGGTGTTCGGGCGGCGGGCGGGCCAGTACGCGGCCGCGTACGCCAAGGCGCTCAGGGCGCAACCACTTGTCGACGCCGGCGAGGTCGAGCAGGTCGCTCGCGAGCTCCTCGTCCCACTAACCAGCCACGGCGGAGACAACGCCTATGCCATTCATGCCCAGCTGCAGGAGTGCATGCAGAACAACGTGGGGCTCATCCGGGTGGAGAACGAGATGATCGAGGCGCTGGACGTTATTGCCAGCCTGAAGCGCCGGCTGCCCAACGTGACGGTCGCGGGCGGCCGCCACTACAACCCGGGCTGGCACCTGGCGTTGGATCTGCAGAACATGCTAGCAGTCTCGGAAGCATGCACGCGGGCGGCGCTGGCCCGCAAGGAGAGCCGCGGGGGCCATACACGGGACGACTTCCCCAGCACCGATGAGCGCTTCGCCATGGTCAACGTGGTGGTTCGGGCTCGAGACGGCGAGCTCACGCTCAGCGATGAGCCACTCCCGGAGATGCCGGACGAGCTCAAAGCCCTGTTCGAGGAGGCGCATTAGATGGCCGCTGTGGCCGAACGCCCGGCGCGGCCGAGCACCGAGGCCGCCCGCAGCGACACTGTCACGTTTCGCGTCTGGCGAGGCGACGCATCCGCCGGCGAGTACCGCGAGTACACCGTGGCGCTCGACGAGGGCATGGTCGTCCTGGACGTCATCCACCGGATTCAGGCGACCCAGGCGGGCGACCTGGCGGTTCGCTGGAACTGCAAGGCCGGGAAGTGCGGCTCGTGCAGCGCGGAGATCAATGGCAAGCCGCGCCTGATGTGCATGACCCGTATGGACACCTTCGAGCGGGGCCAGGTCATCACCGTCTCACCCATCAAGACCTTCCCGCTCATCCGCGACCTGGTCACCGATGTGTCGTTCAACTTTGAGCGGGCCAAGGAGGTGCCGGCCTTCAAGCCCAAGGCTCCTGACCCCGACGGCAAGCGGCGCATGCACCAGGAAGACGTCGACCGGGTGCAGGAGTTCCATAAGTGCATCGAGTGCTTCCTATGCCAGAACGTCTGCCACGTCATCCGTGACCACGAGGACAACAAGCAGCACTTTGCCGGGCCGCGTCTATTCGTGCGGCTGGCGGCGCTGGAGATGCATCCCCTGGACACGAATGACCGGCGCGAGCTGCTCAAAGCCAGGGCCGGCCTGGGCTACTGCAACATCACCAAGTGCTGCACTGAGGTCTGCCCCGAGCACATCCACATCACGGACAACGCCATCATCCCGCTCAAGGAGCGCGTGGTCACCGAGTTCTATGACCCGGTCGCATGGCTGGCCCGCAAGCTCACCGGCAGGGATCGCCGCCGGGGCATCGTCGAGTAGGAGCGTCCGGCATGTGCAGTTCTCGGAGGGCTGCCGCCCGCTGGCTGGACGAGGACCAGACACATGCCGGTTGATGGGCTGTCCAACGCCTCCGGCTGGGTGCTGTGGGTTACCGAGACTGCCGATCCAGAACGCTTCGCCGAGGCCCTCCAGGTCAGGGTCCGCTCTGTGAAGCCGGTGGCCATTCCGCCACAGCGGCTCGAGCAGGCCATCGCAGCTGTCCGGCCAGCCGGCATCGCCATCGACGGCCGGCTGCGGGACTGCAACGCGCTGCTCGAGCGAAGCGCCGCGCTCTTTCCCGGGATCGCCGTGATGGTGACCGAGGCCGAGCTGGCGTCGACCCGTCAGGCTCGTGCGCCGGCGCGAGGGTCATCGAGTGCACGTTCACCATCAAGCCAGGGCCAGGCAGCTGCACGCTGATCGCCATCATGGACAGGTGTGCGCGCCGCACTGCCCGGCCGGAGGATTCGTCAACGACCATCCTGGTCATCGACGACGACGAGTACCTGCGGCGGGCCTTGACCTACGCCCTACGCCGTGAGGGCTATTCGGTGCGTACCGCCGGCAACGGGGCTGAGGGCCTGCACCTGCTGCGCCAGCTGCGCCCGGTGCTGGTGCTGCTGGACGTCAGGATGCCGGACAAGGACGGCTATGAGCTGTGCCGCGACATCCGCCGGGACCCCGAGCTGTCAGACACCTATGTGATCCTGCTGACGGCGCGAGCTCGCCAGGAGGACCGTGAACGCGGGCTCCTGGCCGGAGCCGACGAGTGCGTGATCAAGCCGTACAGCCCTCGCTCGCTGATAGAGCGTATCCGGGATGTGCTAGACCAAGTCTTGTCCTCGCATCTGTAAACGCCGGGCGAATCACACGGGGTTCTGCCGGGGGGACGAACGCTCCTGAAGTATCGGAGCACGCAGGTGCTTTACGGGGCTTCGGCGGAGGTTCGCTCGGTGGCGGATCGAGGAGGACGCGGACCGAGCGCGCTACAGGCGAGCGCGTAGTTCGGCATCGCTTACTCCTGTCACCTCGATGAGCTTGTCGCGCGACGTGTGGCCATGGAGGATGACCACGTCGGCTTGGCGGACGCTCAGGTGCCTGGCCAGCAGCCGGATCAGCCGTTTGTTGGCCTGCCCTGCTACCGGCCGCGCCGTCAACCGCACGTGCAAGACGTCGCCCTCCATGCTGATTTCATCGCTCGAAACACCGGCCCGCACCCGCACGCTCAGCCGGGCCACGGCTACCGCGCGAGATCGAGCAGGTTCATTCAGTGCCGACGGTTTGAGGCTGGCGGTAGGGCTGCGTCCCGCCGAGCGCCAGCAGAATGCCATGTATCAGCGCTTGCGGACGCGGCGGGCTGCCCGGAATGTAGACGTCTACCGGCAGCACGCGGTCGACACCGCCGGCCACGGCGTAGCTGCCTTTTAACACCCCACCACCACACGCCTCGTCGCCGACAGCGACCACCAGGCCGGGGCGGGGCATTGCCTCGTACGTAGCCCGCAAGGCGGGCTCCAGGTGACGGGTCACCGGGCCGGTGACCAGCAGCATGTCGGCATGGCGCGGCGAAGCGACGACGTCGATCCCCAGCCGTTGCACGTCATACACCGGACCGAGGAGCGCCGCGATCTCCCAGTCGCAGGCATTGTCTGAGCCGGCGTCCATGTGTCGGATGTGCAGCGACCGGGCGAGCAACGTGCGAATGCGACCGTTGAGTCGACGTGCTTCAGTTGCTGGGATGACGTTTCCTGCAACCGCACCGTTTTGACGCGGCGTGACCGCCTGGCCGCCAGAGACGTTCCACACCTCGACCAGGTCCGCCCGATTCTCGGCCGCCAGCTCGAACTCAGGAGTGAGATGGATGGCATCCTCGGGGCAGGCGTCCTCACACAGACCGCAGAAGATGCAGCCGGCCAGGTCAAGGCGCAGGGTCGAGCCGACCAGGGAGATGACCTGTGCGGGACAGGCGGTGACGCAATCGCTGCAGCAAGTGCAGCGGCTTGCCTCAAGCGCCGGCCGACCGCGATAGGCCGGGTTCACAGGATCGCGAGACGCCGGATACGAAGTGGTGACGCGGCCCATACGCAGACCGGCGCGCAGCACGTTCAGCATTGCAACAGGTTTTTCGAAATCATCGGTCCAGGCAGGCGTAGCACAGCTCGAAGCTCTTGTTGATGAGCGGGAAGTCGGGCACCATGTTGCCCGGCACTGCGAGGGCGACGACCGGCCAGTTACAGAAGGAGGCAGAGCGAATGCGATAGCGATCGATCGTTCCATCCGCGCCGGTCCTGACCCAGTGAACGTTGCTGCCTCGAGGTGATTCGGTGTAGCCCAGCCCAACCGCGAACGGCGGCAGCGACGGCATCCTCGCTGAGATCGGGCCATCCGGCAAATCGGACGCCAGTTGCTGCGCCAGCGCGAAAGAGGCTCGGGTCTCCTCGATGCGGACCTGGGCCCGTGCCTGCACGTCGCCTTGTGACTGCACCACTTCCGGAACCATCAACGCGCCATACGCGGCGTAAGGCTGATCGCGGCGCAGGTCCCCTGTCAGTCCACTGGCCCGCGCCGCCACGCCGACCGCCCCGAGCGCCCGGGCTGACTCGGTCTCCACCCGACCCGTTCCCCTGAAGCGTTCCATGACCGAGGACGTCTCCAGGACGAGTTCCACGAACCGCTCGAACTCGCCCCTCACCTGATGCAGGGTCTGCTGGATGTCCAGAGCCTGGCTGGTCTCGATGTCCCGCCGCACACCGCCCAGCCGGCCGACGCCGCGCAGGAAACGGTTGCCAGCGACCCGCTCGTTGAGGCGCTGCAGCAGCTCTTTGAGCCAGGCACCGTGGCTTGCGCCGACCGCGAAGCCGACGCCGGCGCACATGTTCCCGAGGTCACCCACGTGGTTGTACAGCCTCTCCAACTCCAGCAGCAAGCTGCGGATAGCCGCGGCACGGCCTGGCACCTCGGCTCCGGCCAGCGCTTCCACCGCCTGGCAGTAGGCGACGGCGTGCGACAGGGCACACGCGCCGCAGGTGTGCTCGGCCAGCGCCAGCGCCTGGGCGGCCGTCTTGCCTTCGGCCAGTTTCTCGATGCCGCGATGCGTGTAGAACAGCCGTGTCTCCAGGTGCAAGACGACTTCGCCGACTGCCGCGAAGCGGAAATGCCCGGGCTCGATCACGCCGGCATGGATCGGCCCCACCGGGATCTCGACGATGCCCTCGCCGTGGAGGTGGTGGAAGCGGTGTGGGGCGCCCTCAACGCGGGGCACCGGGATGGCAGGGTCGAAGTCCTTGCGCAGCGGATAGACGCCCGCGGGCCAATCGTCATGCAGCACCAGCCGGCGCAGGTCGGGATGGCCCTCCGGCACCAGCCCGAGCATGTCGTGCACCTCACGCTCATACAAGTGCGCCGCCGGCAGCCGCGGGGTGACCGACGGAAACGCCGCCGTCTCGGGATCGATTGCAGCCTCGACGCTGAGCCAGTTGTCCGGCGCCTGGAAGACGTAGGCCAGCCGGTAGCCGCCCGATCGCGCTCGGTCGTCGTAGCCGACCATCGTCGCCAGCGTTGCCTGGAGGCCGTGTTGCAGCCTTGCACAGCTTTCCGGCAGGTCGGTGACGGGCACCTCCACGGCAAGACGCTCGCCGGTATGCCGCACCACTGCGCGGTCGGTCAAAAGCCCGCGCACCTGGTCCTCCAAGGTCACGCTCTGGACGGCCACGGAGGTCATCGCGGGCCGCTCGCCAGCAGTCCGGCGACCTGCTGCAGGGCGCTGTTGAACGCCGGCGGCATATACACGCCCAGCAGCACCATCAAGCCGGCCGGAATAGCCAGCGCACCGCCTCTCAGGCGCGGGAACGTCAGCTTCTCGAGACTGGTGCGCGGCCGGCCAAAGGCCATGTCGAGGGCGTGCCCGAAGGCGGCGGCGAACACAATCCCCAGCGCCACGATGAGGATGGCCACGGCCAGCCAGTTGCCCTGAGCGAAGCCGGCGCCGACGATGCCGAACTCGCTGAGGAAGATGGCGAACGGTGGCAGCCCGGTGATGGCGAACATGCCCATCAGGAGCAGGCTGCCCGTGACCGGCATGGCGCGAACCACGCCCCGGATGCGCGACATACGCGTTGTGCCGTAGCGCTGGGTCAGATTGCCGGCCACGAAGAACAGCAGCGCCTTGGCGATCGCGTGGTTGAACAGGTGCAGCGCGCCGGCGTACAGGCCTAGCGAGCCACCGAGGCCAATCGCAGTCGCGATCAGTCCCACATGCTCGACACTGGAATAAGCCAGGAGCCGCTTCAGATCGCGCTGCACCACGATGAAGGGCACCGCGACGCTGACCGAGATCAGGCCCAGGGTGACCAGCGCCCTGGATGAGAAGCCACCGGGCACGGCGATGCTGGCCAGCATGTGAAAACGGAAGATGGCGTAGAGCGCGCACTCCAACAACACGCCCGACAACAGTGCGCTGATGGGCGAGGGCGCCTGGCTGTGGGCGTCGGGCAGCCAGTTGTGCAGCGGCGCCAGGCCGGCCTTGGTCCCGAAGCCGATGAGCACGAACACGAACGCCAGCCGCATGATGCCGGGATCGAGCTGCCCGGCATGGGCCATGAGCACCGTCCAGTCCAGCCCTGATTCGCCGGCCGTCAGCCGAGTCGAGGCATAGTACGTCAGCAGGACCCCGAACAGTGCAATCACGATACCGACCGTGCACAGGATGAGGTACTTCCAGGCCGCCTCCAGCGCGGCCGGCGTGCGGTGAAACCCGACCAGCAGCGCCGAGACAAGCGTCGTCGCCTCGACGGCGACCCACAGCAGACCCAGGTTGTTGACGCTGACCGTAACCAGCATCGTCCAGATGAAGGTGTGGTACCCGCAGTAGTACCAGGGCAGTTGCGAGACCGGCACCGCTCCGCTCTGAACCTCGCGCTGAAGGTAGCCAATCGAGTACAGCGCCGCGGCGAAGTCCAGCACGACGATAACCGCGATGAGGACCGCACTCAGCTGGTCGACGTACACCGATGCGCCCACGGCCGTTACCGGCCCGTCGGCGAAGACCCGGCCGACCACGACCAGGCCGAGGCACAGCGTTGCGAACCCTCCAAGTGCGTGAATGCTGGCAATGACGCTGGGCGCGCGAAACGCACGGCAGAGGACGGCCGTCAGCGGCGGCAGCCCAAGTAGCGCGATCAGGAACACTCTTTGCCCCCTACCCGCGCAACGCCCGCAGGCGATCGACGTCTAGAGATTGGAAGGTGCTGCCCAGGTAGTTGGACACCCACCCCATAACCGCGACGGCGATGAGGACGTCCAGGGCAACGCCCATCTCGACCGCCAGGGGCAGCCCCCGCGTGGCAATCACCGCTGCCAGGTACAGCCCGTTTTCCATCGCAATCAAGGCCACGATCTGACTCAGCGCCTTGCGCCGCAGCAGCATGGTGAAGAAGCCCAGCAGCAGGACGGCGACGGCCGCCGGCAGAGTGTTGGCCGTGAGATAGCCCTCCGGCGCCACCAGCGAGCCGGTCGCGAAGTAGGAGAACAGGATCAGGCCGACCGCCAGAGGCAAGGCCAGCTTGCGGCTGATGACCGGTTGCTGCTCGAAGCGAACGGGCGCGCGTTGCAGCACCCACAGCAGCATGACCGGCACAGCGATGGCCTTGACGGCCAGGGTCAGCGCCGCCGCGAGGTAACCGTGGCCGCTCCCCGTCGCCAGGGCCACGATCCCCGCGGCGGCCGTAAGCAGACCGCCCTGGACGGCCAGCAGCGCGATAGCCAGGTCCAGCTGGTAGACCAGCAGGGAGCACAGGACCACGGCCAGCAGCAAGACACTGATGGTGTCCAGCAGCCCTCTGGCCGCGGCCGCACTCAACAAAATGGTCGTCACCGGCCCACCACATAGCCGGAGATAAGGGCCAGCAAGGCCAGTAAGCTGGCCGCCCCCAGCAGGTCCGGCACTCGGAAGATGCGCAGCTTGGCGTAGCTTGTCTCCGTCAGCGCCAGCGCCAGGCCCACCACAGTGAGCTTGCCCAGGTAGCTGGCAACGCCGACGGCGAGCGAGCCCAGCTGCGCCTGCTGGGCCGTGCCCCAGGGCAGGAACAGGGCCGCCAGCAGCGACACCACCACCACCTGCTTGATGTGGCTGGCCCAGGTGACGAGCGCTAGCGCGCGGCCCGAGTACTCGAGGATCATGCCCTCGTGGGCCATGGTCAGCTCGAGGTGTGTATCCGGGTTATCCACCGGGATGCGCCCGGTCTCGGCGATGGCCACGATGAATAGCGCACCCAGCGCCAGCAGCCGGGCGGGTCCCCATGGCCCGCCGGCGACCTCGGCGACGGCGGTTGATCCGACGGGGATGGCCAGAGCAAAGAGGGCCAGCAGCAGCGCGGGCTCGACAAGGGCGGCGAACGCCATCTCGCGGCTGGTGCCCATGCCCCCGAAATTGCTGGCAGTGTCCAGCGCGGCCAGGGCCAGGGCGAAGCGCCCCAGGGCCAGCAGGCCGACCAGCACTACGACGTCGCCCAGCCGTTCCAGCGGCGGACGATCGAAGAAGGTTGGCAGCAGCCCGGCCGCGGCGAGACTGGTTACGAAGTACACCAGCGGCGCGCAGCGGACGATCCACGAGCTGTGCTCCGACACGACGCTTTCCCGAGCGAGGTACTTCAGAAGGTCGAAGGCCGGCTGCGCCACCGAGGGCCCTCGACGGCCCTGAAAAACAGCTTTGACGGCCTTGATGACGCCGTTTAAGAACGGCGCCGCTACCAGCACCAGGAGTGACTGGCCGAGCAGCAGGCTGATGGCGGTCACCGTTAGCGGGCCACCAGGATGGCGACCACGAGGGCAGCGAACATGTAAGCCAGGTAGGTCCGCAAACTGCCGTTCTGGAGCAGCCGAACGCGCTCGGCGATGCCCAGCAGCAGTCTCACTGTCGGCCGGTAGAGATAGTGCTCGAACACCGGCCTCACGCCACCCTCATAGCGAACGCTGGACACAAAGAAGGGGGCCTGGCTGTACTCCCGCTCGATCTCCCGATAGGGCCGCACCAGCGCCTGAAAGATGAGCCGGATCGGTTTGGCCAGGGCTGTCGACGTGTACTGCATGCCGGGCTTGAGCCGGATGCCGCAGGCCCACGGCGGCGCGACGCGAACCACCGCGCGTCCGCCGAGCAGGCGCGCCAGGAGCCGGATGCCCAGGGCCGCAGCGACGAGGACCACCAGTGCGCCGGCCGGAGCGAACACGCCGTCCTTCGTGGCCGGACCGGCAATGCCGGTGGCCAGGGTAGTTGGGGCGGCTGCGCCAGCCAGAAGACCGGTCACCGGCGACGTCAGGCGCAGCACGGCCCCAGGAAGGACACCCAGCACGACACACAGCGCCGCCAGCAAGCCCGTGCCGGCCAGCATCGACAGCGCTGCCTCGTGGCCGTCGTGCCCGGCGCTTCGCGGCAGACCCAGAAAGGTGATGCCGAAGGCCTTGACGAAACAGAACGCGGCCAGCCCGCCGGTAAGTGCCAGCAGCGCGGCGGACACGCCTGCGATGGTCGCCAGGACGCCGGACTGTGACTGCGTTCCAACCTGCAACAGTCCCTGGAATGTCAGCCATTCGCTGGCAAAGCCATTCAGAGGCGGCAGCCCGGAGATGGCAATCGAGCCCACCAGGAAGAAGCCCGCGGTCCAGGGCATCGAGCGGATGAGGCCGCCGAGCTGATCCATGTTGCGTGAGTGGGTGGCGTGTTGCACAGCGCCCGTGGCGAGGAACAGCAGCGACTTGAAGATGGCGTGGTTCAGCGTGTGAAACAGACCGGCGCTGAGCGCCAGCGCGGCGGCCAGATTGTGGCCCTGGGAAGCCAGGATAAAGGCAGCGCCGATGCCCATCAGGATGATGCCGATGTTCTCCACGCTGTGATACGCCAGCAGTCGCTTGAGGTCGTGCTCCATGAGGGCGTACAGCACTCCCAGGACGGCCGAGGCACCGCCGATGCCCAGGATCAGCACACCCCACCAGGCCGGCCCGGGCCCGACGAATTCCCAGCCCACCCGCAGCAGGCCGTAGATGGCAGTTTTGATCATGACGCCCGACATCAGAGCCGAGACGTGGCTCGGCGCCGCGGGATGAGCGCGTGGCAGCCACACGTGGAGGGGAATCACGCCCGCCTTCGTTCCGAACCCAATCAGGGCGAGCAGAAAAACAGCGTTGCGCACAATGGCCGGCTGGCTGGCAGCGGCCGCTCGGAAAGCATCGAAGCTGAAGCTGCCGCTGGCCCGGAAGAGCACCAGAAAGGCGGCCAGCAGGAAGGCCGTGCCGGCGTGGGTCATGACCAGGTACAGAAACCCGGCTCGGCGCGTCTCCGGGCGTTCGTGGTCGTGGATGACCAGGAAGAACGACACCAGGGACATCAGCTCCCAGGCCACCAGGAACGCGACCACGCTGTTGGCCAGCACGACCAGCACCATGCTGGCCAGGAAGGCGTTGAAGCCGGTCGCCAGGCCAGCCGCACGGGGTTCGGCGACGTAGGCGGTCGCAAAAAGCGACACGGCTAGCCCGACCGTGGAGACGATGACCAGGAAGAACGCAGCCAACGAGTCGAGCCTGAGGGCAAAGTCGGCAAACGGCGTCAGCGCGAACGTCCCCGTTTGGAGTGACCAGCCGCCGATGAGGCTGGCCAGCCCGAGGGCTATGCCTGTTGCTCCCCCGAGTGCCGCGCAGATATGTGACGCAACGGTGACCCAGCGCCTGGTTGCGGCTAGGCCAAACAGGATTCCAACGAGGTAGGGAGTCAGGACGACGGCGATGATCGCCAGTTCTGTCACGAGAGCCGCGGCAGCTCTGGGCCGAGAGGTCTTCCTATGGCATGGCCTCGTGAACGTGCAAAGTACCCATCAGTAAACGGCGCCTGTCGCAAGCTCCAGCGTTATTGACACCCGGCGCCGATGGCGGCCAGCGAGAGGCGACCACACCAGAGGACGTTCCCTTGGCGTACGGTTCAGGCGACGTAGCTATTTTACAATATGAAGAAATTGCATGATTAGAAACTTCTCGATCCAGTGGACCACCAAGGTGGATTGCGGCCGATGGCTCCGTGCCACAGATGGACTGTGGGAGCTGTGCGTGCTGAATGCCGACTTATCCGCCACCAAACAGGAGGACGAGGACATAGGATGTCCCTTCGGTGCCATGGTCACGGCCACGAGGGATGAGGCATCGTTCTTCAGTCGTGAACGTTGGGTCAACGACCCAGACGACCTCATCGGAGCCGAAGAGGCCCTCATGCACGAGGCAGTCCACGCGATCGGTGATGGTTCGTGGGTGGATAGGCGCCGCTCGGACTGACGAACTGCCGGCAAATCTGGAAGGCCCGCATTCTGAGCGAACCCGTCCAGTAACTGGCTGCGCCCGAGGTGAGCTTGGCTGGTTGTTTCACGGCCCTCTGTTCCCCAGCGGCCGAGCGGGTTGGGGGTGGCAGTGCCGGCCGCGGCGGCGGCCGCCGCCCCGCGAAAACTCCTTCCTCCATGCCCTGGCGGACGACAGCCGTCAGCAACGGGCGCTGCGGGCAAGAACCGCCTCGTCGACTCGCTGCCCGAACGAGAGCGCTGCTGTCCGTATACCAGACACGTGCTGCGTCGATGATGTCCTGCTGGCGTTCCAGACGCTGACGGTCAAGCGCGGAGAGGAAGCCCTGGAGCTTCTGCATCGCCGGTAGCGCGGGATCGTTCACGATAGGCAGAAGTGGCCGTGTCGATTCTTCGAGAATCCGCGCCACAAGGGCATCCAGCAGGTCTCCGTGCGAATCGAAGTAGTGGTGAAAAGCAGCCCCCGAGATCTGGGGGGCGTCCCGCACGTCCTGCAGGGACATCTGGTCATAGCCCTTGGTGAATACCAGTCGCTGCGCCGCGGCGACGATGGCGTTGCGCTTTGAAACGAATTCCTCAGGCTTTGCAGTTACGAGCCATATAAACAAACGATCTGTTTATGAGTTTGCCGCGCAAAACTAGCCGGTGTCAGGCCGGGTGCCGGCGTCGGCGACCTACTCTGGCCCGAGATTCGCGGCGATCACTGTACGTATGCGCGTCCGCGGCATTCACTACGACGTAGGCATAGATACCGTTGATGGCAAGGTCACCCGACCAGAGCTGCCGGGCGACCAAATGGCGACCGAGCTGGACCTGATCGCCCACCAATTGCACGCCAATGCCGTGCGCATAAGCGGCAGGGATGCGGGCCGGATGGCCCTGGCAGCAAAGCTAGCCGCAGACTGCGGGCTCGAGGTGTGGCTGTCGCCATTCCTGGCCAACGGCACGCGCGAAGATACGCTGGCGCTGCTGCGGGAGTCGGCTGCCTCCGGCGAGCACCTGCGCCGGGAAGGTGTGCCGGTGACGCTCATCGTCGGTCTGGAGATGTCCGGCTTCTTGAAAGGCATCATCCCGGGCGAGACGGTGCTTGAGCGACTGAGCCTGTTGTCGGATCCGACGCGGCTCATCTCCGCCGTCATGGCATTAGGTCAAGACCCCCAGGAGACGATGGCCAACTTCCTGGGGGAGGCTGTGGACACGGCCCGTTCCCAGTTTGGCGGCACGGTGACCTACGGCGCTGGCCTGTGGGAGCAGATCGACTGGGGACTCTTCGATGTAGTGGGCGTGGATGCTTATCGCGACGCACAGAACCGGGCCGGATTCGATGCGCACTTGAAAGCCTATTTGGCGTACGGCAAGCCAGTGGTGGTAACCGAGTTCGGGTGCGCCACATTTCGGGGCGCGGCCGCTCAGGGCAGCATGGCGTGGACAGTAGCCGAACGCGGAACAACGCCCACCCGGCTCAAGGCGGGTACCGTGCGCGACGAATCCGAACAGGCGCGCGAACTGATCGACCTGCTGCGGACGTTCGACGCCGCCGGCGTGGATGGCAGCTTCATCTACACATTAATCGCGCCCAGTTATCCATCCAATGCCGATCCGGACCTCGACCTCGACGTCGCGTCGTACTCGCTGGTGCGTACCTGGGACAATGGCCGCACGGAGCTAAAGCCGTCCTTCCAGGCGGTTGCCTCCTATTACGGAGTGGCCTAGATTTCCGGTGGCCTCTGCCGCTGGTCCACGTCCCACAGCGGGGCCGCCGACCCGCGACTACCCGTCCCCGTTGAACGAGGCCCAACTCCGCGGGGACCGGTTTTGGTCCCGGTTATCCGGATTACTTGACTGCGGGCGCGATCGAAGCGGCCTCAGATGCTCGCTTCATGGCCTCCTGACCCTGGGCGATGGACAAGAGCACGTGGTCGGTGGCCGCGGTCCGACCTCCTGAACGCCTCCTAGGCGGCGGCGTTGCCACGGACCCTGGACAGATATCCAGGGTCGACGAACGATTGGGCGAACCCTTTGATGATGAGCCATAGGGCCAGAACCATTTCTTGCACGAAGATGGGCAGCATCAGCACCATGTAACTCAACAACGGCTGACGGTTGAACGCGGCCAGTGCACACGTGGCCATGGCCAGCGTGACGGCGACCAGGCCCCAGGCAGACAGCCACCTGGGAATTAGCCGCGATTGAAAGAAGACGTAGTAGTACATCAACCCGCCGAAACTAAAGGCCAGCACTCCTACGACACCGACCTGCTGGCGCAGAGCTCGTAGGACGTCGCCGGCAGCTTGCAGCGAGGCGCGATCGGCCGTGTTTGCCGTGCTGGCCTGCTGGCTCAAGCTCAACAGGGACAGCAAGCTCCCGACGGCCAGCAGATACATGACGGCCTCGATCGTTCTGAAAACCACCGACCCAAGCGCTAGGCCTTCGTTCGATTTCCTCAATATCGGATACAGCGAGATGGCGATGCCAACAGAGGCGCTGGCCGCGATGGTCTCAAGGAGTGCGCCAGCCGTTACCTGATTCGCGTGCGCGAACAACATGCGCAAGTAGTCCGTATCGGCCAACGACGATCTGGACAGCCCGGTCCCGATTACGTTAACGACGGTCGCGATGATGAACAGAATGCCGGCAATGATGGCCGTACGTCGTGTTGAGTCCATGATCTGAACTTCGCGGCCAGGTTACTAACAGCGCCCTTACGGATCATGAACAACAACGAAAGCGTCCGAAGTGGATCCGGAATTCACGGCGGCGCGCCTAAGCGCCTACTCCGCGCCCGACCAACTGAGATTTTTGGCTTACCGGCCTGAAGTCTGATACACGATTGTAATGTACATGCTATGCATGTACAATTCGCCTATGATCGAGTCGTTCGCGGACGACACGACCAGCGATATCTACAACGGACTGGACACCAGGCATGCAAGGCGAATACCCCTGCAGCTACATCCGGTGGTCAGGCGCAAGCTCGACTACCTGGAGGTGGCGCGAACGCTCGACGATCTACGCGTACCACCAGGCAACCGGCTTGAGGCGCTCAAAGGCGACCAGCGCGGTCGTTACAGCATCCGCGTCAACGACCAGTACCGCATCACGTTCAGGTTCGAACGCGACACGGCAACCGAAGTCCGCTGTGAGGACTATCACTAGCCGCCTGAGGTCAGGAGAGTAACGCTGTGCTGCCAACCAATCGACCGCCCACGCATCCGGGCGAGATGCTGCTCGAGGAGTTCCTGAAGCCCCTGGGGCTGCCCCAAGCACAGGCTGCTCGCCGGATGGATATCAGCATCAACCGGCTGAACGAGATCGTCCATGGGAAACGCGGCATCACCGCCGAGACCGCCCTCAAGCTGGCGGCGCTGCTTGGCACCACGCCTGAGATCTGGATGGACCTCCAGACACGCTGGGACCTTTACCAGGCACGCGAGCGTCTTGGAGAACCCAAGATAGAGCTTGTGCGGGAATCCGCTCCACTGCGCGCCTAGCCCGCCGACCCCCCAGAGCGGCAAGGCCTGAACATCAGGCAGCGGACTGTCAGCGGCTAACTACTCCTTTGGCGAGCTAACCGGCTGTGTCGCGTGGTGTGTTGCGTCGGCGGCCAGTGGTCGGTGGAGTGGCCAGCAGTTGTCCCAGACGATCGGCGGCCGCCTCTGCCAAACCCGGCACAGCATGGCCGTAGGTGTCGAGCGTCATCTTGATCGAGCTATGCCCGAGCATCTCGCTCACGACTTTCACGTGAATGCCGGCCGCCATGAGCAGGGTCGCCCCTGTGTGCCGCAGGTCGTGGACGCGCATCCTCGGCACATTCGCCTCCACCAGCATCTTCTCGAAGTTTCGAGCGAGGGTCGATTGCCGCACCCGCTCACCGAACTCATTGGTGAACACGAATCCCTCTTCATCGACCCATGCTCCGCGGTTCGTATCCCGCATCTTGGTTTGCCAGCGCTGCTGGATCTTCAGGAAGCGCACGGCCTCATCAGAGAGCGGGATTTGCCGCCGCTTGTGTTTGTTATTGCCAGCCTGAACGATCGTTCCGTCCTGAAGGCGTGCCTTGGTCAGGTGGGCGACGCGCTTCTTAAGGTCCACGTCGCGCCAGCGCATGCCGCCCCACTCAGACTCGACGCGTAAACACGTCAGCAGCGCCAACGCGAGCATCGTTCCGTGAGGGGCACCGTTGCGATCAAATACGACGAGCAGTCGTTTGGCTTCCTCCTGGCTGGCCCAGTGCGACTCGAACCGCGTGACCGACGGAGCCTTGACATCCTGGGCGACATTTCGTCCAAGCAAGTCGTGCCTGACGCCCCAGTTCAGGGCGACCTTCAACGTCCCGAGGCTGTTCTTCACTGACTTGGCCGAGAGGGCCCGCCGTCGTGCTCCCGGGCGCCTGCGGGCTCTGGCGCCCGGTTCCGCAGAAGGGATCGGAGACAGCAAGGCATCCCGGGCCTTCTCGACCTCACTGGCCGTTAGATTCTTGAGGCGCAGAGCGCCGATTTCGGCCCGCCAATAGCGGATGTCCACTTTGTACGCGGTGATCGTGCTCGGGCTCTTCGCCGTCTTTTCGACGTCGGCCAGCCAACGATCGAGGAAGGCGTTCACCGTTATACCGGAAGGGGTAAGCACGCGCCGCTGTTCTCCCTGCGTCAGCAGTTCAGCTCGTTTGGCCCTGGCCTGACGCAGCGTCGCACCTTCCGGCAGTGTCTCGGTGTGCTGCGTGCCGCGCACCTTGACCATGACCACGTAGTGGCCGCTACGGCGAAAGATGCCCGGCTCGACTCGCTCCCGAGGATTCATGCGGACTCGCGCTCCTGCTGGTCAGCATACTGTTCTCCCGCGCGAAGAAAAGCCATGAAGTCCGACCATTTGATGCGTATCTCGCCAGCTCCGTCGCACCACCGCGACGCGGCGAGCTTGCCCTTGTGGATCTGCTGATACACCCACATCGTGCTGCGGCACATGTAGGCGGCCACCTGGTAGACCGAGACATAGGGCAGCGGGTTAGCCAGATCCACCGGCCTTCGCAGCAGCTCGCGCACCGACGGCGCCTTTGGACCGCTGGTTTGAAGTGTCATGGCATTGACCAGTCAGGCGCGAGCCAGACCTGCACGCGTTGTATCCGTGCCGCCGAGCACGTCGGGGAAGACCGGGTCATGATGCAATGGCGCTGCGCTGGCGCATGCCTGCGCCCGGTTGGGCGACCCGACTCTTTGCCCTGGGGAGCCAGCAACAGCGCTCACCGAAGCCCCCTGTCGGCGTACGCCAAATTTGACCGAGTACGCCATCCGGATCGCGCCTGATCCGCCATTCGGTGGTGAGCAGGATGCGCAGCGGGCACATCCTGCCGACCGAGGCTGCTCGCGCGGCTCGCGCGATGCGGTCTTCGGCAGCATTACCGACCGTCACGACCAGAATCAATGGGACGCCGGCGTAGTCGTGTTCCAGCCGACCCGTATCGCGCATGTCGTAATGGGCGCCGAATTTCTTGAGGTACTGGCCGGGCTTTTCCGACCCGCGATCGTATTCGAGAAAGAAGCCGTGCAGCTTGCCGTCGTGACGGTACAGGCCATAGCCATCGGGGTAGAAACCGCGGCGGCAGACCTCGGCCGGGCTCTGCCATTCCTCCAGTGCGTCGGCCGTCCCGTTGGCTGCCTCACGGCGCGCGGCGCGGCACAGGTCCACGAACACCCGGTTGGCCCCGATAGTGTGGTCCAGGTGATCGGCCAGATGCTTGCGCCAGCGGCTGGGGCGGTCCGGTCCGCCGCCGATGATGGTGCTCTGGTTGGACGCGCCCGAGACGCCGGAACGGCGCTGGGCGGCGACCAGCCTCAGGCCCTGGCGGGTCAATTCGAGACGGCCTGCCGCATCAGGGTGGCCGCGCCGCTCCTGTTCATCGAGACGTCGCAGCAGCCCCTGATGGACCAGCCGCTGGCAGCGCTCGGATGTCCGCCTGCAGGTCCAGCCGAACAGGACGGCGATCTCCTCTGGCGTCAGGAAAGGGTGGCGGCCAAGCAGCTGCAGGATGGCGCGATCCGGACGGGTCAACGCCAGGTCCAGCGCGCCGCGATGCGCGGGCCCGATAGCGGCCTCACCCTCTAGATCGCCGAGGTCGCCTACCAGGCTGGGAACGTCAGCGCCCGGGCACACGGCCTTCAATGGCGGGAGCGGTTTGCGCTGCGGCGTACGAACGGTCGCGACGTGGCCGCCGCCGATGTGGCGGGTCAGGATTCCGGGCAGCTCCGCCCAGGTGCCGACACAGGCCGGAATGGGCGCTTCCCGACGGGCTTGCTCGAGGTCGCGCAGCAGCTCCGTCCAGCGAGCCACGCGGGCTGCGGCGCTGCTGGCGATTATCAGCAGCGGTAGCTCCTGGCGGTCGTAGGCACGCTTGGCCAGCAGCCGGTCCAGCGCCTGGCGGTAGCGGCGAATAGGTGTCCCGGTGACGTCCGGCAGCAGCAGAAAGCTGGCGCTCCGGCAATTCCAATCGAAGGTGGCCAGCGCCGGAAGCGCCAGGCTGAGTGGCCGCTTGTAGCCGGGCACCATGGCTCGCCAGCGCCACGGGCAAGCAAACGCGACCAGCTGCGGGTCACCCGGTCCGGCCAGGGCTAGCTGGCCCAGCAGCTCGTAGACCGCAGCGAGCTGATCCAGCTGCGGGACGAGGGCCAGGAGGTCGTTACGCCGCAGGCCGTTGCGCCGAGCGAGCTCGCGGACGTCCACTTCCTGGTCGACTGCCAGCGTGGCCAGTCCCAGGTCGGTGAGGTAATGGCGGCGCGGCCCCGGCGTCCCGGCCTGCGGCGGGCGAATGCCGCCCACCAGGCCGGCCTCGCGCAGCCGCCGCAAGCAGCTGTAAACGCTCGATCCGTAGCTGACGCCCGAGACATGCTCGAGGACGGTCTCGGTGGCCAGCGGCAACGTGCCCAGCAGCAGCATCGTACGCCGATCGTTCGATTTCAACTCCCGCGCTCGTCGTCCTGCGTCCTCCCATTTCCCTCGCGGCGTCATTGTCTAGTCTCCCCGCGCCGAGGTCTGGACGCGGAGGACCTGGCCTCGCCTGTCGGTTCCGGTTTATGGCCATTGGCTGAGGGTGCATCGTCTGCCGTCTGCCGGTCGGGCACCGTCGCTTGGTGCGGCTCGGCACGGCGGCGGCCCTTGCGATGCTGGTTCCGCGCACTCGTGCCGTCCGGCGGCGGCGTGTCTGACTGCGCCGGCGAATCTTTGGCCACGCCGCCCTCGTCCGGCACTTGATGCAGAGCGTCGATGCGTTCGAACGAGGCCAGGTATTCGGCCTCGACGTCGTCGATGTCCCGACCATAGCGCTGCGCGGACGCAGCCGCCAGCCGCTGTCGTAGTGCCGGATGGCTGGCCGGCGGCGGATCCAGCTGCAGCGAAAACGCGGGCAGGCGGTCGCCATCGACCGAAATACGTACGTAACAGTGGTGCTCCGGGAGAGACACCAGGTCGTCGATGTCGACCTGTGGCCCCAGCTCTGGCACGAGGTAGGCGGCGTCCTCGGCGCTGACGTTGAACACGAACAGGCCGTCGATGTTGCTGAACAGCGTCGCCCGCAAAGCGCGCTCGAGGTCGCGATCGACCACATCGAGACGGGCCAGACTCTGCGTGGCCAGAATGAGATTGGCGCCGTACTTGGCCAGCTCCGAGACGATCGACTCGTACGAAATGCCGGGCATGATGTGCATCTCGTCCACCAGCAGGGTCAACCGCCGGCGCTGCTGTCGATCCAGTCCGGCCTGCTCGGCCAGTGCGATGGACACCAGGTTGACCAACACCGAGCCGAGCAGGCCGGCAGTGTCTTCGCCCAGTGTGCCGGCAGCGGTGTTGACGATGACCACGGCGCCCGAGGCGACCCAGCTCTTGGGGTCGATCGTCGAGCAGGACTGACCCACGATGCCACGGGCGACCATGCTGCCGGCGAACTTGTGGATTTTGGTTTGCACCGGGTTGATCACCTCAGCCTGCAGGTGCCGGTCCATGGTGTCGAAATACTTGGTCCACCAGCGCGGGATGTCGGGATCGTTGGTCAGCGCGATGACCGATCGCCGAAACGCCGGGTCGACCAGCAGTTCGGGGACATGCAGGATGGTGTATTGGCGCCGCCGGCCGGTCCTGGGATCGCCGGCGCAGATCGCCTCATTGGCCTGGTACAGGGTGCGCAGCGCGTAGCGAAAGGCGCTCTCCATACGCGGCCCCCAGTTGCCGCTGAACTCGCGGCGGAAGATGGTCAGTGCGGCGTTGACCGCGCTGTCGATGTTCCAGCCGAGGCCAGCGTCGATGAGGTTCAACCCGAAGGGCCGGGCCTCGTTCGACGCGTCCAGGTAGACCACGTCGGGCTCCCGCTGCGGGGGAACGAAGCCAACCACGTCGCGCGCCAAGTCCTGGTGGGGGTCGATGACCAGCAGCGCCGGCCGGTTGCCGGCGGTCGACGGTCCTGCCATCAGGTGGGCAAGGATCAGCTCCATCAACGTGGACTTGCCGCGGCCGGTCTTTGCGACGGCCATCATGTTCCGGCGCAACTGCTCTTCGGACAGAGCGACCGGCACGTCGTGCCCGTGGTGGCGGGATGCACCGATGCGGCAGCCGCGAGACAGCGCGAACGGCAGCGGCAGGTAGCGCCTGGCACTCGTCCGCTCCAGGAGGGGAACGTCGGCGTCGCCGTTGGGCAGATGCCACAGGCCGGCCAGCTCGCGCACGTTGAGCACCGGCAGCTTGCTCGGACTCAGGAGCGGTGCGGTGGAGCTCAGACAGCGGCCCTCGGTATTGGCCGGGCGCGGCACGAAGCCGTTGCCGCTGGCCAGGCTGAATTGACGATAAGCCGCGGCCACACGCAGAAGCTGGGCGTCGAGGTCAATCGCTGGCAGGTCCGCCGGGGCGAAGACGGTCAGGCGCAGCTCGGCCAGATAGGCAACGGGCTCGATCTTGTCCTGGACCAGGCGCATGTCGTACAGCTGGCGTCGCCCCAGCTTGCCCTTGAGGGCGAGCAGCCCGCCGGCGCCGCCAAAGCCGCCGACGGCCAGCGCCGCGAGCTTGAGCCACTCGCTGGCCTCGTACCAGGAGTAGCCCTGGAAGCCGGCCAGGCCAACCGCCAGCAGGCCGGCCAGGGCGTAGACACCGGTCAGCGAGGTGTCGGCATCGGAGAGGCGCTGCTCCGGTGCGAGCGCATGCTCGATGGCCAGCCGCTGGTAGCCACGGCACCAGTCGTCGGGCGCTGGCCGCAGCACCAGCTGCGACAGCGCGCGCCAGCCCTCCGGTAGATTGCCCAGGGAGGCCAGCAGACCGGCCATGGGGTCTGGTCGGGCCGTGCCGGGCGGCGCATCGCTGTCGGTAAAAGTTCGCAGCGGCAAGTAGCCCGGCGCCCGCAGCAGCATGACGCACGATCGGGCTTGTTCGTCCGGCCCGGAGTGGGCCGGGTCGAGCCCGGGGTAGCGCGCGATGTCAAGCGGTCGCAAATCTGATTGTGGGTAGGCCGCGGCCAGCTGGTCCTCGGCGTGCTGCTGCATGGCCGGACTCTCCGACCGGGCCACAAACCAGCGCGACTCCCGGGTCGCGGCGATCTCCAGCGAGAAGGGTTCGGCCAGGGACAGGGCGGCCAGGAAGTTCTCCGCGGCCGCGATCGAGGAGATGCTGGTTCTGGGGGTCACGATTTCACAGAGCCGCGGCCGGAAAATGCCCGGTAGGCGGCGCTCAACGGCTAGACGCATGATGTTCATTCCTTTCTGTGGTTGCCACCGATTGCCCCGTTCGGGCCTGTCGGTTGGTTTCGATGAGGTCTCGGAAACGGCGTTCGCCGTCGGGCTGGCAGGCCAGACTGTTCAGGTCCAGGCCGTCGGGCAGACGGGCGGGCTGGAGTCGGTCGCCCAGCTCCACCGCGAACCTGGCGGCCGCTTCGTGGCCGGCGCCATCGCCGTCAAAAACGGCATGCACCATCTCGGCCATGGCCAGGAAGCCAAAGCGATCGGCCGGCATTCGTGTGCCCGACACGCAGCAGGCAGCGAAGTGCCAGGTCAGCGCCGTGAGGAAGTCGAAGACGCCCTCGCACAGGATCACCTCACGCTGCCCGGCCGCGCGTTCCAGGCCCAGCACCGGCCGTTCGCCCGGCAGCGCCAGGTACTTCGGACCGCGTTGCGACTGGCAATCCGCCGGGTCGCGGTTCGCGAGGACGCGGCCGATGAACCAGATGGGCAGGCCCCAGCGCAGCTCGGGTACGACGATGCGTCCGCCCAGCACCTCGCGCCTCGGCCGGTGCTCCCTGCCCGGGTCGGCGGGCCAGATCAGGCCCAGCTCCTCGGCCAGCTGCAGCTGTGGCTCGCTGGTCAGCGTGGCGGCGAAGGATCGGCCATCCGAGTAGCCGATGGCACAATCGCGGATGACCCGGTCGGACAATCCGCGCCGGCGCACATAGCTCAGGGCCGCCTCGTCGTGCCACAGCAGGCGCTCATACACCCGTGTCGCGTGGGTCATAAGCGCCTGCTGGTCCAGCGTGAGTCGCTCCCACCTGTGCTGGCCACGCGGTTGCGAACGCGCCTGCCACTCCCGGGCCGGAGAAGGCGGCCGGGCTTCGATCCAGGCGCAGGCAGCCTTGAAGTCCAGCCGTTCCTTCAGCTGGACTAGCTTGATCACGTCGCCGCCGACGCCGCAGCGGTAGCAGTACCAGCTGAGGTCGAGCGGATAGACGTACAGGTTGGGACGGCCCTGGTCGTCGTGGAGCAGGCAGCGCCCGACCAGCGCCCGCCCGACAGGGCGGAGGTCGACGCCGTAGCTGGCCACGACGTCCTCGACGCGATGGCTGCGCTTGAGGGTCGCGACATCGATGAGTCGGTTGTCCTGACGCATCACGCCGCCTCCAGGTCTCCGCCCATCGCACCGGGCGGCTGGGGCTCCGAGGCCTGGGCCAGCTCCTGCGGCGAGGTGGTGACCAGACGGTGCTCCAGTGGCGCCGCTTCGACCTGCAGGGGTACGTGCGAGCCCCGCGCGAAGAACAGCCCCTCTCCCTTGCCGGCTCCGAGCAGAAACTGGCGCTCCTGGTCGGACAGCTGGAAGGCTTCGACGACCGGCCCGATCGTGCTCGAGTCCTGCTTCATCAGCAGTTTGATGGCGGCGTTGGTCAGCACCGTCCGGCCGTGGACCGAGTCCAGGAAGTCGCTGACGTCCTGGGTGACCGTTACCAGGCCGAGGTAGTACTTGCGCGCCCGCCGCGATAGGCTGGCCAGGAAGGCACCGCCGGCTTCGTACTGCATCAGCTTCCAGGCCTCGTCGGTGATGAGCAGCCGCGGCCGCCGCGAGCGGCGCACCTGGGTCCACACGAAGCTGGTGATCAGGTGCACGCCCAGCGCCTGCAGCTCCTCTTCCAGCGCCTGGGTGTTGAAGACGACCATGCTGCGGCTGAGGGCCACGTTGGTCGGACCGGCGAACAGGCCGGCCAGTGACCCTTCGGTGTAGCGCCTGAGCCGTCCCGCCAGGCTGGCGGGGATGTCGCCCGCGGTGCTGGCCAGGACGCGGCCGAGGTCGCGCATGAGCGGCACCGGCCGGTCATGGGTGGCCGGGTCCGGCGTGATACCCGCTTCGGCGTAGGCCTGATACAGCGCCCGGTCAAGGACGGCCCGCTCGTGGGTGTCGAGTGAGCCCTGGCGCTCGGCCAGCATCAACTCCAACAGGCTCAGCACGGCGGCCACCTGCTCGGCCAGCGGATCGCGTCCTTCCTCGTCGTCGCTGGCAGCCGGCGGCAGGTCGAACGGGTTCAGGTGCTGGCCCGACGAGCTGGCCAGGCGGATGTACTGCCCGTCGGCCGCCGCGCAGACGCGCCGGTATTCGTCCTCTGGGTCAATGACCAGGAAGTCGACGCCGGTGAACAGCGTGCGCAGCGCCAGCAGCTTGCTGAAGTACGACTTGCCGGCCCCGCTCTTGGCGAAGACCACCAGGTTGGCGTTCTCCAGCGACTGGTCGAACGGATCGAACAGGATCGGCGAGCGGTTGTGGCGATTGACCCCGAAGAACACGCCGTCCGGCATCGACAGCGAGCTGGAGGCGAAGGGGAAGGTCGTGGCCAGCGAGCTGGTGTCCAGGTTGCGATAGACGAGCAGCTGATCCAGCGCCTGCGGCAGACAGGATTGAAAGCCCGGAGCTTGCTCCCAGGTGGTGACCCGGGAGGCCGCCAGCATGCCGCCGATGGCCACCCTCACCCGCCGGCTCAGGTCGTCCAGCGCCGACTCCGAGCCGGCTCGCAGTAGCACGTAGATGCTGACCGAGAACACCCGTTCGTCGCCCCGCTGCAGCGCGTCGCGCAGCCGCTCCATGTCCTGGTAAGCGATCTCGCGCTCGCTGTCGGGAATGCGCTTGTTGCGAATGTCGATCTGACGGGACGACTCGAGCTGCACCATGCGGTGCGTCAGGGTCTTGACCATCTGCGCGCTCTCCAGGGGATGCACGTGGAGACTGATCTCGATCGGTTCCTCGAAGTCGATGAGTGGGCTGAGCCAGCCAGGCGCGACGGTGCGCGGGTAGCCGGTGACCGCCAGGGTGCGAACGTACTGGCCATCGAGGCGCATGAGATCGCGCCGGACCTCGATGCTGCCGGGGGCGATGACGTCGGCCTCCGTCCGGCTGCCGTTGGCGAAGCGCTCCTCGTCGTTGGTGAGGCCCACGCGGACCGTGGGGCGGCGTTTGAACCGCAGAATCATGCTGAGACCTTCCTTTCTTCAAGAGGCGATGCGGCTGTGGTTGCGTCCGGACGCCTGGCCTGCACGACCAGCGCGGTCGGGTCGCCGTGCTCCAGCCGGGCCCGTTCCAGACCGGCCACGTCGGCGTTGAAGCAGGCGTGAAAGAGATCGAGCAGCTCGTCGCCGGTCAGCTGCCGGGCGCTCAGCCCGCAGCGAGCCAGCTGCCGCGTGATCTCTTCGCAGCGGAAGCCCAGCTGTTTGCGCGCGGCCTCCTCCGCCTCTTCGTCCAGCCGAAGCCGGCGCTTTCGTCCAAACGGCCACCAGCCAAGCTGTCGCGCAGGGGCGTCGGCCGGCACGACGCAGTAGAAGTCGCGGTCGAGCAGGGTGCGCTGGCTGGCTTTGCGGTGCAGGTAGGCGGCGGTATTGTGCGCGACCTCAGCCAGCGCCGGCGGAAGATCGAAGCGAGCCCGCCGATCCAGCCGAGCGAGGTAGCCGTCGATGTCGACCGGCAGCACCCGGATCAGGGTCTGGGTGGGATAGGTCAGGGTGTTGAGAAACCCGGCGTAGCCCGCCAACAGCGCTTCCTGGCCCGTCTCGCCACGCAGCCCGAGACTGACGCTGCTGACTGCCAGCACCGATCGGAGCTGCCCGGTCGTCAGGCGGACCACGCCGCCGTTGATGTCGTCGAGCCGGACGTGGACTTCCTGGACGGAAGCGAACCGGCGGCTCACTTCTTCCCCTTCTTCCACGACAGACGGGGCGTCATCTCCTTCCAGGCGCTGCCCAGCAGCCGCCAGGCCGCCACGGTCGGCCGGCGGGGCCGCCAGACGGCGATGTGCGGAATGAAGCGCGAGCGCAGGAAGACGATCGCCCACTCGTCCAGGCCGCGGTCGCCCGGTCGAATGAGCGCCATCGCCACGGCCCCGATGATGTTGACGACAACCAGCAGCACGCGGACGGTTGCTGGCCATCCTGGAAACTGCATCCAGCCGGCGTAGGCACCGGCAAGACCGCTGACGAGATACATGAACTGGCGGACGGACAGCCCGAAGAAGGCCTTATCCGCAACGTTCAGGTGGGTTGGGATTTCGTGTCGAAGCGACATGACCGACCCTTACGCCCCACCGATGGCATTGCGCACCATGCCGGCGATGATTCGGGCGGAAAAGACGATGACCAGTCCGGCCAGCGCGCTCTGCATGGCCGTCTTGCCGCGCTCCATCTGGTGCGGGCTGTCCGCCGCCGCCATATAGAGGTAGGCGCCCCACATCAGGAAGAAGGCGCCGATGGTGGCGCCTACGCCGGTGCCGATGTTCAACAGGTTGGTGAACAGGGTGTTGATGGCATCCATGTCGAAAGACCTCCTTTCAAGAGCCCTCTGAAAACTGCGTGTGTCTGTTCGGGTTTCGCGGAGCGCCGCCGAATTGCGGCGGGCCGCGACGCACTTCGAGGGTCATGTGCGCACCCGCCCGCCACCGGCGTAGTGCTCGAGCCAGTAACCGCTGAAGACCGGCATCTCGCGCACGACGTCACCCTCCGCCGGGGCATTGATCATTCGGCCGCCGCCGACGTAGATGCCGACGTGGGTGATCCGATCCAGGCTGAAGTAGGTGCTCTGAAAGAACACCAGGTCGCCGGGCCGTAGATCCGCCTGGTCGACCCGCAGCGTGGCGTCAAACTGCTGCTGGGCGGTCCGTGGCAGGCCGAAGCCGAGCTGGCGGTAGACCCACTGCACCAGGCCGCTGCAGTCGAATCCGCCGAACAGGCTGGCGCCGCCCCAGACGTAGGGCCGGCCAATCTGCGCCCGGGCCAGCTCGACGGCTTCGGCCGGACGAGCGCCAGGCGTGACGTAGCCGTAGCGAATGGCCACGGCCAGCACCTCGTTGACGTACCAGTTGGCGTGGTTGTAGGCGTACAGCGCGGCTGGCAGGTTCTGGGGGCCACCGTTGGCGCACAGATAGCGCGCCATGGCCGGCAGGGCGTCGTGATAGTCGTAGGGGTCGCCGCCGGCGCCGTACGCGGCCCAGCTCGACGGCAGGAACTGCCCGTAGCCGATGGCTCCGGCGCTGGACGTGGCCATGTTGCGGCCGAAGTCGCTCTCGACCTTGGCCACGCCGGCCAGCGCCTGCCAAGGCAGCCCGCAGCTCGCCGCAGACGACTGCATCACGGCCAGCTGATCGGGTGGAACGACGTCCACGCTGGCCACCGAGATCGGCTGGCCCGGCGCGAGCAGGGTCAGCGCCGTCATAAAGGTGCTGATGGCGAAGGCCAGCGCCAACAGGACCGCCAGCAGCAGCCCGGCGCCGACTTTCAGGGCGTCACGACCCAGGCCGGAGAGGGCCAGGGCGAGCAGCGGCTGTCCCATCACAGCACCGCCGCCGCGCCGGCCGCCGCCAGGGGGGGCGATGAGGCCGCTGCGCTGCCGCCCGCCGCAGCGCCAGATGCAGCCGCGCCCGACGAAGAAGAGCCACCGCGGGACTCGAGGAAGTGGGCGCCCTGGCGGAACGCCACGTACCGCCCAAAGCCGAAGCCACCCCCGCTGTGCTCGTGCATGATGCCTGGAATCCGGAGCGTCTGAGTGACGACGGCGATGCCGAGGAACACCGCCAGCAGGGCGGCGTCGGCAAACATTGGCGCCAGCTCGGTCATGAGTGAGGCGCCCAGCTTGAGAGCCAGCACCTGCACGAACTGGACGAACACCGCGCCGGTGAACGTGCCCCACCACAGCCGCGCCCAGGACTCGGTCTGGGGCAGCACCCAGCACAGCAGGCCTATCGGCGCGGCGACGATGAAGATGTCGATCAGCGCCAGACGCATCAGCATCTGCAGCAGCAGAATCAGCCCGGCGACGATGTAGACAAGCGCCGCCAGGACGTTGGCCAGCGCCTGGCTGGCGGTGTCGGCCTGCTGCCAGGCTGGCAGGCTGGCCTGGCCAACCGCGCCGCACAGCGCGTTGTTGAGGTCAATAAGCAGTCGCACCCACCAGCTGCTGGTGTTGACCAGCAGAGCCCCGAGAAAATAGCGGGGCAGCATCTCCATGACGTCGTGGTAGGTCGAGCCCAGATGCTGCCGGACGATGACGTTCAGCCCACCCCACAGCGCTACCAGTGCCAGCGCGGCGTTGGCGATGTTCCGAACGGTGCCCCACAGTGACTGGACCGTTGGACTGTCGTAGGTCCCAGCCGGCGGCGTCTGGCTGATGAAGTTGAGCGAGCTGGCCAGCACCGAGTTGATGACCGACCGCAATCCGTTGGTCAGGCCCTGCATGGTGGTCACGAGGACCTGGCTGAAGACGTCGTCGGCCCACTGGCGCGGATCTGGCAGCAGGCCCTGCAGACCGCCGTTGGCGTCCGGAGCCGGATTACCGGCCGGACCACTGCTCGCCGCTGGCTGCGCGACGGTTGGTTCGGCCGCGTAGGCCGGGGTTCCGCACCACACGCCCGCCACGACGACCAGCGCCACCAGCGCGGCTGTCAGGCGCGCCCTGGTCATTGCGGGCCACCCGGGCTGAACCGCACCAGCCAGTAATTCAGCTGACTGTCGGCCAGCTGCGAAGAGTCGCGCAACGCTATGAGCGCTGCGCTGCGGTCTGCGTCCCAGCGGACACCGGCAAGCTGACCGGTCAGCGGCATCGTTGCCAGCGGTTGCAGCGGGCCGGACGAGCCCAGGACGTAGGCGGCCACGCCCGGTCCTTTGCGAGGCTTGCCCAGAACCACCAGGCTGCCGTCGTCGCGCCAGGTCGGGTCCTGCGCGTCGAATACGGTCACCTGCTGACTGCTGGTGGCGTCGGGGTCCGTCGTGAACAGGGCGGTATGGGCCTGCCCGCCGAACAGCCGATCGACCTGGTTGAGTGCGATGAGACCGGGTCCGGAATAGGCGACGCGGCCGCCGTCCGCCGTCCAGGCCACCGGGGCGAAGAGGGTCGAAGAGCCGGCGTCACCAGCGAGATCGGTCACATTGCGCAGACGGCCGGAAGCCGTATCGAGCAGGCACAGCGAAGCCACGGAGCCGCTCTTGACCAGGAAGGCCACCCGACTCGACGATCCCCAGACGTAGCTACCGGGGATGACCTGAGAGGGCAGGGCCGCGAGCTCCCTCGGCTCACCCCCGTCGACGGGCACCCACAGCAGCCGCGTCCTGGTGCCCCCACCATCGGTGAGCTGGCGCTGGCTCGCGACGAGCAGGTGGGTGCCGTTCGGCGCCCAGCTGATGTCGGCGATCTGTTCCGGCTGGCCGTTATCCGAGCCGGATGAGACTGGGCGGGGGGCGTCCCCGCGGGTGTTCGTGACCCAGAGCTGGCTGAGACTCGCGGTCGACGCTGACCCTGCTGCCGCAGCCGCGTAGGCGATGCGCTGCCCGTTCCCCTCGATGGCCAGTGGGCCGTTGATCCCGGTCGGTCCCAGGCGCCGCGGTCCTCGCTCGTCCAGCACCCACAGCTGGCGCTCCGGGCTGGGTGGCAGTGTGGCCGTGAGGGCAATTTGCCCGTCCTTCAGGAACTGTGCATTGGCGATTGCCGCGCCCGGCAGCGGCGAACGAATCTGCGTCAGCTGGGGCTGCGCCAGCCACAGCGTGGTGTGCACCTGGACGCTCTGACCGTCCGCCGGACTGACCATCGACGTGCTGCCGGCGTAACCATCCAGGTGGAGCGCGACGCGATGTGAGCCCGGAATGACGGCGACTGTTAGCGGCGTCTGGCCGCGCTGGCTGCCGTCCAGATCGACGACGGCCCCGGCCGGCGCGCTGGTGATCGTGACGGCCGCCGTGGCCACCTGGATCTGGTGCTGCTTGACTAGGTGGTAGCCGACAAACATCACGGCCAGCGGGGCCGCGGCGATGACAAGCACGACCGTGGACCGGACCCAGAAGCGCCAGCTGCGGCTCAGTGTCCGCACCTCGGCTCGGGATGGTGGTTCAAAGACCACCGTGAATGGGACTTGCATCGGCCTGACCTCCTGGCTGAACGCCGTTTTGTGGCGCAGCCTAGAGACGGCCGATTACTTCGGAGTTACAGGTTCAGGCTCTGAAATTACAGTTTTGCCCTACTCGATTTCAGATCCAACGGCGAGTCAATCCGCCGCCTGGCCCTCGAGGGCGGTGGCTGGCGCGACGTCTTCGGTGCGCACGTCCGCGCCGTACGCCACGGAGCTGATCAGCCCGCGTCGGACGGCAATCACCAGATGATCGAGGTCAAACGGCTTGTCGAGCTGGCTGTAGGCGCCCACCTGGGCCGCGTGCTCTGCGATCTTCTGGCCGGCGGTCATCACGAGAATCGGCAGCTCATCGCCATACAGCTGGCGCAGCTGTTCCGCGACAGTGAGGCCATCCAGGCCGGGCAGCATGATGTCCAGCACGACCAGGTCGGGCCGGTCGGCTCGCGCCAGCTCGACGGCCGCGTAGCCGTCGGCGGCCTCCTTGACCAGTAGACCTTCTCCCGCGAGGGTGTCGCTCACCAGGCGCCGTATAGCGTCGTCGTCCTCGATCACTAAGACGATGAGCGAGGGATGGGCCGGCGCCATAGAATCTGTGCTTGGTTGCAAGTCTCGTGCCAACCGAGCTAGGGCCGTGGGCTGGACAGGTGTCGCCGGTGAGCCTTCCATCCGCGCCGCCGGGGACGATTACACCGACAGCGCGCGTTTCAGCTCAGTTTCGTATTCCGGGAAATAATGCGCGACGACCGCCAGGTCGAACTGGCGCAATATGGCGTACTTCGCCTCACGCGCCAGCAGAAACTCGAATGTCTTTTCGACCAGCACCTCAGGGTGGACGGCCAGTCCGGTGAGCCGCTCGTAGTCAGCGCGGGCGACAGTCACGCGGTGTTCCGTTTGGCCATTGGCCTCGATGACCCGCACGGTGAACGCCCAGCCGTCTGGCACGGTCGACGTCCGTTCGACTTCGATCAAGGCATCGCCGCGATCGGCGTCTGCCCCGGCCATCTTGAGGCATCGGTCAGTGTGCGGGCCAGGCGGCCCCCGGCTGTCGCCGCGAATGTCCGCCGGCTAGCCACCCCGGCCGGCGAACCGGGTCGGCAGCAGATTATTCGCGGCGATGAGGTGCGGTGCGCGCGACCGCGTCCCCGAACCATAACCCGTAGATGTCCTCACGCACGTGACGATGGGAGACCAGCTCGGCCCGCGGGTCGACGATATGCGCGCGCATGTCCTGGATGGTCCGGGTGATGTGGCCGCAGCGGCAGCGCTGTAACTCATCGGGACGGCGGGTCACGTCTCGGACGTGTTCTCGAACGTCGTATGCCCTCGGCTCGCCCATGGCCGCCAAGCCTAGGCCAACCGTGGCCGAAAGGCAAGGACCTTTTGGCGGCTTACGGGTCCCACCGGGTGGACCCGTTTCCAGACCGCCGACCAGGTCGTGGACCCGGTGGGTGAGTGGCTGCCCAACTCACGGCCGCAGGCTGCGGCCTGGTGCTCTGGCCCACCGGCTCGTTGGAGGGCTGCTACGTCGACTGTCCCGGGCGGCACGTGTGCTGGGCGGCGTCCCTCGTGGACTGTTCCTCCGAGGCCTAGAGGCCGCCATCCGATGCGCCTATCATATTGATAGTGGTCGATATAATATCGTCAGGAATACATCGACGTCTGGTCGATGGAGCGAGGAGCTGGGACATGGGCGACGTCAAACAAGCCGTGAGAGAGCGCTACGGCGCGATCGCTTCGGGCGTGATTGAATCGCAAACCAACCAGGGCTGTTGTGGGCCGGCGGCCTCTTGCTGCGGCACCACGGAGAAGGACGTCATCAGCCGCGATCTCTACGACCAGCTCGAAACGGGTGCCCTGCCCGAAGCGGCCGTCCTGGCCTCGCTGGGCTGCGGCAATCCCACGGCCCTGGCCCAGTTGCACCCTGGCGAGACGGTTCTGGATCTGGGCAGCGGCGGCGGCATCGACGTGCTGCTGTCGGCCAAGCGCGTCGGCCCGCAGGGCTTCGTGTACGGCTTGGACATGACTGACGAAATGCTGGCCCTGGCCGACCGCAACAAGGCCGCGGCGGGCGCTACCAATGTCGAGTTCTTGAGAGGCGACATCGAGTCCATCCCACTGCCCGACAACGCGGTCGACGTCATCATCTCCAACTGCGTCATCAACCTGGCCGCCGACAAAGACCGGGTGCTGGCCGAGGCCTTTCGCGTGCTCAAGCCGGGCGGCCGCTTCGCGGTTTCGGATGTCGTCGTGCGCGGTGAGGTACCGGACGACCTGCGCCGACAGATGGAGTCCTGGGTAGGCTGCATCGCTGGCGCGCTGTCGGAGGATGACTACCGGGCGAAGCTCGCCGCTGCCGGCTTCGGTGACGTGAGTTTGGAAGTGACCCGCGTCTACTCGATCGCCGACGTGCCGGTTGGCGCCTGGCAGCCGACCGAGCAGGAGAAAGAGCAGCTCGAAGGCAAGTTTGTGAGCGCCTTCGTCCGAGCCGAAAAACGCTGAGCGGCTAACGCGCCCCGGCGCGGTTCGACCAGCCCCACAGTGCGGCCAGGCCCACACCCAGGTGCGCCAGATGGTCGGTTGGGTCGGCCAGCGCCGGCACGTCAAAGCGGCGCGCTGCGCGTGAACCAAACAACAGGCCCAGCGAGCCGAGCCCCAACCCCATGATCGTGGCGACGAGCGTCGTTCCGGACTGCAGCCTGGCCGAGCCTTTCAGACCGGCGCCGCTCACAAACGCGCCCAGTCCGAGGTGAAACCAGTTGATCCAGGAGGGCGGGTGGAAGAAACTGCCGCGAGAAATCCGGCCGAGCCGGCCGGTAACGCCTAGCGTGCCAATGGACAGAAGGACCGCTCCGCCGGCAGTGAGGAACCTTGTTGGATTCATCGGGACCTCCTCATGAGGTGTAGCACCGCAGGTGGGCTCAGCGAGACATCGACCGCGGCGGTGCTACCTGGTATAGCAAGCGGTTGAATAGAGTGATAGTTCTTGCGATCGACGATGAGGACGTCGGCGTGCTTTCAGACCAACCCTTCGGCGCGGCCAGTCCGCCGAATCCCGCGCCACGATAACGACCTTCGCTAACGACGGCCATTCGTCGGGCTTTTTCCATAACTTTCGTCTCTGACTAACGCACTGGGTTGCGGGAGCTTTGGTCCCCTTTGGGAGAGCGGCTGCTCTCCCGGAAGACCTCCCGTGCTCAGCCCAGGAGCTGACTTGCGACCGCAACGGCCACAACCAGGCCGGCAACGACACTGGCGAAAATGACCAGGCCGCCGAGCCCGAATGCGAGATACGCGATCTCTCGCGTCGTCAGGTTCGTCATGGACGGCACCATTCCTCAGGCCAACCCACTAGGTGGTCCGCGATGGTCCCCAGAACGGATAGTCGATGCCTGCCAGCCGGTTGATGACGAAGCCCTGCATGGTCAGTACCAGCACCGCCAGCATGAGCACCCCGATCTGCCACAGATGGGGCATCAGGCCGAGGGACACGATGAGCGTCGTCGCGCCAGCCGGCGGGTGAGGGACGCGCAGGATGACCATCAGGCCGGCGGTGAGGGCCAGCGACAGGCCGGCGGCGCCCACCCGCGCCCAGTCCACGCCACCGGTCAGCGCCGGTGGCGCGGCCGTCAGCCCGAACAGCACCAGGCTCAGCCAACCGGCGAGGGCGCCGATGAGGTGCCCACAGAGCGTGTTTCGGGGACACGCTGGCGGCGCAGTCGGGGTGTAGAACAGCAAAAACGCGGTTGGTCCGAGCGAGGGGAAGATGAACGGCGCCCGTGTGACCAGCGCCGCGATGGCCATGAGCGCGATGGAGATCAGGCCGTTGATGAAGCTGAAGGCAGCCAGGACCGTGGTGGAGCTGTGATGCTTGCTCAGCTCCGGCACGCGCAGCCGGTGGGCCAAGCCGAGCAGGACCTCGGACATCTCGCCGCCGATGGGGTGGCGCTCGTCGACGGCGTAGCGGCGCCGCTTCGGCTCGCCCGGCGGCGGCCCGTCCTGGCTGCTCGTGCTCAGAGCAGCTCCCGCAGCGGGACCTCGGACTCGCCGTGCCGCAGACCGGGCCGGCGGCGGAGCAGGCGCAGGATGCCCAGCCCGCCGGCGAAGATGGCGCCCGAGATGAGGGCCAGCGGCCAGATGTCAAGACCCCGACCCGACTGGAAGAGTTCGAGTGCGACGGTCAGCAGCCACAGCTGCAGGGCCATGAGCAGCAGCCCAATCACCAGGGCGGCGGTTGCAAGGGCGTCCTGGCCGGGCGGCGTCAACGGGATCGGGTGCTGGTTGCCGTCGGAGGAGATCATCACAGCTCCCAGCCGGTGGCGTAGATCATGCCGTCCTGCTGCCGCAGCGTGATGCGGGTTAGACGACGCTGCGGCGGGCCGGCGACGGGCTCGCCGGTCTCGGGGTTGAACACCCCTTCGTGGCAGGGGCAGAACACCCGCTTCTGGTCCGGCTGGTAAAACACGCCGCAGGACAGATGCGTGCAGGTCTGGTTGTACGCCGCGAACTGCCCGTTCGGGTGATGCAGCAGCATGGCCTCGTCGCCGAGCGTCGATGTCGGGTAGTGAAAGTACACCGCCTGGCCCTCGGGCACGTCGGCCGCGCGGGCGATCTCGACGCCCGGTCCGCTGGAGCTGCGGGGGATGAAGCCCAACCCGGCCAGGACCGCCGTCGCGGCGAACAGCGCACCGGATGAGTACACGGCGAAGTTCAGCAGCTCGCGCCGCGAGATGGCTTCGTCGGCATTCCACTGGTAGGGGAACTCCCGCTGCCAGTGCAAGCGGGGCCATGCTCTTCGAGTTGTTTCTGGATCAGTCAAGCACCCAGGCCTCCTCTCGTACCTCTTCGCGACTCAGATCCTGGCGAGCCTGCCGCAGCAGTGCCGAGACGTCCAGGCGGTCCGCCGGTTCCGGCAGCACGTGGAACACGCGTGTTCGCACTTCCTGGTCGCCGAACACGGTGCGCCGCACGGGATGGCCGCGTCGCTGATTGATGAACTCCTCGTAGTCGCCGTACCAGATGGCGCCGGTGGGGCAGGCCTGGGCGCACCACGGTTTCAGCCCCTGGACGGTGCGGTCGTAGCACAGGTTGCACTTCTTCATGAGCCGCGCTTCGAGATCGATCTTGGGCACGCCGAAGGGGCAGGCGTAGACGCAGTTGCGGCAGGCGATGCAGCGGGATGGCTCCGCCTGCTGCACCACGCCCTCGGGCGTAATCATGATGGCCAGCACCGGGCACACCTGGGCGCACGGTGCGACCGGGTCCTCGCAGTGCATACACAGCGTCGGTTGCGTCGCCACGGAGTGGCGGCGGTCGACGAAATCGACCATGATCATGCTCTCGCCCTTATGCGTGTCGCACTCGCGGCAGGCAGCTTCGCAAGCGCGGCAGCCGATACAGCGCGAGGGGTCGACGAACATCGTCTTGATGGCCATCAGTGCGCCTTGCCGGGAGAAATCGGAGCCTTGGTCTCCCCGACTTCGTACGGGAACAGCCTGGGCGTGTCCTCGGCGGTGAAATTGACCTTGGCCCGACCAGCGTGCTCCGGCGGCGGCGCGTCCAGACGCTCGACCGTGGCGGCACAGGCCTTGTACTCCGGAATCTTGACGGTCGGATCCACGGCCGGGTTGGTGAGCTGGTTGACCGCCTGGCGGTGGCCGTAATGGAAGGGAATGAACAGCGTGTCCGGCCGGATGGTGGGCACGACCAGCGCCGGCAGCTCCATCGATGCCCGCGCCGTGCGTACCCGCACCCTCTCCCCGTCGGAGATCCCCAACCGCCCGGCCGCCTGGGGATGGATCTCCACCCACGGCTCCGGGGCCTGACTGTTGAGAAAGCCAATGCGCCGCGTCTGGTTGCCGCTCAGGTAGTGGTACACGACCCGGCCGCTGGTCAGCCGGAAGGGAAAGTCCGGTGAGGGCTCTTCCGCGGGAGGCAGATATTCAAGAGGAAAGAAGCGCGCCCGTCCGTCGGGATGGCCGAAGCGCTCCGTGTGCAATCGCGGCGTCCCGGGATGGTCCTCGGACGGGCAGGGCCAGAACACGCCCTCCTGGGCATCGATCTTTTCCCAGCTGATGCCGTAGTAGTCAGCCGTGCCGCCTTTCGAGGCCAGACGCATCTCGTCGAAGATGGCCCGCACCGAGGTGAAGGGGAAGAGCGGGCCTTTGCCCAGGCGACGGGCCAGATCGCACACGATCTCCCAGTCTGTGCGGGCTTCGCCCGGCGGCTCTACGGCGCGGTTGATCTTAATAACCCGGCCCTCCAGGTTGGTGGTCGTGCCTTCATCTTCACACCACACCGTGCCCGGCAGCACCACGTCCGCCAGCTCGGCCGTCTCGGACTGGAAGAAGTCGATGACTACCAGCGGCTCGATGTTGCTCAATGCCCGCTGGACGGTCGCGTTCTCTGGCAGTGAGACCATCAGGTTGGAGCACACCACCAGGCAGCTCTTGATCTCGCCTTTTGCCATGAGGTGTACCTGCTCCAGGGCCGAGGCGCCCTCCCACGGCAGATCCTCCGCTGAAATCCCCCACACGCCGGCGATGTACTCGCGGTCCTGCGGCACGTCGATGTGCCGGTAGCCGGGTAGCTGACTGGCCTTCTGGCCAACCTCGCGTCCGCCCTGGCCGTTGCCCTGGCCGGTCAGCATCATCGTCCCGCCGCCGGGCTTGCCGACCTGGCCGCGCGCGAGCGCCAGGTTGGTGCAAGCCAGTACGTTGTTGACTCCGTGACTGCTGTGCTCGATACCGCGAGCGTGCATGATGAGCGACGGGTCCGCCTGGCCGTAGAGGCGCGCGGCGGCCAGGATGCGCTCCGCCGGCACTCCCGAGAGCATCTCGGCCACCTCAGGCGTGAACGATTCCGCCGCCTGGCGAGCCGCTTCCCAGCCGCTGGTGCGGGCGCCGACGTAATCCTCATCCACCATGCCCTCGTGGACGAGGACCCGCAGGATGGCGTTCAGCACGGCCACGTCGGTGCCGGGTTTGACGGGCAGCCAGATGTCAGCCGTGCGCGCTGTCGGCGTCTCGCGGGGGTCCATGACGATCAGCCGCGCCCCGTTGTCCCGGGCCTCCCACAGCCAGCGGGTGACGATGGGGAAGCACTCGCCGACGTTGGCGCCCGCGATCAGAATGCACTTGGCCAGCGGGATGTCGGTCATGGGCAGGGGCGCGCGGTCCACGCCAAAGGCCTTGTCGTAGCCGCCGGCCGCCGAGGACATGCACAGCCGGCCGTTGTAGTCGACATGCCGTGTGCCCAGTCCGACCCGGGCGAACTTGCCCATGAGGTAGCACTTCTCGTTCGTCATCGACGACCCGCTGTACACCGCGACGGCATCGCGCCCGTGTGCCGCCTGGATGTCCTGCCAGCGGCGGGCGACGTAGTCCAGCGCCTCGTCCCAGCTGACACGCTCCAGCGGCGAGCTCTTGCCGTGGCGGCGCATCATGGGATGGCGCAGCCGGTCGGGGTGATCCACCTGCTGGTAGGCCAGCACGCCTTTCGGGCAGAGGTTGCCGCGGTTATGGGGGTAGTCGCGCGGCTCGACGCCCACCACCTGCCCGTCACGGACGCGCAGGAACATGCCGCACTGCACGCCGCAGAAAGCGCAATGCGTGGGGACGAACGTCTCCGGGAGGTGCGCCGCATCCGCCCAGCCCGACGGCGGAGAACCGGCCGACTGGAAGTCGTAGTTGAAGTCGCGGTGCCGTTCGAAGACGTCCTTGTTGACGCTCATTACAGGAACCGCTTGCCCATCAGCTGGTAGTAGGCCTGGCCGCGCAGCACGCGTTTGCAGGTGGGGCAATACTCCTGCAGCCAGCCCTGGCCATCGCCCAGGTCGTAGTGCTGACCGAGGTCCGTCAACGTGCCGCGCAGGTCGTCGATGAACTGGCGCGAGGGCAGCTCACGGCCGCAGCGCTTGCACGACTCGCCGTCCGCGGAGGACTCCTGGTTGACGGTCTGGTACAGGGTCACGCCGATGCTGGCCGGGCGCTCGATGATGTGGAAGAACTTGGCGAACGGCAGCGCCAGCAGCCAGGCGACCACGACCACCTCGTGGGTGAGCGAGATGAACCAGTAAAAGCGGCCCTGCCACAGGGTAGATGAGGCCGTTAGCGCCAGGCCCGTCACGGCAATGGCAAACAGCAGCACCAGCGGCATGAGATCGAAGGTGAAGCGCTGGAGCGTCAGCAGCCCCGCGTCCTGGATGCGCCTGCCGAAGGCAAGCACCAGTCCCACGATGAGCAGCGCCGCGGTCCAGTCCAGGCCGTGGTAGATGGTGAAGCCAAGCAAACCCTCGACGGCGAAGCGCAGCAGGGGTAGCCCGAAGAACCACAGCTGGTAGTCGTTGGGCGGGACAAACGTGAACCGAAACCAGCCGAACGTCAGGGGGAAGGTGATGCAGCAGGACAGCACCACGCCCCAGAACAGGCACAGGTGCATGACCCAGCGCCGGGTGCTGCGCTTGCGGATAAAGGTCTGAGCAAAGATGTCCCGCCACCAGGCGACCGGGATGAGCAGCGTGTAATGCCGGAAGTTGCGCCACGAAAAGAAGTTGACCCAGCCCGCCTTGAAGTAGCGCCACGTTGGTGGCCGCATGATCCACAGGGTGTAGCGGTAGACGATGGCCGCCGCGGCGAAGATGGTGCCCACGGCGTAGCCGATGAGCGCCGCGTCGAAGGTGCGGAAGCCGAGCGAGCCCGCCCACATCAGCAGCACTACGATGAGGCCCGCCCCGACGCCCGCGGCGGCGGCCGGCAGCCCGTGGCGCGCTACCGAACCCGCTGCTCCGTCCGTCGCTATGAGCGGCGAACTCGCGCTGGGTTGCGAAAGACTCACCGCCCCACCTCACAGCGGCCGGGAAGTGGCACCATGGTGGCATGGCACGGATACGACCATTGACGAAGGATGAAGTCGAGGGGGACGTGCGCACCGCCCTCGAGCAGTCCGAACGAGCCTTCGGTGAGCCCCTGGTGCCGACCGGCATTCGGGCCTACTCGCCGCCCATTCTGGAGGCGGCCCGCATGCTGGCGGCGGCGCCGGCCAGGAGCCACACGCTGCCGCCGCTGCTGCGATCGCTGGTCTGCCTCCGCGCCGGCCAGATGGTAGGCTGCCCCTTCTGAATGGACACCAATGCTGTCGGGAGCAGCAAAGGTGGCGCGTCCAAGGAGAAGATCGCGGCGGTCGCGCATTTTCGTGAGAGCGACCTGTTCAACTCTGAAGAGCGGGCCGCGCTGGCCCTGGCGGAAGCGATGACTGCCACACCGGCGGTCATCACCGACGAGGTGTTTGCCGAGGCCCGGCGTCATTTCAATGAGAAGCAACTGGTTGAGCTGGCCGCGACCGTGGCCATGGAGAACGAGCGCGCACGGTTCAACCGGGCCTTCGGCGTCGAGTCGCAGCACTTCTATGAACGCCTGTCATAAGCGACGGGACGTCGCTGGGGGTTGATAGCCGACGCGTCCTGACGTTCGTCCGCCGTCTTGACGTCGCGCTCGCTGGTTTGCAGTAGTTCCGCGATGACCACCGCCTGGTTGTGCTCGCGATCCTTCGCGCCGAACAGGATGGTCACCGCCTCCCGGCTGGCCAGATTGCGCAAATGGGCCAGCCGCTGGCGCTGGCTGGCCGCGGCGAGCTCGGCACGGTAGCGCTCGCGGAACTGGCTCCACAGTGCCGGATCGTGGCCGAACCACTTGCGCAGCACCGTGCTTGGCCCCAGGTCGGGTAGCCATTCGTCGATGTGCGCCATTTCCTTCATCAGCCCACGTGGCCAGACGCGGTCCACCAGCACACGTCGACCGTCCCCCGGCGCCGGCTCATCGTAGACGCGCTTCAACTGCAAGGACATGTTCAGTTCCCCGTGCGCCGGACTGGCGTAATCCGATACATCGATCCTACGCCCGGCCGCAACCCCTGCAGCGGCACCGTGGCGCATAGTCTCGGCGCAGAGGCCGAACGCTGGGTCATGTGGCCAGGCGGGCACGCGCGATGGCCTCACCTGACGCTTCACCGGGCTCTGCCGCCAACTCGAGATGATCGACCCACTTCACGCTGCTAAAACACGCAGCGCCGCTCATGACCAGGCGCCACGGGCCACCATGGCTCAGGCTCAGCGGCTGGCCGTTCAGCTCGTCGGCCAGGATGGCCTGGCCAGCCTCCTCCAGCGATAGCGGAACGGCGTATTCGCCCGCGCTGACGCGGAGCCAGTGCGCCTCGGCGCGCGGTTGAGCGATAGCCAGCACATCGAGCAGGCGAACGCCGCACCAGGTGAGCCGGGGCACCTGCCAGCCCTCCTCGCAGATAAACGGTTCGGTCAATTCGGCGCGTGGCAAGCCCGCCAGATCAGCCGGGCTGAAGGCGCTCGCTTGCTCGACCAGTCCGTCTACTACCAAGCGACCCATCTGCACGGCTCGCCGTACGCCTTCCGGGATGGGATGCTCGGGTAGCCTCGATCGAATCTCCATGACCTGCCCGCTCAGCGGCTGGCCACGGGTGCGGCCAGGAAGGGAGCGACCCGGCCGGGCAGGGTCTCGATCATGCCGTGCAGCCGTTCATGTGTGCCTGCGCCAATGCGTTCTGTTTCGATGCGTTCGAACGCTTCGGCCAGGTCGTTATCGTCGGCTGCAAGCTCCTTCTCGACGACCGGCAGCAAGCGGTCCGTCTCGCGGGCAATATGCTCACGCAACCGGGTGGCATACTCGCTCGCCGCTCGCTGGACCGCCGCCGCGCTGGCTGCGTCGCCGGGGACGTAGGCGTCTACGGCCGCCGCGTAGGCCTTGGCCAGTTGGCGCCCCTGATTGTGCTCGGCCTCGAGCATCTGCCGTAGGCGGACGTCACTGAGCCGCGGGAACAGTACCGTCTCCTCTTTGCCGTGGTGGCATTGGTCGACGAACACCCGGAAGAACTCTCCCACGTCCGTGAAGAAGTCCGCCGGGACAG
Organism: Chloroflexota bacterium; assembly: GCA_021325635.1. GTDB lineage: Bacteria > Chloroflexota > JAJPGV01 > JAJPGV01 > JAJPGV01 > JAJPGV01. Next base: position 142,638 of record JAJPGV010000056.1, read on the forward strand.
GTTGGCCGCCCCCGGCCGCGCTCGTCGCCTGCTCCAGCTGGTCCAGGACGTAGAGCACCGCGTTGTGCTCTGTTTGCAGGGTGTCTGTGGTTTCCATCATCGATTCCTTTCTTCCTATCTTGTCTTCAATTCGGTGCAGGCTAGCGGCTGGCAACGTGGGGGCCGCCGCGCGCGAGGTGCCGCAGGTCGGGATAGCTGGCGTCGGCTGAGCTGTGCAGCCCCAGCTCCGCCGGCGTCGGCGGGATGAGGCTCATGGACGCGGTGTCGACCGGGACTTCGCCCGGCATGACCTGCCCTGGCATCCGCGCTCCTTCGCGCGGGACGACTGGCTCCGAATCGGCGCTGTGCTCTGCTGGAGGCTTCATTCCGGCGTATGGCTCGTCGACGACGTGCCAGCCGTGATGCCGGAAGTCGGTCGGCCCCGACTTCACGATCATGTAGCCCTCGATCGGCGCGAAGCAATTGCCCTGCACTTCTGTGTCGAAGTCCGGCCGCAGGTCGGCCTCGGTCAGGGTCGCCTGCTCGTCCGGAGAGAGATGCGGGGCCGGTGCCGTGAGTGGTGTTCGCGGCCGGTCGGGAAGAGCCGATCGTTGGGATATCGCGTCCACCTGCTTGTCCGTTTCAGCCGTGGACTGGTGCTCGACCGTCTGGGCGATCGTCAGGAGCACTGCGCTCGACTCCAGCGCCTCCAGGTCGTGGCGGATGGCCGGGCTGACCGCCACCAACTCGCCGGCGGTCAGCTCGACGCGCTCGGAGGGCAGGTGCAGCCGCACCCGTCCGGACAGCACCTGGATGCTGATGGCACCCACGGCCTGGTGCTCAGTCAGGCGGGCCCCGGGCTTGAGCGCCATGAGCACGATGCGCAGCTCCGGGTTCTTGACCAGCGTCTTGGCGTTGCGATCGAACTCCTGCCAGGCCGGCTCGCTCCGCAGTTGCTGAATCTCGTGGCTCAGATCCAGCTCCGAGATCGGCGCTGCCAGGCGTGGCCCCGGCCACACGCGGTGGTCGTCAGCCGGTGCCGCCGGGGATGTGACCTCCGGCGTTCCCGGCGCGGCCTGGAGCAGGACGCCCACACCGATATGCTCGGCCTCAGCCAGCTGTCCAATCGTGCGATGCAGGTGCGGCCCGCAGATAATCGGTTCGGGCAGCCCGGCGGCTTGCAGCCGCGTGCAGAAGCCCGGATCGAGCTCCCGCACCTGGTCGATCGTCATGTCGACGATGGCCGGCCGGCCGCCGCGGCCGACGACCTGGCTCAACATATCTTTGACTGATTTCATGTGCGTTTCCTCCGGCACGTTCTCTTGTTCTGCTCTCAATATGTCGTAGCGCGATAAGTGCTTCAGGGACTTTGGTTCCTTTGCCGCGAAAGGAACCCAGGTTCCTGAACTTCGGCCTCCCGGGCGTTAGCGTGGACCAGAGAAACCAGCTGCGGAGGAAAGACATGAACGCACCGAAGAACACGATCGTGGTCGATGTGCGAGAGGACTTGCGTGAGGGACGAGAGCCGTTCCAACGGATCATGATGGCCGCCAACACGCTCGAGCCGGGGCAGGACATGGAACTGTGGGCGCTGTTCGAACCGAAGCCGCTGTTCGCTGTGATGGCGGGCATGGGCTTCGAGCACGAGGCTGAAGCACAGCCCAACGGCGATTGGCGCGTGCGCTTCTTCCGGGCGGCGCCAGCTCGGGTGTGAACCCGCCATGACACCGCCGACCGTCGTCATCACCTCGCCGGGATCGCCGCCGCAGGCGCCAGCGATGCCGGCGGCGGGGCCGCTGTTGTCGGGGCTGACCACGTCGCGCGCCGCGTCCGTCAGCCTGCCGCTGCGCTACATGGTGACTGGTCTGCTGTTCGCCGTTTTCGCCTTCGGCCTCGCGACCGCCTACGCGCAGTCCTTTGTGGATGACGTGTTCCTGACGCCGCATCTACTGGCGGCGACCCACCTCGCCGCGCTCGGTTGGCTGACGATGATCGCCATGGGCGCGCTCTACCAGTTCGTGCCCGTCGTGCTGGACGTGCCGATCTTCAGCGAGCGCCTGGGCAAAGCCCAGTTCTATCTGTACCTGGCTGGTGTGCTGGGGCTGGCCTACGAGATGGGCAGCGGACGCCTGCAAACTGTGGCCTGGCCGGCCGGGCTGCTGGTGCTGGCCATCGGGATGTTCCTGTACAACATGGTCCGCACACTGGCCCGTGTCGAGCGCTGGCCGCTGACCGGCTGGTTCATCCTGGCCGCGCTGACGTCGCTCGGCCTCGTCGTGACGGCGGGCTTCGTGCTGGCCGTGAACCTCATCCTCGGCTTCGTGCCGCTCAGCCAGCTGGCCTTCGTCGAGGCCCATGCGCACCTGGCGGCGCTGGGCTGGCTGGGGCTGCTGGCAGTCGGCGTGTCCTACAAGCTGACGCCGATGTTCGCCCTGTCGCATCCTTTTAATGAGTGGCGTCTGGGCCGGGCCATCTTCGTGCTGCTGACCACCGGCGTTGTGGGCGTATTCGTGAGCCTGCTGCTGCGGCTTGGGCCGGTCGCGCTGCTGGCCTGCTGGCTCGTGGTGGGCGCCGGCGTGGGGCTGTACGCCTGGGACTACGCCACCATGCTGCGGGTGCGGCGCCGCCGGCCAATCGACCTCACCCAGCAGCACAACGTTGCCGGCGTTGCCGGGCTCGTCCTGACAACGCTGCTCGGTCTGGCGCTGGTGTTGACGCCTGCGGAGGCCGCGGGCCACTCGCGGCTGCAGCTCGCGTACGCCGTAATGGCCCTAGCAGGCTGGCTCGGGCTAACCACGCTTGGCCAGCTCTACAAGATCGTGCCCTTTCTGGTGTGGACGCACCGCTTCGCGCCGCGCATGGGCAAGGAGAAGGTCCCGCTGTTGAAGGACCTCTTTCCCCAGCGTCTGGCCACGGCCGGTTTCGTCGGCCTGCTGGCCGGCCTGGTGGTCGCTGAGCTGGGGGTTTTGACTGGATTTCTGCCGGTCGTCCAGACCGGCTTTGCGCTGGCTACCGCTGGCACGGCCATCGCGGCAACCAATCTCATTCGGGTGGTGTTCCGATGATTGACAAGGAAGCGCTGATGGAGGCGCTCAAGAACGTCTACGACCCGGAGCTGGGTCTGAACGTGGTGGACCTGGGCCTCATCTATGGCATCGAGCAGCAGGACGGCACCGTCCAGGTGGACATGACCATGACCACGCCCGGCTGCCCGCTGCACGAGAGCATGCTGCAGGGCGTCGGCGACGCGCTGAGCATCTTTGCCGGAGTCAAGCGGGTGGAGGTGCGACTGGTGTGGGAGCCGCTGTGGACCCCCGACCGCATCTCTGCCGAGGGGCGTCAAGCCCTGGGCTGGGCGGCGTGACGGGCAGCCACACGGCGGAGACGCGCTGATGCCAGCCGGCATCGTCCCGCGGCGGCGCCACGAGCCGTACCAGTACTTCCTGAAGGCCAGCCTGCTGGTGGCCATCACCATTGGCTGGCTCCTGGGCGCGGTCGAGCTGAGCGCCATCACCTTCCACGGGGCATTTCAGTCGCTGGCCACGCGCCTCATCTCGCCGGCGCTGTTCCAGGTCCACGGCCAGAGCCAGATCGTGGGCTGGGTAGGCCTGTTCATCATGGGCATTGCCTACCAGGTCATCCCCCGCCAGCGGCGCGTGGCCATCCACACGCCCGTCATGGCCTACGTCGTCCTGACGCTCATGTTGGGCGGCATCGTCCTGCGCGCGGTCGCGCAGCCGCTGGCGGCTGGCTCGGCGCTGTTCGGCGGCCTGACGGTGCTGTCGGCGCTGCTCGAGCTGGCCGGCCTGGGACTGTTCATGTTCGGATTGATCCAGGGCCGCGTCATGGCCGACAGCATCCAGGGGCCGGAGCGTTTCAGCCGCGCGGCGCTGCAATGGTTCGCGCTCGCGCTCCTGCTCAATATCGGTGCGACGGTGTACATGGCGCTGACCGGCAGCTCCGTCGTGCCGGATTGGCTCGACCGCACGCTCATCGTGGTCGAGCTGTTCGGCTTCATCACCTCCATGATCTTCGGCGTCAACGCCCGGAACCTGCCGCTGTTCATGCGGGTCAAGGCTGCGCCGGCCAGCGCTCTGCGGCCAGTCCTGTGGCTGCTGACGGCGGCCACCGCCGTGTGCGCGGCTGGCCAAGCCCTGGCGGTGGTGTCGACCGAAGCCGCGCTGCTGGTGGCGGCGCTGGGCTGGGTCGGTCTCATCGTCTGCTCCGGCGTGTACATCCGGGCCAGCGGCCTGCTGGGGCCGCGCACCCGGCAGATCGTCACCGCCGGTCAGTCCGTCTGGTACGAGGCGTATGTCGTCGCCGCCTATGTCTGGCTCGCTGTGGGTCTCGGCCTGGAGCTGCTGACCTCGATGGCCCAGCTGCTGCACTGGCCTGTGCCCGCGAACGACCTGTTCCTGGCAGGCTTGCACGCCATCACGGTCGGCTTCATCTCGACCATGATCATGGGCATGGCGGCGCGCATCGTGCCCGCCTTCGCCGCCACCCGCTTGCACAGCCGCGGCCTGTTTATGGTGACCTGGTGGTGCCTCATGGCTGGGACGGCGCTGCGGGTGCCATCGCAGGCGCTGTACTCCGCCATAAGCGGGCCGTTCGTACCGCTGCTGGGCCTGTCGGGCGTTATCCAGCTGCTGGCCATGATGCTCTTTGCCTGGAACCTGTGGCGAACGCTCGCTACGAGTGCGACTGATTCCGCCGTGGCGGCCTCGCGGCCGGCCGTAGACATCGCCGGTGTGGCCAGTTCTCGGCCAGGAAGGGAACCTGTACATGGCTGATCCGCAACCATTTCTCGGGCATTACGCGGACCTGGCCGCGTTTCGCCCCGAACAATTCAATCCCCTTGGCCTGGCGCAAAGCGAGCACATGAAGCTAGTGCTGGTGTGTCTCGAGCCCGGCCAGTCCATCCCTGCCCACGAGCCGGGAGTGGACATGGCGCTGATCGTGATCGAAGGCGAAGGGACACTGATCACCGGCGACCAGGAGCAGCCCATTCGGCCCGGCAGCATTGGCTTCGTGCCGGCGGGCGTACGTCGCGGCGTGAAGGCGACGACCCGTCTGATCGCGCTGCATACGGTGAGTCCCCCGCCGACGGCCCAGGACCACGCTCAGGTGGTGGCTCAGCTCAGCGCCAAACCGAGCGCGTGAGGTTCTTAGCCGCCCGCGGCTAGCCGTTCCAGACGGCGTGCATCCAGCAGCGTCGTCGTCCGCCGCGCAATCCGGATCATGCCCTGGTGCTCCATTTCGCGCAGCTCTCGACCGGCCACCTCGCGGGCCGTCCCGACGAGCTCCGCCAGGTCGCGCTGGGTCAGATGGCTTTCACCACCTTCAGCCGTCTCCAGGAGCGCGCGCGCCAGGCGGGCCCGCACGCTGTGGAATGCAAAGTCCTCGACCACCACTGTGAGCTGTCGCAGCCGCCGCGCGAAGACCCGCAGCATGGCAGCCCCAAAGCCTGGACGGGTGCGGAGCAGGTGATCGACGTCGGACGTCGCCAGCACGCCGACGTCGGATTCGTCCAGGCAGTCGGCGCTCGCAGGGTTCGGGCCGGCGTCGAACACGGGCACGTCGTTAAATGACTCGCCGGCTGGGATGAGCCGCAGTACCTGCTCCTTGCCGGCGGGTGACATTTTGTATATCCGGACGCGACCCTCTCGTACCACGTACAAGCCCTCACACGGGTCGCCTTCCAGCATGACCACCTGTCCGGCCGCGTAGTGCCGGACATGCACGTGCCGCGCGACCTCGTCGAAGTCTGCTTCCGGCAGCGCCGCGAAATACTCGACCTGCCGCAACCAGCTGGTGGCATCAGAATCCATCGCAACTCAAGCGGCTCTACCTTACATCGGGCTGAGATGTAAACCGGCAAGGAGCGTCCAGAGTCGCCGCCTTCTTGAGGGGATAACCCCTGGATTAAGCGCTCCGGGCCGAGTCGGTCAGTTATCGGTCTGGCAGTTGGCGGCCATCGGGTGTGGCGTGTTCGAAGCGTCTGCTGCCGTCAATCCGTGTGTCGCGGAGGACGTAGCCCGCGTCCAACAACTCCAGTGTGCGCTGTTCTATTGACTTGGCGCCTGCCGGCCACACGTGGTCGTTCTCCATCAGGCTGCCATCAGGCATGGGAGTCAGGCGCTTGGTCTCCGGCATCTTGCGATTCGCTCCCATGTCGCCTCCAGTATCGGCCCTGTGCAGCCGGCTGTCCTGGGAAAGGAACCAAAGTCCCTTTCAGGTGCGACCGGCCGCGGGAAGCTGAAGGAAGCTGGTCCGTGACCAGCCAAACGCGAAGGGGACCCATGTCTTACGTTATTTGCAGCCCCTGCATCGATGTCATCGACACCGCCTGCCAGGAGGTCTGCCCGGTCGATTGCATCTACTTCGACCGGGGCACCGACCGCATGCTGTTCATCAACCCTGACGAGTGCATCGATTGCGGTGCGTGCGTTCCGGAGTGCCCGGTGAACGCCATCTACGAAGAAAGCGAAGTGCCTCCCGAGTGGCAGGACTTCATCCAGCTCAACGCGCAGTGGTTCGAGGACAAGCCGGCCGCCCGCCGCCAGGTGGACGACCTCGCGCCAGCACGTACGTAGAGTCGCTAGCCCGCTGCGAACTTGGGGGTAAGGAACGCGAGCATCATGAGCTCCTCAGTCCCCGTGTTACGGACCCGCAACTCTTCGTCACCACGATAGAAGGCCAGGCTTCCCGCGCCGAACGGCGTCTGGCCATCAGCCGTTTCAAGCTCGCCCTGGCCAGCGACCACATACAACATCAGATCGGATGTCCCATGACGGTGCGGGGGCAAGCTGTGGCCAGCCGCGATCCGAATAATCCGGACGTTGGACTGCTCCCCCTCAAGGAACGGTCGCGCCAGCAGGCCTGACGCATCCGGGGCCTCGACGTCTCCGATTCGTGCGACCTTCATGCGACTGCCAACATTTCGGGCCTCCTGGCCTCGCAGCAAGTTGGGCGTAAGGAACCAAAGTCCCTGTCAGGCCTATCGTATCGCGACATGCTAGGGCCAGGAGGTCACCTGTGACGAAGAAATTGCTGAGTCAGACCATCAAGGAAGGACACTGGTCCGCGGTGCTCGACATGCGCGTCGGAGACGTCGTTCGAGCCCAGCCTGATGCCTGCGAACGGTTGCGGCAAATAGCCAGGAGCCGGCCTGTCCTGTGTGGTCGATACCCGGACCGAACGCTGGCCGATCTGGCGCTGATTGAGGACATTCCCTTGGATGCCATCCTGCGGATTCTTGCCACTTGAATGGTGGCGGATTTCGCCTTCACCGATTTCGGGTCAGATCGCAACTCTGACGGCAGCGCACGGTTATCAGCGCTGACGTAGCTTGGACGACCGTGTGAGGGGTTCCATACCGGCACCAGAGGCACGAGCCGGAGCCCGGGCACACACCAATCAGCGGCGGCTACGAGCGCAATTCACGCAGGTGGCCTCGTTCCTCTGCGTCGAGCGGCAGACTGAACCAGCAGCGCGTTCCCTCCCGGATGCCACTCTCTAGCCACATGCGCCCGCCGTGCTCTTCAACGATGGCCTTGCAGATCGCCAAGCCAAGACCTGTGCCGGGCACGCGGCGGTCGACGCGATAGAAGCGCTCGAACACCCGGGCCTGGTGCTGGGGAGCGATGCCCGGACCGTGATCGGCGACGCAGAACACGACCTCACCGTCGATCACCTCCGCCGTGACCCGAATCTCGGTGTGCTGAGGCGCGTACTTGGCGGCGTTTTCAACGAGATTGCCAAGTACGCGTTCGATTCTGGGTCCATCGAGCAAGACATCCGGCAGACCTTGCGCCACGACCGGAAGCACGTTGTGATTCGCTGTTGTGCGTCGCAGGCGGTTCAGAGTTCGTTCCACCAGCGCCTGTGGTGCGTGCCAGCCCTTGTTGAGCTCGTCCGTGCCCGACTCGATCTTGGACATGTCGAGCAGGTCCGTGACCAGCGCCGCGAGGCGCTGCGACTCTTGATGGATCTCGCCGATAAAGTCCTTGACGGTCGCCGGATTCCAGTCCACATCCGGTTCCAGCAAGCTGCTGGAGAAGCCCATAATGTGGCCGATCGGTGTCCTCAATTCGTGTGAGACGAGCGAGATGATTTGGTCCTTCAACTGTTCCGCTTCGCGCTGACGGGTGATGTCGCGGACGACGACCACCACCAACTCGACGGATTGCTGGCCGTCCAGAATCGGGTTGGCGGTAACGACAACTGGTGTTCGCTGCCCGCTCGATTTATGGAAGTAGAGGCCGGTTTCGGTGTGCGCCGACTTGCTGAACGCGGCCTTGAAAGACGGGTATTCGTGGGGATCGAGGGCGCGCCCACCTTCATCTTCCCAGTCACACAGCTCGCGGATGGAGAGACCGGCGAGCTGTTCCTTGGGGCGATGGATGAATGCGGCGGCAGCTTCGTTGGCAAACGCTACGTGACCGTCGGGGTGGAGGGCGAACACAGGCTCGGCAACGCCCTCCAGCACGCTGCTCACGGTGGCCAGCATCCGTTCCTGTCGGCGCTCGAGCTCTTTGATGCTGCTGATGTCCTGGAAGGCGACGACCGCCGCCGTGACGGCGCCAGTGTGATCGCGCACGGGGGCGCTGTTTAACAGCAGTGGCACGTCGGCACCGGTCGAGGCGTTACGAACGAGGAGTTGTTCGCCGGTAACAGTCTCGCCCCGGAGCAGTGATCGCTGCAGCGGCAGATCGCTGGCTTCATAGGGGGTGCCGTCCTCATGCCGTGTACCGAAGGCCTCCTGACCAGTGATTGGCATCGGGCTACCAACGATGTCGACCCCAAGAATCGAGGCGCTGGCGTCATTGCTGACGACAAAGCGGCCAGCCTCATCCGCGATGATGAGACCCTCCGGCAGGACGTCGATCACCTGCTGTAAGAGTTGCTGCTGTTCGCGGAGGGCCGAGTGCGCCGCCTGCAGCTCCGCCGCAGCGGTGCGGTTGACGGTGGCGTCGCGCGCGATGGCGATCACATGATGGCGTCCGCCCGCGATGGTCGGGCTGAGGCTGATTTCCACGGGGAAGCGTGTGCCGTCTTTGCGCTGCGCATACAGGTCGAGTCCCACGCCCATCGTGCGTCTGGAGGGGCTGGCCAGATACGCGCTGCGGTAGCCAAAGTGCGCGTCCCGCGCTTGGTCGGGGACGAGCAGTTCGATAGGCTGGCCGACCAGGTCGTCACGCTGGTAACCGAAGGCACGTTCCGCCTCCCGATTGACCAGGGTGATCACGCCAGCCTCGTCAACGATGAGCACCGGATCGGGTGCGGCTTCCAGCAGATCACGGTAGCTCGCCTCAGCTGCGTCTCGCTGGCGTTCCTCCTCAGCCTTGACGGACGTGAGGTCATGCGTCACGGTCGTCGCGCCCACCACCTTGCCACGGGCACCCAGGATCGGGCTCACCGCGATCGCGGCGGGGAACAGAGTGCCACCTTTTCGTATATGTCGCGTTTCGTGGTGCAAGACCGTCTGCCCACAGAGGACGCTGCGCCAAATGGTCGACCAGTCGTGCACTCCCTCCGGGGCGACCAGCCGGGAATAGGGCTGGCCCAGTGCTTCCTCTGGCGTGTAGCCGTACAGGCTTTGCGCCGCCGGGTTCCAGGTGACAATCGTGCCTTCCTGGGTCTTGCCGATGACGGCTACAGGCAGCTCATTGAAGAGCGAGGCGAAGTGCCCCTCGGCCAGCTCATCACCATGGCCGCTCACCATCTGGTCGCGATGCGGTCGATTTCCATCCGACCCTTCCTTGCCATCCCTGACACAGTAGGCAGGACGCTGGCGCAACCGCATAAACGGGCGCACAACGGGCCATCAACTCTACGGTGAGTGGGTTAACAGTCTGTTAACGGCTTGTTCATGCCGCGTTCTGGACCGGGACCGCACCATAGGCCCATGACAGGGTTGCGACGTCGCCAGTCCACGTCAGCCCGGATTCACGTCCTGGAGGTGCGTTGGCAAATCGATCAATGAGCCCTTCGCCGCAAGGGCAGGAAAGCGCCGCGAACACCGCCATTTAACGACTGGCCAGTGAGGCGTCGATATCGGCATTAGGGCCGTGGCGGTTGCTCAAAGTTGAACGATTAAGAAGCGACTCACGTGCTGAGTCGCTTCTTAGCGTACGCTGGTTGAACCTGCTCGTGGAACCGCTCAGATGGCTGGCAGTCCGTCCCCGCGTCACCCGGCCAGCAGAGGGATGACAAACGCGATAGCCGTTCCGACCGCTATGGCCGGGACATAAGGCACGATCCGTTTCCCGCGCCGCACGGCGATCAGCGCCAGGACCAGCCCGGCCAGGCTGGTACACAAGCCAGCCAGCAGGGCGAAGGCCCAGCCTTCCCAGGCCCCGACAGCCGCGAGCAGCAAGCTGTCAGCGGGGCCGGCCCAGCCCTTCACCACGAAGGGCAGGAGCAGCAAGGCCCCAACGGCCAGGCCCAGCAGACTCCCTTCGAGTCTGGCGAGGCCATGCAGCGCGGCGGCGATAAGACCCAGCGCGATACCGCCGAGACTCCACCACCCCGGGACGCGCAGCCGGCGGACATCGGACACGGCCGCTCCAACCAACAACACCATGACAGCGGCCGGTGAAAGCCAGGCGACCATCGGCCCTAGCCGCCGGACACCCGTCGCTCGTCCGGTGCCAGCACGTCGTCGCGGTGCGCCAGTTGCAGCTCCAGCTCGCGACGCACCTGGTTAAAGACGGCGGCGATGGCCGGACCCGGCTGGCTGCCGGGTTTCCCCGTCTCTTCGCCGAACAGGTTTTGCAGAGCCTCGCGGAAATGGCGTTCCTCGCGAATGAGCGCACCCACATCCCCTAGCTCGAGGTAGCAGTGATACAGGTCGGCCACGACGTCTTCCTGGGTGGGATCGAGGGCCAGCAGATTGCGCAGCAGCGGCACGGCCATGTCGGGTCGCTTCTCCTGCCGCCAGCGCATGGCCAGTGTCCGGGTCGCTTCCTCGTAGTGCTTGCGAAAGCGCTCGCGGAGCGTCACGCCGTGCTCGTCGCGATCGTCCACCCAGGCGTAGCTCGGCTCATCCAACAGGTCGTCATGACCGATCGCGTGCAGTTCGTCGTACAGGGTCTGGGCCGACTCAAGCGGGGCTGGCGTGATGGCCGCGCACAGCGTCAGAAAGCGGTGGGCATCAGACACGGCCACCCCAGCGCCCAGCCGGCAGCGGCCATCGTGAGCGCGCACCACGTCGACGGTGTCGTCGCGCAGCTGGGCCACCTGGTTGGCGAGGTGGGTGCGCAGCCGGGTCATGGTGACGCGCATGCGGTTGCTGGCCGAGTCCGAGTCGAGCTCCGGCCAGAGGCACATCAGCAGCTTGTCCTTGGACACGCCGTCTTCGTCGTGGGTCGCCAGGAAGGCCAGCATCTCCCAGCCCTTGTTCGGTCCGTTAACGTCGCGCACTGACGTGAGCTTGCGGCCTCCGCTCGACACCTGCAGACTGCCAAAACAGCGGATCTCGATCAGCGGCGCCGGGGCATCCACCGGAGCTGGTTCATCCGCGGCCTCGGCGACGGCCCCTGGCTCCAGCAGACTTAACTGCTCGCTAGCTGTAGCGGCGGCCAACGGACCCTCTGCCAATGGTGGGGAGACGGTGGTCACACCGTCCGGGATGGCCGGCTCAGCATCGGCAGGTTCGGCCGCCAGGTCGTCGGCGCTCGCGATCTCGACGGGCGCCGCGTCAGGAGGCGCCGACGCCCCCGGCTCTTCAGTCGGAACAGGCAGCAGCTCATCGCGCGGCTGGCCATAGGCCAGCTGGATGGCCTCGACCAGCTCCGACAGATCCTCGGGCGCGACCTTGAAACCGCGGCCGGTCAGGGCAGAGCGTCCACCGAGACGGACTAGGAGGTGGCCCCCACCGCCCAGGTCGGCTGCGTCGATCTGTCCCAGCAATCGAACGCTGTCACCTTCCGTGGGCATGTGCAGCACCAGGCGGGTTGGGAACAGCTCCACCAGACTCTGGTCGAGGACCGGCGGAGCGAGGCCGAGCACCAGTCGCACGCCGCATTCCCGCCCCTTGGACGCGATGAAGTCCAGGGTGGTCTCGTGCCCCTTCACATCAGCCGCGTCCGCGATCACCACCAGCCAGTCCGGCTCAGTGGGCATGTGCTCACCCTCGCTGCCTGGCGGTGAGACGAAGCGCAGTCGGCGACTCACCTCGGCGTGAAGTTGCGCCAGCGCTTCGCCGACCGCGGCCGGATCACCGCCGTCCACGAGTGCGCGGAGCTGGTGGGGAAGCCCGGCCAGCTCGCGCGGCAGGGCGTGGTTGCGGGCGATGGTCATGACGCGCAGCTCGTCAGGGCGGAGACGGGCTGCCAGCGAGGCCAGCAAGCTGGTGATGATGACGTCGGACCCGGCGTTGGGCAGGCTGGCCACGAGGGTGTTGCCGAGCTGGTCCCAGTTGACGTACAGGATGTCCTGGTTGGGCAGCACGACGAGCGGCAGCAGCGGTGCCATCTCGACGGCGCTCTCGGCGGCCATACCCAGCCAGCGAATGCCGTTTAGCCGCCATTCCACGTCCTGGTCGTGGGTCAGTCGAGCCTCGGCGGCGCCACCCAGCAGCCGACCAAACTCCGTTCCCAGCTCAATCAGCCGCCCCTGATCGGTGCCGCGCGCGGCCAGTGCGATGGTGGTCGCCTTACGACCGTCACGCACCCACAGCACGGGCACGTCCTGCACGCCGTGCTCATGCAGGAAGCGCAGCACTTCCTGAGCGATGACGCTCACGGGTTCGGGGCCGTCGCCTTCGAGGTTGTGGGAGAACACTCGAGCCGGCTGCGCTTCGGCGAAGCCCTGTTCGATGACCACGTCGGCCGGGGCGGTGGGCCGCTGCGAGCGCAAACGCCGCGTTCTCAGGGCGAGGGCACTGGCGCCGGCCGCCAGGCCCGCGACCGCCCCACCAGCCCGCGCCCAGGTCGGGAACTGAATCAGCTGGCCCCAGTCCGAGCGAGGAGGGCTGGCAGCCGCGACGGGAGTGGCGACAACGGTCGGTTCCGCGAGCGGGGTGTCGCTGCTGGCGGAAGTCGTTGGGAGTGCCGGTGGTTCTATGTACGGCACGGCCACCGGCAGGTCCGCGGGTGGTGGTGGCGGTGTCGCGGTCGCAACCGGCAGGGGCAGTTTCAGGCGCAGACCAGGCCAGATCAGGCTTGCGTTCTGCAGTGTGCGGCCGTCGGCCAGCTTCGCACTGCCACGATTGAGGTCGAAGATCTCAGGCCAGCGGTTGGGGTCGCCCAGCAGCCGCACGGCAATGCCGGCGAGGGTATCGCCGGCCTCAACCGTGTAGAAGACCTGCCCGTTGACTTCGTCCAGCGCCGTGCTCGGCTCAGGGATGGTCAGGAGCCAGCCGGGGTAGATGACGCCCGCGCCGGTAAACCGCCGGCCGTCCGGCATCTTCCGGTGGGCGTTGGCCTCGACCAGGCGGGGGAACTCCTCCCCGGCGCCGTAGAAACGCTGCGCAATGGCCCACAACGTATCGCCCGATTGCACGGTGTATTGCACCGGAGTTGGCGCCGGCTGCTCCCCCGTGAACGCGTGCGTGTCCCCTGCCTGCGTCGTGAGTGGCGCGACGACGGCCGCTACGGGTGGCAGGGGTTGGGCGGCAGCGGCCGTGCCGGCGCGTCCGGCGACTTGGGCCAAGAAGAGGGCCACGAACGCGCCTTCGACCAGACGCCGGACCAGGGGAACGGTCAGTCGATCTGATACGCTCCGCAAGCGCCGCACCCAGGTCCCACTGGTCAGCCCCTCGGCCACCACGACGAGGGTGTGCAGGGCGATCGAGCCAACCATCCACAGCCACAGCAGCCACGCGACGGTGAAGAAAACGTAGGCCAGCCCAGCCATCGGCAGTTCGGGGCCGCGAAGCGTGACCAGAACCTCGGTCCAGCCGGGCAGCACGTGGGGCAGATGGGGTGGCCCGCCCAGGCGATACAGCCCGGCACCGGTGGCGACGAGGCCCGCGGTCAGGCCGAAGAGCCGGAGGCGCTGCTGCTGCACCTGTGGGTCGGATGGCGAACGCACGGTCGAAGACATCTCGTAACTCCTAGGGTTTCTGCGGAGCGCTCAGCGTGGACTGGACCTCTTGCACCGGGTAATTGGCGCGATAGGTGTGCTGGATGGGTGGCAGTCCCTGCGGAGCCCCACCGTTCACCTGGAACTGCGCCGCGAACTCCACCGTCAGCAGCAGCTCAAAGCCGCTGCTCAGGCCGAAGGACGAGAACTCATAGGTGTGCTTCACGTCGGACTCTTGCGGATAGGCCTTGCCGAGCGAGCCGGACAGGGGGCTTGTGCCGTCGCCGAAGTTCCAGATGTACTTGTTGCCCCAGACGCGAACGGTGACGGTGAACGATCGCGGTGGGCCGCCCGGGAACGCCGGTGGCAGGGTGACCGTCTTTGACGCGCCGAATGTTCTGCCGTCGTAGCCCTGGACCCAGAACCAGCCCGGCATGGCCACCAGCCCGAGGCCGGGGTTCTGTTCCAGTTGAATGGTGGGTAGCGGGATGTGCGTCAGGACGTCGAGGGCGACCTGGTAGGGGTCGGTGCTTCCGCCGTTGCCGGCCGGCGGCGTGTCAGGCGGAGCCTGCGGATCCGGGCCAACGTAAACTGCCGTGCCCGGCTGGTTGGGCAGCCAGACGAAGCCCTGGTACTGCTGATCGACGACCAGGTTGTACGGCGACTGATTGGGGTGCTCGGCGAATTGCTGGTGCCAGAAGTCCTGGCTCACGCTGCTGAAGTTCTCGGGCAGGATGTCCTGCGTGTGGCTGCCGTCGGCGCTTCGATAGTGGTAGCCGAAGTCATCTGTCCATGACGTGCCACTCGGCGCTGGCGGCGAACTCGGGACACTTGGAGAAGAGGCACGCGCTGCTGGCGCGACGGCGACTGCAGGTTGGGGATTCCCATGATCACCGTCCCCAGTGCCTCGGACGGAAATGTGCACATAGATGCCATCCGACTTGCTTTCGACCTGAGCTGTCGCTGTCACCTTTCGTAGGTCGCTCCCCGGAACGAAGGTTTCGCCTGGTGGCCCATCAGCCGTTGCAGATCCGACCCCGGCCAGACCCGCGGCCAACACCAATGAGAGGAGCACCGTCCGGCCTGCCACCCAATGGGAACGTTGAGAGGCTGACACCCTCCGCATTGCTAGCCAGACTCCCGGATGCCGCTGACGACTTTCCAAACACCGGCGATGCGCTGCAGCGTGTACGTGTCTGTGATCTGCTGGGTCTGGCCCGGCGACCCGAGGGGTTTCCTAGTAGATGGGTCGATCGAGTAACTGTTGTTGATGTAAGAGTCGTGAACTGACGCCGTGGTCTCGGTTACGTCGAACACGCCGACGCTATGTTGCACGTCGATCTTTGCCGCTTTCCCCTGCGCTTTCACCTTCTGGACTTCGTCCATGGCTTGCTGCAGCCGCTCGCCAGAGGCCACATCCGCCAGGTGCGAAGGGTCCAGGGTCAACATGGCATCGCTGTAGACCGACCAGTACCTGAGATACGCCTGCTCCACGTCTGTGGCGACAGCACCACTCGCCCGGGGTGAAACGCTGACGGCGGCCGCACTCACTGCTGAGACGGTCGGTGCGGCTGATGCGACGCCCAGGGCTGGCACGCTGGACGCCGGTAGCGCTACCTGCTCCATCCCAATCGGCGGTCGCAGATGAGTTCCGAGTACGTAGCCACCGACCAGGAGGACGGCGATGACGCCGAAGAGTGCCGCCCCGACCAGACCGTAGCGCCGGAAGCCACTCACCCCCGGCTTGTCATCCACGTGTTCGGAGCCCATCGTTCCCTGTGCCATGTCCTATTACCCGCCGTTCCCTCGCGTGATCCCGAACCTCGGCTGCGCCACCGAGGTCGCCCCGACGTGGACGGTGGTGATCCCAGCCAGCCGCAAGAAGCTGGTGGGCATGTCCCGGCCGATCTGCACCACGATGCGCTGCGGGTCGGCGCTGATGGTCGCGGCCGCCTGCGGCTCGGCGCCGGTGATGAACGCCGCGGCCACCTGGCGCGCCTTCGAGGTGTCCAGCGCCAGCGTCTGGCCGGAGCTCTGGCGGTAGACATTCTGATCGACCTGGGCCGCCCCATTGCGAGCGGCGGAATCGGCCACGTTCTGCAGCTCACGGCGGTTGGCCAGCACCAGCCCGCCGTCGGCCGCCAGGCCCAGCATCGACAGGAAGAAGGGCAGCATGACCGCCACCCAGACCACCACCTGCCCGGACTCGAGCGGCTCGATCGCCAGGAGCGGCTTCGTGGAGCCCAGCCACAGCGGCGCCCTCATGGGCTCGCACTCGGCCAGCGGCTGCGGTACAGGTCGATCGGCGCGCTGCGCCGGCTCTGCATCGGGATGGTGGTCCACTGCAGCAGCGGCAGGTCGCCCAGGCTGACGCGGTACCTGGCCACGGCGATCACCTGGCCGCCGCGATCGAACGCGCCCGGGTCGACGGTCAGCTCGAACGAGCCGTTGGTCAGGCCGTAGCCGGCGGCCACGTCCTTGCCGCGGCTGAGCCCGCGCTGGGCCGCTTCGGATCCGTTGTTGGCCAGGGCCGCGGTGGTAGCCGCTTCCTGGGCGACCTCGGCGACGCCCATGCGGGCCTGCAGCACCCGCCCGATGCCGATGATGGCGAAGGCCATCATGAGCAGCAGCGGCGCCACCAGCGCCGTCTCGACCAGGGCGCTGCCGCGCTGCTGGCCGAGCGCCCGGCGCGCCAACCCGACGATCGTGCTAGCCATTGGGGCCCGCCCGGAACTTCTCTTTGCTCACGATCGCCTGGGCGCCCAGCGGCAGCCGGGCGTCGGCTGCCCAGGGGATGATCAGCCGCAGCTGGCCCTGGGCCGTCACGGATACCGCGTCGCCGCCGTCGACCGCCTTGAGCTGCACGCCCTGGGCGCTCGGTCCCAGGCCGGCCGTCAAGAGCGTCTGGGCGTAGCTGACGCCGTCGGCCAGGCTGCGGCCGTCGGACGCCGCCACCCGGGCGCCGTCCTGCACGGCCGTCGTCACCACATCCTGGGCGTGCCAGTAGATGGCGAACTGGACCAGTCCGACGGCAATCAGCAGGATGATCGGAAAGGACAGCGCCGTCTCGAGCGTGGCCGTGCCCCGTTCGAGCCGCCGCCAATCGGCCGGCTGCATGGCGAGACGCTGGCTGCGGCTAGCCCATGCCGGCGATGTGGCCGAGCAGGTTGCCGAAGACGTGGGCCACGCCGCCGCCGAAGGCCTGGATGGCGCCCATGGCGCCGATGGCCACGAGCGCGGCGACAATGGCGTATTCCACGGTGACCACGCCCGGCTCCAGCGCGTCAGCCCAGCCGACGCCGATCCTCCTTATCCAGGTCCGGTGAATCCCTGGCTTGAAACGCATGCCCGTAACCTCCTTTCTTTTCGGTGTTTCAGCACGCCGCCGACGGGTAGCGGCCGGCGCGCTGTCTATCTAGTCAGCCGCCCAGGTGGACGATCTCCATGGCGGCGGGAACGATCAGCACGACGAACAGCGCGGGCAGGATGAACAGCACGATCGGCAGCACCATCCGCACGCCCGCTTTGCCACCCTCTTCGACGACCCGCAGGCGCTGGGCTTCGCGCAGGCTCTCGGCCTGCGTGGCCAGGGCCTGGACCAGCGGCACGCCCTGCTCGTGGGCGGTGCGCAGCTGGCTGACGAAGCTGCTCAACTCGGGCACGCCGTTGCGCTCGGCCATGGCGTCCAGGGCCTGCACCAGCGGCCGCTGGCCCAGCGCCACCTCGCGGTTCACGCCCTGCAGCTCCAGGGCCACGGCGCCGGCGCTCTCGCGGGCCACCAGGTCCAGCGCCTGCTCCAGGGCCATGCCGCCGGAGGTGGCGATGCTCAACATGTCGAGCAGGACCGGCAGCTCCATCAGGCAGCGGGTGCGGCGGGCCGCGAGCTGGCGTTCCAGCCGCCAGTCGGGCGCCATGAAGCCCACCAGGAAGCCGACCAGCCACAGCCAGGCCGGCCACACCCCGAAGGGATGGATGCCCAGCCAGTCCATGAGCGGGAAGATGCCCAGCCCGATGGCGCCCGAGGCCACCTTCTCGCCAAAGAACTGGGCCGGCTCGACGCCGCCGCCGGCGATCCGCAGCTTGCGGTCCAGCTCGTCGCCGCCGCCCAGGCCGAAGCGGGCCAGCAGGCCGCGCACCACCCGGCCGACGTCTTCCAGCACCGGCCGCAGGATGCGCTCGAGCTGGGCCGAGGCGAAGATGGGCGCCACGTCGCGGTGGCTGATCTCGTCGCGAATGCGCTCGTCCACGTCGGCCCGGCGCAGCCGCTCCAGCAGGTCCGGCTTGGGCCGGCCGACCGGCTGGGCGGTGACGACCAGGTACAGCCCGAGACCGAACAGTACCGGCCAGATGAGCAGGCGCAGCTGCAGCACGCCCGGGTCGAAGTGGAAATGCCCCACCGTCTGGCCGACGGCCAGAGCGAGCGCGTCCAGGCCAGCAGGACTCATCGCAGCACCCGCGGCTCGCCCGGCAGGCGGGTCAGCCACAGCATGGCGGCGTAGCCGAAGGCCACGCTGACCACCGTCCCGGCCAGCAGCGTCTGTCCGGCCAGGGTGTTGAACATGGCCAGGTAGGTCGGGTTGACGCCGCGAATGACGACCAGCAGCACCAGCGGCACGGCGGCCACGATCTGGGCCGACAGGACGGTGTGGGCCTGCGAGGCCCGCAGCTCGTCCTGCACCCGGCGCTGGCTGCGCGTAGCCTGGGCCAGCCGGTCCAGCACCTGGCTGACGTTGCGGCCGCCCAGACGCTCGTTCAGCCGCAGGGTGCTGGCCACGGTGTCGAACACGGGGTCGGCCAGCCGGCGCTGCATGCCGCCGATGGCCAGCTCGAAGCCGTCGAAGCGGGCCTCGCGCACCAGGCGGGCAAACTCGGGCCGCAGCACGGTCGGGCCGTTGCGGGCCAACGCCGCCAGGGCCTCCTGGACCGACAGGCCGGTGCGAATCGAATCGCGCAGCTGCCCGATGGCGTCCACCAGGCCGGCCTGCATGGCCGCCCGGCGGCGATCGTGGCGGCGTACGAAATAGGCGACCGGCGCCAGGACGCCCAGGGCAGCGGCCATCAGGCTGACCAGCAGCCAGCCCAGCAGCAGCTGGGCGGCCACGCCGGCCAGCGCCCCGGCGACCAGTGCGAAGAAGGCGAAGTCGCGCGGCGCCACGCCGTGCAACCCGGCCCGGGTCAGGAAGTCCTCCAGGCGCTGCAGCCGCTCGTCGCGGCGCCGGGCGCGGTCCTCGGGACTGGTGGGATTGGTCAGGCCTTCATACAGCAGCCACACGCCCAGACCCAGCGTGACCGACAGCAGCAGCGGCAGCATTTACGTTCGCGACCCGTCCTTCGGCTGCATAGCCTAGTGCCGCCCTGTTACACGGGAATTACGGGGCCGGCGGCCGGAATTACACGAGCGCCGCGGCCAATTACAGTGCCGGCCGGGCCGATGACAGGGGCTCGTACGGCAATTACACTTCCGCCTCCCGGCGCCCCTGCCGGGCGCGGACGCGCACCGCCCGAGCGCGATCTCGCCGTTCATGCCAGGCGCTCCAGGGCTTCCTGGGGCAGGGCATAGTCGACCCCTTTGGCCGCCATGCGGGCCAGGCAGCGCGGCCGGACGCCGCTCCACACCAGCCGATCGCTGGCCGCGTCGAGCTGCCACAGCTCCTGGCCAGCGATGACGCCGCCCTCCATGCCGGTCACCTCGAACACGCTGACCACCCGCCGCCGGCCGGTGCGCGGCTCCAGCCGCACCTGGACCACCAGCTCGATGGTGCGGGCCACCATGCGGGTCAGCGACTCCAGGGACAGGCGCTCCTCGGCCATGCTGGCCCAGGTGGCCAGCTGCTCCAGGGCGTCGCGTGGCGAGTTGGCATGGACGGTTGTCAGCGAGCCTTCGTGGCCGGTGTTCATGGCCACCAGCATGTCCAGCGACTCGGCGCCGCGGACCTCGCCCACCACGATGCGCGTGGGCCGCTGGCGCAGGGCGTTGCGCACCAGGTCGCGAATGCGGATCTCGCCGACGCCCTCGATGTTGCCCGGCCGGGCCTGCAGGGCCACGCAGTTGGGCAGCTGCTTCTCCAGCTCGAGCTCGGGTGTTTCCTCGACCGTCACAACACGCTCGCTGGGTGAAGCGATGGCCGCGCCCAGGCAGTTGAGCATGGTCGTCTTGCCGCTGGCCGTGCCGCCGCTGACCAGGATGTTGATGCCGGCCTGGACGGCGGCCTCCAGGAAGTGGGCCACGGCCTGGCTGAGCGTGCCGAAGGCCGTCAGCTCCTCAAGCGAGCGAGCTCTGAGGAGAAATTTTCGGATCGTCACGCAGCACCAGCGGGTGCTGGCCGGCGGAATGACGGCGTTGATGCGCGAGCCGTCGGGCAGCCGGGCGTCGACCATGGGCGAGGACTCGTCCAGGCGCTTGCCCAGCGGCCCGATCAGGCGCTTGACCAGGTCGCGCAGCTCCTGGTCGTCGTCGAAGTACAGGTCCGGCACCAGCCGCATCTCGCCGTTCTCCACGACGAAGATGCGCTGCGGCCCGTTGCACATGATCTCTTCACAGCTCGCTCGCTCAATCCAGGGCTGCAGGATGCCCAGCCGCAGCAGGCTGTCGAACAGCCGCTGCTCCACGCCGTCGGGGTCGAGCAGCATCGGCGCGTTGACCGTGGCCGCGCGCCGCTGATAGGCCGCCACGCGGTCGTGAATGAGGGCCCGAATGCGGGCCTCGTCCTCGGGTCCGGGGCTGAACACCTGGCGCTCGTCCAGGAAGCGGTTGACGGCTTCCCGAATCTCCTGCCGCAGGTCGCGCTCGACGGCCCGATCCAGGTGGGCCGGGCCGTGGCCGTTGCCGCTAACCGGCGGCGCGACCCTGGTCGCCATCCGGCGTCCCTTTCCGTCCTGGCCAGCGCGGCCGCGGCGGCCGCGCCCGGGCCAGCCGGGCCAGCCTGACCCGCAGCCGGCGATCGCCCCGGTCGGGCTCGGGCGCCAGCCGAATCTTGCCGCCGTGCACCCGCCCGGCCAGCTCCAGCAGCGCGTGCGCCGCCCGGCCCCGGCGCTCCAGCACCAGCGGCCGCTGGGCGGCGACGGCGTGCTGCGCGCGCTGGTAGTCGTACGGGATGACCGCCGCGGTGCCGATGCCCAGGGCCCACTCGATCTCGGCCCGGCCGTGATGGTGATGGTGGTCGTAGCGGTTGAGGATGAGCGCCAGCCGCTCGGCGTCCATGCCCAGGTCATCTCGGATGAAGCGCAGCAGCGCCCGCGTCCGAGACAGACCCGGCAGGTCGGTCGCGGTCACCAGCAGGCTGTGATCGGCGAGACCCAGGGCGCGCCGGTGCAGGCCGACGTCACTGCCCAGGACGTCGGGGCCGGTGTCCAGCACGACGTAGCGGTAGCGCGCCCGCAGCTCGCCCACCAGGCGGTCGAAGAAGGCGCTCGAGATGGCCCGCCGCATCTCCGGCTTGGGCACGCCGCACAGCAGCACCGCCCGCGTGCCCCGGGCCAGCGGCTGGGTCTCCTGCTCGATGGCGCGGTCCCAGTCGCGGACGGTCTCCGGCTCGGCGTGGGCCAGCATGTACAGGTTGCGGGTCGGGTCCACGTCCAGCTGGATGACGGCCGCGGGGCTGGACATGTCGGCGTCCACCAGGACGGTCGAGTCCACCGCGCCCAGGGCCGCGGCCAGGTTGATGGCGACCGTCGTGCGGCCCGGCGAGCCGTGGCCGCCGGCGATGGTCAGCACGGACACCGCCTCGGCGGTCACCTGGGCCGGCAGCGGCAGCTCGTCCTCGGGTTCGAGGCGCTCCTGGTCACCGTCTCGCACGCTCAGATCGGTGCCGGCCAGCGCCGCCAGCAGAGCCGCCCGGACGGCTTCCGGCTCGGCGGTCAGGGGCAGTACGGCTCCCAGCCCGGCCAGCCGCGCCTCGGCGCCCACGGGCGCCAGGACCACGATGGGCACGCCGCTCTCGCCCAGGGCCAGCCCGGCGTCGCCGCTCAGGCGGTGCAGGTCGCCCGCCACCAGGATGGCGTCGGCCTGTCCCCGCCGGACCGCCTCCAGCAGCTCGTCGCCGGTCAGACAGCGAGCGGCGATGGCGAAGCCGTGGCCGTCGTTCAGGGTGGGAAACAGGCGCTGCTCGCGCTCGGCGTCACCCAGGCCGACGGCCAGGCGAATGGTCGGAAGGTCGGGCGCCGCATCCGGGGGTGCGGCCATCAGTGGCCGTCCGGAGCTTGCTGCGGGGGAAGCAGGACCAGGTCCAGCTCCGAGTTCCACTTGGCCAGCGCTAGAGCGCTTGCTTGGTCCTGGGTCACGACGAGGGTGATCGACTTCAGCACGCCGCCGGGCGCGGTGCCGGTCGCGCTGGCGCCGCTGTTGATGACCGTCGACTGCTGGTCGTAGCCCAGGCTGTAGACGACCACCCGCGGCAGCACGACGGTCGTCTTGGACTCGGGCTTGCCCTTGTTGACCGTCTGGAAGACCTCGACGGAGTCGCCGGCGCGAATCTCGCCGCCCCCGGCGTTCTCGGCGCTCATAGGGATGGTCATGGCCACCTGTCCCGGCGCCAGCGGGGCGCGCGGGTTGAGCTGGCTTTGGACCAGAATCTGGTGGGCGTGCACCGGCTCGGCGAGCTGCTTGCCGACCAGGCTGGCCACGGTGTCGGCCGGTACCGCGGCCTGGTAGACGCTGTCGTCGAGCCGCAGGTGGGTGATGCTCACGTCGCCCGACGACAGGACCGCGCCAGCCGGGACGTCGCGCGTGGCCACGAGCACCGCCCGGGTATCGCTGAGGGCGCTCCAGACGACCAGCGAGCCGGCGATGGTGAACAGCATCAGCACCACGCCCAGCACGGCCCGCAGGTCCAGGTGCCGCGGCCGGCGCAGAGCCCGGGCCGGCGACAGCGCCGCTACCGCCACGGGGGCACCTGCCGGCTGTCCGGCCCCGACGCGCCGAGCGCCCGACCTCTAGCCGGGACCTGCCCCGACCTTCCAATGGTTCGGGCGCTGGCGGTGGTGCTGACGGGCCCTAGGGCCGACATGGCGGCACTTGATCGTCCTGCTACATATCCGCGCTATTGACCTATGCGTTTTGCTCTGGCGCTAACTACTCACGCTGGTGAGTGCCTGCGCAGCGCCGCAAGTTTCGGGCCACCGCTCGCTCGATATACCGAGTGCTCGCTGCTGGAGACGCCGCCCTGAGACGCATTGACCGCACTGCCGGCGGTCCCGTCCAGCTGTAGGGAAGCCAGCTTGAGCCCGTCAGCCGCCTGACAGGGCCATGACTCCGCTGCCCTGTCCGCGACGGCGGCCACCCGGCGGCGCGGGCGTGGCGCGCAACTTGCGGGGAACCTCGGCCTTGTCAGAAGCAACCTGGCTGAGGCCGCGCGGGATTCGGAGGGCGAAGCTGTAAAGGAGTGCGACATCGAGCCCTGCGGCGCCGCGCAAGCCCTTACCATCAACGGCGTCCGTTTGTGCGTGGACCACTACGTCCGACTGCTGGCGGGGCTCCAGGTGTGTGGTCAGGACCTGCGAAGCTACGCCGGCGACCCGCACACTCTGCTACGCGAGTCCGGCAGCCCGGAAGCGGTCAGCCCGCCGCAGGCGCCCGGCATGTGGCCGCGGCGATGACCAGGATTCTGGTCGTCGACGACGACGCCGACATCGGGCGGCTGGTGGCCGAGGTGCTCGGCGATGAGGGCCATCAGGTCCGGCCGTTGACCCGGCCGCAGGAGCTCGCCGCAGCCATCACCAGCTGGCAGCCCGACCTGGTCCTGCTGGACGTCAACCTGCCGTACTTCGACGTGTGGGCCGCGCTGCCCCTCAAGAGCGCACCGGCGGCCCTGCCGCTGCCGGTGATCCTGATGACCGGCGATCGGAATGCGTTCAACGCGGTCGCCGACCTGGGCGCGCTCGGTGTCACTGGACACCTGTTCAAACCGTTCGAGCTGACCGAGCTGCTGGCGAGCGTCGAATGCGCGTGCCGCCTGCAGTCGGTCTGACACCCGGTCTCTGGCGGTGGCCGCGAAGCTGGTCTCTAGGCTGAGGCGGCCTGTGGGTGGGCGCACTCGGTTCCGTCCCGGCGCGCCTGCCAGCAGGGCAGGCAGTAGCTCAGCCCGTTGCGGCTGAGTCCGGGGCCGCGGAAGCTCAGGCAGCAGACGCAGACATGGCTGCGCGGAGCGGCGATGCCGAGCGGCACGGCCTCCCATCCAGGAATGCTTCTCGTACCGTCGCCGGCCAGCGCTGTGCCCGTGGCTGCCCCCGTGTCCCTCACGCGCAGAACGTATGACAGGCGACCGGTCAAGTCAACTAGGCACTCCCATTCGCCTTGGGCCGGGCGGCCTAACCCATCTGGTGCTTTTGGGTTGGCACGATCACCGTCCCGTGGTGGTGCGCTTCCTGGGATGGCCGGGCAGACACCCTTTGAGCAAGCGGTCGGAGAGCCACTTGCCCATCAGTTAGTATCTCGGGGAACCTTTCATGGCCCGAGTGCTCCTCATCGAGGACGACGCGACCATCCGACACCTCATCCGCGACGTCCTTACCGAGGATGGCCTGGACGTGATTGAGGCGCCCGACGGTATGAGCGGCTATGAACTGGTGCGCCAAACGGCGCCGGACGCCGTGGTGCTCGACCTGTTCCTGCCGCGCATGGACGGCGAGGAGTTTTTGAACCTCTCGCGCATGCTGCCCAACGGAGCGGCCCTGCCCGTGGTCGTACTGTCGGCCAGCGACCGCGTGCCCGTGGATAAGCGGGTGCGTGCCTTCCTCAAAAAGCCGTTCGACCTGCACGTCCTGTCGCAGACGGTGCAAAGCGTGATCCCGGTCGTCCACCCGTCCTAGCGCCCGGCCGGGAGTCGGCCTCAGTTACCACGGTGACGCTCGCTGTCCGTGCGCCCTCCGCGGACCCGTTCATCCGCCGTTTACCCCGGGCTAGCGAGCCATTTACGGCAGCCTGGGCATCCTTAAGCTGGAGGCCGACTTGAGCGCGCAGCCAGCTGGGTATTGGTCGAGCACGCCGTCGGCGGCGAAATGGGCGCTGGTGGGCGCCGGGTTCCTGGCGGTCGTCGCGGTGGTGCCGTTCGTCGTGACCGTTGTCATGGTCAGTGTCGAGCGGCAGATGTCGCCGCTGACGGTCATCTTCGGACCCGGGCCGGGCATGCCGCTGATCGTGTGGCTCTATTACACCGTCCCACCGGCGGTGATTCAGACCGCCGCCGCGCTGGGGTTGCGACACCTGCAGTCAGCTGTGCGCATCGCCGGACTGCTGGGTGTGCTGCTGGTCCTGACCGCGGCGCTGGTCTGGCTGGGAGCGATGGTCTACAGCGGCGTGCTGTGGCTGGTGACCGGAGCGATGGCTGGCGACTACTACGACATGCTGGGCATCGTCTTCTTTGGCGTGCCTGTGCTGATCGTGATCACCGTGCTCAATGGGCGCGCCGCGCTGCTGAGCGCCCGCGACCTGTTCGGTCGACGCGCCAGCCCGGCGACCCGCTGATGAGCGCCCGACGCTGGGAGAGCCTGTCCGCGGCCGTCGCGGTCCTGCTGCTGTTCCTCACGGCCTACGGCAATGCCCTGCTGCTGGCCGCCGTCGCGGGCGCGCTGCTGGTCGCGCTGCTCGCCTGGCGCCGGTTCCGTCACGACGGCCCGCGGCCTGGCCTGCTGCTGGCGTCCAGCGTCATCGGCTTCGCGCTGGCCATCGCCCTGGTCTGGCTGCTGCAGCGTCCGATCCCCTGACGGACCAGCTGCTCCGTGGTGTCTTGGCGACGCGAACCGGTCAGCCTTGAAGTGCCGCATCGCCCAGGCGAAGGGGTTGCGCGACGCCGAGTGTGTCTCAGCCGAGCCGCCGCTCGGCTGAGATGAGGACGCGGCCGATCTCGTGGGCTTCTGCCTGGAGCACGGCGTCAGCTGCTGCTGCACGCCAAAGCCCTGTCCAGTGACTTCTTCCAGCTCAAGACCGGGGTCACCGGAGGCATGCCGCAGAAGCCGGTCAACTACCGCATTCGGACCGTGCTGCTGCTGGCCAGGTCCGACCGCGTGAGCGAGCGAGTCGAGGAGATGGCGCGGGAAGCCAACCGCGGCCACCAGTTCGGCTGTTTTCGTGCCCGCGAAAAGGCGGAGGTATGGCTAGCCGGGTACCTGCGTGGGCCCTTTTCGCCCGCCGGTCAGGGTGCAACGCTGCTGGCTCACCGTCTTTGCCCGCTCACCGAGCCCAGACGTCGCATCGAGAGGCGGGGGCCGCCTGGCGTGTCGCTGGCGATGCCCGTGCCACAGCTCCAGCACGGCGACACAGCCTTCGCGCTCGCACTCCACCTGCTCACGCATGGCGAGCACCCACTCATGGTCGAACATCCGTGATTCGGACAGCATCCAGTCAAGCACGTGACACAGGCGAAGCTGCGTCTCGATGAGCTGGGCCAGATGCCAGCCTTGATGGCCCAGCTCCGGACGGTCGGCGGAGACGAGGTGTCTGTCGTGGCCCATTCCCAACCACACGGTGGCTCTAGTCTTGGCTAAGAGCCTAGCAAGACCGCCGGCCGGCACGGGTGCGACTAGAGCGGGCTCCTCAGCGCTGGGCGCCCGCATGTGGTGTCGGTGGTAACCCGTGTCGAAGCGCCCCGAGCACGGCCCCGATGTCGTCGAACTCCGAGGTCTCCAGCGGCGCGCGGAACAGCAGATAGGCCGCGACGATGGCCAGGATGCTGAACGGGAAGGCCCCGCCCACGCCCAGCGGCGCCAGGCCGATCATGAAGCCGACCACGCCGATCATCGACAGCCGCCGCCACGTCCTGGTACCGGTAGCCAGCAGGCCGATGGCCAGTTCCCCGAAGGCGATGGGCACGACGAACAACGCCGGGTTGGCCGCGAAGGGCCCGAAGATGAAGGCGGCGTAGGGTGGCGTCGCCAGGTGGCCGTAGGTCGTCACGTAGAACGCCGGCATGGTCAACGAGGCGAACAGGTTCCACACGCCGCCGCCGACGAACAGCACGCTGAACAGCAGCCGGGCAACCCGCGGCCACCTGGCGGCCGTCAGCACCAGCAGCAGCGCGAAGAGGTTCGAGCCGACGTAATTACCCAGCTCGGCCAGGATTTGTTCCTTCATCTGAGTGTCTCCTTGCTCAAGTCCGTCGCCTCAATTCACGCTGCCCGAGGCCGGCGCATGTCGACCGACCGCTGCTGGCGATCTTCTTTGCAGTGTCCGAGCACCAGCCAGCTGCGCACAAACATCCACAGCCCGGCGAAACCGCCGCAGACAAGGGCCGTCCAGGTGAAGTCCGGTCCGTACAGCAGGAAGCCGCGCAGGCTGCTGCTAGCCAGGCCCAGCGGCGCCGCCACCAGCAGCGCGTTGGGCATCAGCGGTAGGAGCACGTGCAGCGCCCAGGTGCGGCCGCGCGACGGACGGAGCTCAGGCGCTCGCCGCCAGCGGCGCAGCCGCCGCAGGGTGAGCACCACGCCGAGGACCTGCAGCAGCGGAACGAGCAGCAGGCTGCGCAGCGCCCAGGGCATGATCCCGCCCCAGCGAACGGGGTCCGGCTGGCCGCCGGCGAGCAGCGCTGCCGCGCCCATCCCGACTTCCACGAGCGCCGTGTTGGACATCAGGAAGTGGTCGGCGTTGAACAGGAGCACCAGGCCCCGCTGCTGCCCGGGCAGCAGTGCCATGTAGCCGAAGTAGGCCGGCACTACGCCGTCGTGCCACACGACCTGACGGCCGCCCTGTGTGCTCACGAACCAGCCCATGCCGTACTGCCCCGACTGGCCCATCAAGCTGAAGTCGACTGCCGGCCGGTGCATCTCGTCGATGCCCGCCGGGGACAGGACTTGGGCGCCGCCGTAGCGACCGCCGTTCAGGTGCGCGATGAGCCAGTGCGACAGGTCCTCGCTCGTTGACACCAGCTGGCCCGAGGCCAGGGAGCCGAGCGGGAACTGATCGTCCTCGTCCGCAATGGGCTGGCCGAACCAGTAGCGGTGGCCCAGCGCCAGCCTGCTCCGCTGCGCCTCAGCCGGGTCGGTGTAACTGCGTCCATGTCCAGCGGCTGAAGGATGCGGGTCCGCACGTAGTCGGCGTAGCGCTGCCCGCTGACCGCCTCGACGATCAGGCCGAGCAGGTTGTAGTTCATGTTGCTGTACTCGAAGGCCGCGCCTACCGGACGGTTAAGGCGTTGCGTCGCCAGGGCCCGCGCCTGGCGCTCGCTGGCGTCCGGCCGGCTGTCGAAATCAGCCAGCGGCGTCCAGCCGGTGGACATCGGCAGGCCGCTGGTCTGGTTGAGCAGGTGACGAACCGTCATCCGGGCTGAGGCCTGGGCAGCGGCCACCCGGAACCAGGGCAGGTAGCGCTGCACCGGCGCGTCCAGGTCGACTGCGCCGGCCTCGACCAGCTGCATGACTGCCAGGGCGGTGAACGACTTGGTGATCGAGCCGATGAAGAACGGCGTCTGCGGCAGCGGCGCGTCGCCGCGGGCGTCGGCCTGGCCGAAGCCGTGCGTGTGCACGATGCGGTCGCCATCCACGACGGCCAGCGCCGCCCCCGGCACTTTAAGGCGCGGCAATTCCCGTTCGAGGTACATGTCGATCGCGTCATACGTCGTGCCGTCCGCCGAGCGCTCGACAGGCTCCGCGAGGCCGGGCGGTGCAGCCAGGGCCGAAGCAGGCTGTCCCAGGCGAGCCAGCGCCGCGAGGCACAGCATGGAGGCGGCCATGCCGCAGCCCAGCCAGACTCTGCCGACCTCGGCCATCAGCGCACCTGCTGCATCGGCTCGCCGGCCACGGGTTCACGCGTCAGCCCGTCCGAGGCGCCCGTCGCGGTCGGCCTGGTCTGCGCCAACCGGAGGAACGCCCGCCCGACAAGCACGTACCACACCAGCAGCGGCAGCAGCGCGATGAAGCCGATGTACAGGCCGACCAGCGGCAGGAACATGCCCGGGTTGAGCACGTTGGCGGCGATGCCGCAGCTGCCGGCGACCTTGCCAAAGCGCGGGCTGCGCAGCATCAGGGCGCCGAGGATGACGCCGGCGGCAGAGACCAGCACGATGTACAGGTTGAAGCCAGTGCCCTTGTAGATCGCCAGCACCGTCTGCCCGGCGGCCAGGGCTGCCGCGCGGTCCGCCTCGCTCCCGGCGGCGAGGTAATGGTCGCTGAGGGCCAGCATCGAGAAGGCCGGGTTGATGGCGAAGTAGCCGGCGGTCCCCACCAGGGCGGCGGCGACGGCGATCGTCGTCCACGACAGGCTGATGCGCCGCAGCGCCACGTACAGGGCCAGGAAGACGGGGATGGCCAGGACGTTGTCCATGACCATCACCAGGTCGAGGTTGAACAGGCCCACCAGGCGGTGCGCCTGGAAGAAGGCGAACCACTCGCGGGTGTTGCTGGCCGTCGGCTCGAAGCCGGGCGGCGGCATGCGCACGAACACGGCCCCGGCCACGATGATCAGCGCGGCGGATGTAAACGTCGCCACCCCGGCAAGGCGATACAGCCAGGTCCACTCAGGGTGCGAGTCAACGTCGAGCGGCTGTTCCATCAAAGGCCACGTCCGGGCCAGCTCCACCATGAACTGTTCCGCGCAGGTCGTGAAGCAGCCGTAAACGGGAGGGCAACGCCAGCCAAAGGTCGAGGTGAGGTGTCAGATGAGACGATGACCAGCCCGGGAGACAGGACATCGATGGGGTGTCGCAGGTCGAGAGCTCACGGTCCCGAGAGGCTCCGGAAGACAAGGCATCGCGAAAACGAGCGACTCGAGATGGAGGGACCGACGGCGCGGACAGGTTGGGGGAGGCTTCCTATCTATAGAGAAGTGATCTGATCCTTGATCAGTCCGCGCCAGATCGCCTCATGCTGAGCGTGGACGGCCACGTAGATCGGGCAGCGCTGGAGCAGTCATTTTCCACTAAACAGTCGCCTACAGACAGCTGCCTGGTGGCGACTGCAATGCGGAGGACCAACACTGTAACTGGGGAGACCGGACCTGTAATTCCCGGGTAACTGGCCGTGAGTACGCTGCGGGCGTATAGATATGGTTCCGACCGGCCACCATCACAACACCGCCGGCGAGGTGCGACTCCGCCTCTGGACGGACTGGATCGCGAGCGGCAACTGCTGCCACTCCGAGAGCGTGCTCTCCTGTTCGCCCACAAGTGATCCATCTCATTCCTGGAGGAAGGCCTAGCGACTACCCCGAGCAAGCACGTTCCACAGTCAGCAATGACCCAGCTGGCACTCACCTTTTGCCAGCGATCCGTTCGACGAACAATGTCTGCGCGGACGGCACCGCGCTCCTGCACGCGCAGAACGCGATGCCGCCATGCGATGGGCGAAACCCAGGAGAAGACCATGAGGAACGTATGGCGAGATTTCTGGACGAGCGAACCATCCGACATGGAGCGCGAGCTGCGCGAGGCGGGCTTCACCGCCGAGCAGGCCACGCAGCTGATTGACCTGAAGCTGCACTACGAGTACGGCCGCTTCCACGACGACGGCGGACCAGCGCCCCGCGCGGGCTCGGGCCCGGTCGACAAGGCGGCCTGATGCGAGTCGCCGCCAGCCCACTCTGGAGGTTTTGATAATGGACACCTTCGGTCTCTCGGCCAGCCTGATCTTCAGCGAGTTTCTGGTGCGCGAGGGCCTGTGCGATCGGCAGCTCGCGCGCCAGCTCGCCAGCAAACTCGACCGCGAGCTTGCCGCGTACGAACGCATCGAAACGGAGGACGGTGCGTCCTTTGTTCGTTCTCGCAGCCGCCAGGCCGGCGGGTCGCGACAGCTCGCCTTCGGCCGCCTGTAGCCGGCCGGATTCTTCTCTACCCGGTCGACACACGGCGTTAGGGCGGCCACCAGCCGCTCGCTGAGGCTGGTCGTCGGCCCATCAGCAGCGTTAGAGGCCGATCGACACCACTTCCCGTTTCACTGGCCGTGTTCATTACGGCCGCATGGCTTGCCGTCGGCAGGCCGCTCACCCATCAGCTTGCTTTGGCAAGAGAAAGGACCTGACATGACCTGACGTCCCGACCAGCCTTCCCAGCGATCACTCGAAGCAAGCGCCGACTCCCGATACACGGGGGCCGGCGCTGTTCATTTCCAGGAGGCAATTCATGGCCAAACGTTCACGGAAAGTCCATCCCATCGTCACGGCGCTACGGCGGGTATGCGCGGCGCTGGCAACCACCGGCAGGTTCATTCGCCGGCACCTGCCCCTGCCGCGGCGCATTCCCATCGAGGTCGTCCTGGCCGACCAGGTCCGGCGGCGAGCACTCAAGCGCGAGGTCGCGCGCACGGTGCGCAGCCTGCAGCGCATCCTGGGCGAGCTGCTGCCAGGCGACGTCGTGGTCGTCGTGCAGCAGGCCATCCCGGCCGAGCAGGAGCTGGCAGGCTGCTGCCAGCTGGCCCAGCGTCCCGACCAGCGGCGCTTCGCGCTCATCCGCCTGGCGCTGCAGGTCGACGGCCGCCGGTTGAGCACCGACGAGGTGCTGGCCACCCTGGCGGAGCAATGCGTCGGACTGGCCATGAAGGAGGCGCCCGGCGTCGAGCACCGCGTGCCCGTCCGGCTGCAGCCGGGCGAGCGCCGCACCAGCTTCCCGCCCGATCCGCTGCGGCCGCTGCGGGACGTGTCGCACGACGAGCCCGAGCCGCCGGCCGCCTAGGCCGCCGGTCAAGCCAGTTGAGTTTCCGAAAGGAGTACCGCCATGTCTACCCAGATCACGCTGAACAGCTTTGAGGAGCTGGCCGAGGTGTTCCGGACCGACCAGGTCCCATCCGGCACCGCACAACCGATCACGTATGAGGCGCCGCTAGCGGCGGGTGGGGCCAGCCCCGAGCTGGCCGACCTGCTGGCGGAGCTGCAGCGGGCCGGGGCCACGCTGGCCACGATCGCCCGCCGTGACGACGAAGCCCGGCGGCAGGCGCTGAGCGAGCTGGAGCGCTACGACGCGCTGCTGGCCCAGCAAACCGAGGCCGAGACCGTCGGCAAGCGTGCGCGCCAGGTCAGGCGGCAGGCCCACGAGCTGGCCGAGAACGCGTTCGAAGACGACGCCCGTGAGGCGGCCCGGCGGGTCATCCAGCTGGCCGAACGGGCCGAGGCGCAGGCCGCCCAGGTCGCCAGTGATCAGCGCCAGGCCGTCGAACAGCTGGCCGCCAGCATGGACCTGGAGCGGCTGCTGACGGAACGCCGGCGGCTGCAGGCGCTGGAACACAGAAAAGCCGCCGAGACCGAGCGGGCCAGGCGACTGTCCGCCGGCCTGACCGGAGCGCGAGCGGCGCTCCAGGCAGGACGGCTCGAGGAAGCTACGGCGCTGCTGGGCCCTTTGGGAGAAGAGCACCCAGACAACGTTGAAGTCGCTTCGCTCCTGGGCACTATCGCGCAGCGCCAGCTGGCCGTCAAGACGTCGGCGGCCGAGGAGGCGCTGTGGTCGGCTCGGCGCGAGTACCGCCGCGATCCGGTGACCGCGGTGGCCCGCATCCAAGCCCTGGACGTCGACGGCCTCGACGGCGAGCTGGTCAAGGAAGTCTTCTCGGTGTGGCTGCGGGCCTGCGCCCGGCTGTGCCAGGAGCGGCAACTCAGCGACGCGGTGCGCTGCTCGGCCGGCTTCGGCAAGGCGTTCGTCGCCGCCCGCGAGCGGGCCGACGGTCCGCACCTGGTGGTCAGTGCCGTCGGTCTGGCCGAGCTATGTCCGGCCGGCTCGTTTCCGAATGCCCGCCTCATGGCGGGGGCGCGGCCGCTCTAGCCGGCGGTGTCGCGCGGTCATCAGCCCCGGGCGGATGCGTCTGCCCGGGGCCGGAGGCACATGGCGCACGGAGGTCTCGATGACGGCAGCGAAAGGACGATGACATGGAGCTGAACCGCTACGACCAGGTCACGGTGGGCATGTGGGGTCGGGGCTACGCGGCGGTGGTCGCCCGCTACGGGGTCAACCCATTCGTGGACGCGGCCATCGCCGCCGTGGTCGCCGGGCTGCGGCGACACGCCGAGGCGCGGGCGCTGTTCCGCGGCTACGAGGACGACGCCGATCCCGACTACCAGCTGATCGACAGCGTCCTGCCGGACCGGCCGGGCGACGAGGTCCTGGTGCAGGTCCGGGACGCGGCCTTTCACATCCGCTGGCTGCAGCTCAACGGACTGAGCGTGTGAGCGGTGCTGGATCTCACCCGCTTGAGCGACCAGCAGCGCACGATCGTGCTGGCGCCGGAGGGGCCGCTGCTGGTCGTGGCTGGCCCCGGCTGCGGCAAGACGACCCTCATCGCGGCGCGCATCGCCTACCTGGTGGCGGTCAAAGGCATCGACCCGGCCAGCATTCTGGCCATGGCCTTCACCCGCGTGGCGGCCGGCCAGCTGCGCGAACGCCTGCACGGCTTGCTGGGCGATCAGGCCCGGCAGGTGGAGGTCAGCACCTTCCACGCCCTCGGCCTGCGCATCATCCGCCACTGGCAGGAAGAGCTGGGCTTCGGCAGCCGGCCGCTGACCGTCTACGACCAGTACGAAGCGCGGCAGGTCCTGGCGGACTGCGCCGCAACGATTGGCATCGACCTCAAGCGCCTGACGCTGGCCGAGCTGGCGCTGGAGATCGATCGCTTCCGGCTGGACG
This sequence comes from Chloroflexota bacterium, assembly GCA_021325635.1. Lineage (GTDB taxonomy): Bacteria > Chloroflexota > JAJPGV01 > JAJPGV01 > JAJPGV01 > JAJPGV01. The sequence goes on from JAJPGV010000056.1 coordinate 176,177, forward strand.
GCTGCTCCGCCCTGGAGCTGGCGCTGGCCCGGCAGCTGGTGGCGGACTACGAAGCGCGGCTGCGGCAGCGCGGCGCGGTCGACTTCCCGTCGATGCTGGCCCTGCCGCTGCGGCTGTTCAGCAGCGAGCCGCGGGCGCTGCAGCTGTATCGCGACACCTACCGCTACGTCTTCGCCGACGAGCTGCAGGACGTCTCGCCAGCGCAGTACGACCTGCTGCGGCGCATCGCCGAGCGCCATCGCAACCTGGCCGCCGTCGGCGACCTGGCGCAGACCCTGTATGCGTATCGAGGCGCTGGCGGCCACGTCTTCCGGCGCTTTCGCGAGGACTTTGCGGAGCTGGCGGAGCGTGCGCTGGACGAAAACTTCCGCTCGACCGCCCACATCGTGGCGATGGCCAACCGGCTGGGTGAGCAGCTCAGCTACGCCCAGCCGCTCCATACCGAGAATCCGGCCGGCCCCAAGCCGCACGTCTACCTGGCGGCCGACGAGCAGGCCGAAGCCGTGTTCGTGGCCGGCGAGCTGCTCCGGCTGCTCGACAGCCAGCGCATTGCCTGCCCCGGCGAGGTGGCGGTGCTGTACCGCACCAATGCCCAGGCCGGCCAGCTCGTGGCGGTGCTCCGCGAAGCCCGGATTCCCTATCGGGTGGCCGGCGACGGCGAGCTGTTCAGCCAGCCGGAGGTCCAGCAGGCGCTGGCCTATTTGCGGCTGGCGGTAAATCCGGGCGACGAGCGCGCCCTGGCGCGCATCGTCAACGTGCCGCCTCGCGGCCTGGCCCGGCTGGCCCGGCGCGTGGAGATGGAGGCCTACTCCGTCGAGGCCCTTACCGCGATCGCGTCTGAATTCGGCGCTGACGCGGCAGCCAGGACGGACGAGCTGGTCCGCTTCCTGGGCGAGCTGTCCCAGGCAGCCGCTGTGCGCAGGCCGGCCGCCATCCTGGACATGATCCTGGAGGACGGCGGCCTGGCCGGCTGGCTGAGTCAGCTGCCGGATGCCGAGGTGCGCCTCAAGCGGCTGCAGTCGCTGCGAGATCTGCTGCAGGAGGCGGCCGACGGACTGGCTGCCTGGCTGGTCGACCTGGCGCTGTCCCCGGACCTGGAGCCCGTGCAGGGCGACGCCGAGGCGGTGCTGCTGACGACCATTCATCGGGCCAAGGGCCGCGAGTGGCCGGTGGTCTTCATCGTCGGCGTCGAAGAGGGTCTGCTGCCGCACGCCCGCGCGATCGAGGACGGGCACCAGGGCGGCCTGGAGGAGGAGACCCGCGTCGCCTACGTGGCCCTGACCAGGGCCAGGGAACGGCTGTATCTGACCGGCTGCCGGCGGCGCCGCCGCGGCGACCTGGTCGAGGTCCGGCAGCCATCCCGCTTTCTCAGCGCGGCGGTTGACCCGCCGTCCTTCCGCGCGGCCTAGCGGTCGCGCCCGACTCTTTCCCGAAGGAGGCAAACCCATGCTCTCCAACGAAGACATTCGCGCGCTGAAGCGCGCCAATCCGCTGGCCGACGTCGCCAGCCGCCGCGGCCTGGACCTGCGCCGCAGCGGCACGTCCTACGTCGGCCGCTGTCCCTTCCACAACGATCAGGGCCGGCCAAACCTGTCCATCTGCGCCGCGCGCGACCCGGCCGACGACTTCTTTCATTGCTTTCGCTGCGGCGTAGGCGGCGACGTAATCCGGTTCGTGCGGCTGCTCGATCAGCTGAGCTTCCGCGAGGCGATTACCCGTCTCGAGGGCGCTCCGGCGCTGGCATCAGCGCAGCCGCGGCGTGCGACGCTGCCGCGCTCCGGCAGCACGCCCGGCTGGGCCGCGCCCGAACGGGCCTGTCTGGCCGCCGCGGTGACGCTCTACCAGAACGCCCTGCTGGACAACGGCCGGGCGCTGGGCTACCTCGACAGCCGCGGCATCGACCGCGCGACGATCGAGCGCTGCCGGCTCGGCTACGCCGCCGGCGACGAGCTGCGGCGCTACCTGGCCTGGCGGCGGCTGCCAATCCGGGCCGCCTTCCGGCTCGGCCTGCTCAAACCTGGCGGCCGGGAAACCTTCGCCGGGCGGATCGTGGTGCCGGAGCTTCGCGCTGCCCAGCCGATCTGGCTCATTGGCCGGACGGTGGGCGAGCCGGGCGGCGACACGCTCAAGTACCTGGGCCTGCCCGGCCGCGGACGCAAGCCGCTGCTCGGCTGGGAAAGCGCCATCGGGCAGCCCTGCCCGGTGATCGTCGAGAGCGTGTTCGACTGGTTGACCCTGGTCAGCTGGGGCATCGCCGGCCTGGCGCTGCTGGGCACCAGGGTCCGGCCGCCCGTGCTGCGCTCACTGGCCCGCTTTCGGCATTTCTACGTCGCGCTGAACAGCGACCAGGCTGGCCAGGACGCCACGGCACTGCTGGTCGATACCTTCGGTTCGCGGGCCGTCCCGATCGCGCTGCCGGGGGTCAAAGACATCTCCGAGCTGGCGCCGCTGCCGGACGGCCGCGAGCGCTTTCTGCGGGTGCTGACATGGCCGGCCCGGGCCGCCGCCTGAAAGCCGTCACGGACACCGTGCCGGAGGAGCCGCCAGCCGGCGTCTGGCCCGAACGCGGCTTGCCAGCATCGGTCGTGGCGCTGCTCGAGGAGAAGCTCGATCCCCGGCTGGTCGCCCGGCGCAAAGGACCGAACGGCCACCTGGTCCGCTACCTGGAGGGCTTCCAGGCCATCAACCAGGCCAACCGCGTGTTCGGCCCGGATCACTGGGGCGCCGAGCTGGTGGCCCCGGTCAGCTACCACGAGCTGTCCCGCAGCCAGGCCAACAACGGGGCGATCGCCAGCACCGGTATCTACTCGGCCACGGTCCGGGTGCGGGTGCGCGGCTGCCTGCCCAAGGCCGACGTCGGCTCGGCCACGACCGCCGACGACAGCGCGGAGGCGCACGAGACGGCCATCAAAGCGGCCGTGACCGACGGCATGAAGCGCGCGCTGCGCCAGTTCGGCGACCAGTTCGCCAACGCGCTGTACGAGCGGCCGGGACCCAGGCGCGCCCGCGAAGCCGGCGAGCTGGCCGACCTGCAGGCGACCGTGCTGGGACTGGGCGCGCAGTTGCACATGGATCCGGACAAGACCCGCGAGGCCGTGCAGGCCCGCGCGGGCAAGGCCTTCGAGCAGCTGGATACGGCCGAGCTGGCCCGGGTGCTCAAGGCCATGGCCGGCGCGCTGGCCAAGCAGCCCCGGGCCGCATGACGTCCTGCGCCGGCGGCGAGTCCCCCAACGGCTCTCCCATCTGGGCGCAGTACCAGACGCTGAAAGAGCAGCACCCCGACACGGTGCTGTTCTTCCGCCTAGGAGATTTCTACGAGGTCTTCGACGACGACGCCCGGCTGGTCGCGCGGGAGCTGCAGATCACGCTCACCTCGCGGCCGGTCAGCGCCGGTGTTCGCGCCGCGATGGCCGGCGTCCCGGTCCACTCCGTGGACAGCGTGGTCGCCCGGCTGCTGGCCCGTGGACACCAGGTGGCCCTGGCCGAGCAGCTTGACGCCGTCGCCGAGCCATCCGTCGGCCGGCCGCAGCCGCCGCCGCCCGCATGGCCAGCCCCAGAACCACCGCCGGCTGCCCCGATGAGCAGCCCGACGCAGCTCAGCCTGCCGCTGTAGCGGCGGCGCCTCTCTCAGCGCGCCTCGCCGAGGCGCCGCGTCGCGATTCGCACCACGAAAGGAGTCCCCATGGGACAGCCCGACTATCTCCTGAATTTCCGCTGGCGCAAGCCGGCGCGCATCTTCCAGGCGTCACAGCTCCGCGTCGAGCACCCCGAGATCCGCAAGGTCAAGTACAGCAACCTGGGCGGCTTCCGCTTCGGGCACTCGACCGGCACCGGCCGGATCGATCGCGCCAGGCTCGACATCAGCTCACCCGAGGTCCGCAGCTTCGTCTTCCGCATCGCCGCGACCGCCGAGGGCGTGAAGTCCGTGCTGCGGCGCATCCGGCCGCAGGAGGCCGGACTGCTGGACGCCATCGACGCCGACCTGGCCCGGCTGCAGACGCAGCTCGACGCCCTGAAACAGCGGCGCGCGGACATCCTGCACCGCGCCTGGCAGCACGGCAACGTGGTCCGGCTCAAGGACGTCGAAGCGCTGCTGCCCACCGCCGATGCCGCGCCAGACGAACAGTAGCCAACCCCACAGAAGCGCCGACGTGCGCTTCGCCCTTCCCGACCGGGACAGCCACAGCGGCGAACCAGTCCACGCCAAGGAGCCTTGCCATGTATAGCCCCAAGATCCCCGAGCACCTCATTCCGCGGCTCTACCAGGCCGCCCGAGCCCAGAAGCGGCCGATGACCCGTCTGGCCGCCGACGCCATCCAGCGCTACCTCGAGGAACACGAGCCGGTCGAGGTCGGCTACGTGCTGACCGAACAGGGGCGCGACTGCCTGCGCCGGACACGGGCCGCCTAGATGGCCGCGGTGAGCGAGGTCAGCCTCAAGCCCTCCGAAGCGGCCGCGGCGCTGACGGCGTGCCTGCACGCCAGCCAGCCGGCTTGCCTGTGGGGCGCGCCGGGCATCGGCAAGTCACAGCTCGTGCAGCAGACCGCGGCGATTGAAAGCCTGGCCTGCTACGACGTCCGGGCGGTCCTGCTCGATCCCGTCGACCTGCGCGGGCTGCCACACCTCAACGGCGACGGCCGGACACACTGGGCCACGCCGGAGTTCCTGCCGCGCGATGGCCACGGCGTGCTGTTCCTGGACGAACTGAATCGGGCGCCGACACTGGTGCAGAACGCCTGCTTCCAGCTGGTGCTGGACCGGCGGCTGGGCGAGTACGTCCTGCCGGACGGCTGGCGCGTCGTGGCGGCCTGCAACCGGGAATCCGACGGCGGTGGCATCACCCGTATGCCCTCGGCCCTGGCCAACCGCTTCACCCACCTCAACGTCGAGCCCGACCTGGACGACTGGTGCCGCTGGGCCCTGGGCGCCGGCATCGAGCCGGCGGTCATCGCCTTCCTGCGCTTCAGGCCGGCGCTGCTGCACCAGTTCAGCCGCGAGGCGCGCGCCTTCCCCACGCCGCGGTCCTGGCAGTTCGTCAGCACCATCGTCGGCCAGCAGGTGTCGCCCGACGTCGAGCTGGCCCTGGTGGCCGGCAGCGTCGGGCACGAGGCGGCGGTGGAGTTCACTGCCTTCGCACGGCTGTATCGCTCCCTGCCCAACATCGACGCCATCCTGCTCGACCCGGCCAATGCCCACGTGCCGGACGACGTGGCCACGCTCTACGCCGTCTCCAGCGCCCTGTCGCACCGGGCCAAGCCGGACAACCTCGGCCGGGTCATCCAGTACCTGGATCGGCTGCCGGTCGAGTACAGCGTGTTCGCCGTCAAGGACGCGTCCACGCGCGACCCGGGCCTGCAGAGCACACCGGAGTTCACGGCCTGGGCCATCCACCACTCAGACGTGATGTAAGGAGGCAGCCTCATGACCTCGATCACCGAACGAGCCATGCTCGTCGACCTGACCATCAAGCAGTGGACCGCGGCCAAGAACGACCCCAAGGTGAGCCAGCAGGTGGCCGAGCTGCACGGCTCGGACGCCAGCATGGGCCGCTATCACAAGCTCTTAATAGGAAGGGAGGCGCTGGAGCAGCTGCGCCAGCTCGCCGCCGCCGCCGGCCAGGAGCACCGCCGGCGCACCCTGCCGTGGCTGGACAACGGCGCGCGCATCCTGTCCGCTGAGGGCTATTTCGGCTACGCCGAGGTGATGCGCGGCTTCGAAAGCCAGTGGGAGCCGGCCCTGGATACCTTCGTGCGGGACTACCCGGCCTACATGGAAGAGGCCCGGCAGAAGCTCAACGGCCTCTACCGCGCCGACGACTACCCGTCGTCACACGGCATCCGGGACCGCTTCAGCTTCGGCTACAACGTCTTCCCGCTGCCGTCGCAGCTGGACTTCCGGGTGCAGCTCGGCGACGCCGAAACCGCCCGGGTGCAGGCCTCGATTGAGGACCAGGTCAACCAGGCGCTGGACGCGGCCATGAAGGACGTCTGGGAGCGCATCCGCGACGCGGTCGGTCACATGGCCGAACGGCTGCGGGCCTACACCGTCAGCGCCGAGGGCGTGAACGGCGCCTTCCGGGACACGCTCGTGCAGAACGTCCGCGACCTGGTCGACATCCTGCCCAGCCTCAACGTGCGGGACAACCCGGCGCTGGCCGAGTTCACCGAGCGCATGCGGGCCGAGCTGTGCGCCTACTCGCCGCAGACGCTGCGCGATTCGAAGTGCGCCCGCGAGCGCACGGCGGCGGCGGCCGAGGACATCTTGAGCCGCGTGGAGGCCTACGCGGCGTGACCGCCAGAGGCACGGCGAGCGAGCGCATCACCCGCGCTCGCTCGCGCCTGCTGCTGGATCAGCCATGGTTCGGCGCGCTCAGCCTGCGGCTGCGCATCATCGAAGCGCCGGAGCTGACGAAGACCATGAGTACCGACGGCACGCGGCTGGTGTTCAACGCCGGCTGGGTGGCCGAGCGCACGGACTCGGAACTGATGGCGCTGGTGGCCCACGAGGTGCTGCACTGCGCGCTGCTGCATCCCTACCGCGTGGGCGGACGCGACCTGAAGCTGTGGAACCTGGCCTGCGACTACGCCATCAATCCGATGCTCACGCAGCAGGGCTTCGGACTGCCGGACGGCATGGCCAATGACCCGCAGTACGCCGGTCTGAGCGCGGAGACCATCTACGCCCGGTTGAAGCGGGACGGCCAGCCGTCGCCCGCTCCTGATGGCGGCGGCAGCGAGGCGCCGGATCAGCCGGACTTCACGCCGGCGTCGCAGCCTGTGGGCGGGCAGCGTCCCGAGGCCCAGGCGCAGGCGCCCGACCAGCCGCCGCCACCACAGCCGATGACGGCCAGCGACTGGCAGATCGCGGCTGAGCAGGCCACGTCCGTGGCTCGCAAGGCGGGCAAGATGGACGGCGGCCTGGAGCGCTCCGTCAAGGACGCGCGCCGTTCGGCAGTGGACTGGCGGACCATCCTGCGCCGCTTCGTCGAGCAGTCGATGCCCTCGGATTACTCCTGGTCCAGCCCCAATCGACGCTTCATCGCGGCCGGCCTGTACCTGCCCGGCGTGGTGCGGGAGAACCTGCCGCGGCTGGCCGTCGCCATTGACACCAGCGCCAGCATTGGCCAGGAGCTGCTGGACCTGTTTGGCGCCGAGCTGACGGCCATCCTCCATGAGGCCCGGCCGGAAACGCTGGAAGTCGTCTACTGTGACACCCAGGTCCAGGCCGGAGAGAGCTTCAGTCCGGACGATGTGGCCATCGAGCTGCACGCCAAGGGCGGCGGCGGAACACGCTTCCAGCCGGTCTTCGATCACTTCCGCGATGACGAGCCGGCCGGCCTGATCTACTTCACCGACCTGCAGGGGCCGGCGCCCGTGCAACCGGACTACCCGGTGCTGTGGGTCACCACCGAGGCCGCCACGCGGCCCGCGCCGTTCGGCGAGTCGGTGGCGCTCAGCCCCTGGGAGCCGTAGGCCTCCCGAACACCACGACGAGCCGAAGGCTCGCCTTTTCCCACCGAAGTTCCACGGCCGGCAGCCAGATCGGTTTGCCGGCCGGAAAGGAGTCCCCATGGGTTCGAACGCTCATCCACTTGGATTTTGTGTCTGCCAGCACGTACAGCCGGTCTGGCAGCGAAGCCGCCACTGGAGCGCCAGCGAGGTCAGCTATCTAGAGGAGTGGTATGGCCGCATGACGGACGAGCGCCTGGCCGAAAAGCTCGGGCGCCCGCTCCTGGGCGTCCGGCTGAAGGCCAAGCGGCTGCGCCTGCGCAAACGGAACACCGGCCTGACGGCTAGCAATGTCGCCAGCATCTTCGCCGTCGATCCCAAGGCGGTGGTGCACTGGATTGCAGCCGGGTTGCTCCGCGCCCGGCGCGGCTACACCGTCGGCGTCAACCGCACCTGGATGATGACCGATGAGGCGGTCGAGGCGTTCATCCGCGACCACGGCCAGTACGTCGACGTCGACCGCATGCCGCCGGGCTGGTGGCGGGACGTCGCCGAGGAGCATCGCTGGTACTCGCTGGTCGAGGTCGAACGGCTGACCGGTGAGTCACCGCATCGCCTGCGGCAGGCCGTTCAGGCCGGGACGTATCGAGGCGCGATGCGCGGCCCGCACCTATACATCCCTGCTGGCGAGCTGGACCGGATACGGGAGGCCACCGATGCCTGGCGGCGCACTCACCTGGCCATCCTGCAGCGCGAGCGCGAGGAGCGGCTGAAGCGCCGGCGCGACAAGCGCAAAGGTGTCGGCCGCTTCAGTCGAGCGGCCTGATGGCCGACCAGTACGTCGACGAGCTCGAACGGCTGGTCCGCAGGCTCATCGAAGCCTGGCGGGCCTGGCTCGACGCGGACGACAACTTCGGGCCCGAGTACGAGGCTCTGAACGCGTGCATCGAGGCCCTCAAGCGGCAGCTCGAGGAGCATGAAGGTTAGCCTCTGGTTCGGGCCAGGGGCCTGAACTGCTTGCGGTTCGATGACATCGAGCTGCGAGATAGCCCAGAATGTGTGGTCCGTCGGCTACCGTCCGAAGGTCCAGGTCAGTGATCACCAGGGCAACATCATCGAGACCTGGCGGACCGGAGAACTCCCGCCATGCTGCCATCGAACTGCTCGATGGGAGTCGCTAAGGATGGCTAGGTGATCTCAGCTCGCCCTTGATAAGAGGCGGGCGAAAGAGCAAGAAAGACTGGCTGCATGGGCCGGTCTTTTTTGCTGCCCATAAGCAAACTACCGGCGCGGAATTAGCACGCGCCGCCGCCTCCTCCTCGTCCTCCTCGCTCGTACGTGTGGCACCCCTGCAACCGCACAGGGCGCCACGGAATTGCGGTTCAGTCAACGAGCGAAAATGCATGCGATCGGCATGTCTGCATTGAGCTACCTCCGAGAGCTACAGGGAGGGGTCCGATATCGCATTTACGTTCCCGATGACATCGTGGCCAAGCGGTCGCATGAATTGCAGGGTTATCAGGAGGCGTATGACAGGACTGCTAAGACGATCGAAGCACACGAGGAGTGGTTCAAGCGGGCGCTTGTTGAACCCCTCATCTATTCCGTACCCAGACCGCTCAATGTCGATCTATCTGCGGTCGTCGTTGGATTGATGCCCACTTATGACCCTAATGCGTGGTCCCTCAAGACGCCCGATGGCGACGACTTGATCGTCGTGCATACTGAGCTACTGAGTGCACTAAGTTTCTATAACGAAGTCCAGTTAACATATCTGTTTCTTCGCGACGAGAACACCAAGGAAGCAAGACGCATCTTTGGCCAAGGAATGGAATTCATCAGGCAATCCTTTGTAGATCGAGTGCCTGTTCAGTACCCAGCGATCCCACATGAATTACCATCTCACTTTCAGCAGTTGGCGCTAATGAAGACAATGGCGCAAGAACTCTTCGTAATTGCCCATGAGTTTTCTCACATTAACCTAGGCCACACTGCTGCGGCTACGGAGACTATGTCGTCCGTCATTCAGCACCGAAGCGTCGAAAAAATCGGCTGGCAGCACCGGCAGGAATTAGATGCTGACTTTCAGGCTTTCCGTTGGCTGTGTGGTCTGAAGAGTTCTTCGCGAGGCCTTGTCCAATTCGTGTCCCAGGCGCCATTCCTGGCCGCAGAAGTACTTGTATTCATGCATGTCGTTGAATCTTTCTTTGCCACTGGCCAACAGGTCTCATCTCATCCGAGTGCGTTAGCACGGCTGAAGTCCTTGCACGAACGCTCCGAGGGCGTAATACCTGAAACAATCCGAACGGAGTTGTTCGACATGTCAAACATTCTGGAGTGAACGCGCAGCTATTGTGAGCATGGCATAGGGCTTTGGCGCTGCTTCGACTAGCCAGCTCTTGCCTTGTACGTTGGATCGCAAGAGTTACGTGTGTCGCAGTCTGCTCAAGCTCCCAAGGACGGGAGAGCGTGGCGCCAAGTTCAGTCCAGGGATACGGCCTACCGGCGCAGTCCCTAAGCTTCCTCTGGATATTCCGGCCCCCCAAGAGCGAAGAGCCGCTTGGCGGCTCTGGCGACCGCCATAACGAGCGGACGGTTTACTATCGACCTAAATCCTGTAGGAGTCTGTGGTGACACGTATAGCGCCAGGAGTTCAGCCGAAGCGTCCTGCTGCAGCTCCGCCAAGCCCCGAAGTACTGCACTCAATCCGTGCGGACATGGAACGTCGAGGCCTAAATGTGCTGGACCGCCGAATGCCGTCCGTGACGATGGCACTGATCGTTGAGCCCGTCGACGTTCCGGGGCTCAACGAAGGCATTTTTTACTACGAAGCGGCGCTACCCCAGCGCGTTGCCGCGTTCGTCTCCCCGAGCCGAGCAGTTCGCGGTCGACCTACAACTGGGCGCCTAACCTGTTTGGTGCTACTGGTGGACTTCGCGGATAATCCCGGGATTCGTCCACCCGCCGATATTGGCAACATGCTGTTTTCCACGAAGGCGTACGCCACCGGCAGCCTGCGCGACTTCTACTCGGAGAACTCTTATGGCCAGTTGGACGTCGACGGCCAGGTTACGGATTGGATGCGACTGCCACAACCCTACGCCTATTACGTGGATGGAAACAATGGTCAAGGAGCATACCCACACAACTCGCAGCGCATGGTCGAAGATGCGTTAGTGGTAGCCGCCAGTCAACTCAACTTCCAAAACTTCGATACCGATGGCGACGGCTATATCGATGGATTGTTCATCGTGCATGCCGGCGGAGGTGCTGAAGCGGATCCAAACCCAACGAGCCGTGCCCAGAAGATGTGGTCCCATCAGTGGAACTTGCCCCAGCCGTTCACCGCCAATGGAATCACGGCCTATTCCTACTCTGTCCAGCCCGAAGATGGACGTATCGGAGTCTTCTGCCACGAATTTGGGCATATTCTTGGCTTGCCAGATCTCTATGACACCACGAACAAATCCGAAGGCGTTGGTGTCTGGTGCCTTATGGGTGCAGGTAGCTGGAACAACGCCGGCCTCACGCCAGCACAGTTGTGCATATGGGCAAAAGCACGGCTCAATTGGACTCAGCCCCAAAACGTCGCTGGCTCGACCCGTGTCAGCTTAAACCCAATCGAAACTGATCCAGCGGGTACCGCTCGGGTCTGGAGCAAAGGCGCTTTTGGCTCAGAGTACTTCCTTATCGAGAACCGTCAGCGACACGGGTTCGATATGCATCTTCCGGGCGATGGACTCTTGATCTGGCACATCAACGATTTGCAGAACAACAACAATCATCCGGGCAGCTATCGAGTTGGTCTTTGTCAGGCCGATGGGCGGACGGACTTGGAGTTCGCGCGTAACCAGGGTGACCCGGACGATGCTTTCCCTGGTGGGATTGGCAACACCCGGTTTGACGACATAAGCAACCCAGCTGCTCGAGACGCGGTCGGCAACCGGACCGGAATCACTATCTCTCAGATAGCGGTCAACGGTGGGATAGTCACTTGCGACATTTCGGTGTAGCCGAAACTGACTGATTAGAGATTCCGGAGCTCGTCACCCGACAGAAGGAACAAACCGCCTCGTTCGTCTCCGCGATATGACACCTTGGCCTCCACACGGGACCCGTCGTGCGGGATGACGCTTGGGGACAGGCGGGAATAAATATCAATAACCCGACCTATGTACGAACGAGTGAAATTGGGCAATCCTGGCACGTCCTGCGAGTCATCCATCGCAACATGCCAGAGCCAACCGCCGTCCGGATCGCGTTCCGCTTTCAGCAGTTTGCCCCGAACTTTGCTAGCGTTTGGCACCGCGGGAACTGCGCGAGGACCCAAGCTCATTTCCCTCTCACTGCCCGAGCGTTCCGCACGGAACAGCAATTCTACGGTTGAGCATATCGCGCGGGGAACGAGTCCCGCCGCGTCGACGTGAACCCGTCCACACCTGCGATCCAATTGGAGAAGGACTCAAGGCAATGAATTTCAAAATAGCCAGACTCTGCGCCGTCGCAGGATGGAAGAGTACAAACCAGTGGAACGACTCTGAGCGGGGCACGTTTAGAGCGCCGTCCAAGTGGGCAGTGATTGCCTGACCAGAGGCCTGCGAGCTGGTGGTGGCGCCGGCTGACCGGCAAGCGCGGGTTGAGGTTGGGGCCGAGGTCCTGCTTGACGCACTATCTGGTCATTCACAGCCTCATAGGTACTGTGGATTGTGTAGACGATGAGAAACGCAACGATGGCGGCCAACACAAGTTCTATTGCGAGAAAAATTGAGGGCGACAGGGTCGGCGCTGACGCGGGGATCGATTGCACATCGAAGACGGCGTTGTTGGGACCAATGACTTTCATTGTGGTGACGGGCGTCTGTCCGGGAGGTAAGGAGAGTCTCCACGCGTACTCGCCCAGGGCGGCGAGCTGGACGAGTACGCCCCAGAGGGTTAAATACGCTGAAACCAAAAAGAGCCAGACAGAACCCTGGAGCTGCCACGCCTGTGGATCGTTGCGGGGTATTCCGACGGGTTGGCTCAGAGAGTTGTAGACCAGTGGCCCGATTAAGACCAACAGGGCTGCAAGTGCGCTCAGCACCAGTATCTGTCCAGGTGGGTTCGCGCTGGTTAGCTTGATGGCGAGGATCGCGGCAAAGATGGCTCCGATCGCGGTGATATTGGTTGCCCAATTCTTTGTGAAGTCCCACGTCGGTTTGCCCATGGGCTGTCGCCAGATATTGGGCACATCAATGTCAGTGATCAGGTCGTGATTGATACGGAGAGCATTTAGCCAAACGACGATGATGGCTACGGCCCCCGCCACACCGATCGTCCACCAAACCAGACTTTCGTCCATGTGCGTCCCTCCTCAGCAGCGGTACCAGCAGCCGCGCCTGCCGGCAGCTTACAAGCAGCAGTCAGGCGGTGTCAATCGTGGCCGTGAAAGTCCCCGTCCTGACTGGCTCGACATTCGCCATCCCTGTCTTGGCCCGGCGAGCAGTCTGGCGCGTTCCGACTACCTGAAACGGCCCTGGGAGCTTACGGGCTCTGAACCACCCGGGAGAGCTGGAGGGGCCGAAGCCTAAACGACTCTGTCAGTCGCTGACGGTAGGACGCTTTGCTCGTTGTCCGATCGAAGTGACTGGTCAGTACGCTGGAGCGAGTCGCATGCCACCGGCGGCATTTTTCAGCAATATCTCGCAGAGGCTTTGAATTCGCGGCCAAGTTGTCATTCAGTTCCGTCGCGCAGAGTTGGTCATCGGAGCTCAGCGTGCGGCTAGTCTGGGCTCGGGCGAGCACCAGGCCGTTGATTCAAGTGACAGCCTGCCGGCGCCCCCCGGTAGCGCCGGGGGCACGGGAAGGAGGAGGAGCGCGGCGGGCCAGAGAAAAGGTGCGGGTGGCTTGCAAGGTAGCGGCCCGGGGGCGCAGCGGCGGGCTGCGTCGCTGCCGCAGCAGCAGCTGCAGAGAGAGAGAGAGAGAGAGAGGACGAGAGAGTCGGGGCCGCCCTAGCATGATGTCCATGGTCGAGCCAAACATACGCATCCGGCAGCTACTGGAACAGGCTAAGGCGGCCGGGTCCGAGCGGCCTGAGTACGCTGAGTCGCTGTTCAAGCAGGCTCTCGCTGCATGCCAGGAGCTGATGGCAGCGAGTCGCAATACGGCAGAACCGGACAATCCTGCCTCTGATGAAGACATGGAACAGGCCTGGCAGAACGCCGTGCATCCGGACCGTCGAGACTTCTCCATCCTGGACACGGAATGGATCCACGCGGGAAATATCTGGAGTCACGGAGAGATCGGATATCGACCTCTTCTGGATGAAGCGGTGCGAGCGTACATGTCGTTCTGTTCTGAGCAGGACCGGACCTTCAATGCGGCGGTACTCGCCACGCAAGGCCTCGACCAAGCCAGAGCGGATGACCTCATTCGCGATATGGCGCTTGAAGCCTACAGAGATCGCCGACTGGATGACGCGGCGGGCCTGCTCGAAGGGTTGAGCGAGCCCGGTCACCTGGCAGGTACTGTGTTCTTGGAGCGGCTGTTTGCGGCCCGCAAGGCGCGCGACGTCGAGAAAATGTGGCGGGCGGCGCTGCAGGGACATGGCCGCTCCAGAGCCTCTGCGGCCTACGAGCTCATCCGAACGGCGAAATCTGAACTTCGCGCTGGAAATGCAGAATTCGCTGCCGCCATCGTTGCGCGAGTTCAGAACGAGGAACCCACCGAGAAGTTCGGTCCGATCGGTTGGTGGTGCTTTGACGAGCTGAGCCGGTGCGTCGAGCGTTTGAGGGGTAAGGACGCGTCAAACGGACTCTGGCAGGCAGCTATCCAAAATGCGCCAAGCGATGGTGGGCAAGCACAGCAAGAGCACGAATTCGAATTCGCAGAACACGGCCAACTCTCCCCACCAGAGCCGGCCAATCAGGACGAAAGCGGTCCGGCTTCTATAGAACAACTCCTTCAATACCTGGAATCCGACGCCAGCCGTGCCCGGGCGGCTGAGATCGCCCGGATTGCGCTGCAATGTGATTTGCCCGAATTGGTCGTTGCGGGCTTTCAGCGGCTGCAGCGCGAACTGAGGTCGAGGCGACAGTCAGGACGAACGGACGGGCCTTCCCCGCGGTTCTCGATTGCACATGGGGAGGAACATCTCACGCGTGTCTTTGAGACCACGACCAGTCCGCGAATCCAACGCGCGTATTTGCTCGACTCAACGATCCGTTGCATGTTGGCTCGAGCAAATTCGACCAGCTTCGTCGACCTGGAGCTCGAGACTGGCGAAATGGCCGCCAGGCAGGACAACCTGCCGCGACTCACCAGAGCACTGTTTGGGCACGATGGATGTGGCATTGGCTGGGTTCGTCCGAGGAGTATCGGGGAGGGAACAACAAAGATCTATCTGTTTGACCACGACGCGACACTCGTTGCCGAAACTGAAATCCCAGACATGGACATGGGCGTCGCCCTGTTCGGCGACCTGTGGTGCGTCGCGAGCCGCGACGGCTTAATCCACGCCTTCGACAAGCGCGGACGGACGGTATGGGACTGGAACATACCTGGCTGGCCTGCCTGGACGCCCAATGATGACATCGCTTTGCGGCCCGCGCCACTGAGAGGCTTGGTTGCCACCAGCTCGCTGCTCGCCATCGCCGATTTGACGGAACTCTACGCCGTCAACGCGGACGGTGCGCTGTGCTGGCACGTCACGATGCCGGAAAACGAGCGTGTTCTGCGAGAGGAGGCAGAGTTTCGCCACTCCATTCCGGAGCTCGATGACGACGAAATCGATGAAGATCGACGCGACGAAACACTTCTTACGCTGATAAGTCACCTCAACGCGGCATCAGACCTTATCGTGCTGGGTACCTACGAAGGTGAGCTGTATGAGGTCACGTCGGCGGGCTCGATGGCTCTGCGATTCAAGCTCCCCCCGAAAGCCTACGGGCCGGACATCATCCGCGGCACGACGATCAAGGACGGCCGCGTGGCCGCGCTCTGGACGGACGACCAATTCCATTTGCTCGTAGACGACGAGCGCCTACAAGGCTTCGCGCGGGCACACGGTTCCGAGCTCCTTGTCTCCGGTCACGACTACATCACAAAGACGAACGGTTTTGCGGCACGCAAAGGCCGGGACGGAAACACGCTCTGGGGCATCTCATTCAAGAACAGACTTACCGACGTGTTGGTTCGCGGTGATCGGGTGTTCTTCGCGTCCGGCTCGCTCAGCGGCTTCGCTGATCACACCGCCTTGACCCCTGAGAAGCAGTTCTAGGATTCGCACCGAAGCAGCCGCGTCGGTCCCGCGCGACGATGGTCGCGAATGAAACGCGTCCCAATGCTTTTCAGATCCTTTCCCGCTAAGCGGTGTTGGCGACTTTCCTCTACCCTCTTGCATTCTTTGGCATGACGCATTAACCTCTTGGGTTAATGGCACTGTCATGGAATCTCCGGGGCAGCCAGCCCGAGTCCGCCATCTACGTCGAAGAGTGGGCGCCGGCCTACGGTGGGCCCTACCTCATCGGTCCGGATGAGGACGGCGCGGCGGCAGACGTCGTGTTGATGGAGGACGGGGATGAGATACGTCCCCATCTGCCGGCAGGCGAGGCGCAATCGTTCGCTCGGATTGCGTTCGTCGACGGCGTCCGCCGCGTCGAGGCGGCTCTCTACCAGCACGACCCAGCGACAGGGCAGATCGCGCGCGGTATCGCCGGCTCCGCAGCCTGCGGCGCCGTCTGTACGGGCAATCACGGACGGCTAGAGTTCGGGGAGCATCGCGTCTACCGCCTCCTCGTTTGGGGCTCCGGTACGACAGGGGAACTCCCCGAGGTAGCTGGCGGCTGGCAGTGGCGATCGCTCTCCATCGCGAGCGACCTCCCGGATGCGCCGCTGCACGAGCTGCAGACGGTGATGCGAGAAGAAGAAGGGCGTCTGGCGGAGTCGCTCTGGTCTGAAGACACGCTGGTCATCGTTGACGGGCCGCTGAACTTCGTTCGGAGCCGTGAAGTGCCCGTCCTCGGGTACGTCAAAACCCACCATCGAGCCCTGTTGCCCGCTGAGCAGCACATGAAGGTGCCGCTGTTAGGTCCGGGTGAACGCACATCAGTGTTCGCCATTGGGGAGGACCGCTATTCCTGCTACTTGCGCCTTACGTGGGGGACTACACTCGCCGGTCCTTGGTCAGGCATCGTGCGCCTCGAAGTCCCACAAGCCGTCGGAGCGAACCTCGCTATCGCTGTAGCCGACGAGGCGACACGGATGTTACCCAGCTTCGCGGGTGTGCCACATCGCGATGCGCGGGCGCCGCAAAATCTCCAGCCTATTGGCTCGCTGGAGACACATCTTCGGCATTTGTTGGGGGATAGCGGCCTGGCCAACCGCGCCGTACGAGAGGCAGTCGCGCTGAAGAGTGCTACTGCCCAGAAAGGGACGTAAACCATGATCGGTCTTGAAGAGCTGCAAGCGCCAGGGGCGGACGGGTCATCACCGCCGGGGAACGTTGGACGGGTGGATGGTTCCGTCGCCTGCACGACGAGGCGGTTCCAGGTCGTGCTGGACGAGCATGCCGTCGTGCAGCTTGACGACCTGGTGTCCACCGCGCAGCGTCTTCCGGATGGGCGGACCGTGACCCACTTCGGCATCGTGGTGGAGGGCAGTGGGGAGATTGAGGGAGCCGAAATGAGCTCCGACACCCACCGCATCGCCGCGGCCAAGACGATGCCGGGCCAGACATCGCGCACCGTAGACGTACAGGTGCTGCGCACCGTACCGGAGTTGTGGCTGGCGCCGGAGCCCGGAGCGGCCGTGCAGCGCGCTGTTGGCAGCGAGCGCGAACAGGCCTTGTTCATCGATCAGATGGACCAGCCCATGGCCGTGGGTTTGGACCAAGCGGGTGACCCCGTCTACCTGGACTTCGCCTTTGTCAGCGGGGAAAAGGGCGGCCATCTCTCGATCTCAGGTGTGTCCGGAGTGGCCACGAAGACCAGCTACGCCACGTTCTTCCTCTACCAACTGCTCGAGACCGACGGAGGACGCCGGTTACTTGGCACGTCGCTGCCGAACACCCGGGCCCTCATCTTTAATACGAAAGGCGAAGACCTCCTCCACCTCGATCAGCCCAACGCGAACTTGGCGCGCCACGAATCCGCGCGCGACGAATGGCGGCGTCTGGGGGTGGACGAGCCCGGCCCGTTTCGGAGTGTGCGGTTCTACGGAGCCCGAGCACCCGGCCGCAACCGGGAGCAGCGTATGACGGACGTCGTCTCGCGCACTGATGTCATCCCGTTCGGTTGGTCGCCATGGGAGTTCATCCGGAACGGCCTGCTCAGGTTCTGCTTCTCGGATGCTGAGGATGCGCGCAACCAGGTGTCGTTCATCGAGCAGCGCGTGCGCATCCAGCTCATGCGCTGGGCCTACCCGCTCTATGGAATGCCCGGGGGCGTCCTCTTGAAAGCGCCGGACCCTGGCGAGAACGTCAGTTACAACGCCGATCGCCTCCTCGAGGAGCGGCGCGAGCCGCGAGACCTGACCAATGGGGGTGACGCCATCCTCGACTTCAGTGACCTGGTGGACTTCCTGACGACGGTCATTGGTCCAGACGCCCCTGAGGATATCGCCAATTCGTGGGCAGCTGGGGTGACGGCCGGGACGCGGTTCGCGTTCCTGCGACGACTCTACGCGGAAGCGCCGCGCATCGGCCAGCTCATCTCACACGGCGTCGACTCAGTCAAGCTCGAGACCGCGGTGACCGTCGTCGATTTGCACGCCCTTCATGACGACGCCCAGCGTTTCGTCGTTGGCGCCCTGCTCTCTGAGATCTTTGCTGAAAAGCAGGGCAGCGGGCGACTGCCGCTGCGCTTCATCATGCTAGACGAACTCAATAAGTACGCGCCGCGCGAAGGGACGAGCCCCATCAAGGACCTCCTGGTGGACATCGCTGCCCGCGGACGTAGTCTCGGAGTTATCCTGATCGGCGCCCAGCAATCCGCGCGGGAAGTGGCCCCGGCGATCACGTCCAACGCTGCGATCAAAGTCGTCGGCCGCCTCGATGCTGGTGAGGCCAGGGAATACGCCTTCTTATCGTCAGAACTACGAGAGCGCGCCAGCCGCTTTCTGCCCGGCACAATGGTGTTGGACCAACCCATTATCCCGGCACCCATCCCGCTGCGCTTTCCCTTCCCGGGCTACGCCACCTCCGTCACCGAGCGTGGCGGCGTCGTGCAATCGGCGGAGAAGGAGGCCGAAGCGTTCGACTTCGGAACCGTATGAGACTGCTGCACACCTCCGACTGGCATCTTGGCCGCCAGACGTACAACATCTCCCGCGCGGCAGATCACGACGCGGCCATCGCCGAAATCGTGGATGTAGCCCGCCACTTCAAGCCACACCTGGTGCTGCACACAGGCGACCTGTTCGATGGGCCGCGCCCACCGCTGGCCGAGATGGAGCGTGCCGTCAGCGCGCTGAAAGAGCTCGCAGCCGTAGCACCGGTGTTGGTCATCGCGGGGAACCACGACGCTCCCGGGCTCTTCCGGCTCTTTAACCGCATCGGTGGCACAGGGTCGGGGATCCACTTCGCATTTCAGCCACTCCCACCGGGCCAGGGCGGCCTGCTCGAATATCCGGCTGGGGAGCACGTGATCCGGGTGGCACCGTTCCCCTTCGTGCACGCCACCCGGGCAATCAACTTCTTCGAGCCTCCCAGTGGTTGGAACGCGCAGTACTCAGAGCGCATCGCGAAGGTCATGGGCTTTCTGAAGGCCGGGTTGGAAGATGGCTATGACCCCAACAAGCACATCCTGCTCACCGCCTCACACTTGTTTGTTGCCGGCGCCAAGTTCTCGAAGAGTGAACGCCAGTTAACAGTGACGGAGCAGTACGCGACACGCGTTGAGCACCTTCCCACCGTGTCCTACGCGGCCTTCGGCCATATCCACCGTCCACAGACGCTGCCCGGCACCCAGCAGCCCGGGGCCTACGCTGGGTCGCCCATTCAACTGGACTATGGCGAAGAAGGCGAGGAGAAGCGTTTGGTGCTGGTCGAAGCGGATCCAGGGCAACCAGCCTCGATTGTCAGCCAGCCGCTCACGAAGCCGAGGGAACTTCGCAAGTTCATCGGGACCATCGACGACCTGAAGAAGTGGGCCGGGCGGGGGCCGTCAGGAGCCCTGTGCCACGTGACTGTTAAGACCGAGGAAGAGACGCCGGGCCTCGCCGCCCAGGTTCGGGACATCCTGAGTGATTCCGTGGTGGTTTGGACGGCCGAAGACTGCCAGAGCCGCCACGTTGAGGCAGCTCACCTGGCCGCGAAAGAGGAAGGAGCTGAACCGACGTTCAGCGAGCTCTTCCGATCGTTCCTGGGGGGGACGAGGTTGTCCAAGGTGTTATCAGCTGAGGTGGCGGCGCTGTTCGACCAGGTGGATGCCGCGGTCCAGGAGGACACCGCTCCCACGTTCGAGGCCATCGAGCGACTCCAGGCCGTGTTCAAGACGCATGCCGAATCACCCGTTGCGGAGCGCGTCCAGTGAAGCCGCGAAAGTTGACCTTGCGGGGATTCCGTAGCTACCGTGACCATGAGCCGATTGAGTTCAAACCCGAGGGCCTGAGCGCCCTGGTAGGCGACACCGGCGCCGGCAAGTCCTCCATCCTGCAGGGGATGTTCTACGCGCTCTACAACTCCGCTTCGTGGGATGCCCGAAGCGTCCACGAGTTGATCGCGGATTCCGACGAGCGGCTCTTCGTGTCGCTCGAGTTTGAGGCGAACGGCGATGTCTGGGAAGCTACTCGGTCGACGAACCGCAAGAGCGGTCCGCCCGTGCACGTGTTGAAGTGCTTGAGTCGGCCTGAGCCGGAAGTCAATGGCGATGACAACGTCACCAGGGCCGTGATCAAGCTTCTCGGAATGGACCGTGAGACGTTCAAGGCGGCGGTGATTCTTCCGCAAGACCAATTCCAGCAGTTGCTACATGCCCGTTCGTCCGACCGCACCAAGATGCTCAAAAGCATCTTTCGTTTGGAAGAGCTGGACCGTATGGGTGAGCTAACGCAGAACGCGCTCGCTGACCTCCAGCAACCGTTGTTGGACGCGAAAACGACGCGCGGTCAACTGCTGCCCGACCCTGCTGCAACCGAGAAAGCGGCGCTCGGCGTGCGCAGCCAGGCGGCCGACCGCCTGAAAGCGTTGGAAGCTGCGCGGAAGGCCCTGGACGAAGCGGAGAAGCAACTGACAAGCCTTCAACGATCGAACGATGATGCCCAAGCTGCGCGACAGGCGATCGTCATCGATGCTGCCGCGCTCGCAACGTTGCAGGCCGTGGCGACGGTCGCGTTGGAGATTGACCGCGACACCGCGGCCATAGACGCCGAGCGACAAACCGTGGGCGGCCAGCGAGACGAACATCGAGCGTTCCTGGACGCAGAAACAAAGCTTGGCATGGGGGCCCAGCAACTGACGGAGCTGAGAACACGAGTGTCAGGACTGCAAGCCACGCTCGCCTCCATTGAAGAAGAGCGGGTGCGCCTGGATGACGAAGCACAAACCATCGCGACAGCCGAGAAGGACCTCGCACAGTCGGACAGACGCATTCAACAGCTTCAGGAAAACCGGGCGGCGGCACTGAGCGACCGCGACGATGCGCAAGCAGCCTATAACAGCGCCGATGCCGCGCTAAGCGAAGCCCGGCAGCAACTCGGCAAGGTGCGCGAGGCTTCCAAGGCAGTCGCGGCTCGCCAGTCAACGCTGGACGGGCTTCGTACCGCCCTAGCTCCTCTGACCACGACGCAGTCCGAAGCAATGAAAAAGGAGGAGACGGCTCGCGAGGCGCTCGAGACCGCCACGCGGTCGCTCGAGGAAGCGCGGTTGGCCGACATGGCCGCCACGCTCGGCGAGCATCTGCACGCCGGCGATTCCTGTCCTGTGTGTGCACGAGAAGTACCTTCTGGTTTTCGAGCACCCACATCTCCCAACCTCGAGGGACGCCGCCGTGAGCAGGTTACGGCGAAGGAGGCCCATGACGTTGCCCTACAGACACTAGAGCTGGCTCGCGACGCGGCTGCGCACGCTGAGCATCGCGTGCAAGCAGCGGAAGGCGAGGTACGGTCCGCGCAAACCGCGCTGGACGAAGCGCTACAAGACCTCGTCAAAAAGGTAGGGACGCTGCCCGAGCCGCTGCCCAGCGATGACGAGGGGGTGCTCGGGCGACTCACCACGGAGCTGCAGGCCCGCAAGGACAGGGTCGCCGTTACCAGCCAAGCGCTCGGCGACTTGGACAGTGAGCTTACCGGATTGATGGGAGCCAGGAAAGCCCTTGCCGAGCCGCTCGATCAGCGTAAAGAGGCGCATGCGCGGTCACAGCAAAGCCTCGCCAGGCGCACGGATGAGGCTGCCAGTATTGAAGAGGCCGTGCCTGCCGCGTTGCGGGGCGGGGCACAGGTGCGCGAACGGATACCCGACATCGTGGTTGCCATTAACGAGCGCCTGAATACCCTGGAGGGGCACGCCGGGAAGCTGACGCAGCTTCAAGCGCACCTTGACGAACTCAACACACGCGAAACGAGCCTGCGAGCGCGCAAACAACGTGAGGTCGATGAGCCCCACCAGACGGCTGTCGGCAAGGTTGTCTCACTTGCTAGCGCGGGTGCGCCAGGGGCGCGACTGCTGGCTCGGGCGTCCGGCCCAGCCCGCCCGGAGCCAGTGAGACTCCAATCGGATGTCCTTTGGGCCCAGGAAGTAGTGTCATGGACGAAAGGCCTCCAGGAGGCGCTCGATGCGTTCCTCGCGGACTGCGAAAGCAACATCCAAAGGGTGGAGCTCGACAAGATCGCGACTCTGACCAAGGTAGGGGAAGCCGATCGAGAGGCTCTTGCGAAAACCATCGTCGACTGCAAAGTGGATATTTCGAGCGCTGACCGTGACATCGAGCGTGCTCGCGCAGATGGCAAGGTCGCGGCCGTACTTGACCCGGTCATCAAAGAAGGCGAGCAGCTCAATCGGGGGCTTGACGAGCTGCGGAAGCAGCTGGCGACGGCTAAATTTCCCGGCTTCGTAGTCGAACACCGGCAGCGGTCCATGCTGCGGATCGCCTCGCGGCAGCTGGCGGCTATGACCAGCGAGCGCTATGCGTTCTCACAGAACTTCGACATCCTCGACCAGCCGACGCAACAAACACGGTCCCCGCAAACCCTGTCCGGCGGCGAGACATTCCTCGCCAGCCTGAGCCTGGCACTGGCGCTGGTGGAGATGGCGGGCCGGTCGGGCGGCTTAGTGGAGTCACTCTTCCTAGACGAGGGCTTCGCGGCCCTTGATGCCAATGCATTGGATGAGGCCTTGGATGCACTGGAAACACACGTGGCCGCCGGCAGAGCAGTGACGATCGTGAGTCACCTGCGCGCGATTGCTGAGCGGGTGCCGGACCTGTTGCTCGTTACCAAGGACGCCATGGGTAGCCATGCGCGCTGGGTCAGCGGAGAAGAACGTGAGCGCTTGCTTGAGGCAGAGCTAGAGGCGGGCCTGGTGGCTTGACCGAATCCGAGGAAGCACCACCACCGGGACGTTTTCTTCTGGAAGTGCTCGACCGAGCGGGAATGACACAGGCGGAGCTGGCGCGCCGGACTGCGCGGCCCGTCAAGACGGTCAACGAGATCGTTCAGGGAAAGGCGGCTATCACGCCAGAAACTGCGCTGCAGTTCGAGCGTGTACTCAGTGTTCCGGCCTCCGAATGGTTGCAACGAGAAGCAAATTATCGGGAGGCAAGAGCTCGCGCCGAAGCGCGCGCCCGCCTGGCGCAGCACAAGGATTGGCTCCGCCAGTTTCCCCTTCGTGAACTGGAAAAGCTTGGGCTGATCGCCCGTGGGCATGACAACGTCGAGACGGTGGAGAGCCTCTTGCAGTTTTTGGGTGTGGCCAGCCCAGAGGTATGGGAAGACCAATGGGCTCGGCCGCAGGTGTCGTTTCGTAGATCCAAGAGCGCCGAGCTTAAGGCAGCAGCCATATCCAGCTGGCTTCGCATCGGCGAGATGGCGGCGCGTGAGCTGCACTGTGAGCCCTTCGACGCGGGGATGTTCCGGGACCAATTGGCCGAGATTCGGCATCTCGTGCGCGAGCCGGTCGAGCGATTTCACCAGCCGCTTGTTGATCTCAGCGCCAGTGCAGGCGTCGCCGTCGTTTTCGTGCCTGAGATTGGTGGTATCCAGGTGTTCGGAGCGACCCGCTGGCTCACGCCGGATAAGGCAGTGATTCAGCTCAGCGGGCGCTACAAGTCAGATGACCAGTTCTGGTTCACGTTCTTTCATGACGCGGGCCACATCCTCCTACACGGAAAGCGCGCGGCGTTCGTCGACCTTACAAACGCGGAGGGAGCGGATGACGAAGCTGAAGCGGATGCATTTGCGCGCGATTTCCTCGTTCCCGAAAATGAGCTTCATCGACACATGGGAGTGGGTATGCCTACGACGTTGGAAATCGTTGATATTGCAGCCGCCATCGGCATCTCGCCGGGCGTTCTCGTCGGGCGGTTGCAGCGAGACGGCCGTCTGCCATGGAGTCGCATGAACGAGTTAAAACGGCGCATTGAACTGGTGAGGGCGTGACTCCGTGTTGGCTTCTAAGTAATCGGGCTATGGACGTGTCCCCGAGGCAGACGCCAAACATGCGACGTGCCGCACTCGAGCGGGAAACGACTTAATGGACGAGCAGACCTGACTCTCGAACGGGCTCGCCTACGCCAGTTGTTCGAATTCCTCCAGGCGATTGACCGAGTTTGGAAGCGGTCGTCCGGTGGCTTCGGGAGCCGTGGTCAATGAGGCTGAGCGAAACACCGGATCATCCGAGTATCACTGTGGCCGCTCCTGAGGACGAGTTCGGCGGGTGAGACTTCCGACGATCTGACCCACCCCGGCAAATGCAGATAGTTCGCATGCCGAGTGCCCCCATCTAGGATGTGGTTGCTGTTGTGACCCTTGCTACTGCTGTCGTCACCCATCGGACTTGTCAGCTCCGCGATTTGCACTTCAGAATCAGTCGGTTGGTCGAGGTGCCGAGCTAAATTCGAGCACGTCGAAAAAGGACTGCATCGGCGTGTCCGGGTCCAGTCGTGGCCGGCCATCCGAATGTGCGGCAATTGGCCAGCGGAAGGTTTGGCAACACCAATACCCTCCCCAGCTATACATCAGATCAAGGTCGAGATGGTTGTCGGTCGTGAGGCGACGAAAGAACATCGAAGCCCACGTCCAATTGAGGTGGCCAGCGAGGGCCTTGCGCTCTAGCGAACCGCAAGCAGCCGAGGCCCAATTGTGCCCCTTGGCACGCGGACTGACGAAACGCCAGTAAAGCGTCCCCGGGTTAGAACCTGTCAATCGGAGGTGGAGATTTTCCACATTGACGGCCTTTGAATCAGCCTCGACCTTCCAGTCAGCCACTCGGAAATAGGGGCCGTCATTCAAGAGCTTGTGCGTGAATGGCTCCTCCAGCAATTCTGTCCGAGCAAGGAGGGTTTCCAACTCAGAGGTCTGTAAATGGACAGCTTCAGCGATATCCAAATCCGCCAGCGCCGCTGGATCGAACCGCCTATCGAGATATGGGCAAGAACGTCGATATAGCTCAACGACCCGACGAGGTGCAAACAGCCGTTCGAGGACATCAAGGTTGTCCAACGACCAGCGACAGAGCCGCCCTACATGAGAGCTGTGCTGCGAGCGCCGCGATTGGCTTAATGAGTCGTCTTGCTCCTGATGTGTACGTGTGGATTGCAGGTGCCTGAGGTGCTCGCTCGTTTCGATGTTGCTCAGGAGCGCGGCTCCCTCATCAATAGCCCGACGCAACCTGGCCTGGGCGACCTGCTTCGGAGCCTTGAGTCGCACACTATTTGGCGTGGAGTCCTGCCACGGCGAGGCAGTTGGTTTTGGAAGCGTTCGCCTACGTGCAATCTCGTCTACATCCATCGGAACCGTGTGGCCGCCGCTTCTAACGACGACTTCTCCACGGGCAGTGGCGTAAACAACCTCTTCGCCCAGTGCGCGCGCAAGATAAACATGCAAGAGTTTCCCGCCAATCACGACCTCGTCCCAGCGTCCAATGATCGGAGGCTTTTGCTGCGACAGCATCTGGGTAATTGAGTCAGTTAGGCGGGTTACCTCTTGTTTGGACAATGGCGTCAGACCGTCCGTAGCGACCTGGCCGCAGACGGTCCCATCGTCCTCCTGGCCGAAGATCAGCGCGACAACATGATCGCTGTTGGCGTTGAGAAGCCCGACGATGATTCGTGGGATATCTCGAACGGGATACGCTAAGCTGCGCTTCCGCTCAACCCACGAAGCTCGTTCGGACGTGCCGACTATGGCGGTGAGAGCCTTCGCTGCGTCATCTAGAGAATGAAAGCGAGCAATGGCCATGAGTCAGACGGAGAAATGGGCCTGGACGTCGTCCATGCGGAGTTGCGCCATTATCGAACCCAACCACAGTTCGGCTGTCTGGCGTTCATCCACGGCCTGGCTCGTTTCGCCGCGCGTCACATTGAAATTCTAGGCAAGTAGGCGTCGGCTGATATAGCTCCGTGGTCCGACCTTCTTTGGCCAATCGACGTCGCGACCCGGAGTTATCGCCCAGAAAACGAACGGTTTCAAAGCCCGGGTAGCATTCGTCGATCGTGGGTTCTTGGTCTGTCCTCCGCCTCGGGCCGCTGGCTCTTGATTGGGAGAAAGAGAACATCGACCCGAGGCTATGGTCCCTGTTCACCGAGAACGAGCGCGTCACGACGGACGGCGCCAGTTCATCCGACGATGAGAGCCCGACATTGACCTACCGGCTGAGAGCCGATCAGTTAGTGGACCGGCTGGAACTACAAGGTTTCGGCCTCACGGACACAGCCCGCCAGTTCGATGCTCAGCTGGCCCGCCGCCAGTCCAAGCAGGAGCCATCAGACGCCCACCTGCAAGGCGGATTCACCTTCGACCGGTGGGTCCACGACATAGCCCGCTGCGTCGCCCGTTACCAAAGTGCTGATGACGCCTCCCGATTTGGCGACGGCAGCCATTGGCTGACGTGGGGCATGACTGAGTTGTCGGCGGCAGGCGAGCTAGTGGGGGAGGTGGCTGGTATTCCCTTTCCGACCCAAATCGATGCGCGTTTCTTCGTGCGGGCTATGCTCGCTACGCTGCCGACCGATTCGGAGGTCGTGTTCGATTGCAGTCAGCTGATCGGCGTCCATGACCTGCAAGCCAGCGACATTTCAGTCACCATGTTCGCCGACGATCCCATCTGGGGGCCCTTCGCAGAGAAGCGGCCGCTCATCCTACTAACCGAAGGGTCCACCGATACCTACATTCTGGAGTCGACAGTCGCCCTACGGTTCCCGCACCTACGCGAGTACGTTACGTTTCCCGATTTCGAACGCTCGAACGCGGAGGGCGGTGCCGACCGCGTGGTGCAAACCGTGCGCGCGTTTGCCGCTGCGAAGATTCAAAACCGAACGGTCGCTCTTCTAGACAATGACGCTGCCGCGACCGATGCTCTGCGAGCCCTTAAGCCCTCAGACCTACCACCGACAATTCGTGTGGTTCGGCTGCCAGAGCTGTCGTTCGCTCGACGTTATCCTACGCTCGGACCTGACGGCCGTTCCGAGCTTGATGTCAACGGCCGAGCGGTGAGCCTCGAGTTTTTTGTCGGCCGTGACATCCTTCAAGAGACAAATGGCCATTTGCCGCTCGTGCAGTGGACGGGTTACAAGAATCGCGTCCAGCTGCACCAGGGTGAGTTACTCCAGAAGAGTGCCATCCAGGAGAGGTATCGGGCGTTCGCTAAACAGGCTACTCACGATCCTGGGCTGGTGGCGGCACACGATTGGTCATCGATGGAGGTGCTCTGGCACGCCATAATTCACGCCTTCGATTGAAAGCATTATCTGAGCCCGAGGCTCAGACAATGGTCTCCGCCACGAGCAATTTTTCGAACGCCGGTTCAGGCTACCGCCACCTTAGTTAAAGCTCTGATGTGCCGGCGTGCCTCTGCGTGATCCTTACACCAGATAACCTGAACCCCAAGCTTCCGCATTGAGAGCTCGATCTCATCTTGAGGCAGGCCTTCTCGCATTGTTCGGAACCAAAAATGGCGCATTGAATCCCACTCCGCCTGAAATGACGCTGCCGCATAATTCTTCCGGTAGTATTCCCGAAGATATTTCGTGCGGTGTTCTACGCGTTGTTGGTAAGACGAGTGAAGCCAGCGGCGAATGTTCAGGTCATCGAGCGATATACCAATGAAAAGCACATTGTGCTGCCGCAAGATCGATTGAGGTGTGTGGTTGACGAAGCTGCCTGGATTGGCAATGGTGTTGTAATACTGTGATTCGGTGAATACTACGTCCGGGAGAAGATCGCTCGGGAAATTTTCGCGCCTTAGGAAATTCTCCTTACGAGCATCCAATGTTCCATGCAAGTGATAAATCGAGATCTTGTCTGGATGATCACCAATGCTAGCGCGATCTACGGTTGTTAAGATACGAGCCCCATCAGCACGTGCCTGGCAATAAAGTTCCAGCAGGTTATCGGAGTTGACAGTAATCACGGAATGAATCCGTCTGTTGCGAGCTGATTCTAATGAATGGTCAAAGAGCAAATCACCGACGGTTTTCAGTGTGCGGTTCCTGGCAAGTGCAGAATGGATGTCGCGCCAGCCACCCCAGCCGACCTGTTCAGCATTTTTCCCAGGGATGCCCATGAGCATCTCTGCCGTGGAAAAGTTGGCGTAAAGGCATTCGTATATCAGTGTAATTAGCTTCGCAGCACCAACTTTGTGGGCCACGAGGTCGAACTGCGAAATAAGTGTGGGGAAGGCTCGCTCGACCACCTGGTACGTCAAGGTGCTATTAGTTATCCCACTCCTGCAAAGCACACGCTCAGCTAGATCGTGCCAGTTAGGAATCCCGCTGTCTACGCTAACCCCCGCCCCCAAGAACAGCACAAGTCCGTCCCTCTCATAATGAGCTGCAAGGCGATCAGTAGGATGCAGAACTTGACCACGATCGTCCACGTAGTTCGACACCTTCAGATGACGAAACAGGGTGGGGAAGTCTTCGCGCTCGGAACGCGTCATGCCCTCACGAAGGAAGCGTGAGATTTGGCGCGTCGTTGGAGGCTTACTCTCCGTCGATACTCTGGCCATCTTGCGCCTTCCTTTGTAGGTTCAGCGGAGGGGGCACGCGGTGAGCCGCCGCCGCTCGATGTTTCGGCATTGGTCCGTGGTGAATGAGCCTTCCGCGGCGAGGCCTTCCTCAACCACGGAGCCGGCGCCCACCATAAGCACACTCGGGTTGTAGACAGCACCGGTCACAGCTCGGCATTCGTGGCTTACACACGAGCGCCGAAAAATCCAATACGCTCCAATTCGTGCTGACGGGGTCATTCGCGACGACCTCCCGGGCAAGTGCCTGCAAAACTCCATCGTGCCGAAGGTCGGCCCGGTCACCCACGCCAAAGTAGCGGCGCAGCAGCCGAGCCATGTTGACGTCGAGCAGCGGTTCAGGCTGTTGGGTTACATAGAGCAGGATGGCGCTCGCGACGTATTGACCTACCGCAGGCAGCTGCTCCAGATGGTCGCGGCCTTCACCCAACGCATCATGCTTTGCCGCCAACGCACATGCAAGTCGGTGTAGAGCGCCGGCTCTTCGCCTCCAAAGACCCAAAGGGCGCAACTGCTCTTGCAACTCAGTCTCGGTTGCGCTTGCTAGCGTTTCCCACGAGGAATACCTCGCCAGAAACCCAGGGAGAAATTGGGCAACGCGTTCAGCAGGCGTTTGCTGCAGGAGCACTTCCGAGACAACTTGAACAAACGTCGTGGCACCTGACTCACGCCATGGAAAGGTTCGCGCGTGATCCGCGGCCCAATCCACCAGACGTCGACAGAACGAGTCAACGCGAGCCGGGTCGATCCCGGAGTGCTCGAGTTGTTTACTAGGTCGATGTTGAGGCGTGGCGCTGATGCTCAAGCAAGTAAGATCGCCCTTCCGGCGTGATCTCTCGTCCGCGCGCACCAAGTCGAATAAAGCCTAAACGAGCCAGGAAGGGCTCCACTTCATCGATGATGCGATCACGATCCACGTTCGCGAGCATGTGGACCAGTGGTTGCTCTCCGACGGGACGGTTCTCTCGGTGCAACAGGGCTAAGTACTGCAAGTCAAGACGCGTCAAACCCAGGCTATCCACCTCGCGAGCGACGCGCACTTCCTCGAGGTGCTCTTGAATGCTTCGGTTTGGCCTCTCGGAAACTGTGACCTCAGTCTCCAACTCCCTGGCCAGCTCCAGCGCGATCCGAGGGACGCGCCGACCAAGCTTTGCAATCTCGAGGTGAACATCCCGAGGCCACGCGGAGAATTGCAGCCGAACCATCTCCGCCACCTCGCCAATTTCGTACTCGCGAAGTTGGATTTCAGTGCACCGGCTCCTGAATGCCGCATCGACATCGGAAGCCCGCGTAGTTGCGAAGATGAAGGTTGCCTTGTCAACGTGCGCAACCTGTGAATTCAGCGTAACGGTGCGGTCAGCTGCCTCTAACATCGTCAGCAGACTTTCTTGAACCGCTTTGGGAACGAGATGAACCTCATCAATGAACACAACGATCGGCGGGTATTCCAACAGGGGGAGCCCGCTTTGCTGGCCGCTTTGGGTGGGGGTGAGCCGTTGCTGTCCTAATTCGCCGTTGATTAGATCGAACAGGCGCTCGCGGCTTGACAACCCGCGACCATCCAGCCGGACAAATGGCAACCGGAGCGCGTGAGCCATTCGTCGGGCAAGTTCCGTCTTCCCCGTACTTGGAGGACCGGTCAGCAGATAGTTCTTTGACAGGTGGGGAGGGCGCTCGATGAGGGCCCGAAGTAAATCGTTGGTTATGCGCTTTACAGCTGCTTCATTCCCGATAAAGCCTCTAAATGCGTCGCGCACCCGTTGCCTTATCTCGGCTGGTACCGCTGAGGAACTCTCCTCTCCATTTGCCCCAAGGAGACCGTCATCACCGTTCCCGTCGTCCTCGGTTTCGTCGGACGCGTTCAAGACCGGGGGTTCGCCCGGTCCGGATGCCGAATCGCAAACCGAACCCTGAGGAAACGCATCAGGTGGTGGTGTCGGTCGAGCTTCTGGAATGGTAGGTTCCCCCGCGCATTGCGGCAAAGAGAAGTCAAGCAGCCTTACTGAGTCGCTCCCAGTGGGCGACAAAGAGCTATCGTCCATCAACAGAGCGCGCGCATCGTCACGACTAAGGATGGCCGTGTCGAGCCGGTTGTCGGCATCCATGTCAACTACTTGCGTAGTTGCGGATGCATCGAATACAAGGAGCCGACCGCCAGTATTTACCGTGACCAACTGGTCTAAGGATGGTGCCGCGAGGACGTCAGTAAGAACACGCTGGTGCCATGAAGCCCAGGCCTCGGGATCTACGCCATGGATAGCTGGATCGGCATAGACGCGGAATGCGTGATCCAAGCACTGAGCCAAGAGCGCCTTGGCGCATGTGTTCCACAGCTCATTGTTTGGCGGCTGTGCCCAGAGTTGCCCAAGGAGACTGCCCAAGTTCGCGGCCTGTCGCAGAGCATTGCCAATCTCTACCGCCGATAGGTTGCTCTCCCGAAACTTGATTTCGACAGGTGTCACCTTGATGGCAACTGCAGTGCTTTGAATCGCGATGGAGAAAACCAAGAGATCTGGGCGTTCCTCGGACGTCCCGCTTTCCAGTGACCGTCTGATCTGGACGAAAGGATTCCAGTAGGAATCGACTGGTAGCAGCACATGAAGACATGATCCATTCGCGACGGGCAGCCTCTGCGGTCCCCCCTGCGGTCGAAAGGCATCCTGCAGCAAGCGAACCGCCAGCAACACGCCCAGCTCGCCACGAGCCTGGCCGCCACCTCGGGCCATCCTTTTCAGGACCGGGATGCCACGTTTCGAGATTTCAACTAGAAGGGACTCAACCGGCGGCGGTTCATCGGCTACAAGCTGGGTCGTGCCCAAGATCGCCGACTTCATGGCAGGCGATGGCTTGGCGACCAGGTAATAGCCCGAACGACTCGAGTCGTAGCCTGGAGTGCCTGGCACCTCGTAGTCCCACAAGTAGCTGTCCAAGACTTGGGTCCCACGAATGAAGCAGGCCGGATCGACCTGTGTTGAGGTGGCGGCAACAAATAACGAGCGGTCTAGCCGCTGTGCTAGCGCAACCTGGTTGGGTTGAAACTCCAGGTGCGATGTGCCGCCGTCGCGCATCGAAAGCGCTTCCGCCGCTGTGGTGGCGACCGTGAGATCCCCGACGATTCCATCAAACTGACCAACCGAAAGGCCCACGCGAGCCTCCTTGAGGACGAGGGCTTGACCGATATCGCGCCGCAGATTGACGCGGAACAGCGATCCAGGAGCTAAAGCCGCGCGACCATCTCCAGCTACACCTCGCGGCTCGAGAGTCCCAACCTGATCCAACAGCACCAGGTCGACTTGAGTGTCTTGCCCCGCTGGGCCCTTCATAAACCAGCGAACGCGTTCGTCGGTGTCCTCTGAAAGGATGGCAAGACTTGCCGGGCTAGGATTCGCCGGTTTGTCGCGCAAATCCAGTACGTCGCAAGCGGCGGGAAGGATACCTACCTGTCGGTCATCGTCCACCGCAAATGCGGCACGACTCCATTCAATCAAGCCATCTACGCAGCCAGATGACTCCTCGTTACTTCCGACAAGTCCGACTCGAAGCCCTGCCCGCGCCGAAAGAATTGCGGCAACCTCATCGAGCGCCCGTCGGGCCTGTACTCTGGAAAACCCACCTGCGATTGCGGCTGGCATAATTCCAAGAAGCGAGAGGGCGCGAAGCACGTGTGTGCGTTCAAGGGATGCTCCCAGATAATCGCGATTCCACAGCAATTGCCAATGGACTTCGTTAGTAGCAACGGCGAAGTACGCCCGCCACAGCAGAAGTGTTCCGCCCTTGTAGATGGGTAACGCAAACGAGGCCGGGCTCGCCTGCGGATCTAGCAGACCCGCAGCTGGACAGGTCTTGTCGAGCGCAGTTTCCAGGACCTGCTGCGCGTAGCAATGCCAGGCGAGCCTCAGTGGGTGCATCGGTGACAGCAACAAAGCGACGGGCTCGCTGGTAGGCGTCTCTTCGCCAGCTTGGACGTTCTGGGTCGGGGCGTGGATGGCTACGCAATCTGTCCACGAAGCAGCCTCTGGAGAAGACGCCAGCCAACTGCGGTACTGCTGCACGTACTCTGCGATTGCGCTCGCCAGCCCTGGATTCGTCAAAACAGCCTCTGCCAGCGTCCGTCGCGACGCCGATAGCATCTGGCGGATAGTGTCTCGTGCAGCTAAGTAAGGTGCGGGCGGCTGGATGGTACCGGCCGGCCGAATATCAGTAACTGCAAGGTCGCCGAGCCTGGCGCCTGGCCAAGTCGGCATTTGAACATCGTCGACAGTACTCGAGAAGCCCGCGACGACGCCCTGCCAACTCGCCTCGTTTTGTATGTAGGCTGTCTCGAGTTGGCGAACCCAGGAGTTGGTCGGCTGGACAAGCGCAATCCGCGTCCGGCCTTGCTGATGTGCACGCACCAAGGCTTCAAATCGCGAGCTTGCTGCACCTTGGGAGGGCTCTTGGACGAGAATGCGAATCGACCAGGAGCCAACTTGCAACCCACTGTCGTCTCGGAGCACCACCTGAAGGTCGTCGCCATCCTCCAGCTCTAACGCATATGCGCCAGCGCCAGCTGGATCCGTTCGGGAGACACCCTGTACTGTGAGACTGATCGTTGTAGCCGTTGACCCGGCGTATACGCGGAGGTCGTATATGCCCGACCTTGGAACACTGATCTCCTGCTCAAACGGTTGCCCTCGACGTCGCGCAGGTGGAGGATTAGAGACTGCGTCGTTGACGTGGGCATATCCCCGACATCCGAAGCTGTCGAGCGAAATAACGTTGACAGTGCTGGGTCGATAGTTAGGGCTTTCCGCGGTGTACGTTAACGGCCGATCATGCTCTGGTGTGTCGTTATCAACTAAGTTGCCTGCAGAGGATCGCGGGATGTCGGCTATTGGCTGCCCCAGCGCGCGTCGCGTGACTATGAGTTGAGGAGGCACACCACCCATATCGTCTGTAGCTTCCAGCTCTACTGCGTTGGTTACGACATAGGGCTCATCGGGTTGGCGCTGCCCAGTATTGACTGCGTTCGTGCACGTCAGAGTCAGGCTGCCGACAGGCCCGCTCGCTCCAGTCTCCTCCAACAACTGCTGTAGCTTTGGCTGCGGAAGCAGGGTCCACCAGGCGGTGTCGGAGACGGGCCGAAAGTACCACAACGGCGCGCGATAGAAGATCGCTCCAGAGCCTGCTCTTTCGCGAAGGTGACCGAACATCCTGCGAATGGGAGCAGAAAGTGGCACTAGGCTGCTGGATTGACCTTGTTTCCGACTTGATTTAAGCAGAGTGGCGCCAGTACTTCGAAGCACTCGCTCGGCTTCATCCAGTCCGGACTTCTCGCAGAGCTGAGCAAGTGCGCTCAAAGTAGTGCGACTCAAATTAAGAGCGTCGGTCGTGAGAGGCTGGCCATCGAGACTTGGCAAACCAAGGGCCAACATCACGGCTTCGGGAGTATCGCACTCGAGAAGCAAGTTAGCGACTTCCCAGGGAGCGACATCCCGGAGACCTGCATCCAAATTTCGTGTCTGGCGAAAGATGATGCTCAGGCCCTGTCGAATGACGCTCCGCGCGACACTCGTTCTCTGGGAGATCCTATCCAGGACGAAAGGCCATGGGTCGCTGGCAAAAAACTCGCGTTCGTGCAGCGCGCGGGGATTTCCAAGAGTCTCCGATGCATTTGCGATCGACTCGTGCCGAGAGTCCATGGCCTCAGGACTCGCCAGGGTCATGCTTGCACTCACGCTGTTGCGTATCGCGACCGCGTAGTCCCAGTTGCAGGGCTGACTGAGGATGGTGCTAGCGGCGGTCGTCGACGGTGCACCACCAATCAATAGGACAACAACATTTTGCGCGGCGCCGTCGGTATCGACCGTCCAGTCGTTGCTGCCGGACTGAGTCAGCAGGGCAAACGTCTCGTCGAGCACGTCACCCGGGGGCCCAGCGAACACGGGTTGAACGCGTCCCGCTGCAGTTCGCGCAAACGCGGCTCGCATCCACCCTTCGAGGAAATCCTTGATAGTTTCTGCTAGCGCTTGCATCTCAGAACGGATCAACCAGTAAGCGGCCGCCGCCTGCATCTGGGCTGTCAACAACCAGTCCGAGGCGCTCCAAATCACGGCTAGTTTGGCCTAATTGCAGCTCGCCAGCCGGCGCTCGCAGCCCGTAGTGTGCTAGGTGCAGCTTGAAATCGTCCAGACTTGCCGGAGCTTCTCCAAGGGCCCGACAGCAAGCGTGCACGAGCATGATCAGCGTCGCAGGTCCAGGTTGAACAATGTGAGTCACGCGTGACTTCCGATAAACGAGGTAGCCCTGGTCATACGCTTTCTGCTCGTCCTTCTGGGTCTGCATTTGGATTAGCGTGTAGCGGATGAACTCCAAGAGATTCTTAGCGAATCCTGTCACCTGGGATAGAAGTCGTGGATTGGAATCAGTCAAGGTGTTTGCGGCCAAACGCAGAGACGCATTGGCCCCGACCGACCTTAATGCTCCCGGTAAGGCGGCGGCGTTGTCCCCGACGTGGCGCACGAACGCAGCTAGCGCGGCAGATGGCGTCTCACCTGCGGATTCACCAATTAGCGTGGGCCACCCACATCCTGCCGCATCCAGGGCGTGAAGCAGCAGATTAAGCCCAATTCGCGCCTGCACGTATGACTGAATTCGGTTCTTGATGGCTGCATTCGCGTCTCTGCCTAGTTCAAGCAATGGGTCGTTTGAGTCATGGCCGGTCCATCCGAGTTGCTCGATGGATTCGGCAGTCGGAACTCGCGCCTCTTCCACGGCATCAATGACGAGCTTCCAAATGCAGACGTTTAAGCGGCAGAGCCAAAGCATGTGTGTAGCAAGTCCGAGTCGTAGGAGTGCCTCGAGGAGCACCGTCCACTGGCGGCGAGTAAGCTCGCTTTTCAAAGAAATCACATACTCGAGGTCTTCGGCGAAACGCTCCGAAGGAACGCGTGGTCCGGCATTCCGAGTCCGCCAGGCCGGAGCACGGAACGACAAAGAAGCCGAGGCGTCGCGTTTCGGGTCTAACGAGGCAAGTTCCGACTCGATGAACCGTGCCACGAGGTCATCGCCAGTCTCGACGAGAAGGGCGTCCCGGAGACGGCCCATCAACTCATCGGCGGCGCCCGCGGGTACGCCGGCCGCAATTGTTGTCAAGAGCAGGTTGCTAGGGTCCCAGCGCCCGCGGAGCCGTCCAAGCACGCATGCGTAACGCGCGATTTCGGGCACCAGCGGCATAAGCTGTGATTGCTTCTGCTCACGGCCGAGTGCGGGGCTCGAAAGACCGCCAGGCCCAAGAAGCAAGTCCTCCCAGGGCTGACCTTGGGGGAGATCCTTGGGTAGAGTCTGAATGCGGTCCCGGTCAACCGTCGTCTCGGAAATGCCCAAGATGAGCTTGCGGTAAGCGGCTCCGATTAAAACTTCGCCGGTGGTCCATTCGGGCGCCACAGGCCACAAAACCGACCCCTCGTAAAACGGGTGGCTGCCGCCCCCTGGTGCTGCAACAAACTCTTCTAGTGCCATGGTCAGGGGTTCGGCCGGTATCTCGGAGCTTCGCCAGGTCGATTCAATACGACGCGACCCCGTTTTCCAACTGCAAACGCTGCACTTCCGTTGATGAACAGTTCCTCGTTCCTACACAAGCTACCGGCAAAGCGATGTCTAATGCGGTCGACAGAGGCACGAACACTCGCAGGCAGGCTGGCCTCTGCACACCCATCGCGCTGAAGACGAAGCGCGTAGTACAAGTCGAATGTAAGCGGGATGGAGTAACCAAACAGGTGGATGGCGGGGAGGTCGTGAGCCGGTAGGCCGGCACCACCCCGGGGCGCGGCTGTAATTGGTTCGACTGGCACAGTGGTTCCCTGGAGAGCGACCTGCCACTCTAGGTCTGAGCGTGGCTGCCCAAAACTCTCTAGCGCGTTGAAGCGGAAGCTGCTACCTCCGAGGAGTCCTCGTAGCGCGTCGCGGAGTTCGTCAAGGAGATCCTCGTCCCTGATTGAGCGTTCGTAGTCCACCAGGTAGCGCTCATTAGCGTGCGCCCCGATCGAGACCCCGACGGAGCGCTTTGACAATACGCTTGCCACGTTGCGGAGAAAACGAAGGACGGATGACACAAGCGCAGACTCGCGGCTGAGCAAATCCCATTCGTTTTCGGCCTCCTCGACCATCGCGAGGAAAGTAAGCTCGGCGCGATAACGGGGGACTGACGTTGGCCACCCCGTGTTGCCAAGGGCCACAGACTGGCTGTAGTTATCCTCCAAAATCGACAACGCGTGGCTGGGCTCGTGTGGCGAAAGCATGGCGGGGTCTAGAGCGGGGCAAAATGCGTCTCTTAAAAGGCCGCGTACGTAGTTTGAGGGCGCTGCCACAGCATGAATTGCCAAGGCCTCGTCGATCGCTATCGTCTTATCAAACCCGCGTTGGGCAGCAAGCGCTCGGGCCTCATCGGATAACCGCTTGCCAGGAGGTGCGGGAAAGAGTGCGTTGGTATACAGCCGGGACGCGAGTCGATAACTCGCTACTCCGCGTGTGGAGATTGGGTTGCCCTCATCCCCGCTCAGCTGAGCCTGCTCGTGAACCCAGTCGCACGGCTCCGTTGCAGCACCAAAATCTGCCCATTCGCCAACAAGCAGCTCAGAAAGGAGCGAGAATCCATCCCGAAAATTCCAACGCCGACCGATGGCTAGCTCACCGCGGCGGAGCAGCTTTAACAACTCCCGACGAGGCGCCTCCGCGCGTAGGGCGGCCGCGTTCTGTCTGAAGGGACAGACTGCGCCATCGTCGCAGTCGGCGCATGCGCCGTTGACCTCCCACTTGCCGGCCTCGACTGCCATCACGGTCATCGTTTCAATCGGTGTTGGATCGAGACCACCATCCTCCGGGCGCAAGAGAAGACTTTGCACGTCAAGGGGCCAGCAGGCCACCACCTCATCCGGCACCCCGGGTACGACTAGCGGCCAACAAGCCGGCCTGTTCTTGGACAGGGCGTCATTACCTAGGGCAGTAGCAGTGACGACTGCCCGCAGGACGCGTGACAACTCAGAGTCAATCGATGCTTCCGAAGTGGTCCGGAGGGCACGAGCGAGCATTCCACGATTGATGCAGCATAGGAATACTGGGATCGGAGGCGGACTCGTCAGCAAGTCGAGCAAATCATCTAGGAAGGACGCGAGCACAGACGCTGCGTCCTCTTTCGGCTGATCGCTCGAGGACGCGTCCTGGATGACAATTAGGCGACCGATCTTGACCTGGAAGGATTCGGGCAGCTCGACGTTAGCGGCGTCGATTTCGACCCGCCACGGCACCAGTGGAGCCGGCGCAAATCGTTCTTTGAACGCTGCTGCCAGCGCATCCGCAGCCCCAAGCTCTTGGTCCAAAGTCAACAGGAAATCCTGCACGGCTTCCGACTTCCCGTTCCCAGGCCCGCCCACGAGAAAAATCCAACGTGGCGCCGGCTCACCACGCGCTAGTCGGCGCGCCAATTCTCGGAGCCGTACCACCAGGTCAGTCTCAAGGACTATTGCCCGTCCCGCTGAGTCGCGCAACGGATTGCCGCCCGCCTCACTAAATGGGACACGGACTCCGCCCCTCTCGTGTCCATGCCACGTCAGGAGCTCTTTGACCCACGGATTGCGGTTCAGCGGCACAGCCTTGACCTCACGTCCTTGTCGATGGCGATGTCAGTCCAACAGTGTCAGCCAGTCGGATGAAGGTCGAGCCGAGGGCCTCAGCAAGTAGTGGAGGAACCGCGTTCGCCACTTGCGTGTAACGTGGACACTCACGAACCCGCTGGTCAGAACCTGTCGTGTACTTGCCTTCAAACCTGAACCAGTCGGGAAAGGACTGGAGCCGGGCGTACTCACGAACTGTGAGAATCCTGGGCTCTGAGTAATGCAGGAAATCATCGGGAAGCGTGGTCAGTGTGTGCGCCGGCTTGTCGCCTGCGAGAGGAACGATGCACTGCTTCTTGAGATTGAACCGTTCTCGGTCGGATGGCGAAAGGAGAACTCCATGCCGACACGTCTCGAGAATTTGTTCGAATCTAGCCCGTACGTGGTCTCGATGATTAGCCAATCGCATGCTGTTTGGCGCTGAACCATTCATTGATCCGTGAAGCAGACGTTGGAAGTGCGTCTTAGGCGCGCCATATGAGACTTGCTTGAAACCTCGGGAGTCATCGCAGTCGACCAACTGCTGATCAGTCGATATCAAGTCGGATATCGCATCCTCGACTGTAACCGGCCGGTCCAAGGGGAGCCCTTTCACAGCGAGAAGTCCCCTGCGCACAGCCATTAGGACTTCAAACGGATCGACCTGGTTGCTCTTCCGCAGTAATCGCTTATTGATGCCGAAGACGATCCAGCGCGGTCGATATTGCGGAACACCAAAGTCGGCGGCTTTGACGAGCCCCGGGTAAACGTGATAGCCGGCTCCATTCAGAAGCTTCTTTATGCGATCAGAAAATGGAACAGGCCGCCTGCCGCTCCTCTTACTACGCGAAGCAGCCTTCTTCCCAAACCCGATCGATATCCCACGGACGTTCTCAAGTAGCAGAAACGCTGGCTCCAGCGCCTTGATGACATCCACGTAGAGCTGAAACATCTCGTTCCTGGGATCACCCTTGTCGCGCTTCCCGGCAAAAGAAAATCCTTGGCATGGAGGCCCACCAGCCAAAAGGTCGATGGTCCCCCGAAGTCCTTTCAATTGATCCTGATATTTGCTCCCGAAATCAGCAATATCACAAGGCTCCTTTGGGAACCAATCTGGCCACGTGTAAGCTGGCTGCTCGGCAGAATCGATCAAGTTGGTCTGAAGGGTCTCGAAGGCATAGCGATCGCGTTCTACCGCTAGGACGCCTCTGAGGCCAGCATTCATGAGACCCAGGGAGAGCCCCCCACAGCCCGCAAAGAGATCTACGAAGCTGGGTTGGTGTCGCCCGGCGCTTTCCGCCGCGGCCGATGCACTGTCGGCTGGTCGCGAGCTTCCATTTGGCTCAGTACGCGCCACGTCCGAGGGAGACGCGACGAGGACTGCCGAATCCTCGCGGCTCATTGCGCTTGGGGGGTGAGGTGGATCGCTAACTCAGCGGGGTCGACCTCCAGTGCTTGCGCCAGTTTTCGGAGAGTGGAAGGGTGCGGCCGGATCTTGCCAAGTTCGGTATTCACGATGGTGGTCTGGGACACTCCGGATTTCAGAGCCAGCTCGCGCTGAGACAGCAGCCGCGACTCCCGTAGAGCCCGTAGACCCGCCACTATTAACTCCGGCCGACGTTTGTTGGACCGATACTATAGCAGAACTAAACAGAACCTGTAGCAAGAGCGCACTTTTCGGTTGCATGCGTTGCCATCGGCGTAGAGAAAACGCGGCTAACGAAAAGGGCCGGATTAAGACAGTCGGTTTGCTACGTCCGTGGCCAACGCCGACATTCGGGCCGCAAGGCTCTCGAGATAGCGGTATCGGTCATTCCCTGCAGAACGGCGACTCGCTAGATACAGAAGAGGGTGACCCGGCCAATCCACGAAGGAGCTAGTCCGGTCTACTCGATGAGGGACGAAGCGGTCTGCATCAGACGGTGGTTGGCCCTGCGGATGTGCCGCTAAAAGGTGTTCCCATTCGGTGTTGCCGAGACTGCGAAGTACATCCACACGTTCAACCAACCCGATTGCAAATACCAGGGCGTCAGCACTTAGGCGACCTCCCGTGTCCAGTTCACCTTTCACTGCGTGCCCCACGATTTTTGCTGCTGTCAGCCGGCCGGCCACGAGCTCCACTTCAGGCCTTCCATCCCTCGCCAAAGCTGCAAGCAGCCGCTGTCGATCGTCCTTTGACAAGTCGATTCGCCTGGCCCAAGAGTTCACATCGACGGTGCCATCACAGCTGGGAGATATCCAGGTAAGTCGCCTTAGCTTCGTGTCGGGCCGTTCGAGACCGTGCACGGCGACTTCTGCGGCCCGTGGCCCGTCGCCAGCCAAGAGCACACACTCGTGCTGTTCGACCAGGTCATATGCAATCCACTGGTGGAGCGCGCTTGTTTCATGCCTTCGAACCTCATCCGCCCACGCTACTCGTTCTACCCCGTCGGAGTCGCATCCCAACTCGTCACCGACATCCGTGGGGAGCCTTGCTTCCAACCAAGGATCGAGACGTGGAGGTTGGCGCCAGTTGCCCTCGGGACACCTCGGCTGGAACCCAGTCGCCACAATCAACGTCCTGGCCACGATCGATGGACCACCATCGATTGCCAATTCCCAATTGTTGTCCTGATTGAGCCCGACATGCGGCTTCCCTTCCTGCACCGCGCTGGGCCCCAGGGTGGCACGACACCACAGCAGATAATCGGCAAACTCAGCCCGCGTCAGGTAATGCTCCGCACTAGGGACGCGATCGAGATATCGAGAGATGCTCAGCTCGGCGCCTTGATCCTGCACCACATCAATCACCTCTGGTGTCCCCATCAACACGGACGCGGCGCCTTTATTCCAGCCGTATCTCCAGACTCCAGGATGCGGATCAAATCCGATCCATGAAAGTCCTGCACGCTGACAATGGATCGCGGCAGAAATGCCTGTTATTGAAAAGCCTAGGATCGCGCAATCGAGAGGCGATCCCATTTCACCGTGGGCCTTCATTCAAGGTGGCGCTCAATGGGGCGCCGCGGGCTGCCTCAAAATTGATGAACGCACTACATCGCAACTTACCGGGCCCTCGCCCGGAATTGGCACGGTCGGGCCGCCGTCGCAGCCTACGGCATACCACCATACGTCGACGCATCGTGTCGCCGTGAGCCCGACCTGCAGTTTTCAATGCCAACCATCTCGGCGTTGTGTCATGGTCGCAACTTCGCCCCGCGACTCCATCCCGGCGACGACGTGATCTATATGACAAAGAAGGAAAGGTTTGCCGACCACTCGCAACCTCACCGCCGGCTGGTCGCTGTGTTGAAGGTCTTGCACCGCTTCGAGACCCACCGCCAGGCCGCTAACTGGTTCCAAAGTGGTGGCCTGGCGCTGCCCAACAACTGCATGGTTCCCGACAACCCCTGCGTACCGTTGGACCGAACTGACCTGCACGAGCCTTCCTTACGTGAGTGGGATATAGGCTACCTTGCTCGTTCTAGGAAGTGCGGGGTATTCCTCGTGTGCGACCCGGTCGCCCTCGATCTCTATACACCACCGATCATCACCGATGGCGATCTCGTGCGCGTATTCGGTCGCATCCCAGGCACTCGTAACCCACCATCGATCTCCGAAGCCCAGTTCGATCAGCTAAGTGAGATTCTGCACTCACACATAGCGGCTAGCAACCGTTCGGCGAGTTGAGGAGGTTGCAGGCCGACATGTCGCTTGCCGTCAGATCTCGAGCACAGGTCTCCGTGGCGCAAGGAGTGCCGACGTCCACTTGGTTGGACTTGCAGTTGGCAAAGTTGGCCCTCGTGGAACACCGCGCACTCGAGAGTGGCCATCGGTATCGTGTCCAAGCGGTCGTCGGCAGGCTACAAGAATTGGAGGTATAAAGTAAGCGACCTTGGTCGGTCAGTCCCTCTTGGCGGCACCGACTGCTTGCAAAATTCCAGTCACCCTTAATCAGCCGTGCCCTTTGCCGGAGCACCGGCGGCTAGCTTCATAGGTGACTTCGGGTGACTTCCCGCCGTTTCCCGGCGCATAGGATCGGACACCCGGTATGCAATTAAGTCACCCGTTAATCACCCGAGCTGTCCGCGAAATGCCAAACTCGAAAATCGTCAGATCGGCGATTCTGAGCTCAAAATCGGTCTCAGACGCTTACTCGGTTTAAGCCATTTTGCAGCAAAAATGGAATTCGAATCCGGTATGCGCTACTAGCGATCCGGTGTCTGTGAGCTCGAGAATCCGCTAGTTGGGACAAACGTGGCCCGATTTGGACCAACTTTGTCCCATCTTGTCCCACATGACCTGTCAAAGTAACGCACCACGATGATCGCACCCCCCGCTCATCCCAGGAAGCAGAAGGAGAGGGCGGCAGAGGAGGAGCGCGCGAATATGGGCACCGTCGCGCTCCTAATCGGGCCTCGCCGCGCGCCCACCGGCATCACGGAGCAGATCCCCACGGCATTGTGCGGCTAGGTTACTTGGCCGAGAATATCTTCGCCTGAACGTCTCATCAAGAACAGACATACGGCGCTTCCCATCGTCGGGCCAACAGACTAGGGTAGGGCTCTTGGGAATGCGCGTGCGTAGGCACAGCAGTTGGACCGGGGAGGGATCGTTGGCGACAGTGTCTTCCGAGGATAAGCCATGTGGCCGCGTTCTGGTGATGGACGATGACCGAAACAGCCTCGCCCTTTTTCAAGCACTCCTCAGACGTGAAGGGGTATGAGGTCGTCACAGCAGGGAACGGCCCAGACGCACTAGGGAAGGTGGCCACCATGGCGCCGGATCTGGAGGCCAATGAGCGCGGAACTTTGGAATCGCTCGGGGTGGTTTCGATACTCAGCAAGGGACCGGGGGTGGCTGCCAAAACGGCCAAAGCGCTGGAGCAAGCGGCCCGATGCCAGGTTGGGACACAAGCTGAGGAACGGGAAGTAGCTGTCTGAGCCAGGTGCCAGCATGCGTGGTAAGCCAGATTTCCATGTGATGGACATTCCGCTGCCCTATAAAGAGGGGCTAGCACTGACAGAAAAACTATGTGTTACTTGTGACTGCGGGAACGGTTAGTGGACGCATGACGCGTCGCACTTTCCTTCGCGTAGCGTCTGGCATGGCAACTGGGGCCACGCTTGGAGTGTTGACGGGCTGTAGCGTTCCGTTCGTGAGTGCACGAGCGACGCATCCTCCACGCTTAGCCTACCTCGCTACCTGGCCGCCTCCGCGTGCTGGTGAGACGAATCCGTTCTTTGACGGCTTGCGGGATTTGGGCTACACCGATGGCCAGAACGTGACCGTTGCTTCTCGCTACGCCTCCGGCCACCTGGATCAACTCCCTCCCCTGGCTTCGGAGCTCATAACCTTCGGGCCCGACATTCTGGTGGCTGATGGAGAGCAAGCTGCCATCGTCGCCAAGGACGCAACAAGCGTTATCCCGACGGTTTTTACCGCGGTCTCGGACCCGGTAGCAATTGGCGTGGTGGACAGCCTTTCCCGCCCCGGCGGGAATATCACCGGGTTCTCTGATGATCAGGCCAGGACCGTCGCGAAACATGTTGACCTCGCGCTGGAGCTGGTCCCTGGACTGACGAGGCTGGGCGTGATGTGGAGCCCGGACTACACCACCATGCGAGTGAAGCTCCAGGGTATCCAAGCGGCGGCACATGCGCTAGGCATCGACGTCATGTCGATTCAGGTGAGGCAGCGAGAGGATTTCGATGGTGCGTTTCAGTCCGCGGTAAGCGCCGGCCTGCGGGTTCTGATCATCACCGGTGCGATCCTGACCAATCAAGCCGGTGCACAGCTCTCTGAGCTCGCACTGAAATATCGATTGCTCACGATTGGCAGCGGCGACTACGCCATGATTGGCTACGGTCCAAACATCCCCGCCCTGCGACGACAGGCGGCGAGCGCTGTGGTCCGTATTTTCAAAGGGGCCAAGCCGGCCGATCTGGCGGTACAGAAGGCCAGTACGTTTGATCTGACCATTAACTTGCGACTGGCAGAAGGGATTGGTATTAGTGTGCCGGCGGCACTCCTGTCGCAGGCGACGACCGTATCTTAGGCGCGACCGCCCGTGAAGCCTCGCTCTCGGCGCAGTCTTAGCCGCAAATTCCTCGTCGTGCTGGCCTCGCTGGTGACGGGGGCACTGGTTGTGAGCGGCCTTGTGCAAATGGTTATCGCATATCACGAT
The DNA here is from genome assembly GCA_021325635.1 of Chloroflexota bacterium. Lineage (GTDB taxonomy): Bacteria > Chloroflexota > JAJPGV01 > JAJPGV01 > JAJPGV01 > JAJPGV01. The sequence goes on from JAJPGV010000056.1 coordinate 220,571, forward strand.
AGCCAGGCTAACCTCCTCAGTCTCGAGAGCGAGAAGGCGCACTCCGCGGCGCTACAAACGACACAGTTTCTAACGGAAGTTCAGACCCAGATGAGCTGGGTGGTCCAGCCCGCTTTCGCGGTTGTGAGTCTGGACCAACTGCGCCAGGCATTCGAACAGCTGTTGCATCAGGAGCCCGCGATCACCGAGGTTAGGTACTTGGACTCCGGGGGACACGAGCAGCTGCGCGTTTCCCGTGTGGCGGTCAACCTCGCCGAGAGCGAGGCCGACTTTTCAACCTCGGCCGCGTTCACCCAGGCCGCCGGCGGCGCAACCTACTTCGGCCCGGTCTACTTCCTCAACGGGTCAGAGCCGTACATGACTATCTCGATGGGCCAACGCGGCCCAACTGGCGGGGTTATCTCATGCGAGGTGAACCTCAAGTTCGTGTGGGACGTGGTCACCCAAATCAGGTTAGGTGAGGCCGGCTTCGCCTACGTAGTCGACGCTAATGGCCATCTCATTGCACACCCCGACATCAATCAGGTGCTGCGGCACACCGACCTGTCCGCGCTGTCGCAAGTGAAGGCGGCCCTCGCCTCGCTACCCGCGGCGAACCCTGGGGGGGCGTCGAATGGTGCTCCCGCACTGACCGGCCAGCAGGTGCTGCTCGCCCGGAATTCAGTGGGCGATGGAGTCCTGACCGCCTGGGACTACGTCAAGCAATCAGGCTGGACAGTGTTTGTCGAGCAGCCCCAGCGCGAAGCTTTCGCGCCCCTGTACGCATCCGTGGAGCGCACGGTGCTGTTGTTGCTGCTGGGCATCGTGGGCGCGGTGGCGGTCAGCTCTGTCCTCATTCGCAGTCTGATGCAGCCCATCCAGGCGCTCCAGCTTGGAGCGGCGACTATCGGAAGTGGTGATCTGCGCCACCGGATAGACGTTCGGACAGGCGACGAGCTGGAAGAGCTTGCGGAAGCCTTCAACACGATGGCTGGCAAACTGCGTGAGTCCTACGCGACGCTCGAACAGAAGGTCGAAGAGCGTACTCGTGAGCTGACGGAAACAAGTCAGCAGCTCGAAGTTGCCAGCCGACACAAGAGCGAGTTCCTGGCCAACATGAGCCACGAGTTGCGCACACCCCTGAATGCCATTCTGGGCTTTTCCGAACTCCTGATCGATGACACGGAGGGTGACTACGACCGACAAACACGGACTACGTATCTGACGAGCATCCACGAAAGTGGGCGGCACTTGCTCGCCCTCATTAACGACATCCTCGACCTATCCAAAGTGGAAGCTGGCCGGATGGAGCTTCATTTCGAGACTGTTCGAATCACCGACCTGGTCGAGCAAGTCCTCAACACGGTCCGGCCCCTGGCGGATCAGAAAGGCATCGAACTAGGCGCCAACGTGAGCCCCGACGACGAGGTGTTGGCCGATGAGGGCAAACTCAAACAGATCATGTACAACTTGCTCTCCAACGCCATCAAATTCACTCCGGATGGCGGCCAGGTTCGAGTAGAAGCTCGTTCCGCACCTGACCATATCCAGCTAGCTGTCATTGACACGGGCGTCGGCATTGCGCTGGAAGACCAGGAACGCGTTTTTGAGGAGTTTGAACAAATCGACAGTGGCGCCAACCGGCGGCATCAGGGAACAGGACTGGGTCTGGCTCTGACCAGGCGCTTCGTCAACCTGCATGGGGGTAGGATGTGGCTAGAGAGCGAGCCGGCCAAGGGCAGTCGATTCTATATCTGGTTGCCTCGTGCCGCTATTGAGGCCGCTACTGTCGCCGAGCCCGATGGTAATGCCACCACCATCGGTCTCGAACTGAGCCATAGTCCGCTCGTATTGGTGATTGAGGATGACGCTGGCGCGGTCCGGCTCTTGAGCGAGTATTTGCTCCGCGGGGGTTACCGGGTAGAAGTGGCGAGCAATGGCCCGCAGGCGCTGGAGATGGCTCGCGCCTTGAAGCCAATTGCGATCACGCTTGACATCCTAATACCGAAGCTCGACGGCTGGGAGGTCCTGCGCGCCCTGAAGTCCGATGAAAGCACCTGCGATATCCCCGTGCTCATCATCTCCGTGGTCGATGACTATGCGATGGGCTTTGCGCTCGGCGCAACCGACTACTTTGTGAAGCCTATCGACCGGCAGGCCTTGCTGGATCGCCTGGACCGCTTCACGTCGACGGCCACTGCCCAGAAGAGTAACGTTCGCATCCTGGCCGTCGACGATGATCCCGACACCCTCGACCTCTTACACGGCATCCTCGCGTCGGCTGGCTACACGGTGTTACGAGCGCGTGGTGGCGCGGAAGGTATTCGTCAGGCGCAGGAGGCTCAACCCGACTTGATCATCCTGGATTTGATAATGCCCGACGTCAGCGGGTTTGATGTGGCGACCGTGCTCCGCGCCAATACGACGACAACCCAGATTCCCATTCTGGTGCTAACGGCTAAAGACCTGACAGCGGAGGATAGGCAATCCCTCACCGGCCAGGTCGCGGCCGTGCTCCAGAAAGGCATGCTTTCCCCCGAGGACCTGCTTGGGTGGCTCGATCAGGTAACTCGTAAAGTTTCGGGAGTGGGTAGGGGCTAGGCTACTGCTGCGAGTGATGGACAGTCTGGCAATGAAAAGAGGGTGTTCTTGGCAGTCAGGGCATCGCCACGCTCGCAAATGTCTTTCAGGATGAGCAATTCATGCGACAGGAAATAAGACAGTTGTGCGACTGGCTTAAGTCGTGTGCAGCAGATGCCGGGCACAGGGTTGACGTTAACTCATCACGTCAAGTAGGGGGCTGAAGCGCTGTTCATCGTACTGCTCACATTTTCCAATAACAGGGGCCAGGCCAGCGACTTTATGGAGAGCCACAATGAATGGATCAAGCGTGGATTCGACGATGGCGTCTTTCTGATAGTCGGTAGTCTTCAACCGAATTTGGGCGGCGGCATCGTCGCCCATAACATCTCGCTCGAGGATCTTCAAAGCAGAGTGAAGGACGATCCCTTCGTAGCCAGGGAAATAGTGAGTGCCGAAATTCTTGAGATCTCGCCATCAAGAACAGTCGAACCGCTTGAATTTCTGCTCGCTTGAAATGGCGTTGACCGATTCACGCAAGCTCACCGCGTTGTGACCGCAACGATCGTTGGCCCGGATGGCAGGTCACGCTGCGGTTGGTGTGGCGGCGCCCCGGAGTTTCTCGGCTATCACGACACCGAATGGGGGTTCCCAACGAATGACGATCAGCGCCTGTTCGAGAAATTGAGCCTGGAGGGGTTTCAGTCCGGACTGAGCTGGCGCACGATTCTGGCCAAGCGGGAGAACTTTCGAGCAGCCTTCCATGGCTTCGACTTCGACAGAATTGCGCGCTTCACTCAGCATGACGTCGATCTCCTGCTCTCGGACGAAGGCATCGTTCGCCATCGCGGCAAGATTGAGGCGGTAATCAACAATGCACGACGGGCTCAGGAACTCGTTAAGAGCGAGGGCTCGTTGGCCGCGTTCGTCTGGCGATACCAACCTCCGGCGGGACAGCTTCCTGAGCCCCAGGCCGCCTCGACTTCGCTCGAATCGATTGCCCTCTCGAAGGAGCTCAAAAGGTTAGGCTGGAGATTCGTGGGCCCCACCACCGTCTTTGCCTTCATGCAAGCAATGGGACTCATCAACGATCACGTTCGGGGTTGCGTCATCCGGGCTGAGGTCGAGTGTGCGCGGAGAAATTTCGATCGGCCAGGCGGCTACCGGCGCGGCTGACGGCCGCTGGTTGGTTAGGGGCTCGCCTCGCCGTCGACGGGCCCCCGTCGCGGCTTGGTTAGCGTTACAGGATTCGGCCTCGAAGTTCGTTCGTTCCCAGACCGAGAGAGGCTCACGCCGGCAATGCTCGTGGGTCAAAACAGCCTTGAGATGATCGGGCAAAGCGAACATGACGGACAGCACGCACGAGGTTGAGCGCTCACGAGCCGCAATGCCCAGCGACACGAGGGCCATCCTGGATCGGCGGGACCTGGCCAGCGGCAACCCGTTTCTGGCTCAGCGGCTTCGTCCTGGTATGGCTGTCCTGGATATCGGCTGCGGCACTGGGGCCATCACTCGGGGCATTGCCGAGTTGGTGGGGTTCGGTGGTGAGACCATCGGGCTGGACACAAATCAGGAATTCATCCAGCGGGCCCGAGCCAGCGAGAATCTTCCTGGACTGAGCTTTCTGGTAGGCGATGCGTATGACCTGCCATTCGAGAACCGCTTTGATGTCGTGACCGCTGCGCGAGTGCTGCAGTGGCTCGCCCGACCGCTCGACGCCCTCCGATCGATGGTCAAGGCGGTGAAACCGGGCCGCTCGGTGGTTGTTTTGGATTACAACCACAAGCGCATCGCCTGGGATCCAATACCGCCGCCGAAAGCGTTGCGCTTCTACGAGGTCTTCCTGGGCTGGAGGGCGGACGCGGGCTTTGACAATGCCATCGCCGACCATCTCGTTGAGCTTTTCGAAAACGCAGGGCTCGTGGACGTGGATGCCCATCTAGCTGACGAGGTCAGCGCTTCGGGGGATCCTGGGCTGACGTTGTGGGCAAACGTCGCCGCCACGCGGGGGCATCAACTCGTTGCAGACGGCGTACTCAGCGAGGACGAGCGAGCGGCCGCAGAGGCCGAGCTCAGAGCCTGGGCTGAGGAGAGCGCGAAGCGGCAGACGCTTTACCTCGTGAGCTGTTGCGGAAGGCGGCCCGCAAGTGAATGAACCGAGCGAGGCGAACATTCTCCAAGAGCATCTGGATTATTACCGCGCTCGCGCGGGGGAGTACGATGAATGGTGGTACCGCCAGGGCCGGTACGATCGCGGGCCGGCAGAAATCACACAGTGGTTCAGCCAAGTGGGCGAGGTACGGGCAGTCGTGCGGTCCGTCCAGCCCGTGGAGAGTATTCTCGAAGTGGCGAGCGGCACCGGGATCTGGACCAAGGAGTTCATTGCACTGGGACAGCGCGTCACGGCAGTGGACGCATCGCCTGAAGTCCTTGCGATCAACCGCGCTCGGCTGGCCAACACCAAGGTATTCGAAGCTGGTCTTGCGGGCTGGGGAGCGGCCCTCCATTTCGGCTAGGCTCAAAGGGCTTGAATGAGGATTGAGCTGATCGAACAGATGGAACGCTGGGGACTGGACGACGTCATGGAAGACAAGACATTCGAGCACCTGGTGCTGGCCGGGTAGCAGGCAAGGCTGTCGCCACGGAGAATCTCAATCGAGCGCTGCACTGGCTGCGCGGCACACCCAACCGAACGTTCGTGCTCTATCCCCTCGTGGTGCTGCTCGCCCATCGGCGGATCGAGCGGCCAAGGTTCCTGCCCTTGCTGGCCTGGGGCTACCTGCAGTACAAGCTGATCGGCGAACACCGCCAACGGCAGCGGGCAGGTGGGCGTGGCTTCGACAATCCACCCGACAGGCTCCTCACAGCGGGGCCATACGCCATCAGCCGTAACCCGATGTACCTCGGACACCTCATCTTCATGCTGGGTCTGGCCCTGAGTACCGGCTCCAGGCTCGCCTGGACGATTCTGCTGGCCAACCTGCCCTGGTTTCAGAGCCGCGTGCTAACTGACGAGCGGCGCTTGCGAGAAAAGTTCGGTGAGGAATACCTGGCTTACTGCCGGCGGGTCCGGCGCTGGCTCTAGCGCTTCCTGTGTGTGGCCGCGCGCCCGCAGCATGAGGATGACCGCGCCGCGGACGTGGTGGTGGGCTTGCCGTGCTTGCCGACAGGCTCATCTCCCAGGTAGCCGGTGGAGGGGATGGCCTGTGCCATCCAATATTCCTAGCCGCTCCCTTCGTCCAGGCTCATGGTTGCCCCACTTTCGTATCCCGGCCTATGATGCGCCTATGCCGAACCTGCGCGAGAAACCAACGGGCATGCGTCTGGACGATTTGATCGCCTACGGGGCCAACTACTCGGCCTCCAAAGGGCTCGAGGTCGAGGACCTGTGGGACATCATGACGCCACCTATGAATATGGCGGGGTGCCCTACCAAGAACGCAGCAGGACCGCGAGGGGGACTTCAACCGCTTCCATGAGCGCGAGCATTTCGTCTACGAGCAGTATCCGATGGACAAGTACCTGCGATCATGGAGCAGATGAACCGTTGGGGGCCGACGACGTGATGGACGGAAAGGCCCACGAGCAACTCGTCCCTGGCGCTGGCTTAGGCGCGCCAATGCCACTACCTCAATACCCAGAGAAGATGGCTTACCTTGACGAGGTGAAGGTCAAGCTGCGGAGCGCGAGCGATCCGAAGGACCTGCGAAGCCAGCAGCACCTGGAGATCGAGTACCTGGGCGGCAGCTCCGGTAAAACGAAGATCCGGGACGTCGAGCTCGTCTGCGACGAGCGGCTCGAGAGCACCGGCTTTGGTGCCGGTGTGAGCCCGGCGCACACTTTCCTGGCCGGTTTCGGGTTCAGCCACATGACGCAGTGGGGCCGCGCCGCGGTCAAGTGCGATGTCCCTGTCGAAAGCCTGCGGGAGGAGGTCGACGGCACCTTTGACCGGCGCGGCGAGTACCTCTATGAAGAGGGCTTTGCCCATCCGGGATTCACAGAGATTACCTTCACGGTGCACATCGAAAGCCCGGCTTCGCGTGAGCAGGTGCGCGAGTTCATCTCCTGGGCCGATCGCTCGCCGCCGCACGCCACCCTCCGCCGGGCTGTGCGCCTTGTAGGCATATTCCACCTGAACGGCCAGCATCTGGCGACCGCCATCTACCATCCGGACCACACGGAGTGGCGCGGCTACCCCTGAGCGTGGACCATTCTCTGGGGGGACGCGTCGCCTTGGTCACCGGGGCGGGCCGCGGCATCGGCCGCGCTCTCGCGGTTGGCCTGGCAGATGCCGGGGCCACCGTGGTCGGCATCTCACGCACCGAACGGGAGGTGCAAGCCGTGGCCGCGGACATTCGGTCGCGGGGAGGGTCGGCCGAGGGCTGGTTTTGCGACCTGGCCCACGAACCCCAGGTGCACGCGCTCGTGGATACCCTTGCAGACCGCTTTGGCAAGCTGGATGTGCTCGTGAACAACGCCGCGCTGCGCATGATCCACATTGGCAATCCGGCCTCTTATCTGACCACCGTGGAGGAGCTCACCGTCGCGGAGTGGGATCGGATGCTGGCGGTTAACCTACGGGGGCCCTTCCTCACCTGCAAGCTGGCTTTGCCGCTACTGCGTCAGGCGAGTGGCGCGAGCATCGTCAATATTTCAGCGGGTGGTGGAGCTGAAGGCCAGCCTGGCCGGACGCCGTACTGCGTATCGAAGTTCGGCTTAGAGGCCCTCACCCAGTGCCTGGCCGCGGAGTGGAAATCTGACGACATCGCCGTCAACAGCCTGGCGCCAGGTGTTTCGGTGTTCACGGACGACATCAAGATTGAGCTGCGCCGCCGCAACCCGGAGCTGCGCCACGCCAGGCCGGAGATGATGGTGCAGCCCGCGCTTTTCTTGGCCAGCGCCAGAGCCGCTGAGTACACGGGCCAGCGTGTGGTCGCCTGGGAATGGCTGCAGGCCCACGGCCTCGGCGGCTGGGAAGTATGGGCGGCCTAGACCAAAAAATGTTCCAGGAGCAAGGATGAACGATCCTTCGGCATCAGCCTTTATGGAGCTCGTCAAGCGCGTAGCCCATCGCGGCAGGTACCAGAAAGGACGGGATGTCTCGGACGAAGACATTCAGTTCATCCTGATTCGAGCGTGGTCGAAATGGCGGATGGCGTGACGATGTTCCAGGACAACAGCCATGTATTTCCCTAGTTCGTGGGAATGACGAGGTCGAATTCGCACCTGGGCGGGTGCTTCTGGCAGTGCTCGGTCGTGGCTAGGCCAGTGATTTCGCTCAGCAGCAGCTCAGCGAGCTGGCAGGCCTGGGGATTGCTCGGCAGAATCGCGGCCAAGGGACAGCTGCAGCCGCTGATGCGGTAGCCATCTTCTGTCGGCGACCACTCTGCCAGGCCGCCGAGCTCACCCAGATACTCGGTAGCAGCGGCGACGCGCTCGATCGGGGTGCCGGTCGAGCGGTGCCCCTCCGCCAGGCGCTTGGCCAGCGCGCGCAGCACTGACTCGAGCTCGTCCGGACCAAGGCGCTCATGCAGCAGACTGAGCAGCTGGCGCAGGAGCTCGGCGTAGGTCTTGGGAAACAGCCCCTCGGCGTCCTCTGTGAGGGCGTAAGTGGAGGCCGGTTTGCCTATGCCGCCCCGGCGGCGGACCCCTTCTTGCCGCACCAGGCCGTCACGCTCGAGGCTGATCAGGTGCGCGCGGATGGCGTTATCGGTTAGGCCGAGCGGCTGCGCCAGCTCGTCCACCGTACGCCCTGCCTGCCGCAGGAGGGTTACCAGGCGGCCGCGGGTGCTCTCGAAGAAGCGGCGGTTGTGGCCCGCAAACGCCATCTCACCAGCCATGGTATCAGCTTAAGCGTATTTCTATATTTAGTCAAATAAGACATTGACAAATAGGAACTACTCCCTAGAATGACCTTCATGAAGCTCTTGCCCCTTTTCGCGGCGGGACTACTCATACTGGCGCTGGGGGCGGCCGCAGACGTGAGCTACCACGCGCTCGACCAGCCCACGCCGATGTTCCCCAACGGCCGCCAGACGGCCAGGCATCAAGAGCTCGAGTCCGTCTTCGGTCACGACGGGCAGCGCGCTCATCTCGTGACGCTAACCGGGATGGTGCTGACCGTCGCGGGGGTTATGCAGCGCGGACTGGTCCGCAGGGAGAGCTGAGATGTGGGGGGACAGCCGTGCACCGCCCGCAAGCGGCGTCCGTCACTGCGTACTCGCTCATCGAAACCACAACTTCGGAGGATTGACATGCCAATAGGTGGATTCCTGAACCTGCTGCCGCCAGCCTTCTTCCTGCTGGTACATCTGGTGGCCTTCCTCATCGGCGCGTTCTTTGCCTACAAGGCTTTCGGCAGCGAAGCCCGAGCGCTCGGGTGGGGCTTCACCCTCTATTGCCTCGCGGAGATCAGCTACATGACCTATCACCTCGACTGGACAGTGTTCCTGTTCGCCCACACCATCTCTGAGGTGCTGGACCTGGTGGCCTTCATCCTGGTGTTCGCGGGCGCTGCCCAGCGCGTACTGTCGGTCGGCCGGCGGCCCGCGGTAGGGGTGGCCTAGCAGCATGACCGTTCCGCGCTTGGTCCTCCCGCTCGCCGGCTTGCTGCTGCTCAGCGGCTGCGCCGGCGGGAGGACCTCCGCGGCGGCAGGTCCGGCCACGACCACGACCGTGAACTTGCCGCCGAGCTATCGCTTCGATCCGGAGGCCATCCAAGTGCCGGCCGGAACGACCGTGACCTGGACCAACAACGACAACTTCACGCACTCCGTGCTGATTGTCGGCAGCAACGATGTCCACACCATGAAACCCGGCGAGAAGACAACCATCACCTTCAACACGCCCGGACAGTTCGACTATGTCTGCACCTTTCATACCCAGAACATGAAGGGCCGGGTCATCGTCAATTAGGCATCGTGCTAGCTGTGGGTGGCAACGTGGAGATCCGGCGCCGCGCGGCGGGCGGACAATAGTGGCATGCTGCACACGCCTGTCTGCGACCTACTAGGTATCCGTCAGCCCATCGTCCTCGGTGGTATGGGCACAGCTACGAACCCAGAGCTCGTCGCCGCGGTGAGCAATGCCGGTGGGCTCGGTATCCTCAGCGTCAGTAACCAGCCGGCCGATCAGCAGCGCGCCGACGTGGCTCGTATCCGCGAGCTGACCGGCCGGCCATTCGGCTTGAACCACCTGCTGTTCCAGGCCCACGAGGATCGCCTAGCGGCCACCGTGGAGTGCCGGCCGAACGTGTTCTCGACCGCCTGGCCCTGGCCAGAGCAAGACCTCAAGCTCTACGCCAAGATGGCCAGGCAGGCCGGTGCGCTGTTCATGCACATGGTTTCCACAGTCCAGGAAGCCAAACGAGCCGCGGACGCGGGCGCGGACATCATCGTCGCTCAGGGCACCGAGGGCGGTGGCCACGTGGGCTGGATGGGCAGCCTGCCGCTGGTGCCCATGGTCGTTGAGGCGGTGCAGCCGATCCCGGTCCTGGCGGCCGGTGGGGTGGCCAACGGCCAGGGGCTGGCGGCGGCGCTGGCGCTGGGCGCGGACGGCGTGCTGCTGGGCACACGTTTCATGGCCACGCCGGAGGCGCCTATCGCCCAAGGCTACAAAGAGGCCATCGTGGAGCACGATGGGCACGACACCTTCCTGACCGAGATCCCCGACATCGCACAGGGCCGCGTGTGGCCGGGAGCGATGTCCCGTGTGGCGCGAAATCGCTTCATCGAGCGCTGGGCGGGCCGTGAATGGGAAGTGCGTCAGCGGCGCGCTGAGATCAGCAAAGCGATGATGCAGGCGCGCGCTAGCGGGGACAAGGAGGAGAGCAGCCTGTCTATGGGCCAGACCGCCGGGCTTATCAACGACATCGTGCCGGCCGGCCAGCTCGTGGAGCGCATCGCCGCCGAGGCCGAGGCCATCATCCGCGGGCGGCTGACGAGCGCCCTAAGGTAGACGTCGGCCTCGATCACTGAGCCTCAGGCCCGTCGGATCGTTCCGCGCGACTCACCGCTTTGGGCCCGGCACCAATGTCCTGGAAACGAGCTTCCAAGCCGGCGCAGCTGTTGTCCGAGTGCGGGACGTGGTGCCTGTTTCGGCCGACGCGGAGAAGGCCCGCCAACTGCTAGCCCAGCATGAGTTGCCGCGCGAGGTTACGGGGCTCGAGGGCTTTTGTGACGTCGAACTTGGTGTATGAGCCTCGTCCGGTAAGAGACCGAACGCTAAGCGCGACGCTAACGGACGCCCCTCAGAGCGAGGCGGCCGGCGTCGGCTGCCTCATCTACGACGACTGTCTGTCCACGCTAGGCGCCAGACGTGCCGGCGCCGACGTAGGCCGCCAGGTGCTTGCCGGTGAGGGTGGAGCGGGCGGCGACGAGGTCCGCGGGAGTGCCCTCGAAGACGATCCGGCCGCCGTCGTGGCCCGCGCCGGGGCCGAGGTCGATGATCCAGTCGGCGTGCGCCATCACCGCGAGGTGGTGTTCGATGACGATCACCGACTTTCCCGCGTCCACCAGCCGGTCGAGGAGCTCGAGCAGCTGCTGCACGTCAGCCAGGTGCAGACCGCTGGTCGGCTCGTCCAGCACATAGATGGCCCCCTCAGTCCCCATCTGGATGGCCAGCTTGAGCCGCTGCCGCTCGCCGCCGGAGAGCGTCGTGAGCGGCTGGCCGAGGGTGATGTAGCCAAGCCCAACGTCGGCCATGCGGGCCAAGATCTTCTGGGCGGCAGGCGTGTTCGCCGTGCCACTGCCAAAGAACGTCAGCGCCTCGTTGACCGACATCGCGAGCACCTCGCTGATGTCCCGGCCGGCGAGCTTGTGCTCCAGCACGCTGGCCTGGAAACGTTTGCCTTCGCACTCCTCGCACACCGTCTCCACGCTGACCATGAACGCCAGGTCCGTGTAGATGACGCCGTTGCCGGCGCAGTTCGGGCAGGCCCCGGCGGAGTTAGCGCTGAACAGCTCGGGCTTGACCCCGTTCACCTTGGCGAACGCCGTCCGGATCGGGTCCAGCAGTCCGGTGTAGGTGGCCGGGTTGCTGCGCCTCGAGCCGCGGATCGGGGTTTGGTCGATCGAGACGACGCCCGCGCCCTTCGGAATCGACCCGTGGATCAGCGAGCTCTTGCCCGACCCTGCGACTCCGGTGACCACGACAAGCACGCCCAATGGGACGCTCACGCTCACGTCGCGCAGGTTATGCAGCGTCGCGTCGCGGATCTCCAGGCTGCCGGCCGGCTTGCGGGTCTCCGGCTTGAGCGCAGCCCGGTAGCTGAGGTGGCGTCCGGTAAGCGCGTCACTGGTCCGCAGGCCATCGACCGTACCCTCGAAACACACCGCGCCACCCTCGGCGCCGCCGCCGGGGCCGAGATCCACGACGCGGTCGGCGATGGCGATCGTCTCCGGCTCGTGCTCCACGACGAGGACCGTGTTGCCTTTGTCCCGCAGCCGCAGCAGCAGGTCGTTCATCCTCTGGACGTCATGAGGGTGCAGGCCCGTGGTGGGCTCGTCGAAGACGTAGGTGACGTCCGTCAGCGAGGAGCCGAGCTGTCGGATCATCTTAGTGCGCTGCGCCTCGCCGCCCGACAGCGTGCCCGACGGGCGGTCGAGCGAGAGGTATCCCAGTCCGATCTCCACGAACGAGTCGAGAGTCTGCTGCAGCTTCGCAAGCAGTGGCGCGACCCCGGGCTCGCCGAGGCCACGGACCCATTCGGCCAGGTCGCTGATCTGCATCGCGCACGCGTCGGCAATGTTGATGCCCTTGATCCGGCACGACCGGGCCGCCTCGCCCAGCCGGCTGCCGCCGCACTCCGGGCACGCCGTGAAGATGGCGGCCCGGTCGACGAACGCCCGGATGTGCGGCTGGAGCGCTTCCGGGTCCTTGGAGAGGAAGGCCTTCTGGACCCGCGGGATCAATCCCTCGTACGTCATGTTGATGCCGGCGATCTTCATCCTTGCCGGCTCGCGGTAAAGGAAGTCGTGCCGCTCCTGCTCCGTGAACCCGCGGATTGGCTTGTTCGGATCGAAGAAGCCCGATTCGCTGTACAGGCGATAGTTCCAGCCGCCCGGCTGATAGCCCGGGATGGTGAGCGCGCCATCGGCAAGCGACTTGGAGTCGTCGAAAAACTGGGTCAGGTCGACGTCGGAGACCGTTCCCCGGCCTTCGCACCGCGCACACATGCCGCCGGCGCGGGTGAAGGTCACATTCGCCGTCCTGCCGGCACCGCGTTCGATCGTGATAGCCCCGCTGGCTCGGACCGAGGGGACGTTGAAGGAGAAGGCGTTGGGCGAGCCGATGTGCGGCTGACCAAGAGGATGCGCAGCATGGCGTTGGCGTCGGTGGCCGTGCCGACCGTCGAGCGAGGATCGCCACCCATTCGCTGCTGGTCGACAATGATGGCGGTCGTCAGTCCTTCGAGGATGTCGACCTCCGGCCGCGGCAGCGTCGGCATGAAGCCTTGCACGAAGGCGCTGTACGTCTCGTTGATCAGCCGCTGCGACTCCGCCGCGATGGTGTCGAACACCAGTGAGCTCTTACCCGAGCCCGAAACGCCGGTGAAGACCGTCAGCCGGCGTTTGGGGATCTCGACGCTGATGTCCTTGAGGTTGTTCTCACGGGCACCGTGCACGCGGATGAAATCGTGCGCGTCGGTCGTGCGCACGATGCGGCTTATCCCTGCCAGCTTAGCTGCGTGATCTGGATCAGATTGCCGCAGGAATCGTTCAGCACGGCCATCGAGCCCCAGGGCGCCGTCGTAGGCGGCGTGGTGAGCTCGCCGCCCCGAGCTGTGATGCGCTCGGCGTCGGCCTGCACGTCGTTGGTGTAGAACACCGCCGCCGGCTGGTTCTGCTGGAACATCGCCTGCTGGTAGGTTTTGGCTGCGGGGTTGTCGTTGAGCGCCAGCTGGAGCTCCGTGCCGTCGGGCTCCTCAGGTGAGGCCACGGTCAGCCAGCGATACGGCCCCTGGCTGAAGTCCGACTTTTTGACGAAGCCCAGGACCTCGGTGTAGAAACGCAGGGCCTTGTCCTGGTCGTCCACATAGATGCTGGTGAGTTTGATCTTCATTTGAATCTCCCTTCTGTCACACGAGCGCTGTATCGCCCGTCAACAGTGTCACGAAACAGAACGGGAGAATGTGACCGATGGATCGATACGGGCTGGCGGAGCAGTTCGAAGCTAGCCGCGCGCACATGACCGCGGTAGCGTATCGCATGCTCGGCTCCCAGATGGAGGCCGACGATGCCGTCCAGGAGGCATGGCTGCGGCTGAGCCGGTCCGATGCGGCGGCCATCGACAACCTGAGTGGCTGGCTGACGACGGTGGTGGCTCGGGTGTGCCTGGACATGCTGCGCTCGCGCGACTCGCGCCAGGAGGCTCCGCTCTCACCGGACCTGGCGTTCCCATCACCGGAGCCCGATCCGTCGGACCAGGCGCTGATGGCGGAATCCGTTGGGCTGGCGCTGCTGGTCGTGCTGGAGACACTTGCGCCCGCCGAGCGCGTGGCCTTCGTCCTGCACGACATGTTCGGCGTGCCGTTCGAGGAGATTGCGCCCATCGTCGGGCGCTCACCGGCCGCGGCCCGCCAACTGGCGAGCCGGGCCCGGCGGCGGGTGCAGGGGGCCTCGTCGCCGTCGCGGCCGGCCGGGGGCGAGGTGGTGCGCGCCTTTTTGGCTGCCGCGCAGGGCGGCGACTTCCAGGCGCTGCTGGCGCTGCTTGACCCCGAGGTGGTGCTGCGCTCGGACGAAGCCGCGGCAGCCATTGGCGCGCCGGCGCTGCTGGCCGGCCCTCAGGCCGTGGCGGGGCGGTTCTCCGGCGGCGCTAAGGCTGCGCAGCTGGCGCTCATCAACGGTGCGCTCGGGCTGGTGTGGATGCAGCACCGCCAGCCCAAGGTGGTGTTCTCCTTCACCGTGCGTGGCGCTTCGGTTGTGGCCATCGATATGATCGCCGATCCCGATCGGCTGGTGGGGATGGCCATCGACGTGGTCCGCTCGGGCGAGCGCCGCCCCTAGCGCGGCGGGCTGGCGGACCCAGGGTCGACGCTGTGCCCGTCCTGCAGCTGGTCGAATCGGATTCTTTCCAGACCCTGGAGAATCAGATCGAGGCCGAATTCGAATTCGTTGGCGTAGTCGTAGCCGGGCTTCATGGCATGTTCGGTGATGAACTCGGCCAGGTGGGGATACTCGCTGGCCGGGAACGCATGAAGCATGCTGCTGCCTAGGGCGGCCACATTGGACGCTTCGAAGGGCAGCGACTGCTGGTTCAGCGTGAAGCCGTAGATGTAGCTGTCCAGCAGCGAGTAGGCGTGCGCCGCCAGCGCGACAGATAAGCCCGCTTCGCGCAGGCAGCCGATGACGGCGTCGTGGTGCCGCAGCGTTGCGGGGCCTGGCTTGGTTCGTGACTCCATGAGCCCAATTGCCCAGGGGTGGTGCGAGAGCGCCGCCCGCGCTGCCTTCGCGCGCTCGCGCATGGCTGCCTTCCAATCCACGTCGGGAGGCAGCCCAATCTCGTCGAACACGAGATCGACCATGCCGTCCAGGAGGCCGTCCTTGTTGGCTACATGGTTGTACAGCGACATCGCCTCCACGCCGAGCTTCTGGCCGAGTTTGCGCATGCTGAGCGCCGCGAGGCCCTCGTCGTCGGCCAGCTCGACGGCGCCCAGCAGGATGCGCTCCCTCGTCAAGCGGGTGCGGAGCGCTGGGCTCCGATCGTTCTGCTGCGCCACTGCCATGCCTCACCTCTTGACAAAACTTACGATGTAAGTATAGACTCTACTTACAGCGTAAGTCGAGAGGGCAATGAGGAGAACCAAGATGAAGGTGTGCGTTGTTGGCGCGTCAGGCAAGCTGGGGCAGTACATGGTGCAGCACGCACTGGACCGAGGCTACGAGGTAAACGCGGTCTGCCGCGATTCCAGCGTAGGAAAGCTGGCCAAGTTCAAGGACCGCATTGCGATCTTCCCTGGAGCGACGAACGACCGCGAGGTCATCGAGCGGGCGGTAGCGGGTTGCGACGGCGTGCTCACCGTGTTGGTTCCCTGGGGATTTCAGCATTACTCGTCGGGGACGGCGCAGGCAGTGCTGGACTGCGCCCGTCCCGGGGCACGCCTGCTGTTCTCGTGCGGATGGCACATCACCCGAGATGGCCGGGACTCCTACCCGTGGACGTTCAAACTCACGGTGAAAGCTTTCGACGCGATCGGACGGCTGGCCCGCGTGGGAGAGCTCGACGACCAGGTGGAAGCGTGCCGGCGGATATTCGCCAGCAACACGCGGTGGACTGTGGCGCGTGGCAGCAGGCTCGAGGAGGGCGAGAGCCAGGGCCTGCCCGTGTGGAGCCGCCACGTGGGCGATCATCCTCGAGAGCAACCTCACCCGCCGTGTGGATTTCGCGCTGTTCATGGTCGAGGCCCTCGAGAACGACGAGCTGGTCCACGAAGCGCCGGCGATCGTCGGTTGCCGCACGGCCTCGGCCCTGGCCTGCTCCTCGAGCGAAAAGGCGGTCGCACGGGCCGCGGCGTGAGAGCGGGACGCCGCTCTCGATTCGCACCCTCCCGCCGGGTCTGTTTCGAGGCCCAGGCCTCTAGGGCGAGCTAGGCCGGCCAGGCTTCACTCGGGTAACCCTGACTTATGAGCCGCCCCGGGTGCTCCCCCTGTTGTGTTAGGTCGAGCGGGTCCGGTCATTGGGGGAATACACGTGACCATAAGAGGGCAGGACGAAATCTGCTGACGCAACGGCTACCGGGCTAGTGAAGCCTCGATCGTGATCTCGGGAACGCTCGCCAGCGCTCGGCTCACCGGGCAGCCGGCTTTGGCCGCCTGGGCTTGCTCGATGAACGCTGCCTCGTCGATGCCCGGCACGTTCCCGACGGTCACCAGCTCGATTTTGGCGATGGTGGGCTTGCCATCGACCGGCCTCAGCGTGACGTTGGCGGTCGTCCGGATCGATTCCGGCGGGTTGCCCGCCTGGGCCAGCATGTTGGCGAAGGCCATCGAAAAGCACGCGGCGTGAGCCGCGGCAATCAGCTGCTCGGGATTGGAGCCAGGCCCGTCCTCGAACCGCGACTTGAAGGTATATCCGCCGCTGATGCTGTCCCCTGCAGTAAAGGTCCCCGTCCCTGAACGGAGATCGCCCTTCCATTCCGCGCTGCCCTTTGCCGGCATCGAATAGTCCTCCTTTGTTGTTCGAGCTGAATAGGTAACCGGTTCAAACCGTAGCAGGGGCTGGACGGCCTCATGCAGCGTGAAACGGGCGGCGAGCAGCATGCACGGCATGGGCTTTGCTGGTGGTGGGCAGGCCTTGATTGCTATCGGTTTCGCTGCACGGTGTGCGGGCTGGTCGGGAAGCCGGGGGAGCTCCTGGGCCACGAGGAACCGAGGTACAGGCATGACGTCACCAGCAATTCCGCCGCGCAGCACCGGCCGGCAGCCGGGCTGGACGAACCCGGCTGCCGGTCGAGGACGCGAGTCCTGCGGCGGCATGTTCACCGCCGCGAGAAGGCCATGAAGCTGGCGCCCGCGGAGCCAACCATCGAGGAGATCGCGGTTTCGGCGTTCGTCGTGCCTACCGATGGGCCGGAGTCGGACGGGACGTTCGCCTGGGACAGCACCACGCTGGTGCTCGCGCAGGCCCAGGCTGGGGGGCAGACCGGTCTGGGCTACACCTATGGCGACCGCAGCGTTGCCACCCTCATCCGGCAGCTGCTCAGCAAGAGCGTGATTGGCTGCGGCGCCATGGATATTGGGGAGGCCTGGCAGCGGATGGTCATGGCCGTCCGCAACGCGGGCCGGCCGGGCGTCGCGTCCATGGCTATTGCAGCCGTCGACGCTGCTCTATGGGATCTGAAGGCTCGACTGTTGGGCCTGCCGCTGGCCCTGTTGCTGGGCCGCGCTCGAGATCGGGTCGAGATCTATGGCAGCGGCGGCTTCACGTCCTATTCCAACGAGCGCCTGGCTGATCAGCTCGGCTGCTGGGCGGCAGAGGGCGTGCGGCAGGTGAAGATGAAAGTGGGTCGGGATCCGAGCAGCGATGTGGAGCGTGTCCGGGTGGCGCGGCAGGCCATCGGTGAGTCGGTTGGACTGTACGTCGACGCCAACGGCGCCTATTCCCGCAAGCAGGCGCTCGATCTCGCCGAGCGTTTCGCCGAGCTCGGGGTTTCGTGGTTCGAAGAGCCCGTGTCGTCCGACGACCTGGCCGGGTTGCGTCTGATTCGGGATCGCTCCCCGGCTGGTATGGACATCGCCGCCGGAGAATATGGGTACGACCTGCCGTATTTCCGTCGAATGCTCGAGGCCGGGGCGGTAGACGTGCTGCAGGTCGATGCCTCTCGCTGCGCCGGCATCACCGGCTTCCTCAAGGCCGCGGCGCTGTGCGAGGCACATGGCCTGTCGGTCTCAGCCCATACTGCCCCGTCGCTGCACCTGCACGCTTGCTGCGCAGCCGGCAGCGTCAGGCCGCTGGAGTATTTTCACGACCACGTCCGGGTAGAGCGGCTGCTGTTCGAGGGCGCGGCGCAGCCGGACGGCGGATTCCTCACCCCTGATCTCAATCGACCAGGGCTGGGGCTGGAGTTGAAGGTCCGGGATGCACAACCTTATGCCGTCTGAGCTCGATATCCGCGAGCTCGCCGCTGAGCTGCGGCGGCGGATCGACGGAGAGGTGCGGTTCGACGATGGCAGTCGGGCGCTGTATGCCACCGATTCATCCAATTACCGCCAGGTGCCGCTGGGCGTCGTGGTGCCGCGCACGACGGAAGATGTCGTGAGGACGATCGGGGTTTGTCGTGAGCTTGGGGCGTCCGTCCTGTCACGCGGAGGAGGAACAGCTCTGGCCGGCCAGAGCTGCAACACGGCGGTGCTGATCGATTGGTCCAAGCACGTCAATCGGGTGATCGAGCTGGACCCGCGTGCTCGCCGCGCGTGGGTTGAGCCAGGCTGCGTGCTCGACACGCTGAGGGACGCCGCGGAGGAGCACCATCTCACCTTCGGGCCCGACCCCGCTACCCACAACCACTGCACCTTCGGCGGCATGGTTGGCAATAACTCCTGCGGCGTCCACTCGGTCATGGCCGGCCGGACGGTGGACAACGTCGAGGCCCTCGAGGTCCTGACGCACGACGGCGTGCGTCTCACCACCGGTCCTACGACCGACCGAGAGCTGGAGGAGATCGTCGCCGCGGGCGGCAGGCGTGGCGAGGTCTATGCCCGGCTCAGAGCGCTTCGTGACAGGTACGCTGACCTCATTCGCGCCCGATTCGTCCATATTCCACGGCTGGTGTCCGGCTACGGGCTGGACTGGCTGCTGCCGGAGAAGGGCTTCAATGTGGCTCGGGCGCTGGTGGGCAGTGAGAGCACCTGCGTAACCGTGTTGAAAGCGCAGCTTCGGCTGGTTCCTTCACCCCGAGCACGGTCCCTGCTCATCCTGGGCTACCCCGACGTGTACGACGCGGCCGAGCACGTGCCCTTGGTGCTCGAGCACAAGCCGATTGCGCTGGAAGGCGTCGACATAGAGCTCACCGAGCTGTCCGTGATGATGGGCCTGCACCCGGGCTCCATCAAGCTGCTGCCGAAGGGCGCCGGGTGGCTGTTCGTGGAGCTCGGCGGCGAGACAAAGGAAGAGTCGGACGAGCGGGCGCGCGACGTGATGCGGGCACTCGAGAAGGAGCGCAACGCGCCCTCTATGAAGCTGTTCGACGACCGCTGGGAAGAAGAGCAGATGTGGAAGGTGCGAGAGTCGGGCCTGGGCGCAACGACCTTCTTGCCGGGGCCACGGCACCGCGTCGCCTGGCCGGGCTGGGAGGATGCGGCCATCCACCCCGACAACCTGGCGAGCTATCTGCGGGAGTTCCGGAAGCTGCTCGACGCCTACTCCTACCAGGGATCGCTGTACGGCCACTTCGGTGATGGCTGCGTGCACACCAGCACCGACTTCGATCTCGAAACGCCCGAAGGGATTCGACAGTTCCGGTCGTTTGTCGAGCAGGCGTCCGACCTGGTGCTGAAGTACGGCGGCTCATTCTCGGGCGAGCACGGGGACGGGCAGGCGCGTGGTGAGCTGCTGGTGAAGATGTTCGGGCCGGAGCTCATCACCGCCTTCCGGGAGTTCAAGGCGATCTGGGATCCCCAGGGGCTGATGAATCCGGGTAAGGTGGTGGACGCCCATCCGCTCGACAGCAACCTTCGCCTGGGCGTGGATTTCAACCCGCGCGACTTCCCCACGCATTTCAGCTTCATCCCCGACGACAACCTGGCCAGCTTCAGCCGCGCGGCGCTGCGCTGCGTGGGCATCGGACAGTGCCGCAAGACCCGCGGCGGGACGATGTGCCCCAGCTACATGGCGACGCGCGAAGAAAAGCACAGTACGCGTGGGCGGGCGCGCATGCTGTTCGAAATGGTGCGGGGCGACGTCATCCGCGACGGCTGGCGTTCGAAGGAGGTCTTCGAGGCGCTGGACCTCTGCCTGTCCTGCAAGGGCTGCAAGAGCGAATGCCCGGTGAACGTCGACATGGCCACCTACAAGGCTGAATTCCTGTCGCACTATTACGCCGGGCGGGTCCGGCCCCTCCATGCCTACGCATTTGGGCTCATCATGTATTGGTCGCGTCTGGCGGCTATCTCGCCGAGATTGGCCAACTTCTTCACGCAAACACCACTGCTCGCGGCGGCGGCGAAGGCGGTCATCGGCGTGGCGCCGCGGCGGCGGTTGCCGCCATTCGCGAATGCCACCTTCCAGGATCGCGTCCGCGGGCGTCCATCCGCTCCGGACCGATCCGCGCCCCAGGTGGTGCTGTGGCCCGATACCTTCAACAACTACTTCCATCCGGAGACGGGCCTGGCGGCCGTGGAGGTGCTGGAAGCCGCGGGCTTTCGAGTCACGGTGCCCCAAGGCTTCATGTGCTGCGGGCGTCCGCTTTACGACTACGGCATGCTCGACCTGGCCAAGCACCGCTTGCGAGCAACGATGAAGCGGCTGCGCCCGTGGATACGAGCCGGCGTGCCCATCGTGGGCCTGGAGCCGAGCTGTGTAAGCGTGTTCCGGGATGAGCTGCTGAACCTCTTTCCCGAGAACAAGGACGCGAAGCGACTGCAGCAGCAGGTGCTGCTCCTGAGTGAATTCCTCGAGCGTAAAGCCCCTCACATGACGTGGCCGAAGCTGGCCAGGCAGGCCTTGGTGCACGGGCACTGCCACCAGAAATCAGTCATGTCGATGGCCGACGAGCAGCGTCTGCTGGAGAAGCTGGGCATCGAGCTGGAGATGCCGGACTCCGGCTGCTGTGGGATGGCGGGCGCGTTTGGCTTCGAAAGAGGCGCGCATTACGACGTCTCCATGGCCTGCGGGGAGCGCCGGCTGCTGCCGGCCGTGCGCAGATCGTCCGACGACACCCTGCTGATTGCCGATGGCTTCAGCTGCCGCGAGCAGATCGCCCAGGCGACCGGCCGGCGTGCTATGCACCTGGCCGAGGCCCTCGAGCTGGCGTTGCAGCAGGCGGGACCGCTATCAGGGCCGTCAGTGCGAGAGGACGTGGCAGCGCCGGTTGGCAGGAGCGCGGTATGAGGTCCAGGCCCCTGCGGTCTGTCGGGCGAACGATCTGCGCGGAGGTGGCTGCCCGTGGCTGATTCGCTCGAGAATCGGGTCGTTGTCATCACTGGCGCCAGCAGCGGAATCGGCCGTGCCTGCGCGCGAGCCTTCGGCGCGACCGGCGCCAATGTTGCGCTGATTGCCCGCAGTCAGCCGGCGCTGGAGGCGGCGGCAGGTGAGATTACCGCCGCGGGTGGCCATGCCCTGAGCTTGCCGCTGGACGTCGCCGATTCCGACGCAGTGCAGAAGGGCGCGGCTGCCGTCGAGCAGCAGTGGGGGCACATTGACGTTTGGGTCAACAACGCCATGGTGTCAGTTTTCTCGCCGGCCATGCAGATGAACATGCAGGAGTTCCGGCACGTCACTGAAGTCAATTATTTGGGCTGCGTATACGGCACCATGGCTGCCCTCGCAAGCATGGTCCCGCGCGATTCAGGCGTGGTCGTCCAGGTGTGCTCCGCGCTGGCCTACCGATCGATCCCGCTGCAGAGCGCCTACTGTGCCAGCAAGGCAGCTATGCGAGCGTTCAGTGATTCCGTCCGAACGGAGCTGCTGCACGACGGCAGCAAGGTTCGTATCTCGACCCTCATCCTGCCGGCGGTCAATACGCCTCAGTTCGACGTAGTTAGGTCTCGGTTGCCGCGTCATCCCCAGCCGGTGCCGCCCATCTACCAGCCGGAGCTGATAGCCGATGCCGTGCTCTACGCCTGCCGGCACGGCGTGCGTGAAATGGTGATAGGCGGCAGCGCCTTGAAGGCCGTCGTCGGTCAGAAGATCGCCCCCGGCCTGCTGGACCGGTACGTGGGTCGGACACTGTATGACGCGCAGCAAACAGACCAGCCCATCAATCCCGACCGGCCCGACAACCTGTTTGCGCCGCTGCCGGGCGACCCGGGCGCTCATGGCGACTTCGACAGCAAAGCGCGAAGTCGCAGCCTGCAGCTGTGGGCGCGTATGCATCCGCGGGTCAGCGCCATCGGGCTGCTGGCAGCCATGGCCCTTGGTCAGCGACTGCTGCGGAAACCGGCTTGAACATCGCCGACTATGCGATCGTGGGGGATGCTCGGACCGCGGCCCTGATCTCTCGCGAAGGCTCGGTCGACTGGTGGTGCCTCCCCCGTCCCGATTCCCCGTCGATGTTCGCTCGGCTGCTCGATCCCGACGGCGGCTACCTGTCGGTCCGCCCGCTTGGGCGCTTCAGCGCCTCGCGAAGGTACATCCCGGGCACAAACGTCGTGGAAGTTCACGACGGCCGATGGGCGATTGAGCGTGCGAGATGCGATGCCGGTGACCTCGGAGGAGGCCAAACGGCGCGAGCTGCTGCCTGAGCACGAGCTGCTGCGGGAGATCCGCGGGGAGCAAGGGTGCGTTTCGATAGAGGTCGCGTACGAGCCACGACCCGACTACGCTCGGCAAACCGCTCGGCTCATCGACCGTGGCCGCTTGGGCACGTGGATCGAATCGAATCGGGAGGCGGCCATCCTGTGCAGCGACGTGACGATGGGCGTCAATGCCGCCCGGATGCGAGCAGAAGGGACGGCGGAGGTACGAGCCGGGCAGATCCTGCACGTCTCCGTCTCGTACAGCCGCAACGGCCCGGCAGTCGTTCCGCCTCTGGGCCCGATGGCGCGGCGCCGCATGGATGGCACGGTCGCCTGGTGGCGAGCTTGGTCGCAGCGGTGCAGCTACGCCGGTCCTTATCGCGATGCCGTAATGCGCAGCCTGCTGGTGCTGAAGCTGCTGAGCTATGCGCCATCCGGGGCATTCATCGCGGCTCCGACCACCTCTCTGCCGGAAGTCACGGGCGGTGTGCGAAATTGGGATTATCGCTACTGCTGGCTGCGTGACGCTTCGTTCACCATGCGCGCGCTGCTTGGCCTGGGCTATGAGGAGGAAGCCGCCGCCTTCTGCAGCTGGCTGCTCGACACGACGCGGCTCAGTTGGCCCAAGCTGCGGGTCCTGTACGACGTCTACGGCGGCACCCGCCACCGCCAGCAGCAGCTGAGCCACCTGCGCGGCTTTGCCGGATCACGGCCAGTTCGCATCGGCAACGACGCGCAGTGTCAGCTGCAGCTCGACGTCTATGGAGAGCTGCTCGATGCGGTGAGCCACTTTCTGCTCGAACGAGGCCACAGCCTGGATGGGGACACGCGGCGGATGCTGGCTGGTCTCGGCAGAACCGTTTGCGACGACTGGCAGAGCGCTGATGAGGGCATCTGGGAGATGCCGAACGGCCGCTTCCAGCACACGTACTCGAAGGTCATGTGCTGGGTGGCTTTGGACCGCTTGCTGGAGCTGAATGAAGCCGGCAAGCTGCAGGTGCCGGTGGCCAAGCTGCAGGCGGCGAGGGACTCCATCAGGTCGTGCGTCGAGGGGCGTGGCTTCAGCTCAGAGCTCGGCAGCTACACCCGCACGTTGGATGGCTCCGATGTCGACGCCAGCCTCTTGCTGCTGCCGCTGTATGGCTACGTCGAGCCGAAATCACGACGTATGCGCTCGACCGTGGAACAGGTGCTGCGGCGGCTTGGGTGCGGCCCGTTCGTCCTCCGCTACGAAGCAGGCCTGGATGGTTTGCCCGGCAGCGAAGGGGGGTTCGGCATCGCCAGCTTCTGGGCGGTCCAGGCTTTGGCTCGAGCGGGCAGGCTGTCGAAGGCCGTCAGCCTGTTCGAACAGCTGCTCGGCTACGCCAACGACGTTGGCCTGTATGCCGAGCAGTTCGATCCTGACAATGGCGAGCCTCTCGGCAACTATCCGCAGGCATTTACGCACGTTGGTCTCATCAATGCCGCGCTGGTGCTCGAGGAGCTGCAAGCAGGACGGCAGGAAGCCGCACGCGTCACGTCGGAGGCTCGGACATGAATCGTTGGAACAACACCTTCTGGAGCCTGGCAGCGACCACCGTGCTGACCATGCTGATGGCCGGCAGTCAGGGACTGGGCTTCACCCGCATGAATATCCCTTTCATGCTGGGTACCATGACAACGCCCGATCGCGACCGAGCAAAGGTCGCGGGGTTCGGGCTGCACTTCGTGAACGGACTCGGCTTCGCGCTGGTGTACGAGGCCGCCTTCCGCGGCTGGGGCCGCGCTGGCTGGTGGCGTGGCGCGGCTATTGGCCTAGTCCATTCGCTGTTCGTTCTCGTGGCGGGCATGGCGCTGCTGCCAGAGATCCATCCTCGCATGGCTTCCGAGCAGCACGGTCCAACACCTACCCGGCAGCTCGAGCCGCCTGGCTTCCTGGCGTTGAACTATGGTCCGCAGACGCCCATCTCCGTAGTGCTGGCGCACCTGGTGTATGGCGCGATGCTGGGCCAGTTCTATCGCCTCGACGGCTGACGCTTCGGCTTGCGCCAAATGCGACAGGGTTAGCGGTCCTGATCTGAAAACGCCGTAAGGACATATTCTCAGTTGCGAATTAGTTGCAACTAGAATACGATTGCGGTTGCTGAACGGGCGGATTGCCGCACAGGCCGAGGAGAACAGCCGATATGCACATTCCGGACGGGTACCTGAGCCCAGTCTTCTCCATTGGTATGGGCGTGGCCACGGTACCGGCCTGGGCCCGCGCCGTGAGGAAGGTGCGCGAGGTGCTGACCACCAGGACAGTGCCCCTGCTGGCCATATTTGCCGCCTTCAACTTCACCATCATGATGTTCAACGTGCCGGTTCCAGGCGGTACGACCGCCCACGGCGTGGGCGGCACGCTGGTGGCCATCGTTCTTGGTCCGTGGGCGGCGGTTGTCACCGTCAGCACAGCGCTGGTCCTGCAGGCTCTGTTCTTCGGCGACGGCGGGATCCTGGCCATCTTTGCCAACTGCTTCAACATGGGCGTGCTCTTGCCTTTCACGGGCTACTGGACCTATCGCCTCATCGCCGCCGGGGCGCCGCTGCTGTCGGTTCGTCGGCTGTGGGCCGCGGCCATCGGCTCATATGTGGGTATTACGCTGGCCGGCCTGGCCGTTGGCGTCGAGCTTGGGCTGCAGCCGATCCTGTTCAATGACGGTGGGCGGCCGCTCTACAGTCCATATGGTTTAGCCGCGGCCGTTCCGACGATGCTCCTGGCGCACGCGTTGGGCGCCTCTATCGTCGAGGCAATCATCACCGCCTTGGTGCTGAGCTACATCCGGCAGCACCACCCCGAATACCTCACTTCCTTGAAGGCGGTCGTTGCCGGAGCCGGCGCGGACATGGGCCCGGCCAGGCAACGGCCGGTGTGGCAGCTGGCCGTCATAGGTCTCGTGGTAGGGGCGCCGCTGCTACTCGTGGCTGGCTTGGTGACAGGCGGTGGGAACGTCGGCAGCCTGTTCGGAGCCGACTGGTCACAGGTCGATTGGCCGGGTGTTGGCAGCATGATGCTGGTTACCGCCGGCGTCGGCATCGTGGCTGTGCCGATCGTCAGGTTCCTGCTGCCGGAGCGCTTCAAGAGCGTCGGTACGGCCTACACCGTGGCCGCCGTCCTGGCTCCACTGGGTCTCATCGCGCCGGGGTTCGCATTCGGCGAAGGCAGCCCCGACGATCTGATGAAGGAGCTCGGCTTCGTTCCGTCCGGCCTGCAAAGCCTGTCCGGTATATTCAGCGCGCCCCTGTCCGGCTACAATCTGCCGCTGCCCTGGTTCAGCGATGCCAACGCGCCTCTGTGGCACCAGGGGTTAGGTTACGAGATCGTGGCGGTCATCGGAATCCTGCTGTTGGGCGCCGTCGTGCTGGCTCTTGGCCGGCTGCTTCGAGGCCGGGAGGACGCGCCAGGCGGCGTGGTCGGAGGCACCGCGGCATAGTGAGCTGCTCCTGCCATAGCGCGGCGCGCGGACGTGTTGGCTGGCTCGAACGGACGTTGGCTGGCATCGCCAGCTCAATCGAGCAGGCGGTGTTCACGGAGGAGCACGCGCGCCGGCGTGGGTGGCTGCAGGCCGTCGATCCGCGTATCAAGGTCCTGATGTTCGCGGCCGTGATCATCGCCGCCAGCGCTTCGAGCTCGTTTGGCGTCCTCGCGGGGCTGTACCTGCTGTTGCTGGCCGCGGCCTGGAAGAGTCAGCTTCCCTTCGAGCTCTTCGTGCGGCGCACATGGGTGGGGATCCCGTTCTTTGCCGGTATCGTGGTGCTGCCCTCGATCTTCTTCGGCCTGCCGCCTCGGCTGTTCGACGTTTCCCTGGGACCGCTCCAGCTCGGGCTGTCGCTGCCCGGGCTGTACGGCGCGACGGTGTTCGTGATGCGGGTCGCGGTCTGCGTCTCGCTGGCGGTCCTGCTGGTGCTCACCACGCGCTGGTCGGACCTGCTGAAGAGCCTGCGGGCCCTTCGCGCGCCGCAAGTCTTCATCCTCATCCTTTCCATGACCTATCGCTACGTTTTCCTGTTCCTGCACACCATGAACGGGATGTTCGAGGCCCGCAAGAGCCGGGTCGTCGCCCGCCCCGGCGGGCGCGAGGACCGGCGCTGGATTGCTCGCTCCATGGGCGCGCTGCTGAATCGCTCGTTCAAAATGAGCGGCGACGTGTACGCTGCCATGCTGGCGCGAGGCTTCACCGGCGAGGTTCGGACGTACTCTACCTACCGGCTTGGAATGGCCGACTGGCTGGCTTTGGCCGGCGCTTTCGCCGTGGCCGTCGGCGCTGCCCTGGTGAGCCGGTGGATACGGTAGCCCCGCCGGCCGCTGAGGCCGTCTTCAAGCTGGCCGGCGTCCGCTACGTGTACAACGGCCGCCAAGTCGCTCTGGACGGCATCGACCTGGAGATACGAGCGGGCGAGCAGGTGGCGCTCCTGGGGGCGAACGGCACCGGCAAGTCCACGCTGCTGAAGATGCTGGACGGCATCATCGGCCCCTCAGAAGGATCGATGCAGGCCCTCGGCGCCGACGTTAGGCTGGTGACGGCTGGCGACGAGGCTTTCCGGTTCCATCGCGAAGTCGGCCTGGTTTTCCAGGACCCGGACGTCCAGCTGTTCAGCCCGACAGTGCTGGACGACGTCGCCTTTGGGCCGCTGCAGCTCGGTCTGTCGCCCGAGGAAGTGAAGCGCTGCTGCGACGAAGCGCTGGACCAGATGGGGATCGCGCACCTGGCCGACCGTGCGCCTTTCGAGCTGTCCGGCGGAGAGAAGAAACGCGTGGCCATCGCCTCGGTGCTGTCGTTGGGGCCGCGGGTCATCCTGCTCGACGAGCCAACGGCCTCCCTCGACCCACGCACGAAGTGGGTGCTGGTGAACCTCATTCGGATGCTCGGCCAGTCTGGCCGGACGATCGTCACCGCGACGCATGAGCTCGACATCGTGCCCGTCATTGCCGACCGGGTAGTGGTCATCGGCGAAAACCGGCGAGTCGTTGCCGATGGCCGTCCGAGCGAAGTGCTGGCCAATCGCGAGCTGCTGATCGAAGCCAACCTGATTCACGAGCATCTCCACCAGCATGGCGGGCTGGCCCACACCCATGAGCACGAGCACGACGGTACGCACGCGCACGCGCATGCGGCGGCCTCAGGCGAGGTCCGTACGTTCCGCGATCCTGGCCCCTAGCCAGCAGAGAGCTGCGCCAGCCCGCTAGGCCGGCCGGCTCATACAGGCAACGCTACGCGGCTGGCGCTTTGGCCAGGCAGTCGGCACACTGCCCTGAGAACTCCAGCGTGTGGGTGTCGACCTGGAAGTTCAATGCGTCGGCCAGATCCCGGATCGCTTCTTCGATGCGGGCAGCGTCGACGGGCAGCACTCGTCCGCAGGTTCGGCAGATCAAATGGTGGTGGTGGCCCTCGTCGCACACCGTGTAGCCATGACAGCCATCCAGGTGGATGCGGCTCAATATGCCGCGCTTCTCCAGCAGCTCGAGGGTGCGATAGACGGTGGCTCGACCGATGCCGCCCGGACGCAATTCATCGACGAGGCCTTCGGGGTTAAAGGCGCCTGCCTTTGCCGCGACCGATCGGACGACCGTCTCACGCTGCCCGGTGAGGCGCAGCCCGTCGTCTCCAAGCCGTCGCAGGATCTCATCCGCGCGAGAGCGATTGGCCGAACGCCGCTGAGCAGTCATCATCCGAGAGGATAGCGCCAGCGACCTGAATGCCACCGGCGTCCGGCACGGCGCGGCGTTGTGAGCGGTTGCTTACGACAGCAGGACGTGGGCAGCCACGAAGGCGCCATAGGCGAGCACCAGAACCATGCCCTGCCAGCGGCTCACGCGGCCGCGCCACAAGAATAGGCCTGCCAGCCAGGTGACAGCGACGGAAACCGGCCAATCAAAGGTGCGAACGAGCGGTGGCACCTCGACTGGCGTAGCGACGGCGATGACCCCCAGGTTGAAGAGCAGGAAATACAGCAGCGTGCCTACCAAGTTTCCCGCAGCCACTTCGGGCCGGCCTTCCCTGGCCGGCACCGCCTGCCGAACCACTTCTTCGAGCTCGATGACCGCGGGGCCGATGACCATGCCCATGACGAGCGGCGGAATCGGAAATCCTGCCACCAGGGCTTGTGCCCCGGTCGCCAGCAGCTCGCCTCCCAAGGTGATGGCCACGAGCCCGATGATAGTCAAGGCGACCGACCTGGCCTTCGAAGGCCGTTCGCGCTCGTACTCCTCGAGCGCCTCGGATTCGAAGAAGGTGTGGCCACGGCTCAGCAGCACGAGGCCGGTCATCCCGGCGCCGAAGAGGAGCAGCAGGATAACGCCGATGGGTCGCATGAGTGTGGGTCGAAGGAGGCCCACGCCGGCGATGATCGGCGTCGCCACAAAGATGGCGAGGATCGGTTTCGGCAGCTGCACCTTCAACGGGTACAGCACCGATCCCAGCCCCAGCGCCATGCACACCAGGAAGATTGCCCCGCCGAAGACGGCGCCCAGCGCCAGCTCACCGAAGCCGCTTCCTCCCGAGGCCAGCCCCACGGCAGTGTTTTCGGCTTCCATGCCGGACAGCATGGTGGTGATGGCGAAGGTGCTGAGCCCAATCATCGATGCCACGCCCACCAGGCCCTTGAGGAAGGTCTCGGTGGCTACGACGACGAGGACGGCGCCCGCCACGAACATCAGCACGGCTACAACCGGATTCTGGGCGGCTGACTCTAGCGCTGCCATGCGGCGCCCCTGGTGGTTCGCGGCGATCGCCGGCGGCTTGTCAGGTATCCCACGATGAGGACGTTCAGGACAAGGATCCCTGCTTTGAACCCGCTTGGCTGCCGGATCATTTCGTAGATCTCATAGGGGATGAAGGCAGCGGTCTCTACGAGGATGAAGTACTCTACCCACACCTGCCCGAGCCACAGCCCTGCAGCCTCTACCACATGGAGGACCAGGTAGGCGGTGGCGATCGCGGCCAGCGTCAGGAGCGCCGTCCGGCTGATCTGGGGAAGCCAGTGGATCAGCAGGTTGGCAATGACGTCATGCGGGTCCTCGCGCAGCTCTTCGGCGAACAAACCCTGCAGGGGGTGCGTGATGTTCCTGGCGTGGAGGACCAGCAGTGTGACGGCCGCGACGAGGAAGAAGATGGCACCGATCGACTTCTCTATCGCGAGCAGTGTGATGCCCAGGGATCTGTCCGGCGACGATGCCACGAGGCAATCGTTTCACAGCGCTGCTGTTAGGACGGCTCTCGTCAGCGTTGCCTTCAGCTCGAGGTCATTCGTGGAGGGCTTGCCACCCTTCCTTGAGGCCGTAGAAGACGATCACCAGCCCGGCCAGCGGATCGGCCCACCACAGCCCCAGGGCCGCGTTGAGGACGAGCCCCAGCAGCACTGCGCAGGCGAGGTAGGCATCCACCAGCGTCACGCGGCCCTCAGCTTTCAGGACGGGGTGATCGAGCGCCGCGCCAGTGCCCATCTTGCCGAATGCCAGCGCCAGCATCACCGCGCAGGTGATGGCGGTCCAAGCCATGCCTGCTGGCGACGCGGCCGGCCGTCCCCCCGCTGCCAGGATGAAGGCCGCCTGGGCAGCGACGTAAATCGCGATGGCGATGAAGCCACCGCCGATCAAGTGCATGGCCGTGCGCTCGCGCGTACCGCCGCTGTTCGTCAGCTGCCAGACCACCACGGTGGAGGCGCCGATCTCGACGAGGGAATCCAACCCAAAGCCGGCAAGGGCCACCGAGCCCGCTCGAATGGCGGCGATCGCCAGGACGATGACGCCAACCACATTCCAGCCTAGGGTGAGGTACTCCAGGGTAAGCCCGCGCCTGAGCAATGCCGATCTTTGGGCGCTGTCCAGATGGCTAACCGCCATGGCGCGGACCGGTCACGAGAGGCGAGCTTAGCACGAGCATGCTCCACCTTTGCACGTCAGACAGAAGGACTGGGCGACCGATTCTATGCCGACCAACCAGCGCCTCCTTTATTGCGAATTCCAAGGTTGTTTAAGCGCCGTTTATCTTCGCGAAACTACATTGTGTGTAGTAACACGCAGCGAGGAATAGATTCATGGCTTTCATTACTTTCATGAACAAGCCGTTCGGACGGATCGCCCGTATCGCCGCCGGCGCAGCGCTCATCGTTTGGGGATTTGGCTTCAGCGGGGGAACGGCCGTTGGTGTAATTGTGGGTGTAATTGGCATCGCACCCCTGGCCATGGGCCTGTGGGGCCGCTGCCTGCCACAGCTCCTCATGCGGGCGAGTGCGGCTCACTAGCAGCTCCAGACGGCATGGTCTCAATCCGGCGCCGGCGCAGCCGCCGCTGGCCTCCCTGCCCCTACGGCAGGATTGGCACCCTGCGGCATTGACCGGCCGAAGCGTGACCCTCGCGTCTACGCACCAGGCAGCGTCTACGCGGCGAGCTGGAAGGGCGGATAACGATCGGTCGTGAGCAGGAAAGCGTAGGCCGCGACGCGCACGGACCAGCGGTACACACCCACTACGAAATCGAACAGCGAGCGCGGGTAGCGGCCGGTGAAGAGAATCGCGAACCAGGCGATGACCACGCACACGAAGGCCGCAATACCCAGGAACCACAGCACGATGTAATGCGGAATGGCCAGCAGCCACTTGACCAGCGGCAGCCAGCGATTCAGGTCGCGCTGTGCGTCGGGGTAGGGAATCTCCAGGTGGACAGCCTGCTCTTCGTCCGTGGAGGGATACTCGTCGCGCAGCAGCGCGAGGTAGGCGGATACGCGAAGGCTGAATTTCGTCAGGGCGATGTTCCAATCGAACCACCAGCGCGGGTACTTCTGGCGAAAGACCAGCATGAGCATCGTGGCCAGGAAGAGGACTCCCCCCGAACCCACGGCGAAGTTGGCGGAGCTGGCGCGAAGCGTTGGCCCCGTCACCAGCACCAGGATGACGACGACGGGGATCGCCGTGAATACCCGGAAGAAGGTGGTCAGGCGGTCCAGGTCTCGATCCGGGTAATCGATCTCGACGTTGGCGGGAAATGCTGCCGGAACGTTGTCGATCATCGGCTAATCCCTCGACGATCCGCGGCCGCGCTGCCATCCGGCGCCGGGCGCGTGCGACAAGAACACCAGCAGCAGAAACACGATGGAGAGATCCTGGACCCAGTTGGGCCAGCCAAGCCACCACGTGACGATGTCCATGACATTCCTCCTGAAATGTGTAGGCCGTTCGTCTTCAGTCTCGCGCGCTTCGCCAAACGAAGCCATGTACAAGCCGCAAAGGGATGATGAATGCCAGCTTCCGTCCGCCTCATAGTACACCGGCGGACGGCGGTCGGTTGCCGATCGAGACTGATACCGTCATGGTCTACTGGAACGACCCCAGCAAAAACAAAGGAGCACGCATCGTGGGAGCACCAATCGTTCACTTCGAGATCATGGGCGGCGAAGGCAGTCAGCTCGAGAAGTTCTATTCCGAGCTGTTGGGCTGGAAGATCGACAGCAACAATCCGATGAACTACGGCGTGGTCGAAACCGGCGGCTCCGGTGGCATCAATGGCGGTGTTGGTGCGAACATGGATGGCACAGCCCGCGTCACGGTCTACGCGCAGGTCGACGACCTGCAGGCCACGCTCAACAGAGCCGAGCAGCTTGGCGGCAAGACAATCCTTGCCCCGACGGAGGTGCCCGGAGGCCCAAAACTGGCGATGTTCGCCGATCCCGCGGGTAACGTGACGGGCTTAGTTACCGGCATGTAACCTCTGCGCGTCTGAGGCCCGACGGCCCCTGAACCGGCCGTCGGGCCCTGTCCGCTTCGTCGAAGGGCGACTGGGTGTCATGCCCCGGAGCCCGGAGCAGCCGCGGCGTCCGCAATGCTCGTGGTTCCCTTGCCTCACTGTTACGTCGCGTCCCTCGCTGCGTTGCAGATCTGTAGACATGGCCGGCAGAGAGAGGCGAGGGCGCGCGATCGTCGTGGCAGCGCTGGGGGCGCTCTTGACGGGTGCCCTAGTCTGGCCCGCGGCCGCGGCGGCCGACGTGGCGGAGTTGGTGCCCGATGGCGCCCCCAGCCTGGTAACGGTCGAGCCAGCGCAGGGCGGTGGCTTTCGCTACCTCGTCGACGGTCAGCCCTCGGTATTCATCGGAGTAGGCTACAACCCCATCTACCGCTATCTGCCGGATGGCGAGCGCGAATCCAACTATCGGCGTGACTTTGCCATGCTGCGCGATGCGGGAGTTAACATCATCACCGGCTGGGACGAGGACAAGGGCTACGAGCAGGACGCCTTCGACGAGCTGACCCTCACCGTGGCCGACCAGCACGGCCTGGGCGTGGTGATGCCAATGTACCTGCCGCCGGAAGGCGACTACGAAAACCCGGCGCTGGTCGATGCCCTGCTGGATTCCGCACGAGAGCGCATCGAGCAATTCAAGGACTTTCACGCTGTGCGCATGTGGGGCCTGGGCAACGAAGTGCTGTGGGAGATGCCGCCGGAGCAGCACCCGGCCTTCATCCGCGCCTATCTGCAGCTCGCCGACCTGTTTCACGAGCTCGATCCCAACCACCCCGTCGTCTATCGCGAGGCGGAAGACCGCTTCGTGCCCGAGATCGTGCAGGCGCTGCGCGACACTGGCGACATGCGGCCCTGGCTGCTGTACGGCACCAACATCTACAACCACGACGTCCGGCCCATCCTGAGCCATTGGCCCGAATACGGACTCGACCGTCCGCTGATCGTCAGTGAGTTCGGGACGCAGGGCGACACGCCCGATCAGCGAGCGCAGGGCTACCTGGCGATGTGGCGCTCGATTCGCTGCTATCCCTACGTCCTGGGCGGTGCGCCCTACGCCTGGACCACGGCCGGTCCCGAGCCAACCGACAAGATCTGGGGCCTCATGGACGCCCAGAGCCGGCCGGTTGACGGGACCTTTGGCCTGCTGAGCGCAGCCTGGCGTGCAGATACCGTGGACGGCGCCAGCGGCTGCCAGCCTGCGGCGCAGCCGGAGTTCGTCCCGCCCTCCAGTCCGCTGCCGCAGCCGCGAGCTCCGGCGCCGCGGCCCACAGTCGGTGTGGCGCTGAGCCTGTCCGTGGGATCAGCTGGCCAGGCCAAACCCAGCGTCGCTACCCTTCCCTCGCCGACGGCAGGTCCTCAGTCGCAGAAGCCGGCCAGTTCGAGTCCGGCCGCGCACCCTCCCGCTCGCCCTCGACCCTCCCCTGTGGGCACGCCGCCGCCGATCTGCCGCGTCAATCACTCGCTGCGCGTCTGCCGCCACTGAGGCGCACCCTCGCAGAACGCCAGGCATCCGACAGCGAATTCGAGGTTTACAGATCGACGATGCCCCAGCCCTTGCGTTCGGCCGCGTTTAGGGGCACAATGCCTGCTAGTTTCGGACGAACAGTCCGTCGGGATGCCTACCGGAAGGGGTATCACGTATCTCTCGTGCGTGAGGAGTTGAACCGAAAATGTCGACAGTGATTGATTGCGACTCGCACTTTCTGCCACACGACGCCTTCGACGACGTCGATCCGGCCTTTGCCAGCCGGGCGCCGAGGTTTGTCTTCGGCAGCGGCGGCAAGGAGATCGTGGTCTACAACGAGCGCACGAGTCAGCTGCCGGCGTACATGGCCAACTACCCAAGCGTGTATCAGTTCGCTCGCCGCACGGCAGGCGTCTTCGACGCGGACGCGCGGGTTGCCGACCTGGCCAAGATCGGGGTGGACCGCCAGGTGCTGGTGCCCAACAACGGCCCGTTCGGCTATGACGTTGATCCGCAGTTGGGAGCCAGCGTCTGCCGCTCGTACAACAACGCCGTGGCCAGAGCGATCGAGAAGCACCCCGGCAGGTTCATCGGCCTGGCGGTGATGCCCATGCAGGACGTCAAGCTGGCGGTGGAGGAGCTGGAGCGGTCGGTCCTGGAGCTGGGGCTGCATGCTCCTCAGATCGGCACCAACGTCCTCGACCGGAACCTCGACGAGTACGAGCTCTGGCCGTTCTATGAGAAGGTCGAGGCGCTGGGCGTGCCGCTGATCGTCCACTCATCGCACCTGTCCGTGACAGGCGGATCGCATCGCTACAAGCGCTATCGCTTCGGCAACGCCCTGCAGTTCCCCGCCGAGGCCTCGCTGGCCATCGGCTCGCTGATCTGCGGCGAGGTGCTGGAAAACTTCCCGAAGCTGCGGGTCGGATTCCTGGAGGCCGGCGCGGGCTTCCTGCCCTACCTGTTCGATCGCCTGGACGAGGTGGCGGTTGAAGAGCCGCAGTACACCAAGCTCAAGCTCAAGAAGCTGCCCACGGAATACCTGGACCAGCTGTGGTTCTCGTTCAACATCAAAACCGAGGCGAAGTCGCTGCCCTTCCTCATCGAGCGCATTGGGGCCTCGCGGCTGATGCTGAGCAGCGATTACCCTCACGCGCTGGCCGGCTCAGGCGCCAACACGGTGGAATTCCTGCGCTCGCTCGACACGGTCTCGGAGGAAGACAAGGCGCAGATGGCAGGTCTCAATGCCGCGCGGCTGTTCGGGCTGAAAGACGTCGCCGCCAACCAGTCGGATCGAGCTCTGGCGGCGGCTGTCTAACCCGATTCCCGCCGCCAGGCTGGCGGATATCAGACGGCCGCTAGCAGACCGTTCTGGCGAAGGATCGCCTGCCCGGCAGGGCTCAAGACGTAGTCGATGAATGCCCTGCCTCCCGTGGGATTGGCCGCTCCCTTGACCGCAGCCATGGGGTAATCGGCCAGGATGTTGAACTGGTCCGGGATAGTCAGCGTTTTCACGTGATCCTTCACCGCGGGGGCGCTGACGTCAGATACGTACAGGATCCCGGCATCTGCCTCGTTGAGCTGGATTCGGGAGAGGACAGCCTTCACGTCGGGCTCCTGGGAGACCACGTTGGCCAGCACGCGGCGGTTGAAGTCGGGACCAAACGCACCATCGGAGCTCATCTTCTCCAGGGCTTGGCGAGCATAGGCGCCGGCGGGCACGGTCTGCTGCTCGAGAACCACCTTGATGCCTGGCTTGCCCAGGTCCTGCAGCTGGGTTACGGCGGCGCTGCCGGCCGGGACGACAGCAACGAGCTTGTTGTGGGCAAAGATCGTCGGGGCGCCATCAATCGTGCCGTCCTGCTGAGCACCGGTCATGTTGGCGCTGTCGGCAGAGGCGAACACGTCCGCCTTCGCGCCCTGCGCCATCTGCGTGCGTAGGGTCGGCGTCCCGGCGAAGTTCATCGTGAGCTTGGCGCCGGGATGCGCGGCTTCGATCTGGCCCTTCATTTGATTGAAGGCATCGGTCAGCGATGCGGCCGCAAAGACGGTTATTTCTCCCGAGAAAGGATCGGGCTGCGCGGCGGCGGAGCTGACCGACGGCCCGGCGCCCCCTCCGCAGGCGGCCAGGAATACCGCGACGACGACAAGCAGGCTGAATAGGCGCAGCAAGGGGCAGCTCCTCATTCCGGATTCGGCCGTGCGATCCATCATACAAACGACCGGACGCCCCAGGGTCACATGACCGTGGTGTTCCGCACGAGGACGAGCGGAATGGCCAGTGCCACCGCGGCGATGATCACCAGGACGAGGGACAGCGCGAGGGCCGCGCCAAGGTCCGTCTGCATGGCGCTTTCGATGGCCAGCGACATCGTTTGCGTGCGACCCTCCAGGTTGCCCGCGAACATCAGCGTGGCGCCAAACTCCGAGAATGCTCGGGCGGCGCACAGCACGCCGCCGGAAACCATGCTGGGCATGGCCAGCGGAAGGGTGACGTAACGAAACGTCTCCCATGTCCCGGCGCCCGAGATGGCCGCGGCGTCTTCCATGGCGCGTGAAACCGCTTCGAATCCGACTTTTGCCGAGCGCACGAAGAACGGCCCGGCCACGAACAGCTCCGCCAGCACGACCGCGCCCGTGGTGAATGGCACCTCGACGCCCAGCGCTCCCAGCTGGTCGCCGAGCAAGCCTCGCCGGCCAAAAGCCATCAACAGCGCAACGCCGGCGACCAGCGGGGGCAGCACCAGCGGCAGGGTGACCAGCGCATCCACGATCTGCCGGCCGGGAAACCGACGGCGGGCCAGCAGGAAGGCGAGTGGCGTGCCGAAGGCGATCGACAGGGCCACCGTCATCGCCGTGGTCGTCACCGTCAGCGCCAGCGCGTGCACCACGACTGGCTCATGAATACCCTTCCACAGGCTGCCGGCCGTCCAGCTCCGCCACAGCAGCGCAAGAAGCGGCAGCAGCAGGAAGATCACGAACAGCGCCGCGGCGCCCACGACACTGCTCTCGGCAAACAGCGGCAGTGAGCCGGGCCTGATGGTGGGCCGGCCTGCCTCGCGCGCTCCTCCTGAGGCCAGCGCTGCCTCTCTCACGTCATCTCCGGCAGGCGGACAGGCCCCGGCTGATGCTGACGCGGCCCTCGGTCACTCACGTCCACGGAAGAAGGCCAAGATTTGCTCCGCCAGGGCTGGCTGGCAGATGAGCAGGTCCGGCAGCCAGGGATTAGGCCGGTTGTACAGCAGGGGCGAGCCGTCGAGCCGGGAAGCATGAAGTCCGGCCGCGAGGGCCACTGCCACCGGGGCCGCGGAGTCCCACTCGTACTGGCCCCCCGAGTGGGCGTAGACCTCCGCCTCGCCGCGCACCACGGCCATGGCCTTAGCCCCGGCCGAGCCCATGGGAATAAGCTCGCCGTGCAGGTAATGGGCCAGCTCCGACGTCCAGGCCGGGGCCCGGCTGCGGCTCACCAGAATGCGTGGGCTAGGGCGGGCAGCGGGCAGCGGAGGCGGCTCGGCCGTGGACAGCAGCTGGCCCAGGGCCGGCAGCGCCACCGCGCCCACCACCGGCCAGCCGTCGACAGCCAGAGCCACGTGTACCGCCCAGTCCGATCGGTCCAGCTCTCCGTACTCCCGCGTGCCGTCGAGCGGGTCCACAATCCACACCCGGCCGGCGTTGAGACGTGCCTGGTCGTCGGGGCTCTCTTCCGACAGAATGGGGTCGTCGGGGAAGCGCGCGTGGATTGCATCCAGGATGGCGACGTTGGACAGCTTGTCGCCATCCGCCCGCAGGGCATCCACCGGCAGGGGCCGCTGCCGCAGCGAAACGAGCAGGTCGCCGGCACTGGCCGCGATGCGGCGTGCCTCGCGGTGCTCGGCGTCGGTTACGGGGGCCATCGAGCCTACTGGAACGCCGGCATGACTTCCCTAGCGAAGAGCTGCATCGCTGTCATGACGCGCTCGTGCGGGATGCCGCCAAAGTTGAATACGGCAGCCAGGGTATCGAACTCGAAGTGCTTGGCCGCGTTCCGGATGCCCTGGATGCACTGCTCCGGATTGCCGTAGATATTGCGTCCCGTGGCGAACATGCGCTCCAGGTCCGGCTCCTCGATCGTCTGTCGCTCGCGGCTGAAGGCCGACAGCTCGTCGTACCGCCGGTAGGCCAGCTCGGCCGTTGCTTTGGCCCGTTCCGCGCTTTCCTCGACCCAGACTCGCACGAGCAGCTGGCAGTGCGGGCGGCCGCCCGCGGCGGCGCCTGGCAGACTGGCCTTCCACGCCTCGGTGTTCATTCGAACCGGCTCCGGCGGTCGCGGGTGTGCGACCGTCATGAGGTGGTAGCCATGCCGTCCGGCCCACGCGGCCGATTCCGGCGAATTGCCCGCCACCCAGATGCTCGGCAGCGGCTGCTGAATGGGCCGCGGGTACACGCTCACGTCTTCGAACTGCCAGTACCGCCCATCGTGACTGCAGCGATCGTTGGACCACACGCCGGTGATGACGTCCATGGCTTCTTCAAAGCGCGCGCGGCTCTCATCGCGGTCGATCTCCAGCATCTGATAGTCGATGGCGCGATTGCCGCGGCCGACACCGAACTCGAGCCTGCCTCCTGAAATGGCGTCCACCATGGCGTAGTCCTCGGCTGTTTGCAGCGGGTGCCGCAGGGGTACGATGCAGACCGCCGAGCCAAGACGGGATATGTGAGGTGCGTCTCGCCGCGGCGGCCAGCACTACAGCGGGATTCCCGATGGGTCCGCCATACAACAGGAAATGGTGCTCGGTGAACCAGTAGCATTGGAACCCGAGGTCTTCGGCCAGCTGAACTTCGTCGAGAATCTGATCGAAGTACTCGCCGAATGGCGGGTGCGCGTCCGGGTAGTACATCGGCAGCAGGTTGACGTCGAAGCGCACGGCTCAAGGGTAAGCCTCGCCGAGGGTCGGCGCAAAGCGAACAGCTGCCGGTTTGCCTTCAGGATCTCTACACTTCATGCGATAGCGAGACCTTACGCGTCCCGCGCCGACGCCACAGATGGACGAAGGAGAGCATGGTGACGGCAGTCGCCTTCGCGGTTGGAGCAAGCTTCCTGGCTTCGTGCGTGGAGTTCGTAGAGGCCTTCACGATCATTCTCGCCGTCGGCATTACCCGCAGCTGGAAGAGCTCGTTGCTCGGGGCAGCGGCAGCCGCGGTCCTGCTGGCTGTCATCATCGCCGGGTTCGGCCTCACGCTGGCCAGCACGGTGCCCCTGCCTGTCCTGCGCGGTGTGGTGGGCACGCTGGTGCTGGTCTTCGGCCTCAAATGGATGCGCAAGGCCATTCTGCGCTTCGCCGGCATCAAGGGCCTGCACGACGAGGAGGAGATCTTTGCCGAGGAGACCGAAGCGCTGCGCAATTACGGGCGAGCGCAGGCCTTCGATTGGGTCGGCTTCACCGTCTCGCTCAAGAGCACGCTGCTCGAGGGACTCGAAGTAGCCTTCATCGTCATCACCTTTGGCCTGAACTCCGGGGACATGTCGCTTCCGGCGCTGGGCGCGGCGGGCGCGTTCGTGGTGGTGGCCATCACCGGCTTTGCCGTCCGCAAACCGCTGGAGCAGGTGCCGGAGAACACGATGAAGTTCGTGGTTGGCGTCATGCTGAGCACCTTCGGCACGTTCTGGGCGGGCGAAGGCCTGGGCATCGAATGGCCGGCCGCGGACCTGTCGATCGTCCCGCTTATTGCCGTGTACCTGCTGTTCTCATGGCTGGCGGTCAGGCGGCTGGCGGCGGCTAGAACGGCTCGGGCCCAGAGCCAGTCGAGTGAAGTGGCGGCGGTGGCATGAGCTGGCTCACGAGCAGCGCCGCGTTCGTCTATGACTTCCTCGCGGACGATGGCTGGGAGGTGCTCGTGGGCCTGGTGATCGTCCTTCCCCTGGTCCATTTCGCCAGCGAGATTGCAGACGTGTGGAGCGGCCTGGTGCTCATCGCCGGGATTCTCCTCACTGTGGCCGTCAGCCTGCTTCGCCAGCTTCCGCGAAGACCGACCCGAGACGCCTGAGGGGGCCTCGCGCCCCGTCAGGCGCTGGCTGCGCCCGACCCCTCCTGTGCCTGGGTAAGGGCCTCCGTCACCGGACCGACGACGAGCAAGGCCGGAGACTGTATGCCGGCCTCCTTCGCCACCTGATAGATGCGGTTCAACGGCCCTCGAACCACCTGCTGGTCCGCCAGCGTGCCTCGTGAAATCACGGCCGCCGGGCGGTCGGTGGGAAGGACCTTGCAGAGCCTCTTGGCAATGGCGCGCAGGTTGGCCAGCGGCATCAGGACCACCAGGGTGTCCGCGGCCGCGGCCAGCGCTTCGAGTCCTCGCGGCGCGAGCGCGGATTGCTCTGCCTGGCCGGTGATGACGGCCACCGACTGCGCGATGCCGCGCATCGTGGCCGGAATGCCGGCCGCGGCCGGAGCGGCCAGCGCCGAGCTGACGCCGGGCACGACGATGGTCTCGATGCCGGCGGCGGTGAGGTCGCGCAACTCTTCGCCACCGCGGCCGAACAGGAACGGATCTCCGCCCTTCAACCGGACCACGTCCAGGCCCGCGCGGGCGGCGGCGATCATGTGCCGGGTGATGCTCTCTTGGCCGGGGTTGCTGCGACCGGCGCGCTTGCCGGCGTTCACCTGCCTGGCCCGTGGATTGCACAGCGCCAGCGTCTCCGGCGCGATCAGCGCGTCGTGAAACACGACGTCCGCCTGGGCTATCAGCCGGACTGCTGCCAGGGTCAGGAGGGAAGGGTCGCCGGGCCCGGCGCCAACGAGGGCGACGCGGCCACGGCGCGCCCGGGCAGAGGCAGCAGAAACGGCGGCTGCCTGGAACTTCGCCTGCTCCGTCTCTCCACGGCGCAGGAGATCCAGGATGCCCGACGTCAGGAGGCGGCGGTAGACGCGCTGCTGATCGGAAGCCGAGACTTGCCGGCGCCGCAGCCCGCGCCGCACCTGGCCGACCAGCGAGACGAAGTCGGCCCACTCCGCGCCGAGCAGCGCTTCCAGCTGGCGCCGCAGCGCCGCGGCCACGAACGGGCTCTCACCTGACGTCGAGATGGCCAGCTGCAGCGGTCCGCGTCGAACTACTGCCGGGGAGATGAAATCGCACTCGGCCGGCCGGTCGGCGACGTTCAACAGTACGCCGGCCGCGGTCGCCTCCTCGCGCAGCAGGCGGCCGGTCTCGACGTCGCCGCTGGTGTCGATGGCCAGCCTGGCGCCGGCCAGGTCTCCGGTCTGGTACGGCCGCCGCAGAAGGTCCACAGGGCCGCCGGCCAGGGCCTGTAAGGCCGCGCAGGGGGCAGCGGATAGAACCGTGACGCTGGCGCCTGCCTGAGCCAGCGCGCGCACCTTCTCGGCCGCCATGTCGTTGTCACCGACTACGACGCAGCGCCTGCCGCTGAGGTCGAGGAACACCGGGTAGTAGCTCACGTCGCGGCTCCGCGGTTCCGGGCTCATTCGGCCGCCCGTGAGCCGAAGTACCGCGCCAGGTCGCGGATCATGGGGCCCATGTGGGGGTGCTCCGGCTGGACCGCGACCTCGATGCCCCGCCGGCGCAGGCCGGCGGCCGCGACAGGGCCCACGGCCGCGACGGTCAGCTTGCGCAGGCCGGCGGTCAGCTGATCCGTTTTGCCGGCGGCTTCCGCCACGCTGTACAGGTTGTTGACCTGCGTCACGCTGGTTACGGCCAGGGCCTGGGCGCGGTCCAGGTGATCGATCAGCTCTGCCATCGGGCCAACGTCGTCCGGGAGCGCCCAGCGATACAGGGGCAGCTCCAGCACGCCGGCGCCCCTCTCCTCCAACCCCTGGCGCAGCTCCAGGTCAGGCCCGCCGTAGAGCTGCACCGCAACCCGGCTGAAGCTGTCTCCCTGCAGCGAGGCGAGGACCTCCCGCGAGGTGTTGGGCTCGGCGGCCGCGCGGTCGATGCGAATGCCGAGGTCGCGCAGGACCGCCTGGGGCTTGGGTCCACGAATAGCGACGAGCGCTGCGGCAAGCACCTCGCGCAGCCGCGCCTCCAGCTCCAGCTGGGCGGCCAGGTCGAACATCGCCCTGGCGCCCACGCCAGTCAGGAAAATCACGACGTCGGTGCCGTCGGAGCACAGCTGCCGCAGCTTGGCAACGCTTTCGGATCGATCGTCGGGCGGCGTTTCGCGCATGGCCGGAACCGACCACGGCTCCCCTCCGTAACGGCGCACGAGGTCCGCTATCTCGCGAGAGCGCCGCGCTTCCAGCAGGACGACGGTCTTGCCTTCGAGTCCGCCAAGCGCTTCGGCCATGATTCAGGCGCCGCTCGTGGTTAAGAGACGCAGCAAGCCCGGTTCCTGTCCGCGGCTGTCAGCGCTGAGCGGCCGGGGTACGCTGCTCAGGCAGCGCATTCTCCTTCACCGCGGACGACGACGTAGACCTCGTCGGCGCCCCAATCCTTATAGGCATCGAGGTCCTTGTACAGCGGCCCGACGACCCGCAGGTCGGCAATCAGCTCCTTGATGGGCTCAATGCCGGTTCGATCGAGCCAGGCGTAGAAGCTCTCGCCGTCCTGCTTGCCGGAGGTGAACGCCGCCAGCACCCGTTCGAGCGCCTGGGGGACGCGCTTGGCCGCGACCTTGCCCACTCTCTTACCGATGCGCAGTCCCTCGGGCGTATTGCCGCCGCCGATCCACATCTCGTAGGACGGAACCTGGAGCTCGTTCTGCTTGGTGGACGCGCCTTCGAAGCCAATCGTGCCCAGATGGTGCTGGCCGCAGCCGTTGGGGCAGCCGCTGATCTTGATCTTGACGTCTTCAGCTTCGGGGTATTTGGCTACGAGCTCCTGGACGGCGCCGCTCAGCCCGTAACGCGCCAGCTCAATGGAAGCGGTGATGGCCAGGCTGCAGCTCGTAGCGCCCGGGCAGGAGACCACGTCGGTGAGGGTCCGCGCGCCCGCGCCGCCCAGCCCCAGCTCGAACAGGTCGCGATGCAGCGCCGGAAGCTGCTCCTCGCGAAGCCAGCGCAGCACCACGTTCTGGGTAATCGTCGTCCGCACCAGCCCGCCGTTGTGCCGTCGCGAGATTGCGGCCAGGCCGCGCAGGAACTCCGGGTAGAGGTCCCCAGTGGGCACGGTGACGAATGCGCTGAAGTAACCAGCCTGTTTCTGCGCCACCACATTCGTTCGACGCCACTCAGCAAAGCCGGGGATGGGGTCGGCCAGCGGAACGTCGCTCGGCAGGACGTCCTCCTCGGACGGCAGCGCCATGAGCGGGGCCAGGTCGATCTTCTTGCCCTCGAGCTTGGCCAGCTCCTCGTCCACGAGATCCTTGAACGCTTCGAAGCCAATCTTCTCGAGCACGAACTTCATGCGCGCGGCGTTCTTGTTCTTGCGATTGCCGGTCTTGTCGAACACGGCCAGGATGGCCTCAGCCAGCAGCAGGTACTCGTCGAAGGTGACGAACTCCCGGATGACAGGGGCTTTGCGGGGCATCGTCGATGTGCCGCCGCCTGCCACGACGCGGAAGCCCGGCACGCCATCCTTGACCACCGCCTGATAGCCGATGTCGTGAATCCCCAGCACGGCGCAGTCCTCCCTGCAGCCGGAAAAGGCGACCTTGAACTTGCGCGGCAGCGCCTGATTCTCGGGCTTCCGCAGGAAGTAGCGCGCGAAGGCGGCCGTGTAGGGCGTCACGTCGAATGGCTCGGTGGGGTCGACTCCCGCCAGCGGGCAGGCAGTGACGTTGCGGACGGTGTTGCTGCAGGCCTCACGCGTGGTCAGGCCAACCGGGGCCAGCCGCCGCATGATCTCGGGGACGTTGTCCAGGTTCACGAAGTGCAGCTGGATGTTCTGGCGGGTCGTGATATGGCCCTTGTTGCTCCCGGCGAAGGTCTCGGCAATGTCGCCGATGACGTCCAGCTGATCCGCCGTCAGGCCGCCAAAGGGGATCTTGATGCGTACCATCTGGTTATCG
Source organism: Chloroflexota bacterium (assembly GCA_021325635.1). Taxonomy (GTDB): domain Bacteria; phylum Chloroflexota; class JAJPGV01; order JAJPGV01; family JAJPGV01; genus JAJPGV01. The sequence goes on from JAJPGV010000056.1 coordinate 264,178, forward strand.
GCCTGCCGCTGGCCGTAGATGCCGCGGGTAAGACGCCAGGCGCGAAAATCCCCCGGCTCAATCTCGCCAGCGCGGAACGCGCGGCCCTTTGCCTCGAACTCTTCGATCTCGGATTCCAGGGGCGCAAGGACGCCCCGAGTGCCCACCGCTGGTGTCATTTGTCCAGGGTAGAGAAAAAAGTTGACATTGTCAACCGAAATAGTCAACAAATGGCAGATAGTTGAATATGCAACTTGTTTGGGGTACACTCGCCGTCATACGCTGGCGCAGCCGCGCCGGCTTCGAGGAGCAGCTCTATGGCTATTGAAATCGAGACCAGCCGGTCGGTGGCCGGCGTCGTCAACACCGTGCGTCAGCTGGAAGGCGGTGGGTTCGTGGTACGGCGTCCATTTCCAACGCAGACGCTCGCCCATGCCGACCCGTTCATGCTGCTGGACCACATGGGTCCGGCTGACTATGGCCCGGGCGAAGCCGTGGGTGCGCCCGACCACCCGCATCGCGGATTCGAGACCGTGACCTATATGCTGGAAGGCGCGTTCGAGCACAAGGATTCCCAGGGGCATCAGGGGCGTTTGGGCCCGGCCGACGTGCAGTGGATGACTGCCGGCTCGGGCATCGTCCATTCGGAGATGCCGGCGCAGGAAATCATGCGTGACGGCGGGCGAGTCAACGGCTTTCAGCTGTGGGTCAACCTGCCGGCCAAGGACAAGATGATCCACCCGCGCTACCAGGAGATCCCGGGCGCAGGCATTCCTGTGGCCAGGAGTGACGACGGCAGGGTGAGCGTTCGCGTGATCGCCGGCGAAGCGCTTGGAGCGAGAGCGGTTATCGACACACGAACGCCGATCGTGTACCTGCACTTCACCCTGCAGCCGGGAGGGCGAGTGTCGCAGCTCGTACCAGCCGGGTACAACGCCTTCGGCTATGTCATCAGGGGGGAGGGGCGTTTTGGCCCGGAGGGCCGGATGGCCAACGAAGGCCAGGCAGTGTTCTTCCGAAACGACGGAAACACGATCGAGCTGTCCTCGAGCGAAGACGCCCCGCAGCCGCTCAGCCTGCTGCTGCTCGCCGGCCAGCCGCTGAACGAGCCCATAGCTCGGTATGGCCCGTTCGTCATGAACACGAAGGAAGAGATCTACCAGGCCATCGCCGACTACCAGGCCGGGCGCATGGGCGTGATTCCCGCAACCCTAGGCTGATCGCCCGCGGCTATGCTGGCGTTGATGCCGCCAGCGCCTGAATCCCGCCCGTTGACCGTGGGGCCGGAGACGGACCGTTCTCCGGCCCCACGGCGCCCAACTCGCCAGCAGATCCTGGCCGCGGCCGGCGGCACGGTGCCGGACGTCATCGCTCCGCACCTGCGTGTGCTGTTCTGCGGCATCAATCCCGGACTGTACTCGGCCGCGGTGAGCCATCACTTTGCCCGACCGGGCAACCGCTTCTGGCTGACGTTGCACCTGTCCGGCTTTACGCCGCGCCTGCTGACCTGCTTTGAGGAGCGTGAGCTGCCGGCGCTCGGGTTAGGGATCACCAATCTCGTGGCCCGTGGGACGGCCAGCGCCGCGGAACTCAGCGCGGAGGAGCTGCGCCAAGGCGCGGCTGCCCTGGCGCAGAAGACGGCGCTGTTCCGGCCTCGATACGTGGCTTTCGTCGGCATGCAGGCCTACCGCGTCGCGTTCGAGCGGCCAAAAGCCGCCGTTGGATTGCAGCCGGAGATGCTGGCCGAATCGAAGATCTGGCTGCTGCCGAATCCCAGCGGCCTCCAGGCGCACTACCAGCTGCCGGATCTCGCTCGGCTCTACGCCGACCTTCGTCAAGCGGCCGGGGAGGCGGGCTAGCCTGAAGTCCCACCCCTGCCCGCCACGGCGCTCCGAACCACTTCGGCGATCGCGCCCACGCGCGACAGTGGCAGCGAGGCTTCGAGATTCACCACGAACACGTCAATGCCATGGCGGGACATATCCGCCTCGATCTGCTGGCCGACTCGGCCGCGGTTCCCGACGTACGCTAGCTCGTCGAGCATGCTGTCGGTCAATGCCGCCGCCGCGCTGGGCTGGTCCCATCTGCCAATCCGCGCCTCGATCTCGGGTGTGAACCCGAGCCGGTCCTTCACTGACTGCGCAAAACCGGCAATGACCTTCAGCTGGCGGGCACGGCTGCGGGCTCGGCTGTCGTCATCGAAGCAGACGTCGCTGGCGTAGAAGACACGCGGTCTGTTGCCCGATCGTTTCGCGCCTGTGTGCACGTAAGCGACCGTTTCGGGCAGGTCGAAGCGGGCCTTGCCGGAAATCAGCACGCCGTCGCACAGCTCCCCTGCCAGCTCCAGCACGTGTCTGCCGCGTCCCGCCATGTGAACCTCGATGCCGGCACGGGCGTATGGCAGCTGCGCCGATCTCAGCCGAAACAGGTCGCCCTCGAAATCGACCCGCTCGCCGGAGAAGAGACGCCGGGCGATGGAGATCGCTTCTCGAAGAGCGGTCAGGGGGTGCTCCCAACGCAGCCCCATCGGGCTGAGCGTGGCGAAGGCCCCTGGACCGTAGCCCAGCAGAGCGCGTCCGCCGGACAGCTCGTCCAGCGTGGCGGTCGCCGCCGCCGCCATGGCCGGGTGGCGCGTGTACGGGTTGGTGATGCCGGTGCCGACGCGTATGCGCTTCGTGGCAGCGAGCGCCGCGCCAATAGTGACGAAGCAATCTCGATTGAGCGCTTCGTCGCCAATCCAGGCGTAGGCAAATCCGGCCTCATCGAGCAGCTGGCAGATACGAACCACCTGCTCGACCGGGGCGTCCGGAAAGATCCATGCACCGGCAGGAAGCATGACTGTCCCGTCCCCTTCGGCAGGATCCCTACTGGTGGTAGACCCGGCGGGCGTATTCTTCGACCATGCGATGGGTGGTGAAGCGGGCCGACGATACGATCGCTCGCCTCATACGCTGCAGCCAGGCCAGCGGACTGTCGTAGTACTCCGGTAGGACACGCTCGGCCAGCAAACGATACAGACTGTCGGCGTCGCGGGCGTCTTCGGTCGCCGGATCGGTCGGCGAAGCCTCACCGCCAATGGCCCAGCCGTTGGTGCCGTCGTAGCCTTCCACCCACCAGCCATCGAGCACCGAGAGGTTGGGCACGCCGTTCAGGCTGGCCTTCATCCCGCTCGTCCCCGAAGCTTCGAGTGGCCGTCGCGGGTTGTTCAGCCAGACGTCTACGCCGGACGTCAGGAGCTTGCCCAGGCCCAAGTCATAGTCGGGAATGAACACGGCCTTGACCGGCGTGACCTTGCCCAGGCGGATGACTTCCTGGATGAGCCGCTTCCCGGCTTCGTCCTGGGGATGGGCCTTCCCGGCGACGACCAGCTGCACCTTGCCCGCCCCGATGTCCGTGAGCCGGTCCGGGTCGTGGAACAGCAGACCGGCGCGTTTATAGGTCGCGAATCGGCGAGCGAAACCGATGGTGAGCAGGTCGGGATCCAGGGGATCCGGCAGCATTTCGTTCAGCTGCTCGATCATGCGCAGCTTGTTGGCCCGATGCGCCGCCGCCAGATCGCCGTCGGGCAGGGTGTGGGCCTCGACGAGCAGGCGCGGATTGGTCCGCCAGCCGTTCAGGTAGTCGTCATACAGCCGGACCGTGGCCGGAGCGCACCAGGTCAAGTGGTGCACGCCGTTGGTGATGGAGTCGATAGGGCGTCCGGGAAACATGGCTCGGCTGACCTCACCGTGGCGGGTGGAGACACCATTGGCCGAGCGCGACACGTGCAGCGCCAGCTCGGTCATGGAGAACGCCGGCCCGCCGCTGCGTGAGGCCCCCAAGGACAGCAGATCGTCCACGCTGCAATGGATCTCGGTCTCGGCGTAGTGGCCCAGGTAGCCGGCAATCATCTCCGGCGGGAAGACGTCGTGTCCGGCAGGCACCGGCGTATGGGTGGTGAACACCACGCGTCCGGCCGCTCGGGCGCGGCTGACTTCGAAATGCTCCTCGAAGCGCCGGCACTCGCAGATCGCCTCCAGGCACATGAAGGCGGCGTGTCCTTCGTTGAGATGAAATGTGTCCAGCGCCTCGTATCCCAGCTCACGCAGCGCTCGCAGGCCACCGATACCGAGCACGATCTCCTGGCGGACGCGCAGCTCACGATCTCCGCCGTACAGGTGGCTGGTGATGAACCGGTCGTCCGCTGCGTTCTCGTCCAGGTCGGTATCCAGCAGGAACAGCGGCACGCGCCCCACGTCGGTGCGCCAAACGCGGACCTTGACCTCGCGGCTGTCGAGCGGCACGCTCACCTGGGCCGGCCGACCCTGTGGGTCGAGAGCCGGCCGGAAGCCGTGCTCGAGGGGATGCATCTCGGGGTACTCCTCGTGCTGCATGCCCTGGTCGTCGATCGTCTGATGGAAATAGCCGCGGCGATACACCAGGCCTACCCCAACCAGCGGAACGTTCAGGTCGGAGGCTGACTTCAGATGGTCGCCCGCAAGGACGCCCAGACCGCCGGAGTACAGCGGTAGGCTCTCGTGGATCCCGAACTCCGCGCTGAAGTAGGCGACGCGCCGTTCGGGTGCGGCGGCCGCGACGTAGGTGTCCATGCTGTCTACCGCGGCCTGCGCCAGGGCAGGGAGATCGCCCTCTTCGAGCCGCTCATGCTGCTCGGAAGTGAGGCGCCGAACGGCGTCATACGGGTTGCCGGCGAACGTCGGCAGGGCCCGGAACACGGCCATGGCGTCGTCGTGCCAGGCCCAGTAGTAATTGCTCAGGAGCCTATCGAGAAGGTTGAGAAGCAGGAGACGCACCACCCCGCGAATTTGGCTCGCCTGCCACGGCGAGCTTGCCTTGAACAATCGTACCGGCTGCTTCGCCGAATCCCGCCAGCCACACGCCTGTTGGGGGACGGCGATCGTGACTGGCCAGCGTATGTGCTGGGTGCGCACGTTGGCTGCAGCTGCTTCACCAGTCATACGGGCTCGGGCAGTATCATTGGCTTTCCGTAGACGAACCTTCGGAGGTGGCCATTGGCCGTTCCCGTGCCAGCCGAGTCGGCGCTGAGCTTGCTGCAGCTGATGCTGCGGATGCGCCGGCTGGAGGAGGAGGTCATCCACTTCCAGCGCGATCACCAGGGGCTGATTCGCGGCCACGTGCACGTGTACATCGGGCAGGAAGCCGCGGGCGCGGCCGGCTGTTCCGTCCTGCGCAAGGAGGACCGGCTGTTCACCACGCATCGCAACCACGCCCACGTGCTGGCTAAGGGCGGAGACGCCGGACGGATCCTGGCCGAGATCATCGGCCGGGCAGATGGCTTGTGCAAGGGGCGCGCGGGGACCTTTCACGTGGCCGATCCTGCTCTCGGCATCCTTCACACCTCAGCCATTGTGGGCGGGTGCCTGCCGCTGGCGGCGGGCGCAGCCTACGCCGCCAAGCTGCAGGGCAGCGGACAGGCGACGGTCGCGTTCTTTGGCGATGGTGCGATGGAGGAGGGGGTGTTCTACGAGACCTTGAACATCGCCCAGCTGTGGCAGCTGCCGATGATCTTCTACATGGAGAACAACGCCGTGCTGCCGGGTGAGCGCTCGGGCCGCGGATCGCCGTCGTCGGAGCACAGCGCCGAGGCTCTTTCGGATATTCCTCAGGCATTCGGCGTGTTGACCCAGCACGTAGATGGCACCGACGCCGAAGCCGTGCTGGAGTTGATGCAGGACTTGGTCGCCAGGAGCCGCCGGGGTGAGGGCCCGTTCTTCGTCGAATCGCGGACCTCACGCTGGCCGGGGAACTATGGCAGCGTGCCGAGCCTGGTCGGGGGCGATACCGACATCAGCTGGGCGTGGGACTGGCAGTCCGCTCCTGAAGTGGTCCGCCGCTGGGAGGAGCTGAGTGACCCCATCATGCTCTACGCCCGCAAGCTGCTCGACCGAGGAGCGCTTACGATCGATCGGCTGGTGGAGCTGGATGGCAGCGTGCGCGAAGAGATGGGGCACGCTGCCGAATTTGCCCTCAACAGTCCGTTGCCCGATGCGGCTGGCGCTCTGGAGTACGCGTATGCGTAACTCAGTCAGCTACCTCGGCACTTGGCGCTCGGCACTGGCGTAGCGCGGTGAGAGAGATGACCTTCGGTCAGGCCCTGGCCGAGGCGGTCGAGGAGGCGCTGGCGGAAGACGAGCGCGTGACGCTGATTGGAGCCGGCTTCGGGTCGGCGCCGCTGGATGAAGCGCGCGAGAAATACGCTGCGCGCATCAAATACCCGCCGATTGCCGAGCTGGCATACTGCGGAATAGGCATCGGCGCGGCCATGTGCGGCGTGCGGCCGATCATTGAGCTGAGCACCGGCACCTTCTCGTATGAGGCCATCCCGCAGATCATCAACGAGGCGGCGATTGCCTATTCCAACTCCGGCGGCCAGACCAGTGTGCCAATCGTCTTTCACATGTTCCACGGCATTCGAGGGGCTGGCGGCGTGCAGCATTCGGGCAGCCCGCATCCGTGGTACTGGAATACGCCGGGTCTGCAGGTTGCCGTCCCCGGGACGCCGGCCGATGCCAAGGGGCTGCTGCGCTGGGCGGCCCTGAAGAGTAAGAATCCCACTGTGTACATGAATCACACGCGCCTGCTGAATACGCGCGGAGGCGTGCCCGAGGGTCCGTTCGAGATTCACTTCGGCCAGGCTGAGGTGAGCCGTTCGGGAAATGACGTCACCATCGTGGCCTGCGGAATTCAGGTGCCACGGGCCCTGGAGGCAGCCGAAACGCTGGCTCGGGACCACGGCATCGAGGCGGAGGTGATCAACCTGCGCACGCTGCAGCCGCTCGACAGGGTCACGATGCTGGGGTCGGTTCGCAAGACGGGCCGCGCCGTCGTCACCGACGAGAGTCACGATAACTGCGGCGTTGCCGCCGGGCTGGCGGCCATCATCGCCGACGAGGCGTTCACGTCGCTCAAGGCGCCGGTCAAGCGTGTGAGCACCATGCCGGTGCCCGTTCCCTACGCCGAGCCTATGGAGGACTTCGTCACGGCGCGGCCCGACCGCATCGTCGCCGCCGTGCAGGAGATCGTGCCCGGCCGTTAGGCCGGACAGGCTGGTCCACCTTCGCGCGGTCCGTCCTCGGTGCATCTTCGTCTCACGAAGGCCGCAACCCAAAGGGAGCCGGGCTGCGCCAAGGGTTGGCCTTAGCCGGCGGCGAGCTCCAATTCGGCTTGGGCACTGGCCTCGGCTGAATCCGAGCGGTCTTCGCGAGGGAGGCGCAGGGACACCAGCTTGGACACGCCGTCCTGGCCCATCGACACACCGTACAGGGCGTCGGCGATGGCCATCGTCTCGCGGTTGTGAGTGATGACCACGAACTGGGTCTGCTGGGCCAGGGATTTGAGGGCCTGGCAGAAGCGCTTGACGTTTGCTTCGTCGAGCGCGGCGTCCACCTCGTCGAGCAGGCAGAACGGGACCGGCTTGGCCGACAGGATGGCGAACAGCAGCGCTCCGGCAACCAGCGCCCGCTCGCCGCCGGAAAGCGCCGACAGGCTTTGCAGCCGCTTACCGGGAGGCTGGGCCAGGATCTCGATGCCGCTGGTATTGATGCTCTCCGGGTCGGTCAGGAACATCTGCACCTGCCCGCCGCCGAAGATGATGCCGAAGAAGCGCTCGAACTCCGAAGCGACGGTCTCGAAGGTGTCCAAGAACTGCTTCTTGGTCAGCTCCTCCAGCTCGGCGATGACCGCCTGGAGCTGCTTGGCTGCGCCTTCCAGGTCGGCCGATTGTGTGGTCAGGAAGGTGTGCCGCTCCTGCACCTCGCGGTATTCGTCCAGGGCGCCCGGATTGATGGCCCCCAGGCCGGCAAGGCGCGCCTTCATGGCGTCGACGTCACGCTTGGATGGCTCCGGCAGCGCGGGATCCGGCTCGGGCAGCAGGTCCAGCGTGAGCTGCAGCTCCTCCATGAGGCCAGCCTCCAGCGCCTCGATCTCATCCTTGCGGCGCTGGCTGTCGAAGCTGAGGCGATAGCACTTCTTGTCGAGCTCCGCGCGCTCATCGCGCTGCGCCGTCTCACGCTCGCGCAGCGCGGACAGCTCTTGGCCGGCGGTGGACAGGCGGTTCTTGAGTGGTGGCAAGAGTCGCTCGTGGTCGGCCAGCTGCCGCGACACCTGCGCCAGCTCGGCGCCGGCGGCCTCGATCTCGGCTGTGAGCTGGGTGACGACGCCGCCATGCTCGGCGGCGCGGCCCTGCCTCGCGCTGAGCTGCCGTTCGGCCGTCGCGAGCTGCTGCTGAGCATCCTTCAGCTGCGCTTCGGCGTGCTGCAAGTTCTGCCTCGTGACGCCGAGCTGCAAGCGCAGATCGGCCAGCTGCTGGGCGCTCGCCTGGCCAGCCTCGACCAACTCGGCCACTGCCTGCTCGCGCTGCTGCAGATTCGCTCGAAGCTCGGGAATCTGCTCGGTGGACTGGTCGAGCTCTGCCGTCAGCGCCAGACGCCGCATGTCATGCGCCTTCACCTGTGCCTCGGCCTGCTCCTTCAATGAGGCCAGCCAGTCGACCTGCGCCTGGACTGCCTGGAGCTGCTGCGCCACGTCTCGCGCCTCGTGCAGCCGCTGCTGACGCGTGCCGGCCCGGCGCCGGGCATCCTCTTCGAGCGCGTGCAGCCGGGCCTTGAGCTCCCCATGCCGCCCGCGCAGCGCCTCGAGCTCGGATTGCACCTTCTCCAGCTCGGCCGCCGAGACCTCCAGCTTGGCCTCCAGCTCATCCAACGCGTGCTGACGCTTGAGGATCGCCTCGCCGGCCGATACGCCACTCCGCCGGGTCACGCTGCCGTCAGTATCCACCACGTCGCCGCCGATGGTGACCAGCTTGAGGCCGGGCGCGCGGATCGCCAGCGCCTGCTCCAGGCTTTCGGCGATGGCCACACCGGCGAGCAGGCCCAGCAGGGACGGACTGGCCGCGCTCACCACATCCACCGCTCGCTCGAGCGCTGCCGGAAGCTGGCCACCTTCAGCATCCGGCTGAAGGTCGGCGGGCAGCAGGGTGACGTCGGTGACGGCGGCCTCGCCCAGCACCTCCAGGACGGTCGCGTCGCTGCTAACCAGGACGGCGTCCAGCTTGTGTCCCAGGGCGGCCGCTATCGCTCGTTCGTAGCCGGGCTTGACCCGCAGCCCCTCGGTGATACTTCCCAGGATTCCCGGCCGCCGGGCTTTCAACAGCGCTCGGGCGCCCTCCGCCAGCCCTTCGAGGTTGGTCTGCAGCTCCCGCAGCAGCTGCTGGCGTGTGGACAGTCCGGCGCGCTCCTGATTGAGCGCATCGAGCTGAGCCTGCTTCGCCTTGACCGCCTCGTCGGCCGCGGCAGCTTCGAGACGGAGGCTCTCGATCTCTCCCGACAGCTGCTCCTCGCCACCTCGAAGGTCCTGGATCTGCCGCTGCAGATCCGCCTGCTTCTCGGCCAGCACCGCCGCAAGGCCGGCCTTGCGTTCCATGTCTTCGTGGTGCTGCTGCGCCTGCCGGAGCAGGTCGCGGCGCTGCGCGTCGATGTGCCCGGCCTCGCGCTGGCGGTCTTTCTGGACGGCGAGAGCCTGCGCGATGTGATCGCGGGCCTGCTGCACGCGCTGCTCGAGGTCACGGACCGCGGTCTGGCGGGTGGCGCCTTCCTGCTCGGCCTGCCCAATGTTACGCGCCAGCTCCGCTTCGGCCGCGCGCAGCTCACCCAGCCGCTCCGTCAGCTCTCGGCGCTGGCGGTCGAGCGTGGATCTGGCCTCGGCCAGGTCTGCCAGCTCGCGCTGGGCGTCGCCGGCCTGCTGCTGCATGAACTGGAGCTTGTCCTTGGCCAGGCCGATCTGTCCCTGTAGCTGCTCGTGGCGCCGGCGCAGCTCCGACACGCGCTGGCTTTCGACCGCCAGCGAGCGCTCGGCGGCCTGGCGGTCGGCCTCCAGGGCAGCCGCGGCCGCTTCGGCCGCGCGCAGCCGCTCGGCTGAGCCCTCCATGGACCGCTGTGCCTCGGCCAGCAGGGCCTCGGCTTCGGCGGCCTGGCGCCGCAGCTGCCGTTCCCGCAGCGCGTACCAGCGAATCTGCAGCGTACGCAGCTCTTCGCTCAACACGGCGTGCTGGCGAGCCCGCTCCGATTGGCGCCGCAGCGACTCCAGCCGCGGCTCAATTTCGGCCACGATGTCGCGCACGCGTACGAGGTTCTGCTGGGTGGCGGCCAGTTGATCGAGGGTTTGGTCGCGCTTGTGCTGATAGTGCCGGATCCCGGCCGCCTCTTCGAACAGCGCGCGGCGCTCCTCCGGCCGCTGGCTGAGCACTGCGTCGACCAGGCCCTGGCCAATGACGCTGTAGCTGCTCTGGCCAAAGCCCGCCCGGTTGCGCAGATCGATGACGTCGCGCAGGCGCACACGGCTGCCGTTGATGAAGTACTCGTTGTCGCCGGATCGGTAGGCGCGGCGGGTGATAGTGACCTCGGAAAAATCGAGCGGAATCCAGCCCGAGGTGTTGTCCAGCGTAATGGTGACCTCGGCCATGCCCAGCGGCGCTCGGTTCGCGCCCCCGGCGTAGATGACGTCCTCGGTCTTCTTGCTGCGGATGTGCTGCAGGCTTTGCTCGCCTAATACCCAGCGCAGCGCGTCCGAGAGGTTGCTCTTGCCGCTGCCGTTCGGCCCGACGATGCCGGTCACGCCGCCAGGCAGCAGCACCTCGGTGCGGCGGGCGAACGTCTTGAACCCGCTGAGCTCCAGCTTGCGAAGGTTCACGGCCGAGCTGTGAGCCGGTGGCGAGTCGTGACTTGCTGGATGTCAGCTGTTGGCGGGTGGGGCGCGACGCCTTTCTGCACGCTGCCATGATCGCATGATCATTCGTCCCGCGCAAGCGGATGCGACTGAAGAAGCGTCGCGATTGGCGCCGTATTCACGTTGTGGTCGCCGGATGCACCGTCTTCCGCTGCCCCTAACCGAGCGACGCCACGGCGGCGCGCCATAGCGCCGGCACGCTGCAGTCCGTGGAGTCGCCGGTTCGGTTGGAGCAGCGGTCTCCGGGACAGGGATTCGCCGGATCTAGCCAGCCGCTGCGGCGGTGATAACGGAGAACCCCGCTCCGGTTGGGTCCAGCAACGAGGCGACCTTCCCCATGGGCGAATCTGTGGGTGAAATGACCACCGTGGCTCCGAGCTCAGCGGCCTTGGCGGCAGTCTCAACCGGGTCCGAGCTGCCGAACCAAATGCGCCAGTGCGGCGGAATTTCAGCCGTTGGGGCGGCCATGGTCCCTCCGACCGGGGAGCCATCCAGGTTGAACATGGTGTATTCGCCCATGCCCTCCATGGTTTGTGCGCTCGGCTCCCAACCGAACACCTTCCGGTAGAACTCAACGATCCTGGCGGTGTCCGGCGCCAGGACTTCATTCCAGATGAGCGCGCCGTGCTCGTTGACCAACCCAGCGCCCTTATGGCCACTGGGTTGCCACAACCCAAACGTTGCCCCGCTGGGATCTATGAGGAAGGCCATGCGGCCGGCGTCCGGGATGTCGGCCGCCGGCATCGCGAGCTGACCGCCGGCAGCCATTGCCTTGGCCACGGTCTGGTCGACGCTGTCGACGTTGACGTAGGTATTCCACATGGAAGGTACGTGTTGGGCGGCCATCTCCGGTGGCTGACCGGAGAGCCCCGCAACGAGCTGGCCCTTGAGCGTGGCCATCCAGTACGTGCCGAAGCCGGGCATTTCGTTGCCTACCCATTCCCATCCGAACAGCTCGCCATAGAACGTCTTGGCTTTCTCTACGTCTGTCGTCGAAAGATCGACCCACGAGGGGACGCCGTTGGCATATCCGTCGCGTGTTGGCACTTTGCTACTCCAATTCTGAAGGTACAGCTGGGCAATGGCTCGGTCGCCACCGCATCATGTGCTCGATTAGAGCACTCGAACGTAAACATCCGCCCCTCGCCCGAAGGTTTCATTCCGCAGACAAATGCTGCGCGAAGGACAGGATGCGCCGCCGTGCGTCTTCGGCCGACGGCTCATGGAAGCCTCTCGAATGGCCGCCATCGCCAAGCTGAGCGGAGGGCCGCCTATCGCGGCGGAAACAGGGCCACGCACTTGCACGAGTTCATGACGTAGCTTTCGAGAAATTCGCACATCGTTGGCTTCTGGCCGAGCTCGTGCATGGCTCCGGCCAGGGGCAGCCAGTTGAGCAGCTCGTGCTGGCCGGCGTCTTCGACGGCCTGGAGTGGCAGGTCGCGCCAGGCCAGGTAGTCGGCGGCTTTCAGCTCCTGGAAGCGGCGGCGGTCGGCTTCTACGTCGGGGTAGATCCAGTGGTGCTTGGCGGTGAGAAACGCGTGCGACCAGCTGGACGACCCGACGACCGCCGCGCGCCAGGGGCTGTCCCGCAGCGCACGGGCTACGGCCTGCCCTACCTCGAAGCAGCGGCGCGGTGATGGAGCGGGTGGGTCCGGGAACTGTTCGCCGGCCGTGGGGCCCAGAAGGTGTCCCTGCAGGCCGCGATTGCGGACAATGCTCGACCCGTAGGCGTTCACGTGGAAGGGGACGAGTGGGTAGTCCCAGCCGCGGCGGTCGAAGTCGAGGTAGATCATCGTGTTGCGGAAGGCGTGGCCGAGCTCCCGGAGGTGATGCAGGCTGTAGCCGTAGGCAACGTCGACACCGGCCTGCATGAGGGATGACGCGAGGTAGCGGCCTGCCGCGACGTGCCCGGGATACGTGAAGCGCTTGTCGTGGGCCTCGCCCCACACGTTCGGCCTGGGCTCGCGGCCGAGGTCGCTGGCGAATGGCAGCGTCTCGAACCGCTCCATGATGTAGATGGCGAACGGCGCGATGAGGTCCTCGCGGAAGTTCTCGTACTGGTCGTCGCCGAAGACGACCACCACCTCGGGGGCGAACTCGTCGATGGCCGCGCGAAGCTTGCGGGCAGCCTCGACGAACTGCGCCCGGTGCTTGCGGGCAAAGGTGGCGCCGCGGTCGGTGCCCCACTCCTCCTGCATCGGCTTGGGCCAGCTAGCGGGGTCCTTGAGCTCGGGCGGAACGCGGTCGCTGCGCAGTGTGTCCAGCAGGAAGCGGTTCATGTCGTCGTCGAGGTAGCTGAAGCCGGGGTAGTGGCTCAGCCCCAGTCCAAGGACCTGGCCCATGGCGTCATTGTAGGCGTCCGCGGCGAGCGCCTATCGAGAAGTTGCGGCGATAGCGCCTGTCCTTGGCGGCCCTCACTGCTGAGATGGGGAAGGCCGGAGGCAGGCGGCTAGCTGCGCTTCAGTCCTTCACCCGGGGAATGACCTCGGTGCCAAAGCGGCGGCTGGATTCGGCCAGGGTGTCACCGCCCACGTCGCGGCCATGGCCGACGATGATGAGGTGGTCCAGCCCCAGGCCGACGAGCTCGCGAAGCCTGGCAGCCACCTGTTCCGATGGTCCGACGACGCCGAAGCGATCGACGAAGTCGTCGTCGAGGGCAGCCTCGTGCCGCGCTCCGCTCGTAGCGTGGCTGGACATGTCGTAATTGGCGGCCAAGCGCTCGGCCACGGCGCGATCCTTGTTGGAGAGCGTATCCATGGCATTGTGGTGCATAGTGGCGAAACGTGCGTAGACGCCCAGCCGGCCGCGAACCAGCTCGCGTGCTCGGTCGATGTCCGGGTGGGCTACCGCGTTGACATAAGCGCCGCAGGAAAAGCCCCCCGGATCGAGGCCCGCGGCCCTGCGCGCGTCGCGCGCCAGCTGTATGGCCCAGCGCAGCCGATCTGGCTCGGCGCCTACCGAGAAGGTCACTCGATCGCCGAGCTGGGCTGCCAGCTCGATCACGCGCGGCCCGGTGGCCGAGACGCCCACGGGCACTTTCGGAAGGTGGGTGCGGGTGACCCATTCCATCTTGGAGGCGTAGCCATCAAGGTCAACAGCCTCCCCACGGAGGTAGCCCTGGATCTGCTCCAAGCCGCGGCGAAAGTCGGCCATGGGGGTGGGCTTGCGTCCCAGGTATGCGAGGGCCGAGTCGCCTCTGGCGAGCCCCAGGAAGGCGCGGCCGCCCGATTCGACCTGCACCGTGGTGATCGCCGATGCGACAACGGCGGGGTGCCGTGTCGAGGGATTTGTCGCGCCGGTGGCCAGCTTGATCCGCTTGGTGACCTGCGCCGCCAGGCAGAGCCCGGCAAAGACGTCGCCCGAAAGGTTCTGTGAGTCGGTGAAGGCGATGCCGTCCCAGCCGTCGGCTTCGACCATCTGGGCGATGGTGCCGGACCGGCCGGGCGTTGGGAACGTGCCCATGTAGATATCAACGCTGGCTATGGAAGCACTCCGAGCACACGAGGTTGCCGCCGCGGACGTCCCGCAGCAGGGGTGGTTGCGCTCTTAGCCTAGCAGTCGCAGTCTCGTGCTTGCAATCGTCGCGACCGCCGGACCGACGTAGACTCAACGTATGAGCGGCAAAGTGCAACTGAGCGACGAAGAATGGCACAAGCGGCTGACGCCGCAGCAGTACGAGGTGCTGCGAAACAGGGGTACCGAGCGGGCGTTCACCGGCGCCTACGCGCACTCGAAGGAACAGGGCGTGTATCGCTGCGCCGGCTGCGGGGCCCCGCTGTTCAGCTCCGACACGAAGTTCGAGTCGGGCACCGGCTGGCCGAGCTTCTATCAGCCGCTGAGCAACGAGGCGGTGACGACGGAAGCGGACACGAGCTACGGCATGATCCGCACGGAGGTGGAATGCGCCGCTTGCGGCGGACACCTCGGCCACGTCTTCGATGACGGTCCGGCCCCCACCGGCCTGCGCTACTGCATCAACTCTGTGTCGTTGAACCTGGAACAGTCCAAGTAGTGCCTGCTGCTGCCGGGACCGGCAGCGTCCCTCTTTCGGGCTAGCAGCGCAACATGTCGCGCTTGGTACCGGTACTATCGGTGCTGCACGCCATGGAGGAGAGCTACCTAGCGCTGCCCAAGATCTCACGCCGCCGGCTGCTGGTGCTGTCCGCGGGCGCGCTGCTCACCGCTTCGCCGCTGGGATCCTTGACCGCTCGCGCAGCCGCCAGCTACAAGCTGCCATACCCGCAGGGCCTGGTCTGGCCGTGCGTTCAGGGCATCAACAGCGGAGGGAGTCACAGCGGACGGGCGGCATTTGCCTGGGACTTCCGTATGCCCGAGGGCTCGCCGCTGCTAGCGTCACGCGGTGGCGTTGTCAGCATGCTCAAGCAGGACTCCAACGCTAACTGCCGGCAGAACATCTACGCCTGTCCGGAGCTCAACAATTACATCGTCATCGACCATGGCGACGGCACGTCGTCCTGCTACCTGCACGGCTACCCAGGTGGGGCCCGCATACGGCTGGGCCAGACTGTGCGGCAGGGCGATTATCTCGGGCTGTCCGGTTTCACCGGGCAGGCGGCGGGTCCACACGTGCACTTCCAGGTCCAGTACAACGATCCGCGCCTCTACCTGTCGCAGTCGTTCCTGATCCGCTTCGACGAGGTGCCGGGTGACGGCGTGCCGGTGCGGCGGGGATCCTATCAGTCGGCCAACGCGCCGCTGCCGGACTTCGACATCCGAGACGGCCATTTCTACACCCAATCCAATGGCACGGGCGCGCCAGGACATGGCTTCAGCGTGACCAACGAGCAAAACGTGCCGATGTGGACGATCCTGCTGGGTGGCGGAGGGGCGACCACGGTGGGCTATCCGCTGTCGCGGCGCTTCTACGTCCCCGGGGTGGACAAGGTCTACCAGATCTTCCAGCGGCAGATCTTCGAATGGAGCAACCCCGATCAGTTGATGCGAGCCATCAACATCCCCGAGCTGCCCCCGCAGCCGATCGATCCTGCTTCCTGGCTGGCGACACAAAACGCCCTGCCGGTAGGTCCCGACCTGGCCGTAGCCGATCGTTTCTGGGACCAGTACGTGCAAAGCCGGCTGGCGCCACTCGACAGTCAGCCGCGGATGAAGGAGGTGTACTGGTCGGTGGACGACCCGATCTCCCGCTTCGGCTTCCCGCTCGGTCCGGCCACCGACACGCCACAGGGCGTCAGCATGCGCTTCGAGCGCGTGGGCTTTTCGATTTCCCGGCGTGATTCCGGGTTTTCCAAGGCCGGGGACCTTTCTGTCTCTGTGGGTGGCGACATGGTCCTTGATGCTCAGCCGTTCTCACGCCAGGTGTTCCAGCCGGAGCCGCTGTTCCCCGAGTACGACTTGAACGTCCTCCAGCCGGGACCAGCGCCCGCTCCGCTCGCCTGATTCGCGGACCGGGCGCGGCGAGCCCGGCAGGCGGCAGGCGCTACCATCAGCTCGATGACAGCCACCGAGCAGCAGATGATTTTGCGTGTGCTGCTGGCCATCGTGTTCGGTGCGATGGTTGGCGTCCAGCGCGAGCTTACGAACGAGCCGGCCGGGCTGCGCACGCATATTCTGGTGGCTATGGGCTCGGCGGGGTTTATGGCCCTATCGGTGATGGGCTTTCAGCCGTTGGTATCGGGCGAGGCCCCCGTTGCGAGCGATCGGATCGCTGCCCAGATCGTGACGGGCATCGGCTTTCTGGGCGCCGGGACCATCTGGCGCACCCGCTCCAGCATCCGTGGGCTGACGACCGCTGCGAGCATCTGGGTAGTGGCAGCCATTGGCATGCTCACGGCATCGGGCTATTTCGTGCTAGGGGGGATGGTGACGCTGCTGACACTGATCACGCTGCAGCTGCTCAAGATCCCCGAGCGCAGCCTGCAGATCCGGCGGACCTCCGCCGACGATGAGGAAGAAGAGGAAGACGGCTCCGACCTTACCTGAGGTCGGCTCCCGCCCGACCTGCCGCCCCGCTGAGGCGAGATCGCTGACAGGCGGCCAGCGGTATGCTAGGGGGGCGGTATGGCCATTCCGCTTCGTCAGTCACTCAAAGTTGGGGCATACGTTGCCAAACAGAGGCTAAAGGGAAACACGAAATTCCCGCTCGTGCTTCAGCTCGAGCCCCTGTATCAGTGCAACCTGGCTTGCGCTGGCTGCGGCAAGATTCAGCATCCGGATGAGATCCTGCGCAAACGGCTGACGGTGCAGCAGTGCATCCACGCGGTGGAGGAGTGCGGCGCGCCCATCGTCTCGATAGCCGGCGGCGAGCCGCTGGTGCATGAAGAGATCGACCAGATCGCGAGCGCGCTCGTGGAGCGAAAGCGCTTTGTGTACCTGTGCACCAACGCGCTGCTGCTGGAACGAAAGCTCGACCGCTTCAAGCCTTCTCCATACTTCTCCTGGTCCGTGCACGTGGATGGCCTGCGTCAGCGGCACGACGAATCGGTGTGCCGTGAGGGCGTATTCGACAAGGCCGTCGACGCTATCCGGGAGGCCAAGCACCGGGGGTTCCGCGTCAGCACCAACAGCACGTTCTTCGAGCCCGACGATGCCAGCTCCATTCGTGGTCTGCTCGACTACCTGAACGACGAACTGCAGGTCGACGTCATGCAGATCTCACCGGGCTTCGCCTACGAGAAGGCGCCCGACCAGGACCACTTCCTGGGTGTGGAGATGACCAGGCAAATCTTCCGCGAGGCGTTCTCGGGCGGCAGGCGCCAGCGCTGGCGCCTAAACCACTCGCCACTGTTCCTGGATTTCCTGGAGGGAAAGGTCGACCTCGAGTGCACCCCCTGGGGTATTCCCTGCTACTCGGTCTTCGGCTGGCAGCGGCCGTGCTATTTGATGGCCGACGGAGGGTACGCACGGTCGTACCGCGAGCTGCTGGAAGAGACGGACTGGTCGCGCTACGGCCGGGGGCGGCATCCCAAGTGCAGCAACTGCATGGCGCACTGCGGCTACGAGCCCAGCGCCGTAGCCGTCACTGCGCAGTCGCTGCGGGAGTCGGCTCGTGCCGCGGCCGACGCCCTCATCGGTCAGGCTCGAAAGTAGAGAGCCCGCCGCTCCCTTACTGACTAATCCTCGCTGGCGGAGCTGTTGGCCGGGAGCCATATCCAGGCCACGGCCATAGCGGCGAAGAGGACGATCGAGGCGGTTAATTCCATCTGAACGCTCCTGACTCTTTGCTTGGGCCTACACCCGGTAGGCCAACTCTCCATGCTGGGTGATGTCCAGGCCGGCGAGCTCCTCGTGCTCGGGAACGCGCAGGCCGATGGTGGCGTCGACGACCTTCAGCAGGACGAACGTCATGACCGCGGAATACACCCAGCTGGCGACGGTTGCCAGGATCTGGATGCCCAGCTGGCCGGGATTGCCATAGAAGAGCCCGTCGCCGCCGGCGGCATTGATCGCAACCGTGGCGAACAGACCTGTGGCGATGGCCCCCCAGGTGCCGCCCATGCCGTGCACGGCCCAGACGTCCAGGGCGTCGTCGAAGCCGAAGCGGTTCTTCACCTGCGCCGCCAGGTAGCACACCAGGCCTGCGCCGAAGCCGATCAGGATCGAGGCCATCGGGGTGACGTAGCCGGAAGCTGGGGTGATAGCCACCAGGCCGGCAACGGCTCCGGCGGCGCCGCCGATGGCGCTGGGCTGCTTGTCGTGAATCCAGCTGACGGTCATCCAGGTCAGCGCCGCCATGGCGGCCGCGGTATTGGTATTCACGAATGCGCTGGTGGCCAGCGCGCCGCTGGTGAGAGCCGATCCGGCATTGAATCCGAACCAGCCAAACCACAGCAGGCCGGCGCCGAGAATGGTCATCGTGGCATCGTGAGGCTCCATGGGCTCCTGGCCGAGACCAATGCGTTTGCCGAGCACGAGGGCCGCGACCAGCGCCGAGACGCCGGAGCTGATGTGCACCACGGTGCCGCCGGCGAAGTCCAGCGCCCCCATGGCATGCAGCCAGCCGCCCGTGCCCCACACCCAGTGGGCAATGGGGTCGTACACCAGTGTTGCCCACAGCAGGCTGAAGATCAGGAATGATTTGAATCGCTTGCGTTCAGCGAAGGCTCCGGTAATCAGCGCCGGCGTGATGACCGCGAAGAACATCTGGAACAGCATGTAGGCCTGGTGCGGAATCGTGGCGGCGTAGTCGGTGTTGGGCTCGAGGCCCACGCCCCTGAGGCCAATCCAGTCGAGCCCGCCGATGATGCCGCCGTGATCGGGCCCGAACGCCAGGCTGTAACCGTACAGCACCCATTGCACGCTGATGAGCGCCAGGATCAGGAAGCTGTAGAAGATCGTCGAGAGGACGTTCTTACGGCGCACCAGGCCCCCGTAGAAGAAGCCAAGCGCCGGCGTCATGAGCATCACCAGTGCAGCCGAGACCAGGACCCAGGCGGTGTCGCCGCTGTCGATAGACGTATCGCCCGTCTGAACGACAATGGGCTGCGCTAGGGCGGCAGCCGGAAGGGACAGCGCTAGGGCAGCGCCTCCAAGCACTGTGGCGACTCTCTTGAACACCAAATCGTCCTCCTGGGGTCAACACGGCAGGCGGCGGCGCATGCCGGCAAAGCTTCATCTTATGTGGGCCGGCAGCGGCTGTCATGGGCGATCTGCACGAACAAACTACCTATCAACTTGTGCACTATGCACAAGTTCGTGGCCGCGAGCCTCCCTCGGTCCCGCCCTGTACACTGTAGGCGCTCGATTCCCCGCGGAGGTGATGACAGTGCCGGGACGTCGTCGTTCACGATTCGTGGCTGTGGGGCCGCTGCTTCTCCTGCTTGCCGGTTGCGGAACCGCCTCGGTCGCCGGCCCGCCGGGGACGTCTGCCGCCGCGGCGACGCGCGGCAACGCTCTGCATCTGGTGGCGAACGCGACTTCGGTCGACAGCACGCTCGAGTTCCTGACTCAGAGCGCCGGCATCTTCGCCAAGAATGGGCTCAACGTCACGCTCGACGGTATGTCGGGGCAGGCGTCGATGGATGCGCTCATCGCCGGCCACGTCGATGCTGTGGCTCACAGCGGCCCACAGACGGATCTATCGGCGATAGCCGGCGGCGCTCAGCTGAAGATCGTGGGCACCTTGCTGTCCGTGTACAACACCATCATTGTCGCGCCCAGCAGCATCACCTCGCTGGATCAGCTGCGGGGCAAGAAGGTCGGCGGCCAGTCGGCCCTGGGCACCAACGTCCAGGGCATGAGGCGGGCCTTGCAGAACGCGGGCCTCAAGGAGGGCACGGACTACACCTTTGTGAGCACCGGCAACAGCGCGGGCACCCAAGGCGCCTACGCCGCGCTGGTTGCGCACCAGATAGATGCCGCGCCGCTGGACGACCAGTACGCCCGCAAAGCCGTCGCCGACGGCACCTTCCATGCGCTGCTGGATCTCGCCTCACCTGAAGCCAACATCTCTTCGGCTTTCACGCTGCTGACCTTCCGCCAGGAGTACATCCAGCAGCATCCCGATCTGACGCAAAAGGCGGTGGACAGCTTGATGGAGGGCGTGCGATACCTGCACGATCACAAAGCCGAGACCGAAGCGCTCATGAAAAGTCATTCCAAGATCGATGACCCGGTCGAGCTGGAGGCGTCGTACCAGCGGCAGGTGCTGATCCTGTCGAAGGCGCCGTTGCCGACCAAGGAGCAGTTCGACGACGTGCTGGCCACCATGCCCAAAGATGCGCCCAAGATCAGCGAGAGCCAATTGGTGTCTTACCTGGAGCCACGTTTCGTACAAGACGCCATCAAGCGCGGCCTGGCCGACTATTAAGGGTGGCAATCGCCACAGAACTGACGAGGAGACGACGATGCTCAACGAGCAAGACAACGAGCTGCTGACGCGGGTTGGGCCAGGCACCGCCATGGGCGACCTCCTCCGCCGGTTCTGGCTGCCGATCCTGCTGGCCGATCAGCTTCCGGGGCCGGACTGCCCGTCGGTGCGAGTGCGGCTGCTGGGCGAGGACCTGGTCGCCTTTGTGGACACCAGCGGGCGGCCGGGACTGATAGCGGCGGGCTGCGCTCATCGCCTGGCGAACCTGTATTTCGGCCGGAACGAAGAAGACGGTCTGCGCTGTGTCTATCACGGTTGGAAGTTCGACGTGAAGGGCCGCTGCGTCGACATGCCAACCGAGCCGCTCGATTCGAGCTTCAAGGACAAGGTCCGGGTGCGGGCCTATACGCTGCGCCTGGCGGGGGGCATCTACTGGGCTTTCATGGGCGACCAGGAGCGCATCCCCGCGCTGCCGCTGCTGCCCCTGCTGCAGGTGCCGGACGCCAACCGTTTCGTCATCAAGCGACACCAGGCGTCGAACTTCCTGCAGGCCATCGAAGGCGGGATCGATTCCGCTCACACGCGTTACCTGCACACCACGCTCGAGTTCTACAAACGAGGTCCGGCCTACCTCGCCGCTATCGAGCCGCTGCTGGAGCGCTTCAGGAAAGATCCGAACAGCCTGGATTCCAATCAGCTCGACATGATTTTCCGGACGGCGGACAAGGCGCCCCGCATCATGGCCATGCGCACGGGCTACGGCCTGGCTATCGGCGCCAGAGCCACCGTGGAGGGCATGTCGTACTGGCGCTTCAATCAGTTCATGATGCCGTTCTACACGCTGCCGCCGCGGGACGCGGGCGGGCACGCCTTCGTGCCGATCGACGACGAAAACACGTGGGTATTCACCTTCAAGGCCAATCTCGACAAGCCGCTCATGGCCAGCGAGGTGCAGGTGCTGAAGTCAGGCCATACAGCCGGGCCCTTCGGCGCGCCTGTGGACGACAGCTACTACCCCCTCGCCAACCCAAGCAACGACTTCCAGCTCGACCGCAAAATGCAGCGCAGCTACAACTTCACCGGCATCATGGGCGGCGGGAACCAGGATTCGGCGATGCAGGTCAGCATGGGGCCGGTCGTGGACCGCACCCAGGAGCACCTGGGCGTGACCGACGTAGGCATCATCGAGATGCGCCGGCTGCTGCTCGACTCCGTCCGGGATCTGCAGGAGGGCAAGGAGCCGCTCGCGGCCAGCCAGCCCGAAGCCTACGCCGGGGTCCGCGGCATCTCGCTCATGCGGCCTCAGGAAACGCCGTTCGAGAGCTGCGTGTCCGACGTGCTGGAGCGGCTGAAGAAGACGCACCAGCGGCTCGTCAGCATGCAGGCCGAAGAGGGCCCCGGCGGACCGTACGTGCTGGTCGGCGGCTGAGTCATCTTTCGGATTCGCCAAGCAGCAGCCGGAGCTTCCAAGGGGCGGGCGACGGAACAGGAACGGGCGGAGCGCAAGGCCCCGCGGAGCATGTGTTCGATTCGAACCTAGGGATGGCGCTGGGCCAGCCCGAGCAGGGACAAGCGCACGGTTTTCCCGTGCGCTTGGGAGGCGCTAGACCAGGGCGACCAGGAGGTCCTTAGCGGCGTCCTGCCAGGGCGTTTCCTTGGGCAGCATGGCGTCGGCTGCGCGTATGCCGCGATAGTGCTCCGGGTTGGAGCCCTTGGGGTCACGCCCCTCAGCCACGTCCTCCGTCGCCTCGATGAGCAGCCGCCGCATGGCGATGATGGCCTTATCGGTGCTGCCCAGGTGCTCGCGCCAGCGAGGGACGATGCGTCCCATGCTCTCCTGCACCGCTAGGTCCTGCGTGTTCAGGCCTCTGATGCCGGTGAAGGTCTTCGCGCGCTGCAGCTCACGGTCGATCAGCCAGTCGTTCTCGCGCGTCTGATGGCGCTTGATGCCGCTCTCTCCGTTGGGGCCGCGGCCGGCGGAGGTCTCCGACTTGAGGATGAACTCAGATGTCAGGGGCCTGGCGGGATCGGCAGCGAACATCCAGTTGAAGATCATGGTGTTCTCGTCGTCCATCGGCACCCACATGTGGCCCTTCAGCAGAGGCACCTGCTCGCCACTGCCATCGCCGGCCGCGTAGTCCACGCGGTGCGAGCGGAACTGGTGGAAAGGGAGCACGAACTGGTAGATGCGGACGTAGTTGCCCTGCTCGCCGGCATTGCGAATGCTGGCGTAGCGGAAGCCATAGTTTGTGCGCTCGACCTCCAGCCGTGGGGCCGTGTCGACGCGCTTGAGGTGCTTGACGTTGCTGAGATCGTTGTTGTGCAGGAAAGAAGAGTGGACGGTGTCGATGCCGCCCTCGATAGCCTGGACGTAGTTGCAGAATTCGTGTGTCGTGGACACGAAATACTGGTTGGCAGCGCCTCGCAGCCACTCCATGGCCGGCGGCGCGGGCTTCTTGTCGCTGGGCCCCATGTAGGCCCAGATAACACCCGCAATCTCCGCGGTGGGATAGGCCTGCAGGTGGATCTTCTCCTTGAACCGGCTCTCCGCCGGCTCGTTCGGCATATCGCTGCAGTTGCCTTCGATGTCGAACTTCCAGCCGTGGTACACGCACCGCAGCCCGCACTCTTCGTTTCGCCCCAGGAACAACGAAGCCAACCGATGCGGGCAGTATTCGTCCAGCAGGCCGACCTTGCCGTTGGTGTCGCGGAAGGCAACGAGATCCTCACCCAGCAGCCGCACGCGGACCGGTGGGGCGTCGGGGGCAGGAATGGCGCTGGACAGCAATGCCGGCATCCAGTAACGCCGCAGCGTCTCGCCCATGGCGGTGCCAGGGCCCACCCGAGTGATGAGCTCGTTCTCTTCGCGACTTAACATGCTGTTTCTCCTCGAGTACGCCTATGTGATTCTGCCGGCTTCGTCGAGGGGTGGCGCCGGCTTCGAATGACCACTGCTTCTTTTCTTTAGCGTGCGTGGGACTCTGACGCAAGCGTTAGAGTATTGAAAGCTTAGCCGACCCGCGTCCGGACTGCGACAGAAGTGCCCGGAAGCGGTCGCGGGCCTAGGCGCGATCGAGACAGTAAGTGAGGGCCTGACCTTGGCGAAGATCGTTTTGGGCATCGGCGCATCCCACAGCCCGCAGATGTCGCAGCATTGGAAGAACTGGCAGCTCATGGCGGACAAGGATCGTGAAGACCCGCGCATGAACTTTGGCGAGCTGCTGAAAAAGGCGCCACCCAATCTCGAACGGGTGGTAAACGAAGCGACCTGGGAGCAGCGAGCAGGGGCCATTCAAGCCGCCATCGCCGAGCTCTCGAACGTGCTGGACAGCGTTCGTCCGGACGTGGTGGTCATGTTCGGGGACGATCAGCACGAGCAGTTCCTGGACGACAATATGCCGGCGCTGGCGATCTACAACGGAGATTCCTTCCCGGTCATTGCCAAGCACTGGCGGGCTCCTTGGATGGCGAAGGAGGCCGAGAACTGGGCGCCGACTGACGCCGAGTATCCGAACGCCAAGGCGCTGGCCGATCACCTGCTCCTGTCCTTGATCGACCAGGAGTTCGACCTGGCGCGCACGAACCATTTCCGCGAGGACGTGGGCATTGGCCACGCCTTCGGCTTCCTGTACCGGCGGATCTGGCCTGGCACGAGGGTGCCGATGCTGCCAATCATGGTCAACACCTACTATCCGCCGAATCAGCCGACGCCGAAGCGCTGCTATGAGCTGGGCCAGGCGGTGAAACGCGCAGTCGAGAGCTGGGAGAGCGACGCCCGGGTAGCCGTGATTGCCTCCGGCGGGCTGAGCCACGTCATCGTGGACGAGGAGGTCGACGAGCAGACCCTGGATGGGCTGCGCAACAAGGACCCGCAGCGGCTGTGGTCGCTCCCCAGGCCGAGACTCAAGGGAGGCACGTCGGAGGTCCTCAACTGGGTAGCGCTCGGTGGTGTGGTCGAGTCGATGCCCATGACGCTGCTCGAGTACATTCCCGCCTACAGGTCGCTTGCCGGCACCGGCGTGGGCGCAGGATTCGCGTACTGGCGGTAGGCGCGAGGCGCGAGGCGCAAGGCGTCAGGCGCGAGGCGCAAGGCGCGAGGCGCTGGGCGCAAGGCGTCAGGCGTTGGTCGCAGGGCGGTAGGCGCTGGTCGCAGGCGTCAGGTGCTGGTCGCACGGCGGTAGGCGCGAGGCGTCAGGCGCTGGTCGCAGGGGGCGTCAGGCGCGAGTCGACGGCTTCATACCCGATTGGCAGGCGAGCTGGAGTAGCGCGGGGCCTTGCGCCCCGCCGTTTGGTGCACGCGGACGCAGCTCACTCGGCAACCAACGGCGACTGCCTAGGCTTGGCCCTCTGGCCCGAAGATGGACAGGATGTGCCCGTCGGGGTCGGTGAAGTTGGCGCCCCAGTTGGTGCCGTCGACGTTGAAGGGCTCTCCTAGGAAGGAAACCCCGCGGGCGTGCAGGTCGCCGTACGTAGCCTTGACGTTCCGTACGCCAAAGACAACCACGCTGGCACCCACGAGCTGCTGGCTGGCTCGAGCAACCGGTTCGCTCAAGGCTAGCGTTACACCGCCGCATTCCAGGAAGGCGAAGCCGGGGATCTGCTGCCGTAGCGTAAGACCGAGCGTGTCGCGATAAAAGTCGAGCGAGCGGTGCATGTCGGTCACGCCCAACATGACGTGGCTGATAGTCAAGGCTTCCATGGCGACGATTCTAGGGAGAAGCGGCGGCGAGCGCGAGGCGTTAGCATCGAGGCTGGGAGAGAGGCACAGCTTCGCAAGAAGCCTGGGCACAGACAACGGCGGGGCGCAAGGCCCCGCGCTACTTTTCCCGCGCCCGCATCATAGAGTCCGAGCCCCTGGCCCAACAAAGTCTGCGCCCGCTGTCTGTCGCCCTAAGTCTTGCGCCCAACGCCTCGCGTCCCGTGCCCAGCGCCTGGCGCCTTGCGCCTTGCGCCCAACGCCTCGCGTCCCGTGCCCAGCGCCTGGCGCCTTGCGCCTTGCGCCC
>JAJPGV010000023.1 GCA_021325635.1 Chloroflexota bacterium
GATCTGATCGTCGGCCAGGGCGACGTTCGCGCCCGGCAGCGACAGGAACAGGGTCGCCAGGATGAGCATGTGCGAGATCCATCGGCTCAGGCGCATCAAAACCAGCTTCACCCTGTACTGGGCTCGGCGGACCAGCCGCGCGGGCATGGACGGGCGAGCGTGGACCTGGCAAGGGCCGCCGGGCAGCGACCTGCATGCAGGAACCCAACGGCTCGTCCGTCTTCTTCACTCCCGGCGGAGGCCCCCCACCACCGGCCTGCATCGCGGCTTCGCGAGCCGAATGTACGCTAGCCCGCTATGCCGTGGGCGCAACTGTACAGCAGACGGGCGCCAATTGCTGTGATCTAGATCACATTTGCCTGCTTCTTTACAAAAAAGCAGCCGGCATCGCGTTTGGGCGGGTGGTCGGCCGGGGACTCTTTTGAAATGAGCAGGAATCAGTCGGGGGATGGGCCGGCCGCGAGGGCCCGCCCTATCTCAGGTTGATGGACAGCCGGGTGCTGTGGACAAATCTAGAGCAGATGTTCTATACTTGGGCAGGGTTGATTGTCACTAAACCACCCTGTATCGTGATCTAGCGATCGTTTATGCCCGCCTTCACCGACAAATTCATTGCCGAGCTGGAGGAGCAGCACGGGCACTTTCGAGCCATCTTCTCGGCCGATGTCAATTCGCCGCTGGAGGAGCGCCTGGAGGCGCGCATCGCAGCCAGCTGGCATCCGCTGCCTGAAACGTCGCCAGGCGACCGGCCGGCGCCGGCGGTCTTCGCCGTCGACGGGTCCGAGGCCACGCGGAACTTCTCCAACGCTTCCTGGCTGCTGATCTGCCAGGCCCTCATGCTCGGTCCGGAGATCGAGCTGCCCACCCTGCAGCTGAGGCTCGTGCCGGGCAACGTGCCCAGCCAGGTGGTGGACAGCTACTCCAGCCGGCTGATGCGCTGGCTAGAGCTGCGGCTGGCGCTGGACCACCTGGGGCGGGTGGCCGGTCAGACGCTGATCCTGGACGGCTCGCTGTATTCCACGCTGCCGCACCTGCTGTATCCGCTCGACGCGCTGCAGGGGCAGCCGGGCTGTGCCGACGACGCGGACCTGCCGATTCGCATCCTGGAGGCGTACCTGGACCTGTTCGACGCCTGTCGGGCGCAGGACGTCCTGCTGCTGGGTATCTCCAAGACCACCCAGGACCGCGTGCTGACCCACACCTTGCTGCATCTGCCAGACGACGTCGATCGTCTGAGCATCGACATGGCGGAGCAGATCGAGCTCGAGGGCGATGCGCGCATTCCGCCGGATGCCGAAGCGCTCGATCGCTGGACGGGCATGGCGGCGGGCTGCAGCTCGCCTGTCCTGCTGGGCATGTACTCGTTCGGCCGCTTTCGCGAAGTGCTGCTGTCCGAGCCGGAGCGCATCGTCGACTCCTTTGCCCGCTGCAGCCGGCGCACGCCCGCGCAGCTGGTGCGCATTGTCGATCGGCTGCGGCAGGCCGCGGCCATCGCCACGTTCCACGTTCGTCTGGCGGACGGCGACGATTGCATCCGGGTGGACCTGCCGGCCTACGCGCTCGGCTGCGCCGACCGCCTGGTAGATTTCTCCTGCGGGCTCGGCCCAAGCGAGCCGCTCGAGCCCGTCCTGCGCCTGCTGCAGGCTTGCTATGGTGGGCCGAACGTGTATAACGCGCCGCTGTACGCGGTCGATAAACAGGTGCGCTTGAGCAACGACATGGTGGATGGTCCGTTCTTATCGATCCTGCGCTCCGTCGTCCGTCCCGATATCCGCTACAACCGCTCGGCCAGGAGATTCCTATGAATGAGCCGCCGAATGAGCCACCTGCAGCCCAGCCGGCCCGAGGCACGAGCCTGAGCCCGGCCGAGCGCGAAGCCCTCGGCAGCCCCATTGGCTACATCGTGGGCGAGACCCACCCCATGGAATTCACCTTCGTCACCGATCAGCAGTCCGTTCCACCGCGGCTGGAGTACATCACCGTGCCGGACGTGCCCGAGCGCATCAATGGCGAGCTCGTGCCGGTGGAGCTCCTGGCCCAGGTGCACGAGATCGGCATCTCTTCCCCGGTGATCTCCGATCAGCTCAGCTTCGGCGAGACCGAAACGCTGCTGCGCAACCGCTACGGCGCGCTGCCCAAGGTGCTGTGCCGGGCCAAGGTGGTGGGCTACCTGGTGGATGGGAAGGTGCATACGTCCCGATCGGCGGCGCTGCCCGGCCAGGCGGTGCACGTCGCCAGCGACGGCCTGCTGGAAGCGTTCTTCAGCAACAACGTCAGGGCGGGCATGGAGGTGGGCACGCTGATCACGCGCGACAGCGTACCGGTGCTGCTGGATCCGAACGGCCTGCGCCGCCATCTGGCGGTGATCGCCCAGACCGGCGCGGGCAAGTCCTACCTGGTGGGCAAGGTGCTGGAGAGTCTGCTCGACCTGGGCGGCACCATCCTGGTGTTCGATCCCAACTCCGACTACGTGCAGATGCGCAAGGCCCAGGGGGACAAGGACAAGGCCTACGCCGTCGCCCGCCCGGTTGAGCTGGCCGACCGCATCGACGTGTTCCGCATTCCCGGCCTGCAGGGCCGCCGCTATCCGGACGAGATGGTGGGCCTGACCGAGGAGTTCACCGTCAAGTTCTCCAGCCTGGAGCCGGACGAGGTGGCTGAGCTGGCCGGGGTGCCCAGCAGCGCCGCCAACATCCGCAAAGCCATCCAGGATGCCTGCAAGAAGCTGCGCAAGGACGGCAGCGACTACCGTCCGACCGAGCTCAAGGAGCAGCTCAACTGGGCGGCGGCCAACGACCAGGACCTTGACTGGCGCACCGGCGCCATGCGCGCCGTGAAGTACGTCGAGATTCTCGAGAACTACCCCATCTGGGGCTTCAAGGACGTCGACGTCGACCACCTCATCAAGCCGCGGCACATGTCCGTCATCGATCTTGCCGGCGCGGACAAGAGCGTCTCAGCCTACGTGGTCGACCGCGCCCTGCGATCCATCTGGGCGCGAGCCACAACGGGCCAGCTCGTCCATCCGGTGTTCGTAGTGCTGGAGGAAGCGCACAACCTGGTGCCGGCCGATAGGGAGCGCCGCGAGAGCCTATCCTCCCGCATCATCAACACGGTGGCCAGCGAGGGTCGCAAGTTCAAGGTGTTCCTGGTGGTCATCACCCAGCGGCCGTCGAAGATCCATCAGGACACGCTGTCGCAATGCGGCAGCCAGCTGATCATGCGGCTGACCAACCCGGACGATCAGATTGCCGTGCAGAAGGCCTCCGAGGCCATCTCCTCGGACCTGCTGCGCGACCTGCCGGCGCTGGATCAGGGCGAGGCGATCGTGCTTGGCACGCTCACCCGAGTGCCGGCCATGATCAAAGTCGGCCGCCGCCGGTCGGCCGAGGGCGGGTCGGACGTCGACCTGGTGGAGGCGCTGCGCCAGGCGAGCCAGGACTCGCGGCTGGACAAGGTGTTGGAAGAGTCGATGGCGGTGGTCCGGGGCGCCAGCAAGCGCCAAGAGGAGGAGTGGTGAGCGGCGCAGGGGGCAGGGCTCAGGGGTCAGACCCGGCGGCGCTGCCGCGAAGGCCGGTGCGTGCGGTTGTGACCGCCGACAACCACCTGAGCCGCGGGTACGCCAAGATGTCGCCGCAGAAGCTGGACGTGCGACGGCAGTGGCTGCGCAAGGGCTTCCGCCAGGCGGTCGATTTTGCCATCGAATCCCAAGCGGACCTGTTCCTGCACGCCGGCGACCTGTTCGACTCGCCGCAGCCGCGGAACGTCGACCGGGCGTTCGTCGCCCATGAGCTGCGCCGGCTGGCCGCGGCCGGGATTCACAGCTTCGGGATCGCCGGCACGCACGACTCGCCCAAGATGATGACGGTCGAGGGCGGGACCACGCCCCAGAAGATCTACGAGCAGTTCGAAGCCATGCGCATGTTCAACGACTTCGACGATCCCTCTCCGGTGGTCGTCGACGTCGCCGGCACGACGGTCGCCGTGGGCGGCGTGAGCTTCAATCCGGTGCTCATGGCGGCCGACGATCCGCTGGCCGGCATCGACTTTCCGCGCCGGGCCGACGTCGGCATCATGCTGGTGCACTACAGCGTCGAGGGCGCCTGCTACGACGAGTCCAACGAGCCGGTCATCTCCAAGGCCAGCATCGCCGCCCTGGCCGGCGTGGACCTGCTGGTGGCCGGGCACTACCACGAGTTTCGGCAGTTCGGGATAGGTCCGGTCAAGGTGATCGTGCCCGGGGCCACCGAGCGCATGATCTACGGCGCCGAGCGCGATGCCAGCTTTGCCTACGTGGAGCTGCTGCCGGGAAAGGCCGACCGCGTCCAGAAGGTGGAGGTCGACGCCCAGGACTACCGGCCGGTGATCGTCCGGACGACCGAGCTCGATCAGGCAGAGCCGTTCGAGTCGGCCTGCCGCCGCCTGGAGACGGCGCTCACCTCCGGGGCGGTGGTCAAGGTCAAGCTGGAAGGGCCGCTGTCGCGGGAGATGTACCGCGGGCTGCGCATCCGCGACCTGCTGCAGTTCGGCAACAATCATGCCTTCCACATGGAGATCGACGCCAGCGGGCTGATGCTGGTCGATGAGCGGCTGGACAGCGCCGGCAAGGGCATCCGGCTGTCGCAGAAGGAAGAGATCGGCCTGGTGGCCTGCGAGCTCATGGGCCAGGAGCCCGAGCGAAAAGAGGTCCTCGAGAAAGCGATGAAGGAGCTGCTGCTTGCCTACGACTGAGCCGGCCGCCGTGAGGAGGGCCGGCGAGCGGTGATCAAGCTCATCTCTCTGCGGGCCGCGAAGTTCAAGCAGCTCGACGACGTGCAGCTGGCCTTTCCGGAGCGCGGCAGCGTGCTGGTGCAGGGCGCGAATGAGGCCGGCAAGTCGACGCTGTTCGAAAGCGTGTTCTTCGCCCTGTTCGGCAAGGCGCTGGTAACCGAGGACAATGCCGGCAAGCTCGACGATCTCATCCACTACGAATCGCCCCGCGCGGTCGTGCGCCTGGCCTTCTCCACGGATAGGGCAACCTTTCAGGTGAGCCGCTCGCTGAATCGCGGCAAGGCCAACAACGCGGTGCTGGAGATCCGGTACGCGGGCGGCAAGAGCGAGACCGTGACCAACCTCAGCGCTGTCAATCGCCGCATCGTCGAGGAGCTGGGGCTGGACGGCGAGGCGCTGTTGAACTCCTGCTTCGTGGAGCAGAAGAAGCTGGAGAAGCTGGAGTCGATGAACGCGCAGCAGCGCCGTGAGACGCTCCTGCGGCTCCTCAACCTCGATCGGCTCAGCGCCCTGGAGGGGCAGTACAAGCCGGCGTCGTCGGACGAGTACGAGCTGCAGCGCCAGCGGGATCGGCTGCGCCTGGCCGAGGTCCAGCGCGACCTGCCGGCAACCGGCCAGCGCATCGAGGTGGTGGATCGCGAGCTTCGGCTCATCCACGGCGCCAGGCTGCGGGCCCAGGTCGAGGAGCTCGATCGAGGCGTGGCGGCCGAGCAGCGAGACCAGGAGGCCCTGCGCGAGCAGGAGAGCGGGCTGAGCGCAGCGCTGGCCGAGGTGGAGGGCCTGAAGCAGGTTCGTGACCTGGCGCGAGTGGCCGGCGAGACGCTGGTAGGCATCCGCCAGGAAGAAGACGAGCTGACTCGCCTGGACAGCGAGATCCAGGCCCTGCGCCAGGATGCGGCGCGCTGCCCCGAGCTGCAGAGGAAGCTGTCGTCGCTGGAAGCGCAGGCTGAGGAGATGGCCGGGATAGCCGCGGCCGAACAGCGCCTGGTGGAGGAGCGCCACCGACTGGAACGTCTGGACAGCGCGGTGACACGCGCGGCCGAGCTGCGGCAGACGCTGGCCGAGCGCCGGCAGACGCTGGCGGCCATTGAGACGCAGCTGGCCGATGCCCGGCAGGACGTAGAGCAGGCGGACCGTATTGAGCGTCAGGGCCGTCTGGCCGAGCTGTTGCGCAGCTGGCTGCAGATCCGCGAGGTGGCCCACATCGCGGCCGAGGGCCAGGCGCGGCTGGAGGCTCTGCAGAGCGAGGCGTCGGATCTCGACGCGAACGCGGCAGCGCATGCCCTCGCGCATACCAGCAGCCAGCGGACAGCCATTGGCTTGACGGCGGCGACCTTGGTGGCGCTGGTGGGCGGCATCCTGGCGCTGGCGACCGGACTCGCGGTTGGAGCTGCCGGGCTCGTGATCGCCCTGATCGGGGCGGCTCTGAGCTTGCGCTGCTGGCGTCTGGCCGAAACACAGCAGCAGCGGCGGCGATCGGCCGAAGCGTCGGCCGCGGCCGTACGTATGGAGGTCCACCGCCGCGAGGGCGAGCAGGCCCTGGCCCAGCGCACCGGCCAAGATCCGGCTCGGTTGGGCCAGATCGAAAGCGAGCTGGCAGCGCTTGGTGCCGCTGTCCCGGCGACGGTGGAGGATGCTCACGCCGCTCTCGACAGGCTTGGCCTGGGCGCTGCCCCGGCCGATGGCGCGCCGAACGGCAGCGGCGGAACGCGATCCGCCAGCGAAGCACGCCACCTGGCCGGGACGCTCGAGGGCCAGCGCGACAGCGTTCGGGCCGAGATCGGCAAGCTCGAGCAGCAGCTCGAGCGCGAAGGTGACGTGGCGGCCGAAGCCGAGCTGGTACGCGCCGAGATCGAGCGCGCCGCGCGTGATGCGGCCGAGCGCCGGGCCGCCGTGGGCAGTCAATTCGCGGACGCTGGTGACGTGCGAGCCCAGGCTGCCGCTGTGCGGGCGGCACTGGACATGGCGACGGACGCGTCTCGAAAGGCCGAGGGCCTGGCTGCCGCGGCCGCCGAGCGGCACCACGCTTTGACCGCGCGCCGGGCGGAGTTCGCTCGCAGCTGGGAGGAGCTGGCCGGCCTGCGCCCCGACGTCGGCCAGGACGTCGACGCCTGCCGCCAGCTGTGGCGTGAGTGCAGCGATCAGCTGGCGCTGAAGGACGAGCCTGGCCTACGGCGCGAAGCCATTGGCGTCAGCCAGCAGCTTGCCGGTAGTCAGGAACGAGCGAGAGCAGCGGGGCAGCGCATCGCCCTGATCCAGGCGGAGCTGGCCGAGCTGGCGCTGGACGAAGCGCAGCTGCAGGCCCATGCCGCGCCCACAGCCGAGGACGAGCACAGCTTGCGCTCCGAGAAAGACGAGCTGCTGGGTCGGCAGCGCTCGCTGCGCGACCAGCAGGCGGAGCTGGAGCGACAGCTGAGTCTGCAGGGTGTGGAGCTGGACTACGCCGAAGCCGTCGAAGCGCTTGCTGCCTTCGAGGAGCGCCTGGAGGTCCGCAGGCAGGCTTACCGCATCGTAACCCTGGCCCGGCGCAACATCGTCGGCAAGGTGCTGCCGAGCACCGAACGTAACATGGGCCTGTTGCTGCCGTTGCTGACCAATGACCGCTATCGCGACGTAGTCGTCGATCCGGAAACCTACAAGATCAAAGTCTGGGATGAGCTGGCGCGCGGCATGAAGGCCAAGGACATCTTTTCCGGAGGCACCCGCGATCAGTTCTCGCTGGCGCTGCGGCTGGCTTTCGCGCTGGCCACGCTGCCGGAAGAGCTGGGCACCGCCCCGGGCTTCATCTTCCTGGACGAGCCGTTGAGCTCATTCGATCACGCTCGGGCAGAAGCGCTGGTCAACCTGCTGACTCGCGGCCTGATCGCCTCCAACTTCGAGCAGATCTTCGTCATCTCGCACAGCCGCTCGTTCGACGAGCAGCAGTTCGACTTTCACCTGCAGCTGGAGAGCGGCCGCGTCGCGGCGAGCGACCTGCCGGCGCTGCCGTCTGAGGCCGGCGAAGGCCGCCAGATCGGCCTGGCGCTCGACGCTGCGCCCGTCACGGCAGCCGCCGCAGCCGGCGCCGGACGGTGATTCGCACGCCGGCCGACGGCTCGGAGGCGACCGGCCTGGGCTCGGGCTCACTCGAGCCGCACGCCGTCGTTACCTGGGCGCGACTGTTCAGCGGAGGCTTGGCTGCCGCCTCGGGACTGGCGCTGACCGGGCTGGTCCTGCTGCGCGATCCTGGTCCGGAGGAGCAGCGGCTGTTCGTCGTCCTGGCCATGATCTGCGGCATGGCGCTGAGCACCGCCGGCCAGCTCGCGCTGCTGGGCGCGGTCGAGGCACCCATTGGGACGGTGCTTCGGGCGTTCAGGCGCGCCGTGCTGATCGGTCTGGCCTGCGCCGGCGCAATCGTGCTCCAGCTCAACTCCGCCTTCACCCTGCCGAACCTGGCGTTCATGCTGCTGGTGCTGCTGATTGTGGAGATGATCTTCCTGGCCCGGCGCCAGGATGCATCCTAGAGCCCCACGTGGGCGGCGCTTCCGGCTCTTCCTACAATTCGTCCATCGATCTGAACCGTCCCCGCCTCCTCGATCTGCTCGAACGCTTTGCCGGTCGTAAGCTGCTCGTGCTGGGGGACATGGTGGCCGACGAATACTGGTTCGGCCATCCCACCGGCCGGATCTCGCGCGAGGCACCCATCCCGATCCTGCGGGAGACGTCCCGCGAGACGAAGCCCGGCGGGGCCACGAACCCCGGGTACAACGCGCGTACGCTAGGAGCGGAGGTCTTCCTCGCCGGTGTGGTCGGCGACGATGGCTCCGGCCGGGCGCTGTGTCAGACGCTGGGCCAGGCAGGCATCGACGTGGGCGGCCTGGTGGTCGATCCGCGGCGGCCGACCTACACCAAGATCCGCGTGGTGGCCGGCAGCACACAGGAGATGCCGCAGCAGGTGGCGCGCATCGATCGCTTCGATGACGGTGAGCTCGATCCGGCGGTGACCAAGCGGGTCATCGAGCACGCCTGCCGGCTGATCCCACAGGTCGACGCGCTCCTGATCTCCGACTACGAGAACGGGGTCATCAGCCAGGAGATCGTGGAGGCCTGCCTGCCGGAGGCTATTGCACGGGGCAAGCTGACGTGCGTGGATTCGCACGGCGACCTGTTTCGTTTCAGGGGCGCCACAGTGGCTACCCCCAACCAGCCGGAGGCCGAGGCCACGCTGCACCGGACCTTCCACGACCAGGCTGAGCTGGAGGCCGGCGGCATGGAGCTGGTGCGGGGCATGCAGGCTCGCGGTGTGCTCATCACCCGCGGTAGCGAAGGGATGTCGGTGTTCGAGGTGGACGGCACCATCCACCACCTGCCCGTATCCAACCTGTTCGAGGTGCGAGACGTCACCGGCGCCGGCGATACTGTCGCCGCCACGTTCGTGCTGGCGCTGCTGGCCGGGGCCAACATGCTCGAGGCGGCGCAGCTGGGCAACGTGGCTGCCGGCCAGGTCGTCCGCAAGGTGGGCGCCGCTACCGTCACCCGTGACGAGCTCGCCCGAGCCATAGCGGCGGGTTAGACAGCCTGTGTCGACGCTTACCGAAGCCGCCGACCAGGTGCGCCGCGCTCAGCGCAGCGGCCGGCGCGTGGTGTTCACCAACGGCGTGTTCGATCTGCTGCACGTTGGCCATCTGCGCTACTTGCAGGAGGCGCGCGAGCTTGGCGACATGCTGGTGGTGGGGCTCAACAGCGATGCGTCGACGCGGACGATCAAGGGCGACAAGCGGCCCCTGGTGCAGGAGTCGGAGCGGGCGGAGCTGCTGCTCGGCCTGCGCTGCGTGGACCTGGTCGTGCCGTTCGACGAGCCGACGGCCGAGCGCCTGGTCGACGCGCTGCGACCCGACGTCTACGTCAAGGGCGGGGACTACAGCGTCGACCAGCTGCCCGAAGCGCGCATCGTGGAGCGCTACGGGGGCGAAGTGAAGGTGCTGCTGCAGGTCGAGGGCCGATCGACGACCGACCTCGTCGATACCATTCGGCAGCGCTTTTGTCCGTAGATCCGCCGGCGGCAGCTGCATTCGTGGAGGAGGCAAAGCCGCAGCGCCGGCCCATCACTGTAGCCCGCGCCGCCGGATTGATCATGGCTGGGCAAATTGCCAGCCGTGTGCTGGGCTTCGCTCGCGACGCGGTCACGGCGGCGCTGTTTGGGCGAACGGGCGCGACCGATGCCTTCTTTGCTGCCCAAACGGTGTCGCAAACGGTCTACGACCTGCTGGTCGGAACGACGATCACCGCGGCGCTGATCCCCATCTTCTCGGAGCACGCGGACCGCGAGGATCTGTCGGAGCTGTGGCGGATCGCCAGCGTGGTGATCACGCTGGGCATTCTGCTGCTGTCCGGCCTGGCGGCGGTGCTGGTGGTCTTCGCCCCCCAGGTGATGGGCGTGACGGTGCAGTTCGGCGAGGTCGCGGATCAGCAGCTGGCCGTGTCGCTGGCCAGGATCGTGATGCCCTCGTTCGTCTTCCTGGGCCTGTCGGGGATCGTGTCCTCGCTGCTGTATTCCATGCGCAACTTCCTGTACTCGGCGTTCTCCGTGGCCGCCTACAACGGCGCCATCGTCGTCAGCGCCATCCTGTTCCATCGCCAGCTGGGCGTCGGATCCCTGGCGGCGGGCATGGTTGTCGGGTCGCTCGGTATGGTGCTGCTGCAGCTTCCGCCGCTGATGCGTACCCGGATGCGCTTCCGCTTCTCACTGAACCTGAAACACCCCGAGGTGCGGCGGATCGGCCGGCTGTACCTGCCCGTGGCGCTGGGCATGATCGTGACGATCATCGGCATCATCGTCGACCGGCGCCTGGCGTCGCAAACCGGCTCGGGCAACATCTCGGCCATGCAGTACGCCACCAAGATCGTGCAGCTGCCTCTCGGCCTGATCTCGACGGCCCTGGGCGTGGCCATCCTGCCGACGCTGGCCCGGCACGCGCTTCAGCCGGGGCTGGAGCAGTACAAAGCCGTCCTGACGCGCGGCCTCAAGTTCGTGCTGGCGCTGATCCTGCCCATGACGGTGGCGGTCCTGGCGCTGAACAACCAGATCCTGGGCGTGGTGTATCAGCACGGGCAGTACACTGCCGGCGACCGCCAGGTCACGGCGCTGGCGCTGTACCTGTATGCGCCGCAGCTGCCCTTCGCCGCCATCGACTATCTGCTGATCTCCGCCTTCTATGCCCTCAAGAACACCCTCGTGCCCGCGGCGCTGGGGGCAGTTGGCGTCTGCATCTACCTGGTCGTGGCTCTGACACTGGTCGGCCGGTTGGGCTTTCCCGCCCTGGTGCTGGCCAACACCGTGCAGAACTCGGCCCACGGGGTCATCCTGCTGGTCCTGCTGTGGCGCCAGCTTGGTGGGCTGCGTGGCTATACTCTGGCCGAATCGACCCTGAAAATGCTCGCTGCCTCGGTGGCCATGGCGGCCGCTTCGCTCCTGGTGCTCAACGGGTTGAACCTCGTGACCAGCGTCAACAGCCTGCGTGGCCAGCTCGCCGAGCTGGTGCTGGCAGGAGGCGCCGGCATAGCGGCTTATGCCGTCCTGGTGTCCGTGCTGCGCGTACCTGAAGCGCGCCTGGTGTGGGACGTCGTGGGCCAGCGGCTGCGCAGCGCCCGACGGCTGCCCGAGCTGAGCGAAGAGGCATGAGCAGCGAAGCCGCGGTCGCTCCGTCGACGGTGAGTCAGCAGGGCGTCGTGCCCGCTCTGCTGTCGAGTGCGCGCCCTAAGCAGTGGACCAAGAACCTGATCCTGTTTGGGCCGCTCGTCTTTGCCTACGATCTGTTCCAGGGCCACCTGGCCATCCTCGCGGCGGGGGCCTTCGTGGCCTTCTGCCTGGTGTCCAGCGCCATCTACGCCGTCAACGACCTGGCGGACGTCGAGAACGACCGGCAGCACCCGGTCAAGCGCTACCGCGCGCTGGCCGCAGGGCGCGTCACCAGCTCGCAGATGGCGGCATGGGCCTGCCTGCTGGCCGCGGCGGGGCTTGCCGTAGCGTTCGTGGTCGACCCCGCTGTCGGCCTGGCGGCGGCGGCCTACCTGGTGCTCATGCTGGCCTATTCCCTGAAGGTGAAGCACCTGGTCATCCTGGACGCCTTCGCCATCGCCGCCGGGTTCATCCTACGGGCGGTCGCCGGTGCGCTGGCGATTCACGTGGTGATCTCCCCCTGGCTGTACGTCTGCACCCTGCTGCTGGCGCTGTTCCTCGGCTTCAGCAAGCGCTACAACGAGCTGCTGGTCCTGCAGGACGGCGCCGGCGACCACCGTCCCATCCTGGATGAGTACACGCCCGAGATGCTGCAGCAGCTGATGTCGATCATCGTGGCCTCGACCATCATGGCCTACTCGCTGTACACCTTCTCGGCCGATTCGCTGCCTGCCAATCACAGCATGATGCTGACCATTCCCTTCGTGATGTACGGCGTTTTCCGCTACCAGTACCTGGTCCATCGAAAGAACCTCGGCGGCGCCCCGGAGCAGGTGCTGCTGCGGGACGTGCCGTTGATGATCGACATCCTGCTGTGGGGCCTTACGGCCGTGCTGGTGCTCTACTTGGGGCTGAACAGATGAGATCGCACTTAGGGAGGACGTGGTGAGCAAAGCGAAGGTCGCGGTGCTGCGAACGAGCCCGGCGACGGTGCTCGAGGACTATCAGCGCCTGTACGAGCTGGCCGGCTTCCGCGAGGCCCTGGATTCCTCAGCCGAGACCATCCTCAAAGACAACATTTCCTGGCACTTCCCGTTTCCCAGCGCGAACACCACGCCCTGGCAGCTGGAAGGATCCATCCTGGCGCTGGCCGGCGCGGGCTATCGCGGCATCACCTGCGTGCAGAACAAGACGGTCGTCACCAACGCTTTCAAGGGCACCGACCTCAACGGCTACTACCCCATTTGCCGCCGTTACGAGGTGCCGGTGCTGTTCAACTTCCGCGACGAGGACATGCGCTGGATTCGCTACACACCCAAGGCGCGCATGAACGTCCTGGATCGCATCTATCCCGACGGCATCTACATTCCCGATTACTTCGAGGGCCGCAACGTGGTGCACCTGCCTACGGTCAAGACCCACATCTACACCACCACCACCGGCGCCATGAAGAACGCCTTCGGCGGCCTGCTGAACCACCACCGGCACTACACCCACAGCTGGATCCACGAGACTTTGGTCGACCTGCTGGCCATCCAGAAGGAGATCCACGCCGGATTGTTCGCGGCTATGGACGGCACCACGGCCGGGGACGGCGCGGGCCCGCGGATCATGGATCCGCAGGTCAAGAGCGTGATCCTGGCCTCGTCCGATCAGGTCGCCATCGACGCCGTCGCCGCCCGGCTTATGGGCTTCGACCCCATGCGCATGCTGTACGTGAGCATGGCCACCGACCAGGGGTTGGGCTGCGGCGACCCGCGCGACATCGAGCTGGTGGGCGACGACGTGTCCGGTGAGAACTGGCACTTCCGTGTCGGGAAGTCCTTCCACGCCATGCTCGGCAAGCTGGCCTGGTTCTCTCCGCTCAAGGTGCTCCAGAACCTGATCTTCCATAACCCGATCGGCGAGACCGGCACGAGCCTCGTTTCGGAGGTCTATCACGACTACTACCGTTGGAACCTGCGCGAGCGGCGGGTGTTCGAACGGTGGATGGCCGAGACCGAATGGGGCCGGCTCTTCCAGGAGTACCGACGAGTTGGGACGCTCGGCAAGCCCGACGCCGCCGTCGCCTGACGTGACGCTCGCCCTCGGGCCGGTCCCTGGCTGATCCGCGGGCGCCGGGGCGCTATCGCCTGCGGCGCAGCCTGCTGTTATGCGCCGCCGGGGCAGTGGTGGGCTTCCTGGCGCTTGGCCTGTACGGCGATTTGTCGAAGGTCGGCGGCGCCCTGTTGCATTTCCGCTGGGTCCTGCTGCCGGCCATTCTCGGCCTGACGCTGGCAAACTACGGCATTCGCTTCCTGAAGTGGCACTACTACATGGGGCAGCTGGGAGTGGACATCGGCTGGCGCGACAGCCTGGCGGTGTTCCTCGGCGGGCTGGCGATGGTGGTGACGCCGGGCAAGGTGGGCGAATTCTTCAAGGCTTACCTGGTGCGCCGGGTGGCCGGCACGCCGGTGGCCCGCACCATGCCTGTCGTGGTATGCGAACGGCTGACGGACGGCGTGGCGATGATCGGCCTGTCGTCGGCCGGGCTGGTGCTGTTCGGCTACGGCTGGCAGGCGATTGCCGCCGTAGCCGCGCTGGCCGTCGCGCTGATCGTGGCGGTGCAGTACCGGCCGCTGGCGCTGGCCCTGCTGTCCCTGGGCGAGCGCGTGCCCTTCCTTGCCGGCCGGATGCACCACCTGCACGAGTTCTACGATGCCGCGTACCGCCTGCTGCGGTTCCGCAACCTGGCCCTGGCCGTGGGCATGGGCCTGGTCTCATGGGCGGGCGAATGCATCGCCTTCTACCTGGTTCTCACCGGCTTGGGATTGAGCGGAGATCGGCTGCTGACGGCATCGTTCTTCGTGCTGGCCGTCTCCACGCTGCTGGGGTCGCTGTCGCTGCTGCCGGGCGGCCTGGGCGTGGCCGATGGCAGCATCACCGGGCTGCTGCTGGCGGTGGCTGTGGTCGGGCGGGACGAGGCGGTCGCCGCCACGCTGCTGATCCGCTTCTGCACGCTGTGGTTCGGGGTCAGCCTGGGCCTGGCGACGCTGGCCGTCTGCCGCTCGCGCTTGGGCCTTGGCAAAGGGCTCGCGCCGTCGCTTACCGCTTCGGCGCCCGCTTCCTGAAGAAGCCCGCTGCGCTAGCCTGTCAACTACAATGGCCGCGAGGATGCGATTGGATGTCCTGCTTGTCGAGCGCGGCCTGGCGCCGTCTCGAGAGCGCGCACAGGCACTGATCCTCGAGGGCGCGGTTCGGGTGGCCGGCGAGACTTCCGCGCGGGCCGGAGCGGCAGTAGCCGTCGACGCTTCCATCGAAGTGGCCGAAGACCGCCAGCCTTTCGTTTCTCGCGGAGGGCTGAAGCTGCGCCGGGCCCTGGACGCGTTTCACATCGACGTGGGCGGCCGGATCTGCCTGGACGTGGGATCGAGCACCGGCGGCTTCAGCGACTGTTTGCTGCAGGCGGGCGCGGCCCGCGTCTACGCCATCGACGTCGGGCGCGGCCAGCTGGATTGGAAGCTGCGGCAAGATCCCAGGGTCGTGGTGATGGAGAAGACCAATATCCGCTATCTAACCGCGCTTCCCGAGCGGCCGGAGCTCGCCGCCGTCGACGTGTCGTTCATCTCCTTGAGCAAGGTGCTGGAGCCCGTCACCGGGCTGCTGCTGGGCAGCGAGCAGGTCGGCGAGGGCGCTGGCTGGCCGCAAATGGTGGCGCTGGTCAAGCCGCAGTTCGAGGCGGGGCCGAAGGGCGCGCCGAAAGGCGTGGTGCGCGACCCGGAGGTCCACAAGCGGGTGCTGCTGGCGGCCACCGGCCATGCCCGCGAGCTCGGCTGGGCAGCGCGCGGGCTGGTCGAGTCGCCAATCACCGGACCGGCGGGCAACCGTGAGTTCCTGCTGTGGCTGGCGCGAACCGGCGAGGACGTCGTGGACGCGGAGGCGGTGGCGCGATGCGTGGCCGGGTGAAGACGGTCTCGGTCCTCTACAACCCGGCCGTTCCCGGCGCCGAGGAGCTGTCGCTGGCGATCGACGCCATGATGGCCGAGCGCGGTCTGACCGTCAGCAGGTGTCCAATCGAGCGCCGCACCGAGTCGAAGCCGTGCATCGATGGGGCGGAGCTGATCGTAACCCTGGGGGGCGACGGCACGCTGCTGCGGGCGGCGCACTTCGCCGCCGAGCCGGGCATTCCGATCCTTGGGGTCAATCTCGGCAAGCTTGGCTTCCTGTGCGACATCGGGCCGGACAACGTGCTCGCTCGGATGCCGGCCTACCTCGACGGACAGAGCGAGATCGAAGAGCGGCTGATGCTGGAGGCGACGCACCTGCGAGGCGGCCGTCCCATCTCCTGCGGCCACGGGCTCAACGACGTGGTGCTCGGGCATGCGTCCATTTCCAACATCATCCGGGTCAACGCTTCCATCAACGGCAACACCTTGACCGCGTTCGCGGGCGATGGGGTTATCGTGGCAACGCCGTCGGGATCGACAGGCTACTCGTTTGCCGCGGGCGGTCCCATCGTCCATCCCGCCGACCAGCACCTGCTGCTGACGCCTATCAATCCGCACAAGCCCCGTTTCGGGTCCGTCGTCGTCCCACCGCAGTCGGTCATCAGCCTGGAGCTGGATACGGATAGGCCGGCCGTGATGAGCGTCGACGGCGAACCGGCGACGCCGGTCGAGAGCGGCGACGTGATCGAAGTTCGGGAGAGCCCCTACCGCACACGACTGCTGCGGCGGGATTCGGAACGGTACTTCTTCGAAGCGCTGCGGCGGACGCTGAAGTATGGCCTGGAGCCGTGACGAAGAGGGCCGCCAGGGGTCGTAAGCCCGCGTGAGCGCTGCTTCGAGCTCGGCCGCGGGGTCATCCGCGCCGCCGGCGGCCGTTACCTCGCCGCCGCCGGGATCGCTGATCGAGCTGCGCATCAAAGACTTCGCCATCATCGACGAGCTGTCGCTGTCACTGGAGCCTGGCCTGAACGCGCTGACCGGTGAGACGGGCGCAGGCAAGTCGATCCTCATCGATGCGCTGGGAGCGGTCCTCGGCGAGCGCACCGGGCCTAACGTGGTGCGCGCCGGCGCCCAGCGCGCGCTGGTCGAGGCCACGTTCGTCCGCCCGGTCGATCTCCCGGACGAGCTGGAGCTGGACGGCGAGGATGACGTCATCATCCTGAGCCGCGAGATTGGGAGCAACGGTCGGGGTGGGGCGCGCCTGAACGGCCGCACGGTGCCGGTCTCCCTGCTGCAGGTCGCCGGCAGGGCGCTGGTCGACGTCCACGGACAGAGCGATCATCAGTCGCTTTTCCGGCCGGTCGGCCATATGCGGCTGCTCGATCGCTTCGGCGGGCTGGAGGGGCAGCGCCAGCAGGTCGCCGCCGCGGTTCAGCAGCTGCGTCAGGTGGGCCAGCAGCTCGAGGCCCTGCGCGGCGCGGCCAGAGACCGTGCGCGCCAACAGGACCTGCTGCGCTTCCAGGCGGACGAGATCGAGGCCGCTCAGCTTACACCGGGCGAGGACGAAGATCTGGCCCACCGCCGGCTGCTGCTGGCCAGCGCGGAGAAGATTCGCGAGGCCGTTTCGGAAGCGCTGGCCCGGCTGAACGACGACGGCCAGGCGATGGATGCCGTCCAGGCGGCGGCCAAGCAGCTGTCGGACGCCATTCGGCTCGACCCGGCGCTGGAGCAGCCGGCCCAGGAGCTCGAGCTGGCGCTGACCGGCCTGCAGGATGCGGGCAGGTCACTGGCTCGCTACCTGGACGCGGTCGAAGCCGATCCGGCTGAGCTGCAGCGGATCGACGATCGCCTGGAGCTCATTCGTGGGCTCAAGCGCAAGTACGGCGATAGCCTCGACGAGGTGCTGGCCTTCGGCCGCGATGCCGCGCTGCAGCTGGCCGAGATCGAAGGCGCCGACGCTCGGATCGAGGAGCTGGACGTCCAAGCGCAGCGGCTGCTGGAGGAGGCCAACGTCCTGGCCGCGGCGCTTTCCGAGGCTCGTCAGGATGCTGCCGAGCGGCTGGCTTCGCAGGTCGGCGTGGAGCTGGCCGAACTGAGCATGAAGGGCGCCCAGTTCGCGGCCAGCGTGAGGCGGCGGGAGGGCCCGGACGCCCTCCAGCCCGGAGGCCTCGACGAGGTGGAGTTCCTGTTGTCGGCCAACCGAGGTGAGCCGCTGCGCCCTCTGGCTCAGGTGGCTAGCGGCGGCGAAGCGTCGAGGGTCATGCTGGCCCTGAAGTCGGTGTTCTCGGCGGCCGATCAGACACCCGTGCTGGTGTTCGACGAGATCGAGGTTGGGGTAGGCGCGCGCAGCGGTCACGTCATCGGCGACAAGCTGCGCCATCTCGCCGCCGGCCACCAGGTGCTGTGCATCACCCACCTGGCGCCGGTGGCCGCCAGGGCCAACGCCCATTTCAAGGTCACCAAGGGCACCGACGGTGAACGCACAGGCACGCTGGTGCTGCGGATCGAGGGCGAGGCGCGCGTCCGGGAGATGGCGGAGATGCTGGCCGGCCATCCTATCAGCGAAGCGGCGATCGAGAGCGCGAGACAGCTGCTGGCAGCCTGCTGACGTCCGCTTGTCCGGGGCAGCCGGATTCTATAATCGCGCCAATGGCACTAGCCTCGGCTGAGCTTCAGCACAAGCCGAAGCGCTGGGTGCTGGCCGGGCTGCCCCCGCTCGAGCTGCAGCAGACTCTGCCGGAGGTCCATCCGCTCAAGCTGCGCCTGCTGTATAACCGCGGCTTGACCGATCCGGAGACCATTCGCCGCCACCACGAGCTGAGCTTCGACGACCTGCACGATCCGCTGCTCATGCCGGCCATGGAGCGGGCGGTCGAGCGCCTGTCGCGGGCGGTTCGCGGCGGTGAGCTGATCGTCATCTATGGGGACTTCGACGCCGACGGCGTCACCGGCTCGGCCATCCTCGAACGGGCGTTGGGCGCCGTGGGGGCGCGCACCCGGAGCTACATCCCCAAGCGCCTGGAGGAGGGCTACGGCCTGCACGCGGCGGCCATCGAGCTGCTGGCTGCCGAGGGCGCCAAGATCATCATCACCATCGATTGCGGCATCACCTCGGCAGCCGAGGTGCGGCGCGCCCGCGAGCTGGGCGTGGA
Organism: Chloroflexota bacterium; assembly: GCA_021325635.1. GTDB lineage: Bacteria > Chloroflexota > JAJPGV01 > JAJPGV01 > JAJPGV01 > JAJPGV01. Next base: position 18,507 of record JAJPGV010000023.1, read on the forward strand.
CACGATCGTATGCGACCACCACAAGCTGCCTGAGCTATTGCCGGAGGCGCTGGCGCTGCTACACCCGGGCATGGGCGGGTATCCGTTTCCGCAGCTGTGCGCGGCGGGTGTGTGCTTCAAGCTGGCGCAAGCCCTGCTGGCGGCGCATGGCCTGCCCATCGATCCGCAGGATCTGACCGACTACGCCGCCGTGGGAACGCTGGCCGACATGGTGCCTCTGAGCGGCGAGAACAGGGTGCTGGTCCGGCACGGATTGGACAAGCTGCGGCGCCGGCCCAGCCTGGGCCTGGCAGCGATGATGGAGCTGGCGGGCATCGAGCGCCAGCGCTTGACCTGCAGCGACGTGAGCTTCACCCTGGCGCCGCACATCAACGCTTCCGGCCGGCTGGACGACGCCGGCCTGGCCTTCCAGCTGATGGTCACGGCCGACGAGAGCAGCGCGGCCGAGCTCGCGGCGCGCCTGCGCCTGCTGAACGAGGAGCGCCAGCGCCTGACGCAGGAGGTGCTGGCGGCGGCGCGCGAGCAGGTGAGGGCCGCGGACCCGGACCAACTGGCCTATGTCGTGGGCGGGGAAGGCTGGCCGCCGGGGGTGGTCGGTCTGGTGGCCGGCAAGCTGGTCGAGGACACCGGCCGGCCCGCCTTCGTGGCCGAGCTGGGGCCGGACGTCTGTCGGGGCTCTGCTCGCGGAGTGGCCGGGTTTGACCTGGTGGAAGCGATGACGGCCTGCAGCCAGCTGCTGCTGCGCTTCGGCGGGCATCCGCGAGCCGCGGGCTTTACACTCGCCCGCTCAGCTTTCCCGGAGTTCAGCGAAGCAATCGTGCGGGCGGCAAACGCTAAACTGACGGGACAGGATCTGGAACCGATTATCTCAATCGATTCCGAATTGAAAATGCGACATCTGAATTGGGACATTCATCGAGTCATCCAAGAGGTGGGACCATTCGGCGTCGGCAACCCTACGCCCACCTTCTTGATCCGCGGCGTGCGGGTGCTCGATGCCCGCTGTACGCCCCGCGATCACCTGCGGATGAAATTCAAGAGCGATGACGGCCAAACCATCGACGCCTTCGGGTTCGGGCTCGGGCACTGCTCCCGGTGGCTGGCCGAGCGCTCGTACGTGGACCTGGTCTTCGAGATGAGCAGCAGCCAGTTCAAGGGCTACGAAGCGCTGGAGCTGCGCGTGCGCGACCTGCGTGAGGCGGTACCGGCGGCCCCTGCCAACGATTCGGCCCCCGTCGCTCGGACGTCCTAGATGGCTGTCGCGGCCCCGACTCCGATCCCCGAGCTGGCCGAGAAGGTTCGCAAGTACTACTCGGAAGCGGACGTGGCCGTCCTGGAACGGGCCTACGAGTTCGCCGTGCGAGCTCATGGCTCGCAGGTGCGCGCCTCCGGTGAGCCTTACGTCCAGCACCCGTACGCCGCCGCCTGCATCCTGGCCGACATGCAGCTCGATCTGCCCAGCCTGTGCGCCGCGCTGCTGCACGACGTGCCCGAAGACACCGAGATCACGCTCGACGAGATCGAGCATGAGTTCGGCCCCGAGGTGGCCAAGCTGGTCGACGGCGTCACCAAGCTGAGCCGTATCAGCTGGGACACGCTGGAGGAGAAGCAGGCTGAGAACCTGCGCAAGATGTTCCTGGCCATGGCGGAGGACGCCCGCGTGGTGCTGATCAAGCTGGCCGACCGGCTGCACAACATGCGCACACTGTCGGTGCTGCCCGACGGCAAGCGCCGCAAGATCTCACAGGAGACGCTGGACATCTTCGCGCCGCTGGCGCACCGGCTGGGCATCTGGGAGATCAAGTGGGAGCTGGAGGACCTGGCGTTCCGCTACCTGGAGCCGGAGCGCTACCGGGAGATCGTGGCGCTCCTGGCGGCCCGCCGGGGAGAGCGAGAGGCCTACATCGCCCGCGCTGTGGAGGCGCTCAAGACCGAGCTGGAGCGGGTGCAGATCCACGCCGACGTGAAGGGCCGTCCCAAGCACATCTACAGCATCGCCAAGAAGCTGGAAGGTCAGGGCAGCGTCGACTTCAGCCGCATCTACGACCTGCAGGCCGTTCGCGTGCTGGTAGACGAGGTCAAGGACTGCTACGGAGCCATCGGCGTGATCCACGCGCTGTGGAAGCCGATACCGGGGCGGTTCAAGGACTACATCGCCATGCCCAAGCCGAACGGCTACCAGTCGCTGCACACGACGGTGTTCTGCTTCGACGGCCAGCCCCTCGAAGTCCAGGTTCGCACCTTCGAGATGCACCGCGTGGCCGAGATCGGCGTTGCCGCGCACTGGCATTACAAGGAAGGCAGCGCGACCGATCCCGACTTCGACTCCAAGGTCGCCATGCTGCGTCAGATCCTGGATTGGCAGCGGGAGGTGTCGGCCAAGGAGTTCGTCGAGTCGGTCAAGATCGACCTGTTCCAGGACCAGATCTTCGTCTTCACCCCCAAGGGCGCGGTCAAGACGCTGCCGGCCAAGTCCACGCCGGTGGATTTCGCCTACCGTATCCACACCGACATCGGCAACCGCTGCGTGGGGGCCAAGGTGAACAACCGTATGGTGTCCCTGGACTACCAGCTGCGCAACGGCAACATCGTCGAGATCCTGACCAGCAAGGCGGCCAAGGGCCCGAGCCGCGACTGGCTGGACATCGTCCGCACGCCCGGCGCCCGCGAGAAGATCCGCCAATGGTTCAAGCGCCAGCAGCGCGACGAGAACATCGCCCGCGGGAAGGAGCTGCTGGACAAGGAGCTGCGCCGGCTGGCTGGGCAGAGCCTGGCCGCTGTGGGCGACCGCCTACCCGGCATCGCCGAGGCGCTCCACTACAAGAGCGTCGAGGAGCTGTTCGACGGCCTGGGCTACGGCGCGCTGACCTCTGCCCACGTCATTACCAAGCTTGGCTTCCGCGAGGAGCAGCCTCACGTGGTGGTGCCCACCGAAGACGCGGCGGTCAAACAGCCGGCCTCGACCTCGGCCATCACGGTGCGGGGCGTAGGCGACCTGCTGACGCGCCTGGCCAACTGCTGCAAGCCTGTGCCGGGTGACGCCATCATCGGCTTCATTACCCGAGGTCGCGGCATCACCGTGCATCGCAAGGATTGCTTCAGCGTGCGGAACGAAGATGAGGTCGAGCGGCTGGTCAAAGTCGAGTGGGCGCAGACCAAGAAGGATCTCTATCCGGTCCGCATCCGCGTCGAAGCCTGGGATCGTGAAGGTCTGCTGCGCGATATGGCCACGGTCATCGCCGAGGAGAAGGTCTCCCTCGTGGCCGCCAGCGCCACGGCCCATCCGGACCAGACCGCGACGCTGACCGCGACGATCAACATCAGCGACCTGGATCAGCTGAGCCGGCTGTTCACCAAGCTGGAGAAGATCAAGGACGTTTTCTCGGCCGAGCGCGACAGCTCCACGCTAGCCGCGAGCTGACTTCGCCGGCGGGCAGGCTCCCGCTTGTGTCCTGTCACTCAGTGCCGTCGCTGGGCGAACGGCCGCGGTACAGTGATCGGGCGTGACCGAGAGCGAGCTGAAGGCCGACCTGGAGCTCCGCCGGCGGCTGATCCTCGACGCTATCGAGCGCGTCTGGCAGGTCGATCTGCGTGAGATCCGGCCGCTGCTGCATCTCGAAGAAGTCCTGGGACGGCCGGACTCGGCACGGAATGCCTGATGCGCTGACGCCCGGTATGAGCGCAGCCGCTCTTGTCCGGGGTTATCGATCGGGTGCGCTGTCGCCGGTCGAGGTTGCCGACCACGCTCTCGAGCTGGCGCGCGCCGTTCAGCCCCGGCTGAATGCCTTCATCACCTTCCTGGACGAGGACGCGCGGACGGCGGCGCGCGCGTCGGAGCAGCGCTATCGTCGCGAGCAGCCGCTGGGGCCATTCGACGGTGTGCCGGTCGCGATGAAGGACCTGGTTCACATGGCCGGCGTTCGGACCACGGCCGCCTCCAAAGTCCTGGCGGACTACATTGCCACCGAAGACGCGGAGGTGGTGCGCCGCCTGAGGGCCGGCGGCGCGGTGATCCTGGGCAAGACCAACCTGCACGAGTTTGCCTATGGCCCCACCGGCGTCCTCTCTTCTTTTGGTTCCTGCCGCAACCCGCGCGACGTGGGGCGCATGGCTGGCGGCTCCAGCAGCGGGTCGGCAGCCGCGGTAGCCGCTGGCGTGTGCCCCGTGGCAGTGGGGAGCGATACCGGGGGATCGATCCGCATCCCCGCGGCGCTGTGCGGCGTCGTGGGCCTGAAGCCGACCTATGGCCGCGTGTCGACCAGCGGCGTCCTGCCGCTGTCGTGGAGCCTGGACCACGTTGGTCCCATTACCGCGACGGTCGAGGACGCCGGGCTGGCGCTGGCGGCCATGAGCGACTTCACCTGGCCGTCGCCGGGCCCGCTCGACAGGCCGCTTCGGGTTGGCGTGTGCCGCGATCACTTCTTCGAGCACCTGGACGCCGCGGTTCGGGAGTGTGTGGAGCGCGGTATTCGGCTGCTGGGTGAGCCGCGCGAAGTACGCATGCCGAGCATTCGGCTGTCGGCCGCGGCGCAGTCGCTCATATTGGCCTCCGAGGCGCGCGCGTTCCACCAGCGCTGGCTGGCCGAGCGGGGCGACGACTACGAGCCGGGTGTGCGCAACCGGCTGGAGGCGGCGCTCGAAGTCCGCGGCGTCGACTACGTCCAGGCGGCTCGGCTGCGGCGGGTCATGGTGGACGAGATGCGTGCCGCGCTGGAGGGAGTGGACGTGCTGGCCATGCCGGCGGTGCCCGTCCCGGCGCCGCCTCTATCTGCGACGGACGTCGCCGTCGAGGACGGAAGCATCAATGTCCTGTCCGCTCTCCTGCAAAACACGTCGCCGGTCAACTTCACCGGCTTTCCGGCGATCTCGGTGCCCTGCGGAGAGACCGATTCGGGGCTGCCGGTTGGCCTGCAGCTGGTCGCCCGACCCTGGCAGGAGGCCCATCTGCTCGCCGCGTCCTGGCGCTTGGAGCAGCTGCTCGGCGCCTCCCGAATGAACGGGATCCCGGGGCGGCGGGGTCAGTAGCCGAGCAGCCTGGGGACCGCGTTGCCCAGGAGATAGCCGCCGCCGGCGGAGGCTGTGCCCACGAGCACGATCTCTCCGATGCTGCGCAGCAGGCTGAGGCTGGCCAGCTTGCCCTTGATCCAGCCGACGATCGCCAGGGCCACGAACGTCAACGCCAGCGACGCCGGAATGGCGGAGGGAATGGGCAGGAAGAAGTAGGCGATAAGGGGGAAGATCGAGCCGACGACGTAGGATAAGCCGATGGTCAGCGCTTCCGGCACACGCACCGTCTCCGGGTCGAGCTGCAGACCGAGCTCGCGGCCCACCATGACGTTGGCGTACGGCCGTGGGTAGCGCGCCAGGATGCTGCTGATGGCGCGGGCATCCTCGACGCTCATGCCATCCAGACGCATCATGTTCTCCAGCTCCCACAGCTCGAAGCCCGGCACCCGCTCCATCCGGGTGAGCTCCTTCTCGATCTCCTTCTGCTGGACCTGAGCCTCCGCCCGCCCGGAAATGAATTCGCCGGCGCCCATCGACAGCGCGCCGGCGAAAGCTTCGGCCAGGCCGGCGACAATGACCGCCTTGGTGTCCCCGGTGCCTCCTGCCACGCCGCTGATGACGCCCAACGGCACCAGCAGCCCGTCCAGGGAGCCGAAAACGAGCTGGCGAATACGCCCCAGCCGCTCGATGCGCTTCCGCTCATCGGCCAGCTGGGCCACGTACTCTTCCCGGATCGCCGGCCTGCCGGAGTCGTCCGTCTCTTCTGCTTCCACGCCTGTCTCTGCTCCGATTGTGCCCTAACCCGGCTGGGCACGTGAGCATGACGCGAGCCAACCAGCCATGGCGAATGTCGCGCCAAGCTGAGAGGTCGCAATTCCGCGCGCGTCAGAATGACAGGCGACGCCCAGTGGCCGCTGAAGAGCGGGCCTATACTTGTCGAGAATACTTATCGAGGCATTAGCTTGAGTTAATGGAATTGCCGTTTGCCACCCGTGGCTATCTCGATGCGCTCGCCGATCACGTCGTTGTGTTCGATGGGGCCATGGGCACGTCTATTCAGCGCTACAACCTCGGCGCCGAGGATTTCGGCGGCAAGCTGGGCTGCAACGACTACCTCACGCTCACCAAGCCGGAGGTCATCGAGGAGATCCACCAGAGCTTCCTGGAGGCGGGCGCCGAGGTGCTCGAAACGTGTACCTTCCAGGCGACGAGTCGGCGGCTGCGCGAATGGGGCATCGAAGACCGCACCTACGAGCTGAATTTCCAGGCCGCGCAGCTCGCCAGACGCCTGGCCGACCGCGCCGGTGGGCGCTTCGTGGCCGGATCGATGGGGCCGACCGGCATGCTGCCGTCGTCGTCGGATCCGGGACTGAGCGCCATCACCTTCCGCGAGCTGCAGGAGCTGTTCCGCGAGCAGGCGCAGGCCCTGATCGAGGGCGGCTGTGACTTGCTGCTGGTGGAGACCGCGCAGGACATGCTGGAGGTGAAGGCCGCCCTGTTCGGCATCCGGCAGGCCATGGAAGAATCCGGCAGGCGGATTCCCGTCCAGGCCCAGGTGACGCTGGACCTCACCGGGCGTATGCTGTTGGGCACTGACGTATCCGGTGCCCTGGCCACGCTGGAGCACCTGCCCTGCGACGTGGTGGGCCTCAACTGCTCGACCGGGCCGGAGCATATGCGCGAGCCCATCCGCTACCTGTGCCAGAGCTCCACCAAGCCGGTGTCCTGCATTCCCAACGCCGGGCTGCCGGTGAACGATGGCTCGGGCGAAGCAGTCTACCTGCTGCAGCCTGAGCCCATGGCCAGAGACCTGAAGGACTTCGCGGTCGAGTTCGGCGTAAACGCGGTCGGCGGCTGCTGCGGCACCCGGCCCGAGCACATCCGCCAGGTGGCTGATGCCGTCCGCGGACTGAAGCCCCGCGCTCCGGTCGGCCGAAAGGGGCAGCCGAGGCCCGAGCCGCGGCTGGCCAGCGCCGTCCGAGCGGTGTCCCTGTGGCAGGAGCCGCGGCCGCTGATCATCGGCGAGCGGGTCAATACCCAGGGCAGCAGGCGAGTCAAACAGCTGCTGCTGACCGACGACTACGATGAGGTGGTCCAGATTGCCCGCGGCCAGGCCGACGACGGCGCGCACGCGCTCGATGTGTGCTGCGCGCTTACGGAGCGATCGGACGAGGCGGCGCAGATGCGCGAGCTGGTTCGGCGGCTGACCCCGGCGGTCGAGGCGCCGCTGGTCATCGACTCCACCGAGGCGGACGTGATCGAGGTGGCCCTGGAGAGCTATCCCGGCCGGCCGATCGTGAATTCGGTGCACCTGGGCGAGGAAGACCGGCTGCGCAAGGTCATGCCGCTGGTGAGGGACCACGGCGCCGCGGTGGTCGCCATGTGCATTGACCAGGTGGGGATGGCCAAGACCGCCGCGCGAAAGCTCGAGGTGGCTCGCGCGATCCATCGGGTTGCGACTGAGGAGTACGGTCTGGCTTCCGAGGATCTCATCTTCGATACCCTGACCTTCCCGCTGTCCACCGGGCAGGAGGACCTGATCGAGTCGGCCATCGAGACCATCGGCGCGATTCGCGAGATCAAGCGCGCGCTGCCTGGCGTGCTCACGGTCCTGGGGGTCAGCAACGTGTCCTTCGGGTTGGTGCCGCGCAGCCGGCCGGTGCTGAACTCGATGTTCCTGCATCACGCCTTGGCGGCGGGCCTCGACGCCGCCATCGTCCATCCGTCACACGTCTTGCCGGTCAGCGAGATCGCGGAGGAGCAGCGCGAGCTGGCGGAAGATCTGATCTTCAATCGCCGGCCCGACGCCCTGCCGCGCTTCATCGCCTACTTCGAGAGTCAGTCGACCGGCAGGGCCGCTGCCGAAGCGCAGGCCGAGGCGGCGGCGGACGACTCCCTGCCGGCCGAGGAGCGCATCCACCTGCAGATCCTGCACCGCAAGAAGGCGGGCATCGAAGCGGCCATCGACGAGGCGCTGAGCCGCCATTCCCCGGTCGAGGTGCTGAACGAGGTGCTGCTGCCGGCGATGAAGCACGTGGGCGACCTGTTCGGCGCCGGCGAGCTGATCCTGCCCTACGTGCTGCAGTCGGCCGAGGTGATGAAGGCCGCAGTGGCCCACCTGGAGCAGTTCCTGGAGAAGCGAGAGGGTTACACCAAGGGCAAGGTGGTCCTGGCAACCGTCTTCGGCGACGTGCACGATATCGGCAAGAACCTGGTCGGGACGATTCTGTCCAACAACGGCTACACCGTGTTCGACCTGGGCAAGCAGGTGCCCATCAACCTGATCATCGACAAGGCGGTCGAGGTGCAGGCCGACGCGATAGGCCTTTCGGCCCTGCTGGTCTCGACCTCCAAGCAGATGCCGCTGTGCGTGCAGGAGCTGCACCGCCGGGGGATGAACATTCCGGTGCTGGTAGGTGGCGCGGCCATCAATCCGCGCTTCGGCCACCGCATTCTGTTCGTCGAGGAGGGCCAGCCGTACGCCCCCGGCGTGTTCTACAACAAGGACGCCTTCGAAGGGCTGGCGGCCATGGACGCGCTCACCGACCCCGAGCGCCGCGAGGGCTTCGTGGCCGAGCGCAAGACGCAGGCGGCGCACTCGATTGAGGTCGAGGCCAAGCGAGAGGCGCTGCGCGACCAGGCTCCACGCGCTGGCCACAGCGCCGTCGAGCCGGTGGATCCGCCTGTCCCCCCCTTCTGGGGAGCGCGAGCTCTGGAGGACATCGATCTCGATGAGCTGCTGCAGATCGTCGACCGCAAGACACTGTTCTCGTTGCACTGGGGCGGCAGCAAGAAGCACGGCGCCGAGCGTGAGAAGCTCTTCAAGGAGGAGTTCGAGCCGCTGCTGGCCGATCTCTGGGCGGAATGCACGGGATCAGGTCTCATCCGGCCCTGGGCAGTGTACGGCTACTTCCATGCCCGTGCCGACGGAGACACGCTGGACGTGGAGGGCCGGCGCTTCGACTTCCCGCGGCAGCCGGCCAACGAACGGCTGTGCTTGGCGGACTACTTCGGCCAGGACGACGTGGCCGCGCTGCAGTTCGTCACGGTGGGCGGCAGCGTGAGCCGCCGCATCGAAGAGCTGCAGGCGGAAGGCGAATACTCGCGCATGTACTTCCTGCACGGGCTGGGCGTCTCGACCGCTGAAGCGGTGGCCGAATACGTGCACCGCCACATCCAGCGCGAGCTGAACCTGCCGGCCGGACAGGGCAAGCGCTACAGCTGGGGCTACCCCGCCTGCCCCGACCTCGGCCAGCACCGCCTGGTATTCGACCTCCTGCCGGCACGGTCTCACCCGGACGTCGATCTGACCGAGGGCAACGAGCTCGTGCCCGAGCAATCTACCGCGGCGCTGGTGGTCCACCATCCCCAAGCGATCTACTTTGCGATGCATGATGTGTAGGGGCCAGAAGCTATGAAGATCGTCGACGCGTTCGACGGAGGGCGGCCGGTGTTCTCGTTCGAGTTCTTCCCGCCCAAGACGCCGGAGGCGGTGGACCAGCTGTACCGGGTCATCGCCGAGGAGCTGCGACCGCTGCGGCCGACGTTCGTGTCGGTGACGTACGGCGCGGGCGGCAGCACCCGTGAGTTGACGGTGGACCTCGTGAGCAACATCAAGCGCGAGCTGGGCATCGAAGCCATGGCCCACCTCACCTGCGTGGGCCAGACCGCCGCCGAAATCTCGCAGGTGCTCGACCGGCTGCGTGCCGGGGGTATCGACAACGTCCTCACGCTGCGCGGCGATCCTCCGCGCGGCGAGACCACGTTCGTGAAGCCGGAGGGCGGCTTTGGGTTTGGCCAGGAGCTGGCGAGGTTCGTGCGCGCTCACTACGACTTCTGCCTGGGGGGTGGCTGCTACCCCGAGGTCCATCCCGAAGCGCCGGACGCTGAGACCGACCTGCGCCATCTCAAGGAGAAGGTCGATTCGGGCGTTCAATTCCTGATCACCCAGCTGTTCTTCGCACCGGCGGTGTACTTCGACTTCGTTGCCCGGGCGCGGGCCGCGGGCATCACCGTGCCCATCGTGCCGGGCATCATGCCGGTGACGAACCTGGCGCAGATCGAGCGCTTCACCAGCCTGTGCGGCGCATCGATCCCGGCGGTCCTGCGCTCTCGCCTGCAGGCGTGCCCGGAGCCCGACGTGCCAGCCGTAGGCGTTGACTGGGCGAGAGAGCAATGTAAGACGCTGCTGGATGGCGGCGCCCCCGGTATCCACTTCTACACGCTCAACCGCTCGCCCTCAACCCGAGCGATCCTGCGCAACCTGGGTCTCGCCGAGCAGGCCCAGCGCTGAATTCCCCTTCGCGCCGGGTCAATCACGCTGCAAGCGCGTGGCGAACACAACTCTTGCTAGGATTCTCCGTCATGCAGGGCCGTCTGAGCCCTGCGCGTCCTACGTAGGCTCCGATCCAGGCCAGCAGCGGCGCTGGCTGATGGACCGATAACTCGCAGGGGAGGAATGACATGAAGGCATTCAGCAGGAGCAGCGGCGGATCCATCCTGGCTATCATCGCGGCCATTTCGCTGGTGGGCTGCGGCAGCGGAGCAGCGGCTCCATCAGCCGCTTCCAGCCCGCCCGCGTCCGCGGCGGCATCGGCCGCGTCAAAGCCGGCCCAGGCTTCTGCCTCGGCCGCGGCCCCAGCAAGCGCTTCAGCGGCGGCGTCCGCCAGCGCTTCCGGGACGGCCTACGAGCTGGGGGCGGTCGTCTCTCAGACCGGGAGCATCAGCCAGCTCGGCATTGGCGAGGGCAATTCCGTCAAGATGCTGGTGGACCAGACGAACCAGAAGGGCGGCATCGATGGCCATCAGATCCACCTCACGCTGCTGGATGACGCCAGCACGCCCGACCAGGCGGTCAAGGCGGCGCGCCAGCTGCAGCAGCAGAAGGTAGCCGCCATCCTGGGCCCGACCATCGCCGCCGCCTGCAACGCTGTCGCGGCTCTGGCGGAGACGTCGGGGCCGGTGAACTACTGCTTCTCGCCCGGCATCACGCCCAAGGACAACTCCTACATCTGGTCCTCCAGCGTGTCCACCCGCCTGCTGGCGCAGCGCATGATGGTTCACTGGAAGAGCCAGAACATCACCCGCATCGGCTTGATCAGCACTACCGACGCCAGCGGGCAGGATGGGGCGAAGTCGGTCCGCGCCGCCGTGCAGGACACCGGAGGCACCATCGTGGCGGACGTGAGCTACGCCCCCGACGCCGTGGATGCAACCCCCCAGCTGGAGCAGATCCGGACCAGCAATCCGCAGGCGATCGTGGTCTGGTCCAGCGGCACGCCGGCTGGCGTAGCCTTCAAGGGCATCAGTCAGCTGGGTATCGACGTCCCGATGGCGACCACCAACGCTAACCTGGCCTACGCCTTCGTCAAGCGCATAGCCGACTACACCCCCAAGACGTTCCTCATTCCGGCCCCCCAGGATTTCTGGTGGGACCAGATCCCGGCCGGGTCGCCGCGCTACAACCTGGAGAAGGCCTTCCACGATGACTACCAGAAGACCTACGGTGAGCCCCCGGATCTGGGGCCGTCGCTGGCCTACGACCCGACTCTGATCGTGCTCGATGCGCTCAAGCACGTTGGTTCCGATCCGGCCAAGATCAAGACCTACATCGAGGGCTTGAAGGGCTTCGAGGGCGTGGAGGGGACGTACAGCTTCTCGCCGACCGATCACCGCGGCCTGACCCTCGACGACGTGGCGATGATCCAGGTCAAGAACGGCAGCTTCGTCTTCGCCGGCAAGTAGGGATTTGCCGGCATGCAGGTGCTGGTTGGCGGGCTGACGGTAGGGGCGGTTTACGCCCTGGTCGCTCTGGGAATGTCGCTGATCTTCTCGATCAGCGGCGTCATCAACCTGGCTCAAGGCGGGTTTGTCGTGCTGGCCGCGCTCCTGGCCGTTGCCCTGCAGGGGCACCTTGGCCTACCGCTGGCAGCCGACTTGGCGCTGGTGATTGCGATCATGGTCGTGCTGCTGGCGGCGGTCGAGCGGGTAGTCGTCCGCCCGGCGGTGCACCGCGGGAACAACGAGCGGGTGCTGCTGGTGACGGTCGGCCTGCTCCAGGCCACCGGCGGGCTGCTGCTCGTGGCCTGGGGCAACCTGCCGTACACCATGCGGCCGTTCAATGGCACCCAGTCCCTGCACGTCGCCGGCGCGTCGGTCCCGACCCAAACGTTGTGGGTGCTGGGAGCCCTGGTGCTGGCCGTCCTCGGCTTGTGGTGGCTCCTCAACCGGACCGACATCGGCCTGACGCTGCGGGCAACCGCGGCCAAGCCCGACGCGGCCAGGCTGATGGGCGTCGACGTGGACCGCATGCGGCTCATCAGTTTCAGCGTCTCCGGCTTTATGGCGGCGCTGGCCGGCGTGACCATCATCCCGCTGACCTTTGCCGGCTATGACACCACCACTCCGTACGCCGTCAACGGCTTCATCGCGGCCGTGCTGGGTGGTCTCGGCCGGCTGTGGGGCGCGGTCGCCGGCGGACTGATCCTAGGCCTGCTCAACGCGCTGTTCGGCCGTTTCCTGTCCGGAACGCTGGCGCAGGTCGTGGCCATCGGGATCCTGATCCTGGTCCTGCTCGTACGCCCGACCGGTTTGTTCGGCGCGAGCGAGTCTCGCCGGTAAGCGCCGCGCTGGCCTCGACCAAATCCCGGGCCGGGTCCGAGCAGGCGCTGTCAGTCGCCCTTCGTGCGCTGCTCATCCTGGCGGTCCTGGCCGTTCCCGTGGCCGTTCCCCGCTGGGCCAACTTCCTGGTGATCGCCGGCGTGTTCTACCTGGTTGTGCTCGGTCTCGACGTCCTCATGGGCCAAACCGGCCAGGTCTCGCTGGGGCAGACGACGTTCATGGCCCTGGGGGCATACGGCGGTGGGCTGTTGAGCTTGAAGGTGGGCTGGCCGACGGCGGCCGCCGCTGTGGCTGCCCTCGCCGCCTCGATCGTGCTGGCCGTTGCCCTCGGCAAGACCCTGCTGCGGCTGCGAGGCTATTACCTGGCGCTCGCGACCCTTGGCCTGGCCGTCATCACGCAGGGCCTGGCCACCAGCCTGGTGGACGTTACCGGTGGGCCCTCCGGCCTGGTTGGCATTCCCAACCTGACCATTGGTCCGCTGACCTTCGCCGACGATACCAGCAACTACTACCTGGTCGCCGTGCTGTGCATTGCGGCCTGCTGGTTCTCGCGCAATCTGACCCGCTCCCAGACCGGCCGTGCGCTGGCGGCCATCGCCGCCGACCAGACGGCCGCGGCGATGCTGGGCGTGGACCCAGCAGCCTACAAGACGCGGGCATTCGTCCTCTCGGCGGCGTATGCTTCGGTGGCCGGCAGCGTTTACGCGTACTACTTTCGGTTCTTTTCCCCGGACATGGTCGGCGTGGTGGTGGCCTTCAGCCTGGTGGTCATGCTGGGGCTGGGCGGCAGCCGATCGCTGATCGGGCCCCTGCTGGGTGTGCTGCTGCTGCAGCTCATTCCGCAGGGTGGGCAGCGGATCGCGATCTTCGAGCCGCTGATTGCCGGCATCATCCTCATCGTCGTCATGACTTACCTACCCACCGGGCTATGGGGCGGCATCCGCCAGCTGCCCTGGGCGCTGCGGCGGGCGATGACGTCGCGATGACCGAGCCGCTGCTGCGGGCCGATGGCCTCAGCCGATCCTTCGGCGGCGTGCAGGCGCTGTCGGAGGTGTCCTTCGCCGTTCTGCCGGGGCAGATCCGGGCCATCATCGGCCCTAATGGGGCGGGAAAGACCACGCTGCTCGACGTGCTGACCGGCTTCACCCCGGCCGACGCCGGCCAGGCCTACCTGGATGGTCAGCCGATCCTCGGTCTGCCTCCTCATCGGCTGCCCGGCATGGGCCTCATGCGCACCTTCCAAACCGCCAGGCTGATTCCCACGCTCACCGTCCGGGAAAACGTCATGCTGGGCGGCCATCACCTCACCCGATCGCGCTTCCTTGCCCACGGCCTGGGCTTGCCGGTGGCGCGGCGAGAGGAACGGGCGCTGCGGGCCAGGGCGGATGAGATCCTGCGCTTCCTCGAGCTGGAGCGGCTGGCCGAGAGCCCGGCGGCTGCGCTGCCGGCCGGTCTCCAGCGGCTGGCCGAGGTTGGCCGGGCGCTTGCCGCCGGGCCTCGGCTGCTGCTGTTGGATGAGCCGGCCGCCGGCCTCAACGACAGCGAGACGCTCGAGCTGGCCTCGGTGCTGAAGGCGGTGCGCGGGAAGGGCGTGACGGTGGTCCTGATCGAGCACAACGTGAACCTGGTGATGAGCGTCAGCGACGCCGTGCTGGTGCTCAGCGCGGGGATGGTTATTGCGGATGCCCTGCCCGAGCAGGTGCAGCGCGATCCGGTCGTGCAGGCGGCCTACCTGGGGGACAGGTAGGTGGACCTGGTCGTTTCCGGACTGAGAGCCGGTTACGGCGCGGTAACCGTGCTGCGCGACATCTCGCTGGAGGTCACGGCGGGCCGGATCGTGACCCTGGTCGGGCCCAACGGAGCGGGCAAGTCGACGCTGCTGCGCTGCCTGTCCGGCCTGCACCGTCCGTGGAAGGGCTCGGTCCGCCTCGATGGCGCGGAGGTTGCCGGCCTGCCTGCTCATCGAGTGGCGCGCATGGGGCTGGCGCTGGTGCCGGAGGGACGCCAGCTGTTCAGCGATCTGACGGTCGAGGAGAACTTGAGGATGGGATTGCACGGCTGCGTGCCGCGCGGCCAGCATGAGGAAATAGCCCGGCGGCTGGGGCAGGTCTATGACCTGTTTCCAGTCCTGCGCGAGTTTGCCCGGCGCCGCGCGGGCGCGCTGTCCGGGGGACAGCAGCAGATGCTGGCCATTGGCCGCGCCCTGGTTCGTGAGCCCAAGGTGCTGATGCTGGACGAGCCTTCACTCGGCCTGGCACCGAAGCTGGTGAGCGAGATCTTCGATCGCCTGGAAGACCTTCGGGCGATTGGCACGGCCGTCCTGCTGGTGGAGCAGAATGCAGCGGCGGCATTGCGCGTCGCCGACCAGGGATGCGTGATGGATACCGGGCAGCTCAGCCCTCCGCGGCCCGCGGCCGAGCTGCTGGCCGACGAGCACGTGGGCCGCGCCTACCTCGGCGCCGGCGCAAGCGCGATCGATCGTGCCCCAGCCTCGAACGTGCCCGACCTCATGGGCCGTCCCCTTTTCCCGTAGTCCGCGCTCGACGCCGAGCCGGGATCGGCGGAACGGTCCCGATCCTCAGCGCGCTGCCGCGAGCTCCAATCCCGCCGCCTGCTCGACGCGGGTGCCACGGAAGAAGTCCGGGTTCATGCCGCCGTGCAGCTGGACGACGTTGCTGAAGGTGAACTTGCGGAAGTCGGCCTCCGTGATCAGCCCATGCTCGACCAGCTCCCACGCCTCCTCCAGCACTTCGGTGGAATCGGGGACGTCGAAGTGCGAGATGTCTGAGCTGAACATCGCTTTCAACGGCAGCCGCATACGAGGGTCGAAGGCCCAGGCCGCCGTTGGGTCGTCCGCTTCGCAGCCGAAGTAGAAGTTGCTGGTGAACAGCCGGCGGATGTCGTCCGGACCGCCGATCGTCAGGCGCGCAAAGTCATCGGAGTCGCCGGCCCGCTGAGCCACCTGATCCAGCGTCTCGAAGGGGGCGGATAGATCGAGGTTGTGCTCCAGGATGTCGTCGATGTGCTTTCGCAGGCGGTCGTCGGCGTACTGCTCGAAGAGCTCTCGAATCCGACCGGTGTCCAGGTTCGACGGATTCAGGCGCTCGCGCATGGCCTGGCGGTTGCGCTTTTCCCAGTGGCCGATCAGATCGAGGCAGAGATTGCTCGCCCAGGCCGCGCCGCCCTCCAGGAAGGCGAAGTTAAGCTTGGGGAAGCGCTGGGTGACGCCGCCCAGGAACAGGCCGCAGGCGGCAGTGTAGTGGGCGTTCGCAAAATGCCCGGTGTGGTTGAACACCATGTTGGTCGGCGAGGTTCGACCGCCCCAGCCGAAGCCCTGGCTGTGATCCAGCACGGCCAGCTTGAGCTCGGTGAGCTTAGCCCACAGCGGGTCGTAATCGTAGGGGCTGTCGATGCCCAGGCAGTCGACGTACTGCCGCCGCTTCCCGGGCTCGGGCTGCCAGTCCGCGTCGGCTTCGACCGGGCGGGTGACGATGCAGCCCAGACGGACCGCCTTGATGCCCAGCTGCTTGACCATGAACTCGCACTCTTCGATCGCCTCCTGAGGTGTGCCATTGGGCGATACCCCCACGGGCGCAATCCGGTCCGCGTACGGCCGCCACAGCTCGGCGGCCATGCGGTTGTAGGCGCGCACGCACACGCGCCTCAGGTCGCGCTGGGGCATATGGGCAAACCTGCCGCCGAGCGACGGCATGAGCACCACGAAGTCGATGCCAAAATCGTCCAGGCGCCGGTACAGCAGCTCGGGCAGCATACCGGTAGCTCGATCGAGGGTGTTGCCGGTCAAGGCCCAGTACTGCGGCCGGGTGATGCGCGACCTTATGCGCTCCTCGGGTGCCGCCTGATACCACGGACCGCGGCGCATGTGCTTCCTGGCGTCGTCAACGGCGGATTGGCCGCCGTCTTCCTTCAAGAAATCCAGAAAAAGTGGAATCGGCTCCAGCCAGTGCCCATCCGCGTCCACCACGGGATGGTCCAGCCGCGCACGCACGCGCGCCGAGCTCGATTCCACTGTTGCCTGCGCCATTGGGTCCTCCTTGTGGCCTGGTCTATGCGTAGGCGGCTCTGCCGCACGCATGACTCGCTCGAAATGTACGTCGATGGTACTGAAAAGTGTGTCTCGAGCCCGTCGCCCGAGCCCCCTTGTGCCGCGCATCTCCGCAAGCCGCAGGCAGGAGCAGGCGCAGGCGATCCGGACGTGCTCCCAGCCGCGGTCGGACTCATCGCTGCCAGGGCAGTGGCGCAGCGTCAATGGGTACGCTCGGTCGAAAGCGCAAAACGAAGGCCATGTGAATTGGCTGTTGAAGACAAGAACCGGCGGAATATTCGGAGGATTCAGCCGTTGACCGGCCAGGGCAGGCGGGCGTACGATACGGCCCTCGGAAGTAAGCAGCGGCCTGAGTGCGATCCGGCCAGCTGGCGTTCGAAGTCCGGGAGGGTCGACATGGAAGCCAATAATTGGGTCCTCATCGTGGAGGACGATGACTCCATCGCGGATCTGCTGATGGAGATCGTCGAGCAGAGCGGCTGCCCGGCCTTGCGGGCCAGGGATGGAGCCGAGGGGTTGGAGGTGGTCATCACGGCCCGGCGCCCCCCGGCGCTGGTGCTGCTGGACTTGATGCTTCCCCGGATGGACGGCGAGACACTGTGCCACGAGCTTCGGGCGCATTGCGACGTGCCGATCGTGGTGGTTTCGGGCGATCGGCCCGACCGAGTCGAGAGCGCCGCGCGGCGCATTGGAGCGATAACCTCCCTCAAGAAGCCATTCGACCTCGATGCCCTGAGCTGGCTCTTGGACCGCCTCGTTCCGCCTCGCAAAGTCGTGCGCAGAAAGCGCCAGCCCGCCCGAGACCTGGTCACCGCCTGATCGAAGCTCAACCCGGTCCCCACGTGTAGCGCCGGCCCTTGCGGCCCGTTCCCGTCCGATTCGGGCCGAGAGACAGAGAAGCGAAAACAGCGATGCAGCGCAGCGCCTTGCGGCCCGCCCGTTCCCGGTAGCCGATTCGCGCACAGCGCTCGAACCAGGACACGATGGGTGGGCTCACTGGGTACGGGCGGGGCGCAAGGCGCTGCGCTGCATCGCTGTTTTCGGGGGCAACGCTGCCTTCGACCGTGCTCCCTCTTCGGAAGGGCTAGTCCTCTGTCTGCCCTATGGTCGCGGGCGCCAGTGGCAGCGGACAGCGGCCGTCGCGCCAGCGCTGGCACCTTCCATCGGCGGCGCACTCGACGAACGTGCCCTCGAAGCTGCCGATGGGTGACACGCGGACATTGCAGCCTTCGGACCGGAGCTGTTCCAGCCACACCCACAGACTGACGCCGGGCGGCCATCCTTCGAGGCCGCAGGTGGCCTTGGGGTGGTCGACGGGACCCACGATGATGCCGACGTGCGGCAGCCGCGCTGCGCTCATGTTTCGTCAATGGTGGCGGGCTGTCCGTGAATGAGACGTGAATACCGCGTATCGGTTGCGCAAACTGTCCGCGCGCACCTTCCCCAGGTACAGGCGGACGCTGGATTTGCGTAACGGCTGGAGAGGTTGTCCGTTTCAGCCAATGCCCCATGCAGCTTCGCAGGATTGCGCTGGCAGGCGCGTTGAGCAGCGCTCTGGTGCTCGCGTCGGCTGCGCCGGCACCGGCCATCTCGCCGGCGCTGCTGTTGCCGCTGCCGGCGCCCAAGCCAGCCGCTTCGCCAACGCCGAGCGCGCCTGTGCCGCGCGGTCCGAGAATCTACAAGCTGCCCTTCCCCGGCGGGCAGACGTTCAACGTGTGCCAGGGGAACAATCACGCCGGCTGGACACACGTGGGGCTTGGAGCCTACGCCTGGGATTTCTGCATGCCCGTAGGAACGCCTGTGACCGCCGCCCGTGGGGGGACCGTGCGCTCAGTTCGACAGGACTCGAACGTTGGTGGCTGGGGGCCGAAATTTGCCGACGACGGGAACTTCGTCGTCGTCGACCATGGCGATGGGACCTCGGGGCTGTACATGCACCTGATGTTCAACGGCGCGCGGGTGAAGCTGGGCGATCGGGTGCAGACGGGTCAGCTGCTGGCCTACAGCGGCAACACCGGCTGGACCTCAGCTCCGCACCTGCACTTCATGGTCGAGGAATCGTCCAGTGACGACTACTACACGCAGTCGCTGCCGGTCCTGTTCCAAGACGTCCAGACGAATGGCGGGCTGCCCCTCGAAGATCAGGACTACACCTCAGGCAACCTCGCGATCGACCCGAGGCTGTTCTCTCCTACCGGCCCTCCGCCGTTCGTGCCCTACTGGATCCAGAGCTTCCGCGCCACGACGCTGTGGTCGGGCCCGGACGACAAGGCCGTCCGCTTCGGGCCGGCGGGGCAGTGGCAGTACTTCCAGGTGACCGCCCCGCAAAGCGGAAGCCGTCTGCAGGTGACGGTGGCGGCAACGGGGCTGCCGGCGTTCGTGTCCGCTGCCGACGTTGGGCCAAGCGGCCCGCCGCCGAATACGCCGCCGGGCGCCGCGGCGTTGGCGCCGGCAGCCGCCAGCGTTCCAAGCGGGGACACGGCCGCCATCTCGTCGCAGCAGGTAGTCGTGGGACCGGGCGATACCCTGTCGTCCATCGCTCGAGCGCATCAGCTCGGCGTAGACCAGCTGGTTGGCGCCAACCACCTGCCGGATCCCAATCGGCTCACGTTGGGGCAGATCCTGCTCCTGCCTGGAGCGCCTGCCTCTGCGCCTTCCGGGGCTGCGGCGCCTGCCGCGTCAGCGGCGCCACTGCCGCCCGCCCCGGTGGCGCTGTCCGTCACCGTCTCCTCCGGCGACACGCTGTCCTCGCTCGCGGCGGCCAACCACACCACGGTTGCCAAGCTCATCGCCGTCAATCAGCTCGGTGATCCCGATCAAATCCAGGTGGGCCAGGTGCTGAAGCTGGCCTGAGCCGCCAGCCTGGATCCGTGTAACGCGGTTAGACGGTAACCCGCTCCCTGGCGAGCGGATCTTCGCGCACGATGGTGTCGTCTCGCCCCTGCCCCGTGCCGATGATGGTGATGGGCACACCAAGCAGCTGCTCGATACGCCGCACGTAGCTTTGCGCATTGGGTGTGAGCTCGCCAAACGTTCGAGCGCCCGCTATGGGCCCAAACGGTGGCTGGTCCTCGTACACCGGCGTGCACCGCGCCAGGGCTTCGACAGACGCGGGAAAGGTGTCGACCGTCTTGCCGTCGATCTCGTAGCCGGTGCAGATCTTGACCCCGGGCTGGTCGTCCAGCACGTCAGGGCAGGTCAGGAAGACGCGATCGATGCCATTCACTTCTACGGCATAGCGGCCGGCGACGGCGTCGAACCAGCCGATGCGTCGCGGGCGGCCGGTGGTGGTGCCGTACTCCTTGCCGCGCTCGCGGATGTGCTCGGCGAGGGCGCCGTGCAGCTCGGTCGGGAACGGCCCGCTGCCAACCCGGCTGTTGTAGGCCTTGAACACACCGAACACGCGGTCCACGCGGTTGGGAGGAATCCCCGCGCCCAGGCATAAGCCGGCGCTGCTGGAGGACGACGAAATGTAGGGGTAGGTCCCATGATCCACGTCGAGCAGAGCCGCCTGCCCGCCCTCGAGGACGATCAGCTCGCCTCGCGCCAGGGCGCCCTGAATGGCGGCGTTGGTATCCCCGATATATGGCCGCAGGCGAGCCGCGGCTTGCAGGAGCTGGCTCAGCCCGGGCTCCGTGGAGACTGTCGGAACGCCGTAGAAGGCTCGGAACAGGCGGTTCTTCTCACCCACGGCCTGCTGGTACTTGGCCCGGAACAGCTCCTCGTCCAGCAGGTCGATGGCGCGAATGCCGTTGCGGGCCCACTTGTCCGTATAGGCGGGAGCGATGCCATTGCCGGTGGTGCCGTGGCGGTCGTCGCCGCGGCGCTGCTCGTTGAGCCGGTCCAGCTCCAGATGGTAGGGCAAAACCAGGTGGGTCCGATCGCTGATCAGCAGATTGCGGGTATCGACTCCGCGCTCGGCCAGCTCGTCGAGCTCTTCGAGCAGCTTGATCGGGTCCATCACCACGCCGGGACCGATGACACAGGTGACGTTGGGGTACAGCATGCCGGAGGGAATGAGGTGGAAGTGGTACTCGCGCCCGCCGGCCACCACGGTATGCCCGGCGTTCCTCCCTCCGTTGGCGCGAACGACCAGCTTGGCTCGCTCGGCCAGGAAGTCTACGAGCTTGCCCTTGCCTTCATCGCCCCAGTGGCCGCCAACGACGGCGATTACAGGCATGCAGCAGCTCCTAGCGGGAAGTTCAGTGGGATGGGCGCGGCGCTTCGGGTATGGCCTGCCCTGCGGGGGGCCTGCCAGGCCCGAAGGGCGTACTCGACGTGGTGATCTGTAAACAACCCGAAAAATGGCCGGACGGGATTATAACCAACGAAAAGCCGGTCGCAAGGCGCGCGCCGCTTCCGCTGGACCAAAGGTCACCAAGCCTGGCCGGAAAAGCCCGATGGACCGCCCGGCCTATTCCTTGTCCTGGAGCGCGGCGACTCCTGGTAGGACCCGCCCCTCCAGCAGCTCCAGAGTAGCGCCTCCACCCGTCGAGACGTGGGTCACATTGGCGGCCAGGCCTGCCCGCTCCAGAGCAGCCACGGCATCTCCACCGCCTACAATCGTCACGCCGGTGCAGGCGGCAATGGCCTCGCCGACTCCTCTGGTGCCCTCGGCGAAGCGCTCCATCTCGTATACACCCATGGGCCCGTTCCAAACCACCGTGCGGGCAGTAATGATGATGTCGGAATACTGCTTCACCGTGGCCGGGCCGATGTCCATGATGCGCCAGCCGTCGGGCGTTTGCTGGCAGGACACGGTCTTGCTTTCGGCGTCGTTGGCGAAGGCTGAGGCAACGACCACGTCGCGCGGCAGGATGAGCTGGACAGCGCTGCTGTCGGCCAAACGAATGAGCTCGCGCGCTTCGGATACCTTATCGCGCTCGACCAGCGACTCACCCACCTGACAACCGATGGCCACGAGGAAGGTGTTGGCCATGCCGCCGCCGATCAGCAGCGTGTCCACTTTGCCGATGAGATTGCGCAGCAGGCCGATCTTGTCCGACACCTTGGCCCCGCCGATGATGGCGATGAAGGGCCGCTTGGGATCTTCCAGCGCCTGTCCGATGACGTCGATCTCGGCCTGCATCAGCAAACCAGACACCGCCGGCAGGTAGCTGGCCACCCCCGCCGTCGAAGCATGGGCGCGATGCGCGGCGCCGAAGGCGTCGTTGACGTACACGTCGCCCAGGCGTGCCAGCTGCTGCGCGAAGCCCTTGTCGTTGGCCTCTTCCTCTGGGTGAAAGCGGAGGTTTTCCAGCAGCGCGAGCTGGCCGGGTGCGAGCGCGGCGACCTTCTGCTCGACCTCTGTGCCCACGCAGTCGGCAAGGGATTCCACCGGCCGGGCCAGGAGGTCGCTCAGCCTGCGCGCCACCGGAGCGAGCTTGAGCTCGTCCTTCACCTTACCGTCGGGCCGTCCCAGATGGGACATCAGCACGACGCTTGCCCCCTGGTCGAGCAGGTATTGCAGGGTGGGCAGCGTGGCGCGGATGCGCGTATCGTCGGTTACGCGGCCACCCTCCATGGGCACGTTGAAATCGACCCTGACCAGTACCCGTTTGCCCTTTACGTCGACGTCCTTGACGGACTTCTTCAAAGGCAGCTCTCAGCTCCCGGAAATGGAATCGACTTACGACGCCGCGGCGACGGCTACCTGCCGCGCACCGGTACCGGCGCTGGCCACCATGGCCGTGAGATCCGAGATGCGGCAGGCATAGCCCCACTCGTTGTCATACCATGCCGCCACGCGGGCCATGTTTCCATCCACCACCATGGTGGACAGGGCATCGACCACGGACGAGTAGGTCGTGCCTTTGAGGTCCATCGAGACGACAGGATCGGTGACCACGGACAGAATGCCCTTCATCCGCCCGGCGGCGGTCTTGTTCATGGCGGCGTGGATCTCGTCGATTGTCACGTCCCGCTCCAGGTCGACCACGAAGTCGACGATTGAGACGGTGGGCGTGGGGACCCGATAAGCCAGCCCGTCGAACTTGCCCTTGACCTCCGGAATCACCAGGGCGACGGCCTTGGCGGCGCCGGTGGCCGCGGGAACGATGTTCAGCGCGGCTGCCCGTGCGTCACGGAGATCCTTGCTGGCCAGATCGAGCGTCTTCTGGCTGTTGGTATAGGAGTGCACGGTGCTCATGAGGCCGTGCTTGATACCGAAGTTGTCCAGCAGCACCTTGACCACCGGGGCCAGCCCGTTGGTCGTGCAGGAGGCGTTGGAGATGATGTTGTGAGCCGCGGGATCGTACTTCTCGTCGTTGACCCCGAGCACGATGGTGATGTCCTCCTCTTTGGCTGGGGCGGAGATGATGACCTTCTTTGCTCCCGCGGCCAGATGCTTGGCGGCGTCTGAGCGCGCAGTGCCAACCCCGGTCGACTCGATGACCAGCTCGACGCCGAGCTTGTCCCAGCCGAGCTTGGTCCAATCCCGCTCGGCCAGCACCTGGATGTGCTTGCCGTTGACGATCAGCGCATCGGTCCTGGCTTCGACGGTGCCCGGAAATGGTCCGTAGTTCGAGTCGTACTTGAGCAGGTGGGCGTTCGTGGCGGTGTCGAACAGGTCATTGATGGCCACGATTTCAACGTCGGGGTGGCGCTCCAGCAGCGCTTTGAATGACTGCCGGCCAATGCGGCCAAAGCCATTGATGCCGACCTTCATGGTCATTGGGAGTCCGTCCTCCTGCAGAGTTGTTAGAGGGGGCAAGCCGCGCTGTCGTCGCGGAGCTGCAATAAGTCTACCAGTGAGCAGGGGCCGCGTGAGGGCCTGGCGGGAGCTTTTGGGCCTCCCCATCGCCGCGGGGCGCGTAGACTGACAGCAGTTTCATGTCAGCCTCCGCGGTGCCCGCTCCGTCCGGCACGTCCGCCGGCGCTGAGACGGCGGAGACCCGCTCCTGGCCGCGATCGGCGGCGCTGTATGGCTCGCTGGTGATGGTGCTCGCCGTGGCGGCGTACACCCGTTTGTGGCGGCTCGACCTGATCGAGTTCAAAGCTGACGAGGCGCAGACGGCAGCCCTGGCGCTGGACGTCCTGGCCGGGAAATGGCCGGTGGCGAGCATTGCCACGTCCGTCGGTCCTTTCAACCCACCGCTGGTGGTCTACCTCTTCGCGCTTGGCGCGCTGGTTTCCCGCAACCCGCTGTGGATGGGCGCCGTGCAAGGCCTCCTGGGCGTGCTGGCGGTGCTGGTGGTGTTCCTGTCGGGCCGGCGTTTCTTCAATGCGCGCACGGGGCTGGTGGCGGCGCTGTGCTTCGCCGCGGACGCCTATGCCGCCGTGTTCGCCCGCAAGATGGGCGGGACGTTTCTCGAGCCCTTCTTCGCGGCGCTGCTGCTTGCGTTCCTGCTGGCCGCGGTCACCGCCAGCCCGAAGACGCGTCTGAACTGGGCCTGGGGGGCGGCCATCTTCGCCTGGGCGCTGCTGCTCCAGCTGCACTACGGTGCGTTGCTGCTCGGCCCCGTGCTCGGAGTCCTGTTCGCCGGCAGTCTGATCCGCGCCGGCCGAGATGCCATCGCCTGGCTGAGGCTCATCGTGCCCGCGCTGCTGGGCTCGGCCGCCGGCGCGCTGCTGTTCGCCCCGTACGTGGCCTACGAGCTGCGGCAGCAGCCCGACTTTGTGGCCAAGCTCCTGGCGGCTGCCGCCGGCCCGTCCCACTGGGATTGGGGGCCCTTCCGGTTCGCCTGGACGCTGGTCAGCTCGCCGGCCTATGGCGACGTCACGGGCCCTTCGTCCGCGCTGTTCAACTCCGAGAGCAGCGCCGGCTGGGTCACGCCGGCCATTGGTGTGGCTGCCGTGACCGGACTGCTGCTCGCCTCGAGACGCTGGCGCGATCCGCGCTGCGCGGCGCTGGCGGTATTCGTGCTGGCGCCCTTGATCCTGATCATCCGGCACGCGGTGGACCTGCAGATCCACTACTTCCTGTTCCTCGAGCCGGCGCTGTTCCTCCTGGCAGGCCTTGCCTGCGACTGGGTCATGCGGCTGAACGGCCCGGTTCGGGCTGCGGTGGGAGTCCTTCTGGCGGTCCTGCTCGCGGTCCAGGTCCTGGCCTTCAATCACTTCAC
The DNA here is from genome assembly GCA_021325635.1 of Chloroflexota bacterium. Classification (GTDB taxonomy): domain Bacteria; phylum Chloroflexota; class JAJPGV01; order JAJPGV01; family JAJPGV01; genus JAJPGV01. Next base: position 43,263 of record JAJPGV010000023.1, read on the forward strand.
CGAGTTCCTGGGCAGCCATTCGCTCATCGACAGCTATGGCGCGCCGCTGGGCTATCAAGTGCGGCTCTACGAGCGCGCCGCCGAGCTGTCGTCAGGGCGGGCCGTGCTGGCTGCCGTCGCCGGCCGCGATCAGACAGAAGCGGCCCGCTATCTCCTGGCCGACGTGCCCACTATCCCGGTCGATGCCACCGCCGGCTTGCTGCTGCCGGCCGTCGGGGCCGTGTACACCAGCCTGGACAGCTCGACGCCCGACGGAAGGCTGCTGTCCGGCACGCTGGCGCCGCTGTACGCCGAGCCGCTGCCGGGGGATGTGATGGCGGGCGTCTACCTGCTGCCTCCGGATGCGCCGTCGCTGATTGCCGGCGGCCGTGCCATGGATTCCGGCCGCGCTGCCACCTGGCGCAACGGTATGCGTCTGGAAGGGGTGCAGGCCCCCGCTGAGCTGCCTGGCGTCCTGGCCGCGCTATGGGGAGTAACGCAGCCGGTTGATGGCAGCACGGTGTTCTTCAATCAACTCCGCGACGCTGACGGCAAGCCCTGGTTCGATCGCGACTCCAGGCCGGCCGACGCGGCGCGCTGGGCGCCTGGAGACAGCATACTGGTCCTGGTGCCGGCCGAGCTGCCCGCGGTCGCCCCGCGCCAGGCGTATGACTGGCTCCTCGGCATGTACCAGGATGGGGGACGAAGGATAGCCATGGCCGCGGGGGCGTCGGAGCTCGATGTTGCGCGGCTCCGAGGAGGCACCGCCGCGGCCGCTGGCGGACTGCCGGCCGGCGCGCGACTTCCCGAGCCGCTCCCGACGCCAGCCGTGTTCGGCGGCAGCGTCCGTCTGGATGCTGCCGCGGTCGATGCCGCGGGCGTGAGCTTGCGCTGGACTGCCCTCCGGCCTCCGAATCGTGACTTCACGGTGTTCGTCCATGCGCTGGATGGGCGCGGCGTGGTCGTGGGCCAAAACGACAGCCAACCGAGGGGAGGTCGTTACCCGACGTCCCTATGGGCTGCCGGCGAGTCGGTGACCGATCGCGTGGCTCTGGCTGTGCCCCCTGGCGCGGAGATAGAGGTTGGTCTGTACGAGCTGAGCAGCGGAGCGCGGCTGCGCCTGCCCGACGGCAGCGACCGCGTGCTGCTGCCGGGGCCCTGAGGCGGCTCGGACGTCTACGCCGTGGCTGCTAGATAGCTAATTTAAAAGCCAGCTCCGCACGTCGCGTTTAGGCCGCGGCGCGATAGATAGCCAGCAGGTCGTCGAGGGGATAGCGTGAGCCGCTGATCGGTTCCGCCGCGGCCCGGATTTGCTCGGGCGTGAGGTTGTAGGCCGAGAGGTGCTGGGGCAGCCCGAGGCGGCCGACCAGCTCGTACACCGCGTCGGCCGCGGCCGACGCCAGCTCTTCGGCATCCGCTCCCGGCCGCGCGACTCCCATGGCAGGTGCCATCAGGGCCATCCTGCTCGCTTGCGACCGAGCGCGATAGCGCATGACGTGGGGCAGCAGCAGGCACGAGGTGACACCGTGGGGAATGCCGAAGGGCGAGCCGATCTGCTTGCCCAGCACGTGGCTGAGGCCTCCGGCCGCCCGCGGGAGGCTGTAGGAGAACCAGGCGGCGACCTGGTTGTCGCCGCGAATGGCGGCGGAGGCGGGCTCAGCTTTCGCCGCGGGCAGCGAGATGAACAGCCGGCGGATGCTCTCCAACGCCAGCGTGTCGGGATAAGGGTGATCCCCTGATTCGAGGATCGTCTCCACGGCGTGATCGAGCGACCGGATCCCGGTCGACAGCCACAGATCGAGCGGCGTATGCAGCGCCAACTCGGCATCGTAGAAGACCACACTTGGCGTGAGCCGCGAATCCCGAAGGCCGCCCTTCTGGCCGCGCGAATCCGTCATCCCAGCCGTCGGTGCAAGCTCGGCGGTCGACAGCGTGGTCGGGATGGCGGCGTGCGGTAGGCGTCCTTCCCCGTTCGACTTCTCGCCCAGTCGCAAGGCCACGATTTTCGCGGCATCGATCGGGCTCCCGCCACCGGCGCTGACGATGCCGTCGGGATCGGCCGCCTTTGCCGTTCGGATCGCGTCTTCCACGTCTATCTCCGGCGCGTGCTGGCCGATGGCCCCGGAGATGCCTGCAAGCTCCCGGCCGGCGGCGTCCCTAATGCGCTGCAGCAGGCCGGCATTGGCCACGACGGAGCGCGTGCTCACGAGGTACGGACGCTTGACCCCCAGGCTGTCCAGCTCTTCCGACAGGTGCTCCAGAGATCCTGGGCCCCAGTAGATGGTGGTGGGGTTTGCATAGTGAAAAACACCGCTCATGCGCTCCATCGTAACGAGCCTGCCTCGGGGCGGTACATCCGAAGCCGGGTAAGCGCGTCAACGGGGAACGGGCGGCGCGAGGCCTCTCGCTGCACGTGGCTTGGTCGCCCTACGGGGCCGGTGCCCGTATAGGGCGGCCCGCTCTAGGCCATGGTGAGCTGGCTAGCGGTGAAAGGGTGCTCTGGCCAAGGTCGCAGCAGCATGCCAATAGCGTTCAGCAGCACGTTCAGCTCGAACGGCTTCTTCAGATGATTCTGAACGCCAAGCTGAACGGCCTGTGCGAGCATGCTGTCCGCCGCGGACATGGCGATCACCGGAATGGTCGCGCCGGGCCCCTGCTTGCGGAGCTCTTGCAGGAACGTGCAGCCGTCCATGCCGGGCATCATCATGTCCAGCACGATGAGATCGGGCTGTCGCCGTGCCATATGGCGAAGCGCCTCGTGGCCGTCGCCCGCGTCGTCGGTGTCATAGCCCTCCTCCTGGAGAACCTGCACGAGCAGTTGGCGGATGGCGGAATGGTCGTCTACGACCAAGATACGTGGCTTCTGTCGATTGATGGTTGGCTGCATCTCGATCCATTCAACGACCGGAATGGTTCAAAACTGAAACGGGCGGGACTTTGAGGCTGAGTGCTTTCGGCAACGGCTCCATCCCCCGGACGGGCTACTCGGAGATCCTATGCGGCCGATGCCACCCGGTCGAAGTGCCGGTTGGCGGCTGCGGCCAGCCGGTCGTGGAGGTCGGCGAACAGCGTCGCGGCGCGGAAGCCTTCCCAGCCTTCGGGCAGCAACTCCAGCGGCAGGCCCGGGTCTCGAAAGGGGAAGCGGCGATAGCTGTTGAGCAGCCGGCAGCGGACCACAAAGCACTCTTTGTCGCTCAGGCCGCGGATATCGCCGCAATAGGCATCAAAGGTGCGGACGAAGCTCGCGTAGCCCTCATTCAGCGCCGCCAGGTCCCAGCAGTGCGCAGCGAGCGCACGATCGTCGCCCGGCAGCACGTGCTCACCTCGGAAGAGAGTCACGTTTTCCGCCAGGCCATAGCGCTCGGCCAGTTCGCCAATCTCGCGGCGGTGATCCCGCGGCGATACGAACAGGCCGCTGCCCAAGCCGCCGAAGCCCAACCAGCCAAGCTCGGTACGGAAGCGATCGCGCAGCTCGCGCCGGGACTCCGGTATGGTGTAGGTTACGAGCGCCCAGCGGCCATCCCAATCATGCTTGGGGCCATGCATGATGCGCTCGCGTCCCCGATCGATCAGCTCGCGGCCGGCATCGGTGAGACCGTAGTAGCTGCGTGCTCCTACCCGCCGAACGGCGAACCAGCCATCGCGCTGCAGCCGTAGCAGCGCTGAGCGGATGGCCCGCTCGCTGATGTCGAAGTCGGCCGCCAGAACGATAAGACTGCCGGTCCACAGCTCACGCGAGCGGTACTCGACGTAGTCCCCAAATAGATCGAAGAGCCAGGCGCGAGGCTTGACAGCAGGCATGGACATAGATATGCTGCATATTAGCAACGACCGTCGAAAATGTGAAGCGTCGGCGCCCGGTTCGCTGGGCCGGTCGAGGTTGCGTAACAACAGCTGGTTCAGGAGAAGCAGGCATGGCAGAGACCCAAGTCGATCTGGTGGAGCTCGACAAGCACTTGAGTGACGTCGTGAAGTCGGTGCAGGCGGGCGTCACCTGGGGCATGTCTCATCGAGACGATCCCGAAGCCTTGAAGAAGGCGCTGGCCGACTGCAAGGAAGTCATCGACGAGGTGATGGACGCGTCTGTCCTCTCCTGGTAGTCCTGCCGTCCGGTACGGAACGTAAAAAGGCCGCTCGCCAATTGGCGAGCGGCCTTCCTGTTAGGACTGAAACTGAGCTAGCGCCAGCTGGTGGAGCGGCTCGAGAGGCGCTCGCGCGTGTAGCAGTCGCTGCAGTAGACCGGCCGGCCCTCGGTCGGCTTGAACGGAACCTGCGCCGGCTTGCCGCAGCTGCTGCAGGTCACATCCACCATCTCGCGCCGCCCGGCGGAAGCACCACCAGGCCGGTCGCCACCACGCGCGCGTCGCGCGGATCGGCACTCGGGACAGCGGGATGGGTCGTTCTGGAAGCCCCTCTCCGCGAAGAACTGCTGTTCGCTCACGGTGAAGGTAAAGGGTTGGCCGCAGTCGCGGCAGGTTAGGGTTTTGTCGGCGAAGCTTATCAAGAAAGCTGGCCCTCCATATTGGGAAGAATTAGGTACGTCTTAGGGCCAGCGTAGGGAAGCGAGGACCTAGGGCGGATACCGGGCCGAAGTCTACCACAGCAAATCAGGCGGCAGGCGTCGGAAATGCGAGTGTGATAGGAGCGAGCAATGGCCGTAAATGTCGAGCGCATTGGGCTGATCGTGGGCGGCACGCAGGTGCCCGCCAAGAGCGGAGCCACGTTCGAAAGCATCGATCCGTCGAGCGGAAAACCGCTGGCCGTCGTGTCGCAGGCGCAGGCGGAGGACGTGGACGCCGCCGACGCCGTCGCCAGAGAGACCTTCGAATCCGGACGCTGGTCCAGGCTGAAGCCGGTCGAGCGCGCCCGCCTGCTCTGGAAGACGGCTGAGCTCATCCGGCGCGACGCGGACGATCTGGCGCGCACGGAGAGCCGCGACAACGGCAAGCCGCTGCGCCAGGCGCGCACGGACGTTGAGGTGGCGGCCCGCTACTTCGAGTTTTACGCCGGAGTGGCCGACAAGCTGATGGGCAGCACCATTCCACTCGGGCCTGGCCTGCTGGATTACACCGTGAAGGAGCCGTTCGGCGTTTCGGGCCACATCGTGCCCTGGAACTACCCAATCCAGATTGGCGCCCGCGGCGCCGCCCCCGCGCTGGCCGCGGGCTGCTGTGTGGTCATGAAGCCTTCGTCCGAAGCGCCGCTGACCGCCCTGCGGCTGGCTCAGCTGGCGATCGAAGCGGGTCTGCCGGCGGGCGTGCTCAACGTCGTGCCGGGCCGCGGTGCGGAGGCCGGCGAGCGGCTGGCTTCGCACCCAGGGGTCGATCAGCTCACCTTCACGGGCTCAGTCGAGACCGGTATACGCGTGATGAAGCTAGCCGCCGATCACGTCTGCCCGGTGGTCATGGAGCTGGGCGGCAAATCACCCAACGTAGTCTTTGCCGACGCCAACCTGGACATCACTATCCCAGGCGTGGCCAACGCCATCTTCCAGAATGCCGGCCAGACCTGCTCGGCCGGCTCCCGGCTGCTGGTGGAAGCCGGAGCGCACGACAAGGTGATGCAGCTCCTTACGGACACCGCCCGTGGCATGCGTCTGGGCCCGGGTGTCGAGGACCCGGACATGGGGCCGGTGATCTCCAAGACGCAGTTCGACAAGGTCCTGGATTACGTCGAAACAGGCCGCCGGGAAGGCGCGCGCCTGGCGGCTGGCGGTGGGCGCCCGCCCGACGAGCGGCTGCGCGAGGGATACTTCGTGGAGCCCACGCTGCTCGACGGTGTGCGTCCCGGGATGAGAGTGCACCAGGAGGAGATCTTCGGGCCTGTGCTGGCAATCAGCTCGTTCACGGACGTCGACGAAGCCGCCGAGCTGGCCAACCGGACCGATTATGGTCTGCTGGCAGGCGTCTGGACGCGGGACGTGAACAAGGCGCTCTACCTGGCCGACAGGATCAAATCCGGCCAGGTCTATGTGAATACGTATGGCGCGGGCGGCGGCGTGGAGCTGCCGTTTGGCGGCTACAAGAAGAGCGGCTTCGGCCGGGAGAAGGGCCTGGAGGCGCTGAACAGCTACCTGCAGACAAAGAACGTGTGCGTGAAATTCTCCGCCTAAGGGGAGAACTCAGGGCCGGGGGTCAGGGCCAGAGGGACCGGGTGAAATCGAGGCCGGTGGCGTACGGAACTCCGGTTGGTGGGGACCGGCTAAGCGAGCTCGGGGCCGGAGGTCACGTCTTCGGGCTGGGCAGAGCGAGTGACGCGCTGCGGCTTGATGCCGTTGTGCAAAGCGCCGCCGTTCTGGCTGGGGTGGGCGATGGCCAGCTCTTCGGGAGTCAGCTGGCGCGGCTTGGTGAAGCGCCTGACGAAGCGCAGCAAGGCGGACTGCACGTCGTCGAAGATGGTGTACATCGACGGCACGAACACGAGCGTCAGCAGCGTGGACGTGATAAGGCCGCCGATGAGCACGACGGCGGCCGCTTTCAACAGCTCCGATCCCTCTTCGAAGCCGGAGGCGATGGGCAGCAGGGCGACGATGATCGACATCGTGGTCATGACGATGGGGCGCAGCCGTGTAGGGCCGGCCTCCAGGAGCGCTTCCGTCCGGGGCAGGCCGCGCTTCCGCAAGGTATCGGTGTAGTCGACCAGCAGGATGGCGTTCTTCCCCACCAGCCCGATGAGCAGGGTGAAGCCAAGCAGCGAGAAGAGGGTGAACGGCGTAACGGTAATGGCCATTGCGCCCAGGGAGCCGACGACTGCCAACGGCAGCGACATCATGACCGCCAGCGGGAGGGTCACCGATCCGAACAGCATCAGCATGAGCACGTAGATCAGCAGGATGCCGATGGCGCTGGCTTTGTAGATGTCGCTGAAGGCGCTGCCGCCCTGCTGCGCCTGCCCGAAATACTGAATCGAATAGCCCGGCGGAAGCGGGATCTTGGCGACGTTCGCTTCCACCTCGCGCTGCACGTCGCCTACCAGCCGGCCAGACGTCGAGGCATTGACGATAACCGAGCGGTCGCGGTTCACGTGGTCGATCTCGGTTGGGGCGCTGCTGGTCTGGATGTCGCCCACCTGCCCCAGCGACACAATCGTGCCTTTGTTGGTCAGCAGCGGCAAGCCGGCCAGGTTGTCCGGGGAAGCTCGGAACGCATCGTCGGCCAGGAGCCTGATGTCGACGTCGTCCTGCCCCGGGCGGCGAAACTTGCTGACGACCTGTCCGTCGACGCCGATGCGCAGGGCGGTCGCGGCTTGCTGGGCCGTCACGCCCAGGTCGGCGGCCCGGTCACGGTTGACGTGCACGACGAACTGCGTCTGCACGTTCTCATTGGCGTTGTTGATGTCCACTGCCCCGGGCACGCTCTTGACGGCGGCAGTGACCTGGTCCACGAGGTTGTTCAAGACGTCCGGGTTGGGTCCGCGCACGGCCACCTGGATCGGCTGTGTGCCGAAACCTCCGAAGCCGAAGGCGTTCTGCAGGCCGGTGCGGATCTTGAGCCCCGGAATGCCGTCGGCCAGCTTGGCTCCCATATCGTCCGCCACCTGGGCGGCGCTGCGAGCTCGCGAACCCGGGGGCGAGAGGAGGATGCGCATGAGCGCGGTGTCCCCGGTTGGGGTAACCGAGCTGCCGTTGCCCAGGCTGGCTCCGACGATCGAGTTGACCTGCTTCACCTCGGAATAGCGTTTGACGCGGGCCTCCAGCTCACGCACCACCCCATCAGTCTGAGCGAGGGTCGTGGCGGGGGGCATGATGATGGTGAGATCGACCTCGCTCTGGTCGCCGCTGGGGAAGATGTCGAAGCCGATGCGGCCGGTCGCCAGTGTGGACAGCCCGATCACGAGGCTGAGCAGTCCGATGCCGACGACCACCCAGCGCATACCGCGCCGGTGGAGGACCCTTCGGAGCAGCCGGCGGTAATAGCCTGCGAGGCTTTCGAACTTGCGGTCCCATACCTGGCCAAAGCGGGTCAACGGTCCAACTCGCTCCGGCGTGTCGCTTTCGGCATGCAGGAAACGGCTGGCAAGCAGTGGCGTCAGGGTGAAGGACACGATCAGCGACGTCAGCGTGGCGCAGGTAATGACCAGCGCGAACGGCCGGATGAACTCGCCCGCGATTCCCGGGATCAGGGCAATGGGCAGATACACCGCAACGTCGACCATGGTGATGGTGATGGCGGCCAGGCCGATCTCGCTGCGGCCGTTGATCGCCGCCACCCAGGGCGGCTCGCCCAGACCCATGTGGCGGTAGATGTTCTCCAGCACCACGATGCTGTCGTCTACCAGGATGCCCACCGACAGCGTCAGGGCCAGCATAGAGAACAGGTTCAGGTTCATGCCCAGCAGGTTCATCATCCCGAAGGTGGTCAGCACCGACGTGGGGATCGAGACCAGGACGATGAGTGTGCTGCGCCAGGTGTGCAGGAACAACAGCAGAATCAGGCCGGTGAACAGCACCGCTTCGCCCAGCGTGTTCTGGATGGTGTTGAAGGACTGCTGAGTGTACAGGGCGATGTCGTAGGCGACGTCGAAGTGCATGCCCTGCGGCAGCGAGGGCTGAAGCTGAGCGATCACCTTACGGATGTCACTGGACACGCTGAGGCTGCTGGCCGACGCCAGTTTGGTAACGGTCAGCGAGACCGAAGGTGCGCCGTCGACCCGGCTGATGGTGGTCGTCTTCTTAAAGGTGTCCTGCACGGTGGCGACATCCTTGACGTACACCGGTCCCCCGGTCGTGTCGGCCACCACGATCTGCTCTAACTGGGCCGGCGTCTGCACCAGCCCACTGAGCCGCACGTTGACGTCCTTGGTAGCCGACGTCAGCGAGCCCGCCGGCATCTCCAGCTGCTCGGACTGCAGCGCTTGCTGCAACGAGTTCAAGCCCAGGCCGTGCGCCTGCAGCTTGTCAAGGTCGGCTTTGACCTGAACCTCGCGCGTCGGCCCGCCCTGAAGGGCAACTGAGGCGACGCCGGACACCGCTTCGAATGGCCGCTGAACCCGGTCTTTGGCCACCTGCTGGATCTGGTCGATGGGCTGTGTCCCCGACAGCGTGACCACGATGACTGGAATCTGGCTGGTGTTGAAGGTGGCGATAGACGGCGGATCCGCTTCCGAGGGCAGCGTGTTTCGAGCCGAGTTCACCGCCCGCTCTACGTCGACGGGCACCAGCTCCGAGTTGGCCGCCGTGGTGAATTGCACCGAGATCACCGAGATCCCTTCGTTGGAGAACGACTGGATCTGGTCGATGTTGGGCAGGCTCGATACCGCGTCTTCGATGGGCTTGGTGATCTGCGACTCGATCGTTTGGGGGTCAGCGCCGGCATCGGTGGTGACGATGGTCACGCCCGGGAAGCTGATGTTGGGCACCACGCCGATGCCCATGCTGCGATAGGAGTACAGGCCGAAGCAGGCCAGCACGATGGCCACGGCGGTGACCACGAGGGGATTTCGCAGCGAGAATTGGGTGAGCTTCACGCGTCAGCTCGCGGGAGCGGGCGGGATTGAGGCAGGCGTCACGGCATCGCCGTCGGCCAGGTTTACGGAGCCGGGCAGAATCACTCGATCTCCGGCCGCCAAGCCGCTCAGGATCTGGACGTTCTTATCGTCGCTGGCGCCGGTCTGGACCGGTTGGAGCTTGGCGTGTCCGCTGGCGTCGACGAACACCATGGTCTGGCCGCCGCGCTGGACGATTGCATCCTTGGGGATCAGCAGCGCGCTGGCCTGCTGCCCGGTCTGAACCTTCACCGTGGCGGACATGCCTGCCCGCAGCGGCGTGCCGGCTGCCAGGGGCGCAACCTTGATGGTGAACTTACGAGTCTTGGGATCGGCCGACGGCGAGACCAGGAGGACCTTGCCGTCGATGTCCTGCTGCGGCGCGGCCGCAATGCTGATCGAGGCCGGCTGGCCCTCTTTGAAGGTGGTCACCTGGCTCTCTTCGACTGCGCCATCCACCTCGAGGTCCGGGGACAGCAGCGTGGCGATAGGCGTGGTTGGGCCAACCAGGGAGCCCAGGGCGATGGGTACGTCGCTGATCACGCCGCTGGCGGGCGCCGCAATCGTGGCGTCACTGGCCGCGGTTTGGGCAGACTGCAGCCCCGCCTTGGCCACGTCCACGGCTGCTCGGGCCTGGGCGATGTCCTCGCCGGTGTAAGGCTTCGCGGCCTTCGCGGAGATAGCTTGCTGAGCGTTGCCCTGCTGCTGCGCCTGCTGCACCTGTGATTCGGCGGCCGTCACCGCCTGCTGCAGCTGTGCGATGTCCTCGGGTCGGTTGGGCTGTTTAGCCAGGGCGAGGGCCTGCTGATCGGCGTCGACCGCTGCCTTCGCCTGGGCGACATCTTCAGGTCGCGGAGGCGCGGTCAGCTTGTCCAGGGCGGTGTTTGCCTGGTCGATGGCCGTCTGATCGACGGTGAGCGCGGCCTCACGCTGCTCCTTGCTCATGATTCCTTGGGCTACCTGGCGGTCATAGGTCGTCTGGTCGGCAAAGAGCTTGTCTTTGGCCTGCTCGACCGCCAGCCGCGCGTTGGTAACGTCCTGCTGGGTGGGGCCGTTCTGCAGCTTGTTCAGCGCGGCCGTATCCGCGTTCAGCTTCGCCTGCGCCTGCTGCACAGCCTCCGGCCGGCCGCCGGCTTGAGCGGCCGCCAGCTTTTGCTTGGACGATTCCAGGCTGGCTTGAGCCTGCGAGACTCCGGCCTGTGCCGCGGCTGCATTCGCCTGCGCTGCCGCCACGTCCTCGGGCCGCGCGCCTGCCAGCAGGCTGTTCAGCTTGGCCTGCGCGGAGGTGAGGTTCGCCTGTGCCTGGGCTACCTGGTCATCCAGAGAGCGATGATCGATCACCGCCAGCACGTCGCCCTGGTTCACCTGCTGTCCTTGCTGGACACGGAGATCGACGATCTGGCCCTGGGTCTTGGGCAGCACGGTAACTGTCCAGCGGGGGACGACGCTGCCGCTCATGCTGGCCACGGACGAGATCGCGCCTTGAGACACCCCCGCCTCCGCGACGGTGATGGTGGTGGTGGGCCGCTGGCTGGCGGTGCCCGGCTGGGCGCCGCAAGCGGCCAGCAGCGATATGAGTCCGAGGCCCGCCAGCCGCGGGCCGTGCGAACGGAGGGAAACAAGCTTCATGGCATTCCTATGCGGGGTGCGTTGGCTGTCGCAGACATTGGACGTGCCGCTTCCGTCCGAAGTTGCAGCACCGCGGCCCTCAGTTTTGTGACACCTGTCGGGCGCTCGGCTGGTTGGCCCGGCCCCCGCCGGCAAAACTACCTTAGCATCGACACGATGCGGCTGCCGCCACTCCTCGGGGCAGCTCTGCCACTACCATTGGCGCCATGCCGCACATCTCGGACAAAGCCAGCCGGTTCACTGAGTCAGTTATCCGCGACATGACCAGGCAGGTGCTCGAGTACCACGGCACAAAGGGCGTGAACCTGGCCCAGGGCTTTCCGGATTTTCCGGCCCCGGCGGAGATCAAGGCGGCGGCCTGCGCGGCCATCGAGGACGATTTCAATCAGTACGCCATCACCTGGGGTCAGCCTCCGCTGCGACGTGCGATCGCTGCCAAGCTGACGGCGGCCTGGGGCAGGGCGGTGGACCCCGAGCGCGAGATCACGGTGTGCTGCGGCGCCACCGAAACCATGCTGGCGTCGATCATGGCGATCATCGACCCCGGCGACGAGGTTATCTGCTTTTCCCCTTTCTATGAGAACTATGGTCCGGACTGCATCCTGTCCGGCGCCACGCCTCGCTACGTCACGCTGCATGAGCCGGACTGGTCGATCGACCCGCAGGAGGTGGCGGCCGCGTTCAACGGCCGAACGCGCGGCATCATCGTCAATACGCCCCACAATCCGACCGGCAAGGTCTACAGCCGCGCCGAGCTGGAGCTCATCGCGCGCCTGTGCGTCGAGCACGACGTCGTGGCCTTCACCGACGAGATCTACGAGCACCTGGTGTACGAGGGCGAGCACGTCAGCATGGCCACTCTGCCTGGTATGGCCGAACGGACGGTGACCATCAGCGGCCTGTCCAAGACCTTCAGCGTGACCGGCTGGCGCCTGGGCTACGCAGTCGCCTGTCCGCAGCTGACCGACGGCATCCGCAAGGTGCATGACTTCATGACGGTGGGCGCGGCCGCGCCGCTGCAGATGGCGGCGGCGGTGGCGCTGCAGCTGCCTAGCAGCTACTACTCGAGTCTCCTGGCGGGCTACCGCGAGCGCCGGGCCTTCCTGCTGGATCTGCTGCCGGGGTTGGGATTCCGCGTATTCGAGCCTGCCGGGGCGTATTACGTGATGACCGACATCGCCTCCTTCGGCTACGCCAGCGACGTCGAGTTCGCCACCTACCTGGTTCGGGAGATTGGCGTAGCGACCGTGCCGGGCAGCAGCTTCTATCACGATCCCACGCTCGGCCGGAGCAAGATCCGCTTCGCTTTTCCCAAGAAGATGGAAACCCTGCGCCGGGCCGCCGAGCTCCTGCAGAAGGTGCGCCCGAAGGTAGGCTAGGGCCTTAAAGGCCCTCCGGGCACCAATCGGTCGAAGGCATCCTCGGACAGCTCGTCCAGGCTGTCCACGCCGATTTCGGCCGACGCGCTGGCGCGCCGCACGCCCACCGTCCGAAAGCGCGCCGAGCGTGCGCCTTCCACGGCGTCGGGAGCGTCTTCCACCACCACGCATCGCTCGGGTGGGACCTGCAGACTGGTGGCAGCGGCCAGGAAGACTTCCGGATCCGGCTTGCCCCTGGCCACGTCGGCGCCGCTGATCACCCGCTCGAAGTAGGGCCTGGTGTGGGTGACCTCGAGGACCAGCTCCAGGTTTTCGGGCGGCGCGGATGAGCCGATGGCCTGCCGCCAGCCGCCGGCGCGGAGTCGGTCCAACCAGTCGGCAACGCCCCGGAGTAGCTCGAGGCCCCCGGCCCGAACCTGCTGGCGGTAGTCCTCCTCCTTGCGCCGGGCCACCTGTTCGATGGTCTGTGGCGACACCTGAGGGCCCAGCAGCATGCGCATGATGCTGTCGTTGCGCAGTCCGAAGGTGCGGGCAAAGTCCCCGTCGGTGAAGTCGTAGCCTACCTCGGCCAGCGCCCGCCTCCACGCGGCCCGATGGTACTCAGAGGAGTCGACCAGGGTGCCGTCGACGTCCCAGATAACGGCTCGTGGCGGGAGCTGGCGCGTCTAGCTCACCAATCGCGTGTAGACGACGAGCCGCTTGTCGTAGTTCATGGTGCCGCGGTCGAACACCCCATTGCAGGTGACGAGGTTGAGCATGGGTGGATCGGCCGGGCCGAAGATGCGATCGATCGGCGCGCGGTCGAAGGGGTAGACCTCGCTGCCGATCACCTGGAAGGTCATTTGGGCGCCGCCTTCGGTCTTGACCAGCACCTTATCCGCCGGCTTCAGCTTGTTCAGGTCCCAGAACACCGCTCGCCCGGTGGTCGAGTCCAGGTGGCCGGCAACCACGGCCGAGCCCTTCTCCCCCGGCCGGTAGCCCAGGTCGAACCAGCCTACGTCCTCCCACTGCCGCGGGACGTCCATGGCGCCGTCGGGTGTCTTGCCAACCTGCTCGACCACGGCATCGACCTTGATGGCGGGAATGACGAGCTCTTTGGGCAGGGGCGGCCGCGCCGGCGCAGGACTGGCGGCGACAGCCGAGGCGCGAACCGAAGCGGCGCTGCCGGTCGCGGCCGGCGAGGCCGTGGGCGCGACCGACGCTGCCGGCGCCGACGGAGCGGCGGCATCCGTATGGCTCGCCGGTGGTACCGTCGAGGCGCCAGCCGGGCTATTTGCGGCTGGGCCGCCGCAGCCAACGAGCAGCGCCGCAGCCAGGACGCACAGGGCCGGCCAGGTGTTGGAGCGCGAGCCAAAACGTGCCATAGGTAACCTGCCGACTAGTCTAGCGAGCAGCGTGCCGGAGGTGGCCAGCGACAATTCCGACACGGAAGGTCGGGAATTTGGTATGCTTTTCCTAGCGGTCGAGTCGGATTTTCGGGTGGAGCTGTCTGAATCCGGCACTCCAAACCGCGGAGCTTATGCGGGAATGAGAATCTCTTCTAAAGGGCACTACGGGCTGCTGGCTGTGGCCGAGCTCGCCCGTCACTACGACGACGGGCTGGTGTCGCTGGCCGAGATCGCGCAGGCCGAACATCTGCCGCTGCCCTACCTGGAGCAGATCATCGCGCCGCTGCGCATGGCAGGCATCGTGGAAGCCACGCGCGGCTTGCACGGCGGTTACCGCCTGGCGCGAGATCCCTCGCAGGTGAGCGTGGGAGACGTCGTACGCTGGCTCGAAGGGCCAATCGCCCTGGTGGAGTGCACCACCGAGGGCTACGTCAGCGGCAGCTGCGAGCGCGAGACAGGGTGCACCTCGCGCGGCGTTTGGAAGCAGGTGTCGGACGCGATCAACGATGTGCTCAACACCTTGAGCCTGGCCGACCTGATAGCGAACGAAGCCGCACAGGCCGAGCGCGACAGGCGTTTCGTCACCATCAGCGCTTCAGCGCAGGCGGTGCCGGCCCTATGAGCGAGCCATCCCTGCTGATCGACAACCTTCACGTCACGGTTGAGGGGCGGGAGATCCTGCGCGGCGTGAACCTCACTGTGCCGCGCGGCGAGACCCACGCGCTGATGGGCCCCAATGGCTCAGGCAAGAGCACGCTGGCATACACCCTCATGGGGCATCCGAAATACAAGGTCACGGCCGGCAAGGTGCTGTGGAAGGGCCAGAGCCTGCTCGACCTGACGCCCGATCAGCGGGCGAAGAGCGGACTGTTCCTCGCGTTTCAGTACCCGGTTACCGTGCCTGGCGTGTCGATGGTCAACTTCCTGCGCCAGTCGCTTCGCGCCGTTCGGGGCAAGGAAGTTGCCGTGCGGGATTTCCGCAAGGACCTCAAGAGCGCCATGGACGTGCTCAAGATGGATAACCAGTTCGTCACCCGCTACCTGAACGACGGCTTCTCAGGAGGCGAGAAGAAGCGCGCCGAAATGCTGCAGATGGCCATGCTCAAACCGGAGATGGCCATCCTGGACGAGACCGATTCGGGCCTGGACATCGATGCTCTACGGATCGTGTCGGAAGGCGTCAACTCGCTGGCCGGGCCGGAGCTGGGCGTTCTGATCATCACCCATTACCAGCGCATCCTCAACTACATCAAGCCGCAGCACGTGCACGTGCTGTACCGAGGACGAGTCATCGTTTCGGGCGGCCCCGAGCTGGTGGGACGTCTGGAAAACGAGGGCTACGACAACATCATCAAGGAATTTGGGCCGGCGGACGACGATGCGCCGCAGGCCGCGGCGTAGGTCGCGGTCAGCCCATCCTCAGGGGAACGAGACATGGCAGTAGCAGCTAAGGACGTTCAGAGCGGAACGGACTACAAATTCGGCTTCCACGACGAGGAAGACTATGTCTTCAAGTCGCAGCGCGGGCTGAACGAGCAGATCATTCGCGACATCTCGGCTCACAAGAAGGAGCCGGAGTGGATGACCAAGTTCCGGCTTCGCGCCTACAAGCACTTCCTCAACCGTCCCCTGCCGAACTGGGGCGGAGACGTGTCGGACATCGACTTCGACAACATCTTCTATTACATCAAGCCGGCGGCCGAACAGGGCAAGACCTGGGGCGACGTCCCGGAGTACATCAAGGAGACGTTCGACAAGCTGGGTATCCCGGAGGCCGAGCGCAAGTTCCTGGCGGGTGTGTCGGCCCAGTACGAGTCCGAGGTGGTGTACCACTCCATCCGTGAGGACCTGGAGAAGATGGGCGTCGTCTTCACGGACATGGACACCGGGCTGCGGGAGCACGGCGACGTCGTCAAGAAGTACTTCGGCACGGTCATTCCACCCAACGACAACAAGTTCGCCTCGCTCAACAGCGCGGTATGGTCCGGTGGCTCGTTCGTGTGGGTCCCGGCCGGGGTGAAGGTGGAGGTCCCGCTGCAGGCGTACTTCCGCATCAACGCCGAGAACATGGGCCAGTTCGAGCGGACCTTGATCATCGCCGAGCCGGGCAGCTTCGTGCACTACGTGGAGGGCTGTACCGCGCCTATCTACTCCACCGACTCGCTGCACAGCGCCGTGGTCGAGCTCATCGCACTCGAAGGCGCCCGCATCCGTTACACCACCATCCAGAACTGGTCCAACAACGTCTACAACCTGGTGACCAAGCGCGCGCTGGCGTACCGCGACGCCACTGTGGAGTGGGTGGACTGCAACCTGGGCTCCAAGCTGACCATGAAGTACCCCGCCGTCTACCTCATGGAGCCGGGCGCGCACGGCGAAGTGCTGTCCGTGGCCATGGCCGGGGCGGGCCAGCACCAGGATGCCGGCGCCAAGATGGTGCACGTAGCGCCCAACACCACGTCGATCATCACCTCCAAGTCGATCGCCAAGGGCGGCGGGCGCACCACCTATCGAGGCCTGGTGAAGGCCTACAACGGCGCGCACGACGTTAAATCCAAGGTGCGCTGCGACGCCCTGCTGATGGACGACGAGTCGCAGTCGGATACCTATCCGTACATGGACATCGAGGATGAGAAGGTCGACGTCGGCCACGAAGCCACCGTCTCCAAAGTGGGCGAGGACCAGCTGTTCTACCTGATGAGCCGCGGTCTCACGGAAGCCGAAGCGACCAACATGATCGTCAACGGCTTCATCGAGCCCATTGCCAAAGAGCTGCCGATGGAATATGCCGTCGAGCTGAACCGGCTGGTCCAGCTGGAGATGTCGGGGAGCGTGGGCTGATGGTTTGCGCCGGAGCGCCACGACCCGAGGGACAGGGACCGGTCCGAAGGTAGGCATGGCCTTTACTCGCGAGACCGTGGAGCAGGTGAGCGCTCAGCGGTCCGAGCCGTCCTGGCTGCGTGAAGCCCGGCTGCAGGCCTGGGAAGCCTTCGAGCGTATCCCCATGCCCGACTCCCAGCGGGATGAGGACTGGCGCCGGACCGACATCAGCCAGCTCGACCTGGCGGCCTTTGCGCGGACTCGCAACGGCGCCAACGCTCCCGAGCTGAGCGGACCGGAGACGCTTCCCAAGGGCGTCGTGTTCAACAGCCTCGAGCGCGCCGTCCGCGACTGCCCGGACCTCGTACGCGAGCACCTGGAGCCGGCCGCGGGCAAGTTCATGGCGTTGAATGCCGCCCTATGGTCCGGCGGCGCCTTCGTGTACGTCCCGCCCGACGTGACGGTCGAGCTGCCGCTGCAGGCGACTTACGGCGCGGAATCTGCCGCGACGTCCAGCGCTGCGCCGGCCCTGTTCCCGCGCACGCTGATCGTGGTCGACCGAGGCGGGAGCCTGACCTTCGTGGACCATTTCGGTGCGGACTCGGCGGCGGTGGCCTCGACGCTCTCATCCGCGCACACCCACATCGTGGTGCGCGACGGCGCCCGGCTGCAGTACGTCAGCCTCCAGGAGCGCGACGAGCGGACGTGGCACTTTTCCACCGAACGGGCCGTCATCGGACGCGATGCGCGCGTGGACGTTGTCATCGCCGCCCTGGGCGGTGGGCTGTCGAAGAGCTACGTCGAAACCGTCCTGGCCGG
Organism: Chloroflexota bacterium; assembly: GCA_021325635.1. Taxonomy (GTDB): domain Bacteria; phylum Chloroflexota; class JAJPGV01; order JAJPGV01; family JAJPGV01; genus JAJPGV01. The sequence goes on from JAJPGV010000023.1 coordinate 60,760, forward strand.
CCCAGGGACCGAGGCCAACATCGTTGGGCTGGTGCTGACAGACGGCCGGCAGCACGTCGATCACCAAACGCTGCAGGAGCATCGCGCGCCGCATACGACCAGTAACCTGCTGCTGAAGTCGGCCGTCAAAGGTCACTCGCAATCGATCTTCGCCGGGCTGGTGCGCATGCCCAAGGAAGCCCAGCAGAGCGACGCTTTCCAGGAGGCCCGGGCGCTGCTCTTGAGCGAGCACGCCAAGGCCGACGCCATCCCCAAGCTCGAGATCATCGCCAACGACGTCCGCTGCACGCACGCCGGCGCCATCGGGCAGGTGGACGAAGAGCAGAAGTTCTATCTCATGAGCCGCGGCATCCCCGAGCGCGAGGCGGAACGGCTCATCGTGACCGGCTTCTTCGAGCCGGCTCTCGAACGTATTCCGGTGGAAGCGATCCGCGAAAGCACGCGCAGGGCGCTCGCGGCCCGGCTGGGGACCATCCATCATGGTTGACGGCTGGATTCGCATCCCGCTGAGCGGGATCGCCGGCGCAGCTCCCGGGCGTGGTGTCAGGGTAGTTGGCAACGATGGGCAGCGCATCGCGCTGTTTCGGGTGGGTGACAAGTTCTACGCCATCGACGACACCTGCACGCACGAGGAGGCATCGCTGTCCGAAGGCACGGTCTATGACGACGATGAGGACGAGCCGCAGGTGGAATGCCCCAAACACGGCGCCATCTTCGACATCACCAGCGGTGCAGTGCGCAGCTTGCCGGCGGTCAAGTCGGTCAACAGCTACGACACCAAGGTAGACGGCGAGTACGTGTACGTGGCCACGACCCCGAGGGCCGCCTAGTGACCCCGAGCATGGATCTCGGCAGGCTTCGCGCCGACTTTCCCATCCTCGAACGCCGGATACGGGGCAGGCCGTTGGTCTACCTCGACAGCGCGGCTACCTCGCAAAAGCCGCAGGCCGTCATCGATGCGCTGGTCGATTGCTATCGTAATTACAACGCCAACGTGCATCGCGGCGTGTATTCGATCTCCGAGGAGGCGACCGAGAAGTACGAGGGCGCGCGCGATAAGGTCCAGGGCCTCATCGGCGCCGCCAAGCGGGAGAGCATCGTCTTCGTGCGCAGCACCACCGAGGCGATTAACCTGGTGGCGTACTCCTGGGGCCGTCAGAACATTGGCCCCGGCGACGAGATCCTGCTCACCGAGATGGAGCACCACTCCAACCTGGTGCCGTGGCAGATCCTGGCTGCCGAAAAGGGCGCGGTGCTGCGGCACCTGAGCGTCAGCGAGGAAGGCACGCTCGACCTGGACGAAGCACGACGCCTGATCACCGAGCGGACCAAGCTGGTGGGCGTGGCCCACATGTCCAATGTGCTTGGGACGATCAATCCGGTCAAGGAGCTGGGACGGCTGGCCCACCAGGCCGGCGCGGTGATGCTGGTGGACGGCGCGCAGAGCGTTCCCCATCTGCCGGTGGACGTACGCGACCTCGACTGCGATTTTCTCGCCGCTTCCGGGCACAAGATGCTCGGTCCGACCGGGATCGGCTTTCTCTACGGCAAGACGGAGCTGCTGGAGAGCATGCCGCCGTTCATGGGTGGAGGGGACATGATCAGCCAGGTGTGGCTGGACCATGCCTCATACAACGACCTGCCCTGGAAGTTCGAGGCCGGCACGCCGAACTTTGCCGATGCGATCGGTCTGGGCGTGGCCGTGGATTACCTGCAAGCGATCGGCATGGACGTCATCCGCGAGCACGAAAAGCAGCTCACTGCCTACGCCCTGGGCACGCTGGGTGAGCTGCCGGACGTACAGGTGCACGGCCCGCGGGACATCGACATTCGCGGTGGCGCGGTGTCATTCTGTTTGGGAGACGTGCATCCGCACGACCTGGCGCAGGTGCTGGATCAGGAGGGCGTCTGCATCCGCGCCGGCCATCATTGCTGCCACCCGCTCATGCGCAAGCTGGGCGTGTCCGCGACCGCCCGAGCCAGCTTCTATCTCTACAACACCGAGAATGAGGTCGATGTGCTCGTCAGCTCGCTAGACAAAGCCCGAGCGATGTTCGGACAGTTCGGTCCGGCCGGTAACTGACGTGCCTGCTCCATCCTCAAGCCTGAACCCGTGCTTGGCGCTGGCCTAGTCAATCATGTCTCTACCGCTCGACGATCTCTACCGCGAAATCATCCTGGATCATTACAAGCGCCCCAGGAACCGCGGCGAGCTCGATCCACACACCGTGCGGGCCGAAGGCAACAACCCGCTGTGCGGCGACGAGATCCAGGTCGACGTGCGGCTGGCGGATGGGAAAATCGAGGCCATCGCCTTCCAGGGGCGGGGCTGCTCCATCAGCCAGGCGTCCGCTTCGATGATGACCGAGGCGGTCAAGGATCAAGACCTGAAGGACGTCGCTGAGCTGGTCGACATCTTCAAGCGCATGATGCACGGCGAAGACGTGGACCTGGACGAGCTGGGCGACATCGAAGCGCTGGAAGGCGTGCAGAAGTTCCCGGTGCGCATCAAGTGCGCACTGCTGGCCTGGACGACGCTGGAACAAGCCCTCGACGAAGCAGCTGAAGAGACACCGTAGCAGGGTTACCGCCTCGCAAGGACGTCGCACCCCGTCGCAGCTGAGCTTTGCCATACGGCCTGCTGGTCTACGCTTAGATGCCATCCGCGATCCCTTGGGGGAGCGACCGAGCGAATGCGAACGTATTGAGGAGCAGGGCTAGTCGATGAACTATGGGGTGGCGTCCGGAAAAGCCGTCGGGCGCAAGACCGACGCGATCGTGGTCGAGGTGTTCGAGGGCGAGAAGGTCAACGGCGACTTGAAGGAGATTGACGCGCTGCTGGGCGGGCTGCTGTCCCAGGTGCTGGCCTCCGGTGAATTCGACCCAAAGTCCAGCAAGCCGCTGCTGCTGTATGCCGGCGGAGGTCGGGTGCTGCTGATCGCGGCCGGCAAGCGGGAGAGCTACGACTTCGAGAAGGCCGCGCAGACCGCCGGCACCGCCGTTCGAGCCCTGCCGAACGTGTGTACGTCCGCCACCTTCGTGCTGCGGGGCGGTCTCGATCCGCGGGTGGCCGGACAGGCTGTTTCGGAGGGCATCGGCCTGGCCCTGTTCCGGTCGGACTTCTACAAGTCGGAGCGCAAGGACTCGAAGCTGGAACGCATCGAGGTGCTCTGTTCGAAGGCCGACGTCCGAGCGGTCGAGCGCGGCATCGAGGACGGCAGCGTGCTGTCCGAGGCCACGAACTTTGCGCGACGCTTGGCCGACGAGCCGTCCAACCTCATGACGCCCAGCATGCTGGCCGAAGTGGCCCTGGGTGTGGCGAACGATGCCGTCAAGGTCGAGGTGCTGGAGCGGGCCGACATGGAGCGGCTGGCCATGGGTGGGCTGCTGGGCGTGGCCAAAGGCAGCGACGAGCCCCCCAAGTTCATCGTCATGCGCTACGCCGCCGCCAAGAAGAGCAAGGTCACCATCGCACTGGTCGGTAAGGGCATCACCTTCGATACCGGCGGCATCTCCATCAAGCCCTCGGCGCATATGGACGAGATGAAAACCGACATGTCGGGCGGGGCCAACGTGATCGGTGCCATGAAGACGCTCTCGCACTTCCGGCCGAACGTGAACGTCCTGGGCATCGTGCCGGCCACGGAGAACATGCCCGGCGGGCACGCCATCAAGCCGGGCGACGTGCTGCGGGCGTCGAACGGCAAGACCATCGAGGTGCTCAACACCGACGCCGAGGGCAGGCTCATCCTGGCCGACGGGCTCACGTACGCCCGGAACCAGGGCGCCACGCACCTGGTGGACATCGCCACCCTCACCGGGGCCATCGTCACCGCGCTGGGACGCGTGACCACCGGGGTGATGGGCAACGACCAGCCCTGGGTCGAGGCGGTGCTGGCGGCGGCGAAGCGGGCCGGCGAGAAGATGTGGCAGCTGCCGCTGTTTTCGGAGTACGCCGACATGATGAAGGGGGACATCTCCGATCTCAAGAACATCAGCGGCAGCACCGAAGCGGGATCGCTGACGGCGGCGGGCTTCCTGCAGGCCTTCGCCGAAGGGACTCCCTGGGCGCATCTTGACATCGCCGGCACCTCGCGCTCGCAGAAGGACCTCGGCTACATGGCCAAGGGCGCTACCGGCGCCGGCCTGCGCACCATGGTTGAGCTGGTGCGGGCGGGGTAAGGAATCATCCGCAAGCGTCCGATCCCTTTTGGAGAGGGCCGGAGACTGCTCGGCTCTTGGAAGACGCTGGAAGTCCGACCTCACCACCTTGCCGAGCTGCTTGCCTCCCCTAGCTAGCCGCTGCTGAGGTGCTCCAGATCCAGGGGCTGGTCGATGATGCTCCCGGCCGCAAGGCGCTGCTGCGCGGCGATGGCCGTGAGCGCCTGAAGGGCCCCTGTGCCCATGGGTGGTAGGCCGCTGGGACCCGCGATGGTGCCGAACATGGCCACCCCGTTGCGGACTTGCGCGACCGTCACCAGTGGCGCAGCCACCACGACCTCGGCCGTTGGCTGGCCAACGTTCAGCGTCCTCACGCCGGGTAAGAACGGGGCTGAGGCTGGCTGAGGGTGATCGGCCGGCTTGGGGCCGCCGCCAGTGCGTGGCGCAACGTCGATTGGGCCGGGAGGCGGCACAGGGGCGACAGCAGCCATGACGCGATTTTAGCGGCTTAACCTTGCCTGGGCGTGCGCCGATGATCCAAACGGCAGGCAGGAAGCCGGCCGCATAGGGGGACAACGGCATGGAAGCCAATGGGGAGCATCATCCGCCGCAGCCATCGCTGGCCAGCACGCTGGCCGAGCGCCGCCGCGAGGTGCACGTGCAGCGCCTCCGCAGCCTGGCGCAGTCGAATCCGCGGCTGGTAGCCGCGGTCGTTCAGAAGTGGCTGCGAGAGGACGGGCGGTAGGCAGCAGGCAACGAGATTAGCCACGAGGCTGCAGCTCAGCGCTGATGGAACGACGTCGGCAACCGAGGATCGAACCGGATAAGCCAAGCAGCGTGAAAAACATCAGCAGGAACAAATTGGTCCAAAGTATCAGCGCCAAAAGGCCGCTGGATCGTTTTACCGGCGGCCTAAAGCCAGCTACCTAGCGGCTGGCTACCAGTCGCCGCCACCGGAGCTACCGGAGTCGCCGCCTCCACCGAAATCCCCGCCTCCGCCACTGTCCCAGCTGCCGCCGTCGGCGCCGGAGTCGCTGACCTGGCCAGCGTCGTCCTGCATCCAGCCCTGCTGGGCATCCATCGGGCCCTGCTGATAGCCGCCGGGATAGCCGTCGAAGCGATCTCGCGGGCGAAAGGCGTCGAACAGGGCGTTGCCCAGCAGGGCGCCGCCGAGCCCACCCATCAGGCCGCTGAAGAAACCACCTCCGCCGCCGCCCCAGCCCATGCCGCCCGGCTGTCCGTAGCCGCCGTAGCCGGGCCCCTGCTGCTGGCCGTAGCTGAAGTACGGCTGCTGGCGACGGGCGTTCATGATGCCGCCGATGATCCAGACCACCAGCAGGCCGCCGATGACGAGCAGCCCGATCAACACCCAGTTCGGACCCGACTGCTGCGCCGGCCTAGCGTTAGCGCCGCTGGGGCCGGCCGCGGTCAGCATGGCATTGCTGGCGGCGTTGACGCCATCCAGCAAGCCCTTGTCGAAGTTGTTGGCCCGGAAGTCGGCCAGCACGGTGTCGCGAATCTGCGTCTCACGCGAGGTTGAGATGACGCCGCGGGTATCCTGGCCAACCTTCATCTCCAGGCGGTGATCCTGGTTGCTCATGAAAAACAGCACGCCGTTCACGCGCTGCGATCTGAAGATGTTGTCGGCCGCGGCACTGGCATCCTGCCCGTTGAGGGACGCCACGGTGTAGACCACGATCTCCTTACCGGTGCGCTGCACGAGGTTGTCGATCTGCTGGGTCGCCTGGTTCTTGGCCGCCTGGCCGAACATGTTGCCGTTGTCCTGGATGTAGGTCGCTGCCAGGGCGCTCAACGGCGCCGAGGCGAAGATGGCCAGCATGCCGAAGACAGCTAGTAATCGCTTCATGGCACCCATTTTAAAGCCAGATATAGCAGATTGCAATATCAGGTCTTGGTGAGCTGTTCCTTGACCACGGCGCCCAGTCGCTTGACGCCTTCCTGGATGCGATCGGGCTCGACGTTCGAGAAATTCAGCCGCATGGTGTTTTGTCCCGTTCCATCGCGGTGAAATCCCGCGCCCGGGGTGAACAGCACCAGCCGCTCGACCGCCGGCCGAACGAAGCGACCGCAGTCGACTTCGGCCGGCAGCTCGACCCACACGAACAGGCCACCGCGCGGCTGCGTGTAGCGAGCCTCCGCCGGGAAGTGATCGGCAATAGCGTGCAGCATCACGTCGCGCCGCTCGCGGTAGACCTTCCGAATCCGGTCGATGTGGGCCGGCAGCTGGCCGTTGCGGACCAGCAGGTTGACCACGCGCTGCATGAAGCCGTCGGTGTGCAGATCGTTGCTCTGCTTCACGACCGCCATCTTCTCCAGGACGGCGGTCGGCCCCGCGGCCCAGCCCACCCGAATGCCGGGCATCAAGATCTTCGAAAACGAGCCGAGGTAGATGGACAGGCCGGCCTGGTCGAATGACTTGATCGAGGGCAAGGCGTCGCCTTCGTAGATCAATTCGGAGTAGGGGTCGTCCTCCACGATGGCGATGTGCCGCTCGGCGGCCAGCTGGGCCAGCTGCCGGCGGCGAGGCAACGACAGCGACACGCCGGAAGGATTCTGGAAGTTGGGCTGCGCGCAGATGAGCTTTGGCCTGCCGTCCAGCCGTCGAGCAAGCTCATCGACGATGAGCCCGTCGCCGTCCATCGGCGCGGACAGGTACTCGACTTCACACGTATCGAGCGCCTGCAGCGTGGCGATGAACGTCGGCCGCTCGACCACCACGAGGTCGCCGGCGTCGAACAGCACGCGCACCAGCAGGTCCATGGCCTGCTGGGAGCCGGTGGTGATCATCACTTCGTCGGCTGTGACGCTGATGCCCTTGCCCCGCAGATGCTCGGCGATCCACTCCCGCAGCGGCGGGTAGCCCTCGGTGATGCCGTACTGCAGCGCGCCGACGGGATCCTCGTCCAGCACCTGGTTGGCGGCTTGGCGGAAAGCCTCGACGGGGAACAGCTCCGGCGCGGGGCTGCCGGCGCTCAAGGAGATGATGCCCGGCAGCTGTGCCCAGTGGAACATCTCGCGGACGGCGCTGCCCTGAAAGCGCGCTACGCGCCGGGCGAAGCTGTCGGACCAGACGAAGTCCATGCCTGTCCGCTACGTCCGCGGGCTCACGCCTGGGCTTTGGCGCCGTGCGTCAGGTGGCGATAGACGTACAGGACGATCGCCGCCAGCACGATGGCCGCGATCAGGTAGTCGAAGCGCTGCAGGAAATCCCGCACTTCGAGCCAGTTCTGCCCCAGCAGCTGTCCCACGTACACCAGCACGATGCTCCACAGCAGCGAGCCGGCAAAGGTGTAGACCACGAACTTGCCGAAGTTCATGCGGGTGATCCCCGCCGGCAGGGAGATGAAGGTGCGAATCACAGGCAGGAGGCGCGAGAAGAAGGCGGTCCATTCGCCGTAGCGGGCGAAGAAGGCGTCGGCCTTGGTCGAATCTTCGGCGCTGATCAAGATGTAACGGCCGTAGCGCAGCAGCAGCGGCCGTCCGCCCAGCGCGCCGATGGCATAGGAGATCGCCGATCCGAGCGTGCCGCCAACGGTCCCTGCCAGGACGGCCGCCCAGAAGGTGAAGCGACCCTGAGCCACGAGGAAGCCCGATAGCGGCAGGATGACTTCGCTGGGAATCGGGATGTTGCAGCTCTCGAGCGCCATCAGCACGGCCACACCGATGTAGCCCAGCGAGGCGAAGGTCGAGGTGACGAAGGCGACGACGGCATCTTCGATTCCGTGCACGGGCGGAGTTTAGCCGTTCCTGTTGTTACACTCCGGCCGAATGCCTCGACCGGCGCACCGGCTCACTCCGCAGCGACGAGCCGTCCTGGAAGCCATCCAGGGCAGCCACAATCACCCCACGGCGGCCCAGATCTACGCCCAGGTCAAGGCCCAGCATCCTCGTGTGGCCTTTGGCACGGTGTACAAGGCGCTTGACCTGCTGTCCCGCACCGGTCAGATCCTGCAGCTCGAGTTTGGTGATGGGGCGAGCCGCTACGACGGCCGCGTCGATCGCCACGACCACGCCATCTGCACCGGCTGTGGTCGGCTGGTCGACTTGGACCCGCAGCTGCCCAAGGACCTGGCTGTTCGGGCCTCGCGGGCCAGCGGCTTCGTGATCAACCAGCACATGATCCAGTTCTTCGGCCTGTGCCCGGATTGCAGCCAGGCCGGCGTCGCGCGCCCCGCGTAGCGGGCACCTGCAGGCGCAGCGGGACGCTGCGCCGCGAGGCACAATGAGAGCGTGAGTCGCTCGTCTGTCATTGCTACACTTGTCCGGGTAAGCGAGAATAATTCTTGTTAACGCCAGAGAACAGAAAGAGGAGACATTGATGCCCAAGCTCGAGGGAACCAAGACCCACCAGAATCTGAAAGAAGCTTTTGCCGGGGAGTCCCAGGCCAACCGCCGCTACCTGTACTTTGCGCGCAAGGCCGACGTCGAGGGCCAGCCCGAAGTCGCCGCGCTGTTCCGCTCGGTGTCCGAAGGCGAGACGGGCCATGCTTTCGGCCACTTCGACCTGCTGGCCGAGGTCGGCGATCCGGTGACCGGTGTGGCCGTGGGCTCGACCGCCGACAACCTGAAGTCGGCCATCGAAGGCGAGACCTACGAGTACACCCAGATGTACCCGGGCTTCGCTCGCGTTGCCCGTGAGGAGGGCTTCCAGGAGGCAGCCGAGTGGTTCGAGACGCTGGCCAAGGCCGAGAAGTCTCACGCTGGCCGGTTTACCAAGGGCCTCGAGACCCTGGCCTAGCCTAACCAGCCGTATCCCGCGCCGATCGAGCGCGCCGTCAAGCCCGGGTGTCGTCCGACGCCCGGGCTTGTTTTGTGCTCGCACCAGCGACCCATCTGCCCGGCCGAGCCGTGGTATAGGAGCGTTATGAACGATCCGTCCCAACAACCTAGCAGCGAGCTCGGAAAGCTCAGCACGATCCGCATGGACGTTGAATCCCCCGAATTCTGGGATGCCTCCGCGCTGCGCGCGGAGATGCTCCGCCAGATCGACGTGTGTCATGGCTGCCGGCTGTGCCTGCCGCTGTGCCCCGACTTCCCGCGGTTGTTCGGCCACATCGACGACGAGGTCGACGGCGACGTCCCCAGGCTCAGCGACCAGCACCTGGCCGACTTCGTGGACTGGTGCTACCAGTGCAAGCTGTGCTTCCTGAAGTGTCCGTACACGCCGCCGCACGAGTTCATGATCGACATTCCCAAACTGCTCCTGCGGGCCAAGGCCGTGAGGGCGAAGCAGCAGGGCGGGGCCACGTTCCAGGATCGTTTCCTGGGCAATACGGACGGCAACGGCGAGCTGTTCTCCAAGATAGCGCCGCTGGTCAACGCGGGAGCCAAGATCAAGCCCGGCCGCATCGCCATGGAGGCGGCCGTCGGCATCCATCGCGATCGCATCCTGCCCAAGTACCACCGGCAGACTTTCAAGGACTGGTTCCGGCAGCGCGAACCGGTTCGCATCGACAGCCCTGTGGCACGTGTTGCGCTGTTCTACACCTGCCCGGTGAACTACAACGATCCCGAGGTGGGGCAGGCCGTGGTCAAGGTGCTGGAGCACAACCGCGTAGAAGTGGCGATCGTAGAGGAGCGCTGCTGCGGGCAGCCGCAGCTCGACGGCGGCGAGATGGATAAGGCGCTGGACAAGATGCGCTTCAACATCGCCCGCGTTCGGGAGATGCTGGACCGCGGATTCGACGTCGTGGTGCCGGAGCCGACCTGCGGCATGATGCTCAAGAAGGAGTATCCGAGCTTCTTCCCGGCGGAAATGGAGGCCATCACTCCCCACGTCTTCGAGGTATCGGAGTATCTCATCCGAATGAACGCTGCCGGGACGCTGAACAGGGACTTCAGACAGGACGTGGGGCGGGTGGCGTACCACATGCCCTGCCACCTCAAGTACCAGGCCATCGGCCAGCGAACCCTGGAGCTGCTGCGGCTTGCCGGCTCTGACGTGATCTTCGTGGACAAGGGCTGCTCCGGCATGGACGGCACCTGGGGCATGAAGAAGCAGTACTTCGACGCCTCGCTGAAGGTCGCGAGCGGGCTGCTCCGCGGTATGCGGGAGGCGCAGCCGGCCACCTGTGTTACCGATTGCGGCATGTCGGCGCTGCAGATCACCCAGGGCACCGGCCTGGCGGTGCTGCATCCCTATCAGCTGCTGGAGCGAGCCTACGGGCTGTGATCCGGCATACGACTCGAGAAGAGGTTGAGATGAAGAAGCTGACCACGAGCGACCTGCTGTCGCTGGACGAGTACGAGAAGCGCCGGCCCATCCTGCGCCGGCAGATCATCGAGCTCAAGCAGATTCGTCGTGTGACGGTGGGACCGAACGTATCCATCGTCTTCGAGAACCGGGACACGGCGCTGTGGCAGACGCAGGAGATGCTGCGCACCGAGCGCATTACCGACCCGGCCATGATCCAGGAGGAGATCGATACCTACAACGAGCTGATCCCGGACGAGAACGAGCTGCGGGCAACGCTGTTCATCGAGCTGCCGGACTCGGATAACGTCGCCCGTGATCTACCGCGCTTCATAGGCGTCGAGGAGCGCGTGTCCCTGGTATTCGACGGCCACCGCGTGTGCGCCGAAGCCGAGCCCGGCCGCAGCACTGAAGAGAAGACGGCCACCGTCCACTACCTGCGCTTCCGGTTCACCCCGGACCAGGCCGCTGCTTTCGGCGCCGCTCCTGCTCGCCTGGAGATCGACCACCCCAACTACCAGGCATCTGTGGACCTCTCCGAAGGCACCGTCGGCTCGCTGAAAGCCGATCTCTCTTGAGAGGCTCTCGAGATAGGCAGCAGTTGCTGGTTATTGCCTGATGAGCTGGACGGGCGGCCGGACCCACTGATCAACTGACCGCCAGCAACAACAGCTTGTCGTCACGTCCGGTTTCCGAGGTCGGGCACGGTTTCGCGGCTGATGAGGGTCCGCTCGCCGCTGCCGACCTCATGCCACGGAGCGGAGGCCAGCTCGTCGGGGAGGCCTAGCCGGCGAAGGACCGCCAGGCGCGCTTCATGCTGGGCGATACGCCACCAGTTCGCGGCCAGGATCTCCGGGTCGCGAAGTCGGGACTCATCCATCACCCCAGATCATTGCGCATTCGAATCCAATGGCCGCGCGGCCCCGCTGCAGTGGCCGTTCAGGCGGCAAAAACCCCGGACCAGCCCTTGCTATGCTGACCTCGATGGCTCGCACACCGGCCAGCAAGTCCCCAGCGAAGTCCGGATCGCCGGGCACGCCTGCCCGCGGCACTCAGCAGCCACAGCAGCAACCGTGGCTGCGAAGCGCGAGTCCGGGGCCGGCCGGCGCTCAGCCACCTCCTCCGCGGCGATCGGCCTGGATGAACCTGTGGTGGCTGGTCGCCCTGGCCATCTTGATCTGGAACGTAGTCAGCCTGATCAATGCCCGGCCGAACACCAATCCGGTCATCGGCATCCCCTACAGCACCTTCCTGCAGCAGCTCGACCAGCAAAACGTCGAGAAGGTCAGCTTCGAGGGCAACGCCGTTACTGGACAGCTGAAGCAGGCCATTACCTTCGACACGTCCAGCAACGAGCTCGTCACGCCCTCCAGCTCGGCTTCACCGTCGGCCTCGCCGAGCGCCAGTCCGACCCTGCTCCCCGGCCAGAACGAGGCGAACCGCATTCAGACGTCGGATCGTTTCAGCACACGCTTGCCGGACTTTGGCGATCCCGCGCTCCTGCCCGAGCTGAAGCGGCAGAACGTCCAGATCGTGGTCAACGCGCAGCAGGCCACGTCGCCATTCATCGTTCTGCTCGAGAACATCCTGCCGTGGGCGCTGTTCATCGGCCTGTTCATCCTGTTGAGCCGCCGGGCGGGGGCTGCGCAGCAGGGCATCTTCAGCTTCGGCAAGAGCCGCGCGAAGCTGTACGACGCGGCGCAGAAGCGCATCACATTCGAAGACGTGGCCGGCGTCGATGAGGCCAAAGCCGACCTGCAGGACATCATCGACTATCTGCGCGAGCCGCAGCGCTACCAGAAGCTGGGCGGCCGGGTACCGCACGGTGTGCTGGTCGTCGGCCCGCCGGGCACGGGCAAGACCCTGCTGGCCCGGGCCACCGCGGGCGAGGCCAACGTGCCCTTCTACAGCATCAGCGGGCCTGAGTTCGTGGAAGTGCTGGTCGGCATTGGCGCCTCGCGCGTGCGGGACCTGTTCGAGACGGCCAAGAAGCAGGGGCCGAGCATCATCTTCATCGACGAGATCGACGCCATAGGGCGGCGTCGCAATGCCGGCATCATGACCGGCAGCAACGAAGAGCGCGAGCAGACCCTCAACCAGATCCTGGTGGAGATGGATGGCTTTCAGTCCGAGCATACAGTCGTGGTGCTGGCCGCCACCAACCGTGCCGACGTGCTCGATCCGGCGCTGCTGCGGCCCGGTCGCTTCGACCGCCAGGTGAGCGTGGATCGGCCGGATCGCAGCGGCCGCGAGGCCATCCTGAAAGTGCACATCAAGGGCGTCCCCCTGGCCAGCGACGTGGATCTGTCGGCCATCGCTCGGGCCACTCCCGGGATGGTCGGCGCGGATCTGGCCAATCTGGTCAACGAGGCCGCGCTGCTCGGTGCCCGGCGCTCGCTGAACGCGGTGAACCAGGAGTGCTTCTGGGACGCGCTCGAGAAGATCCAGCTCGGCGCAGAACGGCCGCTGGTGCTGAGCGAGGAGGATCGGCGCATTGTGGCCTACCACGAGGGTGGCCACGCCCTGGTTGCGCTGCTCTCACCGGACGCCGACCCACTGAACCGGGTGACCATCGTGCCCAGAGGGCACGCGCTGGGCGTGACTCTGCAGCTGCCGATCGACGATCGCTACAACTACAGCAAGAGCTATCTGCTCACGCGGATTGCCGTGGCGCTGGGCGGCCGGGTGGCGGAAGAAGAGGTCTTCGGCGACATCACTACCGGGGCCGAGAACGACCTCGAGATGGTGACGCACGTGGTGCGGCAGATGGTCACACGCTGGGGCATGAGCCCCGAGGTGGGCTTACTGGTTCAGGAGGATCGCCACGACGAAGACCTGGGCGGCTTCCTGACCCGGCGCGAGACCAGCGAGTACATGGCCAAGACGATTGACGAGGCCATGCAGAAGATCACCGACGAGCGGCTGCGGCACACCCGCAAGCTCATTGCGGACAACCTGGACAAGCTGCACCGCATAGCCAGCCTGCTGCTGGAGCACGAGTCGGTCGATGCGGACGCGATCCGCCGGGAGCTGGGACTTGCGCCTGCCGATCAGACGCCGGAAGTCCCGGCTCGCGTGGCCTCCGTCGAGCACGAGCCGGCGCCGGTCGCGTTCAGCCGCCAGGAGCCCTGAACTCGATTCCTGTCCGCCCCGTCGCTACCAGCCGTAGCTCAGGCGCTTGATCAGCCGTTCGGGGAAGCCCAAGTCCTGCATGCGGACCTGGATCGCGGCCACGTCGTAAGCCGCTCTGCGGAACTCGACCTGCCAGCTGTCGGTGTCCAGCAGCCCATACGCCGCTTCCGGGTTGCCATCGCGTGGCTGGCCGACGCTGCCGGGATTGATGATTGCCCGCGTTTCGTCCAGCTGAACGAGGCTGTTCGGCTTGGGATGCAGCGTTTCGGCCTGGGCTCCGGCATCGAGGAACACCAGCGGCACGTGGGTGTGGCCCACCAGGCAGTAGCGGCTGGCGAAATAGTGGAAGCTCAGCCGCGCGGTAGAGGGGTAGGCCATGTATTCCCAGATGGGCTCGTGAGGGCTGCCGTGGGCCAGCGTGAAGTCACCGGTGGTCAAGGTCAGCGGCAGCGACGCCAGGTACTCCATGTTGCCGGGCTCGACCGCGTCCTGTGACCAGCGGCAGGCCCAGCGAGCGTCCACGTTGAAGTCGTCGAGGGCGATCTTCCCGGCGCAGCCCCAATCGTGGTTTCCCGGGATAGCGAGGCAGCGCCGCTCGCGCAGCAACTCGATGCACTCATTGGGGTAGGGGCCGTAGCCGACGATATCCCCCAGGCTCCACAGGGCGTCTACCTCGCCCATGGCTTGGAGCACCGCGGTGAGGGCCGGCAGATTGCTGTGGACGTCCGAAACGATTCCTATTCGCACCCGAGATCCATCTTACCGGCTGCCGGTCGCCTCAGCGGCCGGGCGCTTAGGCGACGGTGAAGTCGATGAAGCTTTGACGGATGTCGACACGCAGGAGACGTACCTCAACTCTGTCGCCAACGCTCAGGCCGGACCCTCCCCGAACCACCATGCCCTCGACTGGCGGGTGGAAGATATGAACGTAGACATCCTTGCCATTGCTCTTCGTGATGATGCCGCGAAAGCGCTCGCCGGTACGGTGGGCCAGCAGCGCGGCGGCAATCGACTTGCGCACCCGCCGCTCGATCTTGTCGGCTTCGGCTTCCATGTGGGAGCAGCGCCGAGCGATGGCGTCCACATCCTCGGGGGAATACGGGGCCTTGGCATTCAGCAGCAGCGGAGCCAGCAGGCGCTGCGTGGCCAGGTCGGCGAAGCGCCGGTTAGGGGCTGTGGCGTGGCCGTACTGCTCCGTGGCCAGGCCGAAATGGCCGACCGGCTTCTGCCCCGGCTCATGGGCAACGTATTCACCGCGGCCGATGAGCTTGACGATGGCCAGAGAGATCTCGTGATAGCTCTCCGGCTGCTCCCTGCGCATCCGATCGAGAAATGCCGAAAGCGCGGCGGAATCGGGCTGGTCGGGCAGCGTGGCGCCCCGCTCGCCGGCGTACGTGACGATGAGGTCCCAGTGCGCGGGAGTGCGGACGACGCGCAGGATAGAGGGCAGGCCGGCTCTGTCCAGCGCCTGAACCACGGCCCGATTGGTGGCGATCATGAATTCTTCGACGATGGAGCCGGCGCGATCCTTGTGCTGGGCCTCCAGGTTGATGACTTCGCCATGCTCGTCGAGCACCGGCCGCATCTCGGCGGTGTCGAGGTCGAGCGATCCGGCCCGCTTGCGGGCGTGCGCCAGGCGGCTGGCCAGCGCATCCTGCGCCTCGATTTGCCGGCGAACTTCAGGGTTCTCGCCCAGCACCCACGGCATGGGCCCTCCGTCCAGCCAGGTGGAGATAGCGGGGTAGTTGAGCTTGGCGCGGTTGAGCGCCAGCGCGGGATACAGCGAAAACGTGGACAGCTCTCCCTCGGGAGTGATGAGCATGTCCACGGCTGTTACCCGCCGGGGGCGTTCCGGCAGCAGCGACGTCATGTCGAACGACAGCCGGGTCGGCAGCATGGTGTAGGTGTGGACGCCGGTGTACACGCTGGTGGTGTTGTTGGCGGCATAGCGGTCGATGGGCGAGCCTACGGGCACGGCCGTGTTCACGTCCGCGACGCCGACGATCAGCCTGGTGCCAGCGGCTTGCTCGGACACAACCTCGATCTGGTCCAGGTCACGTGATTCGGGGTTGTCGATGGAGCTCCAGGGAAGGTCGCAAAGGTCGCGTACCCCGTCCTGACCGGCCAGCGCCGCTTCGTCGATCGTGTCCGCCTGCGCTCGGGCAGCGGGAGGGAAGTCGGGCAGGAAGCCCCGGTACAGCATGGCTTCGCGAGCAATCTCCTCCAGCATGGACCGCTCGATGCGGTTCATTCTCGGATGGAGGCGTCGATCCCCAGCTCGATGCCGTTCCTGGCGGCCTCGCGGCTCGCCTCGAGGACCACGTCCCTGATTTCCTCGGGGTCGTCGGTCACTCGCAGCAGATTGAGGTCCACTTCCGCCAGCGTGTGCTCCGGGAGGAGGGTTGTGTTGAGCCAATCGAGCAGTCCGGACCAGTACTCCTTGCCGTACAGGACGACCGGGAAGTGGCGCAGCTTGCGAGTTTGCATCAGCACCAGCGCTTCGAACAGCTCGTCCAGCGTGCCGAAGCCGCCAGGGAAGATGACGAACCCATCCGAGTACTTGATGAACATGGTCTTGCGGACGAAGAAGTAGCGGAAGTTGATGGACAGGTCGACGTATTGGTTGATGCCCTGCTCCAGGGGCAGCTCGATGTTGCAGCCCACCGAGCGCACTCCGGCTTCCATGGCGCCGAGGTTGGCTGCTTCCATGACGCCAGGGCCGCCACCGGTGATGATGGCGTAGCCCGCCTCGCCCAGCAGTCGGGCGGTTTGGCGAGCGGCAGCGTAGTAGGGGCTCGCCGGTGGGAGCTGAGCGGAGCCGAAAATCGCAACTGCCTGGCCGAGCTCCGCCAGGGCGTCGATGCCGGCCACGAACTCGCCGGTGATGCGCATGACCCGCCAAGGGTCGGTGTGCGTGAAGTTGCCCTGTCGGGCAATGGCCGGACTTTGAAAGAGCCGCTCGTCTTCGGTGGCCCCGTGTATCCGGCCCTTTCTACTCAGAGTGGGATTAGCTTGCATGCGTAGAGTGTGTCGTGGGGCTGGACGTATTCATATATGGATGGTAAGAGACGCATGACACTTGCCGGAGCGATGGCTAGTTTGGGGCATCCTGGCGCAGCGCCGCCCAAGAGCGCGGTGTAGGGTCGCCGTTCAGGCCTCTACCAGCTCGACGTCGACGTGGTAGCAGACTCCGGTGAGCTGCGTTTGGACGTCGGGAACGTGAGCCGCCAGGTGGTCGAAGCGCACGGCGTGCCCGCTGCCGTCCACGTCGGTGAAGGTCAGGCTGGCGTTGACCTTGGCGTAGCTGGCGTAGAGATTGTCGTGGTACTGCTGGCCGCTGAGGCCGGTGAGCGTGCCGTCGTAGTTCGTCAGGTCATTCAACGCCAGCACGGTGAATTTCCAGACTTTCTTGCCAGGCCCAAAGTCCACATAGGCCTCGCTGCCGTCGGGGCGTGGGGTGGCCTTGCGCAAGCGAGGACTGAAGTGCTGATAGCTGTTGGGCAGGATCCAGTAGGGGTTTCCGTCGAGCAGGATCTGGGCCGTGGAGCCGACGATTGGGGCGGTCATGAGCGCCTGAGCCGCACGATGTCGAGCGCAGGCTTCATTGGATGCGCCGGAGCATGCCGATCTTCCGATCTCCCCCGGGCGCGATACCGGTGGCGATCAGGTCAATCGGTATGTACCTGGCTGTATTCGGCAGCCCAACCGCAAGCGGGCTGGGTGTGGCGCAGTCGGCAATGAACGCCAGGCCGTCGGTGTTCACGTCGAGGGGCAGCTCCAGGAGGATTTGCACCAGGTGGCGGTCGCCGGCAAGGCCGCTGTCGTCGAGCTGCCGGGGGTTGACGCCGCGCTCGTGTCTGAGGATGCCGGTCACCAGGGTGTACGAGTTGTAGGGAGCGGCCTCCTGCCCACTGGCGAAGGGCGCGCTCACGGTCAGCGCTTGTCCCGCGTTCACGCTTCCGATGTACGCTTCGGCCCCGCTGGTCAGGGAGGCGTAGAGGCGATAGCCGGAGGCATTGGCCACCGCCGCGGGCGTGATCACGCACAGATGGTTCGCCGCCACGGTGACCGGGCCGGCCTCAGGACCGGCCAGTGTTTGGCCCGTGGAGTTGAGCGCCACCACCTGCGCGTAAACCGTCCCGCCGGGGAAGGACCCGCCCGGCCCGCCGTCGGCGATGGCCGGCGGAGCAGGCAGTGCCAGCGGATTGCTGCCGGCCAGGGCAATGGGATTGTTCGACTGGGACACAAGGACCATCGGCTGTCCGCGACCTCCGGCGATGGTTCGCGCACGCAGCGCCTTGATGTGGGCGATCTGCCGGGCCGTCAACGTGGGCATGCGGCCAGCGTAGGGCCGCGCCGCACCAGACCAGTCGCGCTCAGCCGATCATGGCCACGGCGAATTCGGGCGTGTAGGCGGGATCGGCGTTGACGTTCAGGGCGGCGCCGCTGTTCTGGTAGACGTAGACCTGGAAGGTGGAGGATGAAGGGACGTAGAACGCCCCCGAGCTGCAGGTGATGTCCGTGGTGTCGCCATTCACGGCCTGGCGCTCTTCGACGGCGAAGAACTGGTTCGAGAGCGTGTCGAACAGGCCCACCACGCGCTGGCCGGCGCCGTTCGGCGCGAACTCCACACAGGCGGTGGCGACGTACAGGCCTGGTGTCCGGATGACGACGGCCGTGGGGTTGCCCGCCGACCACATCGGGTTGATGGCGCTCATGGTGTCGTGTCGCACGTTGGTGAAGCTGAGAACCGTTTGGCTGGCGCTGGGAATGCTGGCCGAGCTGCCGCGGTAGACGCGGCAGCTGGGTGTGCGCAGGTTGGTGGTGGTGACGCCAACGACCATCGCGTCCTGCGGGTTGTTCTGGTCGAACATCAGCAGCGAGACGCGGGCGCCGTCGGGCAGCACCG
Organism: Chloroflexota bacterium; assembly: GCA_021325635.1. Taxonomy (GTDB): domain Bacteria; phylum Chloroflexota; class JAJPGV01; order JAJPGV01; family JAJPGV01; genus JAJPGV01. The sequence continues at coordinate 79,176 of JAJPGV010000023.1, forward strand.
CCGGCAGCAGCTGGCGAGACACGGGAACGCCCTTGAGGAAGGTCGTGAGCGCTCCGTCGGGCTGCACCGAGCAGGTATAGGTGCTTGGATCGAAGCCGTACAGCGTGCCGGGAATCAGGGCGAGCTCGGGCATGTCAGTCTCCTTGCTGGGTGTGGGTTCAGACGCCGGTGAGCTCGAGAGTCATGTCGAACGAGCCCTGGAGAGCGTCCATCACGCCGGCCAGCGCATGGCAGCGAAAGGTTTGGTTCGTGCCGGTCGCGTCGTCGACGAGGGTGACCACGTCGAGCAGCTCCAGACCTGGGTTCAGAGGCACGTGGAGCTGGCCGCCGCGGGCCTTGCGGCGCTCCAGCAGCAGCTCGTTGGCTGCTCTCAGGCTGGCCTGGGCGTTACTCGTCACCAGGCGGTCGATGACGTGCATGCAGCGCTCGCGCGACAGCGCTCCCACGGCCGCGTAGTCCCAGGCTTCGCCCTGGGCGTTGCGTCCGAACACCCGCACATGATTCGCCGCCGTCCCCGCCTGTCCGTACTGCCCCGCCTCGATCTCCCCATCCCAGGTCCACACCGACGTTGTCGCTTCTGATGGGTCGTGCAGCACCAGCGAGCCATCGGCCCGGATCACGTACTCGAGCCCATACGCTTCGATCAGACGGTGCAGCGCCTGGCGCCAGGTCTGGCCCGCGGGTACGGCAAAGCTGGCCACCGTCTGACCGACGGCAGGCGTGGCGGGCCAGAACAGCTGCATCAGGCCGGCTCGAACGGCGATCTCCGTGGCTAGCCATAGGACGGTGCGGTTGCTGTAAGCCAGGAGCGTCGGCGCCTCGGAATCCAGGCGGCTGCCCTGGCAGCGAGCGACGATCACCAGCTCGCTCTCACCCGGCGCCCGGTTGAAATACCAGTGATCGACGTCGGCCGTGGCGACGTTGACCAGCTCGCTGCCTGAAGCCGTGACGTAGCCTTCGTCGAGGAGCAGCGTGCCGTTGGACGTCAGCCCGGCCGGGCTGCTCTGTTCGCCGGCCTGGTTCGAGACGATCGCTCGATACTCGCCGGGGCCCAGCAGTGACTCTCGGCGCTCATAGCTCAGCAGGCGTCCGCTCAGGTCGCTGTTGCGGCCGGGGTCGGCGGCGGAGTAGAGCGGCCAGGAAAAGGTGAACACCGGCGTGGTGACGAAGTACTGGCCAAAGGCTTTGGCGAAGGGGGCGGCGCAGGCGCTGATGAACGAGGAGCCGAACGGGCCCACGGGCAGCGGGCTGGTCCAGTGAATGAAGTCCGGCGACCTGGTCATGCGGTAGAGATCGGCGGGCGTGCCGTCGATCGATCCATCGTCGTGCTCCACGTACGTGAGCCGGTACAGACCGTCGGCCAGCTGCACGCTCGGCAGCCGGAACTGGAAGCCCAGGTTGCTGCCATCCAGGGGTACGACGAAGTTCAGGTCGATCCAGGCGCTGGCCCCGTCGAACTGGTAGGCCTCGATGGCGATGCCTGAGGTGTACCAGGCCGAAACGGCGAGGAAGTAGAGCGACCCATTCCACGCCGCGGCGATGCCGTACATTGAGCTCAGCGTGCCCAGCGTCCAGGTGGCAGGCGCAAGCCATGTTGCACCCGCCTTCTTGAAGAACTGCACGTCCCAGACTCCGAGCGCGCTGTTGCGGCAGGCGAAGAGGTCGTCGTTGCCGGCGGAAGCCAGGTAGAACAGGCTGTGGGTCCCGGCAAACACCGTCGAGGGCCCGCTCCAGCTCCCGCCGTTGTTGGTCGACTCGTAGACCTTGATCGTCGCCCCGCTGCTCGGCCCATCGCCGTAGAACAGCCGCAAGATCCCGCCTGGATTGGCCGACAGGGCCAGCGGTTGGCTTGTCTGGCAGCCGGCTGAGACCAGCGTGGTCCAGGCGGTCCACTGGGCAGCCTGAGCCGGGTCGGTGATGCGCTGCACAGCCAGGTCGGCATTGCCCGCCCCGCCGTTGTCGAACAGCGCCGCCCGGATCAGCGAGCCGTCGGCCGCCACCACTGCCGCGCAGCCGTCAATACCCTTGGCCGGCGTGTCCTGGCGGTAGAGGGCATAGTGCTCCTTGTCGTCGGCCACTCGCAGCCGGGCCACAGGCTGCCGGCCATTGGCGGTAATGGCTGCCGCCAGCGTTGGGCTCAGCGTGCGCATGCGGCCGGACTCCTCTCTCCGTCGATCGGACTCATACCGGCGGCCGAATGGCCGTGCGCCGGCCTCCCGATTGCCGGAACCAGCTGCCCTCGATCTCGAACGTCCGCGGTGCGGGAGCCTGGTTGGGGCCAACCAAGCTGTGAGCCAGGCGCCGTTCCAGGATGGAAAGCCGGCTCAGGAGCCTGGCCCGCGTCTGCAATGCTCGCCGCCACTGGCGTACCTCCAGCCGGTACTGGCGCAGCTCTTCAAGCCAGCGCACCCTGGCCAGATGCCTGGCGTGGATGAAGCGGCGCGAATGATGGACGTGCGCGCCCTGGTTCGCTGGCCGGCGGGCTGCCGGATGGCCGCCGTCGGGCAGGGCGGTGGCGTTTCGCGGGGAGACGTGGTGCGCGCCGCGGCGCGGCCGGCGGCCGCTCGTCCCGGAGCTGAGTTGCGCCTGTTCCACCGGTATCCGCGCAGCTGGCCGGCCGGCCGAGGTCTGGTGGGTGGAGCGGTGACGAGCGAGCACACGCAGCCGGTCTTCGTGCGCGCTGCGTGCGGCCGCCGATTCGTGCGCTCCCCGGACCGCCCCCAGCTCGTGCGGGTGAATACGAAGCTCATGGGGCAGCCAGCCGGCGCCTGAGCGGAGCACCTATCGGCCGGCCGGCTGGGCGCGTGTGACGGAGGCCCGCCGGCCACTGCCGTCCGCTGGCTCTCGGCGAACGGCCGCCGAGCCGTCGACGAATCTGGCGCTCAACCCTCCGGTGAGCGGCAGGTACGGCAGCGGATCGTCATAGCCCCGAAACCCATTGCCATGGTCGAGCGAACCGTCCTCCCCACGGAGGCGAATGCCGAGATGCACGTGAGCGGCGCCAGCCAGGAAGATGCGCTCGCCGCGCCGGACGAGGCTGCCAAGCTCCAGGCCCGCCGCGGCGGAGTAACGCAGCCCGTGGCCATAGCGGCTTTCACCCCAGGGATGCGACAGCTTGACCGTCAGACCATAGCCCAGCGGGTCGAACCGCACCTCCAGCACTTCGCCATCGTCCACGGCCAGCACCGGCTCACCTTCGTACGCTTCGAAATCGACCCCGTTGTGCCCGCTCAGCCCGAAGCGCGCATACGTTTCGGCGTTCTCGCCGAACAGCTGCGCTATCCGCGTCTCCTCCGGCTCGCGCGGCAGCGGCAAGCCGAGCCGGAGCGCGCGGGATGGCCGGTCCTGGCCGTGGGTCGTGGCCCCGCTCGTCCTGGAGCGGTCGCGTGCTGCCTGCGCTGCCTTCGAATCCATCTTGCCCTCTACCTGCGAGTTGTCCTCGCACTGTAGGGCTCGACTGCACCGGACGCGCGGTCCGCTGCTGAGGCTCAGGCAGCGAGCGCTGAGTGGCCTTCGGCCTCCAGGTGAGATGTGCTTCGCAGCGGCCGCTCTTCGAGGAACAGCGCCGCGATCAGCGCAATCGCCACCATGGGCACGCTGGCCAGGAAGACCACGTGCAGTGCCCGAGCAAAGCTTTCGATGATTGCCTGCCGGACTGCCGGCGGAAGCGACAGGATCTCAGCTGGTCCGCCGCTGATGTCGGCCGGGCTGAAGCCCTGTGGCGTGGCGCCGGGCGGAAGCAGCTGGGACAGGTAGTAGGCCAGGCGGTTGTTCAGGATGGAGCCATACACCGCCACACCGAGCGCTCCCCCCATCGAGCGGAAGAACTGCATGGCCGAAGTGGCCGTTCCCAAATGGCGCCGGTCGACGGCGTTCTGCACCGCGGTCGTCAGCACCTGCATGGTCATGCCCATGCCGATGCCCAGCATCACCATGTAGGCGGCGGCCATTGGCTGCGGGGTCGTGGCAGTCATGGTCGACAGCAGCAGGAAGGCAATCAGCTCCAGCGACAGGCCGGTGACCGGGAAGAATTTGTAGCGGCCGGTGGCGCTCACAAAGCGCCCGGCCAGGATCGAGGCGGTGATGGCCCCGAGCATCAGTGGCATCAGCAGCAGGCCTGAGTTGGTGGCGCTGGCACCGGTCACCAGCTGCAGGAACAGCGGCAGGAAGACGACCGACCCCAGCATCGCTGCGCCCATGGCAAAAGAGCCGACGTTGCCGATGTTGAACACGCCGTTGCGGAAAAGCTCCAGGCTGAGAATGGGCTCAGGAGCCGTCCGTTCGACCAGCACGAACAGTGTCAGCAGGACCACGGCCGCGCCCAGCAGGCCGAGTATCTGGGGTGAGCTCCAGGCGTACTGCGAGCCCGCCCAGGTGCTGACCAGCAGCAGGCTGGTCACCCCACCCACCATGAGCGCCGCGCCGGCGTAGTCGATCTGGCTGTGCTTCCGCCGCGTGGTCTCCCGCAGCCACAGACTGGTGAGGATCAGCGCGCCGATGCCCAGCGGCAAATTGATGTAGAAGACCCAGCGCCAGGAGAGTGTGTCCACGAAGAATCCGCCCAGCAGTGGGCCGCCGATGCTGGCCAGCCCGAAGACCGCTCCGTTGTAGCCCTGGTAGCGGCCGCGTTCGCGCGGCGCCACGATGTCCCCGATGATGGCCATGGCCAGCGCCATCAGGCCGCCGGCGCCGAGCCCTTGCACGGCCCGGAAGGCGATGAGCTGGGCCATGCTCTGAGATAGCCCGGACAGCGCGGAGCCCAGCAGGAAGATGACGATGGCCACCTGGAACATGCGCTTGCGGCCTATGAGATCGCCCAGCTTGCCGTACAGCAGCGTGGAAGCGGTGGACGTGAGCAGGTAGCCGGTGACCACCCACGACAGGTGGTTCAATCCGCCAAACTCGCCGACGATGGTCGGAAGCGCCGTGGCAACAATCGTCTGATCCAGGGCGCCCAGCATCATGCCAAGCAGCAGGCCGATGTAGATGATGATGACTTCCCGATGTGTGTAGCCGGTGGCTTCCGAGGCCGGGACGCCGGGCGCGGAGGAGGGCGGGCGGGCAGCTGCTTCGATCACGCCCGCCCGCCCAGCTGTTCGAAGTAATCCCCGGCGAAGCGCTCCAGCAGCCGTGCAAACTCGCGCTTGTCCTCCGCCGGCCAGCTCGCGAGGATAGCGTCAAACAGGTCCAGCCGGACCTGCTGCAGCCGGGCGAGCGTGTGCTGGCCATCTTCCGTCAACGACACGAGCACCGCTCGCAAATCGGAGGGGTCACCCTCTCGTCTGACCAATCCGGCGTGCTGCAGCTCGCGGACCTGCCGGGAAACGGTCGAAATGTCCAGACCATCGTGCAAGGCGACCTCGGACAGGCGCACTCGGCCGCATTCGCCGACCACCCGCAGAAGCCAGTAGGCCGAGCGATCGAGCGTGACTCCGGCGGCGCGCATGAACTGTTCCTGCATTCGGGGCGTGTTGGCACGGCGCATAACCGCCGCCCACGCTTCGGCGATTCGCCGCACATTTTGGTCCACCGGCTGTGCCGTCCGCCTGCTCGGGCCGGCCGATTCTATTGCTTGTACCATGCAAATGATTATGCCACAACCGGCCATAGGTCGAGAGCTCGAAGGGACATCCCTGGAGCTAGGTCGTGCCTTCCAGCACCACCTGGCCCTGCTCGGCCCGAAAGCTGGTGACGGTGAACGGCAGGTCCCCCAGCAGGTTGTCCGAACCCACGGCCGCGCTGAGCTGGGAGCTGAGGGCCGGCGGCACCGATACCGGTCCGAAGCTGGTGCTGATTACTCGCAGCTGAGCTTTCCCTGCGGAGACTTGAGGCACGGCCACCATGGTGAAGGGCGCCGTGACCACCGAGGCGTTGGCCTGTCCCTGGATGTTGATCTGCCCGGGCACGCTTTTCACCAGCACGTCGCTGACCGGTACCTGGACCTGTCCATCGGCGATGGCCTTGTTGACCCTGGCCGTCATCTCGGCGTCGGTGATGGTGAAGCTCATGGGCTCATGCCGGCCGGCCGCGGCGTCCTGGCGAATGGTCACTTCGGCGCTGGCGACGCGGCGGTCGAAGTTGGCGGCGATGGCCGCCGAGGTTGCGGAAGGCACAGGCGTGGGACCCGCCGGCGCCGGCTTGTGCAGCGCTTGATAGATCGTCCAGCCGGCGAGGGCCAGAACGGCGAAGCCGATGAGCGTTGCGCAGCCGCGTATCAGCCGGAACATCAGCGTCGAACCGCTACCGGCCGGTGGCGAAGGCTCGGAGGATCAGGCCGAAGGTGAACAGCGCCGCGAGTCCCAGGGTCAGGGATTCCTGGCGGGGTTTCATGTGCGAGCCGTACATCAGCGCGCCCCCCAGTGCCAGGAAGGGGACGATGCCGTAGAGCAGGTGCAGCTCGTCACGCGGGCCCGGCGTGGTCAGCAGCAGAGTGAGCCCGATGATGGCCTGCAGCGCGAACACGCCTAGCGAGAGCACATAGGTGGCGCGGTAGCTGCCGCCGACGCGCCGGTTCAGGGCGGCGGCGCCCAGGCCCCACAGCCCCAGCAGCAGCATGAGCAGCAGCGCCGAATTGGCGATGATCTGGTGGAACTGGATCATCTGGCGCGCGAAAGGCGGCGTCCGGATTCGGGCGCGGCGAGTCCCAGCGCGGCGAGGCAAGAGGTCGGCGTGGGCACTACGGCTCGATTATCGCAGGCTCGGGCGAGGTTTCTCGTTCCCGGCATAGGTCCAATTGGCACGGTGCCTGCGTATCTAGGCACAAGCAAATACCGAAGGAGCGAGCCAGTGGAATCAGCCCTCGTCAATGAACGGCAAGCTCTCCTTGGTCTCGAGCTCGCCGCGCTGGGCGTCAACGTACGGCGCCTCGAATTCATTCGTTGGCTTATTGCTAACAACCAGGACCCGGAGTGGCTCGGCCGCCGGCCGGACTCCAGAAAGGCCGTTCGACGCGAGGTCGCGAGCGGCCTCTAGGCCGCCGGTGCTCGTTCGATCTGCGCCGCCGTGAAGCGTACCTTGAATGCGCCTTCGCCGTCTTTGATCTCGACCACTGCCCGACCATCGGCGTCGCACGTCTGGACGATGCCCTCGCTGTCTTTGAAGTAACCGGCAATCACCCTCACGTGGTCGCCTACCCGTAAACCGCCACTGAAGCTCGGCATGCCTTCATTGTAGGCATCCAGCGCAGGGCCGAATCCGTACTCGGATGTAACGCGCCGGCAACTTGCAAAGTGAAGCCAGCATGCGCACACTGAGGAACGCCATGAGACGCTTGCCGAAAGATTCGCCGAGCAGCGAGATCACCCCGGAGCCGCTGTTCTGGCGGCGTCGAGAATTCATGAAGAACGCCGGGCTCATTGGGGGCACGGCCCTCGTCACCGGCGGCAGCCTGCAATGGCTCGTGGGCAAGTCCCCTCCGCCCGATGCGCCCGATACGCCGCCGCTGCCGATCGCTCAGCTGCCGAGCGTGGCGCAGCACGGCCAGTACGATACGGCCGAGCCCCTGAACTCGTTCAAGGACGTCAGCACCTACAACAACTATTACGAGTTCGGCCTGGACAAGGGCGATCCCTCGGACAACGCCTCCGGGCTGCGTACCCGACCATGGACGATTACCGTGGAGGGTGAGGTCGCCAACCCGCAGGTCATCGACATCGACACGCTGCTGCAGTGGTTCCCGCTGGAGGAGCGCATTTACCGCATGCGCTGCGTAGAGGCCTGGTCCATGGTCGTTCCCTGGCTCGGCTTTCAGCTCAGCGACCTGGTCAAGCGCCTGGAGCCGACCGCCAAAGCGAAGTTCATCGAGTTCACTACCCTGTTCGATCCGAAGCAGATGCCGGGACAGCGTTTCCCGGTGTTGGAGTGGCCGTACGTCGAGGGATTGCGACTGGATGAGGCGCTGAGCCCGCTCACGATGATGGTCGTCGGTCTGTACGGCAAGATGCTGCCCAACCAGAACGGCGCCCCGCTGCGGCTGGTGGTGCCCTGGAAATACGGGTTCAAGGGCATCAAGTCGATCGTCAAGATCCGCTTCACCGAGCAGCAGCCGAGGACGAGCTGGGCGCTGGCCGCTCCGGACGAGTACGGTTTCTACGCCAATGTGAATCCGGCGGTGGACCATCCGCGCTGGAGCCAGGCCACCGAGCGGCGCATCGGCGAGCTGCAGCGGCGCAAGACGCTGCCCTTCAACGGCTACGGCGAATGGGTGGCCGACCTGTACGCCGGTATGGATCCGCGCAGGCTCTATTGATCGCATTCGGAGCCTGCTGCTAAGACGATGGCCGTAGCGACCGAAGCTGAGCCGAGACCGGCACCGCCCGCGCGCCGGCGAGGCTCCGCGCCTTACGGCTGGCTCAAGCCCGGCATCCTCCTAGGGGCTTTCGTGCCGGTGGCGTCGATGGTGCAGCGCGCGGCCAGCGGCGGACTGGGCGCCAATCCCATCGCCGAGGTCGAGAATGAGCTAGGCCTGGCGGCGCTGATCTTCCTGGTCGCCGCGACGGCCTGCACGCCGTTCCGGCGGCTGTTCGGCTGGACCTGGCCGGTCCGCATCCGGCGCGAGCTCGGACTCATCGCCTTCTTCTACGCTCTCACCCATTTCCTGACCTATCTCGTCCTGGACCAGTTCTTCGATTGGGGCGCAATCGCCGCCGACATCCTCAAGCGGCCATTCATCACAGTTGGTTTCACCGCGCTGGTGCTGCTCACACCGCTGGCCATCACCTCAACCAACAGCTGGGTCAAACGCCTGGGCTTCAAGCGCTGGCAGCGGCTGCACTGGCTGCTGTACCCCGCGGTGGCGCTGGCTGCGGTGCACTTCATCTGGCGAGTCAAGGCCGATATCCGGCAGCCGCTCACGTACGCGCTCATCCTGGCCGCCCTCCTGGCCGTACGGCTGGTGCTGTACCTGCGCAAACGCTACGCAGCAGGCGAAACGCTGAGCTAGCGGGTGCGCCCCACCAGCTGAGGGGCGGCCTGTCTTCTGATTTCGTCTCGGTGACAAACTTATTGTTGATGAATCAACCTTCCAATGGCTCTCGCGCCTGGGTGGTGGCCGCGGTGGGACTCGGCAGTCTCATCGGGGCCATCGATGGGTCCGTGGCCAACACCGTGCTGCCGGTCATTGCGGTCGATTTCAAGGCCGGCATCCAGGTCATCGAGTGGGTGCTGCTGGCCTATCTGCTGGTGCTGAGCTCCGCGTTGCTGACCGTGGGCAAGTGGGGCGACCTGGCGGGCCACCGGCGCATGTTCCTGGCCGGCTTCGTCGTCTTCGGCGTCGCCTCGATGGTCTGCGGCGCCGCGCCGAACGAGCTCGTGCTCATCATCTTTCGTGGCCTGCAGGGCGGCGGCGCGGCCATGCTATCCGCCTCGGGGATCGTGATGGTGACCCGTGTCTTCGGCCGGCGCGAGCGCGGTAAGGGCATCGGTCTGATCGTCGGCATCATCTACTTTGGCCTGGCCGTTGGCCCCGCCGTCGGAGGCTTCCTGGCGGCGGCCATGAGCTGGCGCGCGGTCTTCTACATCAACCTGCCCATCGCCGTCGTGGGGCTGCTCCTCGGCGCGCGTGTCCTTCCGCGCGACGCCCCTGCGGAGCGCCAGCCACGATTCGATCTCGTTGGCGCGGCTCTGTCGGCCGTGGCCCTTGCCGCCCTGCTCGTGGGATTGAGCCAGGGAGAGATGTGGGGTTGGACGAGCCTGCTCACCGTCGCCATGTTCGCCGTCGCGGTCGCCGGCAGCGCGGCTTTTGTCGTGGTGGAGGTGCGCCATCCCCAGCCGGTGCTCGATTTGAGGCTGTTTCGAAACCGGCTGTTCGGCGCCGCCGTGGGCAGCGCCACCATCTTCTACGCCGGAGCCTTCTTCAGCTACCTGCAGCTGCCCTTCTACCTCCTCCAGGCCAGGCACTTCTCGCTCAGCCAGGCCGGCCTGCTGTTGGTGGTCAGCCCATCGGTGATGATGATCCTGGCTCCGCTGGCCGGCCGGCTGTCCGACCGCATCGGCTCTCGCGTGCTGTCAACGGCCGGACTGCTGCTGTCGGCTGCCGGCTCGGTGCTGCTGGCCCTGCTGGGCCCCGCCTCCGGCATTCACGACATCGTCCTGGCGGGGATCGTCATGGGCGCCGGCAACGGCATGTTCTCCACGCCGAACACGAGCACCATCATGGGGGCGGTTCCTCCGGCGCACCATGGCACGGCCTCGGGGACGCAGGCCGTCGCCCGCAACGTTGGCATGGTGGTGGGCATCGCGCTGGCGGGGACGATCTACTCCGCCCGGCTGGCGGCTCTTGGCGGGCCCTCGGCCTTCTACACCGCCTACCGCGACACGCTGTTCGTTGCCGCCGCCCTGCTGCTTTCCGGCTCGGTGCTCAGCGCCGTACGCGGAGCCGGCCAGCCTGACAGCACGACGCAAGAGCTGGACAGGACTCTTCCGGAGGGCGCCCCCGTTCGCTAGATTCAGCGCGACCAGCGCTGCTCAGGCGATCGTCTGCCCAGCCGGATCGACTTTCCCGGGCGGATTGAAACTGCCCATGGTGAACGGCAGCGGCTGGTAAGCGGCGCTGTGCGTGCGCTCGACGACGCGCTCGGACGAGCAGCGCTGGCACTTCCAGGTCTCGATCTGCCCTGCGGACTGGGTCTCGATGTACCAGTGATGAGGCGGGCAGACGGCAGTCATCTCCTCGGTTCCAGCCATGTGACACTCCAAACAACAAAGTGCGGCACTCTGCGCACAAGCGCGGCTCCTCCCATGCCGCCGCTTACCATAGCTCGGCGAGCAGGCGTTCGTCTACGTCGAATTTGCCCGAATCAGCGTGCAGCTATTTGAGCGGATCGCACGACGCCGCGTTCGATCCGAAATCAAGATTCGCCGGCATCGCCATTCGGGGCGACTCTGTCACGCCGCCGCGTTCAGCCTGGCGGCACGGCCCACTCGGTGAACTCTTCCAGCCCCAGCCGTTGGAGCGTGGACACATGCGGCCGCCCGGTGATTTCGTGCCGGCCGGACAGGCGGTAGTAGTCCTGAATGAGATTGGGCAGCCAGTTGGCGATGGTGAAACCCTCGTGCTTGCCGTCCGGGATGGGCTCCAGGAAGCGCGGTCCCACGTCCGTCCAGTCATGCTCCGCCAGCCAGCCGCGCTGCGTGGCAAACAGGCTTTGCAGGATCATGCTGCGGTGCCCGGCGTCCAGCGCTTCGTCGAGCGTCACGTCCCAGCCGGTGGTCGCGTTGAGCGCGTCGACCATCGAGTTCAGCCCATCGGGCTTCATGTGCCCCTGCGCAAACCAGCAGGCGCCCATCAGTCCGGTGAACTGGCGGAACTGCTCGCTCAGCACCTGCGACCACGGCCAGCCCTGGGGCTGGCGCGGGTCAAGCGGGCCCCACTCCTCCCGATAGCGCAGGTCAGGCGGTGGGCTGTTGGTGCCGCCGCCCTGCGGCTTCATCCCACCGCTGCCCACCAGCTCGCGCAGCATCTGCCCGATGAGCGGCCGCCATTCGTGCTGCGCCGGAGTCCCGCCCTTGGTGTGCACCACCCAGTTCGGAGCATCGCCGCCCAGCGCCTGGGCCAGCTCCTTGGGGCCGTCGGCCATCAGGTTACCCAGCCAGCCTTCGCGTCGGGCGCACATATCCAGCAGGCGATCCACGGCCGGCGTGCTGCCCCAGGCCAGCTCCAGGCCGCCGGTGCGATCGGGGCCTAAGAGCCCTTTTTCCCAGGCTTCGAACGCCAGGCCGGCCGAATCGGCGAAGTGGCTGCACTCGATGCCCAGGTCGTTGATGCGCTCCGAGAGGTAGAAGACGTCGTTGCCCTTGATGTCCAGGTTGAAGAAGGTGTCCATCCATTCGCCGCCGGCGTTGAAGTGGCCGACGCTGCCCTGGTGCTCGCCGTTGCCGAGCTCCAGGTCCCACGGACACAGCCGCGCGCACTGGAAGCAGGGCCTCAGGGTTACGCGGTTACCTTCTCGGTTGCCAACCTGGTCGGTAATGACGGTGTGCCGCCAGTTATGGCCGTTGATCGCGCCCCACTCCTCGCCGTGGCCGACCTTGTTCAGGCGGTCCTCTGCTGAGTAGGGCTTGAGCGTCGCCCGCCAGCGCTGGCCGGCGGCAATCAAGGCGGCGCGATCTCGTACGGCCGGGCGCTCGGTGCCCCAGGCCACGATGGCCTTGAGCTTCTTGGAGCCGAGCACCGCTCCCAACCCGTGGGCCGCGCTGTGGTTGTAGTCGTTGACCATCATGGCGCCGTGCACCAGGTGCTCGCCCGCCGGTCCGATGCAGGCCACCCGCGCGTCCTGCCGGCCCACCTGGCGCTTGAGCTCGTCCTCGGTCTGTCGGGTGCCCATACCCCAGACCGCGCCTGCCTCTCGCAGCTCGGCTCGGCCCTCGCGGAGGTAGAGGTAGGTGGGAGCCGCTGCCTGTCCGGTCACGATCAGGCCGTCGTAGCCCGCCGACTTGAGCGCGGTCCCCCAGAATCCGCTGGTCGCGCCACGGCCCAGCGAGTAGTGCGTGGCCGGGCTGAGGTAGACGGAGGTAGCCTTCGTGCCTCCGGGCACCAGGCCTGTCCCGGTGATCGGGCCTGTGACGGTGACGATGACGCTGTCGGGATCGAGCGCGCGGGTCGATCTCGGCAGCTCGTGCAGCAGGATGTAGGTCGCCAGCGCCTGGCCACCCCACAGCTTGCGCAGCAGTGGCTCCTCCGGCAGGTTCACGTCCCGGCAGGTGCCGGCGCTGAGGTCCACCCGCAGCAGCCTACCCATGTATCCACCTGGTAGGGGCGTACGGCGCTGTGCTGGAAAGAGCTCTTCAGAAGACATTTCGGTGGCTGCGAGTGTACCGGAAAGCGGCTTTGCCCGCGGTCCTAGCTGCGCCGCGTTTCCCAGCGTTGGAAATGCCGCTCCAGGCGTTCGAGGGAGGACGTGAGCGCCAGCCCGACGGTGATGAGGATGAACACGCCGAAGTAGATGTCGGCGGCGCGCAGCCGCTGGCCGGCTGTCGTCATCATCACGCCGAGGCCCGACTGGCCGATCCACAGCTCGCCGACGACCACGCCGATGAGCCCGGCGCCGGCCGCCAGCCGCAGCCCGGTCAAAATCGAGGGCACAGCCCCAGGGAGGGCCAGGGTGGTGAAGATCTGGCGATCGCTGGCACCGAAGGAGCGCGCCGCCCGGATCAACGAGGTGTCCAGCTGTCGCACCCCGGTGGCCGTATTGACCAGCACGTCGAACACGCACATCAGCACCACGACCAGCACGATGGACGGCAGGCCGGTTCCAATCCAGATGATGATCAGCGGGAAGAATACGATTCGCGGCGCGGCCATGAGCGCAGCGATATAGGGATCGAGCACCGCTTCCAGCGGCCGGTACCAGCCGATCAAGATGCCGAGCGGTATCCCGATGCCGATCGACAGTCCCAGCCCGATCAGGTAGGTCAGCGCCGTGGAGCGCAGATCGACCCACAGCTGGCCCGATCGCACCTGCAGGATCCCGGCCTGGATGACCCGCTCGGGGGAGCTGATGAAGATCACCTGCACGGACTTGGAGCTGCCAATCAGCTGCCACACGGCGAAGAACACGGCCACGGCCAGTGCCGCGATCAGCCGCGACCGCGCCGGCCCGCGCGCCGGAAACCACCTCCCTCGCAGATGTGGAACGTGGGTCTGCTCGAGGGCGACCAGCGCCTCAGGCATGGGCCGGCCGCCAGGCTTCGAAACGTCGTTCGAGCCCTCGTAGTCCCTGGATGATCGCTACTCCCGCGGCCGTTACGCACAGCGCGCCCACCAGCAGCTCGGCGGTGGCAAAGCGCTGTCCGGCGCTGGCTACCAGGTAGCCGAGGCCGGACTGTCCCACCCACAGCTCGCCCACCACCAGGCCGATGAGGCCGCGCCCCGTCGCCAGGCGCAGCCCGGCGAGTGTCAAGGGGAGCGCGCTCGGGAGCGCGATCGTCCGGAAGACCTGGCGGTCGCTGGCGCCGAACGAGCGTGCCAGGCGGAGCAGAGCGGGGTCGAGCTGGGTCACGCCGCTGGCCGTGTTGAGCACTACGGGCAGCAGCGCCGAGAAGAAGACCATGGCTTCGATGGAGCGCACGCCAATGCCCAGACCCAGCACGAACAGGGGGAAGAGGGCCACCCGAGGGACGGCGTTGAGCGCCGAGACAAAGGGCCATGCGGCGGCTCGCAGGTCGTCATACCAGCCCACGATGACCCCCAACGGAAGGCCGACGGCCAGCACCCAGGCCATGCCGATGAAGTAGGTCCGGGTGCTGACGACGATGTCCTGGGCAAGCTCGCCCTGGCCGACCAGGCGGCCGGCAGCGCCGATCACGTCGCCGGGTGAGCTGATCCACAGTGCAGGCAGGAGGTGCGCCGAGGCCAATGCCTGCCATGCGACCAGCAACCCCACGACCGACGCGGCGCTGATCGCGCGATCCCGGCTGAGCGCCACTGCTCTCATGGCGGCCACGAACCTTCTACTTCGCGTTCAGCGCTTCTTGGAGGTAGCTCTCGTCGATGAATTTGGATAGCGGTGGAGCCGGCTTGGTGAATACGCCCCGCTCGACGAAGCTGTCGATCCATTCCTGGTGGGCGGCCGGGTCGATCTTCATGTCCGGCGGGAACGCGTGTAGCTTGGTGATCATCAGGTCATAGCTCTGCACGGCCAGGCCGCGATCGAGCTTGACGTAGCCCTGGAACTGGTCGATGGCGCTATCACGGTTGGCCGGGTCGGCCAGCCACTTATCCGCCTGGCTGACTGCTCGCAGGAAGCCCACCACAGTGCTGCGGTTCTGAGTGGCCCAGGGCGTGTTGACGACAAAGCCGTTGAACTCATCGTGCTGCAGGTACTGGGCGACCAGTCCCAGCGAATGGAAGCCATCCGTCACCGCCTGGAAATTGCGCGGTGGGCCGACGAAGGCGCCATCCAGCTTGCCCGATTGCATGCTGGCGTAGCGGTCCGGCTCGCTGGCAACGGAGAAGAACTGGTAGTCAGACGATTTCAGGCCGTTGGCCAGGAGCATCCTCTCTGCCAGCAGCGCATAGGTCGAATCGCGCTGTCCCACCCCTAGGGTCTTGCCCTTGAGGTCGGCGAAAGAGTTGATCTTGCTCGTCACCACCAGGTCGATGGTGGTTGGCTTCTGGTTGACGGCGATGTAGATCACCGGCGCCCCGCTGTTCACGGTGATCATCGACGTATCAGGCGTGGTCATGACCACGTTCAGCTGCCCGGTGGTCAGGCCCTGGAGCAGGGTGCTCGACTGTGGGATCTCCTTGGTGTCGACCTTGATGCCCTGCGCGGCGAAGAAGCCCTGCTTGTCGGCTGCCAGGATAGGCCAGTTGATGTAGGCCTGCGGGAAGGTGCCAACCTCAACCGTCTTGGCGCCGGACGCCGCTGCGGCGGTCGAAGCAGCGGGCTTGGCTGAAGCCGCCGCCGGCTTGGACTCAGCGGAAGAGCTGCCGGCCGCCGGTTTGGCCGACGCGGCTGCTGCCGTTGAGCTGACGGTGCCGGCAGCGCTCTGCCCCGCCGCGGCCGGCTGGCTGGACGTCGGCGCCGAGCCGGTACCGCCGCATGCGGCAAGCAGCACCACGCTCCCCAAAGCTGCGATTAGCCGTTTCATGTGTGAACTCCTCTCGACGTTGACGGAAAAATCCTTGCGAACCCCCGAATGATGTGTGAGGATACCCCAACGACGAACTCTGTGCAGCACGAATTTGTCGTGCTCACATGGACGGCTGATTGCCGTCTGACCGGGCCTGCCGTCCGGAGGGTCATCGGCGTTTGGGCTACCATGCCTGATCAATCGACCAACGTAAGTAAGGGGATGCACATGACCGCACAGTTTGGAAAGCAGCTGGGGGGCAAGCTTGCGGTGGCAGCGCTCCTGCTGGTGATGTCGGGCTGCGGCTCGGCTGCCCAGCCGGCCGTCTCAACTCCGTCGAAGCCCGCGTCGGCTAGCGTTCCCGTGTCGCCGGCCAGTCAGGCCTCCGCCGCGCCGGCCAGCGCTGCCTCGGCCAAGCCGCAGGCCTCGGCGCAGACGTCGGCCGCGGGCCAGCCGGCCAGCTGGGATCAGGTGCTGGCCGCGGCCAAGGCGGAGGGCCAGATTGTCATCCGCTCACAGTCCGGGCAGACGGTAGCCGACGCCCTGACGGTTGGCTTCAGCAAGGCCTACCCGGACATCAAGGTGGATTACAGCGGCGCCGGCGGCAGCGAAACCGTGACCAAGCTGGTGACCGAGCGTCAGGCCAACAGGTTCACTGTGGACGTGGGCCTGCACGGCACGACCACGCTGTTCGACATGATGAAGGCCGATGCGCTGGACCCGATCGCCCAATACCTGGTCGGCCCGCAAACGCAGGAGCTCAGCAAGTGGATGGGCGGCAAGTACACCTATGCCGATGACGCCGGTAAGTACGTCATCATGCTCACCGCCGGCGTCAGCGTGCCCTTCATCTACAACCCCACGGTCGTTCCCAAGGCGGACTTCAAGTCCTGGAAGGATCTGCTCAACCCCAAGTACAAGGGCAAGCTGGCCATGTTCGATCCGATGGTGGCCGGCAATGGCACGGCCATGGCGCAGTTCCTGTACGTCACCCCTAGCCTGGGTAAGGACTATCTCCAGACTCTGTTCAGCCAACAGGGAGTCATCCTCTCGCGGGATGACCGCCAGCTGTCGGACTGGGTTGGCCGGAACCAGTACCCCATCGGGATCGCGGCGCAGGGCTTCGAAGCCCTCGCTCTCAAGAAGCAGGGCGTGCCGATCGATTTCATGAGCGCCGACCAGCTGCAGGAGGGATCCTTCCTCACCACCAGCTTCGGCAGCGTCGCGGTGATGAACAAGGCGCCCCATCCCAATGCCGTGAAGGTCTACCTCAACTGGCTGCTCTCTAAGGAAGGCCAGGAGAGCTTGAGCAAGGCCTCAGGCTATCCGAGCCGCCGCACCGACGCCGATACAAGCGGCCTCATTCCGGAGACCATTCCCACCGCCGGCAAGGACTACGTGGAGCTCAACAAGGAGTCCTACGTTCGCTCCCGCGCCGAAACGACGGACTTCCTGAAGACCGTCATCAAGCAGTAGTCAGCATCGTGCAGCGCGGGGCCTTGCGCCCCGCACCGGCCCCTCTGCCTGGGCCCTGCTCGCTAGAACCCGCGCATGTGCAGGGTCAGGACGTAGGCCTTGCGCATCTCGTCCTGCAGCTCCGGGGTGGTGATGTAGCGGCTGACCGTCTTCATCGCCAGCTTGGCGTGATGGACGTCGACGGAGGCATGCTCGATGGCGTTGGCCAGCGCCCGATCGAGGTCTTCGATGCCCAGCGCCGCGTACTCGCGCTTCAGGTCTTCGATCTCCCGCTGCAGCTTCTGCTGCGCCTCCGGCTGGATCTTCTCGCCTTCGCCTACCAGCGAGCAGCCAATAGCCACGGCCCAGTTGCCCTCGCGATGGGCGCGCGTCCGCCAGCACTGCCACAGCAGCATGTCCGGAGGCAGATCCTCCTTCTCCAGCTGGTCGATTTCCTCATCGGTAACGCCGAACGCGTTCGATTCCCAGCGCAGCAGCCGTGGATGGCTGGGTAGGCCGACGCCAACAGTCGTCTGTCCGCCCTCGTCGATCATCTTGCGCAGGTGCAGCCGGCGGATCTCCTTGTCGGGGCAGTTCAGGTACTTCTCGCCCACGAACTTGTGGTTCTGGTTGCCGTTGCCCACGTGCCGCTTCCGCTTGGCCGCGGCAATCTCTTCCTTGGTCTTGTAATGCGTCTGCGGCCGGTACAGACCGCCGCGCAGGTGGGTCTTGCGCAGCCCCTCCAATTCCTCGAGAAATTCCGCGGGCGGCACCGCCTCCGGAGCTCCAACGTCGACTGCCATGGCACTCCTCCGTTTCCCAGGATGGATGGCGCCTAGCTTACCTCAACCAATGAAAGCCGCACCTCACTCGTCGCCCTGTGGACACTCGGTTGCGAGCACAGACTCAACCCATCCGCTTACCGTGGCAATGTCTAATATTGAGCCAGTCATTCATCCCCTCAGGAGAGACCCCATGACGGCCCTGCTTTCTGTTGGCGGTAATGTCTACAGCCGCACGGACGCACCCGCGGACGAGCTGTTTTTCGGCTCGGTCGATGGCGTGCTGCTGCTCCGGCGCAAGGATGGCGAATGGCGCGAGGAGCATCGCGCGCTGCAAGGCCTGCATGTCAGCTCACTGCTCGAAGAGCCCCGCAGTGGCCTCCTGTTTGCCGGAACCCATAATGGTGGGATCTACGCCAGCGCCGACCATGGCCAGACCTGGGAACGCCGCGGCGGCATCGATCACGACGAGGTCTACTGCCTCGCTGCCAGCCAGGCCGGCGCCGAGACTCGCATCTATGCCGGCACCGAGCCGGCTCATCTCTACCTCAGCACCGACCTGGGCCGAACCTGGACGGACCTGCCCGCCCTCACCCAGGTGCCGGGCACGGCGGAATGGACCTTCCCGGCGCCGCCGCACGTTGCTCACGTCAAGCACATCGCCCCCGACCCGCAGACCCCGGACGTCCTGTACGTCTGCGTCGAGCAGGGCGCGCTGCTCAAGACCACCGACGCCGGCAAGAGCTGGCGCATCATCTTTGACGGATCGGCAACCGACGCCCACCGTCTGAACGTCACACTTTCGCGGCCCGACTGGCTCTACCTCTCGCGGGGCGACTGGTCCATCGGCGAGGAGGGCATTTATTTCAGCACGAATGACGGTGGCAGCTGGGCGCGCTTGAACGATCGATCGCTTGGCATCGGCTACCCCGACGCTACCGTCATCCATCCCGACCGGCCCGACCTGATCCTGTTCGCGGGCGCCACGGTGTCACCCGGCCAATGGGGCAAAGTTGGTGACCCAGGAACGCACGTGGCCCGGTCGCGAGACGCGGGCAAGAGCTGGCAGATCCTACCCGGTCTCCCGCCCAAAGGATCGCTCGGCAACGTCGAGGCCCTGGCCATGAACGTCTGGCCGGACGGTGGGCGTCTTCGGTGGCACGACCGATGGGGAGATTTTCTACACCGAGGATGAAGGCGACACCTGGACGACCATCGCCAGCGGCCTGCCGGCTATTTCCAAGGCTGGCCACTGGACCTGGCGTGAGCGCAGCGCGCGCCGTGCCGCCGCTCTGGCCGGCTGACGCCGCTCATCCGCCAAACGTCCGTCATCTCGGCCGCCAACCGCGGCCGCCCGTGACGTGAGCCGGCGCGGCCCCCTCGCCCTCGTCAGCACCGCTGAGATGCGCGAGCTGGAACAGGGATCGGTGAACTGCGGCGTGTCCTTGGAGCAGCTCATGGACAACGCCGGCCTGGCCATCGCACGCGCCGTCCACCAGCTCAATTCAGGCCCCGGCAAAGTGCTGGTGCTTGTCGGTCCCGGCAACAATGGGGGCGACGGGCTGGTATGCGCCGAGCACCTGCGCTCGTGGGGTTGGACGGTGTTCATCCACCTGGCTCCCGCTCGTGAGCGCGACCGCGAACGTTTTCCAGTGCTCGAGCGCGTGGATCCTGGGCCGATCCCTGCCGAGCGCGTCGACGTCGTCGTCGACGCGCTGCTGGGCACGGGAAACACGCGACCGCTTGAAGGCGCCATTGCTTCCGCCCTCGACGAGACGCGCGCCCGCCACGCCGCCGCACTGGTGGTGGCCGTGGACCTGCCGAGCGGCGTGAACGGCGATAGCGGCGCGGCAGATCCGCGCACCCTCCCGGCGCGCCTGACGGTGACGCTCGGTTTGGCCAAGACCGGCCTGTACCTCTATCCGGCCCATGAGCTGGCCGGCGAGATCCGTGTTGCCGACATCGGGATTCCCCGTTCGCTGACTCAGGGAGTCCATACGTGGCTGGGCGACGCGTCCGTGGCGCGCGCGGGGCTGCCCGCCCGTCCAGCCGACAGCCACAAGGGCACCTACGGCAAGCTGCTGGTCGTCGCCGGATCGGCCAGCTACTGCGGCGCCCCCTATCTTGCCGGGCTGGCCGCCGCTCGAGTGGGCGCGGGGCTCTTGCGGCTGGCGCTGCCCGAATCGGCCCATCGCGTCGTCGCCTCCAAATTCACCGAAGGGACGTTCACTGCGCTGCCCGAGACCAGCGCCGGCTGGCTGGCCGCCGCCGCGCTGCCGCGCCTCCGCGAGCTCCTGGACGGCGGCTTCGACTGCCTGCTCGCCGGTCCCGGCCTGGGTCAGGATCCCGAGACGAGCCAGGTCCTCGATCACATCCTGCTCGGCGGCCTGGATCTGCCCGGCCGCGTCGTCCTCGATGCCGATGCCCTCAACAACCTGGCTCGCCATCCCGACTGGCATGCCCGTTTGCCCCGCGGCTGCGTGCTTACCCCCCACCCGGCCGAGCTTGGCCGGCTGGCCGCGCTCCCCATCGAGCAGGTGATCGCCAACCGTTTCGAGCTGGCGCGTGAGAAAGCGCGAGAGTGGGGCCAGGTGATTGTCGCCAAGGGTGCGAACACGATCATCGCCGCGCCCGACGGCCGCGCCGTCATCGACCCCGGGGCCAATCCCCTGCTGGCCACAGCAGGAACAGGGGACGTGCTCGCCGGCACTATTGCCGGCCTGCTCACCCAGGGGATCGACGCTTGGGCCGGAGCCGTTGCCGGAACGTATGTGGCTTCGACCGCCGCCCGCCGCCTGATTCCTCAGTACGGCCGCTCGGGCATGATTGCCTCCGATCTGCACGCCCAGCTTCCCCTCGCCCTCAAGTCAATCAGCTCCTGATCGGGGCGCCGCCCCTTCGGGCTCGGGATACCATCAAGACATGAGGGTGACGGAGGTGATGACCAAGCCGGCGATCACCGTGCAGCCGGAGACGAGCGTCCAGGCGGTGGCGGCGCTGCTGCTGGAAAGTCACGTCCGGGCGGTAGCCGTTGTCGATGGCAAGGGCAAGCTGCAGGGCATCGTGAGTGAGTCCGACCTGCTGGTGCGCAACGCCAAGCTGCACTTCCCTACCTATCTCGGCATCCTCGATACGCTGCTGCCCGTTGGCGGCGATAGGAACCTGGAAGACGAGCTGCGCAAAGTGCTGGCGGTCACGGCTGGCGAGGTCATGACCGCCGATGTCTTCACGGCCCGCCCCGGAGATGATTTGGGCGAGGTCATCCACGACATGCTGCAGCGACGAATCCACGCCGTGCCCGTCGTACGCGATGGCCGCGTCGAAGGCATGCTCTACCCTACGGACGTCCTGCGCCTGATCGTCGGAAGCGTCAGCTAGGATGTCTCGCCCCCGGCGCCGCAGCTGCCCGACGATATAATTTGCCCCTCGTGACAGCGCCTTCATCGAGCGCAGGGCTGGCGGCCATTCCGGGCCTTGAGCATTACGCGCTCTCGTGAACGTAGGCATCATCGGCGTTACGGGTAACGCCGGCGCCGAGCTGGCGCGGCTGCTGCTGAGCCATCCCCAGTTCCGGCTGACCGAGGTCAGTGGCCGCTCGGAAGCCGGCAAGAAGCTGGCGGCAGTCTTTCCCTACCTGCACCAGTACGACCTGACGATCCAGTCCGAGATTGGCGAGGCCGACCTGTTCTTCTCCGCGCTGCCGCACAAGTCCTCCGCCGAGGTCTGCGCGCCATTGGTGAAACAGGGCAGGCGGGTGGTCGACCTGAGCGCGGATTTCCGCCTGCGCGATGTGGCAGTCTATGAGCAGACCTATGAGGTCCGGCATCCTCACCCCGACCTGCTCGGCACGGCCGTGTACGGCCTGCCGGAGCTGCGACAGGCGGAGATTGCGAACACGCGGCTGGTTGGCAACCCCGGCTGCTACCCGACAGCTTCGATCCTGGCGCTTGCTCCTGCCGTGTGCGCGGGGATCGCCGGCGAACGCATCATCATCGATGCCAAGTCTGGCGTCTCGGGCGCCGGCCGCACTCCAAGCCCGATCACCAATTACATCGAGATCAACGAGAACACGCATGCCTACGCGGTCGATGGCCATCGCCACGAGCCGGAGATCTGCCAGGAGCTGGACGCCATTCGCCCCGCTGGCAGCGGCCGTATGCAGCTGACGTTCATCCCGCACCTCGTGCCCATGACCCGCGGCATCCTGGCCAGCTGCTACACGCCCATGGTCAAGCCCATCGGCAAGCAGCAGCTTCTGGACCTCTACCGTGAGTTCTATGCCGGTAAGCCGTTCGTGCAGATCGTGGAACGCCCGCCCGAGACCAAGTGGACGTACGGCAATAACATGGTCTACCTCATGCCCCACGTGCACGAGCGCAGCGGCAACCTGCTGCTGATGGCCGTCGAAGACAACCTGGGCAAGGGCGCCGCCAGCCAGGCGATCCAGAACGCCAACATCATGTGCGGCCTTCCCGAAGACACCGGCCTGGCGCTGGGAGCGGTGTACCCATGACTGCGGTCATGGGAGGGGTGAGGGGCCAGGGGCCGAGGGGCAGGGGACGCCGCACGGCTGACGGGACTGACTGCCGGTCCATGGTCGGCCGCGTGGCACTCGGCACTCGGCACTCGGCACCCGGCACTCGGCACTCGGCACTCCGCACCCGGCACTCCGCACTCCGCACCCGGCACTCCCCATGCACTCGGCACCCGGCACCCGGCACTCGGCACTCGGTACCCGGCACTCGGCACTCGGCACTCGGCACCCG
The DNA here is from genome assembly GCA_021325635.1 of Chloroflexota bacterium. Taxonomy (GTDB): domain Bacteria; phylum Chloroflexota; class JAJPGV01; order JAJPGV01; family JAJPGV01; genus JAJPGV01. Next base: position 101,752 of record JAJPGV010000023.1, read on the forward strand.
GCACTCGGCACTGGCCGCTGCGGCCCCGCGGGGCCGCAGCGCATGATGCGGTCTGTCGCGGGCGGTCCGCTGGCGCCGCGCGGCTGGAAGGCCGCGGCGACCTGTGCGCACATCAAGGGCTCAACCGGGGACAAGCTCGACCTCGGGCTGCTGGCTTCCGACTTCGACTGCGCCGCGGCGGGCGTATTCACCCAGAACCAGGTGGTGGCGGCGCCGGTCATCTGGTGCCGCCGCCTCCTGCCGGGCACCAATATTCGCGCCATCGTGGTCGACAGCGGCAACGCCAATGCCTGCACCGGTGAGCAGGGCCTGCGCGACGCCGAGGCCATGGCCTCCGCTGCAGCGCAGCTGTTGGGTATCGATTCCAGCCAGGTGCTGGTCGCCTCCACAGGTGTCATCGGCATTCCCCTGCCTATGGACCGCGTCAGCGCAGGCATCCGTCAGCTCCGGCTCGGCGCTGACGCCGACGCCTTCAACGACGCCATCATGACCACCGATACCCGCCGCAAGCAAGCGGCGCTGGCATTCGACGTGGGCGGCCGGGAAGTACGGGTGGGCGGTGTCACCAAGGGCGCGGCCATGATTCATCCCAACATGGCCACGATGCTGTGCTTCGTCACCAGCGACGCCGTGGTCGATCCGGCTGTCCTGCCGGGCGCGGTCAAGCATGCGGCCGCAGGTTCGTTCAATCTGCTGTCGGTCGACGGAGACCAGAGCACCAACGACACCTGTGTGGTGCTGTGCAATGGCGCTGCGGGCAATCCGATCATTCGTCCGGGATCTCCCGAGGCGCGATTGCTCGAGGAGGCCATCGACGAGGTGGCGCTGTCGCTGGCCAGGCACATGGCGGCGGACGCGGAAGGGGCGACCAAGGTCATCGAGGTGCGCGTAAGCGGCGCGGCCTCAGACGCGGAGGCTCACGCCGCGGCGCGCAAGATCGTCTCCTCCAACCTCTTGAAGTGCGCCGTGCACGGTAACGATCCCAACTGGGGCCGCATCCTCATGGCCCTGGGCAACGCTCCGGCACAGCTGCAGGAAGATCGAGTGAGCGTGGCGCTGAACGGTTTGCGGCTGGTGGCCGGAGGGCGGACGACGGGCTTCGACCCAGCCGCGGCGTCGAAGGCCATGGACGCTCCACTGGTCATTATCGAAGTGGCGCTGGGTCTGGGCAGCGGGGCGGCGATGGCGCTCGGCTGCGATATGTCTGAGGAATACGTAACGCTGAACGCCGATTACACGACATAGGTAGCTGTAATGGATATGGACATCGCGGGCGTCCTGCAAGAGGCGCTGCCCTACATCAACTACTTTCTGGGCAAGACCGTCGTGGTCAAGATGGGCGGCAGCGCCCTGTCGTCCGAGCACACCGTCATTCAGGACGTCATGTGGCTCAAGAACCTGCAGGTCAACATCGTCCTGGTGCACGGTGGCGGAGACGACATTGGCAGGTGGCTGAAGCGCATCGGGAAGGAGACGCGGGCGGTCAAGGGTTTGCGCGTCACCGACGAGGAGACCATGGAAGTGGTCAAGATGGTGCTGGTGGGCAAGGTCCAGCAGGAGCTGGTGGCCATGATCAACGGGCTTGGCGGGGAGGCCGTCGGCATCAGCGGCATCGACGGCAAGCTGTTCGAGTGCGAGCGCTTCACCGGCGAGGGTGACCTGGGGCTCGTTGGCCGCATCAAGCGCGTTAACCTGCGGCCGGTGACGGCTGCGCTGAACGAAGGCTACATCCCGGTGGTCACGCCCATTGGCCTGGGCGAGGGCGGCGTCACCTACAACATCAACGCCGACCTGGGCGCGGGTGAGCTCGCCGCTGCCCTTCGCGCGGAGAAGCTCATCTTCCTCACCGACGTGGTGGGGATATGCGACAAGGATGGCAAGCTGATTTCGGAGCTGAACACGGCCGACGTGCCGGAGCTCGTCGAATCCGGCGTGATAACCGGTGGAATGCTGCCTAAAGTGGAGGCGGCCAGCCGCGCCTTGGAGCGCGTGAAGCGCGTGCACATCATCGATGGCCGCGTGCCCCACGCGCTCGTACGAGAGCTGTTCACGGACAAGGGCGTCGGCACCATGGTCGTCCGCTAGGCGCGATTGCCGGCATTGCTCGCTCTGTCCCAAACGTAGTCCCCACTCCTCCCCCAAAAGGCGCATCAATACTCGCCGTTCGGGCGTGCTGCCGGCAACATCACCGGAGGTATGCTTGCGCGAGTAGCAAGCGTCCCCGTGGGCCGCGCCGTGAACTCGCCTGCAAACGCTTGGGAAACGCAGGGCGCAGCGGGGGATTTGGGGGAGATAAATGCTGGATCGCGCAAATCCGCAGGCCATAGAAGAGCTGTCGCTGAACGAGTGGCCGGCGATGCACACCGTGCTCCACGACGGCTGGATCTTGCGTTCCGCGGCTGGCTATACCAGGCGGGCAAACTCCGTGAGTCCGCTGTATCCGTCCGTTCTGCCCCTGGCATCCAAGGTGAGATATTGCGAAGGCTTCTACCGCGAGCAGGGGCAGGTGGCTACGTTCAAATTGACGCCAGCGGCGTTACCGGCGGGCCTCGATGGCTTCTTGGCTCGTCGCGGCTACCGCAAACATGGGTTGACCAGCGTCCAGGTCATGGACCTGCACGTCGTGGATGACACGGCCGGCGCTGGTGTCGCGATCGAAAGCAGCGGCCAGGACGGATGGCTGGAGCTGTACGGCCAGATCAACGGAGAGCGCCCGGATCGGCAGCAGGCCCTGGCAGCCATGCTGGACCGGATGCCGTGGCAGCATGGTTTCGCCTCACTGACGCTCGATGGCGAGGCAGCAGCGGTCGGGCTGGGTGTTGTCCAGGGCGAGCACCTGGGCTTGCTGAACATCGCTACTGCTCCGAAGTGGCGCAACCTCGGCTTCGCCCGGCGGGTGGTGACGGCGCTGCTGGCCTGGGGCCGGGAACAGGGCGCGAGGCGGGCGCACCTCTCGGTCTTGAGCCGCAACGCGACCGCGCTCATCCTCTACTCCCGCGTCGGCTTCGTGGAGCAGTACCGCTACTGGTACCGCGTCAAAGCCGCCTGACTAGCCCCCGCGTGTCCTGAAACCAAAAGAGGCAGCCCGGATCTCCCGGGCTGCCTCTTCAATAGAAGCTGGGTTGACGTCCCTATATGTCGTAGTACATGTGGAATTCGTAGGGATGGGGCCGGAGCGAGAGCTGGACCAGCTGGTCGTGCTTGAAGGCCAGCCAGCTCTCGATCAGGTCGCGGGTGAAGACGTCGCCGCGGAGCAGGTAGCTGTGGTCGCTCTCCAGGGCCGCCAGCACCTCGCCCAGTGAGCCCGGCGCCGACTTGACCTTCGACGCCTCTTCCGGCTCCAGCTCGTACAGATCCTTGTCGATCGGTGTGGGCGGCTCGATCTTGTTCTGGATGCCGTCCAGGCCGGCCATCAGCATGGCTGAGAAGGCGAGGTAGGGGTTGCAGGACGGATCCGGAATGCGGAACTCGAGGCGCTTGGCCTTAGGGGACTTGGAGTACATAGGGATGCGGATGCAGGCGCTGCGGTTACGGGCTGAGTACATCAGGTTCACCGGCGCTTCGAAGCCCGGTACCAGCCGGCGGTAGCTGTTGGTAGTCGGCGCGGCGAAGGCCAGGATGGAGGGCACGTGCTTCAGCAGACCGCCGATGTACCAGCGGCAGGTCTGGCTGATGCCGGCGTACTGGTCGGCTTCATCGTAGAAGGTGTTGGTCCCTTCCTTCCAGATGGATTGATGGCAGTGCATGCCCGAGCCGTTGTCGCCGAATAGCGGCTTCGGCATGAACGTGGCCGTGTAGCCATGCTCGTAGGCGACGTTCTTGACGATGTACTTGTACATCATCAGCTGGTCGGCCATCTTGGTGAGCGTGGTGAAGCGCATGTCGATCTCGGCCTGGCCCGCGGTGCCCACCTCGTGGTGCTGAACCTCGACCTTGATGCCCGCGTCTTCCATCTTGAGGATCATTTCGCTGCGGAGGTCTTGCAGCTTGTCCATCGGGGCTACCGGGAAGTAGCCCTCCTTGTAGCGAGGGCGGTAGCCCAGGCCGGGCTCGCCGCTGTTCCAGATGCCCTCCTCCGAATCGATCTCGTAGAAGGCGCTGTGGCTGGTCAGATCGAAGCTGATGCTGTTGAAGATGTAGAACTCCGCCTCGGGCCCGAAGAAGATCGTGTCGCCGATGCCGGTACTCTTCAGATAGGCTTCGGCCTTCTGGGCAATGTGCCGCGGGTCCTTGCTGTACGGCTTCCCGCTGATGGGATCGACGATGTCGCAGATGATGCTCAGCGTCGGGATCTTGCAGGCGGGGTCCACAACGGCGGTATTCGGGTCGGGGATGAGCAGCATGTCGCTCTCATTGATCTTCTGGAAGCCGCGGATGGACGAGCCGTCGAACCCCAGGCCTTCAGTGAAGGTGGATGTGTCGAGCTCGCTGGCGGGAATGGAGAAATGCTGCCAGGTGCCTGGCATGTCGACGAACTTGACGTCGATGATCTTGAGATCCTGGGCTTTGACGAGCTTCAGAATCTCTTCGGGGGTGGACATCTAAGACGACCTCCTAAAATGGGCAATACCGCAAAATGTTAAGCCGTCACCGAGGCCGCGTCATCGGCAAAGTGCTCAACCAGGGGCAGTGCCAATTATGCACTTTGTACAAGAGGTCATCAAACTGACCAACCGCGAGCGCCTGGGATGAGCTGGTACTGGATGAACCAGGCCATGGCGGAGCTGCACCTCGCCGCCAACCGTGAGTTCTTCGCAGCCGATCCGGACCGCTATCTCGCGGCCTTCGATCTGACCGACGAAGAGCGCCGGGCGCTGCGCCAGCGGGACATCCTCAAGCTCTGGGATCTGGGTGCGCAGCCCTACATCCTGCGCGGCTTTCAACGTCGCAACGGCATTTCGGATGCCGACTTCAATGCGGCGCTTGCGGGCCGAACGTACTCCGGGAACCTGTAACGCGCTGCTGGCCGGCGGCTGCTTCGGACGGCCCGTTTGCGCGCATCCACTGGCTGCGGCGCTCTTGCAAACGCAACCGCTGAGTGCTAGCATTTGAGCCGTTAGCACTCAAGGGTGTTGACTGCTAAAAGATGCTGACAGACCGCCGAAGAGACATCCTCAAACTGATTGTTGAGGACTATGTGAGTTCGGCCCTTCCTGTCTCCTCTGAATCCATTGCGCGGAAGATGCTCGTTCCGGTGAGCTCGGCGACGGTGCGCAACGAGATGGCTGCGCTGGAGGACGAGGGCTACATCGAGCAGCCGCACACGTCCGCCGGCCGCGTGCCATCGGACAGGGGCTATCGCTACTTCGTGGAATTCCTCATGCCCGAGGATCGGCTGACGGCCGACGAAGAGCGGATGATTACCCACCAGTTCTACCAGGTCCATCTGGACACCGATCAATGGGTGCGGCTGGCGGCCGCTGTGCTCGCCAGAGCGGCGATGAACGCGGCCGTCATCACGGTGCCGAAGGTGCTGGACGTGAAGCTCAAGCACGTGCAGATCGTCCAGGTGCAATCCCGCCTGGCGCTGCTGGTGATGGTGTTCGACCGCGGTCTGTTGCGGCAGCGCTTCCTGGGCCTCGAGGGCGACCTGGCTCAAGAAGACTTGACCCGCATCGCCAACCGGATCAACGCCGAATGCGGCGGCCGGAACCTGCGCGGCGTCAAGCGCAAGCTGGCGCAGTTCAGCGGATTCGAACGCGAGGTGATCGACCAGCTCGTGGCCGAGATGCGAGAAGTGGAGACGCCCACGCCGGAGCAGATCGTGCGCGACGGCATGCTGAACATCATGGCCCAGCCCGAATTCGCCCAGACCGAGCGGGTTCGGCAGTTCCTGTCGATCTTCGAGTCGGGGCGGATGCTGGAAGGTGTGCTGGCGGAGGTGCTGGCCAATGAAGGCGTGCGCGTCATCATTGGCTCCGAGAACAAGTCGGATGACATGCGGCAGTGCAGCGTCGTGCTGAGCCGCTACGGTCGGGACGGCGAGGCAGAGGGCGTCCTCGGCATCGTGGGGCCCAGGCGGATGCCATATTCACGGGTGATCTCCACGGTCCGCTACACGGCGTCGATCCTGGAGGACCTTATCCACGCGGTCTACGGCAGCGAAGACTGAGGCCGCGAACGGAGATTCGGAGATGAATACACAGAAGCAACATGAGCGCCAGCGGGCGGCCGAAGCCGCCCAGGACATCGCGGCTGAAGCCGCCGCTCAGCTGATGGACGAGCAGGCCGCCACCTTCGATAAGCAGGCGAAGGATGCAGACGCCGAGGGAGCGGCGGCGGCCACTTCGGAGGAGCAGGAAGTCGAACGGCTCCGCGTCGACCTGGACGCCGAAACCGCCAAGTCTGCCGAGTACCTGGCACAGTGGCACAGGACGGCCGCCGACTTCGCCAACTTCAAGCGGCGCAGCGAGCAGGAGCGAAGCGAGCTGGCCAAGCTGTTCAATGAGTCGCTGGTGAAAGCGCTGCTGCCCGTGCTGGACAACTTCGAGCGAGCATTGGGTTCGCTGCCGCCTGAGCTGAAGACCCACAGCTGGGTGGAGGGCGTGAGCCTGACCGAGAAACAGCTGCGCTCCACGTTGGAAAAAGAGGGGCTCTCCGCGATCGAGGCGCTGGGCCAGACGTTCGATCCCAACATGCACGAGGCCGTAGCTCACGAGGTCTCGGATCAACACGAAGAAGGTTGCGTGATCGAGGAGTTCCAGAAGGGATACAAGCTCCACGATCGAGTGATCCGCCCTTCCATGGTGAAGGTTTCAAGGAGGAGTTAATACATGCCAAAAGTCATCGGAATTGACCTGGGCACGACCAACTCGTGCGTCGCGGTCATGGAGGGTGGGGAGCCGGTCGTCATTGCCAATTCGGAGGGCGCCCGCACGACTCCCTCGGTGGTGGCGTTCTCCAAGAGCGGCGAGCGGCTGGTTGGCCAGGTCGCCAAGCGCCAGGCCATCACCAACCCGGAGAACACCATCTTCTCCATCAAACGCTTCATGGGCCGGAAGTTCGAGGATCCCGAGGTCAATCGGGACAAGCAGCTGGTGCCCTACAGAGTGGTGAAGGCTGACAACGGCGACGCCTGGGTGGAGATTGGAGACAAGCGCTATTCCCCGCCCGAGATCTCGGCCATGATCCTGCAAAAGCTCAAGGCCGACGCCGAAGCCTACCTGGGTGAGAAGGTCACTCAGGCCGTCATCACCGTCCCTGCCTACTTCAACGATTCACAGCGGCAAGCCACCAAGGACGCCGGCCAGATCGCCGGGCTGGAAGTGCTGCGGATTATCAACGAGCCGACGGCAGCCTCGCTGGCCTATGGGCTGGACAAGCAGAAGGACGAGAAGATTGCCGTCTACGACCTGGGCGGCGGCACGTTCGACATCTCCATCCTCGAGCTGGGCGAGGGCGTGTTCGAGGTCAAGTCGACCAACGGCGATACGCATCTCGGCGGCGACGACTTCGACCAGCGCATCATCAACTGGCTGGCGGACGAGTTCAAGAAGGAACAGGGCATCGACCTGCGTCAGGATCGCATGGCCCTGCAGCGCCTCAAAGAGGCGGCCGAAAAGGCCAAGCAGGAGCTGTCCACCGTCATGCAGACGGAGATCAACCTGCCCTTCGTGACCGCCGACGCCAGCGGCCCCAAGCACCTGAACATGACGCTTTCGCGCTCGAAGCTCGAGCAGCTGGTGGAGGACCTGGTCGAGAAGTCGGCCGGCCCGGTGCGCCAGGCGCTGGCCGACGCCGCGCGGTCGGCCTCGGACATCGATGAGGTGATCCTGGTCGGCGGCCAGACCCGCATGCCGGCCATTCAAGAGCTGGTCAAGAAGGTTTTCAACAGGGAGCCTCACAAGGGCGTGAACCCGGACGAGGTCGTGGCCGTGGGCGCCGCCATCCAGGCTGGCGTGCTGGCCGGCGACGTGAAGGACGTGCTGCTGCTCGACGTGACGCCGCTGTCGCTCGGCATCGAGACGCTGGGCGGGATCTGCACCAAGCTGATCGAGCGCAACACCACGATCCCAACCTCCAAGAGCCAGATTTTCTCCACGGCCAGCGACAATCAGCCGAGCGTGGAGATCAACGTGCTCCAGGGCGAGCGAGAGCTGGCCCAGTACAACAAATCGCTGGGTCGCTTCATCCTCGACGGCATTCCGCCGGCGCCGCGCGGCGTGCCGCAGATCGAGGTCACCTTCGACATCGACGCCAACGGCATCGTCAACGTGTCGGCCAAGGACAAGGGCACCGGCCGCGAGCAGAAGATCACCATCACCGCCTCCAGCGGACTGTCCAGGGACGAGATCGACCGCATGGTGAAGGAATCCGAGCAGTACGCCGCCGAGGACGCGCAGCGCAAGGAAGAGGTCGAGATTCGCAACAACGCGGACACGCTCGCCTACCAGGCCGAGAAGCTGCTCAAGGACTTTGGCGACAAGGTGCAGGAAGAGGACAAGACCTCGGTCGAGGAAAAGGTCCAGGAAGTTCGCTCGGCCCTGGGAACCGAGGACCTTGATCGCATCAGGAAGGCGGTCGAAGCCCTCACCGAGACGATGCACAATGTCTCGCAGAAGATGTACGCGGCGCAGCAGACGTCGGCCAACGCGGCTCCCGGTGGTAACGGCGCCGGCGGCGAGCATCACGAAGGGGCCGAGCCCGGTCACGGCCACGACGAGAACACCGTCGAGGGCGAGTTCAAGGAAGTTTGATGGTCAGGGGTCAGGGACCGGGGCCCAGGGCTCAGGTCCACACGTTGCGCGGCCGCAACGCGGTCGAGGATAGGACCTAACCGTGGCCACCGCGTCCAAGCGCGACTACTACGAGGTCCTAGGCGTAGCTCGAACGGCCAGCGACGACGACATCAAGAAGGCGTTCCGCCGGCTCGCTCGGCAGTATCACCCCGACGTGAACAAGAGCAAGGACGCCGAGGCGCAATTCAAGGAGATCAATGAGGCCTACGAGGTGCTCAGCGACCCCCAGAAGCGCCAGATGTACGACCAGTTCGGACACGACGGTCCGCGAATGGGCGCGGGCGCAGGCTTCGACAGCTTTGGCTTCGGCGGCTTCAACGACATCTTCCAGACGTTCTTTGGAGGGCAGGCCGCGGGCCGGCGTGGGCCTCAGCGCGGCACCGACCTGCGCTACAACCTCACGCTGACCTTCGAGGAAGCGGTCTTCGGGATCGACAAGGAGCTCGACATACCCCGCGCGGAGACCTGCGGCGCCTGTCAGGGCAGCGGCGCGGAGCCTGGCACCTCGCCGTCGCGCTGCCCGAGCTGCAATGGCACGGGCGAGATTCGTCGGGTGCAGCAGTCGATCTTCGGGCAGTTCGTGAACGTGGTCATGTGCGAGCGCTGTCAGGGCGAGGGCCGCGTGATCACCACGCCCTGCCAGACCTGTCGCGGTGGTGGACGCGTACGCGTCACCAAGCGGGTATCGCTGAAGGTGCCCGCGGGCGTGGATACGGGCTCTCAGATCCGGCTGACCGGTGAGGGTGAGGCCGGTCCCCGCGGCGGGCCGAACGGCAACCTGTACGTCAGCATCACGGTGAGGAAACATGCCTTCTTCGAGCGCGACGGCCAGGACATCCTCTACAAGCTGCCGATCAACTTCGCCCAGGCGGCTCTGGGGGACGAGGTGGAAGTGCCCACCATCGACGGCAAAGTGATGCTGAAGATCCCGGCCGGTACGCAGGGCGGCAAGGTGTTTCGGCTGAAGGACAAGGGCGTGCCCAACGTCCGCGGCGGCGGCAGAGGCGACCAGCATGTGTTCGTCAACGTCGTCACCCCAACCGAGCTCTCGGCAAAAGAGCGAGAGCTGTTCGAGCAGCTGCGCAGCGTGAGCAAGAAGGCACCGCTTCCGGGCGATAGGGAAAAGAGCGGGGGCATCTTCGACAAGGTCAAGGGCGCGTTCGGGGTCGGCGAGTAGCCGCCGAAGGCAGCCGGAAAGAGGGCAGTTCGTGGCTTCACCGGCCGTCGCCAGGAAGCTTCTGCTGAAGCCGGGGCACAAGGCGTGGGTGCTCAATGCGCCCAATGGCTATGTCGAAAGCCTGGATCCCCTGCCCGAGGGCGTGGAGCTGTCCGCAACTGCGCCCGCGGAGTGTGACTTCGTGCAGCTCTTCGTGAGGGATTCCGCCGAGCTCGAGCAGCTGCTGCCGCAAGCGGTTGCCTCCTGCAAGCCGGATGGGCTGTTGTGGGTTTGCTACCTCAAAGGCGGCAAGCGGGCGGGCACTGACCTCAACCGGGACGTCCTGTGGGCGAAGATGGGCGAGCGTGGGCTCACCGGTGTCACGCTGGTGGCGATCGACGGCGATTGGTCGGCGATGCGCTTTCGCTGGCAGCCGTAATCCTCTCCCATCCTGCTCGTCTTCCTGAAATTTCCTCCCCGTTCATGTGGCGTTTACGCCGCTCCGGCCACACTGTGCCGCAGCGAATCGATCGGAGGAAGAACGTAGTGAGCACCTGTCCGGAATGTCTCCGCCACCCCGCAGCGCTGCTGAAGGGGGCATCGCTGTGCGTGTTCCACTTCCAGTTGCTTGCCCAGGCACGCCGCTCTGATGACCCGCGACTTCGGCCGGTCGCGCCCGTGATCTGCCTGGCCGCCGACCGCCCCATCTAGCGCGGAAACCGGTGCTTGAGATGCTAGCCGACGCCCCGAACCCTCGCTGTATCGGCCACCTGCCACTCGACTACTACCTGGGGGTGTCAGCCGCGCGGCGGCGCTCCTGGCCGGCTTGGCTCACGGCCGTTGGCCTGGCAGTGGCGACGCTGGCCGTGCTGCACTGGCTGCCGTTCCTCGCCTAGTCGCCGAGCCGCCGACTTTCCGTGACCCAGCGCGCGGCCCGAGCACGTAGAATGGGCCTCCGAGGCCGATCCTGCCCGCCGGCCGCAGGGTCAGACTTTGTGAGGAGGACTCAACGGTATGCCGAATCCCGGAGCGCCTAAGGCCGGTCGGCCGCATCTTCTGCGCGACAACCAGCAGTGGGTGCTCGACTGGCTGATCAAGGAAACCGGCCGAACCTATCACTTCCAGCCCGACGGGCGCGGCAGCTTGCCTCGGAGCGTGCGCAGCCACGCCATGATCAGCAAGCATCTCGGGCAAGCCGCGCGCCGTATGGAGACGCTGGCCGACGTCGAAGCGGCGGCTGGCCACAGCACGACCGCGCTGGAGCTGTACTTCAAGGCGGCCAATGAGTACGTCCATGCCCAACACGTGGTGTTCGAGAACAACGACGAGAAGCGCTTCCTGTACGCGGGCGTACGGCGCTGCTATGACCAGGTGGCGGCTCGGGCGCCGTACCGGCTGGAGCACGTCGACGTTCCCTGGGAGGGAACTCTGGTCTCGGGCAACCTGCACCTGTGCCCAGGCGTGGATCGTGCGCCGCTGCTGTTCTACATCCCCGGCTGCGACGTATCGAAAGAGAACTGGCCGCATCCGCTCTACAACCAGCCTCATCAGCGCGGCCTGCACGTCTTCTCATTCGACGGGCCTGGCCAGGCGGAGAGCAACCTGCGCGGCATCCGCCTGACTCCCGACAACTACGAGCGCGCCGCCAGCGCTGCGTTGGATTATCTGCTGACGCGGCCGGACATCGACGGCGAAAACGTCGTCCTGCACGCGACCAGCTTCGGGTCGTTCTGGGGCTTCCGCTTTGCCGCCCACGATCCCCGGATCAAGGCCATGACCGCGCCGGCGGCCAGCATTGCCGACAAGTATTTCCTCATGACGGAAGAGTCGCCGCGCTGGAAGCAGCTGTTCGGCTATCTCACCCAATCCGTCAGCGAAGAGGAGCTCGACGTGGTGGTCAGCCAGATGACCCTGGATGGCTGCATCGACAAGGTGCGCTGCCCCGTCCTCATCGCCGTGGGCGAGTACGACCCTCGCGGTCCGCTCGACGAGATCTATCGCATGTTCGACCAGCTTCGGAGTCCTGCCGAGCTGTGGGTGTTCGCCGATCAGCACCACATGCCGTCCATCGGCGGTGAGGCTCCCGGGTGGGCGTCCGGCCTCAGCAGCGCCATGTGCGACTGGCTGCGCGACCGGCTGGATGGCAAGCCCATGTCTCGCGCCGGTCAGGTAGTTTACGTCGACGGCCCAGGTGGCCCCAACAACCCCAAGCTGCCGTTCAAACGAAGGTGGTTTGAATAGAGGGTCTAACGGGCAGGGCAGACCCTGCCTGTCCCGAGACTCGGCGTGCGCCCCATCCGTCCATAATTTCCGGGACGCGCGTTCTGGAGGGTTAGGCCCTGCCGCCGGCGCGGCTACCCTCATGTCGTGAATTGGCTGGAGATCGCGGTCGAGGCGTCGCGTGAGGCGTCGGAGGCGGCGTATGCCGTCATGAGCCAGCACGCCGCCGGCGGCGTGGCTATAGAGGAACCGGTGCGGCAGCCCGCGGACGGCGATGGCGCCGAAATCGACTATGACCGGCCGGTCACCCTGCGAGCCTACGTGCCGGTCGATGGCCAGCACGAAGCAAAGCGGCTGGCCATCGAGGAGGGCCTGTGGCACCTCAGCCAGATCGACATTCACGGGATCGGCGCCGTGTCGGCGGCGGAGCTGGCGGAGGAAGACTGGGCCAACGCCTGGAAGGATCACTATCACACCCGCAAAGTCGGCCGGCGTATCGTCATCAAGCCCTCCTGGAGGCAGTACGAGGCGGCGCCCGATGAGGTTGTCGTCGAGCTGGATCCGGGTATGGCTTTCGGCACTGGACTGCATCCCACCACCGAGAGCTGCTTGCAGCTGCTGGAGGACCTGGTGCAGGGAGGGGAGCGCATCCTGGATCTCGGCACCGGATCGGGCATTCTGTCGCTGGCGGCGGCCGGCCTCGCAAGCGGACCGATTCTGGCGCTCGACGTCGAGCAGATCGCGGTTGCTACCGCCTCGGAGAACGCCCAGCGAGCTGGCTTCGGAGACAAGATAGAGGTCAGGTTGGGAAGCTTGCCACTTCCTGAAGGTGAAGGCGCTCGGTCGTTCGATCTCGTTCTGGCCAACATCATTGCCCGCGTGCTGGTGGATCTGGCGCCACAGCTGCGGGCCGTCCTTGCGCCGGGCGCGAAGCTCCTGGCCTCGGGCATCATCGACCAGCGTGAAGCGGAAGTGATCGATGCCTTCACTCAGGCCGGCTTGGCCGTCAGCCGCCGGGTGCAGAACGGCGATTGGGTGAGCCTGGTATGCGTCCGCGCGGGCGGCTGAGGGCGGTTGTCCTACGCCCGCGATCCGACGAGATCGGCAACGCTGTCGAGGTGCGCCTTCTCGAGGTGGGCCAGGATTCCGCGATTGATGGACCGTGCGACCCCTGGGCCTTGATAGATGAAGCCGGTGTAGAGCTGGACCAGTGAAGCGCCCGCCTCCAGCTTGTCGATGGCTTCTCGGCTTCCAGCCACCCCGCCGACGCCGACAATCGGCAGCTTACCCTCCGTGAGCCGGTACACGCGCCGTACGACGCTCGTGGCTCTTTCGCTCAACGGCGCGCCGCTCAGTCCCCCGGACTCGCGACTCTCGGGGCTGCGCAGTGTGGCAGGACGCTCGACCGTGGTGTTGGTGGCGATGATTCCTGCAACAGCATGACGCCGAATCACGTCCACCATGTGGCCGACCTCGTCGTCGCTCAGATCGGGCGCTATCTTGACCAGGAGGGGCCGGCCGATGGTTCTTACGCCGGCATCGAGTCCGGCGAGGAGCTGCTCGAGCAGGTCGACCTGCTGCATAGCGCGCAAGCCGGCCGTATTGGGTGAAGACACGTTGATCGTGACGTAGGCTGCCAGCGGGGCGAGGGCGCGGTAACCGGCGACGAAGTCTTCCAGCCCGCTGCCGCTCTCCACGCTGGCAGCGTTCGGTCCCACGTTTACGCCGAGCACGTAGCTGCCGGGTGCGATCCGCTGCAAGTTCGAGGCGACGGCGGCCATCCCCTGGCTGGGAAAGCCGAGCCGGTTGATCAAGGCTCGGTCCGGCTTGAGCCGGTACAGCCGCGGCTTCGGCTTGCCGGGCTGCGGCCGTGGCGTCACCGTCCCAACTTCCACATGCCCGAACCCCAGCGCGGCGATCGCTTGGGCGGCTATGCCGTTCTTGTCGAAGCCTGCCGCCAAGCCCACCGGATTGGGGAACTGGAGCCCGAAGGCGCTCACGTGCAGGCGAGGGTCGTCTACTGTGAACAGCGTCTCCAGCGCCCGCAGCAAGGCCGGTGCTCGCTGTGCCAATGACAGCAGCTTCAGGACGCTGTTGTGGGACGTCTCGGCGTCCGGTAGGGTCAGCAGCGGAAACAGGATCCGTTGGTAGAAGCCATTCGACATCGGCGTAGCCAATCGTACGGCCAGTGGAACCGTCCGTATGATCGATCTCATATGGAAAGGGTCAATCCAGGCGACGCCGGATCGATCTTCGAGCCGGCTGGCGCTGGATCGGGGCCGGTCGGAGGCGTGGCGATCGTCACGCAGAGCGCTTCCCTGGCGGCGCTCTTCAGCGACGAGATACGCACCAGGGCCTGGAGAGCGGCCAAGGTCGCCAACATCGGCAACCAGCTCGACGTGACGCACGCTCAGCTCATCGACTGGCTGAGGCGGGACGATGAGACGAGGGTCATAGGACTGCACCTCGAGGCCGTAACGGACGGGCAGCGTCTCATGGCCGCCATCTCCGGGGTGGGAAAGCCGGTCGTTGTCTTGAGAGCAGCGCGAACGGCCGCCGGCGCGCGCGCTTCCTCCACGCATTCCGGCTCATCTGCGGGTGAGCGGGAGGTCTATCTCTCCGCGCTGCGGCAGGCCGGTGCCGTGGTGGTATCCAGCGCCGAGGAGCTGCTGGACAGCCTGGAAGCGTTGTCCCTCGGCACGGGCCGGCCGGGCGCCGGTAAACGAGTCGGCATCCTGACGGCGTCAGGCGCGCTGGGCGTGCTTGCCGCAGACGCGGCTGAGGATGCCGGGCTTGAAGTGCCGGTGCTCTCCTCCTCAACCCAGAGCCGCCTGCGCCATCTGGTGCCTCGCCTGCCCGCCAGCGGGAACCCGGTAGACGTCGGCCAGGGCCAGGACGCGGCGACGCTGGCGGAATGCGCCCGAGCCATCGCCGATGACCTGGCTGTGGATGCGCTCATCGTCTTGGGAGCGGGGCCATCGTCCCGGGATCTGGCGGCAGCGCTGCGCCAGCTTACGGCGGACAAGGCGATCGTAGGCTCTGGCTTACCGCCGGCTCCGGGTTTCCCTTCGTTTGCCTCGGCCGAGCGTGCGATAGCGGCATATCGATCGCTGGTGGCGTATGGGCGGCGCCGAACTGCCACCTTCGAGGCGGCACGGGCGGCAGCGGCCGTGCCGGCTGCGTCCGTCACTCCCATGACGATCGAAGGGATCGGGGTGATGGATGAGTACGAGGCCAAACGGCTGCTCGACCGTTGGGAGGTGCCGGTGGTGCCGGAGACGCTGGTGACCGGGCCGGGCCGGCACGAGTTCGTTCCCATACGCAAGCTGGCGACGCACTTCGGCTATCCCGTCGTGCTCAAGGCGATTCGCGAGGACATCGTTCACAAGAGCGAGATGGGCGCGGTAGCTGTGGGACTGGCGAGCAACGAGGAGCTGCAGCGCGCCTGGGAGCAGATGCACGAACGCTTCCCCAACGCCGCCTGGCTTGTCCAGCCCTTCCTGCCCGGCGACGTCGAAGTCGTGGTCAGCGCTCGGCGCGATCCGGTCTTTGGCCCGGTTGTCAGCTTCAGACCGGGCGGCGTGATCGCCGAGCTGTATGCCGACGTTGCGCTGCGGGTGGCGCCGTTCGATCGGGCCGAAGCGATCGAGATGATCGAAGAGACCACGGCGGCGGCGCTGATGCATGGCTTTCGCGGGTTGCCTGAGCATGATCCCGCCGAGGTGGCTGATGTGCTGGTGAAGGTCGGCCGGCTCATGCTGGGCCAGCCGTCGGTGCGCGAGCTCGAGATAGGTCCGCTGCTGCTGACGGAGAAGGGCCCGATTGCCGTTTCGGCCATGGCCGAGATCGGCTGAGGCGGGCTGCTAGCGGCTGGCGCGCTGCTTGTTACCCAGGTAGTCGAGCAGGACGTAGGCGCCGAGGTGCTGCGGTGAAGAGAAGAACGCTCGCCCATGGTTCACCTTGGCCATCATGCGGACGAAGTGCGTCAGCATTGCTTCGCGGGCCATCATGAAGGTGTTGATGACGATACCGTCCTGCGTGCAGCGGACCACCTCGCGCAGGGTCTCGGCCATGGGGCCTCGGCCGTTGCGCTCGTCGAAGTCGCCGTGCTGTGACCAGTAGCTGTACGTATTGGGCTCGCCGTCGGTGATCATCACGATCTGCTTGGTGCCGCCCTTCTGCCGGGACAGCAGCACGCGAGCCTGGCGTAGCGCTTCCTGAAAGTTGGTGCCTCCCCCGTACTCGACCCAATAGCTATCGAGCAGCATCTGCGGCTCCAGCGTCAGCACGAAGTAGGAGAAGGCGACCACACGCAGATAGTCCCTGGGGAATTTCATGCGGATCAGGGTGTCCAGGGCCAGCGCGACCCGTCTTCCGGCCTGAAAACGGCCGCCGTGCATCATCGAGTAGCTCATGTCGAGCATGATCACGGTCGAGCAGCGGGTGGCGGCGGTGGTCCTGTAGATCTCGAAATCGTCCGTCGTCAGGCGCAGCTTGCCGCTGGGCGCTGAGCCGGACTTGGCTTCCCGGAAGATGGCGTTCATCAGCGTCTGATTAGCGTCGAGCGAGAGCGTATCGCCGAAGGTGTAGCGCTTGGTCTCGTCGAGCCGCTCGGCTCCCACCCCGCGGCGCATGAGCTCATGGTTGCCAAGCAGCCCGTTATCCAGCCGGCCGAAGATGTCCACCAGCGCCTGCTCGGCGATCTTGTGCAGCGCCCGCGGCGTCAGCTCCCAGTCGTTGCCCTTGCGGCGCAGCAGGCCGGCCTCTTCCAGCATGCGCGTCAGCGACTGCATCTGCTCGGTCAGCGCCTGCGCCTCTTCGCCCAGGAGCCGCCCAATCTCGTCGCTGTCGATCCGGCTCACGTCATTGGTCTTGATGGACTGCAGCAGCTCACGCTCCAGCTCGTCCAGCGAGCTCATGTCGCCCATCAGGCCCATGGCCTCTTGCAGCGTCAGCGGCTCGTCGCCGGAGAACGGAAACTCCCCGGGCTCACTGCCGCCGAAGCCCATTCGCGCCATGTTGCCGGCAAGCCGCGACAGCTCGGCCTGGAGGTCGCCATCCTGGAAGACTGACTGCAGCAGGTCCTCCAGCTCCTTCCGCATCTCCGGGCTCATGGAGTTGAGCAACGACTCCATGCGCTGCATCTGCTGCTGCAGGTACTCGGCCAGCTGCTCGGCCGTTTCGATTCCGGGCGGGAAGAACTTGCCCCACTTCCGCATGAACTCGCTGATGTCCGGCTGGTCGCCGCGTCGATGCCGCTCCAGCAGCTCGTTGAGGTCACGGACCATGTCGCGGATCTCGCGCAGCGCCTCCGGCGTAAGCGACTGGATACCCTGTTGCAGCCCGCGGAAGTAGTTCTGCAGCACCTGCTGCTGGAGCATCTGCAGCAGCTCCTGGAACTGCTGCCGGGCATCCGGATCCAAGAAGTCGTAGTCGCGCAGCTGCTGGATGCGTCCGCCGACTTCCGGAGGAAGCTGCTCCAGCTGCGACAGCCGTCGTCGAGCCATCTGCTCCAGCAGCTGGCGAAGCTGCTGGTTCTCGTCCCCGGTCGTGCCCGCGCTGCCTGCCGCGCC
Source organism: Chloroflexota bacterium (assembly GCA_021325635.1). Lineage (GTDB taxonomy): Bacteria > Chloroflexota > JAJPGV01 > JAJPGV01 > JAJPGV01 > JAJPGV01. Next base: position 119,439 of record JAJPGV010000023.1, read on the forward strand.
GGCGGATCCTCGGCCGGCGGAGGGGCGACCGGCATCTTGGCCGGCGCCCTCAGGCGACCGCGGTCCCGACGTTTCGTTGGCTGGGGGCTGTGCTCCCCGGGCTTCGTCGAGCTTGCGTTCGAGCGCATCCCGTTCGGTTTTCACAACCTGGTCCAGACGCTCCTTGACGTCGTCCAGCACCGACCCGATGTCATAGCGCTGGAGATGCCTTTCACGGGCCCGTCGGAGCCTGTCCAGCAGCTCCTGCAGGCCCATCATGCGCTGGCCCCCGGGGAACTCGGTGCCGCGCTGCAGCATCCGCCGCAGGATGCTCCGGACGTCGGCGTTGTCGTCGAGCACCTGCTCGGCGATCTGCTTCATGACGTCTTCGACGCTGAATGGATCGACGATTTGCGAGCCGTCCCAGCGCGAATAGCGGAAAACGGTCATGCCTTCAACCGCTCCCGTCCGAGCCGTTTCGGGCTGAGTAGCTGCGAGATGGCTGGCCAGCGAAGTGATGCCATGGCGGTTGCTCCCCGACAGTGTAAACCCTGCCCCGCGGCCTTACCGCCAGGCCGCTACCACGGGGCTAGGCCGCTTCCTCAGGCTGCAGGGGAATCCGCACCGTCACTCGAGTGCCCTGGCCCTCCTGGCTGGTGAGGGAGATCGTGCCGTGGTGCAGATCGACGATGCTCTGCGCACCGGCAAGCCCCATTCCCGTCCCGGGGATGCGGGTTTGCACGTTGCTCGCGCGGTGAAACCACTCGAACGAGCGGCCCAGCTCGGCAGCGGGTATGCCGATGCCCTGGTCTTCCACTGCGATGACGGCGTCCGAATCCTCCCGGGCCACGGTCACGCTGATTGTGCCGCCGCCGGGGCTGTACTTCACCGCGTTTTGCACCAGGTTGTCGAGAACGCGCCGGATGCGCGGCTCATCCCACCGTCCAGTTACCGACGGCGGTGCGATCGGCGTGACGATCTGGCCGGCGAACTGGCCGCGATAGCTGTCGACAACCTCGCTCACGAGCGCGTTCAAGTCGACGTTCGTGTAGCGCAGGACGAGCCGCTGCCCGCTCTGCAGCTGCACGAAGTCCAAGACTTCGCCGAGCATCTGTGCCATGCGCAGGGCGGTGGCGGCTATCTCCAGCATCGCTTGACGGGGGTTGGGCTGTCGCGAGGCGTCCAGTGCCCTGGCCGTGACCTCCGCGCGCAGCTTGATGGCGGCCAGTGGCGTTCGAAGATCGTGCACCACGCTGCCAATGGCGCGTGTCTCCGCGGCCAGGTCCTGCCTCGCTGCCTCGAGCAGGCGCCAGGGAAACAGCGAACGGCATACCAGGTCGGCCAGCTCCTGCGCCAGGGTGACGTTGGCTGCGCCCAGCTGACGACTGTTCTCGCCGTCGAGCAGCACCAGCAGCCCTGCGCTTGCGTGCTCCCCGAGAAAAGGCACGACCAGCACGGAACGCGGCTCGAGCACTCGAAGCAAACGGCCGGCCTCCCCATCCACATGCTCGTGTGTCCACTGGCGGGCCTGGAATGGGGAGTGCAGCTGCGGCTTGCCTTCGATCAGGGCCGCCGCGAGTGGGTGTCGCTCGCCGGAACCAGGCCGATAGGATGCCAGCCAGCGCGCCATCGCCTCCCGTTTACCCGGGTTCACATGAGCGCAGGCCAGGCGCTCCCATCCGCCCTCGGTAGCCAGCGCCACCGCCGCGCCGTCGGCCAGGTGCGGGACCATGGACTCGACGGCGCACTCCATGGTCGCTTCGAAGTTGCTTTGAGCAAGCATCGCCATTCCGGTGCGCAGCAGGAATTGCGCGTGGCTTTCAGGGACGTTGTTGGAAAATCGTGCACTCAAAAGCTGGTCCCTCGGTCCGTGGTCCTGGCATTGCCGCCGGGAGGCAGCGTCTAGAACGACCGACCGGCAGCAAAAGGAATGCCCGCTCAGCCCCACTCACGTTGTTTACGTGCCTTGGTAGTACTTATGGGCTACTCGCCGGCAGCTTGATTCGCCAGCCTGCGACGCTGGAAAGCTCGACCTTCCGAGCTAGTTCGCCGGGGTTCCCTCGGATGTTTCAGAGAGCCGCTCCAGCCAATGGCGAAGCCTGTCCATAAGCTTGTCGAGCCCGCTGAAACGGTTGATCGATTCCTGGCACAGGCCATCCGCGGCGTCCCGGCCCATCTCGTCGCTTTCCAGGCAGATGATTGGGGTACCCGGCAGGCGCTGCAGCAGGGTCTGCAACGCCGTACGGTCGCCGGGCCAACGGTCCCACAGCACTAGGTCCGGGCGCTGGCTACCAGCGGGCAGCGCTTCCGTGGTGTTCCTGGCGAGACGCGGCCGTGCTCCAGCCAGGGCGACGGCCTCGAGCAGCGCCCGGCCCAGCGCCAGGTCACTCTCGACGATGAGGACAGCGAGGTGCCTTATAACGTTCTCCCCGGGTCAACCCCGCAGCCAGCGCGTCGATGCTGCATTGTGCTCTCTCTTTGACTAACGAGCGGGCGATCCGATCGGTTACTCTGCTCCGGCTCGGTTGTGTGCCAAAGGTGCCTGGACAGGGTCCCGGCAGACCTCTCCGCGGCATTTCGGCAAGCCAACTTGCCGATGCATACGACACCAGGGTGGGCCTCGGTTCAGCCCGCGGCCGATGCAGCTGGTGCCCCCGCCGCCACGCTCGCTGTCAGAGGCCGAGTCTTGGGGGCCGATAATTGAGGCTTGTGTGGCGAGCTTCAGCGTCGCTTCGGGGTCTCGTCTGGGGCAGTGATGGCCGTCGCTGAAGCGGCGGGCACTGTGCCCGCGGGCAGGGCCAAGGCAAAACGCGGTGTTCGCCGTTCGACCCTCATCTGGCTGCTGGCGGCTGCGCTCTCGCTCGCGGCGACGTGGCCCGCGGCCGCTCCCCTCTTCCGGCCGGGCTATCTTTCGACCTTCGACGGCGTGTACCACTTGACGCGCATGATCGAAGTGGACAGCATGGTCCGCGACGGCGTGCTCTATCCTCGCTGGCTGCCGGATTTTGGTCAGGGGCACGGCCTTCCGCTGTTCAACTTCTTCCCACCCTTCGCCTACCTGCTCACCGAGATCTTCCAGCTTGCCTTGAACAACCTGCCGCTGGCCATCCAGGTGTCGATGGCGGCCAGCTTTTTCGTCGCCGCCGCCGGCCTGCTCCTGTTCGTCCGAGAGGCTGGCGCGGGACCTGTTCCGGCGGTCATCGCCGCGGTGTTCTATGGGTACTTCCCGTACCACGTGCAGGACGCACATGCGCGAGGCGGAATGCCGGAGCTGTGGGCCATCGCCCTGCTGCCGTGGCTGGCCTACGCCCAGATCCGCACGATGCGCTCACCATGGCGTGGATGGCTGCCGCTGGCAGCGCTGCTCGCGGCGATCGAAGTCGGCACGCACAACGTCATCGCCATCTTCGCCCTGCCGGTGGCGCTGCTCTGGAGCCTGGCGCTCGGACCCAGGACCCGGCGCTCGATGCTCAAGGCCGGTCTTGCCAGCGGATTCGGCTTGCTGCTGTCCGCCGGCTACTGGCTCCCGGGAGTCGTCGAATCAGGCCTGACCAACTTGAAGCAGCTGCAGGGGGATTGGCTGCCTCGCCACGTGTTCGGCCTGTTGAACATGACCGACGCCGGCTTCTTCGCTCAGTACGGCCAGGGCGCCTATCGCATGACCAACGTTCAGGCGCTCATGCTGGTAGGCCTGCTGGTGATCCTGGGCCTGCAGCTCGTCAAGCGTCAGGCAATGGCGCCCGCGGGACTGGCGATTGCCTCCTCCGTGGCGTTCGTCCTGCTCATGACCCCGCTGGCCCTGCCGTTCTGGCTGAACGCGCCGCTGGCCAACTACGTGCAATTCCCCTGGCGCATGCTGATCCTGCTGGGCTTTACCCAGGCGGCGACGATTGGGATCTCCGGCGCCTGGTCGCGCCTAACCTGGCTGCCGCTGGCGGCGGTGGTGGGCGTCATGGCTTATTCGACCCTGGCGCACGTGCCCGATGGCCGCTTCTCTCCTCCGATAGATCTCGCTCCCGGCATTCTCGAGACACAGGAGTACGGCAGCTCGGCCGATGGTGTGACGATCGAAAGCGAATATCAGCCGCGCACGTCGAGCGTCGACGTGTTGAAGGCAGGTGTGGGCCGCTTCGCTCCGGCCGACGCTACCCAAGCTTCGCCGCTGGCCGTCACCTCGCTTTCGGTTCGGGCAACAACCTGGCAGGCAGAGGTCGAGGCCCCGGCAGCGACAGTGCTGCGCCTCCAGCAGTTCTACTTCGCCGGTTGGCGGGCAACCATCGACGGTCGCACTTCGGACCTCAGTCCGGCCACACCCGCCGGGCTGATCGAGCTGGCCATTCCGGCGGGGAGGCATCTCGTGCAGCTGCGCTATGCAGGAACGGTCACCGAGGGCCTGGCTGGTCTCGTCTCAGCCCTGACGCTGGCGGCCCTCCTTGGCTGGGCATTGATGCGCCGGCGGTTGGCCCTGGTCGCCGTCGCGCCGCTCTTTACCCTTGCCGTCTTGCTGGTGCTTCGCCCTCCCGCCGCCCGCTCCATCCGTCCCCTGGCATGGTCTTCGCTGGCCGGGGAGACGCTCGTCGCCGCCGATCCGCCGGAGGTGCGTTCCGGCCAGGTGGATGTGGACCTGTACTGGCTGTTCTCATCAGCGCAAGACCAGCCGTTCGACTTTGTCCTGACCGATGCCGGTGGCCGGGAGGTGGCGCGGGTGCCGGCGGCCTCAGCCGCCGTGATGCCCGATGAGTACCTGGCGGTGAACGAGCTGGTACGCAAGCGCTACAGCCTCAGGCAGCTGCCCGCCGGCCGCTATCAGCTTTCGCTCGCGGCGGCGGGAGCTTCAGTCGCTCTGGGCCAGGTGCTCCTGCCCGGCGATCCCCGCAGACGCCACCCGCTGGAGGCGCGCTTCGAGGATAAGGCCATCTTGTTGGATTACGCGGTGGATCGTCTGCTCCCGCGGCCCACTGTCCAGCCAGATGACCTGCCCGGTTTGGCTGACGCAACGCTGCGTCCCGGGGACTTCTTCCAAGTTTCGCTGCGCTGGCGATCGTTAGGGCGAAACGACCGCAATTGGGTCACCTTCGTGCACCTACTCGACGCCGACGGCCGGCCTTGGGCAACCCACGACAACCAGCCCGATGCAACGTTCGAGGCCACGACCTCCTGGGTGCCGGGAAAAATCATCCCTGACGATTTCGTGCTGCAGCTCCGCGACGATGCCCCTCCCGGCCTCTATCGGCTCGAGGTCGGCATGTACAACCTGCTCACCGGCCAGTATGAGTTCCTGCACCCGGCCGGGGGCGGCAACTCGATCCTGTTCGGAAGCGTGAAGGTGCGCCCGGCGCAGCTGCCGCCGGCGCCGTCGCTGGTGGCGCAGTGGCGCGAGCCCATTGGCCTGGCCGGCTGGCATTCGAGCCCGAATGGACACGACCTCGACCTGACGTTCGATTGGTACGCCCTCGGAACGCCTTCGCGCGACTACACGCTGTTCGTGCAGCTGATCGATGGCGGCGGCGCCATCGCGGCTCAGGCCGATGCCCCGCCGCAGCACAACGTCTTTCCCACCCACCTCTGGGAGCTGGGTGACCGCATCTCCGACGTTCACCTGGCGCAGGAGGTGCCTCCTGGCCGCTACCGGCTCGTCGTCGGCTGGTACAGGCCGGATGCCGGCGAGCGCGTGCCGCTCGAGGCCGGCGGCGATGCATACGTTGCCGGCGAGGTCCAAGTGCAGTCCTGACGCAACCTTCTTAGGAAGACTCCAGGTAGTCGAAGGTGGCGCGAGCGATGGCCCGAATCGTGCCTGCCGCCGCGGCGCGGTCTTCGACGTCCGCGGCCAAAACAGCGATGATGAACGGGGAGCGGGGGCCGTAGACGATGCCCGCGTCGTTGACGACCGCGTCCAGGTCACCGGTCTTGTGCGCCACGGGCACGCCTGCCGGCAGGCCGGCCGGCAAACGGTCGTTGATTTCATCGGCGAGCAGCAAATCGAGCATCTGGCGGCTGAAGTCAGGGTCGATCGCCTGTCCGCTGGCAATGCGCTCCAGCAGCAGCATCATGTCGCGGGCGCTGGTGAAGTTCAGCTCGTCGGGCGGAACGGGATCGTCGGCCAGCCAGGTGTGGATGCGAGACGACTGCAGGCCGAGGTCCGCCGCCGCGCGGTTGATGCTCGCCAGCCCCAGCCTGGTGGCCAGCACGTTGGCCGCCACGTTGTCCGAGACGGTGATCATGAGCTGAGCCGCCGTGCCGGCCATGACCTGGGCTCCCGGTTCCCCAACCGTGTTGACGCCATCATCCTCGAAGTCGTCGTCGCTCACGGTCAGGACGTCGCTGCCGGAAATGAGGCCGGCCTGCTTTTGGCGACCGTACTCATACAGCACGAGCAGCTTGAACAGGCTGGCCGCTGGGAGACGCTGATCGGCGTTGACGAAGGCGCTGCGGCCAGTCTCCAGATCGAGCACCGCGACGCCAAAGGTGCCGTTAGCGACCGGCAGCGCCGATTGGATCAGGCTGGCCAGCCCGTCATCCGGCGTGGGCCGCGGTGGAAGGACGAAGGAGGTGGTATCTGCTGCTGCCGGTGGCGCCTGCGCGAGCAGCATGAGTGCGGCGGCAGCCAGCAGCCAGCGCATAGGGTCTATGTCAGGAGATCCTCCGACCGAGGTGGATCGAATTGCCGTGACGGCGTCTTAAAAATGCCGCGAGCCGGACGAGGGCTCGCCGCTTCCCTGTCCGGCTCGGGTGGAGTGACGGAGTCAGGATGAGCCGGCGAAATGAGCAAAAGCTGAGGACCGAATGAGGCATTCATGACGGAGTGCACGGCAACCACGCTCGAAGAATGATAGGCGTTGGACGAAAGCGAACAGGCGCCTGCCGCGTGGTTAGCGGTCGGGAATGCCCAGGAGCGCCTGGGCATTGTGGTCCAGGATGGCGCTCTTGTCGTCCTGTGAGAGGTCCGATTCCTGGATGTAGCTGGTGGCTCGATCGAAGCGCTCCCCGGCCACATGCGGAAAGTCGGTTCCAAATACCAGCTGGCTGGCGCCAACCGACTCAACTGCGCAGCGCAGCGCGGCTGTGTGGTTGTTGGCCGTATCGAACCACATGCGCTTGAGGTGCTCGCTCGGCCGTTGGCCAGGCTCCAGGTTGAGCGATCCGTCCAGCCGCTTGAACAGGAACGGCAGTGTGCCGCCCAGGTGCGGCACGATCAGCCGCATGTGAGGGTAGCGGGCGGTCAAGCCTGAGCGTACGAGTCGCAGCGCAGCGATGGAATCCTCGAAGGGCGCGCCCAAGGTAAACGACAGCCCGTAATCCTCGACCAGCGGTCCGCAGCCGAGACCGAGGGGATGAAGAAATACTACGGCGGCGCGGCGGTCCAGCTCGGCGAACAGGGGCTCGAAGCAGGCATCGTCCAGCGGCTGCCCGGCGATGGTGCAGCCGACGTTCACGCCGACCATGCCCAGCGTGTCCAAGGCGCGGCTCAGCTCTTGCAGGGCAGCGTCGAGGTGCGGCATGGGCAGCGCGGCAAAGGCGGCAAACCGCCCGCCGTAGCCCCCGCAGATGTCGGCGTAGCTGTCGTTCGCGCGCCGCGCCGCCTCTGCCGCATGCTCCGCGTTGGCGAAATAGGGCTGCTGCGCGCCCACGCACAACACCTGCAGGTGGATGCCGGACCGGTCGAGCAGCTCGACGCGTTGCTCGAGGGACACGCCTGCCCCGGGCGCGCGTCCGGCCTGGTGGGTGGCTGCGCCGAAATCGCTGAGGCAGCGGATGTATTCATCCGGGTAGTAATGGGCGTGCACGTCGATTCTCATAGTTGAACCCGCTGATGATACCGGCGGGGGGCACGCCGTGATACCATGCCGTCGCTTTGGCAACGACCAGTGACGCATTCGTCTACACGGGCCCCGATACGCTGGCGGGACGTTATCTGAGGTCGTTCTGGCAGCCGATCTACCGATCGCAGGACCTGGAGCGCGGCCGCGTGGTAGCGGTTCGCATCATGAGCGAAGACTTCACGCTGTATCGAGGCGAAGGTGGCGCGGCCCATCTCATTGCGTCTCGCTGCGCCCACCGCGGCACGCGGCTTTCGACAGGCTGGGTCGAAGGCGACTGCCTGCGCTGTCTCTACCACGGTTGGAAGTACGACGCCTCGGGGCAGTGCGTCGAGCAGCCGGGCGAAGACGGCGGCTTCGCCGCCAAGGTGCGGCTCGCTTCCTATCCGACCGAAGAGTACCTGGGACTGATCTTTGCCTGCCTGGGTGAGGGCGGCGCGCCGCCGCTTCGGCGCTACCCCGATTTCGAGCGCCCCTTCGTGTTCGAAGTGGGGACGCCCGAGATCTGGCCGTGTAACTACTTCAATCGCATGGAGAACGATCCCGCGCACGTGCCGTTCGTGCACCGAGAATCGCTCTCACGCGTGGGCAAGGGCGACCAGATGGCCCCCAGGACGGTGACCGCGGAAGAGACGGAGTACGGCGTACGGGCAACGATGCGCAGCGCTGGCCAGCCCGCGCGCTACGTCCACTACATCATGCCCAACATGACCCAAACGCGCTCCCAGACGCGGGTCGAAGGCTCGGTCGCAGACGCACAGCGATTGTGGGCCGACCGCCTGTTCTGGCATGTGCCAATCGACGATCACAGCAATGCCACCTTCATCGTGGACCTGACTCACCTCTCCGGCATGGAAGCGGATGCGTACAGAAAGAGGCGACGATCGGTCGAGCCGGCGCGGGTCGAGACGCTGAATGCCTTCGGCGCTGCCGTGCTCGCGGGCCGCAGGGCGCTCCGCGAGATGCCGGCCGACATGAGCACCTACAAGCAGTTCTGGATCGAGGATTACACCTCGCTCGTCGGCCAGGGCAGCATCCCCGACCGCGAGCACGAGCGCCTGGGCCGTATCGATGCGCACATCATCCTGCTGCGCTCGGTGTGGCTGCGTGAGCTGAAGGCCCTGGCCGCGGGCGAGCCCCTCAAGGAGTGGAGGATCGTGCCGGGCATGGCCGACATGAACGCGTGATGGGGCACATCCATGTCAGCCGCCATTGAGGCCGACGAGACATACATCGCTGAAACAACGGCGCCAGGCTCCCCACCATGAAATCAGCGCGCTGAGCACAAGGCGGGCAACAAAACCCCCAATCCCTCGCGCCGTGAAAACAAGCAAGTTGTGTTCAGCATAGTCGAGCGCGGAGGAAAGGTCCGCACTCAGCACCGCTTGCGTATCTCACGAGCTAGGGCTAGGTTCTACGTCTAGGCGTAGGCGAGAACTGGCTCGACTTCGATGCGCGGAAATTGAGTGAACGTATGATCCCGCGTCGTGCTCACCGGAACCCGCGGTTGCACTTCAGAGGGCGCCTCGTCGGTGTACATCTTGATTCCGTGCTTTTGGAAGAACCTCTCACGCTCCCCGTTTTTTTCCAGGGTGTTGAGGTGCAAGAGAACCAACTCGCGCAACTCCTGTTCGACACGTGGCAAGCTCCGACCGTCGGTCGTCGTCCCCAGCTCAACGCACTCACCTGTCCAGTAGCTGTCCTCTTTCTGAAACTGAAGGGTCAGAACGACAAAAGCCTTGGCGGGCATGAATTTCTTCCTCCCAGGCACACTAAGAACAGGACTCGGCCTCATGGCGTTCATTCGCCGTTCGCCGACATTCGACTCCCGGTGCAGCTTTTAGTGACCGAATTTGACATTCGGTCCGATGCGTAGTATAGGGCGTCGATCGAGACGGCGCAATGGGTTCCGTCCGCTACTCCTGGGGTTTCTTCCGCTTAACTCGATTCTCTAGCATCGCTAGCAACCCCGCCCGCCCCACGCGGCTCTGCTTGGGGCCGATGATTCCGTTAAGGGTCCTATCTTTCAACGGACGGTTCTTTGTGGGGATGATCACCACGATGCGCTCCCCATGTAGTTCTTTGACCAGTGCTAGGCCGTGGGTCCGACGGCCATCAGCCACCCAGCCGTTCTCCTTGTAGAGCCTTATTAGCTCATTGCCCGAGAGTTGAGGCAGCTTGGAAGCCATCGTGGCCTACGATCCGCACGTCGGATTAGCGGGAAGGGAATAGGGCTGTCGAAGCATCCCCCTCCCGCTTAGCCCGGTATCCTCCGCAGAGAATAGGTCTGCTGACTGATCCGCACGTGGGCACCTTGCGGCGGGCGGCTGGTGGGCCTCGAACGCTCTGCGGCCAGCCGCCGCACGCTTTCCCCTAACCGCCATCTGGCGATCCGTTAGGCAATTGCTAAGACCCTTTCGCCATGAGTTTGTCGAAGGCATCGAACCACTTTGCCTTGACCTCGTCCGGCCAGGTGGGGTCAAAGCTCGGAAACTTCGAAAGGAGCATCTGCGCCCACGTCAGTGTGCCCGTTGCGTCCTGATCTGCGTCTCGGGACGAGGTGGCATCGTTGGCTGAAGTCCCATTCGGTCCAGCGGCGTTCTCTTTGCTGTTGCGTCGTGGTCCGCGCTTCTGGCTAGTCAGACGCGGCTTCCGCTTCGTAGAGGCGATGTAGCGGGACACTTCCAACCCTGCATCAGTGGCGGCCCCGATGAAGAAGGTGCTGCACTTTCGCACCGTATCGCCTGAAACGCCAGCGAGGCGGAACCGCTCCTCGAACTGATTGAAGCTCGCCTGCCGAATATCGAAGTCTGGGGAGCCATACAGAAACGTGTAGGCTCGCTGGAGGACATCCTGCAAAATCTGCTGCTGCGCCGCTCCTTCTGACATCACGAGCTGCACAAGTGTCTGCGTCGGCACGCCCGTATCGCTAATCAGGTTGAGGAAGTAAAGACCCTTGATAAGGGCGGACTGCGTGGCACCGGAGAACGAAGGCATCACACTTCTGTCGATGCGGCTGGGTACTCCCTGCCGAAGGCTGTCAACAAAGGTGCGGAACGTCCGGTAGGGAAGGTACGGCGGAGGGGTCGGCTTCGGGTCAGCCACTAGAACATGCCCTCTCTGATGCCAAAACGGGATACCATGCTGGAATAGTAGCATAATGCCGGATTGTGTGGGACTATTTTTGAGACTCGCCACGGACATGGAAATATGGCGCCATGACAGGCCAGGTAGTTGTCGGTCGAGCCTTCGGCGATCAGCCTTTAGTACGGCCTGTATGGGCTGGCGAAGTTGATATCCAGCGAGGACCAGTTTCAACGGCGAACGGAAAGGCAAGAAGCCCTGCGACCAGTCCTGTTCACTTGATGAAGTGTTCCGGTACGACCCCGCAATCACGACCGAGGGACGACCTATCGACGGGGCTCGGCTAAGGCCTTACCGTCAGCCTGCCAGACTGCCCCATTTGTAGGTTGTGTCAACTATCGCATCCATGTCAGCTCGTCCGAGCCGGGCGCCGGTCAGCTCGGAGGACCCGAGAGCCCAATTCTCTAGCTGCCTCTGCGCGGTCCTGAACACCGAGGGCGCACACGGGGGTCCCGAATGCTTGCCCCTGCCAGCGGGGGGCATTCGATGTCCGTGCGACAGTTAATGGACATGATTGTCATCTATCACGCTGACTGCTTGGACGGATTCACCGCTGCCTGGGCGGCATGGCTGAAATATCCCGACGCTAGGTTTGTCGGTGCGCACCATGGAGAGGCGCCGCCTGACGTTAGCGGCGAGCGGGCGGTGATTGCCGATTTCAGCTACGATCTGCCAACCGTCCGCCAGCTGCGCGCCAATGCCGCGGAGTTTGCGCTCCTGGACCACCATCAATCGGCGCTGCCGCTGCAGCACGAGCCCGGTTGCACTATCGATCAATCCCGCTCCGGCGCGGCCATTGCATGGGATTACTTCCATCCCCAATCAAGGCTGCCCGCGCTGGTGGCGTATGTGCAGGACCGGGATTTGTGGCGGCACGAGCTTCCTCATACGGAGGAGGTGCACACGTATCTCGAGTCGCTGACCCTGAACTTCGAAGTGTGGAATTCGGTGGCGGAGGCGCTGGATCACCACCAGGACGAGGTGGTGGCGCAAGGGAGTGCCATCCTGCGCTATGCCCGAAAGGCCGTCGAACGCATGGTCAAGCGAGCCTACCCGGTCAACTTCCCTACGCCCAATGGCGACGTGACCGTCCCCGCGGTCAACACCGCGGAGCACGTGTCCGACGTGCTGAACGAGCTGGCCAAGGATCAACCCTTCGCGGTGGCGTATGCCTATAAGGATCGGATGTGGAAATGCTCTCTGCGCTCGGCCGCTGATGGTCAGGACGTCGCCGTCATTGCCGAGCAATTCGGCGGGGGCGGCCACAAGCACGCCGCCGGTTTCGCAGCGGCCCGTATCGACTGGGCAACGGCTCCGCCCGAAGGGCCGTCACCGGAAGCTCAGGCTGAAACCATCCCGTGACGGAGCATCACCCAGCCTGAGTTAGACCGCGCTCGCTCCCAGCGCCTCGAATAGCGTCAAGGTGCGGCGGGCGCGATCGACGATCGGGGCGTCGATGAGCTGGCCGCCAAGAGCAATGGCTCCGTCTCCTCGCGCCTGGGCCTCCTCGAATGCGGCGACCACACGGCGGGCGTAGTCGACCTCGCCTTCGTCGGGCCGGAAGACGTTGTTGACCACCTCGATCTGGCCGGGATGAATGAGGGACTTGCCGGTGAAGCCCAGCCGCCGCGCCTGCAGAGCATCCTTGCGCAGCCCTTCGGGATCGTGGATGTCCGGCCAGACCCCATCCACGGAGGCAATGTGCGAGGCCGTAGCGGCCATGACGATGGCCGAACGGGCGTACAGCAGCTCGCTGGCTTCGGCCACGCGCAGGGTCGGCAGGCCCAGATCCTTGCTGAAGTCTTCGGCGCCGAACATCAGTCCGGCCATGCGCGTTGACGCGGCCGCGATCTGCGGCGCGTTGATGAGCCCGCGCGCGCTTTCGATCGAGGCGACACAGCGCACGGCTCCCGGCTCGAGCCCGGCTTTCGTCTCGCGCTGATCGAGCTCCGCGTCGACCTGGCGGATCTGGTCCGCGCTTTCCACCTTCGGCAAGCAGAAGCCTTCGAGGCCCGGTCCAAGGACGGTCTCGACGTCCGCCCGCATGCGCTCGTGGCCAATGGCGTTGATGCGCACGAAGCGCAGCGGGTGCCGTCCGGCAGGCGGATTCTGGGCCAGGGCACGAAGCGAATCGGCTATGGTCTGGCGGGCCAGGTCCTTCTCGGCCGGCGGTACCCCGTCCTCGATGTCCAGGAACAGCACGTCCGCCTCGGAGGCGAGCGCCTTGTCGATCATTCGCTGGCGGTGCCCCGGCACGAACATCAGTGAGCGTAGGAAGTCCATGGAAATGGCGATCCTTTCTTGCGTTAGTACGACCGAGGCATGCCCAGCACGTTCTGGCCGATGAAGTTCAGCACCATGTTGTTGCTGATGGGGGCGGTCATCAACAGGCGGGTCTCGCGCAGCTTGCGTTCCACGTCGTAGTCCACCGCGAAGCCGTAGCCTCCGTGTGTATCCAGGCAGGCGTTGGCGGCCTCCCAGGAGGCCTGGCTGGCCAGCAGCTTGGCGCTGTTGGCTTCGAAGCCGCATTTCTGTCCCGTGTCGAACAGCCAGGCGGCTTTATGACGCATCAGGTCGGCCGCCTCGATGTGGGCGAAGGCCTGGGAGATCGGGAACTGGATGCCCTGGTTGGCCCCGATCGGCCGCCCGAAGACGACACGCTCCGAGGCGTATTTCGAGGCTCGTTCGACGAACCAGTGGCCGTCGCCGATGGCCTCTGAGGCTACGAGGATGCGCTCCGCGTTCCAGCCGTCGATGATGTAGCGGAAGCCAAGGCCCTCCTCGCCGATGAGGTTCTCAGCGGGTATTTCGAGATCCTGAATCACCAGTTCCGTGGTGTGGTGGTTGATCATCACTTCTACCGGGTTGATGACGATCTGGCCTTTGGCCACGGCCTCGGTGAGATCGACGAGGAAGACGCTGAGGCCGCGGCTCTTATCGCTCAGCTCATCGTAGGGCGTGGTCCGCGCCAGGAGCAGCAGCAGGTCGCTGTGCTGCGCCCTGGAGATGAAGATCTTGCGGCCGTTGATGACATAACGGTCGCCCTGGCGGACGGCGCGGGTCTCGAGCCGCGTCGTTTCCGAGCCGGAGTTTGGCTCGGTCACGCCGAAAGCCTGGAGCCGCAGCTCGCCGCGCGCAATCGCCGGCAGGTACTTCCGCTTCTGGGCGTCCAATCCATGCTTGAGAACGGTGCCCATGGTGTACATCTGCGCGTGGGCCGTGGCGGCGTTGCCGCCCGAGTGGTTGATCTCTTCGAGGATGATGGCCCCTTCGGTGATGCCCAGCCCGGCGCCCTCGTATTCCGTGGGGATGAGCGCCGCCAGCCAGCCGGCCTCGGTCAGCGCCTTCACGAACGCCTCGGGATAGGCCCGCTGGCGATCCAGCCCTCGCCAATAGGCGTCCGGAAAGCGGCTGCACAGCTCAGCAACGGCCTCGCGGATGTCTCGCTGCTCGGCTGTGAGGCTGAAATCCATAGACCCTGAACCTGAACCCTAAACCCTAGACCCTGAACCCTAAACCCTAGACCCTGAACCCTAACCCCTCGGCTCAGGGAACGTATCGCTATTGGGTGCGAAGGCTTTCTTCCAGACCATGACGCTGCGGGTGTACTCGAGCACCACCGTGCCGTCCTGCTTGATGCCGGTGGTCTTGAATTTGACAATGCCCCACTGTGGCTTGGACTTGGATTCGCGCTTGTCCAGCACCTCGCTCTGCGAGTAGATGGTCTCGCCCTCGAACAGCGGATTGGGGATCTTGATCTCGTCCCAGCCCAGGGCGAAGCCGTTCTCGCTGGTGTCGGCCACACCCAGGCCGGCGACGATGGCAATGGTCAAGGCGGAGTTCACCAGCGGCCTGCCAAACTCGGTCTTGCCGGCGTAGTGCTGATTGAAGTGGATCTGGTTGGTGTTATTGGTCAGCAGCGTGAACCAGCTGTTGTCGGCCTGGGTGATGGTGCGCCCGATGCGGCAGCGATACACGTCGCCAACCTCGAAGTCTTCGTAGAAGCGGCCGGTCCAGCCCTCCTTGATGGGCACTAGCGTGCGCTCCAAGTCAGCCGAGGTGCGTCGTTCGCCAGCCTGCGTCCTTGCACCCCACCGATCGGGCGGGGGGCAAGCCCCCGCCCTACATACGCCCCGAGCCCCCGGTCCCTGTCCCCCGACCCCCGGCCCGTTACTCCTTCGCTCACAGCTTCCATAGGCGCAGGAATTCCTTGGTCTCGCCAATCGTGTCGTCGGTCACCGGCACGGTCGGCAGGAGCAGGCGGGTGGCCCCGGCTTCGATCCACGGCTGGACCCGGTCCATGACCTCTTCGACGCTCGTGGCGGCGATGGTGGGGAGGTTCTCCAGCAGGGTATCGCTTACGGCCGCCTGGGCAGCTTTGAAGCCGCCCTGCTTGTAGGCTTCCTGGATCTTGCGGTTGTCCTCGGCGAAGCCCATGTCCACCACCATGTCCTTGTAGTGGTCCGCCAGGTTGTAGAAGGTCAGCACCTGCTTGAGCTTGTTCTTGGCGACGTCGCGGTCCTTGTTGATGCAGGCGCGAACCTTGATGACGAACTCGAGCTTGGAGGGGTCGCGGCCGGCCTGCTCGGCACCTTCCCTGACGTTCTTCACGATCTCCCGGACCTTTGCGGGGTTGGCCAGGTTCACGACGATGCCTTCGGACATGCGCCCGGCCAGGTGGGTCATCTTCTCGCCCAGCCCGGCGAACATGATCGTCACGTCGGGCTGCTTGGGGCGCCACGACAGCTTGAACTTACCGGTGGTGTACAGCTCGCCCTGGTAATCGACGGCCTCCCCTGAGGCCACCTGGCGCACGATCTCCGAATACTCGCGGATGGCCCGGAGCGGCCGGTCGAAGCGCTGGTTGTGCCAGCCGGCGATGTTCTTGTTGGCCACCCCCAGTCCCAGGATCAGCCGCCCATCGGACAGGTCGTTGAAGGTGGCCGCCTGGATGCCCATGGTCACCGGGCTGCGGCCGAAGACGTGGTAGATGGCCGTGCCTAGCTGAATGCGCTTGGTGCGGCTGGCCATGGCCGACAGCAGCACCATGGGGTCGGTGCTGTTCGACTCTCCCTTCCACACGGCCCCGAAGCCGCGGTCCTCGGCGATCTCCGCCAGCTCGACCGCGCCGGCCGCCGGGTAGAAGGCGCCGGAGTCGAACTCTACGTCAAACTGCATCCTGTTCTTGCTCCCTTCGATGCTGGAGGCCGGCCTGCCGGCCGGACCGACCCCAGCCTATGTTCGTGCTCTGCTCGAGGTTCAGCGCCATGATTGATGGTAAATGCCGGGCGCCGCCGGGACGGCTTCGTCGAGCCACATCAGCTTCGCGGGGTTGGTGCTGATCATCGTCCTGACCTCATCCGGCTTCATGCCGAAGCCGAGCAGCGCGCGAATGAAGATGCGCATGCCGTCGATCGAATCTACGTGCATGACCTGTCCGAAGTCGCTGCCGATGATACAGCGCTCCGGGCCAATCTCCCGCATGGTCCTGATGGTATCCATGGGATCGGCCACCGGCTGATACAGGCTGGGGATCATCGGCTGGCAGTAGGTGCCAACGTAAACGCCCAGGTCGGCCAGCTGCTTCATCTCGTCCAGCAGCAGCTTGTTCAGCTCCAGCAGGGGATGGTCGAGCACCGCGCGCGCGCCGACGTCCTTGGCCAGCCGGGCCAGCGGCAGAAGCTCGGGAAAATCGGTATGGCCGAAGCCGATGCCGACCTTGGCCTCGACAGCCATCTCCATGATGCGCTGGACTTCCGGCAGTACCCGGCCGGTGGATTCATCCACCAGCCGCACGCCCTCGTGATCGGGGCGGCCGGCCCCACGCCAGAAGCCGTACGAGGTGAACGTGGGGAACCAGATCATGCGCACGTTGGGGTACTGCAGGGCGATGCGTACGTACTCGGGATTGGCGCCGTGGCACAGCCCTGCCCCGCCGTAGACCTCCACGCCCCGCTCCAGGTCGCCCTTCTCGACCATGTAGTTGATGTGCTTCTGCACCAGGTAGGCGGCGTTGGCGCTCACGTTCCAGTGGTCTTTGAAGGCGATGGCCCGCATGCCGGACTTCGCGGCGTCGATGGCCACGTCGATCATGTCCTGAGCGCGATGGACGAAGTCGGGATAAGCGTGGATGTGGTTGTCGATGGCGCCAACCAGCAGCTCGTTCTCGATGCCCGGATGGATCTTCAGGATCTCCGGGTTGTCCTTGAGCATCTGGTAGAAGTAGTCCTTGGCGTTGAGCTCGCGAACGCGGGCCACGTTGAGAATGCGGCCCACCATGATCTGCTCGACCGCGTCCGGATCCTGCATGAAGTCGCACATGTTTGGGAAGCTCCTTTCAGTCGCTGAAGTTGCCGAGTGCCAAGTGGTGTGTGCCGAGCGCGCTCCTGGACAGCTAGGGAGATGCTCCTGCCGCTGCCAGCCCCGGTGCCATGTTGTTATTCCCCACTGGTGTACAGCCTGTGCGGATCCAGCTCCTCGCGAATCAGCCGGATCTGCTGCTCGGTGGGGGCGGCGGTTACCGGGCAGTCTGCCGGTACCTGCAGGTCGAAGCCGGTGCTGGCGCGCAGGTCTTCGTGGCTGATGCCGGGATGGATTGACAGGACCTTCATCCGGCGGGTAACGTCGTCGAAGCCCAGGACGGCCTTGTCGGTCAGGATGCGCGAAGGGCCACCACCGCGAAGGCCGGCCTCCTCGCGGGCGCGCCCGCCGGTCAGGAAGCCGGGGCTGGTGAGGTGGCTGCAGCGCTCGACCAGCTTCCGCGGTTCGTGACGTACCACGATGATTGTGCGATGGGCGCTGCAGGCCATGTCGTTGGCGCCGCCGCTGCCGTTGAAACGGCGCACGCTCCCGTTGGGGAGGACGATCTCGGTCGTATTGCTGTTGCCGTACATGTCCACCTCGAGGGCGCCCAGGAAACCGACGTCGACGATGCCGCGGTGCAGCATTGTGCCCATGACGTCGATAAAGCTGCCGAAGAACGCGGCCTGGTACCACAGCCGCGGGTCGGCATTGCCCACGCCTGGCTCAACCGGCCTGGCGTCGGCCGCCCCCAGCTCGTTCAATGCTTTTAACCGGGGCGCATGCGTCCGCTGTGCCAGCGCCGCTGCCAGCAGCGGGATGCCTAGCCCCACAACGGCCACCTCTCCGTCATGCAACTCGCGGGCCGCTGCCACGACCATCAGCTCGGACGTTGAGAAATCGGGCATAGCTAAGGCACGAGGCGCAAGGCGCGAGGCGTAAGGCGCTGGTCGGGAGGCGCAAGGCGGTAGGCGCGGGGCGTTAGGCGCGAGGCGCTGGTGGTTAGTTGCCAAGTGGCTGTTGCGACGGGTGAGTTTTGAGTCGGGAGGCGCGATTGCATTCGTGGCCGCGACGTTGCCGAGTGGCTTGGTCTCTGGCTCGCGCACAGCGCCCATGGCCCAACGACTGACGCCTCGCGACCAGCGACTAACCCCTGGCGCCTAGCGCCTAGCGCCTGGCGCCTCGCGACTAACGCCTCCCGACCAGCGCCTTGCGCCTTGCGACCAGCGCCTAACGCCTGGCGCCTCGCGCCTTCCGCCTCGCGCCTAATATCCATGATCTTCGTCCGCTTCCAGCTCTCGCAGCTTGCGACTTCCTCCAATGCGCTCCAGGTAATCGGCGTGATCCTGGGGATCGAAGACGTACTCCCGCAGGTAGGCCTGGAAGTCCTCAGGCTGGCGGCTGCTTCGAACGTACAGGCGGAGGTGGTCGGCATCGTAGTCGTGGCAGCGATACAGCGAGGTCGGGTGCGCGCCGAAGCTGAGCGGCACCACCGCGCTGACGCGAAAGCTCGGAACGATGGTCAGCTCCGGCTGCTCGCGAATAACCTCGGTCGGCACGACCTTTTCGGTGATGACGATAACGTGCTTGGCCGCGCGCGCAGCCTCTTTGCTGTCCCACAGCGGGCCGAGCACTCGGGCATTGCCCTCCTCGTCGGCCATCTGCGCCTGCAGGACCATGAAGTCGGGCTGCAGCGCCCGCAGCAGAACCAGCTTTTCCCCCGTGAAGGGATCGTCCATCTGGCGTACGTTCTCGGGAGCTGTCTCGCGCAGGCGCTCCAGGATCTGGGAGGCGAGCAGGGACTTGATTGGCATGAATGGGATCCCCAGGGCGCCGGCCAGATACCTGAAGCAGACTGCCAGGCTGCTGTAGGATTCGGCCACGATGCGCTTCTGCTCGTAGGCCCGGTTGATGTGCTCGGCCAGGCCAAAGCGATCGAGTGATCCGCCGCCATAGATGAGGTGGCTCACGCAGCCGGCGCCGACCAGCAGATCGGAGTCCATCCCCACAATGGCCTGGGAGATGGTGAGGTTTCGCCGCTGCTGGCGGACGAGCTCACGGGAAAAGGCCATCGCGTTACGGGCCACGGCGAAGCCGCTCAGCGCTAGGTGGTCGCCATCTCCGACCAGCGCCGCGGCCTCGGCGAGAGGCATGATCTTGCTGTTCATGCGCGGCGCCGGGGGCCGAGCGCGGAGTGCCAGCGCCTCGGCGGACTAACAATCGCGATGGCGCACAAGGCGTCCTATTTTACGCGACCGAGCCGGCGTTTGCCCTACATCTCGACAGGCATCGAGGCCTGGTGGGCGCCGGCGACGATGCTGGTGCGGAGGAACAGGGCCGGGAGCAGCGCCACCAGCGCCATGACCGCCAGCACCAGGAACGTGTCGTCGAACGACAGCACTGCCGCCCGCTGCAGCACCTGGCCGTTGAGCATCGCCAGCAGCAGCTGCTTGGCCTGGTCCGGGGTCCAGCCATTCTGAGCGGCGACGCCGCCGGCCGCGGCCAGCATGCGCTGGACCATTGGACTGCCGGACGTCACCCTTTCGGCCAGGATGGCCTGGTGGAAGGTCTGGCGGTTGGTCAGGATAGTGGCCACAATCGCTACGCCGAAGCTGGCAAACAGCTGTCGGACGGCGTTGGACAGCGACGATCCCCGGTTGATCTTGTCGAACGGTACGCGGTTCATCACCGCGGTGTTCAGCGGCATGAAGATGAGGCCCATGCACACGCCTCGCCCCATCAGCACCAGCACGGTGACGATATCGGGCGTCGTCACGTCCAGGCTGGCGAAGATGTAGGTCATGCCCGCCAGCAGCGGCAGCCCCACGAACATCAACGGCCGGATGCCGAGACGGTCGAACAGCTTGCCCCCGATAGGCATGAATACCGCCGCCGTAATGCCCTGCGGAAGCAGCAGCAGGCCGGTTTCGTACGCGCCTAACCCGCGCAGGTTCTGCATGAACAGGGGCAGCAGGAACACCGTTCCGAACATGGCCACGGTCACGACAAAGGTCACCACCATGCCCATGGTGAACTGGAAATCGGCAAACAGTCGCAGGTCGAGCAGTGGATCGGGCACCCGCAGCTCAACCACGATCCAGGCCGCGAAGGCCACAACGGAGACGGCCAGCAGCACCAGGACGTAGGGCGCCGTCCAACCGTCCGTTGGACCGTTGCTCAAGGCGATGAGCGATGCGCCGAAGGCTACGCAGGCGGTGATGAAGCCGGCCATGTCGAACGTCAGATCCGAGCGGGTGGGCAGCTCTCGCAGCAGCGCCGCCGCCATGCCGATACCCAGGACGCCTACCGGCAGATTGATCAGGAAGATCGTGCGCCAGTCGACGAACTCGACTAGGTAGCCGCCCAGGCTCGGCCCAATGGCGGGCGCGAAGAGAACCGGCACGCCCAGCAGGCCCATGGTCATGCCTCGCTCTTCAGGTGGTACGACCCGATAAATCATGGCCATGCCCAGGGGCATGAGCATGCCGCCGCCCAGACCCTGCAAGACGCGGAAGAAAACCAGCGCCTGGATGTTCCAGGAGAAGGCGCACAGGGCCGAGCCAAGCGTGAAGGCGGCCAGGCTCAGGATCCACACTCGCTTGCCTCCGTAGGTATCCATCAGATAGCCGGTGGCAGGGATGATGATCGCCAGCGCCAGCGCGTAGCCGGTGACCACGAGCTGGGCCTGGTGGATGTCCGCGTTGAACACGGCGATCACGTGCGGCAGGGCCACGTTGACGACTGTTTGGTCCAGCACGCTCATGAACAGCCCGAAGATGACCACGATCAGCACGATCCACTTGTACGCCAGGCCATGCGCTCTGGCCTGGAGCCCCGCGCCGAGGGCGACGGCGGAGGCCATCAGCCTACCTTGATCTTCACTTCGACGGAGGTGCCGGGGAACAGCGTTGCCCCGGCGTAGTCCACGCCAATCTTCACCGGCACCCGCTGGGTCAGCTTGGTGAAGTTGCCGCTGGCGTTGTTCTGCGGCAGCAGCGAGAAGGTCGCCGCGCTGGCCGGCGTGATGGCCACCACTTCACCCTTGAAGTCCTTGCCAAGCATGTCCACGTGGACGCTGGCGGCCTGCCCGATGTTGACGCGGTTGATCTGGCCTTCGTCGATATTGGCCGTGACCCACAGCTTGCCCAGGTCCACGACCGTCAGCACCGGCTGGCCGGGAGCGACCATCTCGCCGGGCGTGGCGGGCTTCGCCACCACGACGCCGTTCACTGGGGCCGTCAGCTGGCTCGAGAGCTGGGTGCCCTGCGTTGGCCCGCTGGAGGCGCTGAGGCCCAGCGTGCTGGGCGCGGGCACGTCGACCATGGCCAGGGCCTGGCCCTTGGTGACCACGTCCCCCACGTCCACGGCGATGCCGCTCAGCCGACCGCCGTTAACGGGGCTAACGGCCACCAGGTCGCCGTTGATGAGGGCGTTATCGGTCGAGACGTAGCGTTGGGAGTTGTAGGCATAGCGGAAGGTGAAGACGCCAAGCAGAATGACGGCGGCGCCGCCGATGCCGGCCAGGATCCGCATTCGACGAGTCATGAGTTGCCCTCCAGGGTGATGCCGTTCAACGGCTTCGAAATGTAGGCCACGTGCTGCCCTTCGCTCAGGCCCTTCAAGACCTCCACGTTCTGCTGATCGCCGTCGCCGACCTCGATCTCGGCCTGCTGCGTTTGCCCGTTCGGTCCGATGGTCATGACGATGTACTTGCCCTGGTAGCTCTGCACCGTGGATCGAGGCACGAGCAGCACGTCGGGCTTGTGCAGCGTGTAGATGTTCGCCCGGGCGGTCATGCCGGGGCGAATGGCGTCATCGGGGTGATCGAGCTTCACCGTAGCCACGTACGTCACCAGGTTCTGTGTCGCCGTGGCCGCCGGCGAGACGTCGATGACTTTGCCCGTATATGATTGCCCGGCTAGGGAATCGAAGGTGACGCTGGCATCCTCGCCGGTCTTGACTTTGGTGACCGCGGCCTCCGGCAGGCTGACCTTCAATACGACGTCGCCGATGCCGAGCACGAACGTGGGACTCGCCGGCGAGATGATCTCTCCGGCCGCATTGTTGATCTGCAGGACCTTGCCCGCCGCTGGGGCCTTGAGCTGAGCGAAGGCGAGGTTGCTCTGGGCGGCCTGATAGGCCGCCTCGGCCTGGGCCTGCTGCGCCTGGGCCTGCTGGACTCCGGCCTGCGCCGCCGCGAGATCGGCGTCCGTGTACGGGCGGGCTGCCAGGCGGGCCGCGGCCTCGGCTTGAGTGACCGCGTCGCGCTGCTGCTGGATCTGCTCGGCGCTGTAGGGTGCCTTGGCGAGCGCCAGCGCCTGCGCGGCCTGCGTGACGGCGTCCTGCGCCGACTGCACGTCCTGAGGGGTATTGCTTTGGAGCAGCGCCAGCTGCGCCTTGGCCTGATCGACCGCGGCCTGAGCCTGCTGCATGTCGGTCTGCGTCGGCGGGGCCGTGGCCAGCTGGAACTGCTTGTTCGCGGCGTCGAGGTTGCTCTGAGCGGCGCTCACCTGAGCCTGGGCGGCGCTGCAGACGTAGTCCGGATAGGCCTTGTTGCACTGGCCATCCCGCGACGTTTGCGCGCCGTACAGCGCGTTCTTCGCGGCGTCGACCTGCTTCTGCAGCACGGCTACCTGCTCCGGCCGTGGACCGTTCACCAGCGCCTGCAGCTTGGCCTGGGCCGCGTCGAGCTGCGCCTGCGCCTGTTGAATTTGCTCCTGCCGGGCTCCGTTCTGCACGAGTTGCTGCTTCTGTTGGGCGCTGTCGAGCTGCGCTTGGGCCTGGGCCACCTGCTCCGGGCGGCCACCATTCTGCATGTCTTGCAGCTTTTGGCGGGCCGCGTCCGCGGCGGCGTTGGCCTGGGCGATGGTTTCGGGCTTGGCGCTGGCCACGAGCTGCTGCTGCTTGGCCTGCGCGGCGGCCACGCCGGCGGCTGCCGCCTGGCGGGCCGCGTCCGCCTGGTCCACCGCGCTGCGGAGATCGGTCGTGTCGAGCTGGCCCAGCACCTGGCCTTCGCTCACCATGTCTCCGGGGTTGACCTCAACGCTGGCCAGCTTGCCCGCGATCTTGAAGCTCAGCTTCACCTGGTTGGCCGCCACGGTGGTCGCCGCGGCCCCAAGCGTCTGAACGAGGTCGCCCTTCTTGACTGTGGCGGCTTGGCCGCTGACCGCGGAAGGCGGTACCCCGCAGCCGGTTAGCAGCAGCACCGCGGCGACGGCCGAGAGTGCGGCGCCTGTTCGTTGGCTCCGGTTGACTGTCAGTCTCATCTGTTCACCTCCTGGTGATGCCATGGAAGAAGATCTGCGAGCTGGATTGGTACAGCTGCTGCTTGGTCGTTATGCCGCCGCCGGCGATCGCCGGCGCCAGAAAGACGAGGAGGAAGAGGGTGGTGGCCGCGACCTTCGGTCGAATGGCGGGGTCGAGCTCGCCCTGCGCCTGGCCCTCTTCGATGAGCTGGGCTACCAGGTCTTTGAGGCAGCCGCTGACGTCCTGGCGGTGCTTCTTGCCGAGGAAGTGCGGCAGCTCGTCTATGACCACCGTTATCCAGCGCTCGTTGGCGAAGCGATGGTCCACCAGGCAGCTGAGGACCGCTTCCAGCTTGGAAGTGGCCGTCGCTTGCGCGCTGAGCTTGGCCCGGCATTTGTCCAGCAGCAGCTGGCTGCCGCGCTGCATCAGCTCGGTCAAGATGTCCTCTTTGGAGGCAAAGTGCAGATAGACCGTGCCCTTGCCGATGCCAACCCGTTCCGCGATGCCGTCGATGCTTGCCTTCTCGAAGCCCTGCTCGGCGAAGACGTCGCGGGCGGCGTCGAGGATCTCCTGCTCGCGCTCGTGTTTGACGCGCTCTTTGAAAGACGACCTAGGGTCGTGTCCTGGCATAAGGTTCATTTGTTGACTGCTGGTCATTATCGGTCCTGCAGTCGGAAATGTCAAATGGCATGGCGGGCGTGCTGAACGTCAGCTCCTCACAAGGCGGGTCATGCCGAGCTGGCCATCGGCCTACGCTAACGCTGAGGTGCCACGCCTGCCGAGGGCACGGCGACGTGCCAAAAACAAAACCGGCCGGCTCATCGCCGGCCGGTGCTTCACGAGGGCGGGTCTAGGCGGGGACGGCCTCTGGCTCCGTTTCCTCCTGATACTCGGGAGCGGCAACTCCGTACTCGTCGGAGATCACCGTGCACGACTCCACCGGGATCTGCACGAAAACGCGCTCGCCGTGATGGAAGTTCACGTTCGGATGCTGCCGCGTGCGCAGCACGCTGCCGCCGACGCGGACGCGGCACTCGGCCATCTCGCCCAGGAACATGAACATGTCGATCTCGCCCGGCAGGACGTTGCCGCTGCTCGGCTCCTGCGTGTGAATGCCCAGGCTTTCCGGCCGGATGCTGATCGTGACCTTGTCGCCGGGCTTTACGCCCGAAGGGCAGGCAGCCCTGATCTGCCCGGCCGGGGTCTCCAGAGACCACATCGCGTCCAGCGGACCCTGGACCGTGGCTTCGAGCAGGTTGGTGCTGCCCAGGAAGTTGGCCACGAACTGCGTCGCGGGCTTCTGGTAGAGCTCGCGCGGCCGGCCTTCCTGGACGATCTTGCCGTCGCTCATGAGCGCGATGCGGTTGCTCATGCTCAGGGCCTCGATCTGGTCGTGGGTGACGTAGATGGTGGTGACGCCCAGGCGGCGCTGCAGGTCGCGCAGCTCGGCGCGCATGTACTCTCGCAGCTTGGCGTCCAGGTTCGAGAGCGGCTCATCGAGTAAGAGCAGCTTGGGCTCCCGCACCAGCGCACGGGCCAGCGCCAGACGCTGCTGCTGGCCACCGGAGAGCTGCGTGGCCAGGCGGCCACCGTAGCCTTCGAGCTGGACCAAGGTCAGCGCCTCCTCCACGCGGCGCTTGATCTCGTGGCCGGGGACACGCTGCTTGCTCACGCGCAGGGGGAAGGCCACGTTTTCGAACACCGTCATGTGCGGCCAGATGGCGTAGCTCTGGAACACCATGCCGATGTCTCGCTTGTGCGGAGGAACGAAGACGGTGGGATTGTGGCTCGACACCACCTTGCCATCGACCACAATCTGGCCGGAATCGGTGCGCTCCAGGCCCGCTACGCAGCGAAGGGTCGTCGTCTTGCCGCAGCCGCTCGGCCCCAGCAGCGTGTAGAACTCGCCCTCCTGGATGTGGAAGGACACGCCGTTGACGGCCTTCACCTGCTCTTTACGGTCGATGTAGCTCTTTTCCAGCTCGGTGACCAGTACAGCCGACCGTTCGCTACTCATGATTGTCTTCAATCCCTCCTGTATCGAGTGCTGGAATCTTGCCGCAAATAATGCGAAACGTCCAGTTTTCCCGGACCTAGGAACAAATAATGGTGTCCTACAGTTCGAAGACGACCTAAGTTACAGACTTTTTCTCTTCCGCCGGCTACGTTTGGCATATGGGGATCAAGGGCATGGAGCGCGAGCGAAAGCGGTTCAAGCGGCGCTACGGCATGCGGATGGACGGCGCGGCTATGCGCCGCATTCAGCTTGCCCTGCTGCAGCGGAGCCGGCAGCCCTGGACAGAGGGCAGCCCGCGACCCACCAAGCCGGCCTCCGCCGGCTGATCCCCTCTACCTGAACTGCGTAACCGTATCGACCAGCGCCGGCTGGCCCTTCTTGACCGCCTCAACGGCTCGACGCAGCGCCGGGCCGATATCCTGGGGCTTCTCCACCGGCCCCTCGGCGTGCCAGCCGAAGCCGCGCGCGATAGCGGCAAAGTTGGGCTCCGGGTCGTCGATGGCTTGGCCGATGCGGGCTCGCTCCACGGACGTGCCGCGATGGCGGGCCAGGCTGATCTGGTGCTCCCAGTCGTTGTAGTAGGCGCGGTTGTTGTACATCACCACCAGCATTGGGATGCGCTGGTTCGCGGCGATCCACAGCGCGCCCACGTCGAACATCAAATCCCCGTCCGGCTGGACGTCGACCACCAGCCTACCGCTGCCCTTGTGCGCGAGCGCCACACCTATGGAGATACCGATCTGCGTCGACGTTCCGAGCGACTTGCCAGGATGCCGGTACGGCTTGTCGAAATCCCACAGCTTGAGGGACCACTCTTCCAGCGTGTTGGCCGTGAGGACCCAGTCCTCAGCGCGGATCGCGTCCCAGATCTCGGTGGCCAAGCGCCCCGTGGTGATGGGCGAAGCATCCCAGTTTTCGCGCGCCTCTTCCCGCCAGCGGGCCCGCTGCTCGCGATGCTGCTTGCCGATTTCCTCGACGCGGGCTGCCGCGTGGGACCGAGCGGAAGGATTCGCCGCCATCCACTGGTCAACTCGGTCGGCCAGCGCGGGCAGGGCGGTGGAGGAGTCGGCGATGATTTGCAGATCCACTTCGACCAGCTGCTGGAACTCGTCGGACCACTTGCTGATGTTGACGTCGCGGTAGCCGATCTCGACGATCTTGCAGGAGCTGGGGATCATGAACTTGGTGCTGCGAGTGAGGCGGTCGAGCTCGACCAGCGGACCGTAGAGGTCCTTGACGTCGACGGCGACCACCAGGTCTGCCTCGCGTAGAAACGGCTTCTGGAACTCACTGATGTTCAGGGGGTGGTTGGTCGGGAAGTTGAGCCGGTAGTTCAGATCGAGCACCGGCGCGCCGGCGGCTTCGGCCAGGCGCACTAGGTCGTGGAACGCCGACGGCTTACGGCCGGCGTAGCCCGCCAGAATCACGGGCCGCTGGGCGGCGGTAAGCATGTCCGCAAGCTGGTCGAGAGCATGTGGGTCGGCGTGGGCCAGCGTGCCGGGCGTGACCCGCTCCGGATGGCGCAGCTCAGGCGTGACCTCCAGTGGGTCCTCCTGGAAGCCGGCATCGTACACCAGGTAGACCGGCCCCTGGGGCTCCTGCGTCGCCACCCTGTAGGCCCGAGCAAAGGAGTCGACGACCTCCTGCGCGGTTGCCGGCTGGCGGTCCCACTTGAGGTAGTCGCGCAGCGGCTGAGACTGCAGCACGGTGGTGTGGATCCAATCGATGAAGGGGCGCCGCCGCTGGGGATCCATGGGCCCGGTTGCGCCCAGCAGGATCACCGGCACGCGGTCGAGATAGGCGTAGTACACGGCCATGGCGCAATGCAGCATGCCGACCGTGTCGTGGACGATGGCGACCATCGGCTTGCCCGTGGCTTT
The DNA here is from genome assembly GCA_021325635.1 of Chloroflexota bacterium. GTDB lineage: Bacteria > Chloroflexota > JAJPGV01 > JAJPGV01 > JAJPGV01 > JAJPGV01. Next base: position 146,822 of record JAJPGV010000023.1, read on the forward strand.
GGCATAGCCATGGGCAATGAAGACCGCGATCTCCTCGTGCTGGCACAGGATCATCGGTGGGTCGTTCTGTCCGTAGTTGACCAGCGAATCGTGCAGCCCGCGGAACGTCGAACCGGGATTGAGGCTGATGTACGGAATGTCGTACTGCTTGATGAGGTCGACGATGAGGTCGGAGCCGTAGCGGGTCATCAACACGTCCTTGTCAGCGGGAATGGGGAAGCAAGGCTCATCATACGTTACGAGGCTGAAGAACCGAGCGTCCGCGGAAGCCCGGGCCAGACTCTAGGCCGGTGGCCGGGATACAATGCGCCCATGCCCGAGAGCCTGCCACTGTTTCCGTTGAGCGAGGTGCTGTTCCCGGGCATGATGCTGCCGCTGCACATCTTCGAGCCTCGCTACCGGCTGATGATTGGGCGCTGTGTGAACGAGAAGATTCCTTTTGGCGTGGTGCTCATCAGCCGCGGCCAAGAGGTTGGTCCGGGCGCCGAATTCTTTCCCGTTGGCACTACGGCGCGCATCACCCGCGTGCAGCGAGCCGAGGATGGGCGCCTGTACATCGCCACGGTGGGCGAACAGCGCTTTCGCGTGCTCGAGACGTTTGGCGACGAGCCCTACCTTCAGGGGAACGTCGAGCTCATTCCGGAGCAGCCGGGCGACGGCGCGACCATGGACAGCCTGGCCGATCGGGCGCTGGATCTGCTCGCCACCTACCTCGAGCGCCTTACCGGATCGGGGCAGCTGCGGGAGAACCTCGAGGAAAAGGATTTGTCTCCACAGCGGCTGTCATACACGATAGGCTCCCTGCTGCAGGTTGACCGGCAGATCAAGCAGTCGATACTCGAGGTGCCGACGACGACGTCTCGCCTCGAACGGGAGATCGAAGTGCTGGGCTCCGAATTGCGGCAGCTCTCGCTCCTGGCTCAGTCTCACCGGCAGGAAGCCACGCCTCCCTCGTTCTGGTCGTTGAACTAGATCGCCTCTTCAGCCGTCAATAGAAGAGACGGGATGACCGACCAGCAACTTCAAGATGAGCTCACGCAGGTCCGTATGCTCAGCGCGCTGACCTACCCGGCCCTGCGGCGTCTGACGCGCGAAGGCCGGCTGGTGAAGGCTCGCGAAGACCAGGTGATCATCGGGCCCGGAGTGGGCAGCACAGGTTTCTTCGTGGTCATCGAAGGCAGCGTGGCCGTGCACCTGCCGCACGGGCCGATCCTGGCCTACCTCGGCCCTCGCCAGGTCTTCGGCGAGATTGCGCTGCTGGAAGGACGGGAGCGGACGGCTTTCTGCCGCGCGTACACGGAGTGTTTGCTGTTCGAGATTCCGTTTGGCGCATTCCATTCGGACCTCGTGGCGAACGACGTCATTCGCACCGGTATGGAGCAAACCTCCCGACGCCGCTACTCCGAGCAGGAAGCCATACGGCACGGCGCTCCGCCGCCGGACCTGACGCCGCCCGCACGCGAGGAGCTGCTCGACGACGAGCCGGAAGAGCTGCTGGACGACGAGGAGCCGCCGGCTGAAGCGGGTCCGGCGCGCGCCCCGGAACCTCCTCGTCCGCCCGCCATCTACGCCACCGCCTGACCGCTTCGGTCCAAGGACGCGCGCCTAACCGGGCGTCCTTGACGGCACAGCCGGTCATCATGCGAGAATCAATCTCCCGAGAAATGTCTCAGGCCGGGCGGCGTGTGCCCGGTACATCGTTGCAGAGGGAATTCGACAGAATGTGGAACTCGTTCAAGACTGACGACCAGATGGGCATGGTGGCGCAAATCACCACCTATGCCGGAGGCAACGGCGACAAGATTCACACCTACACGGCCCTGCCCCAGGGGAACGGACCCTTTCCCGGCGTCGTCCTGGTCCATCATATGCCCGGCTGGGACGAGCTGTATCAGGAGTTTGCCCGGCGCCTAGCCAATCACGGCTACAACGTGATTTGCCCGGATCTCTACTGCCGCTTCGGCCACGGCACGCCGGACGACGTGACCGCCAAGGTTCGCGGCGAGGGCGGCGTCGCCGACGACAGCGTCGTGGCCGATTCGGAGGCGGCGATGAAGTGGCTCAAGGCGCTGCCGAACAGCAATGGCAAGGTGGGCATCGTGGGGACCTGCTCGGGTGGCCGCCATTCCGTCCTGGTGGCTTCCCGCGTGCCGGGCTTCGACGCGGTGATCGATTTGTGGGGCGGCCGCGTCGTCCAGTCGGCCGATCAGCTCACGCCGCAGCAGCCCGTAGCCCCGATCGACTACACCAAGGACCTCAATTGCCCGATCCTGGGGCTGTTTGGCAACGACGATCAGTCACCGTCGCCCGAGCAGGTCAATCAGCACGAGGCCGAGCTGAAGAAACACGGCAAGAACTACGAGTTCCACCGCTATGACGGCGCCGGCCACGCGTTCTTCTACCACGACCGGCCGGCCTACCGCCAGCAGCAGGCGATGGACGGCTGGAACAAGGTCTTCGCCTTCTTCGAGAAGTACCTGCACTAGCTGCCGGAGGTTACCAGTTCAATGTGCACCATGATTGCCATGCACGCGGCCATCAAAGGCGCGGGCAAGGGCTCGGAAGGTTGGTTCCCCCTAACTCAGGCGAACGTTGGTTTCGACCACGCCACTCATTCGCAGGCCGAGCATGCGCTGCTGCTCGACTTCGTGAACGGCGACCTCGGGCCCGGTGCGCGGGTCGCCGTGGAGATGGATATTGCCTCGGGCAGGGCGCTCATCGCTCAGCTTCAGGCGGCCATCGAGGCTGCAGAAGCAAGTGGAGTGGCGGAATAGGCGGCGAGTAGCGTTCAGGCTTTCCAGGAGATCCCGCCCGGATCTCCGTGGTTCAGCAGTCGAGTGAGGCCGCTGCCGTCGGCGCGCATGAGATAGGTCGAGCTGAGGTTGGAGAACACGATCTCCTGTCCGTCGGGGCTCCAGCTCATCGACTGCTCGTCGCTGCCGATGCTGGCGAGCTTCTTCAGGCCCTTGCCGTCGATGCCAATGACCCAGGGGTCCCACGGGAGCCCGTGCGCCTCCGCCTCGCCCGGCACCAGCGGATTCAACGCCTGAGCCAGCGTGCGGCCAACAGATCCGACCGTACTGCTCGTCCGCCCGGAGCCGGAAAACAGGATCGCTTGGCCGTCGGGTGAGATCGCCGGTGACAGAATGGCCTGGAAGTCCTTGTCGCTGAGCAGGGTTCGGGGCGTGTCCCCCGGCGCGCTCGACACCTGCAGCTTGAATGACGAATTGGTGACGTTGTAGTTCACCCAGGCCATGCTGCCGGTCTTGCCGATGGCGGGCATGATAGCGTCGCGCTGCACGACCTCGCTCTTGCCGCTCCCAAGGTCGTAGCGCTCCACGGTGAGCGTGTCGCCGGTGTACTTGTCGTGGTCGTCGATGATGGGCACGTCGTGGGCGAAGTAGATGCTCTGCCCGTCGGGCGTCCAGGCCGGCGTTTCCGCGCGCTCGCCCTTCGTCTTCGACGGCACCAGCACGTTGTCGCCTGTGCCGTCAGCCTGCATGAGGTGCAGCTCCACACCTCCCCAGTTATTGCCGCTGGGGGCCACGTGATGCGCATAGGCGATGGTGCTGCCGTCGGGCGAGAAGATGGGATTGTTGGCAAAGTTGCCGTTGCTTTCGTGAGTGAGCTGCACTTCCGCTCCGCCGCTGGCCGCCGTGCTGAAGATGTTGTCCCCACGCACGAACAGGATCGTCCCACTGCCGGTGGCCGGCGGCCCGCCATTGTTGGTGGCCGCACCACCGGACCCAGCCGGTGTGCCACAGGCAGCCAGGAGGGTTGCTGCGGCGGTGAGCAGTAAGAGAGTCCGCACGCCTAGATCCTACGTTGCCGCGGCGAGCTTTGATTCACGGCCGGGACTGCGGACCCGCGCTCTTAGGGAAGCCCAACCCTCCGCCCGTTCAGGTCCTGCCTGCTAGAACCCCAGCGTCGCTCCTTGTGCGAAGCGCAGGAAGGGATCGGCGAAGACTCCGACGAAGAATGTGGCCAGGGATGCCACGGCCAGCATGCTGTGAATGAAGGGCGAGCGGTAGAGCGGCACGCGCTCGGTCGTGTCGCTCATGTACATCACCACGACGACGCGAAGGTAGTAATAGGCGGAGATAGCGCTGTTGACGGCCATCGCCACGGCCAGCCAGGCCATGCCGCTGTGCACGGCGGCGAGGATCAGGTAGGCCTTGCCAAAGAACCCGGCGAGCGGTGGAACGCCGGTGAGGGACAGCATGAACAGCGTCATAGCGATGGCCGTCATCGGGGCTCGGCGTCCCAGAGCGCGGTAGTCGTCGAATGATTCGCCCGTCACCTGGCCCGCCTGGACGTAGGCCACGATGGCGAAGGCGCCCAACGTCATGAAGGTGTAGACGAACAGGTAGAACATCAGCGCGGGGATGCCAGCCACCTGGTCGCTTCCTGCTCCGGGTTGGGCCGCTGCCAGCCCTACCAGGATGTAGCCGGAGTGGGCGATGCTGGAGTATGCCAGCATGCGCTTGATGTTGTTCTGCTGAATGGCGACGACGTTGGCCAGGGTCATCGTCAGCACTGCCAGGATGGCGAACAGCAGGCTGTAGTCCGGTTGAGCGGGACCCATGGCGGAGATGAAGATGCGCAGCAGCGCGGCGAACGCCGCGGCCTTAGGGCCCACGGACATGAATGCGGTCGCGGGCGTTGGCGCCCCTTCGTATGCATCGGGCGTCCAGGCGTGGAATGGCACCAGGGCCACCTTGAAGCCGACCCCCACCGCCAGCAATGCGATGGTCATCAGCAGCAGAGGGTTGTCGAGGCTCGTGGCCTTGAGAACTCCGGCAATCTTCGCCAGGTTCGTCTGGCCGGTGATGCCGTACAGCCAGGACATGCCGTAGACCAGGATGGCCGAGGCAAAGGCGCCCAGCAGGAAGTACTTGAGAGAGGCTTCGTTCGAGCGCTTCTCACGTCGGGCCAGGCCGGCCAGGATGTAGACCGCGATGACCATTAGCTCGATCGAAACGAACAGCGAGATGAGATCGGTGGACGCGGCGGTGAACATCATCCCCAGCACGGCGAAGGACAGCAGCGAGTAGAACTCGCCGAAGGGCAGGGCCCGCTCCCGCAGATAGGCCGGCGCCATCAGCACGACCAGGATGGCTGTCGCCAGGAATAGCGTGTTGAAGAAGACCGTGAAGTTATCGGCGCCAACCATCCCGCCATAGGCCGACTGCGCTGGGCTGCCCCACTGGTACAGGTTGAAGGCGCCCGCGACGACGAATCCCAGCAGCGCCAGCCAGGTGAGCCCGGACTTGCGGTGCTCCGGCAGGACTGCGTCGAGCAGCAGCAGCAGCATCGCCAGGACGGTGACGACGACTTCGGGTAGGACGGCCATTATGCGTGCCGCGGGCCAGGGGCCAGGGGCCAGGGGCCGAAGGCCGGGAAGTGTTGCGTGCGATAGGTGGGCATCGTATGTCTCATCTGGCGGCTAGTCCTCCGGCTGCCGATGCTTGGGCAATGATGTGGCTCACGGCGGGGTGCAGGAAGTTCAACCAGGTGTCAGGATAGACGCCCACCCAGATGACCAGCGCCAGCAGCGGCAGCAGGTAGGCGACTTCGTGGGCCCGCAGGTCGACGAGCTCGGCTGCGTAATGCTCGGTGTTCAGCTTGACGAACATCACCCGGGCGTACATCCACAGCAGGTAGCCGGCGGCGAGGATGATAGCGGTCATCGAGATCCAACCGGCCAGGGAACTGACCCCGAAGGTCCCCAGGAGGACCAAGAACTCGCCGACGAACCCGGCCAGGCCGGGAAGCCCGACCGAGCCGAGCATGAAGACCATGAAGAAGGCGGCGTAAACCGGCATGTAGCGGGCAATGCCGCCGAGGTGAGCCAGCTCGCGATCGTGCACCCGCTCGTACACGATGCCGACGCACAGGAAGAGCGCGCCGGTGAGAAGCCCGTGGTTGAACATCTCCAGGATTGCCCCTTCGAGACCCTGGGGATTGAGGACGAAGATGCCCAGGATGACGAAGCCCATGTGGCTCACGCTGGAATAGGCCACCAGCTTCTTCCAATCCTTCTGCACCAGCGATACCAGCGCGCCGTAGACCACCGCGATGGTGGCCAGCGTCAACATGAGCGGGCCGAAGTAATGGGTGGCCTCCGGCAGCAGCGGGACGCTGAACCGCAGAAAGCCGTAGCCGCCCAGCTTCAGGAGGATGCCGGCCAGGATCACGCTGCCGGCCGTGGGAGCCTCGACGTGCGCATCGGGCAGCCAGGTGTGCAGCGGCCACAGCGGCACTTTCACGGCGAAGGCGGCGAAGAACGCCAAGAACACGGGTATCTGGAAGGCCAGCGGATAGTGCACGTTGCCGAGCTGAGTGACGTCCAGCGTGCGCACCCCGTTCGCCAGGCCGGCGTGCTCGAAATACAGCGCCAGGATGGCGACCAGCATCAGCAGCGAGCCGATGAAGGTGAACAGGAAGAACTTGATCGTCGCGTAGATCTTCCGCGGCCCGCCCCAGACGCCGATGATGACGTACATCGGCACCAGCACGATCTCCCAGAAGACGTAGAACAGGAAGAGGTCCAGGGCGACGAACACGCCCAGCATGCCGAGCTCCAGCAGCAGGAAGGCGATCATGTATTCCTTGACCCGCAGCTGCACCGCGCGCCAGGTGGAGAGGATGGCGATCCAGCTCAGCAGCGTCGTCAAGAACAGCAGCAGCACGCTCAGCCCGTCCACGCCGAGGTGGTATCTCAGCCCGAGCGATCCCAGCCAGGGAATGTTCTCCTCGAACTGGTAGCCGGAGGCCGACTGGTTGAAGGCCAGCAGCAGGTAGATGCTCAGCAGGCAGTCAGCCAGCATCACCACGAGCGTCGTCACTCGCAGGAGGCTCTTGTTCTCGGGCCGCATCGGCAGCAGCAGGGCAACGCCAACCAGCGGCAGGAAGACGATCAGGCTCAGCAGCATGGCCAAGCCTCCGAGGTGCCGCACAGGGCCCTAACCATGGAACGTTCCGGAAAGGAGAAGGCTGCCCAGGATCACCAGCAGGCCCAGGGACATGCCCAAGGCGTAGTTCCCCACGCTGCCGGTCTGGAGCCGCCGCAGACCCTGGCCCAGCCAGCGGATCAGGGCGCCGACGCCATTGACCATGCCGTCGATGACCCCCGAGTCGAAGCCCCATAGGAAGCGCGCAAAGGCCAGAGTCGGCTGCACGATCGCCGCATCGTAGATCTCATCGAGGTACCACTTGTGGTAGAGCAGGTCGTACAGGCGTGGAAAGCGCGCGCTTACGGCCTGCGGGCTCCAGGCGCGTCGCAGGTACATCATCATGGCGATGTAGATGCCGATCACGGCGATAAGCAGCGATGCGCCGATCAGTATCAGGGTTTCGACGAAGGCTGTTTCCGGGTGCTCGGCCCCGAGCACCGGCGCGAATACAGGGTCCAGGAAGTTGCGGAACAAACCGTGCTCCGGCGGCGCACCGACGGCAAAACCGGCCACGAGCGACAGCAGGGCCAGCACGGCCAGCGGCCCCACCATCCACCACGGCGATTCGTGCGGATGCACGTGGTGCGTGTCGAACCGCGGCGTTCCTTCGAATACCAGGAAGTACTCGCGGAACATGTAGAAGGCCGTCATCATGGCCGTGACCAGGCCGATGGCATACAGGGCGTACTGTCCGTTCACGAAGGCCCCGGTCAGGATCTCGTCCTTGGACCAGAAGCCGGCAAACGGAAAGATGCCGGAAATGGCCAGACAGGCAATGAGGAACGTCCCCGCGGTCCAGGGCATGTAACGACGCAGCCCGCCCATGTTCTGGATGTTCTGGGGGTCATCGTGAACACCGGCGTGCTCGAAAGCGTGCTCGACGCTGTGGATGACGGAGCCGGCGCCAAGGAACAGCAGCCCTTTGAAGAAGGCGTGGGTGAACAGATGGAAGATGCCTGAGACCGGCACCACGACGCCGAGCGCCAGGAACATGTAGCCCAGCTGGCTCACGGTCGAGTAGGCCAGGATGCGCTTGATGTCATTTTGCACCAGCCCGATGCTGGCGGCGAAGATGGCGGTGATCCCGCCCACCCAGGCGACGACGCTCAACGTCACCGGCGTGTGGATGAACAGCGGGTACATGCGGGCAACCATGTAGACGCCGGCCGTGACCATCGTGGCGGCGTGGATCAGCGCGGACACCGGCGTGGGGCCCTCCATGGCGTCGGGAAGCCAGGTGTACAGCGGGATTTGGGCCGACTTGCCGCAGGCGCCGACGAACAGCAGCAGCGTGATCATGGTCAGGAAGCCCACTTCCACGGTGCTGGCCTTGTCGAAGACGGTAGTGAACGACAGGCTGCCGAACGTCAGCCAGATGAGGATGATGCCGATGGTGAAACCGAAGTCGCCCACGCGGTTGACGATGAAGGCCTTCATGGCGGCGTCGCTGGCCGACTTGCGGTTGTACCAGAAGCCGATGAGCAGGTACGAGCACAGGCCCACGCCCTCCCAGCCGAGGAACAGCTGCAGGAAGTTGTTGGCCAGGACCAGCATCAACATGGCGAAGGTGAACAGGGGCAGGTAGCAGAAGAACCGCCAGAAGCTGCCGTCGTTGGCCATGTAGCCGACCGAGTAGATGTGCACCAGTAGTGAGACCGAGGTGACGACGATGAGCATGACGGCTGCCAGCGGGTCGATGTAATAGCCCAGCTGGACGTTGAAGGCGCCGGACACGATCCACTGGTAGAAGGGCCCGTCCGCCAGTGGCCCCTCGTGATTTCCCGCCGCCATCACGCCGGCGAGCACGTACAGCGCCATCACGAATGAGATGGCGACCGCCAGGATGCCCACCGCGCCCGTGGCTTTGCCGAGCTTCTTGCCCAGGACCCCATTGATGATGGCGGCGGCCATAGGCGCCACCGGGATGATCCAGATGAGGCTCTGCATTACGAGGCGCCGAGTCTCGCCGCCTGGCCGTGGCGGGGTGAGAGTCGCGGCGTTACGCCGTCTGCTGCTTGCTGACTCAAGCTCATCCCTTCAGAAGATTGAATTCGTCGCCGTTCAGGCTGTCCTTGTAATGCCGTACCAGCGACACGATGATGGCCAGCCCAACGGCCGCTTCAGCAGCCGCCACCACGAGCACGAAGAACACGAAGATCTGCCCGTTGACGTTGCCGAAGTAGCGGCTGAAAGCCACCAGGTTCAGGTTTGTGGCATTGAGCATGAGCTCGATGCTCATGAAGATGATCAAGATGTTGCGGCGCAGAATGACGCCGGCCAACCCGGTCACGAACAGCACAGCGGCCAGCGCCAGGGCGTAGTTCAGAGGAACGCTCATCGGAATGCCGAGCGCCGGGTGCGGAGTGCTGAGGGGGCAGCGAAATGCTGGTTGCTCATGCGTGATGTCCTCCGGCAGGGACCAGCTCTTCTTCCGGCTCCAGGTGGCCGCCTTCTTTGGCGCGCACCTTGGTGTCGAACTCGAGCGCTTCCTCGATGCGCACCTGCTCCTCGCGGTCTTCGGCGCCGTGTCCGGCCAGCCCGATGGCGCCAATCAAGCCCACCGTCAGAACGAGTGAGGCCAGCTCGAAGGGCAGCAGGAAGTTCGAGTACAGCTCCTGGCCGAGGTTCTGCACGCTGCCCAGCTGGGCGGCTTGCAGGGTGGACAGCGCCGCTGCCGGCAACCCGCTGATGTTGATGGCCCCGACCGCCGCGCCGAGCAGCGCTACGAGCAGCACAGCGATAGGCGCCGCGAGGCCGAACTGGTTCTGGAACTGGCGCGTTCGCATGCCGCCGCGAATGTCCAGCAGCATCATGGTGAACAGGAACAGCACGATGATCGCGCCGGCGTAGACGATAACTTCGGTAGCGGCGATGAATTCGGCGTTCAGCAGCACGAATTCTCCCGCCAGGCACAGGATGGTAAGCGCCAGGAAGATGGCGCTGTGCACCGGGTTGCGGCGCAGGATGACGTTGAGACTCGAGACGACGGCCACCGCGGCCAGCACGATGAATACGGCGGTCGGAGCATTCATGCTCGGCCGCCCGCCACTGATGGGTCGCCAGCCGGCCCCTGCGCGGTGCTTCTCATACGCTCTTCGATCGCACCGGCACAGCTACGGGCGTCGGGCGCTCGACCGGACCCTCGGACAGGTCGAGAGGCTTGTTCTCGAGCAGCCGGCCGCTCTCGGTATCAGGATCGGGCAACCTGAACTCGACCGCGCCCTTGGTGGCCTGATACGTCGGTTCGAAACGGCGCCCGAGCTCCATGAGCTGCTGCAGGTCGAAGATCATGTTGCGGCGGCTGAAGCCAGCCATGTCCTGAATGTCGCTCATGACGACGGCCTCAACCGGACAGGCGGCGGCGCAATAGCCACAGAACAGGCAGTGCGACGCATCGAGGATGTAAGCCTCCAGGATACGCACGCGGCGGTCGCCCCCTTCGGGTTGCGCGTGGACTTCGAGGCAGTGGCCGGGACACACCACCTCGCACAGGCCGCAGGCCACGCAGCGGCACTCCCCAGTATCGGGGAAGCTGCGCAGCACGGGCATGCCCCGCTCACGCGCCTGCTCGGGCCTCCGCTCCTCGGGGAACTGGATGGTCGTCGGCGGACGGAAGAGGTTGTCGAAGGTGACTTTGAGCCCATCGATCATGGGCGCAACCGGTACTTTGGCCATAGCTCCCTCCCTTACACTCCCACGCCAAGGCTGGCGGCGATGGTTTTCCACGCCGCCACGATGAAGAAGTTGGCGATGCCAATGGGCAGGAAGACCTTCCAGTTCAGCGTCATGAGCTCGTCGTATCGTATGCGCGGCCAGGTGGCGCCGACCCAGATGATGGTGAATATCAGCGCGTAACACTTGGCGATGAACCACAGCCAGCCGGGAATGAAGCTCAGCGCTCCGAACGGTGGAAGCCAACCGCCAAAGAACAGGATCACCGCGACGCACACCCACAGCAGCATGGCGCTCCACTCGGCCGTCTGGTAGATGAAGAAGCGGGCGCCGGAGTATTCGACGTGATAGCCCGCGACGAGCTCGGATTCGGCTTCGGGCAGATCGAAGGGCGGCCGAGCTGACTCGGCCATGATACCGGCGAAGAAGATGATGAACGCCGGGAACTGCCGCACGATGTACCACGTGGCAAACGTGCCACTGGCCTGGCCCTCCACGATGTCGCCGAGATTCAGGCTGTGCGCCAGCATGACTACCCCGATCACGGACAGACCGAGCGTTACTTCATATGAGATCATCTGCGCCGAAGCGCGCAGGCTGCCCATCATGCCGTACTTGTTGTTGGATGCCCAACCGCCCATGACCACGCCATACACACCCATCGAGGTGAGCGCCAGCACGATCAGCAATCCGACGTTGGTATTCGAGATCACCGGGTGCAGGACCGTCTGACCGAAGCTCCAGTCGTTGCTGAAGGGGACCACCGCGAAGGCCACGAAGATGGGGATGATGAGCAGCGCGGGACCGATCTTGAACAGCAGGCGGTCCGAGTCTGCCGGGATGGTGTCCTCTTTGATCAGCATCTTGACGGCATCGGCCAGCGACTGCAGGAGGCCTTCAGGGCCCACGCGATTGGGCCCCATGCGGCTCTGCATGCGGCCGAGCTCTTTGCGGAAGAAGTAGACGTTGATGTAGGCGGCCAGGCTCACGCCAATCAGGACGATGACCACCTTAGCCAGGACTATGAACGGGTAGTACCACTCCATCAGGCGGTCACCGGCTCCTTATTGAAGCCGGGAAAGCCCAGCCTTTTTTCCTCACGCGGCTCGACTCGCACCGGCACTGCCCCGGTGGAGGCGCCAAAGAGCCGGTCAATGGCTTCGCCTTCGCTCACCACGAACGAGGGCTGCACATAGCCTGGAATCATCACCACGCCCTTGGGCATGGAGCGGTTCACGTCGGCCTGCATGAGGACGCCTCCACTGGCCGAGGTCACGCGCACCTCGCTGCCCTGCTCGATCGCGAGCGCCGCCGCGTCCACCGGGCTGATGGCCACCTTGCCGGTGGGGTACAGCCCCAGCAATCCGTCGGCGTAACGCGACGTCGAGCCCGATACCCAGCGCTGCGGGCCGGTGATCAGCGTGAGCGGGTAGTCGGCGTTGCCCGCGCCGCTGGGCGCGGAGCCGACGTCCTGGTAGCGGTACGCCACTCCCTCCTTGCCGGCCTGGCCGTCGGCGCTGAAGCCGGCATTGAAGCGCGAATCGCCCTGGGGGCCGATCGGCGTGGGTGGGACGCGCAAGGCCTGGGTGGTGCTGATGGCGGCAAGCAGCGGATTGCCTACCGGGTTGGCTGCGCCAAGCTTGAGGTGCGGTACAGGTGGGATGCTGCGGCCGGTTGCCGCTTCGAGCTCTCGCGACACGTCGACCGCGCTGCGGTAACTGAACGAAACGGGGTCCTTGCCCAGCTTCTCCGCGACCCGCCGTGCCAGCTCGGCCGTGATCTGCCAGTCGGGCCGTGATTGGCCGATGGGCGGGATGGCCCGGTTGAACCACTGCACGCGGCCCTCGAAGTTCGTGAAGGTGCCCTGCCGCTCGGCGTAGCTGTTCGCCGGGAAGACGACGTCCGCGCGCTTGGCGGTTTCGGACATGATGATGTCCTGGACGATCAGCAGCGGCAGTCTGGGCAGCCGGTCAAAGAGGGTCTCGCCCACCACGTACAGCGCCTGGATGCCGCCGGCTTCGTCCAGCATCTGGTCGAGGGTCAGACCCGAGTCGATGGCAGGCTGGTAGCCGGGCAGACGGTCGGCCAGCAGGCCCGCCTCCATCGTGCCCATCGAGTTGTTCTTCTCGGGCAAGAAGATGACGCCGTTCCCTTCACCCTCGACCTTGCCGCTGACGATGGCCAGGTTGGCCACGGCAGCCCCAATGCTGGCGGCACGGCCGCGCAGCCAGTGTCCGGTGCAGAGTGCGAAGACCGCGCTCTGAGCCTCGGCTAGGGCAGCCGCGGCCTGCTCGATCGCCTCTTCCGGCAGACCATGGCCGGTCAACGAGGCCGGCAGCTGGCCGGAGGTGGCGAGCGCCGCCGCACCAGCCGCTTGCTTGAGGGCTGCCACCCGCGCGGCGATGGCGCTCAGCGCTGCCGCTTCCTGAGCCGGCTTGACGCGCAGGTCGATGGTCTTCCATTTCGAGAGCTGCGTGCGGTACGGGTTGATCTGGATGATCGTCGCGCCGTTGTAGCGCGAGGCGTTTTGGAGGCGGATGCTGGCGATGTCGGCCGCCTGGCTGGCATCGCCTACGACCACGATTACCTCGGCCTTGCGCACGTTGGCGTTCAGGTCCGTTACCGGCTGGATGCCCGAGCGCTGAATGGCCTCGAGAGCGGGCCAGTCGCCGGCGCGCGCGGTCGAGTCCACATTGGGCGTACCGATGACCTCCCGGGCGAGCTTCTGCAGCGTGAAAGCGTCTTCGTTGCTGATGCGCCGCGAGCCCACTACGCCGATGGCCTTGGGGTTCTTTCGGGCAATCTCCGCCAGGCGGGTTGCCGCTACTTCGAAGGCTTCCTCCCAGGTGGCGGCTTCGAGGCCACCTTCAGGCGTCCGCCGTATGTAGGGCATGGTCAGCCGGTCGGCATGATGGATGAAGCCATAGCCGAAGCGGCCAAGCGCGCATAGGAAGCCGTCGTTGTGGCCATAGCCGGGATGGGCTCGTACCCGCCTGACCTCGCCCTTGAAGTGCTCGAGGTCCATTGTGCAGCCCACACTGCAGTAGTTGCAGGTGGTGTGGGTCTTCTGCATCTGCCAGGCGCGGTTCTTGAACTTGAAGACCTTGCTGGTCAGTGCGCCCACCGGGCAGACCTCGATGCACTCCCCGCAGGAGGTGCATTCGAGCGGCTGGCCAAAGGCCGTGTCGACCACGACTTCGAAACCTCGGTTAGCCATCTCGATGGCGCCTTCGCCGCGGATCTCGTCGCAGGCGCGGACGCACTTGCCGCAGGCGATGCAGCGCGTCAGGAAGGGCTCCACGACCGGGTGCCGGAAGTCGACGGGGACGGTGATCTTCTCGTCGCGGACCGGTACTTCGCCGATGCCCATCTCGAAGGTTCGCGACTGCAGCTCGCAGTCGCCCGACTTGTCGCAGTACGGGCAGTCCAAGGGGTGATGCACCAGCAGGTAGGCGACCATCTCACGCCGGGCCTTCATCGCGTCAGGCGTAGTGGTCAGCACCGACATGCCGTCGCGCACCGTCGTGCAGCAGGCTGCCACAAGGCGGCCGTTGGCCTCTACCATGCACAACCTGCAGGCGCCGAACGGCTTCATGCGTGGATCCCAGCAGTAGGTGGGGACAGCGATGTCGAGCTTGCGCGCCGCCTCGAGAATCGACGACGTCGAGGAGACTTCGACTTCCTGGCCGTCGACCGTCAGCTTGGCCATCAGCGCTCCTCCGAGTTCATAGCTGGCAGCACCTCAGTGCACCCTCACCGGCTGCATGAGCAGGTAGCCGGTTTGGCCCACCTCCTCAGGCGGCTTCATACGGCAGACGCCGGCCGGGCAGCGCTTATCCAGGATGTGGGCCTCGATCTCCTCGCGCCAGTGCTGCAGCGCCATGAAGACCGGGTACGGGGCGGCCTGGCCATGACCGCAGATCGACAGCTTGGCCACCTGGTCGCCCATATCCTCCAGGGTGAGGATGTCGGCCGGCACTCCTCGGCCTTCGCTGATCCGGCTGAGCGTGACCAACAGCTCGTGGCAGCCAATGCGGCAGGGCGTGCACTTGCCGCAGGACTGGTTCTCCATAAAGGCCATGAAGTACTTGATCACGTCCAGGATGCAGGCCGAATCGTCGAGGACGATCACGCCCCCGGCGCCATAGGCCAGCAGTCCGATGGCGTTGCAGTCCTTGGGGTTGGCGGGCGTGTCGAACAGATGCGGAGGAATGGGCCCGCCGGTAGGTCCGCCGAAGATCACCGTCTTGAGCGGCCTGCCGGAGCGCATCGGCCCGGCCAGTTCGTTGGCGAAGTGCTTGACCGGGATGCCGAACGGCGCTTCGATTAGACCGACGAACTCGTTGTGCCCGGTGATCGAGTACATCTTGGTGCCGGTCATGCCCTGTCCGATGCCCGCGAACCATGCGCCGCCATTGTTGAGAATCGAAGGCACGAACGAGAAGCTCTCGGTGTTGTTGACGACGGTCGGCTTCTCCCACAGCCCCGCTTCGACCGAGCGCTGCAGCTTCACTCTGGGGAGCGCTCGGCCACCCTCGATCGATGCCTGCATGGCCGAGGCCTCGCCCGACACGTACGAGCCGAATCCGCGCCTGGTCTCGATGTCGAACTCCAGGTCGAAGCCCAGCACCTGCTTGCCCAGGATGCCGACCTCATTGGCCTGCTGCACCGCCCGGTTGAAGCGCTCGACGGCCAGCGGATGGGGACCGATGTAGTTGTAGCCTTTGTGGCTCTGGATCACCGCCGCGCAGATGGTCATCCCCTCGATCAGCATGTGTGGGTTGCTTTCCAGCAGCCGGCGATCCTTGTAGATAGAGGGCTCGCCCTCCTCCGTGTTGCAGACCACGAACTTCGGTCTGCCGCGGGCCTTCATGCCGCCTTCCCACTTGATGCCGATGGGGAAGTAGCCGCCACCGCGTCCGGCCAGGCCGGAGGTCTTGAGCTCTTCGATCACCCGCTCCGGGGGGAGCTCTCCCGACAGCACCTTGAAGAGCGCGCTGTAGCCGCCGTGGGCAATGTAGTCGAATACGTCCTCCGGATCGATCCGGCCCCACAGCTCCATGATGATGCGCCGCTGCACGCTGAACCAGGGCAAGCTCTGGAGCGCCGGGATGCCCTGGTAGGGCTCGTTGGCGTCGACGAACAGCCCCAGCCCGTTGTTCACCCTGTTGCCGAGCACCGCTTCGTCCAAGAAGCGCGGCACGTCCGCGGCCTTGACCGGCCCGTACCATACGGCCGGCGCGCCGGGCCGAACGACCGTGACCAGTGGGGCCTTCCAGTCCATGCCGAAGTTGCCCGTCCGCTCGATGCACACGTCCAATCCGCGGCGGGCGATCTCGTCCTGGAAGGCAGCCTTGGTCCGGCGCCCGCCCATGTCGTAGTCGGGCGCGGACTCGGCCAGGATGATCCGGGGACGCTGCTGGCTGATCTTGTCCTGCCAGCGCTGATCGGCTTGCGCCTTCAGCTCCTGATAGGAGGCCATCAACGGGCCTCCGCTGCCATACGCATCATTCGGTTCCGAGGTTGCCTTTCATGAACACGTCGCCGGGCGCCTGGCTGCCGCTCCCTGCCGTCGGGAGGGTCTCGCCGAAGCGGGCAAACGCCGCTTTCAGGGCTTCCTCAGTGGCCTGCGGCGTGATTGGGCCGACGAACTCCACGTCGTGATGGCCATCGTGCTCCTCCTTGCTTACGCGAAACAGCGGGGCCAGCTGGCAAGCGCCTACACAGTCCACCTTGCGCAGGATCACCTTGCCGTCGTCGGAGACGTACCCGAACTTGTTCTGGGTGAACAGGTCGTACGGAGAGGCGTCGCTGACCTCGTTGACATCGAGCACGCGCTCGATCTCGTGCAGCACGCCGTCCTCGCGGTTCAGCGCGCAGGCCGATCCGTTGCAGATGTCCACACGCATGGTGCCCGGCGGGGCGATGCGGAATTCGTCGTAAAAGGTCACGACGCCGTAGAGGTAGGTCGGCGACCATTCGGTGAGATCGGCTACGCGCTGCACCGCGCCCGGCGACACCCAGCCGTAGTGCTCCTGGATGTCTTCCAGCACTTCCAGCGCACCGCCCCGGCGCCATTTGTGCCGCTCGACGATGTTGTCGACCTCGCCCAGATCGAGCTCGGCCCCCCAGGGCATAGCGCTCAGCACGCCCCGGCCGCTCACCTGTCCACCTCACCCAGCACGATGTCTATCGATCCGATGCAGGCCACCACGTCGGCGATCATCTGGCCGCGCACCAGCAGCGGCAGGGCCTGCAGGTTGCAGAAGCTGGGTGGCCTGATGCGCAGCCGGTACGGCTTGTTGCTCCCGTCGCTGACTATGTAGTAGCCGAGCTCGCCTTTAGGCGACTCGATCGCGCTGTACACCTCGCCCTTCGGCGTCGGGAAGCTGTGGATGTTCCACATGAAGTGGTTGATCATCGACTCCATGTGCGTCATCGCCACCTCGCGCTTGGGCGGCGTTACGCGTGAGTCCTGGACGTTCACCGGTCCGTCGGGCATGTGCTCGATGCACTGCCGGATGATGCGCACGCTTTGCTTCATCTCCTCGATGCGGACCCTGTAGCGGGCGAACACGTCGCCGTCCGGGAACACCGGGATCTCGAAGTCCATGTCCGCGTAAGCCTCGTATGGCTCTGCCTTGCGAATGTCGTACGCCAGCCCCGATCCGCGCAGCGAGGGGCCGGTCAAGCCGATGGCCACCGCCTCCTCGGCTGAGATGATCCCAACCCCCTGCGTGCGAGCGAGCCAGATGTCGTTGCCGGTCAGCAGCTCTTCGTTCTCGGCCAGGCGGTCCACGAAGTAGTTGGTGAACTCGTAGATCTGCTGCAGGATGCCGGGGGGCGCGTCACCGGCGACGCCGCCCACGCGGTAATAGCTGTACGTCAGACGGGCCCCGCTGAAGGCTTCGAAGAAGTCCAGAATCCGTTCCCGCTCGCGGAAGCAGTACAGGAACACGGTGGCCGCGCCGATGTCCATGGCGTGGGTGCCCAGCCAGATGAGGTGCGAGGCCAGCCGCTGCAGCTCGGCGATCATAGTGCGGATGTAACGGCCCCGCGGCGGCACCTCCAACTCCATGAGCCGCTCCACCGCCACGCACAGTCCCTGGTTGCCGGTCATCGCCGCGGTGTAGTCCGTACGGTCGGTAAGCGGAATCACCTGGGTGTAGGTCCGCGCTTCGGACAGCTTCTCGATGCCGCGGTGCAGGTAGCCTATCTGGACGTCGGTGCCGACGATGTTCTCGCCCTGCAGGTCGAGCACCACGCGCAGCACGCCATGAGTGCTGGGGTGCTGCGGCCCCATGTTGACGACCATGTCCCGGCGGCCCTCGCCGGTCTCGGTTACGCTCTCGACCGACAGTCCGCCGATGGATTGTCGGGCTTGCTCCAAATCAGTGGCCATGGGCGGCCTCCCGCGAAAGGCTCATACGCGCTCCGTTCCCGGCGGGAAGCTGACGTGATAATCGGCCGGCTCGTCCGGCTCGCCCTCGGTCGGGAACTCCTTCCTCAGAGGGAAGTAGGGGTAGTCGTCCCACATCATGATCCGCCGCAGATCGGGGTGGCCGGCAAATTCCACGCCCATCAGGTCGTAGACCTCCCGCTCCAGCCAGTTGGCTGCCGGCCACACAGCAGTGACGGTCGGCACGGGCTGGCCGTCGGCGGCGTGGACTTTGAGCCGCAGCCGGTGGTTGGCGGGAATGGAGTACAGGTGATAGACGACGTCGAATCTCTCCGGGCGCCGCGGCCAATCGACCGCCGCGATGTCGGAGAGGTGGTCGAAGCGCAGCTCGCCCTCATCGCGGCAGTACGTCGCCACCGCTACGAGATCGCCTGTCCTCACCAGCGCGGTCGCTTCGCCGCGGGCGACGGCTCTCTGCAGGATCGCTTCCGGGAAATGCGCTTGAAGGCGATCCAGCAGTGCGTCGGGATCTAGACCCAATCCAGCGCGCCCTTCTTCCAGGCGTAGAAGTAGCCAATCAGCAGGATGGCGACGAAGACGAGCATCTCCATCAGGCCGAACAGGCCCAGCTTGTCGTATTGCACCGCCCATGGATAGAGAAATACGACTTCCAGATCGAACACCAGATACAGCATGGCGAGCACGTAATAGCGAATATGGAAGCGATCCCGAGCATCGCCCACGCCCGGCACGCCGCACTCGTACGGCTCCAGCTTGATCGGATTGGGATTGCTCGGCCGTATGAGTGCGGCCGCGGCGAACGTGGCGCCAGTAAACCCCATTCCGACCAAGATGAACAGGCCGATGCCAATGTAATTGGTAGGCACTGAAACCCCTTAAGCAAGCAGCACACGAGCTGCCTTGTAGCCGAAATTCAGTGTACCAGAGCCCTCCGGCAGCCCACGCGTCGGCTCCGCCTGGAACAATTGGAGCATGTCCACTGCCACGCTTCCCGCCCGATCCGAGATCGCAACCGAGTTCATCTGGGACCTCGAGTCCATCTACGACAGCGTCGACGCCTGGGAGGCCGACTTCAGCGCGCTCTCGAGCAGGCTGCCGGAGCTCGCCGGTTTCGAGGGCCGCCTGATCAGCTCGGCCCAGACGCTGCTGGCCGGTCTTCGCCTGCGCGACGAGCTGGAGGTGGCGCTGGGCAAGCTGTACAGCTACGCGCACATGAAGCGCGACGAGGACGCTACCCAGCCTGGTCCGCAGGCGCTTCATGAGCGTGTTTCCAGCCTGGCTTCGCGCTTCTCAGCGGCGGCTGCGTTCTTCACGCCCGAGATCGTGGCGCTCGACCACGAGACGGTGGAGCGCTTCTTCGGGGAGGAGCCGGATCTCGCGGTCTACCGCTTCCTGCTGGACAATGCGCTGCGACTCAAGCCGCACGTGCGCAGCACCGAAGTCGAAGGCCTGCTCGCGCAAAGCCGGGAGATGGCCCGCGGCGCGTCGACCATTTACGACATGCTGCAGGACGCGGACATGAAGTTCCCGCGGATTCGGGACGAGTCGGGTGAGGAGATCGAGCTCACGCACGGCCGCTACATTCCGCTGCAGCAAAGCGCCGATCGGAGGGTCAGGCGCGAATCGTTCGAGGCGCTGTACACCACGTACGCTGCCTTCCGCAACACGATCGCCGCGAGCTACGCCACCTCCGTCAAGAAGGACGTGTTCTTCGCGCGGGCCCATAACCATGAGTCGTCGCAGCGGGCGGCGCTGTTCGACGACAATGTGCCGCCCGAGGTCTATGCCAACCTGGTAGCGACGGTCGAGAGCCGGCTGGACCTCATGCAGCGCTATCTGGCCCTGCGCAAGCGCATCATGGGCCTGGACGAGCTGCACCTGTACGACGTATACGCGCACCTCATTCCCGAAGCCAAACGTGTCATTCCCTACCAGCAAGCCACCGAGCAGGTGCTGGGAGCGGTGGCTGCTCTGGGCAGCGACTACCGCGAAGCGGTGGCCCGCGGCCTAGCCTCCCGTTGGGTCGACGTGTACGAAACGCCGGGCAAGGCTAGCGGGGCGTACAGCGGCGGCTCCTACGGCACTCACCCCTTCGTGCTCATGAATTACCAGGACAACCTGGATGGGGTGTACACCCTGGCTCATGAGCTCGGCCACTCCATGCACAGCTTCTACTCGCGCGCGACGCAGCCGCTGGTCTACGCGGACTACAGCCTGTTCGTTGCTGAGGTGGCCAGCATCACTAACGAAGCGCTGCTGACCGATTACCTGCTGCGGCAGGACATCGACCCGGACACGCGCAAGGCGCTGATCAACAACGAGCTGGAGAAATACCGCGGCACGCTGTTCCGCCAGACCATGTTCGCGCACTTCGAGCAGGAAACGCACCGCATGGCCGAGGCGGGCGAGGCGCTGACCTCAGAGGCACTGAATGCGCTGCACGAGAGCCTGGTGGAGCGCTACTTCGCCCCCGAGTGCGTCATCGACGGCCTGATTGCCTTCGAATGGTCGCGGATTCCGCACTTTTACCGTGCCTTCTACGTCTATCAGTACGCCACGGGCATCTCGGCTGCCACGGCCCTGTCGCGCGCCATCTTGAGCGAGGGGCAGTCGGCCGTGGAGCGCTATCGCCGCTTCCTGTCCGCCGGTGGCTCGGGCTACCCCATCGATCTCCTGCGTGAGGCCGGCGTGGATATGACCAGCCCGGCACCTGTGTCCGCTGCCCTGGACCACTTTTCCGGCCTGTTGCGCCAGCTGGAGGAGCTGGTGTGAAGAGGCGCTGGCTTCCTCCGGGGAAGCCAGCGCCTGAATGTCCACGCCTCCGAGGACTACTCGATGATGTCCACCGCCAGGCGAATGGCTGGGGTGGTGCGCTGCGGGTGGTCGTCCGCGTACGTCAACTGCGGTATGGAGTACACCCGCGGCATGGCATCCGCGCCCTTGTAAATCGTGGGATAGAGATCGATCAGGTGGGTGCCGGGCGTGCCCGTGGCTACGACGTTGAAGTCGACGTCGCCATTGGTGCTGAAGCCGCAGGCGTAGCCGATGTAGGAGTTGTCGTACGTCACCGAGTAGGTGTTGTCGTAGGTCGTCCAGCCCAACCCTTTGAGATGGACGGTCACCATCTCGCCCGCATGGACTCGGGCTGGGCTTACCGATATGACCGATGGCTCGATCGCCACTCCGGCCGAGGCCAGGACCTTGCCTCCCGACGAGACGTCGATACGGTGCTGGCCGCCAAGATCGTCCGGCATGGTCATGTCTTTCGAGAAGGTGCCATCTGAACCTGTGACGATGGATCCCATGCTCTGCATCTGCTCCGAGAAGCCGGAGCCGACGCGGTTGCCGATCATCGTCTGCCAGCCCAGGTCAACGGTGGTGTTTACCGGGAAGCCGGAGCCGCTCAGGGTTAGGGGCTGGCCCACAGGGCCGCGGTCGACGGAAAGCGATAGCTTGCCCGGTCCGGGGCTATCGACCGGCCAGGGGTTGTCCGTGGCCTGGAAATTGTCCAGCTGAACCGCGGGAGCGCCCTGATCGGACGTCACCCGGAAGGTGAATTTGGCGTCCGGGACGTCCTTGTTGGGACCGTCCTGCCAGTTGAGGTATGGGGTGGAGAAGTAGGAGTTATGCCAAACCGAGATGGCGCGGTTGCCCACCGGTCCGGCTGCCCGAATCTGAGCGGTGGCGACGCCGTGCGTCATCACTGCCGAGAGGAAGCCGGTGTAGTGGTTGTCGTACAGCAGATGCCAGGTATTGACGGTGGTGCGTGAATCCACCCCGACGATGCGGATCTCGATCGGTGTGCCAACCGGTCCGGAGCTGGGAGTCATGGAGAAGGTCGGATCGATCGTCAGCCCGACCTGCGACACTTCCTGTCCGCCAACCCGGCCGCGTATGTCATGGGAGCCGCCGAAGTCCAGAGGCACGGTTATCGTGGCAGCGATCTCGCCGGCATCATTGGCGCTCGCCGTCGACAGAACGGACTGCCGCTCCTGATAGCGCTGGCCGACGAATTCCGTGCCCTTGTCGAGCTCGTAGCGCCCGTCAACGGTGTACCACACGAGGTCGACCGCGGCGCCCGGCGCGTAGCCGCTGCCGCTGATGTTGACGGTATCACCGACCTGGGCGTGTGTCGGTGCCACTTGCAGCTTGGCGGTGAAGCTCTGCGTCGCTGCCTGCTGCTGGGGCTGGGCCTGGTTGGTGGGAGCAGTGGACGCTTGAGGCGCAACGGTGACCCGGGGCGCCATGGCGACGCAGGCAGACAGGGCCAGAACCAGGGTCACTGCGAGTGCCCTCATAGGATGAGTGCGTAGTGCTAGCTTGTTGATAGATCGTCGGCGCATGGCGCCCTCCTTTCATTCGCGGTTCCTCCGGCAGGCGCAGGCTGGCTGTCCCAGCCTGCGCCTCGCCTGAGATCAGGTCGAGTTAGCCGCTCGTTGGCGCGTCCGGAAGCACTTCGTCGGTAATGGTTGGAAGTGACGCGGCCACGCTGAACGGCTGCCACTGGCCACTGCGGCCGTCGGATGCCGTAGCGACGATGGAGTACTTGAACGAGCCTGTGGGCTGGTCTTTGGGAACCACCCAGGAAGCGGTCCAGTACATCTCGCCGGGCGGGCTGGCGGGATGGGCAGCGTAGTGCATGTCGAGCACCTTGCCATTGGCGAGCTTCACCTGAACGGCGCTCAGCGCGTTGCCGTCCATGAGGTCACCCTTGACCGGATCGAACACACGAGCGCGCCACACGATTTCGGCGTTTCGCGGGAAGCGGCTGCTGAGCACGCAGGAGCGCAGCGAAGCTTGGTCCTGCGGCACGTTCTTGGAACCCTCCACCATATCCGTGGCGATGAACAGGTTGCTGGCTGCCTGTGGCGCGGCGGGCGCTGCCGGGGCGGCGCTTCCTCCGCAGGCTGCCAAGAGCAGCGTTCCCAAGGTCAACGTCAGTCCGAGCAATGGAAAACGTTTCACGATCTCTCACACCTCCTTTCGATAAGAGCTCGGCCTATGGCCGGCGCCGCGTGGGCCTCAGGTCGATACCTCACCTCCTGGCTGCGAGATCGTTTCCGCACCTCCTCGCTGGGAAATGTTTTCGGTTGAACGTGCCCTGGCACGTCGCTCTCGTGCGGGAGCTCCCGCTGCTCTGAGAGCGGTTACGGTCCGCACGAGCACACCCAGGAGCACCAGCCAGACGGCGGAGACCAGGAGCAGGGCGCCCACCGACAGGCCGCTGGCAACTTTGCCCAGGGGAATAGGCTCAGCCTGGAACGGCGGGATCCCCTCCTTCAGCTGCGCGCTCGTGCCGGCCTCCTGAGGGGCATAGCCCGGAGCGCCTGGAAAACGCGCCTTCAGCTGCTGGAGCCCGGGCTGCGGAGCTTCGTACAGCAGGGCCGCGACGCCGGTGGCGTCGGTATTGGCGGTGCCGACGAAAGCATCGTGCGGGCCCAGGAGGTCGACCTGCTGGTAGAAGTTGATGACGCGGTTGTTCAGAGGTTTGCCGTCCGCTTGGGTGAGGGTGGCGTTGAGCACAAGCTGGCCGGGGACCGGCCGTCCTCTGCTGTCCATCCTGGCGTCGGCGCTGAGCGCCAGCGTTGTCGCCGTGGTGCCCTGATCGGTGGCCTGCTGCGCGACTGCGGGGGACGCGGCCGCGGCGCAGACTGCCAGGGCGGCGCTGGCCCAGGTGGCGAGGAGCTTGAGATTCATGACGGCAGTCCCTCCTGATTGATCGCGGTCACCGGCAGCCGCAGCGCATCCTGCCGTGCCTCCTCGGCGATTTCGCCCATCTCGTAGATGGCCATGACCGGAAACAGCTTGAAGAACAGCATCAGCAGCAGTGGGATAGCCGCGGCGGCCCCCAGCGTGATGCTCATCGACACCCAGGTGGGCTGGAATGAGCCCCATGCTCCAGCGATCAGTGGGTGGGCGACGGTTGGCACGACGATGAGCAGCCGCTTGAGCCACATCCCGGCCACCACCAGGATGGCCGCCACGACGATGCCCGGCACCCCGCGCGTCTTTGGCAGGCACACCAGCAGCAGCGGCACGATCCCACCGCCCAGAATGAACAGCCAGAAGTAGGGCGCGTACTGGCCTACGAGCATTGACTCGAGCACCGGGACGACCTCGGCGTTCATCACGTAGCCCTCGGTCAGCAGCTCGGTGAAGGTGAAGTACAGGTACAGCAGGTCCAGCGCCAGCATCAGGTAACCGAGGTAGCGGAGCTGCTTGAGGCCGATGTAGTCGTGGAGGCGGTAGGCCCAGCGAAAAGCGGCTACGACGATGATCACCGTGGCGACCCCTGAGTAGAGCGCCGCGACCACGAAGTAGGGGGCGAATATGGTGCTGTCCCAGCCTGGCCGGCCGGTCACGGCGAAGGCCCAGCTCAACACGGAGTGCACGATCACCGCCAGCGGGATGATGATCACGGCGATGACGCTCACGCTGGCGTGCAGCACCTGGTGCTGGCGCGGCAAGTCGGCCCAGTTCAAGGCGAGCGCCCGGTACAGCTTGAACCTCAACCCGCCCGCGCGCTCGAAGCGGTCCCGAAGCAGGGCGATGTCCGGAATCAGCGGCAGGTACAGGAAGATCACCGTCGCCAGCAGGTAGGTCATGACCGCCACGAAGTCCCACACCAGTGGCGAGCTGATCTGCGGCGAGGCGACGAGCCTCCAGATGCGCTCGGGCCGGCCGAGGTGGATGACCGCGAACAGCATGCCTGCCAGCAGTGAGAACACAGCCATGGCCTCGGACAGCCGTGTGATCGGCGCGCGCCAGCGGGCTTGGGTTAGCCGCAGGATGGCCGACACCAGCGCGCCCCCATAGCTCACTCCGATAAACGCCACCAGGTTGGCTTCATATATGCCCCAAAACCCGTGGTCCGAGTAGCCTGCCACTCCCAACCCGCTGAAGAGCTGGTAGACGTAGGCGACTCCACCCGCGGCCACCACGGCGGCCAGCGCCGCGGCCAGCGCCCAGAAGCGCCGCCCACTTGGGGCCAGCGGACGGAGGGCAGCCGCGGTTACGGCGTCAGAGCTGGGAAATTCTGGCTTTAACATCGCATTCCTCTCATCTCCAGGTGCGGCTAGAAGATCAGCTTCTGCCCGTGGCCGGGGATGTAGTACACCCGTGGCCGAGTGCCGAGCTCTTCACGGAAGCGAATCGCGTCGTTCTCGCGCAGGAAGGTCGACAGCTTCACGGTTTCACGACCGTTGGTGGCCGCGTCGGACTTCAGGTCGGCGATGTACAGCGCTTCCATCGGGCAGCCTTCGACACACGCCGGCAGCTTTCCTGTTTGGGTGTTGTGGACGCACAGGATGCACTTGCCGACGGTGCCCTTGAGCTGCGGCACCGGGAACTCGGGCATCGATGGCATCAGCGTTTTGGGAGCGGGCGGTGGCTCCTGCCAGTTGAAGTAGCGAGCCTCGTAGGGGCAGGCGGCCATGCACGTGCGGCAGCCGATGCAGGTCTGCTGGTTCACCAGCACCACGCCCTCGGCATTCTTGAAGGTCGCGCCTACGGGGCACACCTTGAGGCAGGGCGGGTTCTCGCAATGCATGCACAGCCGCGGCATGGGATGCGTCTCACCGTCTGCCGACGAGATGCGATACACGTTGATCCACTTCTGGTCTTTCGCCAGGTGGTGCTCATCCTGGCAGGCCTTGGTGCAGTGCTCGCAGCCATCGCACTTGCGCAGATCGACGACGAAGGCCCACTGGTGCTTGGCTTCCGGCGCGGCGGAGGTGGCCGCCACGAGGCGCTCTCCGACGAACGGCGCGGCCGCGGTGCCCCCGGCGGCCAGAGTAAGCGCGGTAAGGAAGCGCCTGCGGGTTAGCGCCACGCGTGATTTAGCCATTGCCTGGAAGCTCCTGGTAGTTGGATTGCTTCATACCTCCGGGGATCACGTTGCACTCCCGGCAATGAATGACCGGTCAACGGGATATAAAGGCAGCGAAAACATCGCTGGCCGGGTGGGGGCTGTGGGGTGCCGGCGCTAGACGGCGCCTAGGCGTGCAGGAATGGGCGGGCCGCTAGAGGGCCCGCGCCGCGCCGGGGTCGTGAGCAGGCAGCACGAGGCTTATCCGCCCGGGTGTTCACCGAACACCGGGGAGAAGCCGACGGCTGTGGGGGTGGTGCTGGGTGCTAGGCGGGCTTGACGATGCGGGTGGGCTGGATCCGGAACAGCACGCGTTGCTCCGAGCGCATCTCGCTGCGGTAAGCGTCCCAGTCCTCGTGCTCGCGCCCCTCGCGCAGCCGGTAGTACTCCTCCAGCAGGGGCATCACTTCCGGCTGGCGAACGATTTCCACGTCGCCTTCGACGTGCATCCAGCCGGAGAAGTTGTCGCCCACGATGCACAACGCGGCGTGAGGCTCACGGCTGAGGTTGTGGGCTTTCGCGGTCGTGGCCCTGGACCATACCAGCACCAGGCCGCGGGGGTCCATGACTGCTGTGACCGGCGAGGTCTGGCTGCCGCCGTCCTTGCGGCGGGTAACCATCACCGCCTTGCGGTTGGGAGAGGCAAATGCGCGCAGCTCTTCGAAGTCAACTCGCACGGGCTTGGCTCAGTCGGGCTCCGAGGGGCCGCCCAGGTGGGCCATGGCCATCTTCAGCGTGTTCTCCACCACCGCATCAACGCTCTTGAGCCGCTCGTTGATGACTCGGCAGATCGCCATCAACACGTCCGGCTCGCGCTGGAAGATGTCATGCAAGAACGAGGCTGACAGCTCCAGCGTCTCCACCTCGCTTACCGCCGTGACCGTGGCCGTTCTCGGATCTCCGTGCAGGACACCCATTTCGCCGACGATGTCACCTGGTTGCAGCTCGGCCAGGACGAAGGAATGCCCGGCGCCGTCGTCTCGCTCGACCTTTACCTCGCCCTTGACCAGGATGTGCAGGCAGTCGCTCTCGGCGCCCTGCCGCATGAGCACCGCAC
Organism: Chloroflexota bacterium; assembly: GCA_021325635.1. Classification (GTDB taxonomy): domain Bacteria; phylum Chloroflexota; class JAJPGV01; order JAJPGV01; family JAJPGV01; genus JAJPGV01. The sequence continues at coordinate 173,794 of JAJPGV010000023.1, forward strand.
CGCCGGCGAACAGCTGCCGGCGGCCCTGCCTGGCGAACTCGGCCAGATGCTCATGCGAGATGTGGCGGAATTCGCCGTTCTGCGCCAGGACCTCCAGCGCTCTCCTCGCGTCCTCCGAAAGCGTGTCGGTTACCGCCGTTTCGGCGCCCGCGGGCCGGAACGTCATGCAGCCGCATTGCCGGCAGCTGTGCTGCCCGCTTGGGCGATGCGCCGTTCGCTCGTGGCCGCAGGCGCATCCTTCGACTAACTGGCCCATATCCCGCAGCTTAACCGACAAGCAGGGGCCGATGCAATCGCATGTCCGCTAACAGCCTGCTCAGTCGACGTTCCAGCGCGTGAAGACCTTCCTGGGGTTGGTATGGAAGATCTTGCGCTTATCCTCGGCGGTGAGGAACTCGAGGCTGTCGATGACCGGCACGAGGTCGTCACCCGGCCGGCCGGTCTCGGGCCGTACAGCTCCCCCGGAGCCGGGCGCCTCGGTGCCGAACAGCATCTGATCTACGCCCTTCTGCTTGATGGCGGCTTCGAGGAAGTCCACATCGTAGGCGCAGCAGTCGTAGAACAGATTGTTGCTGAGATCCTTCTGGGCGATGTGGTGGTCGGTGGGAATGAACCGGTGCAGCGCGCCGCCGCAATGGCAGATAACGACCTTCAGCTTGGGGTAACGCTCGAAGACGTCGCCATGTGACAGGATCATCATGGCAATGTATTCCTCGGTGACGTTGTTGATCTGGTAGTTGGCCCGGATGAACTCCACGCGCCGGTCGTAGGTGAGCGAGGGGTGCACGATGAGCGGCGCCTCCAGGTCGACTGAGGCTTCGTACAGCGGATACCAGTAGGCATCGTTCAAGCCCGGCGTCTGACGATCTCCCGCGGGATCGGGGTTCACATAGCCGGCCACGAAGCCGAGCTCGCGGACGCAGCGCTCGAATTCTTTCACGCATGCGCTCGTGTCCCTATCACGATTCAGGGGCAGCTGAGCAGCGCCGACAAAACGATCGGGGTGCAGGCGCACAGACTGCGCGATGACGTCGTTGGTGATGCGTGTCCAGGCATCCTGCAGGAAGGGACGCATCCAGTGCCACATGGCGATGGGCCGCGGTCCGATGATCTGCACGTCGATGTTGCGCTCGTCCATGATCTTGAGGTGACGCTGAAGCGCGGTTTCCAGGCGCTCGTCCGGAAGATCGAGCTTGGCCGGCGTGTTTTGCGACACCATGTTGGCCACGTGGCCGCGGAACTCCGGCGGTGTGGACATATGCCCGTGGACGTCGAGGACCTTGTATCCGTTGTGCATCTCGCCTCCTGTCTTCACTCCGCGCGAAGCCTTGTCTGGCCTTGCCGGAGCATTCCCTGCCAAGTCTGGTCGCGACCGGCCGGTGGCTGCAGCCGCGACAGGGACTGAGTATACGGCCCGCGGCATGGGCTTCTTCTGCTGTGGGCGGCGGCACCAGGCCCGCCCCTACCCCCACAGCCCTCGTGCCTCGACGCGAGATCCTATGTTGCTGCCGTGAGTGGGACGTCCAGCTTCACCGTGGTGCCCTTGCCGCGCCGGCTTTCGATGGCCAACCGGCCGTGCAAACAGCTGGCGCGGTAGCGCATGTTCTTGAGGCCATCGCCTTGAGGCGTGAGTGCATCGGTTACGTCGAAGCCTTCGCCGTCGTCGTCGATGCGCACGCGTAGACTTCCGGCCTCGGTCTGCAGGTGGATGCCGATGTGCGCCGGCTGGGCGTGCCTCAACGCGTTCGACAGCGCTTCCCGGACGATGTACAGCACCTCGTCCGTGGTCTCAGGCTGCAGCTCAACGTCCAGCTGGTCGGGCAGCTTCAGCTCGAGATGGACCGCGCCGCCGGCCAGCATGGAGCGAGCCAGCTGGCGCACGCTGGAGCAGATCTCCTGCCGCTGCTCGGTTAGCGAGCGGAGGTCGTGTATGTATCCGCGGCCCTCCTCGATGACCTCGGAGATGTGCTCGATAGCCTGGTCGAGCGCTGTCCGCGTCTCGTCCGTGACTTCAGGCTCTCGCCTCGCAGCGCCGAGCAGGAGCACAACGCCGTACAGCGACTGGATGATGCCGTCGTGCAGGTCCATGGCCACGCGCTGCCGTTCCTTGACCAGCGCTTCCGCCGTTGCCCGCGCGTCTCGCTCGCGGACGTAACTTTCGACGTTGTCTACGATGGTCGCCGCATATCCGGCGAGGGCTTCGACCAACCGCAGCTGCCCCGGGCCGGGCCGAACCCTGGTCCGCCAGGCAACAAAGAGAACTCCACGAACACGCCCCCTGCTGATGAGTGGGGTCGCCACCGCGCTCTTGCCGCCCTCCCCAAGATGGATGCTTGGAGCCGTGAGCGCGGTGTCGAGGTCATCCCTCACGATCGTGCGCCGCTCGCGAATGGAAGGAGTGATGACTCCGCGACCCACGCCACGTCCGTAATTCGGCCAGCGAGGTAGGCGCTGTCCCCAGCGTCCCGACCATTCAGGCCCCCTCGTTCCATCGTCGCCGACCAGGCTGATGCCGCTGTAATCCCCATTCAGCAGGTGGCCTGCCTGCTCGCAAATGAGATTCAGCACGCGCTCTACGCTCCGCTCGGTCGCTCCCGCGCGCACCAGCTTTGCCAAGGCCTCGGACTCACTCCGCTTCCGTTCGGCGGTGGCATAGAGCTGCACGAGCTGCAGGGTGGGGCTCACCTGCGCCGCGAACAGCGCCAGCAGGTCCACCTCGTACGGCTGCCACATCCGTGGGACGTAGCTGCGGGCGTTGAGCGTGCCGATCACGCGGCTGCCGATAAGCAGGGGCACCGCGACGTCGCTCTTCACCCCGCTCTTCAGCGCCAAAGGATGAGACATCTCCCAGCTGCTGTAGTCGTTGACCACGCACGGTTTGCCAGTGGTGAAGGCGCGCCAGGTGACGCCTCGGCGTTCGGCGATGGAGCGCAGGCCGGTCCCCCTCATCGGCCCGTTGTCGGCCAGGCAGTGGAGCAGGCCGTCGTCCTCGTCGCAGACGTAGAGTCCCGAGGAATCGCACTGCAGCAGGCTGCAAGTGTTTTGTACGACGAGCTCTGCCAGCCTGGACGGCTCAAAGGCGCCTTCGGTAAGAACCGCGACGTCACGCAGGGCCTGAACTGCCCGCTGGGCGACGTGGCGTTCCTCACCGCCTATCGAGCTTCGCTTGCCAGTAGTCATATGCCGAGCTTGCCCTCACCGCGGCCGTCTGTGGCTCCTGATCGGGATCGAACCACAGTCCTATCCATCAGGCAAGCATGCATTCGGACAGTTTGCCGGTCAGGAGGAGCTCGGCAGCGGCAGCTCCAGGCGAACCGCAGTACCCGCGCCGGGATGGCTGTCGATCGTGAGGCGTGCGCCCAGGTTGCTGGCTCGGTGCTGCATGTTGCCCAGGCCTTCGCTGCTGCGCGTACTCTTTAGGGTGGTGTCGAATCCACAGCCGTTGTCCTCGACGGTCAGTCGTAACAACCCACCGGTGGTGGACATGGTGATGCTCACGCGGCTGGGATCGGCGTGGCGGATGGCGTTGGACAGCGCCTCGCGCAGGATGTAGAGCAGCTCCTCGACGGTGATGGCCGGCAACTCCAGGCTCAGCTCGTGCGGCAGGTTGAGCTGCAGCCGCACCCGGCTGCTGGTGAGCAGCGAGCGCGCCAGCCGGCGCACTGCCGGATAGAGCTTCCTGTGGTCTTCGGTCATTGAGCGCAGGTCGTGAATGTAGTCGCGGCCATCGGAAATGATTGCGGTGATGTGGGCGATGGACTGATCGAGAACAGTGACGGTCTTGTCGGAGTGAGCGGACCTGCGCCGGCTGGCTCCGAGGATCAGCACAACGCCGTACAGCGATTGGATGATGCCGTCGTGGAGATCCATGGCAATCCGCTCTCGCTCGCGGACGAGGGCTTCGGCCGTCGTGCGCGCGGCTCGCTCCCGAGCGTAGCTCTCTATGCTGTCCAGAATTGTGGCCGCATGGCCGGCGAGGGCCTCGGCGAGCTGCACCTGAGCGAGGGAGGGGCTGATTGGCGTCCGCCAGCCGACAAACAGCGCCCCTCGCACGGACTCGCCGTTGCGCACAGGCGTGCACAATGCGCTCTTGCCCCCCTCGAGGATGTGGAGCTTTGGCGTTGTCTTGGGGTCTTCATCGAGATGTTCCAGCACGATGGTGCGGGCCTCGCGAATCGCGCGCGCCATGGGGCCGCGCCCCTGGCCGCGTCCCTGGACAGGCCACTCCGCCGCCAGGTTGCCCCAGCGCCCCGGCCAGGAGCGAGTCCGCTTGCCGTCGCCTTCGACCAGGGTGATCCCGGCATAGTCGGCCCGGAGCAGCCTTCCGGCCTGTTCGCAGATGAGCCGCAGCACGCTGTCGCGCCTGCGCTCGCTGGCCCCGACGCGAACGAACTCGGTCAGCAGCTCGGCTTCTGCCCGCCGGCGCTCGGCTTCGTGGTACAGCTGCACGAGCTGCAGCGCGGGGCTGACTTGGGCCGCAAACAGCGTCAGCAGCTCGACGTCGAACGCTTGCCACGCGCGTGACACATAGCTGCGCACGTTGATGCACCCGATGATTCGGCTGCCGACGAGCAGCGGCGCACCGAGGCAGCTCTTGACTCCGTTCTTGACGGCGCCGGGATGTGCGAACTCGCAGTGTTCGTAGTCGTCCGCGATGCAGGGTTTGCCGGTGCGAAATGTTGTCCAGGCTACGCCCGGCCCGCGTGCCGTGTAGGGAGAGAGCGAGCCGCGCGTGGGGCTGTTGTCGTATACGCAGTCGAGGGCCTCGCTTTCGGGATTCCAGATGTAGACGCCGGCCGAAGCGCATTCGAGCAGGCTGCAGGTGTGCTGCGCCACCAGCTTGGCCAGCACGCTCGGCTCGAAGCTGCCTTCGGTCAGGATGGCCAGATCGTGCAGCGCTTGGACAGTGCGCTCCGCCAGCTGGCGCTCAACGAAACCACCAGATGCATCCCCATCCGCTCCAGCCAAAGCAGTTGGCCCCCCGCCTGCCGGCTGGTCCTTCAGACGAGCAGTCGTCTCTTCACCCTGCGCCTATGCAAACATACTCCCTGCCAGTCAGGCAACTTCGGAACCTTGTGGGTTAGCCCGGTGGGCTGCCAAGCTCACCCGAAGAGGCTAGGACCTGTTGTCTCGCGGCGCCGGCGCGGGACTTCCACCTTCGGACGTTGAGGGTCGCCCCTCCATGCCCGAATATCCACTCAGGCTTGTTGATTGCCGGCCCACCCGGCAGCCTGATAGCCTAGGCCTATGCCTCGGGATCTGCCGATCGCGAATGGCCGGCTGCTGGTCAACTTCGACCACAGCTACCTGTTGCGCGACCTGTATTTCCCCTATGTGGGCATGGAGAACCAGACGTTGGGCCACGCCAGCCGGTTTGGCGTGTGGGTCGATGGTCAGTTCGCCTGGGTCGATGCCGCCGATTGGCAGCGGGAGCTCGCCTATGAGGAAGACACGCTGGTCAGCGACGTCAGGCTCCTGAACGAGCGGCTTCGACTGCGCTTGCGCTGCCACGACGCCGTCGATTTCGACCGGGACGTCTATCTGCGGCGGATCGACGTGGAGAACCTCTCCTCCGAAAGCCGCGAGATTCGGCTGTTCTTCCACCACAACTTCCACATCTCCGGCACGGAGGTTGGCGATACGGCCTACTTCGATCCGCGGCACCAGGCGCTGGTGCACTACAAGGGCCGCCGCTGGTTCCTGTGCAATGCCGTCACCGACGGCCGGCAGGGGTGGGCACAGTTCGCCACCGGCACCAAGGAGGTGGATGGCAGGGAGGGCACCTGGCGGGACGCTGAGGACGGCCATCTCGAAGGCAACCCCATCGCCCAGGGCTCGGTGGACAGCACCGGCGGCATCGATCTGCCGCTGAAGGCCAACGAAACCGGCACGGCCTTCTACTGGGTTTGCATAGGCGAGCAGTACTACGACGTGGAGCGGGACAACGACACCGTGCTCCAGCGCGGACCTGAAGCTTTCATCGAACGCACCCGCAACTACTGGAAAGCCTGGATCCACGAGAAGCATTCCAGCTTTGCCGATCTGCCCGACGAAGTCTGCCGGATGTATCGCCGCAGCCTGCTCATTCTCAGAACACAGATCGACGAGCGGGGCGGCATCCTCGCGGCCAATGACAGCGACATCTCGCAGTTCGCCCGGGACACGTACAGCTACGTCTGGCCGCGTGATGGCGCACTCGTTGCCTACGCCCTCGTTCGGGCCGGCCACGTCGACACGACACGGCGCTTCTTCCTGTTCTGCCGCGACATCATCAGCCGCCCCGGCTTCATGCTGCACAAGTACAATCCCGACGGCTCGCTGGGCAGCAGCTGGCATCCATGGGTCACGCGCGATGGCTGGGCGCAGCTGCCTGTGCAGGAAGACGAGACCGCGCTCGTGCTGTTCTCCCTCTGGGAGCGCTACCGCCGGCATCACGACGTCGAGTTCGTGGCGCAGCTGTATCTCAAGCTCATCAAGAGCGCCGCCGACTGGATGGTCGAATATCGGGACGAACGCACTCATCTGCCGAAACACTCCTGGGACCTGTGGGAAGAGCGGCGTGGCGTGCTGGCGTTTACTGTCGCCGCGGTATGGGCCGGCCTTCAGGCCGCCGCCCACTTCACCGATACCTTCGGCGAAACCGAGCTGTCGGCCAAGTACCGCCAGGCCGCCGATGAGATACGCGCGGCTACGATCGAGCACCTGTACGATCGCGAGCTGGGGCGCTTCCTGCGTATGCTCGTCTTCCACGAGGACGGATCGTTCACCAAGGACAGGACGCTCGACAGCAGCATGTGGGCGCTGTTCAAGTTCGGCATGTTCTCCGCCGACGACCCGATGATCGTAGGCACCATGGAGGCGATCGAAAGGCGCCTCACGGTCAAGACCTCTGTTGGCGGCGTCGCCCGCTATGAAAACGATTACTACCACCAGGTGTCCAGTGACATCGACCAGGTGCCTGGCAATCCCTGGTTTATCTGCACCCTGTGGATCACGCAATGGCACATAGCGCGAGCCAAGAGCCTCGGAGAGCTGCAGAAGTGCGTCGCCGCGCTGCAGTGGGTGCAGCAGCATGGGCTGCCAAGTGGCGTCCTAGCTGAGCAGGTCGATCCCTACAGCGGTGCGCCGCTCTCGGTCTCCCCACTCACCTGGAGTCATGCCGAGGTGCTGCTCACCATCCACGACTACGTGGACAAGTACCGCGATCTCGCGGCCCCTACGCTCGCGCCTGCGGCCGCGAACGATTAACCCGCTTCTGCGCCGGCCCAGCCCAGGCCGCGCAGGATCTCGCGGTCCTCAGCCGTCAACGGCGCACGGGCCAGCAGCTCCGGCCGGCGCTCCAGCGTGCGCTTGAGCGCCTCCCCGCGCTGCCAGCGATGCACTTCCTGGTGATTGCCTGAGAGCAGAACGTCCGGCACCTTCATGCCTCGGAACTCGGCCGGCCGGGTGTACTGCGGATGCTCCAGCAAACCTGAGGCATGGGAATCGGCGGCGGCGCCACCCTCCGCGCCGATGGCGCCGGGAAGGAGGCGCACGATGGCGTCGACCAGCACGATCGCTGCCGGCTCGCCGCCGCTGAGCACGTAATCGCCGATCGACAGCTCCTCATCGACGGCGGTAGATACCCGCTCGTCGACGCCTTCGTAGCGTCCGCAGACGATCGCGACGTGCGGGTGGCGTGCCAGCCGGCCAACGGCCGCCTGGTCGAGCACCTGGCCCTGTGGAGTGAGCAGGATGACGTGACTGTCCGGCCGTCGCACCGATTCAATGGCCTCGAACAGCGGCTCCGGCTTCATGACCATCCCATCTCCGCCCCCGTAAGGCGTGTCGTCTACCACGTGGTGGCGGTCATGGGCGTGGTCGCGGATGTTGTGCAGGCGAATGGTCACGATGCCTGCTGCCCGAGCCCGTTTGATGATGCTTGCGTCAAAGGGCCCGGCAAACATCTCCGGGAACAGCGTCAGGAGGTCGATGTCCATGGCTAGATCTCCCCGGTCACGGAGCTCAGCCTGCCGCTCAGGCGCAGCTTGTCCAGCGCTCCGTCGACAGCTCCAAGCAGCGCGTGATCGCGGTTACGAAGGGCGACGACGTAGTCGACGGGCACGTAGTCGCCGTCCTCGCGATCGAAGGCGGGCACCGAATCTTCGTAGTATGTGCTGGAATAGGCAAGCTCGTCGCGCCATTCCATGATCGCCGGGAACGACGAGATGATGACGTCCGCTTTGTCGACGATCACGGCGTTCTTCAGCCCATCGCTGGACATGTTGAGAATCTCTGCCCGCACGCCCAGCTCGCCGGCGATGGCCCGGGCCACGTCCACGTCAATGCCTTCGAAGCTGCCGTCAGGGGCCACGGATTCCAAAGGTGGGAAGCTGGCGTCCATCGCTACACGCAGCACGCCCGCCTGCTCGACGCTTTCGAGTGACACGTCGCGAGGCACGGGGCAGCCGGTGAAGATGCAGGCCAGCCGCAGCGCGGCGCCGTGCGTCCAATCGGACAGGCGGTTCCACGATTGCAGGAGCGGATCGTGCGAGGTTGAGACAGACGCGGGACGCTGCCTTGCCGGGGGCGGCGGGCGCAGCCCTGCCGTCGCCGCCTTCTGCAGCGCAAGGTACAGCGGCGTAGGGCTGAAGTCCGTGCGGACGAGGCTCCAGGCGTCGTTGTAGTTGTGCGCTGCGGCCGGGAGACGGAACTGCCAGATGCAGAGAGCCGCCAGCCAGGGCCAATCGGAGGCCATCCGGATGGCCCGCAGCGTGTAGTCGACTTGCTGCGCCGGCGAGACGCCGCGGACCCAGCGCGGGTAGTCGTTCCAGCCGGTCTCGGTGACGTAGATCTGCTTGGCGGCGTCGCCGTTCCGCTCCATCACCTGGCGCAGCAGCTCCACCCGCCGGAAGTTCACCTCGCCGATTGATGGCGGCTCGTTGGGGTCGTGCCTCCAGCCGTAGGTGTGCGCCCCCAGGCCATCAAAAGAGCCGGCGGCGCCGGCGTCGTACAGGCCTTGCAGGTAATCCACGTCGGCCATCGCCCGATCGCTGTTCTCGGGCGTAGGCGCCAGCGGCGCTGACAGCACCAGGCTCCCCGGGTCGGCCGCTTTGATCGGTCCGTACACGGCTCGCAGCAGCCCCGCGTACTCAGCCGGAGCGGGCTTCTTGAACCCCCATTCGTACGCCAGGTTGGGCTCGTTCCAGATCACGTAGGCGGCGATCTTGCCGCGGTAGCGCGTGGCGAACTCGGTAACGAACCGCGTGAAGGCGGGATAGCTGGCGGGATCCAGCTCGGTGTTGGCCGTGGCCACGGGCCTGGCCCAATCCGGAACTCCATCCAGGCGGGCAATGAGCTTCAACCCCTGCCGGTTGGCATGATTGACCACCAGGTCGGTGTGCGACCAATCCCAGGAGCCGGGCCCGCCCTTCTGGATGTAGTTCCAGGGGAAGTACTCGACGTCCCAGGCGGCGCCCATGTCTCGCACCATCTCCAGCGTGTACTGGATCTTGGTCTGCTCCACCTCGTCGGTGAGCCGCGTGTGCACGCCCAGTTTGGGCAGCTCGGTCACGACCTGTTGGGGCTCGGGGAGGCGCAGGCGATTGGGGTCCTCCAGCGGCAGAATGACTGCCCGCCACACCGTGAGCGCGACGGCCAGGAGCAGGAGCGCGAGGGCCGCTGGCTTCATCCCGGGCCGCGGTTCACTGAATCTCTTCGGCCTCGTCCGGCAGGAGTCCGGGCAGCAGGTGCACCACCAACCTGCCGCCTTCGAGATCTACCTGACGTATGACCTCCTCGATGGCCGGAAGCAGCAACTCGCCGCGCTCGGTCCGGACGGCGTAGACGTCGTTCGCGCCGGTTTCGAGGACCTCGGCCACCGGGCCCAGCTCGCGACCGTCTTCCGTAACCACGTTCAGCCCTACGATCTGGAAGACGTAGAACTGGTCCGAAGAGAGCTTGGCCAGGTCGTCGCCCGGCACCCGCAAATAGCGTCCGCGCAGCTCTTCGGCTCGATTGCGATCCGCCACCTCGGCCAGCTTGATCACCGCCTGGCCCTTGTGCCAGCGGCTGTGCTCTACCCTGAACGGCTCCGGCTCGCGCTCTACGAACAGCCGCGCGCCGGGCTCGAAGCGTTCGGGGAAGTCCGTTTGTGAGAGGACCCGGACCTCGCCCCTGGTCCCGAAGGCAGCCAGGATTTTGCCCACGATGAGCCATTCCGGAGGCGCCGACATCACTGCAAGGGTAGCCGCCTGAGGCAGATACCAGGAGGCTCGCGGAGCTAGACGATCTCCAGGACGGCGCGCTTGCCCTGCTTGGTGGCCGACACTTTCAGCAGGCTGCGCAGTGCGCGGGCCGTGCGGCCCTGCTTGCCGATAACCTTGCCGATGTCACCGCGGGCAACCGTCAGCTCAATGACCGTCTGACGGCCGGACGGGATCTCTTCGACCTTGACCTCGTCCGGCTTCGACACGAGGCTTCGAGCCAGGAACTCGATGAGCTCTTTCATTGGCTCTTAGGATTCTGACTTGGCCGGCTTGGCCCGCGCTCGTGCGGGCTTGGCCGCGGTCTTGGTGGCTGCCTTAGCGGCAGGCTTGGCCTTGGCCGCGGCGGCTCGCGTCGCGCTCGCCGGCTTGGCCGCGCTTGCCGCCGCGGGCTCACCTTCGGCGGCAGCCTTAGCAGCCGGGCGGACCAGGCGCGGGGCCTCGGTGCGCTTGGCTCGTGCCTGGCGCCGCGCCTTTGTCTCTTCGGACGCGCCCGCGGCAGCCTTCTTCCGCGCTGGAGCGGCGCTCTTGCGCGCCTGCTCGAACGCGGCGATGACCCCGGCTTTGACGAGCAATCCACGCGCTGTTTCGCTCGGTTGGGCGCCGTTCCGGAGCCAGCCGACAGTCTTTTCCTCGTCCACCTTGAGGGTGTACGGATCGGTCAATGGGTTGTAGTGACCGAGGATGGCGATGACCTTGCCATCACGCGGAGCCGTCGAGTCGGCGACGACGATGCGGTAGCTTGCTTGTTTCTTGGCCCCGACGCGGCTCAAGCGGATTCTCAAACTCACGACAGGGAAGTATAGACGGGTAGGGACCGAGCCCGGTGCCGGCCCTAATGGCTGCCGCGCGCGGCACAATCAAGAGAGGGCACGCATACGGAGGCGCTGGACCGGCTCATCGACACAATCCGGGCCGAAGGCGTACGCGACGAACGGGTGTTGGCAGCCATGCGCAGAGTGGATCGCGCCAGGTTCGTGCCGCCAGAGAGCCACGATCAGGCGTACGACAACATCCCGCTGTCCATCGGCTACGGGCAGACGATCTCGCAGCCGTTGGTCGTCGGCCTCATGACCCAGGCGCTCCAGGCCCAGCCTTCGGACCGAGTGCTGGAGGTTGGCACCGGCTCGGGGTATCACACCGCCATCCTGGCCGAGCTGGCCGCCGAGGTTATCAGTATCGAGCGGCACGCGCGCCTGTCCGAACGCGCCCGCCTGCTCCTGGAAGATCTCGGCTATCGCAACGTGCGCCTGTTCGTCGGCTCCGGCAGCGGCGGCTGGCCGGTGGCCGCTCCTTACGATCGCATCCTGGTGACGGCCGGTTCGCCGCGGATTCCTGTCCGACTGCTGGCGAGCCTGGCCAAGAACGGCCGGCTGGTAGTACCGGTTGGCACTCGTCAGGAACAGCAGCTCGTGCTGCTGGAAAAAGGCCCGCATGGCGTCAGCGAGCGCAGTCTGGGGCCTGTCCGCTTCGTGCCCCTCATCGGCGAAGGGGCGTGGAACGATCAGGGCGATTAACGGCGGATGAGATTCAGTGCAGGAACTGCAGAGCGAACTGTCCCAACCGCTGCCGCCGGGCGTCGTCGGAGCCGCTTTGGGTCTGGCGCGGCGCTGATCCCATCGCCTGGCTGGCTTTGCGCTGATACGCGGGAGCCGCGCCAAGCGCGGTGTCGGCCTTTGGTGTCCGGATAAGCGAGCTCAAGAGCTGAGAGGCAAGTGTCATACCGACCAACCTTCTAGCAAGTTCAGGGCCTAGCGCCGTTCGCCCTTGGCCGCTGCCTGGCGTGCGTTCCTGCTTGTTCGTTACAACGCGGCAGGTGACGGGTGAAGGTTGGCCGGCCTGACCGGCTGCTAGATCACGCCTGCCTGGAGCAACCCCTGCGCGCTGATGGCCGCGCCCGCCAGCATCACCACAAACGCGCTGGCCATGGGGAGCGCCGGTAGGAGCCGGGCGCTGGCTTTGAAGCGCGAAACGTACGAGCCGGCGTGCACCAGCAGCAGGCCGACTGCGGTCAGGACACCGGCCAGTCCGAGGCTGAAGGCGCAGATGAGCACCAATCCAAAGCCGATCCGGTGCAGCGAGACTGCGCTCAGCAGGACGACCAAGGCTGAAGGACACGGCAGCAGCCCGCCAGATATGCCCAGCGCCACGACCCGACGAATCGAGGGTCTGGCAGCGTCGGGCGTGTGGTCGTGGTCGTGGTCGTGGTCGTGGCCGTGAGCGTGATGCTCGTGCGAGGCGTGGGAATGGCCGGCTTCCGCCTCATGGTGATGGGCCTGCAGAAGCGCTGCCCGCAGACGAGGCACGAACAGCCCCAGGCCAATCAGGACAACCAGCATGCCTGACGAAAAGCTGAGCCATGGATAGAGCTGTTCCGGCAAGACGTATTTCGAGGCGAACAGGGTTACTAGCCCCAGGGCGAATACGCCGGCGGTGTGCGTGGCGGTCACCGTCAAGCCCAGCACGACGGCTTGCCACGCCGTCCCTCGCGACCCAACCAGGTAGGCGGCCACAATCGTCTTGCCATGTCCCGGTGAAAGCGCGTGCAGCGCGCCCAGCACCAGCGCCGCGAGGAGCGAGAACAGCACCACCGCCGCCGAGAGCTCGGCTGGGTCGATCAAGCCGGCAAAGGCATCTTTGGCCTTGGCGATTCCGGTATCCCCGAGCAGCAGGTCGAGCGGCCCCTTGAAGGGTAGAGAAGGACCGGCCGACCGCGCCCCAGTCTCCACCCCGGCGGTGAATGCGGCCGCGTGCTGATCCAGCGGGCTGGACAGCAGATCGCTGGGGTAGTCGGTGAGCTCGTGGCTCACGTCGGTCTGTCCGGGCAGGACAATCTCGCTCCAGCCCACGCGGGATCGATAGTTCGTGTCTTCGTAGCGGATCGCGCTTCCTGCGCGCGGCGCGGTGAACCAGGCGGCGAGTCGCAGGGTTTTCAGGCCACCCTGTCCGTCCAGCAGTGACAGCTGCGGTTCGCTGGCCTGCAGCCGCAGGTCCCGGCCGTCCGCGCTGAGGTGCGCCCCGCCGGCGAGCTCGGCCGCTTTGCGGCTGGCATAGCCTTGGTCTACGAGTGGCAGTTCCTGGAAGGTCGGGATCTCGGCCATGTCGAGCACGTAGCGGACGCGGATCTCGGTATCGGTCAGCTCGATGCGGCTGTAGCGGTTGACGGTGAAGTTGCCCAATGGATGAGCCAGGGCGGCCGCCGTGGGCCAGGCAACCGTCAGCAGCAGCCCCAGCATGACGGCAAGGCAGCGCTTCATGCTGTCAGCTCGTGCGCCAGAGGCGCGTAACGTAGTGAGAAATACGGGTTGATGGCCAGCGCTGTGCGCAGCATGGTGCTGCCCTCGGTGGTGTGAGCCAGCCCGAGCTGGATCATCCCCATGTGGAATTGGAACAGCGCGTTTTTCATCCCGGTCGACATGGCTAGCTTCTCCTCAGCTTCGGCTTCTTCGTACCGGCCGGCCTTGTACAGCGTCCAGGCCAGGGCGTCGTGGCCCAAGATGCTGGGCCGTTCCCGGACGCCTCTTTGCCCTTCGTCGACCAGAGAGTCCAGGTGCCGATCGTGGTCGGCGTCGAACAGCGCCATCTCCATGTCCACGTTGGCGCCGCTGGCCTGGTAGAGCTGCTCCATGGCGCCAACGAGCTCGTACTGCTGTTGAGCCAGGTCGTCCCTGCCACTGGCGGCGTACACGTCGCCCAGCTCGATAACGTACTGAGGCAGGGGCAGCGTGTCGGTTACCGGCTTGTACAGTGCGATGGCGCCGTCGTAGTCGCCGCGGGCTGCGCTTACCAGCGCCAGGCCTGCTCGCGCGTGGACGTAGCCTGGTAGGAAGTGGAGAGCTGCCTGGAACTCCTGCTCGGCGGCGTCGAGCTGGCCGCTGTTGAAGTACAGCATGCCCAGCTGATAGCGGGCCCAAGCGGTGTCGTCCGCCGTTGGCGCGCCCGCGGCTACGGCCTGGCGCATGGCAAGGATGGCGTTGGGCGTGTCGCCGGTCAGCTCGCGGATGTAGGACACGCGGGAATAGGAGCTGAGGTCAGGGCGAAGATCGACCATACGCTGGATGGTGTCGATGGCTTGCTGATACCGGCCCAGCTCCACCAGCGCGTCCGCCTTCACACCATACGCGGCCGAGCTGTGCCCGTCCTGCTCGATAGCGCGTCCGGCCCAGGCCAGCGCCTGGCCGAAGTCGTGGCGTGATGACGCTAGGGCGCCCAGCTCAATCAACGCGTCGACGTTGCTGGGATCGAGCTCCAGCGCCTTGTCCAGCGCCGGCTCCGCCTTGCCGTAGAAGCTGGGATCGGCCGTTTCGCGCCAGCGCTGGAGGTAACCAGCGCCCAGCCTGGCGTACTGCTCGGCCGAGCCACCGCGCTCCCTGATGGCCGTTTGGAGCTCGGCGATGGCCTTCTCCGTCGCACCTTCCGCCGAATCTGGGCTGAGGCTGAGCGTCTCGGTCAAGGGTTGGATAGCGGGCGTTGGCGCCGGCCGGGCTGCCGGCTGGCCGCAGCCAGCCAGCAGTCCCAGCGCGATGGCGCTACTTATCGCCCGGGTAAGGCGCTGCCACATAAGGGAAGCTCGCCAGATAGGGCTTATCCGGGCCATCGACGCCGTCGCCCAGGGTGGCGCAGGCGGCGTCGGGCTTGAAGTCGGAGTGGAACAGGGCGTAGGTCGAGCCGCAGACTGCGCGCAGCGCGATGTCGACGACGTCGTCACTCAGCCGCCGGCCGTTGGGAAAGCCATCCTTCTGCCCGGCCAGCAGGCCCAGGCGGTCGGGGCTGGCGGATGGCGGTATCGCCATGTTCAGCCTGATCTGCTCGGATGGCTTCACGTTGGCCGGCATGTTCAGTCCCTTGATGCCGGTCAGGAAGATCGCCACCAGGTCGTCGCGTGGGCTGGGTGGCACGTTGATCTTGAACAGCCCGTTCAGCAGCTTGGCTAACTCGGGATCCGTGACGTAACTCAAGAACTGCCCGTCGGCGCTCGGAACCGATGCGTTCCACAGGTCCTTCTTGCCCAGTGGAATGACCACCTCGTTCACCAGGGGCATGCCGAGGCGTGACACCTGCACCCAGTTCCCGCCGGCCGCAGCCAGGCTGTCGGGCGTTTGGCCTGGCGGGGCCACCACGCTAGTCGTCTGGCGGCTGGCCGTGGCCCACACGCCGACGATCGAGTGCGGATCGTTGGGGTCGCTCGCTGCGCTGCCGTCGCTGGTCAGCTGCGTCTTGGGCACCTGAATGGCGATGGTCTTGACGTTGATGCCCGCCAGCGAGTTCTGAGCCTGCGCGGCCGGGCGGATGTTCAGCAGGTCGAAGAGGCGCAGGTCGACGAAGAAGGGATCGGCCCGCTGGCCGGCGAAGACCAGGTTGTTGTTGCTGGTCGTGGTCACCGCCGCGGCGGCCACGGCGTCGTAGTTGGGCAGCGACTTGAGGCCCACGTTGTCGGGTGGGACCGGCACGTTGTCGGCGATGACCGTGGCGCCGTTGGCGTCAACCCTGGTCACCGAGTAGGACTGCCGGAAGTTGTAGGTCGGGTCCGTCTCGGCGTTGATCGGGCCGGTGTTGTACAGGAAGGTTCCGCCGTTCTGGATGTTGTTCTTGAAGCGGAACTGGAACTTGATGTGATCCTGGGCGTCGCCGACGTTATCGACGTGGATTTCGTACAGCACGTCGGGCGACCAGGGATAGAAGTTGGGGCCGCCGCTGGGTACTTCGATGGGAATGTAGTTGGCGACGAGCGTCACCGTGCCGGGATTGTCCGGGCTGACGAAGGCGTAGGTATCGGTATTGTCTGCAGCCGGGTCCTGGGTGATGAGCGGCGCTTCGCGATGGCTGGAAGCCAGCGGCAGGCTTGGCACGAAGCTGCTGGCGACGAGCGCCGCCCCGGCCAGGGCCGTGGCGAGCCGCGCCGCGGAGCGCTTCCTTATGGGGATAGATGGCATGCTGTTCTCCGTTTCTTCTGAGCTGGGGGGATGGTCCGCGCCTCTTTTGGGGCGCGCACGTACAGGGACCGCCTCGTTCGAGAGGATGCAGAGTTTGGGTCACGTGACCTGGCCTGAGCTGCCCGGGCCAAGCTAGGTCGAGAAGTGTCGTAGGGGCGCGCCTTCTCTTGCTTCTCACCAGCCGATTACGCAGCAGCCGGGGGATTGGTTCAGTGCACCGCCCGCGAGCGAGCGCGGCGAGGGAGGAGAGGCTACCGTTAAGTCGTGGCCGTGCCGCGCATTACCGATCTGCCGCAGCTCGTGGGGACTCTACCGCCGGAAGATCGGTCTCGTTTCCGGCGGCTGTTCGAGGTTGTGGCCGGCACCGGAACACTGGTTCCTCCACCCGAGATGCATTCGTGGATCGAAGGACAGTTCGGCTCGCTGGAAACGGTCGAGCAGCAGAAGATCGTCCGCGTGGTGAATCGCTGGACGCTCGAGGAGGCGCTGTTCAACGAGCTGCGCTCTCGCCGCCCGCTGGACAACACGGGAGGAGACCTGGAGGCAGAGATAGAAGCGACCACCGGCGACCCGTTCTGCAACCTCGACACAGGCACCCCGGCCGACGTCTTTGGCCGGATTCGCGGTCGTTCCAGCGCCACGGCCTCCAACGTGGCCAAGTACGAAGCCTGGTCGGCGGTCATCGTCTTCGACGAGCACAACCCTTTGCGCCTGACCGAAGCTGGCGTTGACGACGCCATCCGGACGGCCTGGGCGTGGGCCGCTCGTGTCCACCAGGTGGACCCTCCGGCGCGCTTCTTCCTGTTCATGTGGAACTGTTTGTGGCGTTCGGGCTCGTCCATCGTCCATGGCCATGCCCAGGCAGCGGTCGCCCGCCGGCGGCACTACGCCCATGTGGAGCGCTGGCGGCTGGCCGCCGCCGCTTATCGCCGCCGCTGCCGCACCGCCTATTTCGAGGATCTGTTCGAAGCGCACCGCGCGCTTGGGCTGGCCTTCGAGGATCGCGGCGTGCGCGTGCTGGCGCACCTCACGCCGCTCAAGGAAAGGGAAACCCTGCTGATCGCGCCTTCGCTCACCCCCGAGCTACGGCGGGCCGTGTATCTTGCCCTGTCCACGTTCACCGAGCGGCTCGGTGTTCGGAGCTTCAACGCCGGCATGTATCATCCGCCGCTGGCAGCGCCGAGGGCCGGCTGGAAGGGTTTCCCGGTGCTGTTTCGCGTCCTCGACCGCGGGGACCCCGGGAACCGCAACTCGGACATCGGCGCGATGGAGCTCTTCGCTGCCAGTGTCATTGCCAGCAATCCGTTCGACGTCGCCGCCGCCCTGCGGCAGCGCTTCAGCGAATAGCCGGAGCGATCGGGGCCGCCTTCAGTCGGCCCTGAAATCCCGGAAGCGCTCGATCAAGCTGTGCGGCAGCTCGCGGTAGTAATCCTCCATCCCGGAGTACAAGCGCTCGGGTGCCGGCCGCTGGATGGGGCGCCGTTGGGCGGCGAAGGCGCGCAGGGCCTCGGCGGCCGGCTTCAGCGAGCCGTCGGCGCGCACGATGCCGAAGGTGCGCTCGTGAATGTGCGTGTTGCATGGTGGCGCACCCCACAGCGAGTCGTCGTAGTCGCCGTAGCACCAGGCGAAGGCGCCAAGCGATCCTACCTTCCACAGCTTCTCCAGCACCGCTTCGTAGTAGCTGCCCGCTTCGTCTTCTGAGGCGAAGTACTGGTGCAGCACGCCGGCCCGCGTCGCAAGGTCCTCGTAATGCGCCGGCTGCCCGGGCGCGGCCGTGCAAATACCGAGCTCTTCGAACAGCACAGGCTTTCTGCCCAGGCCCTCGGTCAGCACGTTCAGGAACGGACAGACGTCGGAGTCCAGCGGCCCCTTGGCCCAGCTGGCGTAGACCGAGTACCCATGCATGCACAGGAAGTCGTTGGATTCGGCCATGGTCAGCGGACCGAGACGGCGGTTCTGCTCCAGGTCCTCCGAATGGCAGCCGCAGCTCACCAGCGCACTCGAGCTGCCTGACTTGATGGCTTCGGCCATGCGCCCGGCCCAGCGCATGGCTGTTTCTTCATCCTCGGGAACGGCGACGTTGGACGATTCATTGCCCAGGTCCCAGAACAGGAGCGCCGGATGCTTGGCAAACGCTTCGGCCAGGGTACGGGCCTGCAGCTCCTGCGCTTCGATCATGCTCGGGTCAGAGAAAATCGGCTTGACGTAACGGTTGATCACGTTGTCGTTGCTGATGAGGGGGAAACGGGTCTGGTTGTCGCCCAGGTCGAGCGTCCAATGTGGCAGCCAGTTGTATCCGCTCATATGCCCGGTAAACAGCGTGGGTACGCAGCGCAGCTTGAGGTCGGCGGCGATCTCGAGCACCTTCTCCAGGTGGTTCATCTGCCTGACGTCGACCCGATGGCGCTCCGGCTGGAAGTCCTCCCACAGCAGGGAGAAGCGCACCGCCTCGATGTTCAGCTCGCGGATCTGCTCGAACTCCTGGCGGACCTCGTCGGCCGAGAAGTTCTTCCACCAGTACATGGCCTTGCGCTTGGGCCAGTAGTTGACCCCCACCACGAAGTGATCCCAGGGCAGCTGCTCCGGGCTCACGTCTGGCCCTGCAGAAGCTGTTCGTAGACGTTCACGTACCCGTCCACCATGTGGTCCAGGGTGAAGCGCAGCTCGACGGCTCTGCGGCAGCTGGCGCGGTCGATGTCGCGAACCTTCGCCACTGCTTCTACCGCTTGGTCCATCGTCTGCACCAGGAAGCCGCTCACGCCGTCCTCCAAGATCTCGCGGGGGGACCCCAGGTCCATGGCAATGACCGGTGTCCCGCAGGCGAGCGACTCCACAATTGTCAGGCCAAAGCGTTCGGGTCGGGTGACCAGGTGCAGGCTGGCCAGCGCGTCGCCCATGAGCCGATCGCGCATTGGGCCGTCCGCGGCACCCACGAAACGGATGCAGTCGCCGTCGATGAACGGGGCGATCTGCTCCTCCCAGTAGCTGGTGTCCTGCTGGATGCCGGCGATGATCAGCGGCAGGCCGGCAGTTCGCGCGACGTCAATGGCCAGGTGCACGCCCTTCTCGGGATGGAAGCGTCCCAGGTACAGCAGGTAATCGCCGGAGGCATGCTCGCGGTAGGTGAACTGGCGCAGATCGATGCCGTTGTACACGGTTGCTACGTAGTTGAGCTGGGGGTCGCGGTCTGCGTCGCTGATCGAGACGTAGGGATTGTCCCGGTACTTGTAGTAGATGGCCTTGATGCTGTCCGAGGAGAAGCCGTGGATCGTGGTGAGGAAGGGCGTGCTGATCAGGTGCGAGTAGGTGAGCGGGATGAAGTCGAGATGGCTGTGCAAGACGTCGAACTCGGAGGCCCGCTCCATCGCCTCCGAAACGTGCAGCGGCACCCACACGTTGGGATCGATCGACGGATCCTCGGAGTAGGGCCGCGGACACACGGCGTGCAAGCGGGCGGTGGTGATGGAATCCTGAGTGGCGAACAGCGTTACGTCGTGCCCGCGCGCCACCAGTCCCTCCGTAAGGTTGTGAGTGACCGTCTCCCAGGCGCCGTAATGCCGCGGTGGGGTACGCCAGGAGATCGGGCCGAGTATCCCGATCTTCAGCTGGCCACTGCCTGTTCCTCGCCGTCCATCGGCCGGGTATGCGCGGCTGCCCAGCGATAGAACGTCAGGTGTTTCCGCGCAATGCCGGTGACCGAGACGCGACGTGAATAGCGCCGAGCCATATCGGCCAGCTGTTTGCGCAGGCTGTCGTCGTTCATCAGCCGGACGATGGCGCGAACCAGTCCGGCGTCGCTGTCCACCGGAACAGCCAGGCCCGCGTTGCTCTCTTCGACGTACGATCTCAACCCACCAACACTGCTCACCACCACCGGTGTCCCGACCGCGCAGGCGGCCATCGCGGGCCCGCTCGCGGCGGCAGATTGGTAGGGCAGCACCAGCGCGTCGAAGCTGGCCACGACCCTGAGGAACTCCTCTTGGCTGAACAGCCTGGGAAGATAGACGATAGAGTCGTGCGCCGGGCTGCTCTGCACCAGGCCATTGAGCGCGTCGCCCAGCAGGATGCCCTCCTTCGAGCCGGGCCGGGGCGCGCAGGCGACCACGAGGAGCGCAGGCTCTTTGATGCCGCGCACGATGTCGGGCCACAGCCGCACGACCTTGTCGTAGCGCTTGTACCAATCCGGGTAGCCGATCATGCCCACGACCTTCTTGCCTTGCCAGCCGTAGTCCTCCTTGGCCGGCTTCACTTTGCGGGCAGCCGGTGCGGAATGGGGCATGAAGGCCACCTTACCGCTTGGCAGCGCGGTGTGCTCGGTGTGCACCAGCGTGATGCTGGCCAGCTCGCCCATGGTCTTGATGTACGCCAGCCGGTCCGGTCGATCGGTGTTGTCGGAGTGCATGGTTACCACGGCCGGCCGGCCGGCCACCTTCCAGCGGAACAGCAGCTCGTTCACGCCGAAGGCGTCGGCTGCGCTGTAGCTGAAATGCTCGCCGCGCTTGTGATGGCTGTACAGGCCGTATTCGAACTGCAGGTGGATGACGTCGGGGTTGATGGCCTCGATCTCTTCTTCGACCGCCTCGAACCAATCGGCCCGGGCCAGCTCGATGACGGGATGGACAAACTCACTGGGAAGGGCGTCGGTGTGACACACCACGTGCACCGTCTGGCCCAGCTTTCGCAGCTCGTCGACGAGCGGGCGTGTGTAGAAGTGGATGCCGCACTCGCGGTCCCAGCTGGTGACCATGGCGACCTTCATGTCTCTGTGGAATCTATAGCATCGAGCGGCAGCTGAAACCGTGGGTTGGGTCCGATTGACTGCGGATCGTCGCTTGCCTCATAATCCGGCATGCTCTGCGGAGGGCAGGGTGTTTCCAGCTTGATTCACACAAGGGAGCATGAGATGAAACCAACCCGTCCATTCCTGGGTCTGACCACGGCCGTGCTGCTGGCGCTATCCGCCTGCGGCGGTGCGGCAGCGCCGTCCAGCCCTGCGCCGGCATCCAGCGCGCCGCCTGCGCCCTCTAGCGCGGCGGCCAAGCCGTCAACCCCGGCCAGCGCGGCCGCCAGCGCCAAGCCCGCCGCCAGCGGATCGGCTGCCGCTAGCGCTAAGCCGGCAGCGAGCGCCTCGGCGTCCGCCAGCGCCAGACCCACGCCCGTGCCCGACGTGCCGGCCGACACGACCAAGGTCACGCTCACCTCTACCGACGTTCCGGGGACGGAAGGCAAGACGATCTCCTCCGACATCATCGACATGGACCAGGCGGGGCACATGGTCTACGTTGCCGATCGCACGACGAGCGGCGTGGACGTATTCGACGCCAGCGGCGCTACACCCAAGTTCGTGAAGACCATCAAGCCGTCGGACGCGCCCAACGGCGTCATCGTCGCCAAGAATGTGAATCGCCTGGTGGCCGGCCTGAACGATGGCAACGTGGCCAGCATCGACCTGGCCACCGGCCAGGTGGTGGGCAGTCTGCCAACGGGTGGTAAGAAGCGAGCCGACGAGATCGATTACGATCCCAAGGACAAGAAGATCTACCAGGCCAACAGCGATGATGGCTTCGTGACCGCCATCGACATGACCACCTTCAAGATCACCAAGCGCATCGATGGCCTGGGCGATGCCCTGGAGCAGCCACGTTACAACGCCGCCGACGGCATGATGTACCTCACCGGCTCGGGCACGAACACGCTGTTCCAGTTCGATCCGGCCAAGGATGAGCTGGTCAAGAAGATCGCGATGCCGGCTGCCTGCAGCAAGCCATCTGGTATCTGGGCTAGCCCCAAGACGAACATCGGCATCATCAGCTGCGACCCGCATCCCATCATCTGGGACTTTGGCAAGCAGCAGATGATCGGCAGCCTGGATCAGACGGGCAAGGGCGACCAGGTGACCTACGACGCCAAGTACGACATCTTCCTTCTGGGGGAAGCAGGCTGGACCCACGGGCCGCATATCGGCATCGTCGGCGGCACCCCTATCAAGTTCATCACCAACGTCGTGACCACTGACGGAAACCACAACAACGCGGTGGTGGACGATACCAATGACGTGGTGTATGCCATGGGTGGGAAGGCCATGCTGAGCTTCCCGCTGCCGGCAGTGGCCAAAGGCGCCGCCGGCTCAGCCGGCGCTGCCGCTAAGCCGGCGGCCAAGCCCTCGGCCTAGGCCCAGGCCCATTGGCGGGTCCTGCCACCGCCGGCGGCGGCAGGACCCGCTCCGGCTCCTGTGATCTCTCCGGCCGGCTGTGGCTCAGCAGCTCAGTGTGTCGATGGGATAGCCGAGGACGTGCTTGATGTACACGCCATCGTGGTACAGCCAGCGTTTCTGCGTCCCCTCTCGCACTGCCTGCCGGACGCCTTCCTGCAGCTCGGGGGTGTTGGCGTACTTGCCGACCATGTCGTACATGCGGCCGCCGTGCTCGACGTCGGCGGCGTGATGCAGGGTGAAGAAGCGGATGTCGTCTTCAGTGAAGTGGTACTTCTCCCGCAGCGCCGGCAGGATCTTCTCCACAATCGTGGGCAGCTGAGACTCCATGCCGATGTGCATGCCGGCGGACGACTCCAGCCACGTTCGGCGCGTCGAGATAACGGTCAGCCAGTCTTTCAGGCCCCAGGTGGTTGGCAGCGGCTTGGACGCGCGGATCTCCTCGGGGTCGACGCCGCAGGCTCGGGCGAAGCGCAGCAGGATATTCACGTGCGGATCGGCCGGGTCCTCTTCCTCACCCAGGTTCTCCATGATGACCGCGCGCGCGTCGGGATGAGGACAGTTGCCGTAGTTCGTTCCCAGGAAGGCCCACAGGTCCTTGGTGAAGTGATAGTGCTCCTGAACCCAGCGTCCGAGCACCTGCCGATCGAGCGTGCCCGCTGCCCACGCTTCGATGAGCGGGTGGCGCACGCAGTGGCGGCTCCTGACGATGTCTTCGAGCTCCCGCCGAAGATCCGCCGCGCTCACCAGCAGGGGGATGTGTGTCTCAATGGCCGACACTGGTCGCTCCTGTCGATTGTATGCAGAGGAGGGCCTCATCTGTCACCGGCCTGGCTCCGTCTCGGGTAGCTCGCGCAGCAGCTCCTCGGGCAGCCGCTGGCGGGCTTGGAGGACTGGTTCGAACAGGTCGCCGAGCTTATCGATTCGCCGCACGACGCTGTCGGCTTCGAATATCAGCAGCCCGGCGTCCTTCTTGTTCCACGCCTGCTCGACCTCGGTCCAGCTCACCGGAGTGGAAACCGTGGGACGAGGGCGAGCTCGCAGCGAATAGACATTAACGGTGGTCTTGTGCTGGTCGTTCTGGCTCCAGTCGATGAAGACTTTGCCGCCGCGCAGGCGCCGCTCCATGAGATGGACCACTTCTCGGGGATGCTCGTGCGCCAAGCGCTGGGCGATGCCCAGCGATGCCCGCTTGGTGACCTCGTAGTCCACATCCTCGTTCAGCGGCACGTACAGCTGGAGGCCCTTTGACCCGGAGGTCTTGGGGAAGGCCTCCAGGCCGTGCTCATTCAGGATTTCCCGGATCCAGAGCGCTACCTGGCAGCACTGCACCACGTCGGCCGGCGGCCCTGGGTCCAGGTCGAACACCATTTGTCTCGGCTCCTCGAGCCTCTCGGCATATGACAGCGAGGTGTGCAGCTCCAGGCTGGCGAGGTTGGCCACCCACACCAGGCTCGGCAGGTCCTGGACGAGACAGTAGTACTGGAATCGGCCGTTGTGCCGGCTCCAGACCTTGGCCGTCTCCATCCAGTCGGGTCGGTGCCCGGGGCAGTTCTTCTCGTAGAACGCTTCGCCCTCCACGCCGTCCGGGTAGCGCTTGAGGGTGAGCGGACGGTTCCGCAGGTGAGGGACGAGCACCGGCGCAATGCGCGTGTAGTAGTCGATGACCTGCCCCTTGGTGAAGCCGGCTTCCGGGTACAGCACCTTGTCGAGGTTGCTGAGCGTCAGCTCGCGTCCATCCACGGCGACGCGTACCTGTTTCGAGGGGGCCATCGCGCTCGCCGTCATTCTAGAGGACGCGGTGCCCGGGCGCAGCCGCGGCCGCGTGTAGCGTGGGCCCTTGCGGGCCGCCCGTTCTTGTTCGCCGGGGCTTGTTTTCGGCTCATGCGAGCGGCTGATGTGGTGAACTGGAACGCATGAAGTTCCTGACGGAATATCTCACCTTCAATACTCAGCGTCACCGCGAATACGTCAACATCACCGGCGACGTCGAGGAGATCCTGCGCCGCAGCGGCATCCGCGAGGGCATGATCCTGGTCAGCGCCATGCACATCACTGCCGGCGTGTATGTGAACGACGCCGAGTCCGGCCTGATCGAGGACATCGACGAGATGCTCGACCGGCTTGCGCCGCAGGGGCCCGACTATCACCATCACCGGACCGGCGAGGACAATGGCGACTCGCACCTCAAGAGCCTGCTGTGCCACCACGAGGTGATTGTCCCCGTCACTGAGGGTCAGCTGGATTTCGGCCCCTGGCAGCAGATCTACTACGCCGAATTCGACGGAAAGCGCCGCAAGCGCGTCGTCGTCAAGGTGATGGGCGAGTAGGCTGCAGACTGGCTACGGATGCACGCTCTCCACGAACCAGTCGATGGGCAGCTCGCGCCCGAGACCGCGCTCCCTGGCCAGCGTGTAGACGTGATGACACACCGCCGTGAACTGGGCTCCCACGCCAATGCTATTGAGGAACAGCGTTCGCTGTGAGTCGCTGGTTCGGCCGGAAATCTTGCCGCCGATCAGCTCGCTCAGGTCGGGGAAGCTGTTCCAATCGAGGTCGCGGGCCAGGGAGTGATCGCGGATCTCGAAGCCGTAGCGCTGCTCCACCTCGGCCAGGTCGCTCGAGGTGTAGTTCTGCTCCTTGGCCCGCGTGTGGAACACGACTACGTCGGCCAGCTTGAAGCATTCGTCCGTGGCTTCGTCACGCTGCATGGAGCTCAAGTGCATTCCCGGCTCGAACCAGGCCGCGGGAAAGAACGGCACCCGGCTGTTGGTGGCCGTGACCGCCACGTCCACCCCGCGGACGGCCTCCTCGGCGCCGGATACGGCGCGCACCGGCCGGTCCAGCGTCTCGGTCATCTCCTCGGCGAATGCCTGCGCGTGCCCGGGGGTCGGGCTGTAGACCTTGATGTCCTCGATCTGCCGCACGGCGCACAGGGCCATGAGCTGCGTGCCGGCCTGCCAGCCCGAGCCCAGCAGGCCGGCGGTGCGCGCGTCCTTGCGGGCCAAGTACTTGGCGCCCAGCCCGTTGGTGGCGCCCACGCGAAAACGCTGGACGACTCCATCGTTCATGATCGACAGCAGCTCGCCATTGGCCGTGCTGAACAGCAGGACCAGCCCCAGCCAGCGGTTTCCGGGCGCGGCTGGGATCTTGACACGGCGCCGCAGCCCGTCCTGCAGCGGGTACGCCAGCACGTCCGACGTCAGCCGAATGGAGGCGGCCTGCAGCCGCGGCACCGCTCCGTCCATGCTCTTGAGGTAGTGCGCGCCCGGAATGTCCGGCCCCATGGTCCTGGTGGTCGGTGTGTGCAGGTCGGTGCGCGCTCGATAGACGGCGCTGCCCTTGGCGATGTCCCGGTACAGCTCCTCCAGCACAGCCAGCGTGTCGGGCATGGTGAGCAGTTGCTCGACTTCTTCGTTGTTGATCAGCAGGGGCATGCGGCTGTCTCCTAAGAGGTGGTCCCACATTGTGCCCCACACGGTCGGGGCTCTGGCAAAGTGTGCCGCGGTCCTTCCATGTGCATACGAAAAGCGACCGATGGCCTGGGCTGTAGGGGCCAGCGTTCGGCCTCGCTTGCGAGCGGCCGCCCGGCCTCGCGGTGCTAGACTACGCCTGATTCGCGGGGAATGGCGCAGCCTGGCAGCGCGCCTGGTTTGGGACCAGGAGGTCGCGAGTTCGAATCTCGCTTCCCCGACATCTCACCAGGGCGAGCCAGGCTGCTCGGCGGCGCTCTCAGTGGCCCCCGGCCGCCGGTGGGGGATTGCCGACCTTGATCATCGCCAGCGCGCCCTTGGAGGCGTCGGCGAAGCTGTGCGTAACCACCGGGTAGAACCCTTCGTTGGGGATGGTGAGCTCAATCATTGCCCCGCCGCCGGGTGGCACGGTGTAGGTTTGCATGCCGCTCAACGCGTTGGCGGGGTTTCCATCAGGATAGACCTTGCCCAGGATGGCGCCAACCACGTGGAAGGCGGAGAAGTCGTTGGGGCCGGCGTTGACCGTCCACAGCCGGATGAGCTCGCCGGGATTGGCCGTCAACGAGTTGTTGCCGGTGTACTGGTTGGCCATGCCGTTGAAGACCACGTAGTCCGGCCGGCCGTTTTGCATCTTGGTGTAGTCGCCATCCAGCACGCCCTTCGTTGCGCTCGGCTTGGTGTAGAACTCGCTCTGGACCAGCACGTACTCCCGAGCCGCGGGTAGTGGCGTTGCCGGATCCACGATGATGGCCCCGTACATGCCGTTGCCAATGTGCATCAGTGCCGGAGCGGTCCCGCAATGGTACATGAACACGCCAGGATGATCGGCCTTGAACGTGAATGAGAGGGACTCACCAGGGTTGATGCTGCGGTAGTTCACGTTCCACGGCGTCTCCGCGGCGTGGAAGTCGATGGAGTGCTGCATCGTGCCCTCGTTCTTGAGGGTGAACTCCATGGTGTCGTTCTGCTTCACGTGGATGATCGGGCCCGGAGCGGTGTCGCCGAACGTCCACACCGCGTACTTCACGCCAGGGGCGATTTCCTGGACGCCTTCTTTCGCCGTCAGGGTGATGTGCACGACCGCCTCGGTGGGCGCGGGTGTCAGCCGCGCATCGTATGCAACGTGAGCTTGCTCGGGGGCCGGAACGGCGCTGGCAGGCGCGCTCGCCGCCGCTGCCATGCCCGGCATGGAGGACATGTCGCGAGCCTCGGCCGGCTGGCTCAGCGCGGCCGCTGCGGAGGCTGGACTAGGACTCGCTGTAGGCTGTTTGGCGGGCGCGTTCGCGGCTGCCGACCGTGCCTGCACCGCCTCCAAGGAAGATCCCTGCTTCGACAGGGTCAGCGGATCGTTGGCCAAGCGTACCTGGCCGCAGCTGGCGAGAAGCATGATGGCTGGGAGCAGCCCGCCCGCTGCCATCGATATACGTGTGTTCATACGCGACCTCCGAAGTGCTTGTCGGAAGTCTCTTTTCAGGGCCATGAATGGCCCATAAACGCAAGCGCAATGAATGCGCAACGTTTCTACTGGACGATGACAGTGCCGCGCAGGTTGGGGAACCAGCCGCAATGATAGTGGTAGGTGCCGGGCTGGATGAACGTGAAGGTGAAGAGCTGGCCCACCGCCAGGCTGCCCGAATCGAATAGGTAGCCCTCGTCGGTCACGGTATGGTGCGCCGCGCCGTCGTTGCTCCAGACGACGAACGTGCCGCGCGGCACGACCAGCGTGTTCGGGCTGAAGCCGCCGTCCGTCACGCTCACCCGTACCGGCGGTGGAGTGGGTGTCGCCGTGACTCGAGGGACCGGCGTGGCGGTTGCTATGGCCGCGGCTACGGCCGTCTCGCCTGGTCCGGGCGTGAACGTTGCCGAGGCCACGATACCCCGGGTTGGGGTTGGCTGCGCGGCAGCCGCGGCTGGCCCGCAGCTGGCAATGGCCAGGGGCGAAAGCGCTAGCAGCGCCAGGGCGAGCTTGCGTACAACAACACCGCGAAGGGCAGCCACGCGTCTACTCTACAGCCCGCCTGGATGACCACCGGCAAGGCTGGCCAGATCGGGGGCTCCGTCCCAAGTGAGAACAGGCCCCCGGCGACTGCTATGCCGCCGGGGGCCTGTTCGGGCAGGAGGGGTTTTGGCAGCCTCCAGCAGGTACTACGACGAGGTGAGCCGCAAGTTACGAGGATGGACAAAAGGGCCTCCGGCGGGTCCCGGACCGAGTGATGGAATGGCCATTTTGTCACAGTTGGCTTGCTCGGTAGCTTTCGTTGGGGCAGAATTGCCGAAGGCCCGCTTTGCAGGGCCATGGGGGGAGAGTATTTGGAAACGTCGAGCATGCTCGCCGTGCGAGCACTGGTGCGCCATGAAATTCATGGGCACATCTCAGCCGTGACGTCCGCCACGGCACGAGCCGCTGAAGGACCTCGCGAGTCGGCTGAAGGATGACCGAGCGACTCTTTTCGCCGCGCGAATTCGCGACTCAGGTCAACCTCGATTCCGAAACGGTGCGCCGCTGGCTGAGAGAGGGGAAGGTTCGCGGCATAGCGCAGGAGGGCGACCGCCGGGGTTGGCTTATTCCGGGGTCCGAAGTCGTACGTATTCTGGCCGAGCGTGGCGTGATGGGACAGGTGCTGGATCAGCTCCGCGACGCAGCTGTCCTGATCGATTTGGCGACCGATCGCATGGTCTGGTGGAATAGGGCCGCGCAGCAGCTGTTCGGGTATCTCGAGGACGAT
The DNA here is from genome assembly GCA_021325635.1 of Chloroflexota bacterium. GTDB lineage: Bacteria > Chloroflexota > JAJPGV01 > JAJPGV01 > JAJPGV01 > JAJPGV01. Next base: position 202,381 of record JAJPGV010000023.1, read on the forward strand.
GCGCCGGACGATGTGACCATGCTCGTGCCCGAGCGCTTTCGGGCTGGTCTGCGGACTGCCATGGAGCGCTATCGTACGCAAGACGCACGAGATTGGCTGGAGGCGGATAGCCCCATCGAATGGCATGCGCTGCAGAAGTCCGGCAGTGAGGTTGACGTCGAGCTCACGATCAGCGCCCTCGATGACTCGGCCGGCCGTTTTGTCCTGGCCATCGTGCGCGACGTGACCGCCCGCAACCGCAGGCAGCGGCAGACGGCGGCCATTGACGTCGATACGCGTGCCATCCTCGATGCCACGCCTGAAGGTCTGCATCTCATCGACGAGCATGGCCGGGTGGTGTTTGCCAATCCTGCCGGAGCAACGCTGCTTGGCTACCGTCCCTCCGAGCTGGTCGGTAAACGGCTGCATTCCCTGGTGCATCATTCCCGTCTCAACGGCACTCCCTTCCCGGAAGACGAGTGCCCTATCGTGGATGCCGCGGGGCGCTGCGCTGAGGTGGGTGGGGATACGGTGTTGTGGACCAAGGCCGGCTCGCCGGTATGCGTGGAGTACAAACTGCGGCCGGTGCAACACGGGCAAGGGCATCTTTCGGTGCTGGCCTTCCATGACGTGACAGCGCGGAAGCGAGCTGAGGACGTGCTGTTCGATCAGGCGTTTCACGATCCCGTGACGCTGCTGCCGAACCGCCGTCTCTTCGAGGATCGGGTTAGCCACGCCATTCGTACTGCCGAGCGGACCCGTGAAAGCCTGGCCGTGCTGGTGATCCGCCTGGGCCGGGAGGCGGCACCGCCTGCGCTTCCGGACAAGGCCCTGAGCGATTTGGCTGCGCGCATGAGGGCGGTCGTCCGGGAGGTGGACACGCTTGCCCGCGTGGGGGAAAGCGAATTCGGCCTGCTGCTGACGATGATTCGAGGACCACGGGACGTCGAGGCGGCTTCGGCCCGGCTGATGTCGGCCCTCGATAGCGCCATTCCGGCCGCCGCGCAATCCCCACTTCAGGTGAGTCTCTCCGTGGCTCTGTTCCCGGAGCACGGACGTGACCTCGGGACGCTCCTGGCCCATGCCTCCCAGGCGACCTACAAGACGCGCCGTCTTTTTGCCGAGCTGGAAGCTCCGGCCGAAGAGCGGCGTATCCGAACCGGTGCTTCCAGTTCGGCGAAGGAATCCTACTCGGGCCGGCACTGAGCCGGATCGCCGAGCGGAGCCTCGTCCGCCTGGGCGCGCACCCTGCTCGCCACTCCGCGTACGGTGCTATAGTGGCCTCTAGCGGTGGAGTTGCCGAGTGCAGCCCGCCAGCTGCGGAAACATCACCGGTCGAGATATTTTGGCCGCTTGGATCAGTGAGGACCGAGACGGTGGCATCGAATGACTTCCCGTTGCTTTTGCCCCGGCTTGCCGCGCTGATCCGCTGCGCCGAACGCTGGCATGCTGGCTGCCTTTGACCTGGGCAACACCCAGGTAACCGTCGGGGTCTTCGATGGCCCAGCTCTTCGTTCTTGCTTCAGGTTGGCGAGCGACCTGGGCCGCCCTTCCGAAGAATATGGCCTGCTGTTGAGCGGGCTGCTGGCGCGCGAGGGCATTCCTTGCGAGGCTATTGACGGGACGGCGATCGCTTCTGTGGTGCCGCCGTTGACCGAGCGCTTCACTGAGCTGTCCGAGCGCCTGTTCCATCAGTGCGCCGTCGTGGTTGGGGCGGGGACCCGCACCGGCGTGCACGTGGCGACGCACAATCCTCGCGAGGTAGGCCCAGACCGCATCGTCAACGCGGCCGCGGCCTTCGACCTGTACGGCGGCCCGCTCATCGTCATCGACTTCGGCACCGCGACGGCGTTCGACGTGATCGGCGCCGATGGCTCGTACCTGGGCGCCGCCATCGCGCCCGGCCTGGCCCTCTCCGCCGAGGCGCTGTTCCGGCATGCTTCGCGACTGCACCGCGTCGACCTGCAGACGCCCAGGAACGTGGTGGGCAAGGATTCCGCCTCGGCCTTGCAGTCGGGCGTCATGCTCGGCCATGTGGCCATGGTCGAGGGCATGGTGGCTCGCATCCGCTCCGAGATGGGGCATCGCAGCACGGTTGTGGCGACCGGCGACCTCGCGCCGGCTATCGCCGAGCGCACCTCGGTCATCGAGCACGTGGAGCCGCATCTGGCGCTGCTGGGCTTGCGACTCATGCACGAGCTGAACCAGCGATGAGCGGCCAGCCCCGATCCTCAAGGCCGGCCGCGGCGCCGTTGGAACGGCTGGGCTTTGTCGGCGCGGGCCGGCTGGCTCAGGCACTGGCTCCGGCACTGGACCAGGCCGGCTGGACGGTGTGCGCCGTCAGCAGCCGTTCTCTTGAATCGGCCCGAGCTCTCGCCCGCCAGCTGCCGCGTTCGACCGCCGTTGCCGGCGCCCAGGAAGTCGCCGGCCTGGCGGACGTTGTCTTCCTGACGGTGCCGGACGCCGCCATCGCGACAGTTGCGTCCCAGATAGCCTGGCGGTCGGGCCAGGGCGCGGTGCACTGCAGCGGCGCCTGGGGACCGGAGCTGCTGCCAGGCGCGGATACCGGTGGGGCGCAGGCCGGGAGCTTTCACCCGCTGCAGACGTTTGCCGGCGGCCGGCCGGCCGCGTCTCCCTTCCTGGGAATCACGATTTCCTTGGAGGCGCCCGACCCGCTGCGGCAGTCGCTGCTGGCAATGACCCAGGCGCTCGGCGCCCGGCCACTGACCCTGCTGTCCAGCGCCCGCGCGCTCTATCACGCCTCCGCCGTCCTGGCCGGCAATTACCTGGTGACGCTGCTTGCCGCCGCGGCGGCGTTGTGGCCGGAGTTCGGCCTCAGCGAGCAGGAGGGGTTGTCAGCGCTGCTGCCGCTGGTTCGAACCACCCTCGATAACGTTGCCCGTCTCGGTCCGAGCGCTGCGCTGACCGGCCCGGCCGCGCGCGGCGACGTGGCGTCGGTTCGCCGCCACCTGGAAGCGCTCATGGTCCACGCTCCCGACACCTTGGAGCTGTACCGGCAGCTTGGGCTGCGCACCCTGGCCCTGGCGGATGACAGCGCCCATGGGCTTACCGCCGCAAGCGATCTGCGGGAGCTATTTGCATCCGATACCAATACGAGGAGAACGACGTGCGTGTGACTGTCGAGCAGCTGAAAACGATGAAGCGCCAGGGACAGCGCTTCGCCATGCTGACCGCGTATGACTATTCCATCGCTCGATTGTTGGATGAAGCCGGCATCCCTGTTCTCCTGGTGGGGGACAGCATGGGCTCGGTGGTGCTGGGCTACGAGACGACGTTGCCTGTCACCCTGGACGACATCGTGCGGCATACGCAGGCGGTGGTGCGAGGAGCCACGAAGGCGTTGGTCGTCGCCGACATGCCCTTCCTCACGTTCCAGGTGTCGCCGGAGGAGGCGATGCGCAACGCCGGCAGGCTGCTGCAGGAGGGTGGCGCCCAGGCGGTCAAGCTCGAGGGTGGCGTCAACGTTGCGGCCACTGTTCGGCGACTGGTCAATGCCGGCATCCCGGTGATGGGCCACATTGGCCTGACGCCCCAGTCGGTCAATCAAATCGGCCTCAAGGTGCAGGGAAAGACGGTTCAGGTGGCGGCCAAGCTGCTAGCCGATGCGAAGGCGCTCGAGGACGCCGGGGCCTTCGCCATCGTGCTGGAAGCCGTGCCCTCTTCGTTGGCGGAGCGCATCACCAAGATGGTGAGCGTTCCTACGATTGGCATCGGCGCCGGTCCCGGCTGCGATGCTCAGGTGCAGGTGATCCACGATCTGCTGGGGTTGTTCAATGACTTCCGGCCGAAGCACGCCAAGCGCTACGCGGAGCTCGGGCCGATTATCCAGGACGCGGTGACTCGATACGCCGCCGAGGTGCAGGCCGGCGCATTCCCCACCGACAAAGAGAGCTTCAGTATGGATGAACGAGTGCTGGCGGAGTTGGACGACAGGTCGAGGGAAGCGGGCGAGTTCGATCCCCATGCGCATCCCTGGAAGGACGTGGGCAAAACCGCGCGCAGAGAGCGCACCGAAACCGAATTCCAGGGCTACGCTCCCAAGACCACTCGCTGACGACGTTCGATGCAGCTTCAGACGACGGTTGCCGGGCTGCGTGCCGCGCTGGCCGATCTGCCGCGGCCGTTGGGCTTCGTGCCGACGATGGGCTACCTGCATCAAGGGCACCTGAGCCTCGTTCGAGCCGCCGCGGCCGAGAATGCCTCGACCGTCGTGAGCATATTCGTCAATCCCACCCAGTTCGGTGAAGCTCAGGACTTTGCACTGTATCCACGCGATCCGGAGCGGGATTGCGGCCTGCTGGCGGACGCCGGCGTCGACGTGACCTTCGCTCCGGACGAAGGCGAGATGTACCCGTCGGGCTTCGACACGTACGTCGTGGTCGGCGGCGTGAGCGAAGGCCTGGAGGGAGCAGCCCGGCCGGGACATTTTCGCGGAGTGGCAACGGTGGTGGCCAAGCTGCTCAATGTGGTCCAGCCCGATCGTGCGTATTTCGGGCAGAAGGACGCGCAGCAGCTGGCCGTGATCCGAAAACTGGTCGCCGATCTGGCGATGCCGGTGGAGATTCGGGCGGTGCCCACGCAGCGTGAGCCCGACGGCCTGGCCATGAGCAGTCGCAACGTCCGGCTATCGCCGTCCGAACGCGCGGCGGCCACCGTCCTCTCCCGGGCGCTTCGAGCGGCCGAGGCCTCATACCGGCAGGGGGAGCGCAGCGCCGAGCGCCTGCGACAGGTCATGCGCCAAGAGTTGGCGGCCGAGCCGCTGGCTCGACCCGATTACGTGAGCGTTGCCGATGCCGGCAGCCTGCGCGAGCTGGATGACGTCCACGGGCCGGCGCTGCTGTCCCTGGCGGTGCGGATCGGGCCTGTGCGGCTGATCGATAACATCGCGCTGCGGTGAGATCTTCAGGGGGTTTGTCCGACTCAGGAGCGACGAGAGGCATGTCGTACGAATGACGGCTGATATGCCGGTGGGCAGGATCCGGGTCATTGGGCATCGCGGCGCTTCAGCCCACTATCCCGAGAACACCTTGGCGTCCTTCCGCGGAGCGATGCAGGCAGGCGCGCCCATGGTCGAGCTCGACGCTCAGCTGAGCCGTGACGGGGCGGTGGTGGTGATTCACGATGAGACCGTGGACCGTACGACAAACGGGCGCGGGCTGGTCGCCAATCTGTCGCTGGCGGAGCTGCGGCGCCTGGACGCGGGTGGCGGCGAGCGGATCCCACTGCTGGCCGAGGTGTTGGAGCTGCCGGTTGCCGTAAACGTCGAGATCAAAGACTCGGCGGCCGTCGAGGCCGTAGCCCAGCTGGTGGCCGGGCGCGAAAACGTGGTCGTGTCTTCGTTCGATCTCGATGCATTGGACCGAGTGCGCCAACTGGCTCCGCGATTGCCCCTGGCGTACTTGAGCCGGCAGGATGACTGGCGAGTGGTGTTGGAAAGGGCGCAGTCGGCCGGAGCCTACGCCCTCAATCCACCCCGCCAGGCGGTCACTGGGCTGTTAGTTGAGGAAGCGCACCGTGCCGGCTTGCATGTGATGAGCTACACCGTGAACGATCCGGGCGAAGGCCGCCGGCTCCAGTCGCTTGGCGTGGATGCGCTGTTCACCGACGACCCCGCCGCCATGCTGGCCGCGATCGGCTGAGCAGGGGCTTCCCGCCGATATACTTGGAACCTGCGCCGAAGTGGCGGAATAGGCAGACGCGCTGGTCTCAAAAACCAGTGAGGGCAACCTCGTACCGGTTCGACCCCGGTCTTCGGCACCGAGGCGCAGTGGCAGAAACCGCGAACAGCCACAGGTTTCGAGCCGCCCCGTCCGGTCCATGGTGGTCGTAGCTCAATCGGCAGAGCTCTGGATTGTGGCTCCAGCGGTTGTGGGTTCAAATCCCATCGACCACCCTCTCTTTTGAGCCTGGACGACTGAGGGCGCTCTTCGCCGCCTGGCTGATGGCCGTTAACAGCGACGCACGCAAGACAACTGTTCAATTGTCGTGCTAAGACGACCTGAGGCGAGGCATTTTCCTCTCGTCTGAGCAGGTTGCAACCTCCACCAAATAGCCTATTATCGTGATCAGGGTTAGCTCGAATGTGCTAGCGAGGATGCCGAGCTTCCGTGAGGTGAGAGCCGCTGTCGTACGCCATCGCCGAAGACCAGGAGAGTAGAAAGGCCAGGGGTGCCTTCTACACGCCGATGCCGATCGCCAGGTACCTATCGGAGTGGGCGATTGGCGGCCGAGCTGAGGCGCGAGTACTCGACCCAAGCTGTGGTGAAGGTGTCTTCCTGCGGGCGGCCGGACACATTCTTTCTGATCTGGCCGTCGTCCCGGGCACTATCGGTGAGCAGCTGTGTGGCGTCGAGATTAATCAAGCGGCCGTAGACGAGACCCGACGGCTCCTAGCTGCCGAAACATTTGTGCCGCGCCTCGTGGCTGCGGACTTCGCGTCGCTGATGTCACCAACTGAGATGTTCGGTGATCTCGGCTCATTCGACGCGGTTATTGGGAACCCCCCCTATGTGCGTTACCAGTTGCACACGGGCGCGGCTCGTCGCGTCTCAATTGAGGCTGCTCTTCGTCAGGGGGTGCGACTATCCGGACTAGCGTCGTCCTGGGCAGCGCTGCTCGTTCATGCGGGCTCGTTTCTGAAGCCTGACGGCCGCCTTGCCATGGTGCTACCAGCCGAGCTGCTGACCGTCGGGTACGCCGAACCCATTCGACGATGGCTTCGCCGCCGTTTCGCTTCGGTCACCCTAGTGCTGTTCGAACGCCTGCAATTCCATGACGCCCTGGAGAATATCGTTTTGCTGATGGCCGAGGGCGAGGGTGGCTGTTCGGCCTTCTCGCTCCATCATGTCCGAGACGCCGACGAGCTCCCACAGCTGCAGCGTTGCCCAGCCGTGGGTGTCTCACCCGCGAGTGATGGGAGGTGGACCGACCTTCTACTTCCGGCCGATGAAGTAGAGGTCTTCGCTCACATTGCCGACACGCACTTTGTGCCCCTGTCAGCATACGGAGCGCCGGAACTGGGAACAGTCACAGGGGCGAATGCCTACTTCGCCCTCAACGAGAATACCCGGCAGGACTACGGTCTGACGGAAGAACACGTTACCGCCATCAGTCCGCCCGGCACCCGCCACCTGCGCGGACTACATTTCATGCCTGGCGACTGGGACGACCTCAGGCACCAAGGCATGCCTATTTGGCTGCTGTGGCCGTCGCCGACCTCAGAGGTGGATGAGGCCCTAGGCAGGTACCTAGCGTTGGGCGAGCAACTTGGCGTGCCGTCGGCGTACAAGTGTCGTATGCGGTCGCCATGGTGGCGCCCTCCCAAGGTCGACGCTCCACACCTGTTTTTCACCTACATGAGTCACCGCTTCCCGCGCTTGGTATCGAATGACGCCAGTGTTTCGTTCCTGAACTCCATGCATGGCGTTAGGCTGTTGAACTCGTGGCCAAGATGGATCGCTAAGGCGCTTCCCTTGCTCGCACTCAATTCAGTGACCCTGCTCGGAGCGGAGCTTCACGGCCGTTCCTACGGCGGGGGCGTGCTCAAGATGGAACCCCGAGAGGCAGCTGCTCTGCCGATGCCGAATTTCGAAGCAGCCGAATCCGCATGGCCAACGCTCGAATCTGAAAGCAAGGCCCTCGACTCCGAACTACGGAACGGCAATTGGGAAGCGGTTGTGGCGAGGGTCGATGAAGTGCTGCTCCATCAGACAATGGGTGTGTTGCCGGGGAAGTCCTCGCGTGTGCGGCTGGCCGGTGAGGGAATGCGCGAGCGGCGGCTGGGCCGCTCGCGGAGTGTTACCGGCGCTCGATGACGCCACCATCTGGAGCGCCGAACGTCTGTCAATGGCTGGGCCGAACTGCCTTCGAACAGTTCGCTACCTTCACAGGCTCTATTCAGAGCCAGGCCCACATCAAACCGGTGCATTGGTACGTTGCCAGCCGGCTTGTCGTAGAAGGCGGGTTTCATCCGGACGATGTCAGACCGCGACCCCCGTTTGACGTACGCCAGCGCGGCCGGCAGAGGATGCTGGTCTACACGCCCGAGCTGGCGACCGGCGGCGAGCATACAGTGTTGGGCGGCCTCAAGACAAAGGATGTCGATGTGGTCGTTACGAAGCCTGGCGTCGGACCGGTGATTGCCGTGTCTTGCCGAGGAATGACTGGAGCTCTTCGCAACTTGACTAATCGGATGGAAGAAACGATCGGCGAGTGCACGAATATCCACATCACCTACCCGGCACTTGTCTTCGGCTACCTGTTCCTGATTCGAGCGAATCAGATTCCTCAGGCGCAAGATGTCACCGCCGAGCTGGAGAAGGCAGTCAGCGATAGTGAAACGCCGGCGAAGCAACTAGCCGCGAATGACATCGCCCTGCAGCTGGGAGGCGACCCGGTGGAGTCAATCCGGCGCTTCTACAGCGCGTTGCTGGAGCTTCACGGCAGGCGCGGTATTAGAAACGACATCAGCCGGTACGAGGCTATCGCGCTGGCACTCATCGACACGAGCGCCGCGGCCGCTGGAACTAGCCTGTCAGCTTTCCCGCCAGCGGATAGCCCGCTGCGGTTCGAGCAGCTCTTCAGCACCATCTACCTTCGCTACGACGAGCGCTTTGTGTATGCCGCGCCAACGTTGAAGTCCGTCACAGAAAGGATCGAATGGGGGCCCGATTCTCCTGCCTTCGAGCCGGGAAGGTTACCCATCGAGCTCGACTATGAACCCCGGCTCGCCTAAGCAATAGGCGTACCCTAATTCGTACCCTAGCCAGCTCCCGACGAGCTCGAAATCGTCGGACGGACTCAGACAAGATCAGCCGGAGCTGAGCTCGAAGCCGAGAATCAACTCAGTCCACGGACGACTGGAGACCCGCCAGCCAGCATCCCGCCCTCCCAGCGGTTGTGGGTTCAAATCCCATCGACCACCCTCTTTTGACGCGGTGCGGGCGCTCCCTTCAGAGGATCTCGCGCAGCGGGGCGAGGATGCGTTCACCGAGCTTGGCGATCCAGGGGCGTCGCTCCCATTCGTTGGGGATCAGCTCGAAGGCGTGCTCGAGGTCTCGTTCGAACAGCTCTTCCATCTGCTGGGCTACGTCGGCGCTGTAGATCTCGACGTTGATCTCGTAGTTGCCGACGGCGCTGAGCCGGTCGAGGTTGGCGGTTCCGATCGTCGACCATTGCCCGTCGATGGTGCAGGTCTTGGCGTGCAGCATGCTGCGGTAGCCGAACAGGCGCACCCCCGCTTTCAGCAGGTTCGTGAAATACCCCCTGGCCAGCCAGTCGACGACGACGTGATTGGATACCCACGGCAGCAGGATCTGCACGTCCACCCCGCGCTGCGCCGCGGCCAGCAGGGCTTCCACCAGCGAGCCGTCCGGAGCGAAATAGGCGTTGGTTAATCGTATGGAATCCTGCGCCTTGTCGATCGCCTGAAGATACATGTTGCGGATGGGAAACGTGAGCCTCAGGGCGTTGGTTCCCTCCAGCCGGATGAGCGGGTTGAAGCGCCGCCGGTAACGGCGAGTGAGACGCTCACTGGCCGGAGCGTGGATGTTCCAGAAGGTGATGAATTCGTCGGCGACGTCGGCGGCGGCCGGGCCGCTGATTCGCAGGTGACAGTCGCGCCACTTTTCGGCGTAGATCGCCCCCAGGTTGTAGCCGCCGATGAAGCCGGTCTTGCCGTCCACCGCTAAGAGCTTGCGATGCTCAAGGGCATAGCGCCGCGCGTCAAGCAGGTGCCACGGCCGGTGAAAGGCCCGGTAGGCCAGGGCGTGCACTCCCGCCCCAAAGCGCTTGAACTCCGGGTTGACCACGAGGTTGCCGAAGTCGTCGTAGACCACGTACACCTCTACCCCCTGCTGGGCCTTGCGCTCGAGCCGGTCTTTGAATGCTTGGCCCACCTCGTCGCTTTTCCAGAGGAAGGTTTCGAGATAGATCGTCTCCTGGGCCTGCTCGATGGCGGCGAGCATACTGTCGTATAAAAGCCGGCCGTAAGCAAAGATCTGGACCTCATCCTGCCCAACGGCGACGGGCTCGAAGCGGATGTGTGGAGGGAGTGGCTCCTGCTTTATGAGCTTGCGCAGGTACGAGGCTGCCTGGAGGACAGCCACCGTGAGGCCCTGCAGCATCGCTGTGGCTGCGACGGCCGCGGCCAGCAGGCGCCGGGGGCTTGCCCAGCGAGGTGGCAGTCGATTGCTGCGCGGCATCATGGTTAGCATAGACACGTTGACCCAAGCGCTCGAGCTCTGCTCCTGGAACATCCACATGGGCCGGGATCGGGAGAGATTGCTCGAGTCCATCCGGGCCTGCCGCCGCTTCGACAGCCTGGACCTGCTACTCCTTCAGGAAGCCTCTCAGGATCACCGGCAGTCCGACGGCCAGATGGTGGCCGGCGCCCTCGGTCCGGACTACAGCTGGCACCAGCGTGCGGTCGATAGCTTTCACGGGCGTGTGCGCGGCCTCGCGGTGATCTGGAACAGGGCACGCATTGCGGTGGAGGGGTTCGAGGTCGTCCCGCTTCCTCAGCTGCGGCACTCAACCGTCGCACCACGCCATCGGTACCCGCTGCATCCGCTGCGTCTACGGCGTCGCGTCTCACTGCTGTTCACGGGCCGCGTCGCGAAACGGCGTCTGCGGGCCTACAACGTGCACCTGAGTCCGGTCGGCTTCAATTTCCAGATCGAGCAGCTGACTACTCTGCTTCGCCATGACGAAGCGCTCGACGGCAGCGCGGATCTGTCGGTGATGGCGGGCGATTTCAACAGCCTGCGAATCGATCGGCGCCGCTGGGCCGCCTGGTTTAATCGGCTGCAAACGCGTGGCTTCGTAGATGCCACGGGTGACGTCCCATGGACCTTCCGTACGTTTCGGTCACCGGTCTTTCCGGTTCGGCAGAAGCTGGACAACGTTCTGCTCAAGTCCGCCCACACGCTCCAACATGCCTGCTGGAGCGAGGACGTGGGTGGCTCCGATCACATACCCATCTTCGTACGCGTTTCGTGGTAAAGGGGTCTGGTAGCGCAGCCAGCTAGGAGGCGTGGACCTGCACTGGGAACGCCGGCCGAGCAGACTGACCTGTCGGGGGAACGCCTCAGTGGAAGGTGAACGTCACCTTAGTGTTGAGGGCGCTAGTACCGGCCGGGCCGGTGACCGTAACGTACGAAACCCCCGGGGTTTGCGTAGGCACGCTGCTGAGGATGATGGACTTCCCCTTCGGCTGGATCCCTGGCTGGCCGGCCTTGACGGCCGCGCTCACGGGAACGGAGACGCTGCCGAAGTTCACCGACGTTACCCCGCTGAAGTTCTGCCCGCTGATGACGATCTTCTTGTTGATGCCGGGGAAGCCGAACCTGGGTGAGACGCTGCGTACGACCGGACCGTACGCATACTGATCAGCCGGAACGATGCCGCTCTGCCCGCCGGTGCCGCTCACGGTGATATCCACCTGGGCGGGGTCTCCAGCCATCTGCGCTGGCATGGAGTGGATGACGATGGCATTGTTCGAGACGGTAATGCCCGACGCGGGCAGGCTGATCGTGCGGGCGCCGATCGTCAGCGCCGTGGCCCCGCTGAAGCCTCGGCCGAAGATGGTCACCTTGTTGCCGCCGCTGCCGGCGCCGAACTTGGGGCTGACTCTGGTGACGGCGATGCCGAAGTTGTACAGGCTGGCGGTTGTGCTGGTATCGCTGTTCCCGGCGCTCTTGGGGCCATTGGTGGGTGCGCTCACCATCACCTGAACCGCGCCCGTACCGGCGCTTACCACCGGGGCCGTCACGCGCAGCGAAGTGCCCTGACGGTTGGTAACCAGGCCGCTTGTCACCGCCGGCAGGCTGCCAAAAGTGACGGCTGTCACGCCGAAGAGGTTGTGGCCCAAGATCGTCACTTTGTTGCCGCCGGTAGCGGCGCCCACGTCGGGTGAGATTCGTGTGATAAGCGGCCCGTAGCTGTACAGGCTGGCGGACGTCGTGTTGTCGCTGGTGCTGTGGCTGGCGAGGGCCTGGACGTGGACGGCGCCGGTACCCGACGGCGCAACGACGGTAAGCACCTTGCCGGCCCGGTCGACCTTCAGGACCTGAGCCGTGCCGCTGCCAAACACCACCGACGTCGAAGAAGTGAAGCCCGAGCCGATGACACGAACCGTATTGCCGCCGGCCGGAGACCCGAACCGGGGCTGCACGGCCGTGACGGTGATGGTGCTCGGCGTCGGTGGCGGAACCGTGACTGTGAACGACGCTGGCGCCGTATTGCTGCCGTCCGTCACCGATAGCGGCTGGCTGCCCGTCGCCGATGGCGGCACCAGGAACGAGCAGATGAAGCTGCCGGTTCCATCCGTGTCGCAGCTTTGCGTTCCGAAGTTGAATGACGGACCACCGCTGAAGCTCAGGGGCGACCCGTTGAACGTCGCGACCACGGTGTCATTACCGGAGAATCCCGATCCGTTGACGCTGACCGTGGAACCAGCAGGGCCCGATTGCAGACCCAGGGTCAGGGTTGCGCCCGCGGCCTGGATCTGCACGGGAAGGATCGCCAAGCCACACAGGATCAGGGAGGCGCTGATCGTACGAAAAGCGTGCACAAAACGGCTCGTGGCATTGCGTGTTGGCGTTAGCAGCATGTCGTTGAAGGGCTGCTGGCGGGTCGGCGCCGGCTGCTGGATTCGAACCTAGTCAACGGGGGCGCGCCGGCGGGACTCCGCTGCTGCCGCATTGACTTATATACCGTGTTCAGATATTTCTGCCGTCCCTCGGTTGCCACGGCACCCCATATGTCCTAGATAGGTGCCCCCATATGTCCTAACGTCAGCGGCAAGCTTGGTGCAACGAATACCTAGTGCCAGGCTATAGATTGCTCGCACGTACGCGTGTACGCGATCGGGGCGCCCTGTGCGTCCCTCGTGGTCAAGAGCACTCAAGAAGTGGGTCGAAATCCGGGGGGAAGGAATAGCACCGTTGAGCTGGGTGGTGAGGGCATGGCGCGCTGGTACTGCCAGTGAGCTATTGCTGTGCTGCTCGGCTGGGACATCCCCGTTTGTCTTACCCTCAACGTCTCCGCTTCAGGTGGCGCTGTGAGCGCTCCGCGGCTGCGCCGCGTTGGTCTATCGGCAGTGGCCGCCAGCCTGGCGCTGGCGTTTTCCCTGATAGGGGGCGGGATCGTTGACCAGTCGCACCAAGATCGGCCATGGGCGCCGCCCCCCAGCCCACGTGACGAGATCTATCCCCCGTACGCGCTTCTGCCCACTCCTCCCGGGACCGAATCGTTCAGCATCGACCCGGAGCGCGACGCCGTCGTGTCTGATAGCCATAGGGCCACCATCGCCGTTCCTGCCGCCACCTTCGATGGCCTCACACGCCTGGACGAGAGCGTCCGCGAGGAGGACACGCCCCGCCAGCTGGTGAGGGCCGGCAGTGAGATCTATCTGGAAGCCCTGGACCAGAGCGGCGCGCCAGCCGTCGCGCGGCAAGCACTCACTGTCCGGATGCCTTACCTGCGCGTCTTTGGCTCCGGTGAAGACCTGGCCATCTACCGCTTCAGCGAATCGGAAGGCTGGGTTGCTTTGCCTGGAAAGGCGGATCCGCAGAATCGTACGATTGAGGCCTCCACCGCCGAGCTTGGCCTGCTGGCTGTGCTGGGGCCGAAACCCAGCGCCCCCTCCCCAATGAACCCCTTCGCGCTGCTGGCCGTGCCACACGCGGAAGCAGCCACGGTAAGCCTCAGTCCAACCAGCGGAGTGGGCGGCACGACCATCACTCCCACGGGCAGCGGCTTCAAGGCCAACTCCACTATCAAGGTCTACTTTGCCAACATCTTCCTTGGCAATTGCAGCAGCAGCGCTTCAGGTGCGCTTAAAAGCAGCTGCGTATTCAATGCGCCCAGCGAGCCCAACGGCACCTACGAGGTCAGGTTCACCGACTCGAACAATACGTCGGCCAGCGCCAACTTCACCATCACCGGTTCGGGTGGTCCGCAGCTCAACCTCAGTCCCTCGAGTGGGCCAACCGGAACCACGGTTACGGTGAGCGGAGGCGGCTGGTCCACCAGCGCCACCATCACGGTCTACTTCAATAGCAGCAGCGTCGCAACGTGCACGACTGATACCAGCGGCAACATCAATAGCGGCTGCACCTTCACGGTGCCATCCGTGTCCGTGGGAACCTACCCCGTCGTCGGCTACGACTCGGGCAATGGCAACAACATCGGCGCGGCCGACTTCGCGGTTGGTTCCTCCGGCGTCACCCTGACGCTGACGCCATCGAGCGGCCTCTCGGGAACGTCGGTCACGGTGACCGGGACGGGTTACGGGGCCAGCAAGACCATCACGGTGAAGTACAACGGCACCACCGTGGCCACCTGCAGCTCGAACGTCAGCGGCAACATTACTAGCGGCTGCACCTTCACGGTCCCGAGTAACCCTCAGGGCTTCTACAGCGTCACTGCCTCGGATGGCACGCTTACCGGGAACGCCACCTTTAATGAAGGCGCGGCCGCTACTGCGACACCCACGTCCACGCCAACCAATACCGCAACCCCAACAGCGACCCCGACGAATACGCCGACGGCGACGCCGACGAATACGCCGACGGCGACCCCGACGAATACGCCGACGGCGACCCCGACGAATACGCCGACGGCGACCCCGACGAATACGCCGACGGCGACCCCGACGAATAC
>JAJPGV010000026.1 GCA_021325635.1 Chloroflexota bacterium
ATGCTCCAGCGGCACCTCGTGACGCGCCTTGAGAAGCTGGGTTACGACGTTGCTCTCACCCCGAAAGCCGCCTGACATCCTCATTCAACGATTTTCATGGCAGCCGTTTACTTCTATCGTCACGACCACCCGCCTGATCACTTCCACGCCCGGTACGGTGGCCAGTGGGCAACGGTAGCTATTGCTGATTTGGCGATCCTGGCCAGCGACCTGCCGCCACGGGCGCTCGGCCTCGTCCTCGAGTGGGCCCAACTCCACCGTGCAGAACTCCAAGCGAATTGGGAGCGCGCTAGTCAGCGGCTGCCGCTCGACCAGATGGGCCGCTGCGCTAAGCTGACAGCGTGCAGCCGATTGTGGTTGAAGTCCGCCCACTTCCTGGCTTTCGCCTCTGGGCGCGCTTTGCAGACGGCACCACCGGCGAGGACGACTTGTCTGAGTTGGTTGGGCAAGGTGTTTTCGTGCGATGGGAACAACCGGGTGAGTTCGAGCGCCTGACGGTCGATCCGGAGGCCGGCACCGTCGTTTGGCCTGGCGACCTGGACATCGCTCCAGATGCGCTATATGCGCGCATCACGGCAAGAGCTGCCACACCCAGCCGATAACGTCGGACAGCCTCGGACGTTGCCTGTCAGGCGTCATTCGACGAAGTGTTGCCCAGTTGGCGCAGTGGCCGAGTAAGACCAGCGAAACTATCGGGTAGATCACCGCGTCGATCTCCTCAGTAGCGCCATCAGACCGAATTTGGCGAAAAGGGCCACTCGCGCCGGCGCTCGAGCGCCGCGGAACGCCCACCCCGGAGTTCCTCAATAAGAAGAAGGCCGAGCGGCAGGCCGAGGCGCAGTGCCAGGCGCTGGGCCACTTCGCAATGTCCCGCGAAGATGTCGTGCATTATCCGCGGCAGGGTGGACAGGACCCGGGCGACGAGTGTCGCCAGGCGATCGGGCGAGGCTCAACACCTCGGACGGCTGGCCGGCACCGACGGGCGCGAACTCGCGGCGGAGAGCCAGCCCATCGCCAAACATGGCGGCCATGGCGTGGGTATCGGCGTTGCAACCGATGTAGCGGAGGAGAGCCTGGTAATAGACGTCGCGGAGCGTCTCGTCGCCGAGGTTGAGGGCCTCCCCCAGTCGCATCGCGAGGACGCAGGAGGTAAGGGCGGTTTCGAGTGGCTGGCCCATGCCGAGGTCGGTGGCGATGGATAGGGCGGCCATGAGCTCGGCAAGACGGACTCCGGAGGACGGTGGCACCGTGGCGCCAAATGTAGGCCGCGGGACAGGGCTCGAAGTCTCGGGCGCGTGGCCTTCACGAAAACTTTAGGTACGGCGTGCCGAATCTTTATGAGAGGAGCTGAACCTGGAGAAGGCTGTGACGTGGACGACGCAACGCCCCTGAGGAGCCGCATCCTCGTCATCGACGACGAGGAATCCATGATCGAGCTCATTGGCATGGGCCTGCAGTATGAGGGCTTTGAGGTGCTCTCAGCCAACACCGCCAAGTCAGGCCTGCAGGCGCTGCAGGCGCACGCGCCGCATCTGCTGATCCTCGACTGCATGCTGCCGGACGTGGACGGCATCGCCGTCTGCCAGACCATCCGGCTTACGAGCAGCGTCCCCATCCTGATGCTCACCGCCAAGGGCGAGCTCGACGACAAGGTGACCGGACTGGAGGCCGGCGCGGACGACTACCTGGCGAAGCCGTTCAAGTTCCGGGAGCTGCTGGCGCGCGTGCGGGCGCTTCTGCGACGCGCAGGGTCCGACTACGGCAACCAGCTCACCTTTGCCGACCTGCGCTTGGATCTCAGTACGAGGGCGGTCACGCGCGACAGCGAGCCGGTCGAGCTGACCCGACGTGAGTTCGAGCTGCTCGAACAGCTGATGCGCCGGCCGCGGCACGTGTTCAGTCGAGAGCAGATCCTGGACCGTGTGTGGGGCTGGGAGTTTGCCGGCGACACGAACGTGGTGGACGTGCACATTGCCGCCTTGCGAGCCAAGCTGCGCGACAACGAGCGGCGGCTGATCCGCACCGTCCGTGGCGTAGGCTACTCGCTCGGCGCCTGATGCCGCCATTGGGACGGCACGTTCCGGTTCGCTGGCTCATCGCCGGCAGCTACGTGACGCTGGCCCTCACGACGCTGCTCGTCTGCGGATTGGCCGCGTTCACTCGCACTCAAGCCGACCTCTGGCACGCGAGCGAGCTGCGGCTGAGGAGCCAGGCCGAATCCAAGTGGAACAGGCAGCCGTCGATGCGGCAGGACGTCGGGACCGGCCATCTGCCGGCGCTGCCCGGCTTTCCGTCGTGGGCTCCGCAGCTGGCGCTCGAATCCAGTACGGCCGACATTCGGGCGCGGGTTCTCCTGCCGGACGGCACCATCGTGGGCGAGGCTGGCGGCCCGGCCGCCGTGCCGTCGGTGGACGTGGCGCAGGTGCTGGCTTCGGGCGCCGCGCTGCAAGCCGGGCAGCGAGGTGACCGCGTCTACGAATCGAGGCTCGGCAGCGAACGCTGGCAGGTGGTTCAGATCCCTCTCGTCGAGGAGGGCGTCGGCTACATCGGCCTGGTGCAGACGCTGGCCAGCCTGCGCCCCGCGGATGAGCTGCTGCTGGCTCTGCGACGCTACCTGATCGTCGGCAGCTGCATCGCCGTGCTGGCCTGCATAGCGGTAGGTCTGGCATTGGGCAGCGTACTGGCTCGTCCCCTAGAGCGGCTGGCGGCCACGGCGGCGCGCATCGCCGAATGGGACCTGACGGCACGAACCGGCCTCGGCAAAGGCCGCAACGAGGCCTACGCCGCGGCGCAGACGTTCGACGACATGGCCGGCCGGCTCCAGGAAGCGTTCGCGGCGCAGCGGCGGTTCGTGGCCGACGCTTCCCATGAGCTGAAGACGCCACTGACGGCGGTGACCGGCATGGCCGAACTGCTGCGCGTCGGAGTGGACGAAGACCAACCGGAGAAGCGGCGCCAGGCTCTGCGGATCATCGAGCGCGAGGCCGATCGCATGAACCGCTTGGTGGCCGATCTCCTGACGCTGTCGCGAGCCGATCAACGTCCACGTATCGAGCAGGCACCGGTCGATGTGGCGGCGCTCGTCCTCGAGGCGGCCGAGCAGGCTCGGCTGCTGTCAGCAACGCCCGACATCGAGGTATCCGCCAACGGGCCGGCCTGGACCGCGGGCGATCCCGACCAGCTGGCGCGAGTGGTGCGCAATCTCATCGACAACGCCGTGAAGTACAGCCCAGCGGAGGGCTGCGTGCGCCTGACCGCCGGCGTGATTGGGGATGAGGTGGTGGTCAGTGTGGCCGACACCGGCGCCGGGATCTCGCCTGAGGATCTGCCGCACGTGTTCGATCGTTTTTACCGGGCCGATGCCGCCCGCAATCGCAAGACCGGCGGCTCTGGCCTGGGGCTGGCCATCGTGCGCTCCATCATCGAGTGGCATGGAGGGACGGTGCACATCGACAGCCAGCCGGCTCGGGGCACAACGGCGTCATTCCGGCTGCCGCTCCTGCGGCTTTAGCAAAACTTTAGAAACGCCCCGCTCTTGCTTTAGCTTCGTCCGGTAGTGTGAACGACGGCGCTGGACAGGCGACGGCCGCGCCAGGGGGGAAATCTTCACGTCGCAGGGAGGACCATGAACCTACGGAACCTGGCAGGAGCAACCCTGATTGGCACAACGCTGACGCTGCTGCCGGCAAGCGCACTGCTCGCGCTCGCGGGCACTGACACGCCACAGCCAACGCCGACGAGCACCGACTGGCAGCAGCGGCTCCGGACCAACGGCGTCATGGGCATGGGCGTGATGACCACGGCGGGAGGCGAGGAATCCCTGTTCCAGATTGTGGCGGGGCCCACCAGCGACACCGGCCACAACCGGAACGGCACCTTCATCTGGGCGGAGCGCGGGAATGGCGACGCCTACACCGGCGGCATTCAGGACTACACCATTCAGAACGGGGTGGCGACCATCACTGGCAGCGGCCCCTACATCGAGCCCGATGGCTCCAAGCACCCGGTGAGTTTCACGCTGATCGTCTCAACGGCGAGCAGTGGCGCGACGCTGGAGACGCGATTCAGCGGCTACGACGGCGCAGACAACTATGCCGGGACGGTTACCGCTGGGTTCGTGGACGTCGGTGTAGGGGCGGTGGATCCCGCGATCATTCAGCGGCAGATGGACTCCACCAAAACGCTGTTCGCCGAGCTCCGGCAGCGGATGGACGCGCTGAAGTTGGGCACACGGTAACAACGGCCGGAACCCGGATTCGATAGCAGATTGAGATAACAGGAGTGCAGTACGTGGCTGACTATGCAAACCCGGCGGCCTTGGTGTCGACGGACTGGGTGGCAGATCGCCTGAAGGACCCCAACGTCCGGTTGATGGAAGTTGACGTCGATACGACGGCCTACGACCAGGGCCACATTCCGGGCGCCGTCGGCGTCAATTGGAGCACCGAATTGGAGGACACCATCCGGCGCGACATCCCGACTCAGGAGAACTGGGACAAGCTGCTCAGCCGGGCCGGCGTCACGCCGGACTCCAAAATCGTCTTTTACGGCGACAACAACAACTGGTTCGCCGCCTTCGCCTACTGGGTAGCCAAGATGTACGGCCACCAGGACGTCGTGCTGATGAATGGCGGCCGTAAGAAATGGGAGCTGGAAGGCCGGCCAATGACCAAAGAGGCGCCCACCGTCAGCGCCACCAGCTACAGCTCCAAAGGGCTCGACCAGACATTCCGAGCGCTCTACAACGACGTGCGCGAGTACGTCGGCGCCGAGGGCGGCAAGGCACTGGTCGACGTGCGCTCGCCGGCCGAGTTCAGCGGCGAGATCGTGGCCCCGCCCGGCCTGCCGGAGACCGCGCAGCGCTGCGGCCACATCCCCGGCGCGCAGAACATCCCCTGGGGCCAGGCGGCCAACGAGGACGGCACCTTCAAGTCGGCCGACGAACTAGCCGCGCTCTACCAGGGCAGAGGCATCACGCCGGACAAGAACGTGGTGGCCTACTGCCGCATCGGCGAGCGCTCGTCGCACACCTGGTTCGTTCTCAAGGAGCTGCTCGGCTACCCCAAGGTGCGCAACTATGACGGCTCATGGACCGAGTGGGGCAACGTCATTGGGGCGCCCATCGACAACCCCGCCGGAGGCTCCACCCGCTAGCGCAGCAGTCGTAGCTCCTCCTACACACACCCGGACGTCGCCGTGGCTCTGCAGCGCGTCAAAGGAGGCGGTTTGGGTCACAGCGACTGCCCTCCGGCCGCGGGCTCGCATAATGGGCGAGTCGCGACTGGCGTTGGAGATGGAGTGAACCATCGGGGAGCGACGACGCGTTTGCCGCACGCCTGGGCATAGTCGACCGTAAGGAGGTAGTGCCAATGACCACGCGGAATGTCGGCATCCTGATATTCGACGACGTCGAAGTTGAGCCTCCCCGGCTTTCTTAGACGGTTGCTCTAAGAATCTACCGGACGATGAGACGGGTGTTCGGCCCCTGCCTTTCCAAAACAACAGTGAGTATTACCACGAGTACACTGTCGACACTCCCGGCCTAGGACACAGAGGATTGCGTAGAATCGTCACCGGTGACGGGGGCGAATTCTATTATTCGGACAAGCATTACAAACCGGGATCCATGGTGCGGATCGACCCGTCCAAATACTGATATGTTCAACATCCAACAGCTGCAAATAGCGGCCTGGCATAGCGTGCATTTCGTGCGCAGCGCGGATTGGTCTGGGGCTCCACCCGTCGATTTTAAACCTAGGACCGTCGAGATGGACGCGGGCAGCGTAGCGGACCACAACAGCTTCTTCAGTCTGCTCTATGACGCTTTGGGCTTCCCGACGGACTTCGGGCATAACTGGAACGCCCTGGATGATTCGCTGTGGGACCCCGATGCTCCTTTTCTGGCACCTGAAGGCACGGTTCTCGTAGTACGAAACGCTAGGCACTTGTGGTCCGACTTCATTGAAATCGCCGGTTTGTTCTTTGAGTGCTGGGTTTGGGCAGCCCAAAAATGGGCGCGCAGTAGTACACCCTTTCACCTCGTCTTCATTATTTAGCAGCTATCGGCATTTAGCAGCTATCGGCATCGTACTTGGTTAGCGGGTTAGCTGTGTGACACAGCGGGAGAGTAGAACGTTTGTTCATGCATGAGAGTCGTGCCGCCCGCGGAAGAAGGTGCCCCATGACGAAGAGTGGGAGCGTGCTGGCTGCGAAGCCTGCGAGGAGCGGCAGCGTGAGCTGGAGCGGCTGGAGCAAGAGAACGAACGGCTGAAGCGGCGGCCGCGGGACCTGACTGCCCAGTTGGAACAAGCCCAGCAGGCAGGCAAGCGGCAGGCGGCGCCGTTCTCCAAGGGTGCGCCCCGGGCCGACGGCAAACGACCGGGACGTCACGCGGGCAGTGGCTACGGGCCGAAGGCGTGGCGCGCCATACCAGCCCAGGTAGATCGGACGATCGAGGTGCCCCTGCCGCCGTGCTGCCCCCAGTGTGGCGGGCCACTGGAGGAGCAACGGCTGGCCGAGCAGTATCAGGAGGAACTCCCGGAGGTGCGGCCCCAAGTGGCGCGCTTCCAGGTGCAGGTGGGCCGCTGTCAGCAGTGCGGACGGCGGGTGCAGGGACGCCACCCCGAGCAGACCTCAGATGCGCTGGGTGCCGCCCAAGCCCAACTGGGACCGCGGGCGGTGGCCCTGGCAGCGCAGCTGAACAACGTCGTGGGCGCCTCATTGGGCAAGACGGCGATGATCTTGGAGCAGCTGGGCGGCTTGCACGTGACGCGCGGTGGCGTGAGTCAGGCGCTGGCGCGCGCCGGCCGCCTGGCCGGTCCGACCTAGGAAGCGTTGATCGAGGCCGTGCGCGCCAGTCCGGTGGTCGCGCCTGATGAGACGGGCTGGAAGGTCGGTGGCCGCGTGCACTGGCTGTGGGTGTTCACGGGTCACGCGGTGACGGTCTACAGCATCCAGCCAGGCCGGGGCTTTGACGAAGTAGCGGCCATCCTCGGAAAAGACTTCAGCGGCGTGCTGGAACGGGACGGCTGGGCACCCTACAGACGATTCAACCAGGCGACGCATCAGACGTGTACGGCGCATTTGCTCCGCCGCTGCCGGCAGTTGCTGGCGACGGCCCATGGCCGGGCGCGCGAGATTCCGCTGGCAGTGCGACGACTGCTCCGAGCCGGCCTGGACCTCCGCCTGCAGCGCGACGCTGGCTCGTTGTCGGTCGCCGCCTACGAGACCGCGGTCGCCGATGTGGAGCGGCAGATGGACCAGCTTCTGGCCAAGGAGACACAGCATCCGGGCAACCGGCGCCTGCCGCGGCACCCGCGGCGGGAACGCCCGGCGTTGTTCACCTATCTGCATCACGAAGGGGTGCAAGCCACCAACTGGCGGGCCGAGCAGGCCATCCGTCCAGCGGTCGTCAACCGCAAGGTGTGGGGCGGCAACCGCACCCCGGCAGGGGTCGAGACACAGCAAGTGCTGGCCAGCCTGTTACGCACCTGTCAGCAACAGGGCCGGAACCCGACTGCGATCACCGCCGACCTGCTTCGCGCACCCACTCCCGTTGTCGCCCCGCTGCATTTCCCAGCGCTGGCCAGCCACGCCTAAGCTGCACCCAAGCCAACCGTTCACACGTCAACCAGCTCGCGGTCATCCGCTAACCAAATACAAAGGCTCGAATGGTCTTACCGTTGATGCGTCAGCATGCCCCGTAAGCGGCTATCGAAAATTGGTGACGTCCGCTTGCCTCGCGAGGATTCCCATAGTGTGTACGTCTGGCGGTTCCAAGCGAGTAAGTTAGCAGAGGATTTCGGCCAAACGTCGATTTACGCACCGCCGCATTGAGCTCGAGCGCTGCCCGCGACCGGACTCTTGTCGGAAAACTAGGCGGAGCCGCCCTTGGCGGGTTCGCGTTTGTCATCGGCCTCTTCGCGTTCTTGTTTGTCGCCGGGGCAAACCTCTACTTCGCCTATAACATGAGCGCTCAGTCGGCCAATTTCACAGGTATCGCACTATCGTGCGGAGTACCGTCATTCGAGTTCGGCATCGCTGCCGGGGTGGGATTGAGCTTCGACGGCCGGCACCCTTCCGCTATGGACAGGCTTCGCAAAACAGGGCTAATTTTGCTCGGCTTCGCCGCGCTTGACCTCATCCTTCTGGTTACCCCAGTTCTCGGTCCCGTGTTTTAGTGATCCGCGTATGGCCACCTCGTCACGATGTTTCCAGTTGTGCCAAAACCTCCAACAGGTAGCTTGTGAAAACCGCGCGAGCTGAGCCCAGCCCTATCAGACTGCCTCACGAAAACGGGTGGAGCCCTGTTTGCGTTGGCCCTGCCGGTGAAATAGTGGTGGCGGCTGTGCACGAGCAGTCCGATTCGGGATCCGCGACCGTGTTCCTTCATGAGTGGACGCGGGCGGGCTACCGCAGCGTCAAGCTCGCGGGATTTCCGACAGATCCGTCGCCGACGACGCTTTATGCTCAGCCGCTACGAGACTCGAAATGGCTAGTCGTCGAGCCCAGAGCCCGTGGCGTCTGGCCCCCACGATAACGCGCACGTCTTCGACCTTGAGGGTACAGGCGTTGCGAGCTTCCACGTAGGGGATGGCGTGCAATTCATTCAAACGGACTCATCAGGGCGGATATGGGTCGGCTATTTCGACGAGGGGGTGTTTGGACGCGGCGAATTTAGCCCCGGAGGCCTTGACTGCTTTGATTCGGAAGGTCACTGCCTATTCCAGTTCAATGAAGTGGCCGAAAGCTGGCAGCTTCCTTGCATTGACGAGTGTTACGCGCTGAATGTCGTGGCTGACGGCAACGTATGGGCGTACTGCTACTCGAGTTATAGCGTCGTTCATCTCAAGGATTTCGAAGCCGTGGGCGTTTGGCGGGACTTGCCGGTAGAGCTAGCCACGGCCATGGCCGTCAGCGGGGACAAAGTCCTATTCGCCCGCACGGACGACGCTCCCCACCAGAACCTTGCGGTCTGGGTGAAGGGATCTTCGACCATAGAGGAGGTCGAAGTGTTGGATGAACGCGGGCAGCCACTCGAGTGGATCTACTCAACCGGCAGAGACAACAAGCTCTACCTTCAAACACAAATGGGGCAGGTTTACGTGGTCGACGCTGCTCACGTCGAGGACCCCTAGAGCCAAACGCCGGCGGGGAGACGCCGCTGCAGCGAGTGGCGCTGAGCGATCAGCTTGATTGAGTCACCCATCGAAGGCTCATCTCAGGGGGCGACTTCCGTCCCATTGGCGCACTAGTAACTCCGACGATTACGACGATGGCACAGGCGTCATCTGTGAGTCGTCAGTGACACCAAAGAGATTGCTGCTTACGAACGCGCCCATGCTGGCAATACGCTCACCCAGATATCGTCCGACCCCGGCCAATACCTAACGGAGGCAGGGCCCAAGACCCCGGATGACATGCGCGCCGAGCTGCGCGCGGCAGGCTATCTGGAGTGGTCATGGGCCTCCGACGCTCAGATCATCGGCGCGTACGCCGTTCACACGACTCATGTCGTGACGCTGCCTCCCACTGGCGGCACACAGCCTAGCGGCGCACCAGTGGCCTACAACCTGACTCACGGCACGACCACCACCAGCGGTGCGCTCTCCTACGCGCATATCGGCGGCAGCGGCTTCGCGTCCCCGGGCAGCCTCAACGCCACGGCGTTCGGCGGAGCGAGCGTCAATGTTGGTCTTTGGTCCGCCAACCCTGCTGACACCACTAACTTTCCCAGTCCCGGCGGCTATTTCGATCTGCACCTCTCCGGAGTCGCCTCCGACGGGTCAGTCGCCCTGTCGGACTGCAACCCCCAGGGCGCCAGCGCTATGTATTGGTGGGACGGCAGCAACTGGCAGCCTGTGGCTAATGTCTGGAACGACACCACGGCTCAGTGCTTGAACGTCACGCTTGATTCCACTACCTCCCCCAGCGTGAGCCAGCTCTACGGTACCCTGTTCGCCCTGTCCGGCGTCCAACCCTCCGGTGCCACGCCCACTCCTACTGCCGCACCAGACGACGTCCACGCCAGCGTGCGCACGGAGCAGCAGGCGGCCGTACAGTCTTTTGCAAATCGGACGGGCTCCGAGTTGCAGGACGCGGCGGCTGCCGCGGCAGTGAGTTCGGCAACTCTCACAGACGCTCTCACGCAGGCAGATGCGGCCGATGCCGCCGCCTCCGCGTCGACAGACCTCAGCGCTCTTCCCGCCTTGCAAGCGACCGCCGATGCCGCCGATGGTGATGCTGAAACTGCCGTTCTAAAACACGCCGACAACCTCGCGACGTTGTCACTCATTGTCCCGAAAACCTGTCATAGCGAACTCTGGTCTTGCGCTCAGGACGGCCCGGCAACCTCGACCGGGCAGTCATTCCACACGTCCATCACGGATCAGATCTTCAGCGAGCTGAATGCGATTTCACAGTATGACTGCTTCAACAACCCGAACTCACACTACTTTTGCATGGGCTTCCTGCCCATTGGTGAATATGTCCTGCCTGCTCCAATCCGCAATTTTTGTATGTTCAGCTGTCCCGACAGTGGCGGCTCCGGCGGGACCGCTGACTCGGGTGGCACAGGAGGCAACGGCGCCACCAAGATTGACCCCAGAGAGCTTCGTTTCAGTCAGGAGCACATAAGCTGGAAGTTCCGAGACGATAATGGAGTCCCCCCACTAAGCCCCAACATTGGCGACCTCGTCGACCGACTGCTTTCTGGATATCCACCTGAGTCGGTGAAGCCGGTTAGGGTTCTTGAGAAGGATGGCTACCTGATTAGTCTGGACAACCGTCGTCTAGCAGCATTTCGCATGGCAGGCAAGGAAATCTACTATCAATTGTTATCCGAAGAAGAGAAGACACTGCTTGAGAACCATATCGACGATCCCATTGGGCACCCCCATGGCTTCGATGTCCCCCCTGACTTGGGCAAAGACTTCCCACCGGGGGTCACAGTGCCGCCCGGGTTCTATGGCGACGTGTAGGCTGCAAGCTGCCACGAAAGGTTCGGCACTGTGACAATCGAGCCGGTTCAAGGCCTCCCAGGTATCAATTCAGTCACGGACTATAAGCTGCTGTTCATAGAAACCAGTGGCCCGTGCATTGTGGAGATCAATGACTCAAGTTACAAGCGCGTGGCTGTTCGTTTCGGCGCAGTACGAGCCATCAGGGTACTCGCCATGGATTGCTTCATCTTCTATCAGGGTTTGGCACGCCACAGCATCCAGGAGGTCATTGATTCGCCCTGGATCGAGGAACTGAGGTCGGCCGCATCCAGAATGGGGCAGCCCAGGTTTTTAGACGGAACACACCATTTTGTAATCCCAGCGTATGACGATGTCATTGAGGTCGTCGCAAAAAGGCTCGAATGGTCTTACCTTTGATGCGTCAGCATGCCCCGTAAGCGGCTATCGAAAATGGTGACGTCCGCTTGCCTCGCGAGGATTCCCGTAGTGTGTACGTCTGGCGGTTCCAAGCGAGTAAGTTAGTAGAGGGTTTCGGCCAAACGTCGATTTACGCACCGCCCGCATTGAGCGCAAGCGATGCCAACGAGTCGGAATCTCGTCGGACAGCTAGTCGTGGAGCCCAGAGCCGGTGGCGTCTGGCCGCACGACAACGCGCACGTCTTCGACCTTGAGGGTGCAGGCGTTGCCACCTTCCACGTAGGGGATGAGCAGCGAGCAAAACCAACGGGCGGCTCTACACCCCAGGGGTTCACTTCGCACAACCCTCGGGCGGCATTGGCCCCATATATCCATATACGCCGAGATGAAATATCCATTTTTGGGGACGCCAAGCGGCCGGTGCTGGGCATAAGGTAAGCCCGGTGCCAGGCGAGTGGCATCGAGGTGCTGAAGGGGCAAGCTCAGACGAGCGGCTCCGGCAGCACATCCCTGCCGGAGCCCCGCAAGTGAGCTTCCCCCCGGAAGCGACCCCCTCGCTTGCGGGGCTCTTTCTTTTCGCGGACAGCGTCCCTTCACATCGCTTGCTCGCGGATCGACAATTGGGTAGGGAGAAGGGGGATGCCACTAGCGGATTTCGACCGGTCCGGTGCGCGAGCCGGGAGGTTCGAGGGTGACCCTGTCGAGCTGTTCGACAGCGGAATAGCCGACCTTGGGACGTTGCCGCGCGATGGACTGAGGGTCGAGGCGGAGCCTCGCCGGCAGCGTGCTCTGCCGCTGCAGACGACGAGCTTCATTGGCCGCGAGCGCGAGATTGCCGCGGTGAGCCAGGTGCTCGATTCGTCGCGATTCGTCACCCTGACGGGCGCCCCTGGCGTGGGCAAGACCAGGCTGGCCCTCCAGGTTGCCGAGAAGCTGAGGCGTCGCTATTCGGCCGGTGTCTGGCTGGTGGAGCTGGGCCTGCTGTTCGAGGGCGAGCGACTGGCGCAGGTCGTGGCCGACGCCATCGAGCTGGCCTCGGAGCCGGGGCACAACCTGCTCACCACGCTGGTCGACGCACTGCAGCGCCGCCACGCGCTGCTGCTGCTCGATAACTGCGAGCACCTGGTCGAGGCGTGCGCCGGCCTGGCGGCCACGCTGTTGAGCTCCTGCCCGGCCATCTCCATCCTGGCGACCAGCCGGCAGCCACTGGGCGTGCCGGGGGAAACGATCTGGCGAGTGCCGGTGATGCCCGTCCCCGGCGCGCTCGATGGGCTCGACGCCGGCGGCGCGCGATCCTTCGAGTCGGTGCGGCTGTTCGAGGATCGAGCGTCGAGCGTGCAGGCCGGCTTTGCCGTAACCGATCAGAACGCCGCGGCGGTGGCGCAGATCTGCCAGCGGCTGGACGGCATTCCGCTGGCCGTGGAGCTGGCCGCCGCCCGCGTGCCGCTGCTGTCGCCGCAGCAGCTCCTGCGCCGCCTGGACCATGGGTTCGAGCTGTTGAGCGGCGGCAGCCGGACGGCGCTGCCGCATCACCACACGCTGCAGGCGCTGGTCGATTGGAGCTACAAGCTGTTGTCCGGTCCCGAGCGCCGGCTGCTGGCGCGCCTGTCGGTGTTCGTCGGCGGCTTCACGCCCGAGGCGGCCGAGTCGGTGTGCTCGGGCGGCGGCATCCCTGCCGCCCAGGTGCTGCCGCTGCTCGGCAGCCTGGTGGAGAAGTCGCTGGTGGCGGTGGAGCAGGAGCGCGAGGAAGCCACGCGCTACCGGCTGCTCGAGACGGTGAGGAAGTATGCGCGCGACCGGCTGGCTCCGGCCGAGCTGAGCGCGCTGCAGGGGACGCACGCGCAGCACTGCCTGGCGCTGGCGCTACAGGCCGATGCCGGCTTGAAGGGCGCCGACCAGCTCGAATGGATTGCCCGGCTGGGAGTGGAGCACGCCGACTTGAGAGCGGCGCTGGCCTGGTGCAGCTCGAACGATAGTCCGCGCCAGCGTGAATGGCTGCAGCTCGGCCTAGAGCTGGCGGAGGCGTTGTGGTGGTTCTGGTACACCTGCAACCACTGGGAGGAGGGCTACGGCTGGCTGGCCCGCTTTGCCAGCGCGACGGCGTTCAAGACCACGCCGGCCCGGGTGCGGGCCCTGGCCAAAGCCGGCATGCTGGCCTTCATGCGGGGCGACCCTGCCGCGGCCGCCAATCTGCAGGGCGAGGCGCTGCTGTTCGCCCGGCAGATCGACGATGCGCTCGCTCT
Source organism: Chloroflexota bacterium (assembly GCA_021325635.1). GTDB lineage: Bacteria > Chloroflexota > JAJPGV01 > JAJPGV01 > JAJPGV01 > JAJPGV01. Next base: position 13,622 of record JAJPGV010000026.1, read on the forward strand.
GGCCTGGGCATTGGGAATGGCGGTGGTGCCGGCGCTGTATCAAGGACAGCTGGAGCAGGCGGAGCAGCTGGCGCGAGAAAGCGTGGCGGTGCTGGGCGGCGCCGAGGGTTCGGACTGGGAGCAGGCCGCCTGCCGCGGATTCCTTGGGATCGTGGTGCTGCAGCAGGGCAACATCGACAGGGCCATCCCCGAAATCGAGGCCGCGCTGGGGATCTTCCGCCGCCTCGGTGAGCGCTACTGGATGGCCTCGGCGCTGTCCATGCTGGGGCTGGCGGCCATGCGCCAGGGCGACTATCGGCGGGCTCAGGCGCATCTGGCCGAGAGCGCGACGCTCTATGAAGAGCTGGGCAATCGCGTCAATGCCACGGAGACGCTGGAGCGCCTGGGCCAGCTGGCGCTCCTCCAGGGGCGGCGGCACGAGGCGGCGGTGCAGTTCCGCCAGTGCCTGCTGCTGGCGGACCAGGTGGGGCGCCGGCAGGCGTTGGCCAATGGGCTGACGGGCGCGGCCGGCACGCTCGCGGCCGACGGCCAAACCCAATGGGCCGTGCGCCTGTACGCCGCCGCGGCACGCTTGCGGCAGACGGCCCGGCTGCGGCTCGCGCCGCAAGAGGAGCAGGACCAGGAGCGCCGGCTGGCCGGACTCCGCTCCGGGGCGCCGAAGAGCTACGACGCCGATTGGGCCGCCGGCGAGTCGTTGACCCTGGCGGAGGCCATCCGAGAGGCCGATCGGCTGCTGCTGGCCGTGGCCGAGGCTGCTCCCGCGGCGGCGCAAGCTCCGGTGGCTGCCGGTAAGCTGGGCGTGCTGACGCCACGGGAGCGGGACGTGGCGGCGCTGCTGGCTCGCGGCCTGAAGAACCGCGAGATTGCCGAGCGGCTGGTGATTGCCGAAGGGACCGCCGCGTTGCACGTCAAACGGATCCTGGCCAAGCTGGACTTGTCGTCGAGGGCGCAGGTGGCGGCCTGGCTAGTCGACCTGGACGCCGAGCGTTTGGCCTCGGTCACATAGGCGCAGGCCTGGTACCGCCATTGCCCCAAACGGGCTAGCCAACTGCACAAGCAGCCGCTGCTTGTTCTACCATGGCCCCCATGGGGGAAGATTCGTTGCATTGCATTTGCCGGCACAGCATTTCAGCTCACACTGTGGGCGAGGCGAAAGGGTGCATGTTCTGCAAGTGCAGCGGCTTCCGGGACCCCGCCACTCCGGAGGCGCCCCCGCCCGCGCCGCTATCCGAGAAGGCGGAGCAGGCGTTGAAGCTGCTGGCTGCCAATCCGGCCTTCAAGCACGTGAAGCTGCCGCACCTGCGTGAGTTCGCCGAGCATGGCCAGCGCCGGCTGTTCCTCAAAGGCGCGGTGATCATGTATCAGGGAGACGCGAGCGACTCCGTGCACATCCTGGTGAGGGGCAGCGTCAAAGTCGAGCGCGGGGTGTCCGGCAACCACGAGGTGATGGAGCTGGCGGAGCTGATGCCGGGCGAGGTCGTGGGCGAGATGGGCGTGCTGAACGGCGATCCCCGCAGCGCCACGGTGACCGCGCTGGAGGATACGGAGACGCTGCAGATCACGCGCGACTTCCTGAAAGCCACCTTCCAGCGGGATCCCGACGTGCTGATGGCCATCATGCAGGTCATCATGGAACGCTTGAAGAGCACCGACGAGATGGTGGAGACGTCGCTTCGCGTAGCCTTGGAGCACCTCGGCTCGTAGGCAGATCCGAGTCCAGGCCCCGACGTCTCTCGAGAGGCAAGGGCAGTGGGGCCCGGTATCTCCCCGGACGCCGGGATAGAGAAGCGGCTCGGCGTTAGTGGCTCAGCGGGTGCACAGCGCCTGTCCATGGGGCACGAAGAAGCACCCGTCGGTGCTGGCCGCCCAGCGCCGCAGCCCGTCCGCCAGGCGATTGAGCGACTCCAGGCTGGCCAGCTGCCTGGTCAGAGCCTGATCGGCAAATCGTGACTGGGTGAGCCTGTCCGCCCACAGGCCGCACCACCAGCTGCGCTCTTCGGCCGTGGCAAAGCACCAGAAGCCGCCGGACAGCTCGACCTGCTCGAAGCCCGCTTCATGCGCCCAGCCAAGCAGGTGCCGGCCGGCGTCCGGCTCTCCGCCGACGGCTCGGGCCACCTGCTGGTAGAGCTGGCGCCACTCCTCCATCTCCGCATCCTCGGGCGCCCAGAACATGCCTCCGAAGTCCACGTCGCGCAGGGCAACGGTGCCTCCCTGCCGGCATACGCGCCGCATCTCCCGAATGGCGGCCACGGGATTGGCGAGGTGCTGGAGCACCTGGTGCGCATGCACCGCGTCGAAGGCGCCATCGTCGAAGCGCAGCCGGTACACGTCGCCGGCCTCGAAGGACACGTTCGCCTGTCCGAGCCGGGTTGCCTCCGCGCGAGCTTCGGCCAGAACGTCTTCAGCCTGGTCGATGCCCAGCACCGAGCCTTGGGGCACAAGCTTGGCCAGCCCGACGGTGATGGTGCCGGGCCCGCAGCCCACGTCCAACACTCGATCGCGAGAGGAGAGTCGGGGCAGCAGGTAGGCAGCCGAGTTCTCGGCCGTCCGCCAGCGATGAGAGCGAAGCACGCTGTCGTGGTGGCCATGCAGGTACACCTCAGGATTGCCAGGCATAGCCCTATTTTCGCCGCCCGTCGCCATCGGTTCAGCCACCAGCCAGCAGCCGTCCCCGGTCCGTTTTCGTGCCCAGCCCGCTATGTTAAGCTCGAATGACCCCGGGCGTCTAGCTCAGTTGGTTAGAGCACTGCCCTGATAAGGCAGAGGCCCTTGGTTCGAGTCCAAGGACGCCCACTAGAAGGCTCGTTTCCCGCTCAACCTGAGCGTGGGGACGGGCCTTTTGAGGTCTGAGGAGCCGAAACCCTAAGGGCACTGCCCTGCGCTGAGGGCACTACTGATTACTAAGAACGACCAGTTCAGTTTCCTGCCGGTCGTGAGAAGCATTGGTCCCCAAAAGGGCACGGTCGCAGGCGGGACCGTTGTGAAGACAAGCGGCACCAATCTGACCTATTGCTATCCGGAAATCCGTTGGAAGGGCTTCCGCGCGTGGTAAAGAACCTGAAGCTGAACTGGCTATGCCTCCCAGGCAATATGGAGCTTTCGGAGAACGACCGCACCGTCCTTAGAGGTCTCCATGATCGAACCGGAAAGCCAACCATCATTTCACCGTCTCTAGACGCCGTTTCCGCAGTGGACCCGAACTGCGATTTTTACAGCAAATATTGACCAGAGCTTGGAAGTCGGCGGGTGTGCAAACCGATGCACCAAGTGTCTCTTGCCATTCGTTCTTCCTGAACGCTTGTCTGTTTTCGACAAGTGATCAATCATGTCCATAGCGGGCGAGCGCTCGTCGCCATTCTTCGGAGGGAGCATATGCCAACAACCGAGGAGGAATTCTTTAGCGAAAAGCGGCCCTGGTCGCGTATGAAGGACCGGATCCTTGGCAGCTACCTCACGCCGTATCTGGCAAAACTGGCCCACTTGGGGCGCCGAATTTTGCTGGTTGATGCGTTTGCGGGGCCAGGAGTGTTTGCGGATGGCTCAACAGGCTCGCCGGTCATGTTCTGCGAGGTGGCTGAAAAGCAAGCTCCCAATCAATATCGGGCCATCTTCGTCAACAGCGATGCCGCGAGCCATCAGGCGCTGAGCACGAAGCTGCAGCCTCTTATTCAGCAGCATAGAGTCGCCACGGTCTGCGGCAGCGCCGGCGATATGCTAAGGAACCTTGGTGCTACTGCTCTGACCAAGGACACCTTGTTCCTTTACCTCGACCCGTTCGGCCTCAAAGGATGCGAATTCTCAAAGATTGAACCTATTTTGAAGCGACCGCAATCAGTAAGCACCGAAGTACTTATCAACATCAGCGTGCCAACGATCGACAGACTTAGTACGAAGAACGCCATCGCGACCGGTCGCGCCACAGGTCAAACGAGTTCTTTGAACGCCTTATTGACAGAGGTGCTTGGCGGCGAATACTGGAAGGACATCCTTTGGAAGGGCGGCGGTCCCGAGGACGTCATAGCGGAGTACTGCGCCCGCCTCAGGAGCTATCTGCCCTACGTGGCGTCGTGCCCAGTTCGAGAAAGCGAGCAGACTGCAATCAAGTACTTCATGATCCTCTGCTCCCGTCACGAGGACGCTATCGATCTCATGAACGACATCATGCGCGCGGCTTACCAAGAGCGGATGCATGAGGCGCTGACTGACGGTACCCTCTTCGCCGGCACCAGTTGGAAGGTGGATCGCCAGGTTCCTGAACTCGACCGATTCATCGTTCAGAAGCTCTCTCCGGGGGAAAGACCATCGAGGAAGCGCCTGCGGATCGCTTTAATCCAGGACCACTTCATGGTCTATTCCAACTCGGAGTGGAACAAAGCCATCGGTAGGCTGTGTAAGAAGAACGGGCCGCTCGATTTCGACGACGTAAGGAAAACGGGTCGGCTCAACGATGAGAGCTTGATATTCTTAAAATGATATACTGTACATCCGAGCAGTAGAGAATGCCATGGCTGACCGTAGCGCTATTGAGTGGACCAACGCGACATGGAACCCGGTGACAGGCTGCACGAAAGTGAGTCCAGGCTGCGCGCACTGTTACGCCGAATCTTTCGCCGAGCGATTTCGGGGTGTGACCGGCCATCCCTACGAGCAAGGTTTTGAATTGCGACTCTGGCAGGAGCGTCTCGAACTGCCGCTACGTTGGCGCCAGCCACGGTTGATTTTCGTCAACTCTATGAGCGACCTGTTCCAGCCCGATGTCCCAGAAGATTTCATCCGATCAGTCTTCGAAACCATGAAGCGGGCGCACTGGCACCATTTCCAGGTACTTACCAAGCGCCCGGAGCGAGTTGTGGCACTCGCGGACAAGCTTCATTGGGGAGAGAACGTATGGATGGGAACGTCGATCGAAAATCGGCGATGGGTTGACCGGGCGAATCAGCTCCGTCGCATCCCGGCCACGGTTCGCTTCATTAGTGCCGAGCCATTGCTCGGACCTTTAGATGGTCTCGATCTGAGTGATATAGACTGGCTCATCGTGGGTGGCGAGTCAGGTCGCCATCACCGCCCTATTAAACTGGAGTGGGTTCAGCAACTCAAGCGACTCTGCTTAGAGCAGAAGGTCAGGTTCTTTTTCAAGCAGTGGGGTGGCATTCGCCCCAAGAGCGGCGGTCGCTTGCTCGAGGGAGAGGAATGGTCTCAGATGCCGGCGGTGCTTGATGATGTCGCCCCGATTCCAGGGCGAGTGGTGGCTCTAGCGTAGCCAGCGCTCAGCAGGACTCACCGAGCAGGCCTCCCCAAAACCGCTGGTGACTCCTATTTCTCAGCTGTTAACTGACTGATTCGTTTGCGGGTGACCGTCCGGTGCTGCGCAGGACCTGGTTGACGAAATGTTAGCCTACGTGCCAATAAATTGTCCCATGGCTGGTGAATGCACCGAATCCAGGGATGGTCCGCCCACTGCCCATCAGGTCGACGTCATGTTCGAAGCTCTCGCGCATGAAGTCCGCCGCCACGTCATCCAGCTGTTGGCGCACTTCGGGCCGGAACTACCTTCCGGCTACCTGGCGAAACGCTTCACTCATCGATGGCCAACCACGACTCGCCATCTCCGCGTTCTCGAGCCGGCTGGGATCGTGTCGGTTCGCCGGGATGGCCGCAGCTGCATTTACCGCCTCGAGCGTGAACACGTGCAGCGCGTCGTCGGTGGGTGGCTTGCGATGTTCGAGCCCTCCACCCCCGAACTCACATGGCGTTCACTCGGCTCCCGAACCATCAACGGAAAGAGCCTCAGATGAGCGATGTTCCGAAGCTCTTCCGCGTGACGTTGGAAGTGGCGGATCTCGATATGGCCACCGCGTTGTACGCTGACCTGCTCGGGATCCAAGGCCAGCGGCACCCGGGGGCTCGCCACTATTTCGACTGCGACGGTGTCATTCTCGTGGTGATCGACGTGTCGCAAGGCGGGCTCATGCCAACCCCGGGCCCGAAGTCGCTGTACTTCGCTGTCGACGACGTCGAGGCTATTCATGCGCGAGCTGAACGCTTGGGCGTACTCGCGCCGTACAACGTCCACGGCCAGCCGGCGGGCGAGCTCTGTGAGCGACCGTGGGGCGAGCACTCGTTCTACGTCGTGGATCCGTGGGGCAATGACCTGTGCTTCTGCGCGGACGGGACACTTTACACATAGCGATCCCATCCATAGCCTGCAGCCGTATCCATACTTCGGCCACCTCCCAAAGCGGCACGTGGTCGTTCAGGTAGGCGGTAATCCAGTGTGATCGGCCGCCTGGAGGCACCGGCTTGGGGGCTCGCCAAGCGGGATTCACCACAGGTGGTTCGAGCTCTGCCTTGCACGATTCTTGCCTTGTCTGGGACGCCTTCTGAGAAGGATTCCCTCTATGACGACGCGCGAGGATGAACGCGCGTGGTCTGGCCGTCGGATGTGAGTGCGCATCCAGCAGAGCTTTGGGCGGCTGGTCGGAAGGTGAACGCCAACTGGGAACAATCACCGTACCAGCTCGTTCGATGGCAGCAACGTCGTGATCTATGTGGATC
>JAJPGV010000037.1 GCA_021325635.1 Chloroflexota bacterium
ATGCTCCAGCGGCACCTCGTGACGCGCCTTGAGAAGCTGGGTTACGACGTTGCTCTCACCCCGAAAGCCGCCTGACATCCTCATTCAACGATTTTCATGGCAGCCGTGTTCAAGCCCGCATCGCGGATCGTCCGCTGTGCGTCGGACTCCAGCATGCCGACAACGTTCGGCACGACCACCTGATTGGGCGGAGGCGTGGGAGCTCTTGGTACCGGCGTAGCCGTCGCGGGCGGACGCGGCGTGGGTGTCGCCGTGGCAGGCGGGAGCGTCGCGCGTCGAGTCGGCGTAAGGGTGGGCACAGGCGTATCTGTCGGCGTGTCGGTCACGGTGCCGGTGACGGTGGGCGTGGGTGTATCCGTATCGGATCCAAACGCTGTCGGGCTCAACGCCGGCGTCGGTGAAGGACTGCGCTGAGCGACTCCGGGCAGCGATGGCTGGCCTCCTCCAGCCCCGGAAGATAGTCTGTTACCCGACGCCGGAGGCCGGATAGAGGGCAGCGCCGGCAGGTTGCGGAGCACCTGCTGGCCAGCGAAGAACGACAGCGTCACGAAGATCACGCCTAGGACACCGACCAGCGGTCCGATCCAGCCGGAGGCCCGGCGCCCTGTCTTGTTCCGGCGCAGCGCGCCCAGCATGGGCGTTGGAGCCGCCGCGGGAAAAGCCATCGCGCCGCTCGCGGTCGGCCTGATCACCGGCATGGCCACCGTCCGGGAAAGCGCATCGGCCGGAGCGGAGGACTGGCCCTGCCCGATGGCCGCGATAGCGTCGGCAAGCTGCATCGCCGTGCCGTAGCGATCGCGCGGGTTCTTGGCCATCGCCTTCAGCAGAACCGCATCCAGCGCCCTTGAGATGCGGGGGTTGAAAGTGCTGGCAGCCGGCGGCTTCGCCTCCACGTGCTGAAGGGCGATGCCCACGGCTGTGTCACCGCTGAACGGCGGCCGGCCGGCTAGCATCTCGTAGGCCATGACGCCCGCGGCGTAGATGTCGCTGCGCGCATCAGCCGGCTTGCCCAGCGCCTGCTCCGGCGAGAGGTAGCGGGGCGATCCAAGCACCATGCCTTCCGCGGTCAGCGTGGCGCCGCTGGCGCTTCGCGCAATGCCAAAGTCGCCGATCTTGACCTTGCCCTGGGCCGTCAGCAGCACGTTCTCGGGCTTGAGATCGCGGTGAACGACGCCGCGCGAGTGCGCATATTCCAGCCCTTCGCACAGCTGGTCGAGCACGGTGATGACGTCCGATAGCTCGAACGGCGCGTCACTGTCGATGTACTCGCGCAGGGACCGGCCATCGACGAGCTCCATGACGATGTACGCCCGGGCGCCGTCTTGTCCCGCGTCGAAGATGCTGATGATGTTCGGATGAGACAGAGAGGCGGCCGTTCGAGCCTCGCGAATGAAGCGCTCCGCCACCTCAGCGTCATGCTCGAACCGCTCGCGCAGGACCTTGATGGCCACCAACCGGCCGAGCCTCAGATCCTCGGCCTCGAACACGCGGGCCATCCCCCCTTCACCCAACAGCCGCTGGATGCGGTAACGGCCGGCGAGCACGGCGTCAATCATTCGATGACCATAGCCCAACCCCGTCGGTACAAGAACTCAATGCCCAAAAACGGCACCCCCGCCGCTGATTCGACGGGGGTGCGTTGCGGTCGCCCAGAATGGAGACCGAATGTCAGGCCAGCGGCTTGAGTCCCAAACCGTCGATGAAACCGCTGGCTTTCAGCCTGTTCAAGAAGCTGTTGTCGTAAGCATCGCTCAGCTTCACGTCGGCTGCCTTGGGGTTGCCGCCGTACTGCTGCACGGACTTCAGGCCATCTTCTCGGACCAGGCCCACCTGGTCCATTGCCTCCTTCATCGTGTCGTAGGCAGCCTGAGAATCAGCCTGGCTGGAGTCGGTGTACTTGGCAATGGCCTTGACGGCCACGTCAGGCTGGCTCTGGAAAACCTTGTTGGCCTCCAGCAGCGCCTGCAGGTAGGCGAACACGACCTCCGGATGCGCATCGGCGTACTTCTTGGAGACCACTACCAGGTTGTTCTGGAGTGGCACGTGCTCGTCGATAGCGCCCGCCAGCTTGGGAAAGCCCGAAGCGGTGGCCTTACTCGTGGTTGGCGGCGAAACGACACCGGCCTGCACCTGATTGGCCACCATGGCCGCCAGGATGCCTTGCATGTTCGAGGTGTTGACGAACTTCACGTCCTTGTTGGGATCGAGGCCATGCTTCGAAACGAGCAGCCGGCCGGCGATATCGGTGCTGCTGCCGCTGGCCGTGACGGCAATCAGCTTGCCCTTGAGCTCCTCCACGGATTTGACAGCGGGAGGCGCGTGCAGCTCGAACAGCGGTGACGCGGTCGTTTCCATGATCGCTTCGAGGTCGGTGCCCGCCGCTCGCCCATTGAGGACCTCGGCGCCGCCAACGTTGCCGACCTGCACGTCTCCGGCGATCATCGCCTGCGACTGCTTGGTGCCCTCGAGGTTCGGCTGCAGCGTGGCGTCCAGGCCGTACTTCGCAAACAACCCGTTATCCATGGCGATCCATACGGACGAGAAGACGACGCTCGTCACGCCCGTGGCGGTCACGATCTTGACCTTGGTGCCGGAGGGGATAGTCGCAATGGCCGAGGCAGCGGCCGAGGCCGACGCTGCCGGCTTGGCGGAAGCGGATTCAGCCGCAGGCTTGGCCGAAGCCGAAGCGGCCGTCGAAGGCTTCGCGGCCGCGCTGGCCGGAGCAGGCGCGCTCGAAGCGGGGGCAGCCGAGCCACCGCACGCCGCCAGCGTCAGCTCCAGCGCCAGCGCCGGAGCAATCAGTCCTATGAACTTCTTCATTGATAGTTCTCCTGCAACGTCATTGTGTGCCGTTCACCAGTTCGCTCGTCCGCTCGAATCGAACCGGCCACTGCCCCGAATTGTAGGCCGGCAGGTCTTGCCCCGCACGGTAAGCTCGGTCCGTGGAGTATGTGCAGCACTGCGAGCTTCTTTCCAGCGCATCTGCCGCGCTGAGCGGCGATCTCAACGGAGCCGACTTCTCCGTTCCCGTAGCTACCTGCCCGGGCTGGGACCTGAAGCAACTCGTGCTGCACATGGGGACTTCTCAGCGTTGGGTAGCGGCGATGATAAGGGACGGGCGCGGGGAGCCTCTTAAGCCTGCTGATCTCGATTCGGAGCTGCCTGCTTCGGACGAGGATCTCGGCCGCTGGTACGCCGGCAGTGCCCGTGCCCTCCTGGCGGCGCTCAGCGAAACGAAGCCTGATGCATATGCGTGGAGCTGGCGCACCGACCAGCAGCGGGTCAGCTTCTGGGCTCGCCGAATGCTGTTCGAGACGGTGGTGCATGGCGCCGATGCCCGGCTGGTTCTTGGCATGCAGCCCGCTGTCGAGGCCGGCGTTGCCGCGGATGGCATCGACGAGCTGCTCGAGAGCTTGCCCTATCTTCGCGCTGTTCGACCCGCAATCGCCGATCTGCGCGGACAGGGTGAGAGCCTGCATTTCCACTGCACCGACGCGGAGGGCGAATGGATGGTCCGGCTGGAGCCGGCCGGGCTCGCCTGGGAGCACGGCCACGGGAAGGGCGATGTGGCCGTGCGCGGCGCGGCCGGAGATCTGCTACTGCTGCTGTACGGTCGCTATGACCCCAGCGATTCCCGTTTCCAGTGCTTTGGCGATCGAGCCCTGCTCCAACGCTGGCTCGAGCACTCGAAGGTCTAGCCTAGGACCCTTCGCTCAGATCGAGCTCGTCCTTGTGGGCAAAGCCGACGGTGTTGTCGATCATCCGCGCCCAGTACACCGCAATGTGCCAGTACCGAGCGTCGGATTCCGGAAAGGCAGCCACGAACGGATATTTGCCGATGTAAACGTCCCTGGCGCGCGAGTCATCCTGGAGCAGGCTGGCCCGGCCCCTGATCTGGAGACCCTGAATCCGCCGCCAATCGTCGTAGTCCTGCGAGATCGTCAGAAACACACCGGGATTGGCCATGATGTGCTCGGAGTGCACGCTGCTGGGCGAGGACAGGAAAAAGATGTCGAAGCCGTCGTTGGCGTAGAACAGCGTAGCGGCGTGCGCCTCCCCGGCGCCAGCCGTGGCCAGCGTCATGGTGACGTGATTTCGCATGTAGGCCAGCATCCGAGCGCGAATCTCGCTCAGATCGCCCGCGCTCAGCGGCATCCTGGCTGCCCCTGTTCCTCAAACATCGGCCATGCCCAGCGCCATCATATGCTCCGCTCGGACCTCCTCAGGCGCCGCGTTGATGAAGGCCTTGAGCACCAGGACGACCAGCGCAACCTCGCTGGCTCCCCCCGCTCCCGGTATCCAGTCGAGCAGGTCGAACGGCGAGAAGATCAAGATAATTGCGCCGACCGCGATAACCTTCGCCTGGATTGATACGCGTGGGTCTCGGAAGAGCTTCCAGCTCAGCATCAAGCAGCCGGGAAGTCCCCACAGGAAGCGGACGCGTTCTAACATAGTTCAGTCAGCAGCAAAGAAAGGTGCCAGGCCGGCGCGCATGCCGCATCGGCCATTTTACGGCAGCCGGGTGCATTTTTGACGCAAACCCAGCTCCTCGCCCTGAGCTCCATTCTGCCAACAGTGCTGGGCTGCATCGGCCTGGTGTTCCTGGCCGCGGCCTTCTGGCCCCTGGGAGGCGCCACGAAGGCCTACCTGCGGACGGCGCTGTTCGGGCTGGTGGGCGCCGGGGCGGTAGCCGTGAGCGTATGGCTGTGGCTCGTGCTCATGCGCACGGCGGGCCAGATCGCCGTGCAAACCCCACCCCCTCCCGGCGGAACCACGAGCATCTCGACTGCTCAGCGCGCTCCGAGCAGCTCTCCGGCTGCCACGTCGTCGCCTTCGGCAAGCGCCGCAAGCCAGCCGGCCTCCCCATCGGTGAGCCCGACCGTGGTACTTACGCCAATTCCAGCCGTGGCCTTTCAGCCTGACAACGGCCCCACGCAGGTTATTACCGTGGCGGTCGAGCCATTCGAGCACGGCGTGATGCTCTATCGCTCGGATCTCAAGCAGCTGTACGTGCTGACCGATGACAAGCGCTTCAAGGTCTACCCCGACACCTGGGACGACACCCAGCCCGACCTGGGCACGCTGACTCCCGTGGCCGGCAAGTACCTTCCCCGCCGCGGTTTTGGCAAGCTGTGGAACTCGAACCCGGACGTGAAGCAGGGCCTCGGATCGGCCACGGCGCCGGAGCAGGGCCTCAGCGGCACGGTCACCGGGGACGGGACGACGACGACCATCAGAGCGGACCTCACGTATGCGCTGGCCAAGGATGGGACCTGGACGCTGAAATAGGCGGCGCGCTCCGCCGGAGCAGTTGCTAGACTCGGTGTTCTGCACCTTCCTCGTCCCGAATACGAATCCGTGATCTCTTTGAACCTCAATGGCTAAGCAGGCGGCCGCGCAACCCAAGCCTCAGCGCGAGACGGTGCACGTCGTCACCGTGAACAGCAAGGCCCACCACGACTACGTCATTCGCGAGACCTACGAGGTAGGACTAGTCCTCACCGGCACGGAGATCAAGTCGATTCGCGCCGGCAAGGTCAACCTGCGCGAGGCGTACGCCAAGGTGGAGCGCGACGGCGTGTGGGTGCATAACCTGCACATCGCGCAGTACGACCTCGGCAATCGCTGGAACCACGAGCCGCTGCGCACCCGGAAGCTGCTGCTGCACAAAAGCGAGATCCGCGAGCTGCTGCTGAAGACTCGTTCGAAGGGTCTCACGCTGGTGCCGCTGAAGTTGTACATCGTCAGGGACCGTGCCAAACTTGAGCTCGCTGTCGCTCAGGGCAAGAGGGTCTTTGACAAGCGCCAGGCGATGGCAGAAAGAGAGGTAGAGAGAGACATAGCGCGGTCTGTCCGGGTGCATCGCTAGCCGCTGAGGCGGCCAGACGCCGGGAGACCAACCGCCAGTTCTCGGCTCCAGTCACTCAATCTCTGGGGATGCTGGGTTTCGACAGGATTGGTGGGTTAGCGGTTGCAGGCCGGGGTGCCAGTACATCGTCCCGTAAAACAACTGGCAACGTCGGAAACGACAACGAAGCGTTAGCGCTCGCGGCTTAACTAACTAGCCGCGCGTCTGCCCCGACCCTTCACTGACGGGTCAGGAGCGGGCGTCAAAAAGTCAGTGTGCCGTGGCCGGGACGCCCCTAGCGGTCACGAAAGATCAGGGGCTGGGGAAGCCGAATTCGGCCGGCCGAACTACGCTTCCCGAGATTGAAAAGAGCCGGCTAAGCTTGTAGATACCGTTAGCTTGCCATTTTTGGACGGGGCGTTCGACTCGCCCCCATCTCCACACTGAGCCCGGGCGGAGTGCCCGGGCTCTTTCTTACAGTTGGCCGCTCCGGCTCCCTACTGCCCGACGGCCTCGATGGCCGACTCCAGGATGTCGCACGCACGGTCCGCTTCGCTCTCGGTGACGGACAGCGGCGGGGCGATGCGGAAGCAGTTGCCGAAGAGGCCGCCTTTGCCGACCAGCAGGCCGCGCTCGCGGCAAGCCTCGAGCGCGGCAGTGGCGAGCGCAGACGCCGGACGGCGGCCCTCGGTCACGAACTCGATGCCGATCATCAGCCCCTTGCCGCGCACCTCGCCCACGCAGCTGTGCCGCTGCTCGAGCGTTTTCAGGCGGCTCAGCATGCGCGACCCAATCCGCAGCGCATTGGCCTGCAGGTCGTGGTCCAGCAGGTAATGGATGGTGGCCAGCGCCGCCGCGCTCGACAGGGGATTGCCCCCGAAGGTCGAGATCGAGTTGGCGGTAATCGAATCCATGATCTCCGCCCGAGCGATGACGCCGCCCATAGTCAATCCGTTGGCCACACCCTTGGCAAACGTCACGACGTCCGGCTCGATGCCGTACGTCTGGCAGCCCCAGAAGGCGCTTCCGGTACGACCCCAGCCCGTCTGCACCTCATCTGAGATGAACAGGATGCCGTACTCGTCGAGCACCGGCTTGAGCGCCCGAAAATAGCCCTCCGGCGGCACCGCGAACCCGCCCACGCCCTGAACGGGCTCGGCGATCAAGGCGGCGACGTCACCCGCCGTACCGGTGAGGATGACGTCGCGAAGATCGTCGGCGCAGGCCTGAGCATAGGCCGCGTCGTCCAGGTCCCGAAATGGGCTGCGGTACTTGTACCCGCTCTGGATGTAGCTCACGTTCAGCGGGGTCAGGCCTGAAGCAGACCAGCCGCGGTTGCCGGTGACCGCCTGTGCCGCAAACGACCGGCCATGATAGCTGTTGCGCAGGGCCAGCACCTGGTTGCTCTTGCGGACGGTCGCGGCCAGCAGCAGCGCGGTTTCATTGGCTTCCGTCCCTGAAGCGGTGAAGAAGACCTTGGCGTTGGGCATCGGCGCCAACGAAGCAATGAGCTCTGCCAGCTCGATCATGGGCCGGATGAGATACAGGGTGGAGGTGTGGAGCATACGTTCGGCTTGGCTCTTGACCGCGTCCACAATCTCCGGCACCTTGTAGCCGGCAATCGTCGTCAGGATGCCGCCGAAGAAATCGAGGTACTCCCTGCCGGCAGCGTCCCACACGCGACGGCCGTCGCCGTCCACCAGCTCCAGGGGCTGTTGGTAGTACAACGCCAACCAGCGCGGCAAAACAGCCTGGTGGCGTTCGAGCAAGCTCTTCTGAGCGATCACGGCGTGCCCTCCTGTCAGCGCGGGCTCTGTCTCGGCCATCCTCATTCTCTCACTGCCGATCCCGTTGCGAGCGCACAAAAAATCGCCCGGCGGACATCAAATCCGCCGGGCGATTGAAGGAGCGCTAGGCGGCCAGTGAGTCCCGCGACGAGACCGGGACCGGAACCGGCACCTGACGCCGGAAGGGGCCGACCTGCGACGTGGGACGGACGCGACGTCCGCCTCCTCGGCGCTCGTCGCGATGCGCCGCGGCCAACCCAGCCACAACGCCCTTCAGAATGCGCGACCCCGCCTTGCTTTCCACGGCAACGGACTCCAGCAGCAGCTGGTCCAACCCGCTGTCGATGCCCGACGCTGCCTTGGCCAAACGGCGGGCAGCCTTGGCGCCTTTGATCTCGACATCGGCCAGCTCGGTCAGGACGCTCAGCGCTTCCGGGTCTTCGGGCTGGCCCTCGTCGCAACCGCGCAGCGGATTGTCCTTCGAGGACGTCCAGTTCAGGGCGTCGGCCAGGGCGACGACCAGGCTCGCGGTGAGATGCTGCCGTGCGGCTTTGCCGGCGATGATCGTCTCCAGCGCGAACTTGGCCCGCGGCGAGCGCACCCGGCGGCTCACCTCGCGCAGCCGCGCCAGCGCCTCGTCCTGGATCGCTTGGTACGCACACAGATCCGCGTGCAAGCGCTCGACCGGCGATGGATCGAGCTCCTTCTTCGGCTCCGCTGCGGCTGCGGCCCAGCCCAGAGCCGTGTCATCGAGTAAGAGTGTCGACATAGGTCCTCCTCGGAAGCCGCGGTTGGATTTGCCGGCGCTTCATCGCCCCAACAGTCGCAGGGCCGAGGCCCCTTGCTTCCGCCTTTCTAAGGTAGCTTGTGCGATTCATAATGTCCAATGCCATTCAGGAACACAATCGATGCGTTTCAGTTATTATCGAGGGGATGGAATGGCAGCAGCTGGAGTACTTCCGTGCAGTCGCGCGCGAGCAGCATTTCACCGCGGCCGCGAGGCGTCTGATGGTTTCGCAGCCCGCCATCAGCCGCTCCGTCTCACGGCTGGAGCACGAGCTGGGCCTGCCGCTGTTCGACCGTGTCGGCAGGTCAGTTCGGCTGAATCGCTATGGCCGGGCCTTCCTTCGCCGGGTGGAGCGAGCGCTAGACGAAATCGCCAAGGGACAGCGCGAGCTGGCCGACATGGTGGGCCCGGTCCGAGGCAGCGTCGCCGTTGGCTTCATCCAGACTTTCGGGGCTCAGTTCCTGCCCGATCTCGTAGCGGGCTTCCGAGTTGAGCATCCTCAGGTGGAGTTCAAGCTGTCCCAGGGCAGTACCGGCCTGCTGCTCGATCAGCTGGTCGCGGGGGAGACCGATCTCTGCCTGCTGTCAACCCACCCGGAGCTGGCGGAGCTGAGCTGGGCCCGGCTGTTCGACGAAGAGATCTACGCCGTGGTCCCTTCCGGCCACCGGCTGGCGCGGCGCAAGAGCATTCGCCTGGCCGAGCTGGCCAACGACTCGTTCATCACCTTCAAGCAGGGCTGGGGCTTGCGGCAGCTCAACGAGGAGCTGTGCCAGCGCGCCGGCTTCCAACCAAAGGCCACCTTCGAGGGCGATGAGATCCAGACCGTGTACGGCCTGGTTGCCGCGGGACTCGGCGTTGCGCTCATTCCTCCGCTGCCCGTGTCCGAGATGCAACGTGCCACATGGCTGCACGTGAGCGACCCCCGCTGCGAGCGCACGATGGGGCTGGCATGGATCCAGGATCGCTACCTGTCGGCAGTGGCCATTCTCTTTCGGGACTTCATCATCCAGTCCTTCGCTCCCAGCGCTCCTCTACAATTTGATGAATGAGCGGGTCGGACGCGGCGCGGGAGGTGCAGGAGCTGGTGGTGGAAGAAGATCTGGCTGTTGGCGATCTGACCCATGCTTGCGATGACTACTGCGAAGCGCTGGCCTGCGGCGAGTCGGAGCGAGCGCTCGAAGCGCAACACGCCCGCAACCGGGCTCGTGTCCGGTTGACGACGATTCATGAAAGGCTCAAAAGGGCAGTGCTGGAGATAGCGAAGTGAGCGTGGCCAAGTTCATGCACATGACACTCATCGGCTTCCTGCTGTTGAGTGGCGTGCTCATGGCCGTCGCCATGATCCCGCTGATCATCCTGATCTTGCTGGGCCTCGCGGTATTCACCTTGACTACTCGCGAAACCCCGCGCGAAATCACTCGCCGGGCGGCTCTTCGATAGCTGAGAAGTCCCCTCCTTCCGGTCAAAATTGACTTTGCTTGGCTGTGCCGAGTAAGCTAACGCCGGTACGGCAATTGCGGACGCTTGGCATCTGTAGCCTATGACAGCAGTCCCGGGGACGCCTAGATGACGTTCCTCAAGTGGCTCGTCCCAGGGATGAACGTCAAGCGCTGGCTGGTGCTGCTGTTCCTGGGCATGCTGGGCGGCGCCTTGGGGCTCGGCCTGGTAATGGCCTACATCTATCGCGCGGTTCCCTTCACCGGCCTCACGAGTCAGATCGTCATCGTCCTGACACTGCAGTTCATCCCCCGCATCGAGCGCGGCATCCTGCTGATTGGGCTGGGAGTCGGCCTCGTGGTAGCGAGCCTCTTCAAGCTCAGCCACTCCTTGCTGTCGGTCTTTCTGCCGAACCCACGCGACCTGGTGGACATCCTCTACCGGCAGCGCAAGCTGCCGCGCGGGCCGCGCATCGTGGCCATCGGCGGAGGCACAGGCCTCTCAACGCTGCTGCGCGGCCTCAAGGGGTACACGTCGAACCTGACCGCGATCGTGACCGTGGCGGACGACTGGTCGCGGGCCAATCCCTTCCGCCAGCAGCTGGGCATCCTTGCCCCCGGCGACTTCAGGAACTGCATCGTAGCCCTGTCCGACGAAGAGCCGCTCATGGGCAGGCTGTTCCAGTACCGCTTCGGCGAAGGGTCCGGACTGGAGGGCCACAGCTTCGGCAATCTGTTCATTGCCGCGCTGGCGCACATCACCGGCAGCTTCGAGAAGGCCCTGCGCGAGGTTGGCCGCGTGCTCGCGGTGCGCGGGCAGATCCTGCCCAGCACGCTGGACGAAGTGCGCATCTGCCCCGACCTGGGGATCAACCTGGATGAGGACGGACAAAAGCTGAGTGGCTTACCGGAGCGAACTGCCAAGCGCGTTCGGCTGGAGCCCGCCGGGGTGGTAGCCCACCCGGATGCGCTGCGAGCGGTCATGGAAGCCGATATGGTCGTCATCGGACCAGGCAGCTTGTACACCTCGGTGCTGCCCAACCTGCTCGTCCCTGGGCTGCGGGAGGCAGTGCGATCCAGCCGGGCGGTGAAAGTCTTCGTCAGCAACATCGCGACCCAGGTCGGCGACACCGAAGGAATGGATGTGCTGGAGCATGTCCACATCATCCACAGCCATGTGGGGCATGGACTGTTCGATTACGTCGTGGCGAATGACAACTTCAGCTCGGAAGTCCCAGCCGACTGGCCCACAGAGCTCGTTCGGCTCGGTTCCACTCAGCCAGACATGGCAGACCTACGACTGGTGGAGATGGACGTCATCGATATGGCGGCTCCGACGCGGCACGATCCAGGCAAGCTGTCGGAGGCGCTGCTGAAGCTGTACTACGACCAGGCCTCGCGGCGATCGGTGTCGCGCCAACCCGCGGAGGCCATTCACACCGCCTGAACGCGCGACCGGCGCTGGCCGGGCGCTCCACCCCGCCGCAGCCGGTATGGTTCTTGCGCTCATCACACGAACGATCGCATTCCCAGGAGTAAAGGCATGGCGTTACTGAGTAGCGTCCCTTACAAGGCGAGGGAGTTCAACTTGTCCGGCTTGCAGGGAATTTCCGACAAGACGCTCGAGATCCACCTCGGCCTGTACAAGGGCTACGTCGAGCAAACCAACCGGCTGACCGAGCAGCTGGAACAGATGGTCCGAGCGGGGCAAGCCTCGGGCGCCAACCCGGCCTATGCCGAGGTCACACGCCGCCTCGGCTTCGAATATGACGGCATGATCCTGCATGAGTACTACTTCGGCAACCTCAAGCCCCAGCCCAGCGCGCAGCCTTCGCCGGAGCTCAGACAGGCCATCGACGCCAGCTTCGGCAGCTACGACGTCTTCATGACCGATTTCAAGGCCGTGGGCAGCATGAGGGGCATTGGCTGGGCCATCCTGTTCCAGGATCCGATGACCGGCAAGCTCAGCAACCACTGGATAACGCTCCACCAGGACGGCAACCCGGCAGGCTTCAAGCCGTTACTGGTCATGGACGTGTGGGAGCACGCGTACCTGTTGGACTACAAGCCTGCCGAAAAGAGCCGCTACATGGAAGCGTTTATCGCGAACGTCGACTGGGATGCCGTGAACAGGCGATTCAGCGCCGCGGCGGCGGAGCGCCCGGCAGTCGCCGCCTAGATCGAAAACGGGGTGGGCTTGTTCGCCCACCCCGCTGCCGGAACGCTGCCAGGTTCAGGAAGGCTTGGAAAGCAGGCCGAACATGCCCAGCCAGAGAACCAGGATGATGACGATGTCCACGGCGTAGCCGCCGGACATGACGTTGGCGATGAGCGCGAACAGCGCGGTGAGGATGACGCCGGCCACCACGGTGCCGGACATCGTTTCGAGCGGGAGCTTCATTGAATTCCTCCGATTCGCTGAGATCTACTGATGAATGAGGCTGCCGAGGAATGGCGCGGCAACCATGAAGAACACCATGGGGATGGACAGCAACGTGTTGGTGCGTGAGGCCAGGAATGCCCGACGAGCCCACTTCGGCTGATCGGCCGGCGCTGGCGTCCCATTCTTAATGGTGTCGTTGGTGGCTGCGATGATCCGCTTCTGGTTCGGCCAGATGATGCCCCACACGTTCAGGAACATGATCGTGCCCATGAGACCGCCGACCAGAATCGCGTAGAAACGCGGGCTGCTGGAGTAGCCAGGAATGATCGCGCTGTAGGTGGCAATCAGCGCCACGCCGACGATCCAGGTGGCCGCCGCGGCCCAGCGGAAGAACAGTAGAGCCCGCGGCACCAGGATCTGCGTGGCGTTGCCGCGCGCCGCTGCCTCCATTTTCGGGAAGGCTGCCGCCTGCACGAAGTTGAAGTAATAGAGAAGTCCGATCCAGGTGATGCCAGCCAGGATGTGAAGCCACCGCAGGGTGGCCGCGAAGAGAGTGTTGGCGTCCATGATTCCTCCTTAGACGTTGTGGGGGTACCCGAGTTGTCCCGCGGGCGATTGTACTCCTCTCGCTTGGTAGCGATCAATATCCCGAAACGACGTTTCGAGCCTCCTGTGATGCCAAATCGCCTGGACGAGACCAGCAACGAGAGGGGTGCCCGACCGGCTCTGACTTCGCCAAGCCTACCTTGACAAGCGGGCGGTCATGGCGCACAGTTTGCTCTTGGCGGCTGCTCGTTTAGTTTGACGAAAAGGAGACGCAGTGGGGGGCTTCCGTGGAGCGTTGAGTCTCGGCGCATGGGTGAGCCTCGCTGCCCTGATCGCTCTGCAGTCGGAAGGCTCCTACACGCTTGCCTCCCCGCTCTCGACGCCGACGTTCACGCCGGTGATCGGTCAGCCCACGACACCTCCCACGGCAACCGCCGCGACGGCAGCCACGATCCCGGCCAGGCCGACACCCGGCGCGACCAGCGCAGCCACCACTGCGCCTCCCAGCGCCAATCCGACGCCCGTCGGGAACATCATCCTGATACCGTTCACGCCCACCACAGCCAGGACCGTTCCGGCGGCTTCACCCACCCCTCCGACTTCCACGCCGCTGGCCGCCACTCCTTCACCGACATTCAGCGCCACTCCCTTACCCACGCCGACCGTACCATTTGCCTTCCCGCTGCCAACCGCGACCGCCCTACCACCCAGCGCCGCGGCCGGGAGCGTGGTCATCAATGAGCTGCTCACCAATCCGCGCATCAGCTGGGATACGCGGAACCCGCAGACGCCCATGCCCTGGGTCGAGCTGTATAACCCGTTCGACTCGGACGCCGACATCGCCAACTGGTCGGTAATCGGGGGAAGCGCAGGCATGGCCGGCCGCAAGCTGTTCGTGCCCGGAACAGTCGTCCCCGGCCACGGCTACCTGGTGATCTTCCAATCCGACGCCGCGATCGATTTCAGCGCGGGCGCGGTGCTGCTGGTCGACGGCTCCGGCGGCATCGTGGACTCTGTCGCAGTGCCATCCCTGGAGCCCGACCAATCCTACGCGCGGCTGCCGGACGGGGCCTCGTGGTCAATCACCGCCAGCCCAACCCTTGGCTCGCCCAATGTCTACACGATTTCCGCGACGCCTGGACCCGATCTGCGGATGACGGTAGCGGCAATCCGCACCGAGGTGGCGCTGCCGCTGCCAAGCGCGCCCGCCACTCCCGACGCGACGGAAGCAAGCTTGGTGGACGCCACCGAGCTGGACGCCGGGACCGCGCCGTCAAAGTCCCGCCGCGGCCAGACCTTCCGCAGCCTGCCCATCTCGGCGATCCGCCTCCTCCCAGACAATGCCGCGGTGATCGCCACTGGCGTCATAACCATGCCCAGCGGACAGTTCGACGCCAGCCGTGCCTACATCCAGGCCGAAGGCGCCGGGCTGCTCATTCACAGCTATGGGCGCTTCCCGCTGAAGCTGGGAGACGTGCTCACCGTGAAGGGACGAGTTCACCACATCCACGGCGAGGTCGAAGTCGCGGCCATCAAGGACGGCGAGCAGGTGCTTCCGGGCGGGCTCCTCCCAAGCCCACGCGTCATCCAACCGGCTGAGATCGGCCCGGCCGTCGAAGCGCTGCTGGTGCAGGTCTCCGGCCCCGTCAGCGGCGTCGAAAATGGCTACCTCACCCTCGGCGATGCCAACGGGAACGGCCGGATATTCCTATACGGCGCACTCGGCCTCCCCAGCAAGCAGGTACGGCTTGGGCAAAACCTGACCGTAACCGGGGTCGTCAACGCAGCTGATCTGTCGGCGGGGCCGGCGCCTGCACCGCTGGTATTCAGGCAGCAACGCCTCGCGGTACGGACTCACCGGCTGCTGCCGCGCGACCTGAGTGACGTCGTTGGATTGGAGGTGGCCGCAAGTCCCTCTCAGGAAGGACTTGGCGCAGCAACGGCGGCGGAGGGAACGTCTCGATCGCCTGGCCGGCAGCCACGAGAGCCGGGATCTGCCGCCCGGAGCGACAGCCGGGCGGCGCAGGAGCCGCAGCGCGGCGAGGGGCCTGCCGCTCCTCTTCCTACGACCGCATCGTTCAGCACTCCGGTGAGTGCCCGACGCCGCGCCGAGGCTCCCGCCGGCGAATCCAATGAAGCCGCCCTTGACGACACGTTCGCAGCCGCGGCTGGGCGGCACGATCCGCTGTGGCTTGGGTTGGGCCTGGCGGCAGGGGGCGGAGTCTGCCTCGGGCTCGCGGGGGCATGGCTGCATGGACGGCTCCGCCGGCGCCATTCCGAGGCAGGCGACGACGGCGCCTGCTAATGGAGCTGGGGTTGCCCCGACCCACCGAACGGTGACATTGCCGACTGACGGGCCGCCAGGTAGGGTGCCACCTGCCCCCGGCGCGCCAGGTTGAGCTTCTGCAAGATGTTGCTGACGTGCGCCTTGACGGTGTGGCGGCTGAGGCGCAGCTGCTCGGCTATCTCCTGATTGGTGCTTCCGTCCGCCAGATACCCGAGCACCCGCCGTTCCTGCGCGGTCAGCGCCGACAGGGCACCATCGGCGTGGTTCGCGCTGCGCATGAAATCGAGCACCGAGCGGGTCACCGCGGGATCCAGCAGCGAGCCGCCCCGGGCTACCCGCTCCACGGCTTCGACCAGCCCCTCGGGATCGCTGCGCTTGAGGAGGTAACCGGCGGCGCCGGCCATGATGGAAGCAATGAGCGCTTCCTCATCGTTATAGGAAGTCAGCACCAGAACCTGCGTGTTGGGGAAGCGTGAGCGGATCTCGCGGCAGGCTTCGATGCCATCGCCCTCCGACAAGCGCACGTCCATGACCACGACGTCCGGCTTGCAGCGCATCGTTTCGGCAATGGCTTCGGAGGCCGTCGAGGCTTGAGCCACGACCTGGAACTGCGGAAACATCTCAAACACCGTAGCCAGCCCCACCCTGACCACGTGGTGATCGTCCACTAGGAGGAGTCGGATATGGTTTGGCGCCTGATCTCTAGCTTTTTGCCCCATTCCTTGCACAGCCTACCGTAAAAGCAAGCCACCGCGCAAACCTGTTGGCCGGTCAGGTCTCTTCGAGAGGGAGAGCGAGGCAGACGCGCGTACCTGCGCCCGGACGGCTGACGATCTCCAGCTTGGCCTGAATCGCCTTTGCCCGGGCGCGCATGTTGCCGATTCCATCGCCGGCGCGTCTGCCACTGCGCCTGGCCGAAAAGCCCTTACCGTTGTCCCCAAGGACCAGCCGAACCATTCGTCTTTCCGCCGCCAACGAAACGAACAGGGCGCTGGCCTCCGCGTGTCGCAAGCTATTGGAGAGCGCCTCGTGAACGATGCTCACGAGATGGCTGACGGTCGCGCTAGGCAGCTTCAGGGGAAGGCTGAAGCGGTAGTCGGTCTCAATGGCGATCGGCGAACGCGCCTGGACATCCTCGACCACAGCCTGGATCGCAACCGCTGCATCTCGCTGCAGTCCGTCATCGGGACTGCGCAGCTCTGAGATGTAGCGGCGGATGTGATCTATGGTCTCGTCGATGCTCCGGGCCGCTTCACGCAGCGTGCCAGCGGCCGGCTGCTGGCGGGATTGCGGCAGCGAAAGCGCGCCCAGGCTCAGTCCGATGGCGTAGAGCGATTGAATGATCCCATCGTGCAAGTCCATGGCTATGCGCTCACGTTCCTGCATCAGCGCCAGCGCCTTGGATTTTTCCTCCAGCTCGCGGTGGGCGCTCATGTCCTTGGCAATCGTGAGCACTCCGCCGACGCCATCCTCGCCGAGCAGGGCCGAGTGCGTGACCAGGCAAGGAATGCGACGGCCATCCTTGGTCAGACGCTCCGTCTCGTAGCTCACATGGGTGCGGTTGCGAGTCACGGCCAGCCAATGACGCCGCCGCTCGGCTCGCCGGTCGGGCGGAATGGTTCGCGTCGGCCGTCCCAGCATCTCGTCAGCAGTCCAACCGAACATTCGCTCCGAGCCCTGGTTCCAAAAAAGCACCCGGCCCTGGACATCACTGATGCTGATGGCATCGCCGCTCAGCTGCTGCCACTGCCGCGAGGCCCATTGGGCCCGCTGCTCGGCTTGCCGCTGCTCCGTCACGTCACGAACGGTCACCACCATGCCCCGTATCGCCGGTTCCGCCACCCTGTTGCCGATGCTGACTTCGAGCACCGCCCAATGCCGGCCGGCGGCGTGCATGCGGACTTCGGTTCGTTCGCGCAGGCCATCGGCCGCGGCGGCCGCCAGCCACGCATCTCGCAGCGCCACCTGGTCCTCGGGGTGAACGCGCTCCCGTGCAACCCCGTCCAGCCGCTCGCCGACACAGGGGCCCGCCAGGTCCTCCATCACGCGATTGGCGTACAGCACGGTGCCATCCAGGTCGAACACGGCGATGGCCTCGGACACGTTCTCGACCAGAGCCCGAAAGGCCGCCTCGCGCAGAGCGAGCTCTTGCGATTCGATGGACTGGAAGGGACGACTTGGTCCATGGACAACCGAGGGGGGCTCACACCCACCCGAAGGGGGGTCTGAACTAGTCCACATGGCTAGGCTTTACTCCCCGTTGCGCTTCGAAAACGTTCTACCTTTGGGCGTTGCCGTCCAGGCCAGGGCTCCCTAGAGTGTGTTAACACGCATACCATACCGTCTCGCTAGCCGGAGGACGGGGCACCCGGGGAGGGGTAATCGTGAGTGATGATGTGCTGCTCCAAGCAGCGAGCCAGCTGGTCTTCCTCCTCATCTTCCTCCTCACCCTGATCAACTTCCTGCGCAATCGAGATCGCGCCGCGCTGGAAATCCTCGGTCTGTTTACCTGTCTGGCCGTCATCATCCTGCTGTCCGGCTTCACCAAGCTGACGGGCTTCTCGTCCCCCATCCTCACGCTCATCGCCACCTTCCTGCTGCTGGCACAGCCGTATCTGCTGCTCAGGCTGGTTACCCATTTCCGGCCCCTGCCACGGATCCAGCACGTCATAGGGCTGGCCTATCTGGCCATTTCGTGGGGACTGATTGGCTACATGACAGCGCTGCAGCAGAAGCAGCTTCCCCCGCCGCTGACGCTGGTGCTGGTGATCTCGTTCGCATACGTGGAAGGCTACGCGGGCTTCTCATTCATTGCCTCCGCGCTCAACAGTCGGGGCGTCACCCGGCGAAGACTGATCGCCGCGGCGACAGGCTCGCTCTTCTTGACGGCCGACATCTTGCTGGCCGGAGTCATGAGCTTCGTACCAGATTGGGCAAGCAACTCCAAGCTCCTGGCGGATGTCCTTGGACTGGGAACGGCCCTCGGATATTACGTCGGCTTCGCCCCGCCGCGCTGGCTGCGCCGCTCCTGGCAGCTGGTTGAGTTCCGTGCGTTCGTGGCGGGCCTCAGCGGTCACTCAGCAGAGGACCGCTTTTCGGAAGCCCTGGGCCGGTTAGGGGGCGCCGCTGCGCGGGCGGTTGGTGCAAAGGCTGGCTTCGTAGCGCTTGGTGAGCCGCCCGCGGTCAAGCTGGCCATCTATCGTGACATGGACTTCGGAGCCGCCCTGCACGCAGCCGGGATTGCGAGCATCGAGCTTACCCCGGCTAACCCCGGACTGAGCTCGGTATGGACTGAACGCCAACTCCTCACCTGGCACAAGCACTGGGCCTCGAGTCACGGGACGGACATTTGGGGCCCCGAGATGCGCAGGCTCTCACAGGCTTTCGGAGGCGCCAAGGCTGCCGTGGTTAGTCCACTGCTTGCTCACGACCGGCTGTTCGGGCTGCTGATCATCCTGTTCGAGAATTCGTCCGCTTTTCTGGACGATGAGATCGAGCTGATCCGCGACATGTCCGAACAAGCTGCGCTGGCCATCGAGGGCGCCCGCTTGTTCGACGATGCGCGACGCCACGCAGCCGAGCGACAGTCGCTGCTCGAGCTCAGCCAGTCGCTTTCCGAGCCGATGAGTGAAGCGGAGGTGGGCAGCCGGCTTCTGCATCAGGTGGACAAGCTGCTTCCCGCCACAGCCTCCGCGCTCGCGCTGCCCGCGGCGGGCGAGGGGCTAGAGGTGGCTGTCGCGGCGGGCGTCAACGCCGACGCTCACGTTGGCCGACACCTGGAGGGGCAGGATAGCCCCGCCTGCCAGAGCTTC
Source organism: Chloroflexota bacterium (assembly GCA_021325635.1). Taxonomy (GTDB): domain Bacteria; phylum Chloroflexota; class JAJPGV01; order JAJPGV01; family JAJPGV01; genus JAJPGV01. The sequence goes on from JAJPGV010000037.1 coordinate 18,887, forward strand.
CAGTCCGGCGATCTGATCGTCGCGAACGACGTCGCCGATAGCAGCCGTTACTCGTTCCTATCCGAGCCGGTACGCTCGGAGCTCGCCGTTCCGCTGCGGCACCATCACGAGACGCTGGGAGTGCTCGTCCTCCTTTCAACCTCACCCAACGCGTTCGGCCCCGACGAGGTGGCACTGGCCAAGCTGGTCGCCGCGGACGCCGCACTGTCTCTCGCCCGCGCCCAGCTGCTCGAGCGCCTGCGGCAGCAAAACGTGGCGCTGGAAGAGGCCAGCCGCATGAAGAGCGAGTTTCTGGCCAACATGAGCCACGAGCTGCGCACACCGCTGAACGCCATCCTCGGCTTTTCCGAGCTCCTGATCGACGACCCGGACCAGCAGGCCGACCGAGAGACGGCTCTTCAATACCTGGATCGCATCCACGACAGCGGCACGCATCTGCTCGCGGTTATCAATGACATCCTCGACCTCTCGAAGGTCGAGGCCGGCCGCATGGAGCTTCATCGCGAAGTATTCGCCGTCGACGCGCTGATCGAGAGTGTCCTCGAGACGGTACGGCCCCTGGCTGACCGCAAGACCATTCAGCTCACGGCCGACCTGGAGCCTGCCGTGACACTGTACGCCGATATGGGCAAAGTCAAGCAGATCCTCTACAACCTGCTGTCCAATGCCATCAAGTTCACGCCCGAGGAGGGTGAGGTGCGGGTCGAATGCCGCGCCGCCGAGGATCGCGTCGAGCTGAGCGTGGCCGATAACGGCATCGGGATCGACCCCGCGCACCACGAGCGCGTTTTCCAGGAATTCCAGCAGGTCGACGGCGGGGCCGATCGCCACTACGAAGGCACCGGGTTGGGCCTGGCGCTCACCAAGCGCTTCGTGGAGCTGCACAACGGGCGGATCTGGCTGGAGAGCGAGCGTGGGCAGGGCAGTCGCTTTCATGTAGCCTTGCCAGTAGTTGAGCCGCGGGCTGCCGAGGAGTCTCTGAGCGAGATGACCGCCATGGCCCGGGCTCTCACTGTCCCAGGCAGCGACGAGCAGCCGCTGGTGCTGGTCATCGAAGACAATCCCAGCGGAGCCCAGCTGATGTCGGTCTATCTGACTCGCGCGGGGTACCGCGTCGAGGTCGTCGGCAACGGCAGGGATGCGCTGGCGCGTGCGCGGGAGCTCTCACCGGCGGCCATAACGCTGGACATCATGCTGCCCGACTTGGACGGCTGGCAGGTCCTTCGCGACCTGAAGGCCGATCCGAGCACGAGAGAGATTCCGGTGATTGTCGCTTCGATCGTGGACAACAAGCCCCTCGGCTATGCCCTGGGCGCCACGGACTATCTGGTGAAGCCAATCGAGCGTGAGACCCTGCTCTCGAAAATGGCCCGCTACACAACCATGCAGGGTGGCGAGGACGACGCCGATGAGACGACGGTGCTGGTGGTCGACGACGATCTTCATGCGCTCGAGCTCATGAGCCAGACGCTCGCGCCATTGCACTTCACCATCCTGCAAGCCCGCTCCGGCGCTGAGGGAATCGCCATCGCACAGCAGCGCCACCCCCACATCATGCTGTTGGACCTGATGATGCCCAACATGAACGGATTCGAGGTCGTGGCTACGATGCGGACTGACCCTGTTACACGACACATCCCGATCCTGGTGGTTACCGCCAAGGACTTGTCGAACGAAGAGCGGGCGACATTGAACGGCGGCGTGGCTGGAGTATTCCAAAAGGGCAACCTGGGCCAAGCAGACCTGGTCGGCGCAGTGAACAGCATCCTGCAAGACTCGCGAGGGCGTGAAGGAGTGAGCCGTGTCGCCAGCTGAGCCAAGCCAGCTCCTGGCCTTGATCGTGGAAGATAACCCGGACAACCTGCTGCTTACCCAGGCCGTGCTGCGCCGGGCGGGCTACAGAACCGCCCAGGCCCAGAGCGCTGAAGAAGCGCTGGAGCGGGTGAAGGAAGCGGTGCCCGACGTCATCCTCATGGACATCCAGCTCCCCGGCCAGGACGGCTTGAGCCTGACTCGACTCCTCAAAGCGGACCCCACCACAGCCCACGTCCCGGTGGTCGCTCTGAGTGCTCATGCCATGCAGGAAAGCCGGCAGCTGGCGAAAGATGCCGGCTGCGACGGCTACATCACCAAGCCGATCAATACACGAATGTTCGCCTCCCAGCTTTCGGAAGCGCTTTCCAGCGCCAATCAGACCGGCAGCGCATGACCGACGAGGTCGAGCCAGCTCGACTGCTGGTCGTCGACGACAGCCCGGCCAACGTGGCCGTTCTCGAAGCGCGACTGACTCGCGCGGGCTATCGCGTGAGCAGCGCGGCTGATGGCGCCAGCGGGTTGGCGGCGATAAGCAGCGAACTGCCGGATTTGGTGCTGCTCGACGTGATGATGCCAGTGATGGACGGCTACGAAGTTTGCCGCCGGCTGAAGGCCGACCCCAAGACGGCGAACATTCCGGTAATCTTCCTGACTGCGCTGCAGGAGCGTGCCGACAAGATCCGCGCACTGGAGATCGGCGCCAACGACTTTCTCAGCAAGCCGGTCGACCAGGCCGAGCTGCTGGCGCGAGTGCATACCCTGCTCGAACTGAAGCGCGTACACGATCGAGTGACCGACAGCGAGGCCAGATACCGCGAGCTGATCGAGCGCCTGCCCGTAATCACGTTCGTCATGGTGCCCGAGGGCGATGGCTGGCTCAAATACATCAGCCCACAGGTCGAGGCCCAGCTTGGATTTCCGGCTCAGGCCTGGCTGGACGATCCGGAGCTGTGGTTCCGGCAGATCCCGCCGGAGCAGCGCGAACAGGTGCGGGCCGGACTGCTCGACGCGTTCGCCAAGCGCGGTTCGTTCGGGGCCCAGTTCCAGATGGCGACCACCTGGGGCGAAACGGTGTGGTTCGAGAGCAGGGCCATAGCCGTCGAGGACAGCTTGGGTTATGGCCGGTGCATAGAGGGCTACCTCAGAGACGTGTCCGAGAGGAAGCAGCGCACGGAGGAGCGAGACCGGCTGACCGCTGCCATAGAGCAAGAACGGGCGACGCTGGCCGCGGTCATGGCAAGCATGAGCGATGGGCTGGTCCTATTCGACAAAGATGGTTTGGTTCGATACTGCAACGACCAGGTGGGCCAGTTTCTGGGGCTCGATCCCGCGGCCACGATTGGCAAGCCGCCAGCAGACATCGTTCGCAGCATGAAGCTTACGGTCGAAGGCGACGACGACGCGGCCGCCATATGGACGCAGGCCGTCCGCCGTGCCAGCCAACGTCCCACCCTGGAAATGCACGTCGCCGGCCCGCCGAGGCGCGACCTGCTTGTCCTGCCCTTTCCGGTAACAGGGCTGGGAGACAAAAGGATCCGCGTTGGGGTGCTCGTACACGACGTGACCAGGGAACGCGACCTGGCAAGGACCAAGGACGAGCTCATCTCCGTGGTCAGTCACGAGCTGCGAACGCCATTGGCCAGCCTTGTGGGCTTCGCTGAGCTCCTGCTGAAGCGCACCTACGACGACGCCCAGCGACATGAGTTTCTGAGCGTGATGTACGAAGAGGGACGGCGCCTCACAGCACTGATCACCGACTTCCTGGATCTGCAGCGCATGGAAAGCGGCCACCAGGTCGTGCATCTGCGACCCACCAGTCTGGGGCCGATCATCGAGCGGGCAGTGGCCACTGTCGGTGATGATCCGGTGCGACCGGTGCGGGTGCGGCTGGACCCTGGGCTGCCGGAAGTCGAGGCTGATCCGGATCGACTCCTGCAGGTGTTGGTAAACCTGCTGTCGAACGCCAGGAAGTACTCGCCGAACGGCGGCGAGATCCATGTCACAGCCGCGATGAGCAAGCGCAGGGGCGTGAAGGTGTTGGTCGAAGACCATGGGCTGGGATTACCACCGGAGGCGCTGCCCAAGCTGTTCGAAAAGTTCTACCGCGTCGACAACTCGGATCGGCGGTCGATCTCCGGAACCGGCCTGGGTCTGGCGATCTGCCGCCAAATCATCGCGGAGCACGGGGGACGCATCCAGGCCAGCTCGCCCGGGCTGGGCCAGGGATCGCGCTTTCAATTCACGCTGCCCGTGACCAAACCGAATCCCTCGGGCGGCGACGTCCTGATCGTGGAAGACGATCCGGGCTTCGCCAGGCTGCTGGACGCCGCGCTGGCCGCGGTGGGCCTGACGGCGGTCCGCGTGTCCAATGCCGAGCTGGCGCTGGAGCGGCTGGCAGCCGTTCGGCCCAAGGCGATAGCCCTCGACCTGCTTCTGCCGGGAGCGCTTTCGGGAGAGGCCTTCCTCGCCTCGCTTCCGAGTGACGGAAGCGCCCCGCCGGTCGTCATCCTAACCGCCAAGGACTTGAACGACCGGCAGCGACGGGAATTCGAGCAGCTAGGAGCCGTTCACGTGCTCCAGAAGGGGCCCGCTGTGGCCCAAACTGCCGCCGAGCTATTGAGCGGCGCCATCGAGAGCAGCCGTGTCTGAGCTACAAGGCAAGGTGCTCGTCATCGACGACAATCCCACCAATCTCGAGATTGTGGTCGCCCAGCTGGGACGCAACGGGTACCAGGTAACGACCGCTGGAAACGGGGCAGACGGACTGGCCGCCGCTGCACAGGACCCGCCGGACGTCATCCTGCTGGATGCTGTGATGGGGGGGATGGACGGATACGAAGTGTGCCGGCGTCTGAAGGCCGATCCCAGCACACAAGTCATCCCGGTCGTCTTCCTCACCGCGCTGCACGAGCAGGCCGATAAGATCCGGGCGCTCAATCTCGGAGCCAGCGACTTCCTCACCAAGCCTGTGGACCGTGCCGAGCTCCTGGCCCGGGTCCGAACGCTGCTTCAGGTCAAAAGCCTGCATGACGGTCTTGCCGAAAGCGCATCCGCCCAGCGCGTGCTGGTAGCCAGGCTGACGGAAACCGTCGACCGCCTCAAGGGCCTTGGAGAGATGAGCAGGGCGATCAGCTCGAACCTGGACCTGGATCACGTGCTCGCGGCGATCGTCACCCGCGCTGTCCAGCTTTCGGGCGCCGATTACGGCACGGCGGCTGAATTCGACTCGTCCAACAACACGCTGACCTACAGGGCATCGTACGGGTTATCGCCGGAACAGGTGCGTGACCTGCAAAGTCAAGTGGACCTTCGACGTCCTGACGATGGCGGCATTATCAGCTACGTCCTGCACACTCGCCAGATGGTCCACCTGCCCGACGTCGAAGCGCAGATGCCGCCTGAGCTGGCCACGCGGCGAGCGCTGTACGGCCACGACCGGCAGGAGCGCTGGCGCCGAGTCGGCACCCGTGCCTTCCTGGCGCTGCCGCTGATGCACGACGCCGAACCCGCTGGCGTGCTGGTGATCCAGCGCAAGACTCCCGGCGAATTTGCCCCGGAGACGATACAGCTGCTGCTGGCCTTCGCCTCGCAGTCCTCGATCGCCATTCAGAATGCGCGGCTCTTCAAGCAATTGAAAGAACGGAGCGAAGCCGTGGAGCGGGAGCGTCAAACGCTGGCCGCGGTGATGGCCGGCATGAGCGACGGGCTGCTCGTCGTCGATCCCGAATCGGTTGTTCGCTACTGCAACGACAGAGCCGCTGAGTTCTTCTCGCAGCCCGTCTCAGTGCTGCTTGGTTTGAATATCGATGAGCTGATGTCGGCCGCGGGCCAAACGATGCTCGAGCCGTCAGAGAGCTTTTCCCGACTCCGCTCGGCGATGCAGGAAGTGGCCCAGCGTCCGGCGGTCGAGCTGACGCTGTCGGGTCCACCACGGCGGGATCTCCTGGCCATGCTGTTCCCCATCACCGGCGTGCAGGGCGTTGCACGCGAGACAGGCATCCTGCTCCACGACGTCACCAGCGAGCACGACCTGGCGCGCACCAAGGACGAGCTGATCTCCGTCGTGAGCCATGAGCTGAGAACACCGCTCGCCAGTGTTGTGGGCTTCGCCGAGCTGCTGCTCAAACGGGACTATGGCGAGGAGCAGCGCCGCGAATTTCTGCATCTGATGTACGAAGAAGGCCGGCGTCTCACTGCACTGATCAACGACTTCCTGGACCTGCAGCGCATGGAAAGCGGCCGGCAGACCGTCCATCTGCGCCCGCTCGATCTGCGACCGGTTATGGAGCGGGCGGTCCAAGCCGCCGGCGAGGATCCTGAGCGGCCGATCGTCCTGATTGCGCCCGACGACCTGCCGGAGGTCGACGGGGACCCCGACAGGCTGCTGCAGGTGTTCACGAATCTGCTGTCCAACGCCCGCAAATACTCACCCGGTGGTGGTCAGATCCGGTTCGAGGCGGTCGCCTACGAGCGCTCACTGCGTGTGGAGGTCGAAGACCACGGGCTGGGTTTGCCCGAGGATGCCATTCCTCGGCTTTTCCAGAAGTTCTATCGCGTGGATAACTCCGATCGTCGCAGCATCGCGGGCACGGGGCTGGGGCTGGCCATCTGCAAGCAGATCGTTGCCGAGCACGGCGGCCGCATTTCTGTGAAGTCGTCCGGGCTTGGTCAAGGATCGACCTTCTCGCTGACGCTCTCGATATCGAAGCCCAATCCCACGAAGGGCGACGTGCTCATCGTGGAGGACGACGTGGGTTTCGCCCGGCTGCTGGAAGCGGAGTTGGCGGCCTTGGGCCTGTCCGCCGTACGCGCACCAAGCGCCGAGGCGGCGCTCGAACAGCTGGCGGTGGAGCATTTCAAAGCCATCGCTCTCGACCTCATCCTGCCCCAGATGTCGGGCGAGGAGATGTTGGCGCGGCTTACGAACGGGTCCCGCGTTCCCGTCGTGATTGCTACCGTGAAGGAGCTGGGGGCCCAAGAGCGCCGGGAGTTGGAAACGCGGGGCGCGGTCGGCATCTTGATGAAAGGTCCTGACGTGGCCCCCCGGGCGGCAGCCTTGCTGTCCGCTGCCCTCAATCAAGAAAAGGAGCAGCTGCATCCGTCGTGATCGACACAGCAGGAATGCGCCACGCTCCGTGGCGCACGTGAAGACTGTCCTGATAGCCGACGATCAGCCGAGCCTGCGGCTGCTCGTCTCCGCCACCCTGGCCTCGGAAGAGATCGACATCATCGAAGCCGCGGATGGCGACGAGGCATGGCAGCTGCTGCAGCAGCGCCGGCCGCAGCTCGCGCTGCTTGACGTGCAGATGCCGGGCCGAACAGGCATCGACCTGGCTCGCGCCATTCGCGCCGACGAGCACCTGGCCAATACGCGGGTGATTCTGCTGACGTCGAAGGCTCAGCAGCAGGACGTCGACGCGGGCCTGGCTGCAGGGGCCGACCGCTACCTCACAAAGCCCTTTTCGCCGCTCGAATTGCTGGAGCACGTCGAGCAGCTGCTGGAAGAGTGATGAGCCAGTTTACGGAGGAAGTCGTCGACCCGCAGACGCTTCGGTATGCCCACGACCTGGCCCAGCTTCAGCGGCTGCGGCACGCGTACGAGCGATTCCTCCCGGAGGGACTGACGCCCGATGCCCAAGCTCCCGCGGCAGCCGTGCGTGAGGCCACCAGCCTGTTCACCGACCTCCGCGGCTTCACAGCGCTGTCCGAGCGCTTCATGGACAGGCCGGACGAGCTGCTGACCATCATCAACGAGCACATGTCGGTTGTGGTGAAGGCCATCCGGCGCTGCGATGGCGTGGTGGAAAAGTTTGTGGGTGACGGGGTCTTCGCCACCTTCGGGGCCCGTGGCGACCTTCAGGACCATACACAGCGGGCTGTGGCGGCCGGGCTGGCCATCCTCGGATCGAACGAGCTGCTCAACCGCAAGCACGCTGCCACGAGAGATTTCCGCCTGGATGTTGGCGTCGGCATCGCCGTCGGCCGCATGGTCGTGGGCGTCATAGGCCCGGCCGAGCGGGCGGAGCTTGGGGTCCTTGGCGATACGGTCAACGTGGCCTCACGCCTGGTGAGTCAGGCGCAGCCGGGTGAGATCCTGTTGACAGAGGCCACATACATGGCGGCGAAAGGCGACATCAATCCGGAAGTGGTTGGCCGCAAGACGTTACGCGGGCGGTCCGGACCGTTGGTGGTGTATCGCATCGGGCTGACTCATCGCAAGACCGCTTCGGCCTGATCTCCGTAGGAGACTTACGCGCCTCCGTAGGCCGGAATAGCTGCGCCACTGACGACGCCCCAGCGATCCGACAAGAGATCGACGATGAGCGCCGCGATCGCTTCCGGCCTGACCCATTTCGACGGATCGGCGTTGGGCATCGCCGAGCGGTTGGCAGGAGTATCGATGACGCTGGGCAGAATGACGTTGGCGGTGACGTTCCGGCCGCGCAACTCGGCCGCAAGGGTCTCCGTCAAGGTAATGATTCCGGCTTTTGAGACGCTGTAGGCGCTGAGGCCCGCGGCCACTCTCAGGGCGGTCCGACTCGAGACGTTGACAATTCGACCGAAATCAGCAGCCAGCATGTGCGGCAGCACCGCCTTGCACCACAAGAACGCGGATTTCAGGTTCAGGTTCATCATGTGGTCCCAGGTAGCTTCATCGGTCTCGTGTACCGGGCTGCCACCGGCAAACCCACCGGCAACGTTCACCAGGGCGTCGATCCGGCCGAAACGCTGCATGATCCGTCCCACCGCTGCCTGGACCTCGCCTTCATGCGTCACGTCCGCCTGCTCCAGATGAACGCTGTCCAGCTGGCCGCCCGTCTTGCCACGGTGAATTCCGGCCACGTGATAGCCAGCTCCGCGCAGCGCATGTGCCACAGCCGGGCCCAGCCCACCGGTGACGCCGGTGACGATGGCTACGGGTTGCGACGCGCCGGCGTTTGCGGCAGGGCCCTTGTCGCTCATGTCAAAATCGATGCGGCGCCCAGGGGTTAGGCGGGAACCTGCGTTTGCGCGGCCTGTGTCAGCGCCTGCTCGATGCAGCCAAAATCTCGATCCGACAGGACGTGGACGTTGCCCTGGAAAGCCAGCTGCCAGTGGGAGGACGGCCATTTCCTGACCCACTCGAGCTGGGACAGGAGCGATTCAGCCGAGACGAACTGCCCGCGCGCCAGGATCACGTCGGGCTTGATGGCAAAGCGCCACGGGTAGGGATATTCCCCCACCTTCTTGCTCTCCCAGATGCGCTCACTCCGGTCTTCGTAGTAGGTGTCGGTGACTGTTGCCGTCCCTCCGAACTTCTGGATACCGGTCAAATAGAACAGGATTCGATCGCCTGTTTGAACCCTCTCGGCTTTCCGGCGATGCCGCTCCTTCATGCCCGCCACCGTAAAGCCCATCGCACGGCTAACCTCGAAATTGTCGGCGCCAGAGACCAGCATCCAGTTCGTCATGCTTTGCCTCCTCGTTATTTGAAAGACGGGGACCCCGCCAATGGTAGCGGAGAAGCGCGCCGCTCTGGTCCACAGCCTCTCGTCGAGATACGCTGTTCGACGTGAACGCCGCCAGCTGCCGGTACTCTTCGACGGCAGACCCCCACACCGCTGCCTGACGTGCACCGTTTTTTCGCCCCTGCAGCCGGTGGCCGCGCTCAGCTCAGCCAGGCGCAGCTTCGTCAAATCCGTACGGTCCTCCGCCTGGGGGACGGGGACGAGGTGGCCGTGTTCGACGGCAGCGGGGACGAATGGGTGGCCGAGCTGGATGGGCAGGGCGCGCAGCTCAAGCGCTCAATCCCCGGAACGACGGAGCCGCGAACAGCGCTGACGCTGTTTCAGGCCTTGATTAAGCCAGCTCGCTTTGAGCTCGTGCTGCAAAAGGGCACTGAGCTGGGCATTGGACGATTCGTGCCATTCCTCTCCGAACGCTGTGTTACCACGGGAGCGCGAGCGGAGCGATGGAGAACGATCGTGACGGAAGCCGCGGAGCAGAGCGGCCGTCGGATAGTGCCCACGGTGGCCGAGGTGCGTTCCTTCAGCGAGGTGCTGGTCGAGGCCTCCGCGGGGAGCCCAGCGATCATGCCGTGGGAAGGAGAGGTTGGAGCGACTGTCGCATCGGTCTACCGGCCGGCTCCGAAATCGAGCCTGATCGTTGGACCCGAGGGTGGATTTACGCCAGAGGAGGTGGAGCAGGCGCGCGCTCATGGCGCCGTCACGGTTAGCCTGGGACGTCGCATCCTCCGCTCGGAGACCGCCGCTATCGTCGCGGCGACGCTGCTCCTGCACTCGAGCGGCGAGCTCTAGCGGCGCGCGACAGCGCTCATGCCGGTGCTAGTATCCGAACTGCCCATGGAAAGTGCCGAGCGGCCGTCCGTCTCGATCGTCACCCTCGGCTGCAAGGTGAACCAGTCGGAGAGCGACGCTTACGCACAGCGCTTCAACGATGCCGGCTTTGCGCTCGTCCCGGCCGAGGAGCCAGCGGACGTGTGCGTAATCAATACGTGCACGGTGACAAACGTGGGCGACCAGAAGTCACGTCAGGTCATCCAGCGCCTGCATCGTGCCAATCCGGATGCGCTGCTAGCCGTCACTGGCTGCTACGCGGCCGTCGCGCCGCAACAGGTCGAGTCGCTCACGGGCGCCGACGTGGTGGCCGGCCTGGCGCAGAAGGACGAGCTCGTCGCGTTAGTGAGCCAGCGTTTGGCAGAGCGGGGTGTGCGAGTGCCTCCGCGTCGCTGGCAGAGCGAGCAGCGGGACCAATCCGACTCCTCGTTGATCCGTGCCGTTCCACGCACTCGCCTGAACGTCAAGGTCCAGGATGGCTGCAACGACTTTTGCACCTATTGCATCGTGCCGTTTGCCCGTGGCCGAGCCCGAAGCGTTCCGGCTGAGGACGTGATACGGCAGATCCGGCGCGCGGAGGAGGAGGGCTACCAGGAGGTGGTACTGACCGGTGTCAATATGACCACCTATGGCGCTGAATCCGGCACGAGCTTCGGCGCACTGCTGGAAGGCATCCTGAATGCCACCTCCGTGAAGCGGCTGCGTCTGAGCTCCATCGAGCCCTTCAAATTCGACCCGGCTTGGCTCGACCTGTGGTCGAGCGAACGGCTCTGCCGGCACCTGCACCTGCCACTGCAGAGCGGCTGCGACGCCACGCTGCTGCGTATGAGACGGCGATACGACAGCTGCGCCTATGGAGAGCTGATAGCCAAGATCCGCTCACGCATTCCCGACATGGCCGTTTGGACGGACGTGATCGCCGGCTTTCCCGGTGAGACCGAGCAGGAGTTCGAGCGGTCTCTCACATTCATCGAAGCCATGCGCTTCGCCGGGATTCACGTGTTTCGCTTTTCGCCACGCAGCGGAACACGCGCCGCGAACATGCCCGGCCGCGTGCCCGAGCGCATCCGCAAGGAGCGCAGCGAGCGGCTCCTGAGCCTATCCCAACAGGGCAAGCGAGCATTCGCCGCAAGGCTCGTGGGCACCACCGCCAGCGTGCTGTGGGAAGACACGCAGGGTGGGCTAACAGACAACTACGTTCGCGTGCGGGCGAACGGCATCCCTAACACCCTGGGCAGCGTCCTGATCACCGGGCTAGCCGAGGACGGGGCCGAAGGAGTAGCTACGCATGACTGACTGCATCTTCTGCCGAATCGTTTCGGGTGAGATCAAGGGCGACCTGGTGTACCAGGACGAGAGCGTCACGGCCTTCCGCGACGTCAACCCGCAGGCGCCCGTCCACGTCCTGATCGTCCCCAATACGCACATCGCGTCGATCGCGACGCTCGGAGACGCCGAGCTCAGCCAGCGCTTGCTGGCCGCCGCCGTCAGGATCGCCGAGACCGAAGGTCTGTCCCACGGCTTCAGGTTGGTCACCAACACCGGACCGGACGCCGGGCAGTCCGTGCCACACCTCCACTGGCACCTGCTCGGCGGGCGGCCATTCGGCTGGCCACCGGGGTGATTCGACCTGCCCAGCAGCTGGGCGTCGAGCGCGACTGTGCCAACTGAAGCCGAGATCGCGATCAATGTGCAGTGGGCTGCAGCCGAGCCCGCCAGCTACGAGGCGGAAGCACTGCAGCTGGCGATGAAGCTCGCGATCGTCGCCGGTTTGCAGCATAGGCCCGAGGTGGGACAGGGCATCCAGGCGAACGTAGAGCTCAATCTCCTGCTTACGGACGACGAGCAGATGAGGACCCTCAATCGAACGTTCCGAGGTCTCGACAAACCGACCGACGTCTTGTCGTTTTCTCAGATCGAAGGTCGCGACGCCAGGTTTGTGCTGCCACCCAGCAGCGTGACCATGTTGGGCGACGTCATCATCAGCATCGATACCGCCGCCCGGCAGGCGGCAGAGCAGGGGCATTCGTTGGCCTATGAGCTGCGTCATCTGGCCGTGCACGGCGGGCTGCATCTCCTCGGGTATGACCACGAGACCGACGAAGAGGAAGCCGAGATGAACGCGCTCGCCGCCGTGGCCTTAGGTTCAGGGAACCCAAATGGGTAGGACTCTCTAGCGCGAACTGCTCGTCCGGTGTACAGTTTCAAGCGATGGAGAAGGCCCCATAGCCGTCCTCACCCCCATCGACGTCGAGGAGCAGCCAGACCCTGAGCGAGCGCTGGCCGTCGCCAGCGAGGCGCTTCCAGTCACCCCGGAAGAGGTCCTCGAAGAAGCCACCGATCAGCTGCCCGATGAGCTCAGGTTACGTGGCCTGCGGAAATTCTTCCTGGGCCGCATCGACGTCAAGATCGTTGCCCCGTTCATTTTTGTCATGGTCGTGCTGGGCATTGGCGCCAGCTTCGTCGTGCTGAATCTGCTCAGCAGCTCGTTTGCTCAACGCTTCCAGAGCCAGCTATTGGATGCCGGAAAGAGCGTCAACGACGGCATCATCAAAGTCGAAAGCCAGCAGCTCGAGCTGCTGCGACTCATGAGCAACACCGAGGGCGTGGACGTGGCCCTGCAAAACGGCGATGCGCCGACACTGCAGAAGCTGCTGCTTCCGCTGCAGGCGAACTCGACCTTCAGCTTTGTCGACGTGGTGGACACCAGCGGCAAGCAGGTGCTGGCGCTGAGACCCAGCGACGATCAGTACCTGCAGGCCCTGGATCCCGACATCGGTAACTGGAACGTGACCCAGCAGAGTCTCGCCAATCAGGCGGATAACTTCGGGAACAAGTACACGGAGCTGATTAGCACCAGCTACGGGTCGTTCGTCTACACCGGCGGGCCGGTGCTGGACCAGAACAACCAGGTTGTGGGCGCTATCCTGGTGGGCAAGCCGTTCGACGAGCTGCTGACTCAGCTCACGAAGGACGTGCTGGCGAGCGTCACTGTCTACCGTCCGGACGGCAGCCTGTTCGGCAGCTCCTTCAATCCGCAGCCGGGGGACACTCCGCTGCAGCTGGATCAGAGCACCATCTCGCAAGTCTTCTCGACCACCCCGAAAACGGTTCAGCGGCCGCTAACCATAGGCGGCACCGGGTACATGGAGCTCGTCGGCGGGCTGGTGATTCGAGACAAGGTCGCTTACGGGCTCGGCGTAGCTCTGGCCAAGAGCGACATCGACCGGGCGGCCAGCGAAAGCCGGATTCAGCTGACGATCATGTTCATGGCCGTGACGGCCGTCGTTCTGGCCATCGGTTTGGTCCTGGCCAAGCGAATCAGCACGCCGATTGGCGTCCTGGTGCGAGCCTGCCAGATGGTCGCCCGAGGTGAGTTCGGCGAGAGGGTTGAGGTCAAGGCCAGGGATGAGACTGGCGTCCTGGCCCACACCTTCAACCAAATGATCGACGGGCTCAAAGAACGTGACCGCATCCGCGACACTTTTGGGCGCTACATGACGCAGCAGGTGTCAGACGCCATCCTCAAGGGCGACGTCAAGCTTGGTGGTGAAACGCGAGAGCTGACGCTCTTCATGTCCGACATCCGCAGCTTCACCACACTGTCGGAATCCATGAAGCCTGAAGATCTCGTGGCCTTCCTGAACCGCTACTTCAGCGCGATGATCGACTGCGTCATGGCCCACGACGGTGTCGTGGATAAGTTCATGGGTGACGCCATCCTGGTGGTATACGGGGCGCCGGTCCGAGATCCGGAACACCCGGTCAAGGCCGTTCTAACGGCCCTCGACATGCGGGCCAAGCTCCTGGAGTTCAACCAGCAGCTCATAGAAGAGGGCCAGAATCCGATCCGCATCGGCATTGGCGTGAACACTGGTCCAGCGGTTACGGGCAACATCGGTTCCGAGGTTCGTATGGAGTACACCGTGATCGGCGACGCGGTGAACTCCACCCAGCGCACCGAGGACCTGACGAAAGAATTCAAGACCGATATCCTGGTGAGCGACGCGACAATGGAGCGGCTCGACATCCGCTTCATCCTGGCCGCGCCGCACGCGATCACCCTTCGCGGCCGGACGCAAAAGTCCCACATCTACCCCGTCATCGCCTACCGCGATTTGCCGGAGGAGGAGTGGAAGGGCACAAAGCCGATCATCATTGGCGGCACACCCCCCGCTCAGTCGCTCGCTGAGGCGGTGATCAAGGCGGCGGAGGCGGGCCTGCTGGGCGACGAGCCCGAGTCGACTAACCCTGCGCCCGCGCCGGCCGCGGTGACCGCCGAGGTCGCGCAACCAGCTCCCAAGCCGCGCTCGGCGTCAAACGGCCACGCAGCCACCAAGGCGGCCCGCACCAAAGTGGTTGAAGCCGCTCCACCGAGCTCCCGAGGGACGAGCAAGGCTCGTTCCAGCGCGGGAACGACCGCCACGAATGGCCAGGCATCGAAGACCGTGCGCGTCCCCGCCGACGCCCCCGAGGCCGCCCCAGCGAAGACGGACGGTAGCGCCTCCCCGACCACGTCGGGAGCCGGTCCCGCTCGGCGCAAAAAGACCTAGCCGCGTAACGGGAAGGGCCTGAACCGAGGACGGCGTTGGGATGATCGGCATACTGAAGGCCATCGTGGCCAAGATCGGCACGGCCGGCTGGGTTGGCTATGCGTCAACGGCAGTCGTGACGACCGCGGTCACCGGCGGCGGGATCGTCGGCCTCAGCGCGACAGGCATCATCAACGTCACCAGCGGCCTCGGCACGCACGCGGAAATCCAGGCAACCTTCAAGCCCAGCGCCTTTGGCAGCCTGGATCAGATCTACAGTTCGATTACGGCCGGTGCCTCGGCCGCCCTCACCGGCGCCGGCATCCAACTGCCGGCGATTGCCATCAGCAATAAGATCGCCGCGGTCAGCTCGAGGATCATCGCCGAGGCCGCCGCCGACAAGGCAGCGCTGCAGCGCCTGTCCGACGCCTTGAACCAAACAGGCTTCGGCAGCGGAGGAGCAACGCCAACGCGCTCGGCCGGGCCCGATCTGGCCGCCATTGCCGCGACGCAGACAGCGCTCGCCGCCGCGGGCACGGGAACTCCCAGCGGCGCTGGCTCGACCACGCCCACGGGCAGCCTTACGCCTCAGGCAACGGTGACGACAGGACCGGCTGCTACGAATACGCCAACCCGAACGGCGACACCCACCCACACCGGGACGCCCACGCCCACCGGCACTCCTACTGAGACCAACACGCCCACGGCAACGCCAACGCCACTCATCAAGATCAGCAACGCCGGTATATCCTTCTGTAACTTCAGCAACATGATCCCTGGCCGCTCGACGGCCAACTGTTCGCTGACCGTCACCAACATTTCCAACGAGCCGTTCAACTACACGTTGACGACGTCCTGCTCCAGCAGCTGCACCCAGCTATTCACCGACGCCACAAATGGCCTGCAGATGACCCTCAGTCGCAATGGTGGCGGCATTTACAGCGGACCCATCCAGGTCACCAATCTCAATATCACCGGTGGCTCACCGCTTGGGCTCAATGCGACGGACACGATAACCGTCACCGTGTCTTTGCCTTCCGGCCCCGCAACGCCCACCAATATCACCGGGGCGCTGACGTTCCTCACACCTCAGCCAGGCAATGCCATTCAGGGCAAGTCGCAAGGCGTGAACTTCACCTGGACGGCCACAGGAACGCTGCCGTAGGGCGTCTGCAAGTCAGATTCCTTTCTTTGCACCCACCCGTTGTTTGCCGTCCAGCCTGAGAGCTCCGCGATTCAGCTCCGTCGAGCGTCGACGCTTGACGACCTGTGCGATGCACTGCTGGAAGCGGGCTGGCTCAGCGCACTCGTTGTGGCGCCGCTCCTATTCAATGTGTATGCCTTGCACACCTTCGAGAACGCGCTGCTCATACGCAGCATTGCGCTGCTCATGGCAGCGGTAGGCCTCACCAAGGTCCTAACGCATCCACGCAGGCTTCGACCGCTCTGGAGACAGCGCGCGACGCTGCTGCACACGCGAGCGCATCGAGCCTACCTAGCCGTGGCTGCAGTGGTCTTGGCCACGCTCGCTTCAACGGCGACGTCAATTCTTCCTGCCATGAGCTTCTGGGGGTCGTTCACGCGCCGGCAGGGCGCGTACACCGCCCTCGGCTACGTGGTCATCTTCGTCGCTGTCTCGACCACCCTGCGGCATCGGGAGCAGCTGGCACGCTTCTGCCAGACGGTGGTCGTCACCGGGCTGCCCATCACGATCTACGCCCTGCTGCAGCGAGCTGGGCGGGATCCGTTCCTATGGTCAGGCGGCAACGGACCGCGGCCGACCTCCACGCTGGGCAACTCCTCATTCCTGGGCGGATATCTCGTCCTGGCCCTTCCGATCACCGCCTTCTTGCTTGTCGAACGATTGCGCCAGGACGCGCCTCTCACGTTCAGGGACATCCTGAGGCGCGCCGGTGATGACCCAGGTTGCTGGCTGCTAGCGATTGCCCTCGTCCTTCAGGTCCTTACCCTGAGCTTGACCGGAGCCCGCGCCGCAATCCTTGGCGCCACTACGGCAATCGTCGTGACGGCTTTCGTCACCGCCCTGCTGCAACGAAAGCACGTGGTCGCTTGGGGCATCGGCGGCGCGGCATTGATCGCATTGGCGGGGGTATGCCTTGGAGATTTTGCTGGCCCGCGCTTCGCGTTCATCCGCCAGGCTCCGCTCATTGGTCAAGCCGCTCGAGCCCTCGACGCGTCGGACCCTACGAGCCGTACGCGGGTGCTGCTGTGGCAAGCGGCAGGCCGGCTCATCCTGCCCCACTCGGCTGTCACGGACTCCGAAGGTCACCGCGACGTCTTGAACGTGTTGCGACCCCTGCTTGGGTACGGCCCGGAGACCGAGGGCGTGCTCCTGGAGCGGTTCATGTCCCCGGAGATCCTGCATTACGAAGGAGGATCCTCCGTCCCCGACCGGGTCCACAATTTCCTGCTGGACACGGTTGCCACAACCGGCCTGCTGGGGCTGATCGCGCAGATCTGTTTTTGGACCGCCGTCCTCAGCGCGGCTATCGCCGCAGCGCGCAAGTCCGGGCACGGCGCGAACGCGCGACTCCTGGCCATATGCCTCTTGTGTGCGATAGTCGGCCACCTTGCGGAAACCATCTTCAGCTTCGAGATAACCCCTACCTCGACATACGCCTTTGCCTACGGGGGACTGGTGGTTGCCTTGCTGCTCGGGCTAGAAGCGCGCGAGCGACCAAGCTCGACTCCTTTGCCGGCGGGAACGTCCGGTAGTCGCCGCGATCTATTGGCACATGGGGCGCTGCCCGCGGTGTTGTGCTGCCTGACGCTGATCGTCCTGCTCTACGACTTCATCATCGTCCCCGGCTCGCTCTCGATTTTCGAGGTCATACAACGTTCGTTCGGAACGCTGCACCAGGGTGGACGTGGCGAGAGCTATGGCGTCGCGTTGGTGCTGGCCAGCGCACTCGCCGGCTGGAGCATTCTCGGCTCTCGTGGTCAGCGGGCGACTTCAATCGCCGCCTTCATCCCGGTGCCCATCGCCGCGGCATTCGCCGCTTGGCAGGTACACATACTGCGCGGTCCTGGCCCCACGGCCAGCGTGGCTGACGGGGTCGTTACCCGTGCGGAGGTGATCACGCATTTGGCAGGCTGGTTATTTGGCAGCATCCTCGCAATCGCCACCTGCATTTCCCTGGCACGAGTCAACAGGCCCATAGCTGCAAGGCGAAGCTGGAGCATGCTTGCCCTATTGGCGATTTGTGCCTGCGCGGGGAGTTTCATCTCGAACCTGCGGCCCCTGGAGGCTGAGATTGCACTCCAGATCGGGCGAGATATTGGCCGCGCCTCGCCCGGAAACCGGCCCCTTGCATTGATCAGCCTGGCGACAGCCGTTGCTCTGGACCCTGCTGAGGAAGCCACCCACCTTGCCTTGGGCGAAGCCTACCTGCCGGCACAACCGTCCCAGCTTTCGAACGCGGCGATCAACTGGCCCGACGCGATCACACACGGGCTCGCCGAGCTAGACGCGGCGAAAGCAGCTAACCCGTTCGATCCTCTGCCATTTTCCGAGCGGGCCAGAGCAGCCGAGATGAACCTCCTTCTCGGACCAGGGGCCGAAGGGCAAGAGGATTGGCGAACCGTGGCGGATCAAGCGTTCATGGCAGCGGTGGCTCTCGATCCCACGCGCCCCGAGCGTTGGAACGAATGGGCAAGGTTTGAAGCGCGTAGTGGGGGCGACTATCTCCGGGCGATGGAGCTGCTGCAGCACTCGATTTTCCTCGATCCTGAGCTCGACAGCTCGCTTCGATTGTGGGACGAGATCGATCCGGCGCAGCGATCGCATTGGTTGATTACGACAGCAGCCTTTGAGGCGCGCACCCCGAGCCAAGAACGTGATCTTGGCCAGTGGTTCGCCAGCCAGTTAGTCCTGGGCAGCACGTTCTACGGCCTGCACGAGGACGAGCAGGCCAAGCTGGCATACCAGCAGGCGCTGCATCACATCCCGCAGAACGTCAACCCCTGGGCGGCGCACCTAGCGCTAGCCCAGGTCTACTTCCGAACAGGCGATCGTCTGAACGCCGAGTCGGAAGTCAGCGCCGCGCGCGCAACGGCGCCGCCCTTTGCTGCCGGCTCGTTTAAAATCCTGCCAACCGCTCGCTAGCTTGCCACGAGAAGCCAAGGGCATCCGTGGCCAAGTAGCACAATAATCCTAGGTACTGCACTCTAGTAGACAAGCCGTGTTGCGTGTGGTTTAATGCAGAGTGCCTGCGGGGGGAAACCCTAGGTAGGTCGCGCCGCGTTTGGAGAGTGTGATGAAGCTTGGGGTATTTAAAAAAGTCTGCCTGACAGTGATGGGGATCGGCGTCGTCGGCTCGCTGGTTAGCGTGGGCACGTTTGCAACGTTCACCGCAGTTACGACGAACCCCGGAAACACCTTCGCCGCGGGCACGCTGCTTATCGACAACGTCATTGGAGACACGAGTGGCGCCCTGACCGGCTTCAACTCATCGAGCGGAAGCAACATCACCCAGGCCGCCTCGAACCTTGGCACGGCAGCTACCTGCACCGGGGTGGTCAGCAGCGCGTGCGGAACGGTGATCCAAACGTCGAAGATCGCTGGCGCCGGGATGGAATCGGGACAGTACGTCCAAGGCCAGGTGACGGTGAAGAATACTGGCACCTTGCCTGCAACCTTCCAACTGCAGCTCCAGAACATCGCCAGCACGGCGTCGAGCGCTTCTTTCTGCTCTGGCGTTGCTGGCGGCGCTTGCGCCAAGCTGGGCGACGGCATTTCCATCGCTATCGAGGACCTCAATGGTCCGGGCAACGCGAAGCAGTGCATTTACGGCAAGAACGGAACCACGACCCTTCAGGGCGCAGCGCCCACCCAAGTAGTGAGCAGCGCTGCCGGAAACGCGACGCCGGTGGCTTGCAATGCGGCTCTCACGACGCCCACTTCCGCCGGCTTGAGCACGGCGCCTCAGACGAACGAAATCTTCGGCTCCTCCGGATCGAGCAACACCTTCTTCACGCTCGGGAGCACGACCAACACCTCGAACAACAGCATCTACATCCCTGGCAAGCTGGCCGTGGGCAGCTGCCCCAATGGGAATAACGCAAAGGCCACCTACGCTGGCGTAACCTTCTGCCAATGGGATGCAGGTGAGACACACACCTTCACCATCACCATGGTCTTCCCCGACACGGGCACTTCCAGCTCGATAAGCCTTGGAACCAACAGTGTGACGGTTGGAACCGAGACCAAGTACGAAGGTGGCAGTGTCGGCTTCGACATGATCTGGTTCTCGGCCCAGCAATAATGTCTGACGCCCGGTTTGACCACGGGCGGATGAGGTAGGTGGCAGGGCAGAAGTGAACCGCGCCGCTTCTATTGCCGGCAATGCGCTCTTCGCCATGGCTACGGCCGGGCTTGGACTTGCCATCCTGTCGCTGACCGTTCTTCCGCCCGTACTCCACTACCAGACCTACGTCGTACTGAGCGGCTCGATGGAGCCAACGATTCATGTGGGCTCAGTCGTCGTCGCAACGGCGGCTGCTCCCGACTCGCTCAAGATTGGCGACGTCGTGACGTACGTCCGGCCTGGCGACCAGGAAAACGTCACCCACCGCATTGTCGGCATCAAGGGCACAGCCGGAAGCCGAACGTTCGTCACCAAGGGCGATGCCAGCGGCGCGCCGGACCAGGGCGAGATCCGTTACGACCGGTTAGCCGGCAAGGTCCAGCTCACCATCCCGCTCGTGGGCTATTTCTTCAAGTTCATCGGCAGCCCCAGCATGCGTTTCCTGTTCATCGTCGTCCCAGGCCTGCTGCTCTTGGGCA
Source organism: Chloroflexota bacterium (assembly GCA_021325635.1). Lineage (GTDB taxonomy): Bacteria > Chloroflexota > JAJPGV01 > JAJPGV01 > JAJPGV01 > JAJPGV01. Next base: position 39,376 of record JAJPGV010000037.1, read on the forward strand.
GCTGGCTGTATGAAGTCTGGAAGCCAGAGCCAAAACCGAAAGCCCCCGATACCGAGACGCCAAAGGGGATGGCGCCCCCTCCCATGAAGCCGAGTTCATCCAAGCCCACGTCATCGAACTCCGTCACCAAGAACCTCGATCTCGGTCTGTCCGATGCTGCCACGGTTCCGCTCCGACGCTAGCTCATCAACCGGACTCCTCGATACGGGTGGGGTCGGGTTGATGGGACCGGCGGCGCACACGCAGCCCGCCGGTAGTTTTGCGTCCACGGGACAGCAACCACCCCAGGCGCTGGTCCAAACGCCGGAAGAGGCCCAGGCGCACGTAACGGTGAGCAGCGGCGCTTGGGGACCCTTCGTCCGCAAGCTTTCCCTCTCGATTCTCGGCATCAGCCTCATCGGAGCAGCCATCGCGGGGGGCATGAAGGGCACGCTGTCAGCCTTCACCGCGACAACAGTGAACCCATCTACCAGTTTCACGGCGGGAACGCTCACGATGACGAATACGGGCGGCAGCGGCGGCGCGGCCGGCTGCAGCAGTGGCGTGATCTCGGCCTCATGCGGGACGTTCACGTTCGACTCCGGCAAGCTGGCGGCTGACACGCAATACCCAACGTCGAACACGCCGCAGCTGACCATCACCAATTCAGGCACGCTGCCAGCCAGCATGTCCCTGCAGGTCACGAACTTTCAGTTCACCAACCTGGGCACAAACACGGCCATTCTCAATACCGCGGCCAACGTGAACGTGTCGGTAACTATGGACCCGGCGGGCAGCGCCAAGTGCCTCTACGATAACCACGGCACCTCTGGCGCCTGTCTGTCCCTTACCTCGCAGGCAGTGGGCTACAGCCCCCTGTCCACGGCGATCACGAACACGGCGGCGGCACCGATCTCCCTTCCCGGAACCGCTGCCAGCCAAAAATGGGCAGCCTCGGAGTCCCACACCTTCCTGTTCTACGTCGAGATTCCCTCCGGCGTATGCTCCGGCACAGCCTGCGACAACCAGCAGGTCACATTCGACGTCATCTGGACCGCCATCCAATGAGCGCCGCGATCTTCAGCCGCGCTCGCCTCGCACCGGCTTTACGTTGGATGCCCGGCATCCCGGGTACCCGCGCCATCACACTTCGGCGTGCGCTGCTGGGGCTATCGGTGCTGATCGGATCGCTGCTGGCGCTGATGTTCCTTGCCCTCGCCATTCTTCCCCGCACCGGCGCTTACGCCACCTACCTGGTTCTGAGCGACAGCATGCAGCCGGCCATTCCCTCAGGCTCGGTCGTCATCGTTCGCCCCGCCGACCCGGAGACGCTGAAGGTCGGCGACGTCATCAGCTACACGTCGAATATCGCTCCCTACCCCACGCTGACGCATCGCATCGTGTCTGTCACCCGCGGTGACGACGGCAAGATTGCGTTCAAGACCAAGGGCGACTTCAACCTGGTCGAGGACAGCTGGGAAGTGCACTACGCCAATCAGGCCGGCCTCGTGGCCTTCTCGGTTCCGATGTTGGGATACGTGCTGGCCACCTCTTCGACCACGGCCGCGCGTGTCTTGCTCGGCGTCTTGCTCGCGGGGCTGCTCGCGCTCTTCTGGCTGAAGCTGGTGTGGGCCAAGCCCAATCGCCGAGCGGCCGTCATGCGCGCAGTCCCCGTGCTGCGACAGTTTGAGGCTCGGCGTGGCCCCTACGCCGACCGAGCCTTTTCGGCACTGCGCCTGGCCATCCTCGGCTGGCTGGCCATCGAGCTGCTATCTCGCGCACGACGGCGGGATCGCTGATGCTGCGCTATCTCGGAGCCTTCGGCCTCACCGCGGCGCTGGCCAGCATCTGGCTCGGATCCATGCTCGGCGCCACCGGCACGACGTTCGGATCGTTCACGGCGGTCACCACCAACACCGGCAGCTTCATCAGCGACGCTCCGCTGCCGGCGCCGGCGGTGACTTCCACGACGCCGTCCAACACGGCCCGAGGCGTTCCGAAAGACACGCTCATCGTCGTGACCTTCAGCGAATCGATGGACCAGGGCGCTACGGGCAAGGCTGTTCAGGTCGCCCAGGTAAGCGGGGGCAGCTGTTCGCCCACCACCCCCTGTCCGGTCGCCGGGACCGTCACCTGGCCCATGCCGAGCATGCTCCGGTTCACGCCGGCCAATCCCCTCGCCATCCCCTTCGTGGCCTACCAGATCAGCGTGAGCACCGGAGCCGTCGCCTCGTCCGGCAACGGCTCCATCTCGCTGGCCAAGGCCTTCACGGCTACCTTCACCACCGACGACGGGACGTCCGCGCTGCCGCCACCTACCATAGTCCTGTCGGCGCCAAACGGGATAGCTCAGCCGAAAACCTCGCTCCAGCTCACCTTCAGCGAGCAGATGGACCCCGCCAGCGCACAAGCAGCCTTCACGCTGCAGCAAACCAGCGGCAGCCGCGGAGGCGCGGACTGCACGCTGATCGATCCCTGCGGCATTCCTGTCGCCTCCAGCGGCTTCTCCTGGGGCGGGGAGGCGGGCACGATCCTGACCTATGCGCCCACGCCCGATTTGGCGCCGGCCAGCTACACGCTCACTGAGCAGACCACTGCGAAGAGCCTGGCCGGGGTGGCGCTGGACCCCGGCGGCCGGCCACCGACCAACGTCCTGCGCTTCGCTGTCGCCGGCGCCCCGCTTGGCCCGCCGAATCCTCCGGTGATCACCGATCCCACCGCCCAGACGTGGACGCCACAGCCGACCTTCGTCATCAGCGGCACGACCAACCAGCCCAATCTGCTCATCCAGGTCATCGACGAAGCGGATCACGGCGTGGCCAAGCTGCAGCTCGACGGCGGCCGCACCAACTTCTCCATCACGGTGCCCTTGGCCAGCGGAACGAATCACTACACCGTCGTCGCCGCGAACGGCTTCTACCACAGCGCCAACAATCCCGTAGTCACCATCAATCGCAACGACATCACCTCAACGCTCGACAAGGTGACCGTCGTGCCGGACGTGGACGAAATCGAGATCCGCGCACCCTACTTCGGCGACATCGACAACAACAGTTACGCGGTGTTCACCTGCGTCGGGACACCAGCCTGCCAGGGTTCGCCCACCAGCAACCAGGCCGGCGCCAATGGCCAGTTCTCCTACACCTTCACCGGGCTCAAAGTGGCCACCAGTTACACGGTCACGCTGGACGTCTACGACCCTGACAAGGTGAGCTGCGTCGCGCCCTGGTCGCAGATATCGCCAATCCATTGCGCGCAAACGACAACCGTCACGACCACCCAGGCCACCCCTTCGGGCGGCAGCATCAGCCAGCTCACCGTCGTCCCCAACGACGGCACCGGCTCGCATTACACCGGGCTCATCGCCCCGGCGGCCGACCAGAAGCAGGGCTTCAAGGTGCGCTACGACTGTGGGTCCGACTGCACCACCGCCAGCTCGGTCAAGCTCGCAATCGACGACAGCGCCGGCAAGCGAGTAAACCTCGTATGCAGCCAGCCGGCCGCTCCAAACGGAGCTCACATCGCCACGGCGGCAGTGCTCTGGGATGGCAAGGACAAGACCGGGGCCTTCGTCCCTGAAGGGTCCTACAGCTATGCCTTGAAGGTGTACGACGACGGCCAGTGCGGCGCCACGGTCGGCGCGCACTTCGTGGCGAGCCACACAGGCGATTCCATCCACGTCAGCAACGCCAACGCCGTGCAGCTCGGCTCCAACCCCACAACCATCGGGGCAGGCACGAGCGCCCAGATCAATGCCAAAGTCCTGAACAGCTCGGGTGTCAGCGTGGCGGATGGCGACAAGACGCTGGATCAAGCCACGGGGGCCGGCGTCACGCTGACGGCAGTCGGCAGCATCACCAACTCTGGCCTGGGCTTCACTGGCGGCACGGTCGTGAACGGCATCCCGCAAATCACCTCCTACGTAGGCGAGGCCGGACAGGGCTGCTCACCAACCACAGGTGCAGGGCAGGCATGTGCGCAGATCAACGTCGCCAGCACGCTGACTCTGGCCCAGACCATCACCATCACGGCCACAACCACCGGCCGCGGAGGGAAGGCCGTCGCGATCCAGTACGACCTGATCGATCCGCCCCTTCCACCCACGAACGTGACCCTCACGCCTGGCAGCATCAACGTCGGCTGGACGGCCTCGGCCACGCCGAACGTGACCGGCTACAAGATCCTGCTGGGCAAAGCTTCCGGCCAGTACGACCGCACTATCGACGCCGGTAACGCCACCAGCTACCACATCGCCGACGTCGATCCCGGCACGATGTACTACGTCACGGTGCAGTCCTACACCGGCGACGGCCTCGCCAGCGCGGTCAACGTCTCGGACGAGCAATCAATGGTTGCCGCCACCCCCACAGCGACCACTTCCACACCCACCTCAACCCCAACGCCTACCCGAACGCCGACGCCCACGCCCACCAGCTGCGCGACGACAACGGCCACACCGACCGATACCGCGACGCCTGGGGCATCTTCCACAGCGACTCCGTGCACGACCGGTACAACCACGCCGACCGCCACCACTACCCCCACCGCGACGACTTCCGCCACGGCTACGGCGACAGTCACACCAACCCCAACTGTCAGCGGGACAGCGGTCTCTTCGCCAACGGTGACGTCAACGCCCGCCTCGGCAACGACCACATCCACCACCGTGCCCACATCCACGGCCGCTGCAAGCGCCACCGCCGCACCGACGAGCACCGCGACTCAAGCCGCTACGCCAACCAGCACGACGCAGCCAACTGCTACACGAACCCCTACCCCGACGCCCACCCACTAGCCGACCAGGCTGATTTGGGGAGTTGTGCCCCCGACGGAATTCGAATCCGTGTCGCGGCCTTGAAAGGGCCGTGTCCTAGGCCTCTAGACGACGGGGGCTGGAGCGTGGTCACGAGCCGGCGGACAGAACGCCTACTGGCAGTTTAACCAAGGCATTCGCCGGGTCCGGTTCGCCGCCCGGCTGAGTATATCGTCGATGCTGCCCCGCACGCCGGCGACCGGCTCGGCTCATGCTAGGCTGTCCTTCAGGAATGCGCGCTGCTTGGAAGCCCTGATACTCGCCGCCGGGTACGCTACGCGGCTCGGATCGCTCACTCAGGACCGCGCCAAGCCGCTGCTGCCCATTGGCGCTCGGCCGATGATCGACTACATCTTCGACCAGCTGGCCACCATGCCGGACGTGACACGGGTCTCAGTGGTCACCAATCAGAAGTTCGCGGCGCAATTCGTGGAGTGGGCCGCGGCACACGGCTCGGCCAAGCCGATCTCCGTCGTCAACGACAGGACCACGAGTGATTCCGACAAGCTCGGAGCCATCGGCGACATCCGCTTGGTCCTGGCGACCAACGCCATCGACGACGATCTGCTCGTCGTCGCCGGCGACAACCTGTTCGACTTCCGGCTGGACGCCTTCGTGGGGTTCTTCCGGGAGCACGGCACCATCGTGGGCCTGTACGACACCCGCGACCTGGCAATCATGACCCAGTACGCAACGGTGGAGATCGGATCAGACCAGCGTATCGTCCACTTCGAAGAGAAGCCCCAAAACCCCCGGACAACGCTTGCCGCCACGGCCATCTACCTCTGGAAGCGCGAGCATCTGCCCCTGGTCGAGCGCTATCACAGCCAGGGCGGGAACATGGATGCGCCCGGCCATTACATCCAATGGCTCACGCAGCAGGTACCCGTCTACGGCTTCCTCATTCCCGGCGAATGGCGGGACATCGGCAACCGCGAGCAGTACGAGCAGGCCCAGCTGGCCTACGGCGGCCGCTAGGCTAGCGGCCACTGGGCACCCGAGCAGCCGAAGCGGAATCCCGGTATCAGCATGGAGTGGCAGAACGACGATCCGGCTGGTATCCTGCGATCCGCCCACACGGTGGCAGTCGTCGGGCTGTCTCATGATCCATCGCGACCGAGCTACTCTGTGGCGCGTTATCTGCAGGAGCAGGGATACAGGATCATCCCGGTCAATCCCCAAGAGCGTGAGGTCCTCGATGAGCCAGCCTATCCGGACTTGACGCGCGTCCCCCTGGCCATCGACGTGGTGGACGTCTTCCGGCGAGCGGAGTTCGTGCCCGACATCGTCGATCAGGCGATTCAGGTCGGCGCCAAAGCCGTCTGGCTGCAGCTGGGTATCGAACACCTTCAGGCTGCGCAACGAGCTCGGCAGGCCGGCTTGAAGGTGGTCATGGACCGCTGCATGGCGATCGAGCTGCGTAAGCTGCCGGCGAAAGAGTGATCGTTCTCGTTCACCCGACCCAAACCGTGTAGCGCGGGGGCTTGCCCCCCGCCAGGTTAGCCATCGCTCGCGGTAGAAGGCGAACGGGAACGGGCGGACCGCAGGGCCCGCGCTACATGGCATCGGGTTGGGAAACAATCGCCGGAAACACACCGCAGCGCGTTGAACGCCGGGCACCACGCCCCGGGACACAGCAAGCGCTCGGAGTTCTGACCGTCGCTATACTTGCTGCGCTTTGAAAGCCCCTCAGGCCCCACGCGGCACGCAGGACATCCTGCCGCACGAGCAGCCTTACTGGGACCTCGTCCGCAGCATCGCGGCGGGAGTTGCGGCGGACTACGGATTCCAGCGCATCGATACGCCGATGTTCGAGGAAACCGGCGTGTTCGAGCGCGGCGTTGGCGAGGGCACGGACATCGTCGAGAAGGAGATGTATACCTTCGAGGACAAGGGCGGGGCGAGCATCACCCTGAGGGCCGAGGGCACCGCGCCCGTAGTTCGAGCCTACCTGGAGCACGGCATGTTCAAGCTGCCGCAGCCGGTCAAGCTCTACTACGTCTGCCCCATCTTTCGCTACGAGCGGCCACAGGCCGGGCGCTTCCGGCAGCATCACCAGTTCGGGGTGGAGGCGCTCGGCGAGATCGACCCGGCCCTGGATGCCGAAGTGATTGAGCTGCTGTGGACGCTGTACGCTCGGCTCGATCTCAAGGAGCTGTCCTTGCAGATCAACAGCATCGGCGACGAAAAATGCCGCCCGCGCTACCTGGACGAGCTGCGAAGCTACTATCGCGCGCACCTGCACGAGGTGTGCGACGACGATCGCGTCCGTTTCGAGAAGAATCCATTGCGACTGTTGGACTGCAAAGTTCCCAGCTGCCAGGGCATTGCCGACCGCGCGCCGCATTCCGCCGAGTTCTTGTGCGACGAGTGCCGCGAGCACTTCGCCGGTCTTCGCCACGGACTCGAGCTCCGGGGGCTGGACTATCACGTCAACTTCCGCCTGGTGCGCGGCCTGGACTACTACACCAAGACCGTATTCGAGATCTGGCCGGCGCACGGAGGCTCGCAGTCCACCATTGGCGGCGGCGGACGATACGACGGGCTGGCGGAGCAGCTGGGCGGGCGACGCACACCCGGCATCGGCTTCGGCACCGGCATCGAGCGCATCATCCTCAACTACAAACAGGCGCATCCCGAAGGCCTCGCCCCACCCGCCCCGGACGTCTTCGTCATCGCCCTGGGATCTGCCGAGCGAGACGCCGCGGCGCAGATCGCCACTGAGCTGCGGCGCGCCGGCGTGGCCACCGCCAGCACGTACGGCGATCGCGGCATGGGCGCGCAGTTCAAGGCGGCGGGGAACTCGGGCGCCCGTTTCGCGCTGATTCTGGGCCCGGACGAGCTGGCCAGCGGGCAGGCAAGCCTCAAAGACCTCCGATCCGCAGCGACCGACGGCAAGCAGCTGGCAGTGCCGTTGAGCCACGTTGTGGCTGAAGTCAAAGCCCAGCTGGCGTCATGAGCGTGAGGGTCGCAGTCGTCGACTATGGCGCAGGCAACTTGCGCTCAGTCGTTCGCGCCCTCGAGCACGCCGGCGCAGAAGCCTGCGTGACCGCTAATCCGCATGACCTCGAAGACTCCCACGCCGTGGTGATGCCCGGGGTGGCCGCGGCCGCGGATACCATGCGCGGCCTGAGCGAGCGCGGGCTGATCGAGCCCATCCTGCGCGGCATCCGGGACGGAAAGCCCTTCCTCGGCTTGTGCATGGGCCTCCAAGCGCTGCTGACGTACAGCGAGGAAGGCGGCCACCAGGACTGTCTGAATGTGATTCCGGGCGCCGTTCACAAGCTGCCTCCTGGGCTGAAGGTGCCGCAAATGGGCTGGAACCAGGTCACCTACCGCATCGATCATCCGCTGCTGGACGGCATCCCCGACGGCTCGTATTTCTATTTCGTGCACTCCTTCTACGCCGAGCCGGAGCAGCCGCACGTGGTGGTGGCTACGACCGAATATGGCATTCGCTTTCCGTCGATCCTGGCCCGGGGCAACGTCTTCGCCACGCAGTTCCATCCTGAGAAGAGCGGCGCCCGAGGCCTGCGGCTGTACGAGAACTTCGTCCATCTCGCCAACGGGAGGCCGGACCCGCGCGATCCCCGGTCGTGGCCACCATGCTAGTCATTCCCGCGCTCGACCTCCTGGACGGCAAATGCGTGCGACTGCGCCAGGGCAGCTTCGACCAGTCCACGGAGTACTCCGAGGACCCGCTGGCCATGGCCAAGCACTGGCAGGACACCGGCGCAGAATGGCTGCACGTGGTGGACCTGAACGGAGCTCGAGAGGGCCAGCCCAGACACCTGCAGCTGGTACATGCGATCCGGCAGGCATGCCCTGGATTGAAGCTGGAGCTGGGTGGAGGCCTGCGCAGCCTCGGCGCCATCGAACACGCTCTCCAGGCAGCCGACCGCGTCGTTCTCGGCACCGTTGCCATCAAGCAGCCCGAGATCGTGCGCGATTCGGTCGGCCGCTTCGGCGAGCGAATCGCGGTGGGGATCGATGCGCGTCAGGGCCTGGTGGCGATCGAAGGCTGGGAGTCGACGTCGGCTCGACCGGCGCTCGACGTGGGAAGGGAGATGCAGCAGGCCGGCGTGCAGACGGTCATCTTCACCGACGTCGAAACCGATGGCACCCTGCAGGGCCCCAATCTGGAGGCGCTGGGCCAGATGCGTCAGCTGCAGCAGGTGCAGCTCATTGCTTCGGGCGGAGTGGCTACGATCGCGCACCTCCGGCAAATCGCGAAATTGCGAGTGGACGCGTGCATCGTCGGCAAGGCGCTGTACGATGGCGCCATCGACCTGGCCAGGGCCATGCACGAGGTCGAAGAGACCGCGGAACGCTATGAATGGTAAGGGCGCGAGCGGGCTCGCGCCCAGTGAAGAGTGAAGAGTGAAGAGTGAAGAGTTGGGAACGAAGTCGGGGCTAGGCCACGTGAAGAGTAAAGGGTGAAACGTTGGGAACGAAGAGTGAAGAGTAGACAGTGTGGGGTTCGCCGAAGCGGCCGGCCGACAGCGGTGCCACGATCCAGCACTCTTCACTCTTCACTCTTCACTCTTCACTGCTTGGTCAGCGCATGCTGACCAAGCGCGTCATCCCTTGCCTCGACGTTACCGGCGGGCGCGTGGTCAAGGGCACGAGATTCCTGGAGCTCCGGGATGCCGGCGACCCGGTCGAACTGGCGGCGCTGTATGACCGTGAAGGGGCTGATGAGCTGGTCTTCCTGGACATCACCGCCAGCAGCGACGAGCGACAGACTATGGTTCACGTCGTGGAGCGAACCGCGGATCAGGTCTTCATTCCCCTCACTGTCGGCGGCGGCGTGCGGTCCACCCAGGACATGGACCGCCTGCTGCGAGCCGGGGCGGACAAGGTGTCGGTGAATAGCGCAGCCGTGGCCGATCCCGAGCTGATCAAGCGAGGGGCGGAACGCTTCGGGAGCCAGTGCATCGTGCTGGCGATCGACGCCAAGCGGGACGGCGCCGGCTGGCGCGTCTACACCCATGGCGGGCGCCAAGCGGTTGAGCTGGACGCCATCGAATGGGCCCAGCGCGGCGTCGACCTGGGCGCGGGCGAGATCCTGCTCACCAGCATGGACCGCGACGGCACCAAGGACGGCTACGACCTCGCCCTCACGGCCGCGGTGTCCAGCGCCGTGCCGGTGCCGGTCATCGCCTCCGGCGGCGCGGGCACGCTGGAGCACCTGGCCGACGTTGTCTCCGAGGGAGGAGCAGACGCCGCGCTGGCTGCCTCCATCTTTCACTTCGGCGAATTCAGCATTCGACAGGCGAAGGAGCTCATGGCCAGCAGAGGACTACCGGTACGCATGGACTTCGCCGCGTGAAGGCCAGGATCAAAGGCGAGCCGGTGCCATTCGACATTGCTCAGATTCACTTCGACCAGCAGGGCCTGGTACCGGCGATCGTGCAGCATGCGCGCTCCAAGCAGGTGTTGATGATCGCCTATATGAATCGGGAGGCGTTAGACCGCACGCTGGCCGGCGATCACGTCTGGTTCTGGAGCCGCAGCCGGCAGGAGCTGTGGGAGAAGGGCGCTACCTCGGGCAATTTCTTGATGCCCAAGGGGCTCACGGTCGATTGCGACGGCGACGCGGTACTGGTGCTGGCCGAGCCCACCGGGCCCGTCTGCCATACTGGGGCGCCAAATTGCTTTTTCAACCAGGTCGTGCCGCCGGAAGACGGCCTGGGGCCGGAGATCCTCGAAGAGCTGGCGCAGGTCATCGCTCAGCGCAACCGCGACCGCCCGGAGGGCTCCTACACGGCTAAGCTGCTCCGCGAAGGCATCGACCGTATTGCCAAGAAGATCGGCGAGGAATCCGCGGAAGTGATCATCGCCGGCAAGAACGGTGTTCCAAGCGAGATCATCTGGGAAGTCGCCGACCTGTGGTACCACACCCTGGTCCTCCTCGAGGCCACCGGCGTACCCCTGCCCGCCGTCTACCAAGAGCTGGCCAAGCGCCGCAAGTAGGCACAGCCGCAACCTCCAGCCGGCCTGGCGTGCAGGCGTATTCCGGCGCTCGCGCCTGCAAGCCGACGACCCATGCTCGTCCGGAGGCCGAAAAGCCGGTCCCATATTCAAGGGCTGCCGGGGATTGGCGCGCCCAGCAACCGATCCGCCGCGGCGAAGCCGCTGGCAATGCAATCCGGGATGCCCACGCCGCGGTAGCTGTTACCGGCCAGCGCGAGGCCCGGAAGGCGCTCCAGCGCAGTTTCGAGCGCTGCCATGCGATCCAGGTGCCCAACCTCGTACTGGGGCATGCTGTCGGGCAGTCGGTTGAGCCAGACCTCCTCGGGCGGACCATCGACGTCGAGCAGCTCATCGAGGTCGTTCAGCACGTTCGCCACGAGCTGCTCGTCGTCGATCTCGTAATGCCGGCGGCCCAGCATCCCGCCTACGAATGCCCTCAGCAGCACGTGGCCAGGCTGCGAGCGCCCCTCGAACTTCCGGCTGCTGAAGCTGCAAGCGATGATGGAACGGCCCTCGCTGTGCGGCACCACGAAACCAGCCCCGTTGAGCGGATGCCGCACCTGCTCCTCGCGGAAGCCGAGGTTAACGGTCACGACCGACGAGCGAGGAGCTGCCGGCAGCGGGAGGCCCGGCAGCCAGGAGGCAGCCGCCGCAGGCGGCACGCACAGGCACACGCCATCGGCGACGAGCTCTGCGTCGCCACCCTCGGAAGAATTGCCAAAGCGCACCCGCCACCCGCCTTCGACACGATCGAGACCCTGCACTGCGGTATTCAGGCGCACGTCGGGCAGGGCCGCGCGCAAAGCGCTTACCAGGATCTCCATGCCTTCCCCAAAGGAGTGGAACAGCGCGTATCGCGCCCCACTGGTTCCAGGCCCGGTCGACCGCCGCGCGGTCAGCAGAGCGCGCACGACGCTGCCGTGCCGCCGCTCCATGTCGAGAAACTGCGGCATAGTCGCCGCCAAGCTCAGCCGCTCGGGATCCGCCGCATAAATGCCGCCCAGCAGCGGCTGGGCCAGGCGATCGAGCGCCTCCTGCCCCAGTCTGCGCCGAACGAAGCTAGCCAGAGACTCGTCCGGCGCTGCCCGCCGCCTGGCCACCAGGTCCAGCAGCATGCGCGCCTTCCCCAACGGCGAGACGATGGGGGACCGTAGGAACGGGCCGAGCGCGCTCGGCGCCATCAGGTACAGGCCTTCCGGAACCGGCAGCAGCCGCCTTCCGCGAACCATGAAGCTGCGGCGGTACGCCTGGCTAGTCCGAATGAGCTGCTGCTCGAGCCCGAGCTCCCGGCACAGTTGGAGCACCGTGCCCTTGTCGATGAAGGCATCGGGGCCCGCTTCCATCAGGTAGTCCCCCTGGATCCGCGTTCGGATGACGCCGCCGACGCGACCGCTCGCCTCCAGCAAGATCACCTCCGCCCGGTCCTTCAGACGGTAGGCCGCCGCTAGTCCGGCAATACCTCCACCCACCACCACGATGCGCATGACGAGAGCTTACTCGCCATCCCTGCCCAGCCCAGGCGGCCCTGATTTCGGTCCTCCCGGACCAGGAACTACGAGCCCCCTTGGTAGACTTGACTCCCGGGAAAGCGGCACATCGCCGCCACTAGTCCCCCTGGGGAATTCCGATTCCGACATACATCGCGCTGACGGTTTATCTCGGCCTGGCAGGCGCCCTGGTCGTGGCCCTGATCTTCATTTCGGGGCGCCTATCGCCCCATCACCCTACCCCCGCCAAGCTCGAGCCGTATGAGTGCGGGATCTCCGAGCCAACCCCCACCGAGTCGCGCTGGCCGGTACGTTTTGCCCTGGTCGCTATGCTGTTCCTGATCTTCGACGTCGAGGGTCTGTTTCTCTATCCCTGGGCAGCATTGATGCGTGACCTTGGCTGGACAGGCATCGAGGTCATCGCCAGCTTCTTCGTCATCCTTGGCGTCGGCTACGTGTACGCTCGTTCCCGAGGAGCGCTCGAATGGCGGTAGAGCACCCCGAGCTGCACGTCAAGGATGCCGCTCCCGCGTTTTTCCTCGGCCGCATCGAAGAGTGGAGCCGGGAAAATTCGCTATGGCCGGTGATGTTCGGCCTGGCCTGCTGCGCTATCGAGATGATGGCCACATCGGCGTCGCGCTTCGATCTCGCCCGCTTTGGTTCCGAGCTATTTCGTCCCAGCCCGCGACAGGCGGATCTCATGATCGTCTCCGGCAGGGTCTCGCAGAAAATGGCCCCGGTGCTCAAAGAGATCTACGACCAGATGCCGGATCCCAAGTGGGTCATCGCCATGGGCGATTGCGCGGCCTGCGGTGGGATATTCAACAACTACGCCGTCATACAGGGAGTGGACAAGATCGTCCCGGTGGACGTGTACGTGCCTGGCTGTCCGCCCCGTCCCGAAGCGCTCCTCGACGGGATCATCAAGCTCAAGGAGCGGATCCGGGAGCGCTCGCGGGCTCAGTGAAAGTCACACTCGCCGATGTTCCGGCCGCCATACGGCGGCTCAAGGATGAAGGCTACAACCGGTTCGTGGACCTGACCGTGGTCGACTATCCGGAGCGCGAGGAGCGCTTCGAGCTCAACTATGCGCTGTTCCACACCATCGATCGCGCCTGGGTGCAGGTGAAGGCCAGCACGGCCGGCAAGGCTCCGAGCATCTGCGACATCTTCGTAGGGGCGAACGCCTACGAACGCGAGGCCTATGACATGTTCGGGGTCGAGTTCGAGGGCCACCCCATGCTGAGGCGAATCCTCATGCCTGACGATTGGGTGGGCCATCCACTGCGGCGGGACGAGCCGTTGGGCGGCGAAGAAGTGGATTTCACCACTCGGCGCGGGTACCGTGGCGATTAGGAGCGCCAAGCCTCGTGCCTGACCTGCTCGTCAGCGATCGCCCCGAAATCCTGCACATCAACCTTGGGCCACAGCATCCGTCGACCCACGGCGTGCTGCGCGTCGAGCTGCTGCTCGACGGCGAGATCGTGGTCGAATGCCAGCCCGTGATCGGCTACCTCCACACCGGCATCGAGAAGACGTTCGAGCACCGCACCTATCTGCAGAACGTCACCATGACCGACCGTCTCGACTATCTCAATCCACTGGGCAATAACCTGGCCTATGCCCTCAGCGTCGAGAAGCTCTTCGGCTGCGACGTCCCCGAACGGGCCCAGATCGGCCGCGTGCTGCTGGCCGAGCTGACGCGTATCAATTCCCATCTGGTCTGGACGGGCACCACCGCGCTCGATCTCGGCGCGAACTCCGTGTTCCTCTACACCTTCCGGGAGCGCGAGCAGCTGCTGGATCTATTCGAGGAGCTCAGCGGCGCTCGGATGATGACGAGCTTCATCCGGCCAGGCGGCCTGTTTGCCGATTTGCCGGCAGCCTGGCTCGACAAGGTGAGCAGCTTCCTGGACGTCTTGCCGAAAAGGATCGACGACTACGAGAGCTTGCTGACCGACAACCCGCTCTTCAGGGAACGGACCATTGGGGTGGGCGTCCTGTCGGCCGAGGACGCCCTGGCGGTAGGCGTAAGCGGACCCATGCTGCGGGCTTCGGGCGTCGACTTGGACCTGCGCAAGGCCAAGCCATACAGCATGTATGAGCGCTTCAACTTCGAGGTGCCCGTGTACACCCATGGCGACTGCTACGACCGCTACCGGGTGCGCATAGCCGAGCTCCGCCAGAGCATTCTCATCTGCCGTCAGGCGCTGAACATCCTGCCCGAGGGCTCGGTTCGGACGTCAGACCGCAAGGTGATGCCACCACCACGCAGCGAGCTGGCCGGCTCTATGGAGGCGGTGATTCATCACTTCAAGCTGTACACAGAAGGGCCCCGGCCACCGGCCGGCGAGGCCTACGTCGGCGTCGAATCACCACGCGGCGAGCTGGGCTTCTTCGTCGTCAGTGACGGCACGGGCAAGCCGGTCCGCTGCCGGGTGCGAGCGCCCTCCTTCGCCAACCTGCAAGCGCTGCCGCTGATGGCCAAGGGCGGGCTCATAGCCGACCTGATCGCCATCATCGCCAGCATCGATCCTATCCTGGGCGAGGTCGACAGGTGAACGTCCAAGATCAGGAAGCCGCGGGCAGCGCCTCCCCGCTCTCCGCGGCCGTTGAAGAGCGTATTCGCGCCGAGGTGGGCAGGTACCCTCAGCGGCGTACGGGACTGCTGCCGGCGCTCAAGATCGCCCAGGAGGAAACGCATTTCCTGCCGCCGCCGGTGATTGCGCGTGTAGCCGACATGGTCGGCGTGTCGCATGCATCGGCCAATGAGCTGGTGACGTTCTACTCGATGCTGCGGACGAAGCCCCTGGGGACGACCGTCGTAGAGGTGTGCGCGCAGCTGCCGTGCGCGCTGCGCGGGGCGGATGAGCTGCTCGGTCTGCTGGCCGCGGCGCTCGAGATCGAACCCGGGGACACGACGCCGAATGGCGCCGTGACGCTGCTGCGATCGCACGAATGCTTCGGGGCCTGCAATCGAGCCCCGATGTGCGTGGTCAACGACGAATACCGCGAGAACCTCCGAGGTAAGGCTCTGGAAGCGTTCCTCGCCGAGGTTGAGACTGCCGCCGGCCTGGAAGGACAAACGTCGTGAGCTCCGCGGCAACCGAGCGCTTTGATACGGACACGCCGCCGCCTTACCAGCCGGTGCTGCTCTGCCATCCGGGGCGAACGGAGCCTGTTGCGCTCGACGAGTACGAGTACCGAGCCTGGCGCAAAGCTCAGGAGATGAGCCCCGAGCAGGTCATCGAGGAGGTCAAGGGCTCCAACCTGAAAGGCCGCGGCGGGGCTGCCTTTCCAACCGGGCTGAAATGGAGCTTCGTCCCCAAGATCGAGGGGCCCAAGTATCTGTGCGTCAACGCCGATGAATCGGAGCCGGGCACCTTCAAGGACCGCGAGCTCATGGAGATAGAGCCGCACATGCTGATCGAAGGCATCTTGATTGCCTGCTACTCGTTCGGCGCCAGGACGGCGTTCGTGTACGTCCGGGGCGAATATCGGACGGCGGCCCAGCGGCTGGAGAACGCCATCGAGGAAGCTCGTCGAGCAGGCTTGCTCGGTGACTATCAGATCTTGGTCTTCCGCGGGGCAGGGGCCTACATCTGTGGGGAGGAGACGGCGCTCCTCGAGTCGCTGGAGGGACGCCGGCCCATGCCGCGATCGCGCCCGCCATTCCCTGCCGTGGAGGGTCTGTACGGCCGCCCCAGCGTCATCAACAACGTCGAGACGTTGGTCAACGTACCCCACATCATCAACCGTGGGGCGGAGTGGTTCAAGGCCCTCGACCCGAAGATCTTCTGCCTCTCTGGCCACGTGAACCGGCCTGGCAACTACGAGCGCCCGCTCGGCTCGCTGACCTTCCGCCAGCTGATCGACGAGTGCGGACAGGGCGTGCACGGCGGCCACCAGGTGAAGGGCGTGCTGCCGGCCGGCGCGTCCGCGCCCATACTCACCGCCGATAAGCTGGACACCCTCCTGGATTACGACTCAGTGCGCGAGGCCGGCTCCATGCTGGGATCGGCCAGCCTGATCGTGCTCGACGAGCGCGTCTGCATGGTGCGGGCAGCCGCCCGGATGGTGGAGTTCTTCCGCAAGGAGTCCTGCGGTAAATGCACCCCCTGCCGAGAAGGAACGACGTGGCTGCACAAGGTCCTGACCAGGCTGGAGCAGGGCCAGGGCAGCGAAGCGGACCTCGATCTGCTGCTTTCGCTGTCCGACGAGATCAGCGGTAAGGTGCTGTGCGCGCTGGGGGACTTTGCCGTCAGCCCGGTGGTGGCCACGGTGAGCCAATTCAGAGACGAATATCTGGCGCACGTCCGGCAGGGGCGCTGCCCTGTGGGCAGCTGGGCCGAATGAGCCAGCCAGGAGTACTGCCGCGTGGCTGAAGCGCTCCCACCGGTCACGGTCATCATCGACGGCCAGGAAGTTCGCGTTCCGAAGGGCACATTGCTGATCGAAGCTGCCAAGAAGGCTGGCGTCGAAATCCCCGTGTTCTGCTACCACCCCAAAATGAAACCCGTCGGGGCCTGCCGCATGTGCCTGGTCGACATACAGAAGATGCCCAGACTCCAGACGGCCTGCACCACCCCCGTGAGCGAGGGCATGATCGTCCATACGCGCAACGACCGGGCGACCGCCGGCCAGAAGGCTGTGCTGGAGCTGATGCTGGCCAACCACCCGCTCGATTGCCCGATCTGCGATAAGGGCGGCGAATGCCCGCTGCAGGACAACACCTTCAAGTTCGGCCTGGGCGTGAGCCGCTTCACAGAGCCCAAACGAAAGCTCGCCAAGGCGATCCCGCTGTCCGAGCGGATCGTGCTCGACCGCGAGCGCTGCATCATGTGCTACCGCTGCGTCCGCTTCCAGGATGAGATCGCCGGCGATCAGGCGCTGGCCGCCATGGATCGAGCCGGCACGAGTCAGATCGGCGTGCTCGACGGCGAGACGTTCGATTCACCATTTTCGGGCAACACCATCGACCTCTGCCCGGTTGGCGCCCTGCTGAGCCGGCAGTATCGGTTCCGAGCCCGACCCTGGGACCTGCAAAGGACGCCGTCGATTTGTGCCGGCTGCGCGGTCGGCTGCAACGTGGAGCTGCACGCTCGCGACCGAGCATTGCAGCGTATGGTTCCCCGCGAGAACATGGCTATCAACAACGAATGGCTGTGCGACTTCGGGCGGTTCGACACCCTGCCACTCGGCATAGAGCGCCTGCGGGAGCCAGCGGTGGACGGCCAGCCCACGTCGTGGGCCGAAGCCCTGGAGTCCGCGGCCGAGCTGCTGCGATCGGGACCGACCGAAGTGATCGTCTCGCCGTCGATTACGAACGAGGCCCTCAACGCGGCCACCACCATTGCTCGCGAGCTCAAAGCCGGCCTGGGGGTGTGGCCAGCGACGACCGGTCAGGTTCGCCGCACGATCCAGGACCTGGTGACTTCCAAGACGATCATCCTGCTCGGGCTGGATGTGTGGCGAGCGCTGCCGGTGCTAGCGCTGCGCGTCCGCGAGGCGCTCAAGGCCGGGGGCAAGCTGTATTTCGTAGGGGCGGGAGCCAACGGTCTGTGGCGCGACACGTCCGCCACGTTCGCCACCGTCGAGGAGCTCGTCCAGGCGCTCACGCACGACGGCGCTCTTCCCCAGCCGATCTCCATCCTTGGGTGGGGAGCCGACGCGCTCGGTGATGAGCTCGCGGCGGAAGGCATGGTCGGCTCGCCCGCGACTGCCGCCAACGGCGCGGCCATGACCGGCCTGCCAAAGGCCACCTTCGAAGCGCCCGTCCAGCTGCTCGTCGGCAACGAAGATTGGCCTCTGCGCTCCTCAGCCAGCGCCCGGATTCAGCTGCGCTGGTCAGCCGCCGGTGACGCAGCCGATCGGCCCTCGATCGTTTTGCCGCTGGCCCATCCTTACGAACAGACCGGATCGTTGATCAACCTCGAGGGAACGGTCCAGCAGCTCCATCCCGGAGCCGCAGCACCCGCGGCGGCTCACCCGGATTGGCTGGCGCTGGCCGAGCTCGCCGAGGCGCTGCACATCTCCGCCGCGCCGGACATGGAGACCAACGCTGCCCTGGCTTGAGACGGGACTGGACGCGGCCAAGTCGCTGCTGCTCATCCTGCTGCTGCTGACGGCGATGGCCTACATGACCTGGTTCGAGCGCCGGGTCATCGGACGGTTGCAGGTGCGCTTGGGCCCCAACCGCGTGGGGATAGGCGGACTGCTGCAGCCTTTGGCCGATGCCCTGAAGCTGTTCTTCAAAGAAGACGTCCGTCCGGCGCGGGCCGACCGGATCCTCTTCCCGCTGGCTCCCGCCATTTCGCTTTTCGCCGCGCTGGCGGCCTTCGCCGTCATCCCCTTCGGGCCCACGACGCGCATTGCCGGAGTGGAGGTCCCCGGCGGCATTGCCAACCTGCAGGTTGGCCTGCTCTACCTCGTCGGCATTTCGAGCTTGGGCGTCTACGGACTGGTCCTGGGCGGCTGGTCGTCCGGCTCGAAATATTCACTCATCGGCGGCCTGCGGGCAGCGGCGCAGGTGGTCTCGTACGAGCTGATCCTGGGTCTGGCGTTGGTATCTGTTGCCCTCGTCGCCGGCACACTGTCGCTCGAAGGAGTAGTTGGCGGCCAGGCCAACGGACTTCCCTACGTGATCCTGCAGCCGGTCGCCTTCCTGCTCTACCTCGTCGCCGCGGTGGCGGAGACGAACCGCGCCCCCTTCGATCTGCCCGAAGCAGATACGGAGCTCGTGGCGGGCTACCACACCGAATACGGCGGCATGCGCTTCGCCATGTTCTTCATCGCCGAATACGTCAACGTCATCACTGTCTCGGCCCTGGCGGCGACCATGTTCTTCGCGGGCTGGTCGGGGCCCTTCCTGCCCGGGCCGCACTGGCTGTTCATCAAGATGCTGGCCTTCCTGTTCCTGTTCGTCTGGCTCCGCGCCACCCTGCCGCGGCTGCGCTACGACCAACTGATGCGGTTATCCTGGTCAGTGCTCTTGCCTCTGGCTCTGATAAATCTCCTGGCGACGGCTGTGGTCGTCGCGGTAACACGGTAAAGACATGCTGAACGGAGTTGGCGCGCTGCTGCGCGGCCTGTGGACCACGCTGAAACACAGCGTGCGGCCGGCGATCACCGTCAGGTACCCGGAACAGAAGCGCACGGTCTCGGCCAATTTCCGAGGCCGTCATCGCCTCTACCGGCACGATAACGGGCTCGAGCGCTGCATTGGCTGCGAGCTGTGCGCGGGCGCCTGTCCTTCCCAGGCCATCCTGGTCGAGCCCGCGGAGAACGACAGCGAACACCCGGTCTCGCCCGGCGAACGGTATGCCAAGCGGTACGAGATCAACATGATCCGCTGCATCTTCTGCGGACTGTGTGAAGAGGCCTGCCCGGTTGACGCCATAAAGCTCGGACCGGAATACGAGCTGTCCGACTACGACCGAGGATCGTTCGTCTACACCAAGGAGATGCTGCTCGACCCCGAGCACTATGCTCCCCGGCGCCAGGTGCACGCCGACGTGGACGTCCCGCGTCCGGGCTACACCGACGGTGGCAAGGGCCTCTCGGACCTGTATGGGACCTACCGGCCGATGTCGTCTTCGACGCCGAGAGCCAAGCGTGATGAAGCATGAGCCGGGCCGTCTCCCTCCGCGACGCCTGGACAGCGCCCAGGGCCCAGTCCCCAGCGCCCCTTCGCGCTTGCTGATGGATCCCCTGCTCGGGCCAATAGTCGCCGCCTGCGTGGTGGCGCTGGCTTCGGCGCTGCTGGTCGTCCTGGCTCAGGGAGCTATCCGCGCAGTCGTGGCCCTGCTGGCCCACAGCCTGTCGATTGCCGCCCTGTACGCGCTGCTCGCCGCCGGGCTCGTGGCCGTGGGGCAGCTGCTGATCTACTCCGGCGCGATTGTCGTTGTGTTCCTGTTCGTGGTGGCGCTGCTGCCTCCCGGTGGGCGTGAGCTGCACTCTCAACCGCGCCGGGTTGTCACCGGCATCGCCGTCGGAGCAGCCCTGCTGGCAGCGCTCTACACCGGCCTCGGACCGACCATCAGCGCCCAGGCACAGCTGCTCGCCGGTCCCGCCGGCTCAGCCGTCCCCAGCGGCCTGGGCTCCGTTGCAGGCATTGGCCACGAGCTGTTCGACGCCGACAAGCTGCTCGTTCCGTTCGAGCTTACGGCGCCGCTCCTGTTGGTGGCAATCATCGGCTCGGTGGCGCTGTGGCGTCGTCAGGGGACGCCCTGATGAGCAGCGGACGAAGAGGGGCATGACAGCCAATATCGTTGTGCTGGCCACGAGCGCCATCCTGTTTTCGACCGGCGCAACCGGCGTGATGCTGCGCCGCAACCCGGTTGCCATGCTGATGTGCATCGAAATCATGCTCAACGCCGGGAACCTGGTACTCGTGCTCGGCTCGCGAGCACGCGGCAACGATGCCGGACAGGCGATCGCGCTGATTGTCCTGGTGATTGCCGCGGCCGAGGCCGTGGTCGGACTTGGACTGGCGCTGGTCCTGTTCCACCGCCGCGAGCCAGTCGACGTCGACGAGCCACGGGCGGTGCAGGGATGAGCCAGGTGCTCGCCTGGGGCTTCCTGCTGGTGATTCCCGGGCTCCTGCTCGGCTCGACCGGCGCCGTCAAGCGGCCGGGATTGGCCAGCATCCCAGGGGTCGCCGTCCTGCTCTCGATCTCGATCGCATGGCTGGCCGGGGCGGGGCAGCCGGCCACCGTGGAGCTGGACAATTGGCTGCCCTTCCTGCCCGACGGCCGGTTCCTGCTACGGGTCGACGCCCTATCGGCGTTCATGCTGGCCGTACTCGGCCTCGTCGCCATCTGCGTGTACGTCTACTCATTGGGCTACATGGAGGGCGATCCCGGTATTCGCCGTTTCTTCGCATTCCTGGACGTGTTCGTTGGCGCCATGGCGCTGCTGGTAGTTGCCGGCAATCTGGCCGTGCTGCTGATCGGCTGGACCGGTGTCGGCATGACCAGCTATTTCCTCATCAGCTTCTGGCGCGAAAAGCCGCGAACGCTCAATGCCGGCCTGCAGGCCATCGCCGCCAACGCTGTGGGCGACGCCGCCCTGATTCTTACGGCCGTCGTGGTGCCATCCGGCTGCGGGGACCTGACCACCCTGCAAACTCCGTCCTGCACGGCCGGCATCGGCGGAGCGGCGCTGCTGGCCGCGCTGCTCATCGTCGCCGCCTCGGCAAAGTCAGCGCAGGGGCCGCTGTACTTCTGGCTGCCCAGCGCGATGGCCGGACCGACACCTATCAGCGCCCTCATTCACGCTGCCACGATGGTTGCGGCGGGCGTCTACCTCCTCGCTCGGACGCAGCTGGTGCTGTCGTTGAGCCCGATCGCTTTGAGCGCAGTCGCGGCGCTAGGCGTGGCCACGGCACTGTTCGGCGCCGTTATGGCGCTGCGGCAGTCCAACCTCAAGAAGGGCCTCGCCTACTCGACCGTCAGCCAGCTAGGCTACATGTTCGCGGCCATAGGCTTCAGCGCTCCCTTCGCCGCCATCTTTCATCTGGGCAGCCAGGCCATGTTCAAGGCGCTTCTGTTCCTATCGGCCGGAGCTGTCATCCATGCCCTTGGCGGCAAGGAAGAGCTGTCGGACATGGGCGACCTGGCCAGGCACATGCCCGGCGTTCGGCTGGCCTTCCTGGTGGGAGCCTGCTCTCTCTTTGGCTTTCCCCTGACGGCCGGCTATTTCAGCAAGGACGCGATCGTCGACGCCGGTCTCGAACGCTTCCCCGCCCTGGCATGGCTGCTGGTCATTGGCGTGCTGCTCAGCGGTTGGTACATCGGCCGTCTGTTCTTCGCCACGTTCCATGGCAAGGCGAGCCAGGCAGCGGGTGAGCGGCAGTTGCATCCGATTTCGAGATTGCTGACCTGGCCTCTCGTTCCTCTGGCCGCCGGGTCCGTTCTCTTCGGTTATGTCAATTTCCCGTCAGGCTGGCTCGCGCGTCTGCTCGTCCCCACCACAAGCGCCTCCACCTCACAGCCCTTCATCACCGGGGCCGGCGTCGTCGCACTTGCTCTGGGCCTCATCGGATTCGCCGGCGCTGGTTGGTGGGAGCAGCGTCAAGCGCGAAGCGTTGCGGCACTGCCGCGGCCCAGCTGGACTGATTGGGCCGGGGCTGCCAGCGTCAAGCTGTCCACTTCCGTTGCCGCTATCCAAAATGGCCGAACAGGCCGCTACGTCCTCGCAACCGTCCTTGGCTTAGCGGTCATCCTCGTGGCGGGACTTAAAGGCTAATGGCCGGCCTTCCCTACGTCTCTATCGCCTGCCTCGTCGCGGGTGCGCTGCTGGTTTTGGCACTGGCCGGCCCGTTGACCCAGCGTCGCTGGGCGCTCGCCGGCATGGGGCTGCTAAGCGCGATTGCGGCCGCCGCCGGCGCTCGGATTGGCGCCGGCCTGGGTGGACCACTTGCCGTCTATGCCATCTGCGCTTTTCTCGTCGTAACGCTGCTGTTGACGCCATCACTCGAGCTGCAGTACGCACAGCAGCGACCCGAATCGGCCGCCCTCCTGCTGCTCGCGGGAGCCGGCACGATCATCATGGCCACCGGCGGCGACCTGCTGCAGATGACCATCGGCATGGAAACGCTGTCGCTCAGCTCGGCGCTGCTGGTCGTCCTCGGCCGAGGAGAGGCCGTGGCCGAAGCCGCCTTCAAGTACTTCGTGCTGGCGGCCGTCAGCCTGACCGCGCTGATCTACGGCCTTGGGTTGATCTACTTCTCCACCGGGTCGATTGGGCTGCCGCCGCCCGGCTCGGCCATGAGCCTGTCGCTGCTGGCCGGCATCGTGCTCATGAGCGCGGGCTTCGCCTTCGAGCTCGCCCTGGTACCCCTGCACTGGGGCGCACTCGACCTGTATTCCGCGGGATCACCGGCCGCGGCGGGGGCGGTCATGGCCCTGAGCAAGCTGGGGGCGGTGGTTGCGCTGATACGGCTGGTGCCGATCGCCGGGTCCAGCTATCTATTCGTCATCGGCATGCTGGGGCTGCTCACGGCCATCTGGGGCACGCTGGCGGCCCTAGGACAACGCGAGATCCGCCGGCTGCTGGCCTACTCCGCCATCGCCCATGCCGGCTTCCTGGCCATGGCCATCGGATCAGGAGCAGCGGGAGCCAGCGCCGCGGTCTTCTACGTCATCGCCTATGGCGCCACGGCCATGCTGGTATTCGCGGCGCTGGCCGGGGCGGGCCCGGATGCCATCTCGTTCGCCGAGCTGCCAGCCAAGCTGGGCCTGCAGCGCAGTCTGGCGCTGTGCATCGGGCTGATGTCCCTGGCCGGCATTCCGCCGCTGCCAGGTTTCTGGGCCAAGCTGGCGCTATTCGGATCCACCTGGCAGGCGCTCGGTCCCGTACCCACGATCCTTGGAGTCGCCGCCGCCGTTGCCGCGGCGGTGTACTACCTCTACCCGGTGCCCGATCTATGGAGCACGCTGCGCCTGCCGGGTAAGCTGCGCCTACATGGCAATGCGGGCGTGCTGGCCGCAGGCGCCGCGACGCTGCTGCTGACGATCGTACCCGGATACCTCTGGGCGCTGATCAGACCGTAGCGATTCGCTTCAGGCTTTACCGGCCCAGCGCCACGTCCGGCGCAAGCTTTTCACCGGAGCCATCGAGGAAGTGCAGCGCCAGCGCCCCAGGAGGGAGCGCTATTTGCGCCACCTGGACGCCGCGTGAATCCCGCTCGAGAATGGCGTTGAGGTCGTCGCCCCGCAGCGCCAGCCGCTGAAAACGGACGGCCAACCCCCAGACTTCGACCTTGCCCTGAAACGCCTCCGGGCAGCCGTTGTGCACGGCGGCATCGTCTGCCCACAGGCCGGACAGCTCAATGAAGTCGCCGAAGGCGCTGGCCGACCGGAAGGGTCCGCCTTCGACGTGGATCCGCTCTGGGCGCAGCCGGCTGAAGTCGATGCCGGCGTAGCGCGGATTCTGGAGCAGGTGTGCCGCCTGGGCTTCCGCATCGGGCGGCACCCAGCTCACGTCGCTGAAGCACAGGTCGAATGGAACGGACTCTTCCGGCGACGACGCTGGCAGGCTAGGCTGTGTCGCGGCCACGTAGCGCGCCGGCAGCTTCATGCCCCAGGCAATGATGGCCAGCAGCCCAATCGCGGCGGGCACGAGCCAGCGTACCCAGCGACGGCGCCTGACGGGATCGAGCTCGACCGGGCGGAGATGGCGGCCGGGCGAACGGTCCATCACCTCAACGGCGCCGGCAGCCACTCCCCAAAGTCAAGCTCAGCCGCCGATGTGCGACATCTCGACTTTGGGCAGCGATACCGTGGCGGCAGTTCGAAGCTCCGAGTAGCGATCTGCCCGCCGCGTCCAAATGTCCACCAGGAAGCTGGCTATCTCTTCGTCGCTGCTGCCGCCTCGCAGCAGGGCACGCACGTCATGTCCGGCAGTCGCGAACAGGCAGGTGTAGAGCTTGCCTTCCGACGACAGCCTCATGCGGGTGCAGCTGGCGCAAAAAGGCTGTGTCACCGAGCTGATCACGCCGATCTCGCCGTCTCCGTCGCGGTAGCGGTAACGGCTGGCTACCTCGCCGCGGTAGTTCGGCTCGAGCGGTTCGAGCGGCAGCTCCCGATCGATGACGCTGACGATCTCTCTGGCCGGTACGACGTCGTCCAGCCGCCAGCCGTTGGTCGCGCCGACATCCATGTACTCGATAAAGCGCAGGATCATCCCGCTGCCAAGGAAACGGCGAGCCATGTCGACGATCGACTGCTCGTTCAGACCGCGCTTGACGACCATGTTGACCTTGATAGGAGATAGGCCAACGGCCCGCGCGGCTTCAATGCCCTCCAGCACCTGGGAGACGGGAAAGTCGACATCGTTCATCGCCCGAAAGGTCTGGTCGTCGATGGAGTCGAGGCTCACCGTGATGCGCCTCAGCCCGGCGTCCTTGAGCGCCTGGGCTTTGCGACCCAACAGCGCGCCGTTCGTCGTCAGCGTGAGGTCCTTCAGCCCATCGAGTGGGGCCAGCATGGCTATCAGCTTTTCGATCTCGCGGCGCACCAGCGGCTCCCCGCCCGTGATGCGCAGCTTCTCCACGCCCAGCGAGATGCAGATCTTCGCCAAACGCGTGGTTTCCTCGAAGCTGAGCAGCGATCGAGGCGGAAGGAACTGAAAGTCCTTGCCGAAGACCTCCTTGGGCATGCAGTACACACAGCGGAAGTTGCAGCGGTCGGTAACCGATATCCGCAGGTCGTGCAGCGAACGACCCAGGCTGTCCAAGTTCATCCGAGCCTCACCGCGCCGAATCCTGGGCCAGCCGGTGCTCGTACTCGAGCCACACCTCGCCGTTCTCGTAGGCTTCCTTCTTCCAGATTGGCACGATTTGCTTCAACGTATCGATAGCGTATTCGCAGGCGTCGAACGCCTCCGCTCGATGAGGGGCCGAAACGGCGATGACAACGCTCGCCTCGCCAATCTCCAGCTTCCCGGTGCGATGGAGTATGGCAATACGGCTGTCGGGCCAACGGCGAATGACGTCTTCGGCAATCTGCCGCATCTTGGCTTCGGCCATCGTCCCGTAGGCCTCATAGCCGATGGCCACCACTCGCTTGCCGTCGTGATGGTCCCGCACCACACCGCTGAACGTCACCAGCCCGCCCGCGCTGGGATGCTCCACGGCCCGAACGGCCTCCGCCAGATCGAGCGGCTGCTCCTGAACGCGGATCAGCATCCGCCGCTGACCGGCGGCATAAGCGCCAGCTCCTCGCCGTCCGTCAGCTCGGTTTGCGGCTTGACGAACTCGGACTCGATCGCCATCAGCGTCGACTGACGCATCGAGCGCATGTCCGGATAGCTCTCGGCAACTCGGTCGAACACGTCCAGAGCGGTGCTCTTGGCCGGAACGTCCAACTCCAGTGAGCCGGTTCCGGCGAGCTCACGATACCGGGCGAAAAGACGCACGCGCACCCTCATGAAGCACGCAAGGTCAGCTTGAACATCGTTCCGTGAAGGAGTATCCTAAAAATCGCCAATTGGGGCACCCAAGCCGGTTATCTCCCACGGATCCGGGAAGTCGATAGTCTAGCATGGCTTCCGGTGCTGGTTGGTTGCTAACAACAGGAGGAAACGAGCGCATGAAGATTATCCGGTGGCTTCTGATGGTGGTTGGTGGCTTCACTGTCGCTGGCATGCTGGCGGTAGCCGGCTTGGTCGGCTATCTGATGGTGGAAGACAAGCTCCGCGAATGGAAGGGTGAAGATACCCTGGGCGAGCCGCCGGCTGCGAGCTCATCTGCCTCTTCGAGCACCTCGGCCTCCTAGCGCGTAACCAAGAACGAACAGGCGGAAGTCTCCCAACAGGGCTTCCGCCAATAGCATCTCGGAATCGAAACAGCCTGCCACGCGTGGCAGGCTGTTTCGATTCCGAGACAATAGTCCCGCTCGAATAACAGTCCGGTGGCCAGTCCCGTTATAGCCGCATGAGTGCGTTCAGCCCATTCTTGTCTGCTGGTGGTCATGTGAAGCGGGTACTACGCCATAGCTCGGCGGCTGTCTTCGCGGCCGCATGTCTCCTGTCGCTCAGCCAGCCGGCCGCTGCTGCCGGAGGGATATCGGGCAAGACCATCGTCGTCGACCCCGGGCACGGTGGGAAGGATCCCGGAGCCATTGCCAACGGCATCCAGGAAAAGACAGTGACCCTGCCCATCGCCCAGCAGCTGGCTTCGATCCTCCAGGCCCAGGGCGTCCGGGTAGTGATGACCCGCAGCTCCGACGTGAATCCGGCGCCAAACGGCAGCGTGGACGACGACCTCCAGGCCCGCGTCAGCATCGCCCAGCAGGCCCACGCCGACGCGTTCGTTTCGATCCACGCTAACCAGTCCGGCGATCCCAACGTGAGCGGCGCCACCACCTACTACGGGCCCGTGTGCGGCTATTACAGCGGCGCCACGATGTCGCCGACGGACGTCGGTCGCTCCTACTCGCTGGCGCGCAAAGTGCAGGCCTCGCTCGTGGCCCGCACCCAGGAGCGAGACAACGGGGCCAAGAACACCGCCTTCTGGGTGTTGGGCAATCCCGGTATCCCGGCGATCCTGGTGGAAACGGCGTTTCTCTCCAACCCCGGAGAAGCGGCCAAGCTCAAAGACCCCGGCTACCAGCATCTCATCGCCGACGCCATCGGCGACGGCCTCAACGGCTACTTCGGCAGCCCCGATTCGACGAGCAGCCCCACGGCCCCCGCCGATGCGCTCGCCAGCTGCTCCGCCCGGGCGAGCAAGGACGACAGCGGCGGCGCCGCGCAGCCCGATCGCTGGGTGCAGACCTTCCTGGCCACAGGCCTGATGTCCGGCACCGATGCCAAGGCCACAACGTTTGCCAGTCTGCCGGCCTTCACCTACCTCAAGTGGGTAGGGCAGCAGGGCAATTTCCTGTACGTGGTCAACCCCGATACCAACGGGCCGGGCTATGTGGACGCTTCGAAGGTCGGCCCGAGCGGGCCGCCCCCACCGCCACCGGTGTTCCAACCGTTTTGGGTGGAGAACTTCAAGGCCACGCAGCTGTGGTCGGGACTCGGAGCAGGCGCCGTCTCCTTCGGCGCTCTCCCGGTATGGAGCTACCTGAACGTCGTGGCTCCGCAGTCCGGCCCGCGCCTATTCGTGCGCGTGCCGGCGACCGGCAACGTCGCCTACGTCGATGCCACGGACGTCGGCCCATCCGGCCCGCCGCCCACACCGAGCGCTGCACCTGCGGCAGCGTCAGCACCCGCCCCGGCCTCCCCGCCGACGCCGGCCGCATCCAAACCTCCGGCCTCCGCGACGAGCGTCGTCGTGGCGCAGGGCGATACGCTTTCGGCGATAGGACAACGTTTTGGCGTGTCAGTCGACAGTCTGATCTCGGCCAACCACCTCACACCCGACGGCCTGATCACCATCGGGCAAAAGCTGGTGATCCCCGGTGGAAGCGGCGCTGCCAGCCCGCAGCGCGCGGCGGCACCCGCCGCCAGCGTTACGACCGTTACGGTCAATGACGGCGACACGCTCTCGGCCATCGCCGCGCGCTATGGCGTGAGCGTGCAGGCGATCGTAAGCCTCAACGGGCTGGACTCGCCGGACAACATCCGCGCCGGCCAGACACTGAAGGTTCCCGGAAGCTGACGTGAGCCGAATCCTAGCCGCCGCCGGGCTGGCCCTGCTGCTCGCGGCCTGCGGCTCGGGCAGCGGCAGCCCGCTTCCCGGCGCTGCGTCTTCGACCGCCTCTGCTCCGGCCACCGCTCCACCGGCGAGCCCGTCGTCCGCGAGCGTTTCGGCGGTCGCCGCTGCCGCGACACCACGGTCGAGCGCCGCTGCTGCTGCCGCCCAACCGGCGCAGCTGTACTTCGAGGCCGACGGCAAGCTGGTGACCGAGAACACCCGGGTCAGCGGGCAGGATCCCGCCCTGGACGCTCTGCACCAGTTGCTGCAGGGGCCCAAGACTGCGGGCCATTACACCGACATCCCCAACACCGTCTCGGTCCAGGATGTCAGCGTGAAAGATGGTGTCGCTACGGTGAGCTTGGACCGCACCTTCTTTGCCTCGGGTGGCTCTGCCGGAGTCCAGCTGCGAGTGGCGCAGGTGGTTTTCACGCTCACCCAATTCCCTACCGTTACGTCGGTGCAGCTGCTCGAGGAGGGTCAGCCGGCAACCGTCGTCGGCGGAGAGGGATTTCCGGTGAACCGGCCGCTGACGCGCGGCAGCTTCTCCAGCCTCCAAGCGTAAGTCGATCCGCCCGGTTGGGAGGCATTCGGCAGAGGGCGATCGCACCTCAGATGGAGAGCCCGGAGCTCCACCGATCGGGGCTCCTTGGGCGCCGGGCCATTGTTATACTGGCGCGGCATGCCCACGTCCATCGCTGAGCTGGCCAGCGAGCTGATCGCGAACGTGGAGCGAGTCATCGTCGGCAAGCGTGACGTCGTCGAGCTGACGCTTGTCGCCCTGCTGTGCCAGGGCCACGTGCTGATCGAGGATGTGCCCGGTGTCGGGAAGACGACGCTGGCGAAGACCTTCGCACGATCTCTGGGCTGCAGCTTCAAACGCATTCAGTTCACCCCAGACCTGCTGCCGAGCGACATTACCGGCACGTCGGTGTTCAACCAGCGAACGACCGAATTCGAGTTCCGGCCAGGTCCGATCTTCGCTCAAATGGTGCTGGCAGACGAGGTCAACCGGGGCACACCCAAGACCCAATCTGCCCTGCTGGAATGCATGGAGGAGCGCCAGGTCACGGTCGATGGCGTGAGCATGCACATGCAGGAGCCCTTCCTGGTCCTGGCCACGCAGAACCCCATCGAATACGAAGGGACCTTCGTCCTCCCGGAAGCGCAGCTCGATCGCTTTCTGATCCGGATCAGGCTAGGCTATCCCGTCCCACGCGAAGAAATCTCGATCCTGGAAATGCAGCAGGAGACGCATCCGCTGGAGGGGCTTCAGCAGGTGATCGAGGCGCAGGAGCTGATCTGGATGGAGCGTGAGGTACGCCACGTGCACGTCGACCCCAGCCTGCGCGAATACATCGTCAACATCGTGCACGCGACGCGTACACACCCGGACGTCTATCTCGGCGCCAGCCCTCGCGGCTCCCTGGCGTTGTTCAAGACGGCTCAAGCCTACGCCGCTATCCATGGTCGCGATTACGTGCTGCCGGACGACGTCAAGGCCATGGCGCAGCCGACCCTGGCCCACCGCATCATCATGAACCCCGCTTCGCGCATGAAGGCCTTTTCGAGCGACATGGTCGTCAATGAAGCGCTGCACGGTGTGGCGGTCCCTGGCGCTCAGGTGAGAAGCGGGCGTTGAGCGGTGGCCCTTCCTCGGCGGCCAGACTGGTTGAGGCTGGGAAGACGCGCGCATAGCCGCGCGATTGCTTCCAACCCACCTTCCGGATTCCGAACCAACATGCGCGGGCTCACCGTGCTGGTCTGCGCCACGCTGCTCCTGCTGTTCTCCATGGCTATCCCCTGGCAGCCGCTGTTTCAGCTGGCTCTGGCGCTGTATGCGCTAACCGCGCTGTGCTTGGCCTGGATCGCGAACGCACTGTGGGGGATCAGCTTCGAGCGCCCCTCGCCACCTCGGCGCGGCCAGGTAGGACAGCTGCTGCACGACGCCTTCGTGCTCGCCAATCGCTCACCGTCGCCGAAGCTGGCCGTGGAGATTCACGACCATTCGACGCTGCCAGGCCACCGCGGAAGCGGGTTCGTCAACATCGCTCCGCGCGCCCGACAGGAATCGGCTATGGATTCCATCAGCGACTTGCGGGGAGCCTACTCCCTGGGTCCGACAGGCGCCGCGGCAGCCGATCCGTTTGGGCTGTTCGTCATCGAGCGGCGAATCGGCCCATCCTCGGAGCTGGTCATCTACCCCGAGGTGGTCGACCTGGGCAACTTCTCCTTGCCCGGCACGATTGTGGCCGAGGGCACCAGGCGGCGCCGGCGGACTCAGCAGCCGACGCAGGATCCGACCGGCGCCCGCCCCTACATTGCCGGCGACGCCATG
The DNA here is from genome assembly GCA_021325635.1 of Chloroflexota bacterium. Classification (GTDB taxonomy): domain Bacteria; phylum Chloroflexota; class JAJPGV01; order JAJPGV01; family JAJPGV01; genus JAJPGV01. Next base: position 70,116 of record JAJPGV010000037.1, read on the forward strand.
CGGCGTATCCACTGGCAGTCGAGCGCGCACGCGGGCCAGCTGATGGTTAAGGAGTTCGAGTTCACGCCCGCGGCGGATGTGTGGATCTTCCTCGACCTGGAGGCCGCGGTCCACACCGGAAGCGGAGTCCAGTCGACGGCAGAATACGCCGTCACCGCCGCCGCGTCGATCGCTGCACACTACCTGCAGGCAGGTCGCGCGGTTGGGCTGGTGACGTCCGGCCGAACCCGCGAGGTCCTTCCGGCGGACCGCGGAGGCGCTCAACTCATTCGCATGCTGGAGCTGCTGGCGGTCGTGCAGGCGGACGGCCGAGCTCCACTGCACGAAGTTCTCTGGACTGAGCGGGTAAGACTTCAGCGCAGCTCGACCGCGCTCATCGTCAGCCCTTCAACCGACGAAACCTGGGCCGGCACGCTTGCCCAGCTGCAGCATTCCGGCACGCCCACGGCAGCGGTGCTGGTGGAAGTCTCAACTTTTGGCGGAGGCAAGCCGGCGACGATGCAGGTAGCGGGACTGGCCTCCGCCGGCGTCGCCACCTATCTCATCAAGCGATCGTCATCTATCGCGGATGGCATCCGGGATGGACTGCTGGTCCCTGGCAGACCAATGCAGGCATGAGGCAGGGCACGCGGTCATGAGCACGCTGCTGCGCGAGCAGCCCGCCGTCGAACAGCTGGTGCCCAGCGCCCCTCCCGGTCCTGAGCCGCGCAAGCCCATCGACCTTCTGCTCCCTGCGGAGGGAGCGCTGGCCATTCTGGCCTTCGCGGCAGCCGCGGAAGGCGTCGCCGGCTCAGTGGCCGACGCCCATTGGCAGCCAGGATTGGACTGGCTGCCGGTGCTCGTGGGGTTGGCGGTGCTGCTGGGCTACCTCTTCACGCGCACGCATCGCACCCACTGGGCCTATCACGCGGCGGGGATCACAGCCGGCCTGCTGGTCGCCGTCCGGCTGCTCGGCGGGGGATTCCTGTCGCCCAAGCTGAGCTGGCAGGACCAGGTCTACAGCGTGCTTGCCAGGCTGTCGGATTGGGTCAGCGGCAGCCTCAACGGGCAGGTGGTGCAGGACGACCTGCTGATCGGGCTGGCGGTGGCGTGCTTCATCTTCGTCTGGACCTACCTGTCTTACCTGCTCGCGCTGCGCGCCCACATGCCGTGGCTCGCAGCCGGGCTCCTGGGAGCAGTCCTGTTTGCCAACGTGCTGTTCAAGTCTTCCAGCGGGGGCGGATGGCTGGTGCTGTGGGCAGCCGGATCGCTGGTGCTGATTCTGCGCATCAACGTCTTTCGGCGGGAGACGCTGTACAGGAATCTCGCTTTCGCCCACTGGCGCAGAGGCACGGAGCTGGCCCTGGCCGGCGGCATGCTCATGGCAGCGCTCGCGGCGCTGGTATTCGCCTTCGCCCCACCGGTTCCGTTCAACGAGCGGCTGAACGAGCTGTACGACAAGCTCAACGGACCGCTGGGCCAGGCTCGCCGAGCATACGACCAATTCGGCGTCCCCAAGGACTACCTCTCCAGCCAGCTGCGGGTGGACAGCTTCCAGCCACAGCTGCGCTTCTTGGGCCCCTTCCGGCCCGGCACCGACTTGGTGATGAAGGTCAAGTCGGATCGCTCCAGGTATCAGCAGGGCGTGGTGTTCGATCGCTACGAGCACACTGGCTGGACCAACACCCAGTTCGATCGCTTCGACAGCGGCAACAGCGGCTTTCAAACGTCCATCGCGCTCACGCTCACCAGCCGCGACCGTTCCCGCACGCAGGTTACGGAGGACATCATCCAGGTCATGCCCAAGGGAGCGCTGCTGTTCGCCGCGCCCCTGCCGGTCGGCACCAGCCTGCGGCTGAAGGGCGACGGTCTGGGCGATCTGCGGGCGATGGAAATCATCCAACCGAACCAGGAGTACACCGCCACCTCGCTCGAGTCCACCGCCACCGCCGAAGAGCTGGCTTCAGCGCAGGGGCCGGTGCCCGACAGCGTGCGCGCCAACTTCACTCAGCTGCCGGCCGACCTGCCGAGCAGGATCAAGGACCTGGCGCTGCAGCAGACCGCTGGAGCGCCCACGTCCTTCGACAAGGCCACCGCCCTGGAAAGCTTCATCCGTACGTACAAGTACGACACCGAGGTTCCGCCACCCCCACCCGACCGCGACGCGGTGGACTGGTTCCTGTTCGACCTGCGTCGCGGCTACTCGGACTACACGTCGTCCGCCATGGCCGTCATGCTCCGGGCCATCGGCATTCCTTCTCGCGTGGTCGCTGGCTATGCGCCCGGCCGGCTCGACCCCACCGACGGGACCTTCCACGTCACCGAGCAGCAAACTCACACCTGGACGCAGGCGTATTTCCCGGGCTATGGCTGGATCGACTTCGAGCCCACTCCCGATAATCCGGCATTCCCACGTGCGCATCTGCCGCGACCCATCGGGGCGGCGAGTGAAGCCTCTCCCACCACGCAACCCAGTGCAACAGCAACGGCCGGACCCGGATCGGCGGCTGGCCCGGCGCTCTCCAATGCCGGGGCAGCCCGGCCGGGAAGCGGCCAGCACGCTCCGTGGCTGTGGCTCCTGCTGCTGGCGGTCCTGCTTACGCTTGCCTGGTTGCTGTACTCGCGCATGCGAGGCACGCCGGGGGTGCGCCTCGCCTATGCTCGAGTGGCGCTGCTCGGCGCATTGACCGGCCACCGGCAACATCGCTGGCAAACGCCATCAGAATATGGCCGTCTGCTCCAGCTGAAGCGCGGCTTCGATCCCAGCGCCACGGACACGATCACCAGCCTCTACAGCGCCGACCGCTACAGCGCGCAGCCGCTCGACGACCGAGGCAACCGCCGGGCGTGGACCGCGTGGAATTACCTCAGAGGACGTTTCCTCCGTCCCTGGCAGCGGTAGAGGAGACTCGGCGGCCGCTTAACCGCGCAGCTCGGCGATGGTTTTCGTGGCCATGTCCAGCCAAGCATCCTTGCCCTGGGCCATCTCGAACCCAATGCCGCCAGTGATGCGAGCGCCAGGCTCCTCGTCCACCAGCACCTGCTCGACTGACACGTCGAAACGCACGATGCCCTGCGCAGCCTTCTCCCGCGCCATGCCCTTCACGTAGTAGACGGCATCACCCTCCACCACCAGCAGACCGACGTTCGGCCGAGCCTGCGCGTTGCGGGTAGTAGTGCTGTTGGGATACAAGCCGATGCGCAGCTCGCGCGGACTGACGGCAAGAATTTCCCCGAAGGACAGGATGGCGAAGTGAGGGAAGCCCGCGGCGTCGATCGTGACCAGGGGTACCGTGCGGCTCCAATGCGACGTCAAATCCTGGCCGTTGAACAGCGCCGCGAGCTCCTGTGGGAGCTCGGTACCCAGGAGTCTCGACATACCAGGATTGTCACATGGCTACGAACGGTGGAGACCGGCCGGGTTGGGCCGGCGCCGCAAGCGAAGCCTGCCCAGCCCGGAGCCCTTCTCAGCGCTTGAACAGGCCTACGATCGAGGCTTTTTCCAGCGTGGCGAAATGCAGCTGGTAGCCAACGACGGCGGCCGAGGTGTCGGCCGACACCTGCAGCTGTTGGGCGCCCACGGCGAAGACGTTGAAGAAGTAGCGATGCGGGTGATCGCCTTCCGGCGGGCACGGCCCGGCGTATCCCGGCTGGCCAACGTCGGTGCGCGTCTGCAGGGCGCCGGCAGGCAGCGCGCCACCGGGATTGCCGGCGCCCAACGGCAGCTCGGTAACGTTGGCGGGAATGTTCACCACTACCCAGTGCCAGAAGCCGCTGCCGGTTGGAGCGTCGGGGTCGTAGCAGGTCACCACGAAGCTCTTCGTCCCCGCTGGAGCGCCCTGCCAGCGCAGGTGCGGCGATTTGTTGCCGCCGGCGCAGCCAAAGCCATATTCAGCCGCCAGGACGTGGTCGTGGGACAGATAGTCGCCATCCTTGAAGCTGTTGCTGGTAACCGTCATTGCCATGGTCGTCGCCTCCAAATCCAAAATATGGTCTCGACCCACCGTGACTCGCCACGCATGGGGCATTTGTGCGGAGCCGGCCACGGGACGGGGCTTGCAGCCACTCATGGTAGCAGCGCTGAGGCTACCCGCCCAGGCGCCAGCAATCTTCGCGCCGCCCGCTCAGCGGCGTCACTTTACTTGTTAAAGTGAAGAGCAGGCCGCCCACGGCCTTGCATCCCCAACCACGCTCGAGACCATACGGAAGGAAGCAGAAAGCGAAATGTCAAGCAACAGCCCGTTCAGCGGCGTCAATCACCTGGCCATGGTGACCGCGGACATGGACAAGACCGTGCGCTTCTACCGGGACATCCTCGGCTGCAAACTGATCGCCACCATCGGCACGGACCGCTTCCGCCACTACTTTTTCTCGATCGGACAGCACAACACCATCGCCTTCTTCGAGTGGCCGGGCGTCGACCCCGGAGTACCGGAAAAGCCTGCCGGCATGCCCTCCAGCGGCCGCCAGTTCGATCATCTGTCCTTCAACATGGACAGCTACGAGGAGCTGCTGGGCCTGCAGAAGCGGCTCCGGGCCGCGGGCGTGGAGGTAACCCGCATCGTCGACCACCAGTTCATCCACTCCATCTACTTCGACGATCCGAATGGCATTGCGCTGGAAGCGTCCGTCTGGCTGATGGACCCGGAAACCGAGGTGTCCTACCACGACCCCAACCCTGTGGCCGCCGTGACCGAGAAGCCTGTTCCCGGCCCACAGGCCAAACCCCGCAAGCCCTCGGACGAGATCCTGCGCGAAGCCGTAGCGGCTGGACTGGCACCGCCGGATTAGGGGGCGAGGGTTCAGGGTCGAGGGTTTAGGGGCGAGGGGCGGGGGGCGAGGGGCGAGGGTCGAGGGTTCAGGGTCGAGGGGTTTAGGGGCGAGGGGCGAGGGTTCAGGGTTCAGGGTTCAGGGTCGAGGGGTTTAGGGGCGAGGGACGAGGGGCGAGGGACGAGGGGCGAGGGTCGAGGGTTCAGGGTTGAGGGTCGAGGGTTGAGGGTCGAGGGACGAGAGAAGAGGGTTGAGGGTTGAGGGTCGAGGGTCGAGGGTTGAGGGCTCAGCGGTTAGACGCGAGTGACCCCTGTGAGCTTTGCGAACCCGGCCCCTGGCCCCTGCCCCCTGCGCGCCTCGCGCGCCTCGCGCGCACCGGCCCTCTCTAATCTAATAGAGCGGCCAAGGTACGGAGCGCCGGGAATAGGGCAGGGGAAAGACAGGGCTCTCCACCAGGGTATCGATGCGCTTCAGGAGCAGCGCAATCTCTTCGTCGGTCAGACAGCCGGTCAGGCGAGAATGCAGCTCCTTCACCCGTACGGGGTCGGTGCGGAGCTCGAACAGATCGTCGATCAACGGCTGGGGCACCGCTTCGCCGCCGTAGTCCCAGATGACGGTGCGCAGCTTCGGCTGGACATTGAACGTCAGCCCATGGTCGATGCCCCATACCCGGCCATCGGCGCTCAACAGGCAGTGGCCCGCCTTCCGATCGGCATTGTTGCTGACGACGTCGAAGGCGCACATGCGCTGGAGCTCCGCAGCCCGTTCCGCACGGAAATCGAAAAAGTCCTGACCCTGGTGCTCGACGAACAGCTGCACCGAGCCAAGCCCATGCAGACCGTCGCGGATGACCGTGGGCGGGATGAAATCCCAGCCCAGGACGTTTGAGACGACGTACGCGGCGTACTCGCGCTGGTACAGCGTGCCGCGAGGAAAGTCCCACAGCGGCGCTTCACCGCGCTGCGGCTTGTAGACCGCCAGCGCCGCGACACCGTCGCACTTCAGGCGAATGGCAAAGGTGTAGTTGGAGCCCCAGGGAATGAGCTCGCTGGCCACCATCTCCCCCCGGGCCAGGAGGCACAGAACGTCATCCAACGCCCACCCCTGGGTGCTTCGCGCCGCACGGACGTCATCCCACACGTGCCGCTCGCCCCGCTCCATGGATGTGGAGTTTAGCGGGAGAGGGTCGAGGGGTGACCCTGACCCCTCGACCCTATCCCCTGACCCCCAGCTTGTATCCCACTCCACGGACTGTGAGGACGTATTCGGGGGCGCTGGGATTGCGCTCGATCTTCTCGCGCAGGTGGCGGATGTGCACCTTGAGCATTTCGGTGTCGCCGTCGAAGTTGCTGCCCCAGGCGAAGTTCAGCAGGTTATCGTGCGTCACGACCTTGCCCGCGTTCAACATCAAACAGCGCAGCAGCTCGTACTCCTTGGGGGTCAGCTCCGTCGGTCGATCCCCCACGCTGACCGCGTGCTGGTCGAAGTCCATCCGCAGCGGGCCAACATCCAACACGCCATGGTCCTCTTTCACTCCGAGCGCCAGCGCCCGGCGGCCCACGGCGCGAACGCGCGCCAGCAGCTCCTTATGGCTGAAGGGCTTGGTCATGTAGTCGTCGGCCCCCAGGTCGAGCCCCCAAACCTTGTCGCCCTCCTCGCCCTTGGCCGTCAGCAGGATCACCGGCATAGAACTTTCCTGGCGAAGCCGGCGGCACACTTCGAACCCGTTCTGCTTGGGCATCATCACGTCCAAAATGGCGAGGTCCGGATGATACTTGCGAGCCAGCTCCAGCGCTTCCTGGCCGTCGTGTCCGGCGATCACCTTGTGGCCGTCCTTCCGCAGGCTGTAGCTGATGATGTCTACGATGTCCGCATCGTCATCGACGACCAAGATGTCCACAGGCCAGCTATTCCTCCCCTTCGTAACTGGGCAGGGTGACGGCGAACGTCGAGCCCCTGCCCGGAGCGCTATCCACGCTGAGCGAACCGCCATGCAAGGCCACGAGAGAGCGGGCGATTGGCAGTCCCAGGCCGCTTCCTGTCTGCTGCTGGGTCAAGCTGTCTCCCGCTCGATAGAACTTCTCGAAGATCCGTGCCTGCTCGTCGGCGCTCAGGCCAGGACCCGTGTCGCTCACGGAGATCTGCACGAAGCCAGCGTCCGAGCCACCACCGACGGTAGCAACTGCCATGGATCGAGGAGAACCGGACGCGCCAGCGAGCGCCGCTGAGCTGCGTTTGGCGCACACGTCCACGACGCCACCTTCGGGCGTGTACTTGCTGGCATTGCCCAGCAGGTTCACCAGCACCTGCTCCATCCGCTGCCGGTCGGCCAGGATGGGCGGCAGGTCGGGCTGGCAGTCCACACGAACTGTCTGCTTCCTGGCGGCAAAGAGGTTCGCCAGGTTGTTCACGGTGTCTTCCACCAGGTGCCGCGCGTCCACGGGATGCAGATCGAGCTGCACCCGTCCCGCCTCCAGGCGGCTGAGATCGAGGAGGTCGTTGACCAGATTGATGAGCCGGTCGCTCGACCTCCGGATCGTGGTGAGGAAACGCTTCTGCGTGGAATTGAGGTCGCCCGTCTCATCTTCGAGCAGCAGATCCACCGAACCCTTGATCGAAGTCAGTGGCGTCCGCAGCTCATGCGAGACGATCCCGACGAAGTCCGATTTAAGGCGATCGAGCTCAGCCTCCTCGGAAGCATCGTGCAGCAGGGTGACGAAGCCGGTGGTTCGGCCGTCGGGCCCGACAATCGGCGCCGAGCGGCTCTTGATGACCTTAGAGTTCGCGGCCAGCTGCACAGGATTCCGGCCACTGCCGTTCAAGGGGATCAGATCCCCGGGCAGCGCGGAAGGATCCGAGCCGTTGATGCCCAGCAGCCGCTTGGCCACGGGGTTCACCAGTGTGACGTGGCGATTGACGTCGCTGACGACGACCCCCTCGGCCATGCTGTCGATGATGGACTCGACCTGGGCGCGCTGCCGCCGTTCCGTCTCCAGACCGGACGAGAGCTCCGAAGAAAGGGTGGCCAGCGTGCCGGCGATGTCGCGCACCTCCGGAGGGGCCAGACGCGGCGCGGCCGGCACCTCTCGACCGCCGGCCGCCGCTGCCGCTGCCTTCCTCAGCTGGCGGAGCGGCCGAAGCAGCAGCCATGCCACTCCGCAGCCCGCCAGCAGCAGCACCAGCAGGCTCGCCCCGCCGACAATGGCCAGCTGCCGTTTCAACGCCTGGAGAGGCGTGGCCAGGTCCTTGTCGGTCACGCCCAGCAACAGCCAGGTCGCAGCGGGTGCAGTGGGGAAGGGCTGCGCAACGAACGAGTACTGCTCGGCCGGCCCCACCGTTTGCCGGAAGAGCGAGCCCTTCTGATCCAGGTTATCCATCAAGCCCTGCAGCTTCTGCTGCTGCTGAAGCTGTCGCAGTGGCGCGCTGGCCGCCAGCATGGCCCGCTGCTGAGGCGCGACGATCGCAGCCTGGAGCTGGCTCTGCGCCAGGAGCACGTTGAACGTATCGTCGTTAACCGCGTTCAGCAGCACAACCGCGCCCACCACCTTGTTGTTGACTCGAACAGGCCAGGCGGTCTCCACGGAGAGCACGGGGAACGCCGGCCGGACGAAGAACAGGGCGTTGCGGCTGGTTGCCGGATTGCCATCCCTGCGGCCCTGAAGCGCATCCTTCACGGGCGCGTCTCCGCTGAAGTTGAGCTGGGTGAAGGGATCGGTCGAAATAATCTGCCCCTTCGGGTCGACGACGGCCAGCACGGCAGCTACCGGAGCGATCTGAGTCCGCAGAGGGCCCAGCACCTTATCCAGGGCAGCGCTGTCGTGGGCATCGGTTCCGCTGACCACATTGCCATCGCCCGCAATCAGGCTGGCCAAGCGCAGGTCGCGCAGCCGGAACTCGTCCAGACCGGATCGCAGCACAGGCACGTCCTTCTGAACGCGGTCCTCGGCAATGCTCCTGAGCTGCCGGTCATAGGTTTGCGCAAGGACCGCCGCCAGCGCGACAACCGCCAGCGTCAGCAGCACGAGCAGGGCCACTAGGAGCCTAGACTGCAAGCTCATCCTGCCGAGCAGCTTCACACGAAGAATATACGGCGGAAGGGAACCTACCGCCTTGTGCTTACAGCTTGAACGTCTCCGCCGATGACTTCAGGCTGGACGACAGCGAGATGAGCCGCTGCGAGGCGCCATAGATGGCGTTAACCTGCTCGGACATACGCTCGGCAGATAGATTCACCTGCTCCGTCACCGTGGCATTGGAGCGCACCATCTCGCTCATCTGCTCCGTTTCCTGGCTGTTCTGCACGACCACCTGGGATATGCGGTTGATGGCCGCTACGACCTGCCCGGACGAGGCCGTCATCTGCTCAGCGGTGGCCGAGATGGACTGGATCTGATCGTTCGTCCTGCGGACGGCAGTAACGATTGACTGCAGCGCTTCCGCGGCTCGGGCGGCAAGCGCCGAGCCTTCCTCCACCCGCTCGACGCCCTGTTCCATAGCCTCGATCGCCTGCTGCGTCTCGATAGAGATCTTGGTCGTAAGCTCGCTGATCTGGCTGGTAGCGCTGGCGGATCTCGAGGCCAGCTTGCGCACTTCGTCTGCCACCACGGCAAAACCCTTGCCCTGCTCGCCGGCACGAGCGGCCTCGATAGCGGCATTGATAGCCAGGATGCCGGTCTGCTCGGCGATGTCAGCGATGAAGTCGCTGATACCGGCAATCTGCTTGGAGGTGCCGCCCATCTGCCGCAGCTGGCTTGCCGACTGCAGCACCGTGTCGCGGATGGAGTTCATGCTGGCCGCGGCCTGCCGCACCTTGTCACCACCCTCGGACGCCGCCTTGTACGCGGAATCCGAAGCCTCGGCCACGGCTTGGGCGTTGTCGGCTACACGCTCGATGGCCGACGACATCTGATTGATCGTCTCGGAGCTGGCCAGCACCTCTTTGCGCTGCTGTTCGGCGCCTTCGGCGATGCGGCCGATCCGTTCCGACTCCTCGGCGGAGCCTCGCGCCACCGCCTCCATTGATTCGGCGATGTGGCCGGCCGCTTCACGCGCCTCCGTGGACGCGCTGTACAGGGATGCGGTTGCCTCCGCGACCGCCCTGGCATCGGTGGCCACCTGCGATACCAGGGCGTGCATGTTGCCGACCATCTGCGCAAAGGCTTTGCCCAACAGGTCGCCATCCGACCGCGGCGCTACCCCGACGGTGAGGTCCCCGGTGGCCAGCTTAGCGGCAACCGAGGCCAGATCGCGGACGTAGGTCACCATATCGTTGATGGATCTGACCATCAGGTCGAGCTCATCGTTGCCAGTTCGGCTCTCGACCGACTCGCTCAGATCGCCATAGCCGATCCGCTGCGCCACGCTGGCCGTTTCCATGACCGGTCTGGTCACCCAACGGCCGGTAAACCAGGCAGAGCTGACGATGACGGCGATGGACACCAACAGCGCGACGACGTCGATAACCGCGATCTGCGTGAAGCCGGTCCCCCCGGGCAAGCGGCCGTCCAGGATCTGACGCGTCAGATACAGGCTCGCGCCAGAAATCGCGATCAGTGGCAGCACGGCGATCAGGATCACCAGCCACAGCAGCTTGCCGCGAATACCAATTGAAATAGAAAGCTTGCCGGATTCCTCTGCAGGCGACGACACCAACGCGGCCATCTCCCCTCCTTGCATCACCCCCCGGCTCACCGAGGAAGCAGATCTGCTGGCGCTATTGTCACACGGCCGAGGGCCCAGGGCTACAATCGGAGGACATGAGTACCGTTTTGGATCGGACCGAGGTTCAGCACCGCGGCCTGTTCATCAATGGCCAGGAGGTTCCCTCGGCCAGCGGTGAAACCTTCGACGTTCTGAATCCCACCGACAACTCGGTACTAGCGCGGGTAGCCAAAGCGAATCGGGAAGACGTGGACCGGGCGGTGGCCGCTGCTCAGGAGGCGTTCAGCGGGCCGTGGAGCCGCATGAAGACGGCCGAGCGCAGCGCGCTGCTGTCGAAGGTGGCTCAACGCATCGTCGAGCGCGCCCCGGAGCTCGCGGCCCTGGAAAGCAGCGACGTCGGCAAGCCGTTGAAGGAAAGCCGCGTGGAGATGCCCCGGGCCAGCCTCAACTTTCGCTTCTTCGCCGAGCTCATCACCAAGCTCAACAACGAGTCCGCGCCGGTGGACGGGGACTTCCTGAACTATCACCAGCGGCGGCCTGTCGGCGTGGCAGCGCTGATCACGCCCTGGAACTTCCCCTTCATGTTGACTACCTGGAAGGCTGGGCCCTGCCTCGCCGCAGGCAACACATGCGTGATCAAGCCCGCCTCGGTGGCGCCAATGACGCCCCTGCTGCTCGGCGAGATCTGCGCTGAGGCTGGCCTGCCCGAAGGCGTGCTGAACGTGATTGCCGGGCCCGGACCGGTGGTCGGCACCAGGCTGGCCGAGCATCCGGACGTGAAGCTCATCTCGTTCACCGGCGAGACCGTCACCGGCCAAACCATCATGACCACAGCCTCGAAGACGCTCAAACGGCTGTCCTTCGAGCTGGGAGGAAAATCGGCCAATGTCGTGTTCGCCGATGCCACCTGGGACGAGGCGCTGGCAGGCTCCATCCGGGCTATCTACGCCAACCAGGGTGAGGTTTGTCTGGCCGGATCTCGTCTGCTGGTCGAAGACCGCATCTACGATCGCTTCCTGGCCGACTTCATCGATCGCGCCGGCAAGCTGCAGATCGGCAACCCCTTGAGCGAGAGCACCGACCTTGGGCCCCTGGTCTCGGCGGAGCATCTTGCACGGGTCAGGTCCTATCTGGAGATCGCCGAAGGCGAGGGCGCAAAGATCGTCTACGGGGGCAAGACGCCGGCGGGCCTGGAGCAGGGGAACTTCCTGCAGCCCACCGTGATCGCCGACGTCGATAGCCGCATGCGCTGCGCGCAGGAAGAGATCTTCGGGCCAGTGGTGACCGTGATTCGCTTCAAGGGCGAAGACGAGGCGGTACGGATAGCGAACGACAGCAAATACGGCCTGGCCGGCGTCGTCTGGACCAATGACCTGCGCCGCGCTCACCGTGTAGCCCAGGCGATCGACAGCGGGACGATCTGGGTCAACTGCTGGTTCGTGCGCGACCTCAGGGTGCCGTTTGGCGGAATGAAGGAAAGCGGCATCGGCCGGGAGGGCGGCCATTGGTCGCTCGACTTCTACACCGAACAGAAGAACATCTGCATCAAGCTCACGTGAGTGCGCTGCTCCCCGCCACCGGCGGACGGAGATCAGGCAAGCCGCACAGCTGAAGCGTGCGCACCTACGTCTACAGCCAGCGCATCAGCTGGGGGGACTGTGACTCCGCGGGGATCGTGTATCACCCCAACTTCTACCGCTGGTTCGACGTCGGCAGCCAGGAGCTGGTGCGCGAGGCAGGCTACGCCGTCAGGGACCTTCGGGCGCACGGGCATGACATTCTGCTGGTCGAGACCGGGTGCCGCTACAAGGCTGCCGGGCTGTTCGACGACCTGGTGCAGGTCTGCAGCCAAATATCGGAGGTGCGCGAGAAAACCTTTCGTGTGGAGCACCGCTGCACCCGCGACGGCGCACTGCTGTGCGAAGGCTTTTCGGTGCGGGTCTACGCCAACATCTCCGTTCCGGGCGCATTCAAAGCGGAAGCGATGCCTGAGGCCATGCGAGCTGCGCTGTCAGCTTGACGCCCTCCTACGACGACAGCGTTCGGCTGCTGCCGCCTGACGCCCTCGAACGCTCACTGGCCCTCGTGGGCTTCATGGGCATTGGCAAGACGACGGTGGGTGGGGAGCTGTCGAGCAGACTCGGCTGGCTGTTCCTGGATACGGACAGCTTGATCGAAACGCGATCCAATATGACTGTGCGCGAGATCTTCGATTGGTTTGGGGAGGCCCGCTTTCGCGAGCTCGAGAGCGAGGTCGTGACCGTGGAGAGCGCGAGGCCTCAGCGCATCCTCGCCCTCGGTGGCGGCGCCTTCATCCAGCCGGCCAATCGCGACCTGCTGCTCGAGCGCTGCGTGGTCGTTTACCTGGCCGCGCCGTGGAGCCACGTCAGCCGCTCGATCCACCGTCTCAAGAACACCAGGCCGCTGCTGCGGGACCGCTCGCTGACCCAGCTGCACGAGCTGTTCGATGCCCGTCACACAGCCTATGACCAGGCGCACGTTCGGGTGTCCACGCCTGGCCGAAACCCGGCCCAGGTGGCCAACCGCATCCTGGAGCTGATCGGGCTACCATTCGAGGCACCATGAAACTGCTCCGCGCCGGCCTGCTATCTTCGAGCTTCATCCTGCTGCTCGGAGTGTCATTCGTTGGCGGCATGCGGTACGGCCCTTCCGTGCTGGGTTGGCTGGATCTGCCACCCGCGGTCCAGGCGCAGCTTACCGGCTCGTCCACCGAGCCCGGTGACGTCGAGCCAACCTTCTCCCTGTTCTGGGAGGCGTGGGACGTCGTCACCCACAACTACGTCGACAAGCAGGCGATTGACATCAAGCGGATGACCTGGGGGGCGATTCGGGGCATGGTCGACAGCCTCGGTGACAACGGCCATTCCCGCTTCTTGAACCCACCCTCATTTCGCCAGGAGCAGAGCTCCCTGCGAGGCTCGTTCATCGGCATCGGCGCAGAGGTGGGGCTGCGCAATAACCAGCCGATCATCGTGGCGCCGCTGGAGGGCGGCCCGGCCGAGCAGGCCGGACTGAAGGCAGGGGACAGCATCCAGCGGGTCAATGGGGAAGACGTCAGCCGCTCCAGCCTGACCGACCTCATGAGCAAGCTTCGCGGCGAAGCCAACACCACCGTCACCCTTACCGTGCAGCATCTCAACACCGAGCTGCCGGTCGACGTGACCGTGCGGCGCGAGCGAGTGGCGATCCGGCCCGTCACCTCCTACATCCTGCCCGACTCGAACGTCGCCGACATCAAGCTGGCCGAGTTCAGCAACAGTGCGACCAACGACCTCAAGGGCGCGCTGAAGACGGCCCTCGATGCGCACGTCAACGGAGTCGTGCTCGACTTGCGAGATAATCCGGGCGGCCTGCTGAACCAGGCTGTGGACGTGGCCAGCGAGTTCATGAGCTCGGGCACGGTAGTCATCGTGAGAGATGCCGACGGCGCCGACAGGACCTACGACGTGAAAGCGGGGGGCCTGGCCACGGACGTCCCGCTGACCGTGCTGATCAACCGCGGCACCGCGAGCGCCGCTGAGATCGTCGCCGGCGCCTTGGCGGACAATCACCGCGCCACAGTCGTCGGTCAAACCAGCTACGGGACAGGCACGGTCCTCAACACCTTCCGGCTGAAGGACGGTTCGGGCATCCTGCTCGGCACCGCGCAGTGGCTGACGCCCAGCGGCCAGCTGATTAAAGGTAAGGGCATCCAGCCCAGCCTAGCCGTGCAGCTGCCGGCACAGGCCAGCATCCTCACACCTAATCGCGAGAAGATCTTGAACAAGCAGGAGATCCAGTCCAGCGGGGACCAGCAGCTGCTGTCGGCCGTGCAGTATCTCCTGGACCACACCGAGGTGACGACGGCGGGTACGGCGGACGGCGAGGGTTAGTTAACTCACGAGGATCGGCCCTCGTGCACTTCACCTGTCTACAACGGCCAATCGAGAAATGGTGCTGTAACACCTTAGTAGGCGGGGAGGGGCCAGAAAAGACGAGACCCTCCTGATACTGCTTGGTTGGAACGAACAACCAACAGCGCAGGAGGAATCTCGGTGA
>JAJPGV010000005.1 GCA_021325635.1 Chloroflexota bacterium
CAGAACCGCTGGTTCTGAGCTCAATTTGGTGGTTGCGGGGGTCAGATTCGAACTGACGACCTTCGGGTTATGAGCCCGACGAGCTGCCACTGCTCCACCCCGCAGGGTGAGTATACAAGACCCGGTGAGGGGATTCCAAGCAGCGCGGCTGCGCTCAGGCGGTGATCTGCGCGGTCACGTGCTTGGCGCTGGGCGGGAGCTGGACGGGGCCGGGAGCGGGAGCTGTGGGCGTTGCGCCGTCGACGGTGAGCTGGGTGATGGGGAAGGGGAGGGTCAGCTCGTAGCCGCCGGGGGGCGGAGTCGACGCCTCGAGGTCCAGGGTAATGGCGGGTCCGGCGCGGTGCAGCTGGTAGCTGACGGCGCCGAAGTAGGTCGGCAGGTCGCGCACTGCCACGGTCTGGCCGTCGCCCAGCCAGGCGGCGCGGACGCCGGCGGCGAGACGGATCCGGTCGCCGCTCTCGTACAACAGCAGGTCGCGCACCAGGTCGACGTACTCGGCGGCGGTCCAGCCGTGAGGCATGTCGCCGCCAATGAGGCGGCTGCCGTCCTGGCTCACCTCGTCACCCCAGGCCCACACGCCGCGCGCGGTCTGGTGGTCCAGCTGCCAGTCGAGGATGGTGTTGGTCTGGTCGGTCTGGCCCAGGTAGAGCGAGGCGTGCGCCAGCTCCAGCCCGCCAAAGGGCCAGAAGTTGTTGTTCTCATGGCGAAAGGCGCCGCCGTAGGGCACGATGAAGCGCAGGAAGTAGCGCTCGAACACCGGCCGCGCGATCTCGGGCGGCAGCAGCTGCCCCGGCCAGACCGCCGGCGAGGTGCCGCGGGCTGAGGCGGGATTGTCCGGCGCGCCGGGGCCGTTGGGGATGATGCCGTCCTTCTTGATGACGGGACCGGCGCTGGCCAGCACGGCCTTCAGCAGGGCATCGGCCGAGGCCTGCAGCTGCCCCGCCCGAGCCGTCTCGCCGAGGGCGGTCGCGGCGAACGCGGCGTCGCGGTAGCCGATGACGGCCCAGAAGTCGTCCCAGAAATGGCGCAGGTCGGCCGAATCGAGGTCCTCGGCGCTGCGGCCGGCAGGCAGCAGCCCGGATCCGTCCACGCCGCCCAGCCGGTCCAGCCAGCCGGCGGCCAGCTGGATGGCCGGCCACTGCTGGCGCAGCCAGGCCTGGTCGTGCGAGAAGCGGTAGTAGTCCACCAGCGCGTGGATGCCCTGGCCCTGCGAGTCCCACTCGGGATCGCCGCGGCGGTGGCCAACTTCGCGGTGGGTGCTCACGTTGGCGGGGAACTCGCCGTCGGCCGTTTGGAAGCGCACGAAGGCATCCAGCAGCTGGCGCGCCTGGTCGAGGTTGCCGTTTCGCTCCAGCGCGGCCAGCATGTAGGTGCTGTCGCGATACCAGAAGGCATCGTGCAGCAGCGGGCCGGGATGCAGCGCGCCGCCGTCGTTGGACATAAGGATGTACCCGAGTGAGGCGTCGTAGGCGTCGGTCACGCGGGTGTCGGACAGCTGGATGCGGCCGGGGCGCAGCAGGTCGCGCCAACGGGCGGCCGCGGAGGCGGGATCTCGCACCATCAGCTTGGAGATGTCTTCGGCGCGGGGCGAGGCTGAGGGGCCGCCCGCGGGTGAGGGGGGAGCCGCGTCGGGCTCGGCGGCCGGTACGGGAGCCGTGAAGCTGAGCGTTTTCGAAGCGCCCTGGTCCAGGTGCAGGTCGAACACGAGGGCGATCGAAGCCAGGCCGGCGCCGTCCTCCGCCGCCGTGGCCTGGGGCAAGCGCCCTTCAGCGGCCAGAACGGTCAGGTCGCCCAGCTCGCCCGTGGAGGCGATGGCCCGGCTGGGCTGGTCCGCGGCCAGCAGGGCGGGCCGGCCGTTCACCAGCACCGTCTTGCCGGCGACCGAGGCGCTGAACACGGGCGAGACGCCGGGCTGCACCTGGTAGGGGCGCAGGGCCACGTACAGGCTCAGGTCGCGCGCGGGACCGTCGTTGCGCAGCCGCAGCTGCCACTGTGCGGCGGCCGGGTAGCGGCCGCTGAGCGCCGCCGGGCTCTCGGTCTGCCACAGGCTGGAGTCGAGACGCAGCCCCTGGGCCGACCAGCCGAAGCCGACTATGGGCAGATGGCCCTCCAGCAGCGACCACGCGGGCGGCTGATCCGCCGGGGTGGACCCGGCGGCGCCGGGCTGGCCGGTAGTGTCGGCGGTCGACGCCGAGGGCCTGACCAGCTGGCCGCCGGAGGTCAGCCAGGCGCTCACGGCGGGGGAGGACGACGTGGCTTCCCAGGAACCATCCGGGCCCTGGAGGCTCTCGGGACCGCCCTGCGGCAGGCCAACGACCGTCCAGCTGCGCCCCTGGCCGGCCATCCAAGCCGGCCACAGGCCGTCGGGGTGGTCCTTGGCGTAGGCCATGGCCTGGTCCTGCGGAGAGGGCGCCAGGTCGGGCCGGGTAGTCAGGACCAGAGGGCCCTTGTCCAGGCCGCCGAAGTTATGGGCCGACCGGACCTGGATGGCGAACAGGTTGGGGCGCCCGGGCGTGAGGTCCAGGGTGGACGAAGTGGGATGGTCGGAGGCGGTCTGCTTGCCCGCGATGGCTTGCGGTTCGGCCTGCTTGCGGCCGTCGACGTACACCTGGTACTGGTCGTTGACGCCACCAACAACGAGGTAAGCCTTGCGTCCGGCCCAGGTGGCGGGAACGTCCACCCAGCGGCGGTACCAGGCCGTTCCCGCGTAGCCGTCGTAGCCCTGCTTCTGCCAGAAGGCGCCGGCGTCGATGACGTCCCAATCGGCGTCGCGAACCGCGGACGAAGACCAGTCCGCCTGGCCCGAGGGATCGGTCTTGAAGGCCCAGTCACGCTGCAGATCGATCTGCATGAGCTCAGGACTGGATCGAGCCACCACCGCGCTAGCCTGAGGCTGCGCCCCGGCCGCGCAGGCAACGACAGCAACGAGGGCGACGAGAGCAACGAGTGCCAGCTGCCGAGTGCCGAGGCGCGGCTTTGCCACGCGGGACCGGGGGCCAGGGGCTGGGGGACAGCATGGTTGCGCAGGCTGGGCAGTGATCCTCCGCCTCACCCAACGGAGGGCGCTCGCTTCGAAGCCGACCCACCCCTCTGGCACTTGGCGCTTGGCGTTTGGCGCTCGGCGCTCTCGCCGTCTCATGCGGCGCGGCGTCCCACGGCGACGGCGGAGGCGAGGGCCAGGAGAGTCACGATGGAGACGCCCAGGCCGATGAAGAAGGGGCGGGGGACGTACTCGAAAACCACGTGGTGGGATCCGGCGGGAACGTCCAGGGCCATGAACAGGCCATCGGCGGTGAGGATTGGAGCTGGCTGGCCATCGATCGTTGCCTGCCAATCAGGGTACGCCACCTCGCTCGTGAAGAGGTACGCGGGGCGATCGGAGGTGGCACGAATGTCGACGAAACCGGCGGCATAGCCAACCACGTCGGCGCGCAGGGGCGCGGCGGGATCAAACGGCAGCGAGCGCGCTGGGCCGGCTTGCAGCAGAACCGTCTGCTGGGCGTCGAAGTCGGGCTGGTTGAGGACGTCGATGGCCTCTCGCTCGCTGGCCACGACGCGCGCCTGCGTCAGGAAGAAGGCACGCGGCAGTGGGAACAGCACCCGGTACAGCAGCAGGTCGCGAGGCGCGCTGGGAGCGCTGCCGGGAATGGATTCCAGCAGGCGCGAGCTGCCGGGCACGGCGGCGCGGTCGAGCAGCTCCAGGCCGTCGGCGTCGCTGCAGGGGCCGGCGCACAGGTCCCGGCCGCTGATCACGTAATGGCTGTTGGTCAGGCGCACGACCTGCCACTCGCGGGTGCGGGCGTTGGGCGGCTGGTCCTCGGTCCAGTCGCGGAAGCTGGTGAGCTCGAAGGGGCTGTCGCCGCTCACGAGCTGCAGGTGCAGCAGGTTGCCGGCGTTGTGGCCCAGGCTGCCCTCGCTCACGCGCACGCGGAAGATGTCCGGGTCGGCCGCGACGGGCCCCAGCACGGCGGCCAGCGGCGCGGGGTCGGGCGGCGGCTCGCCGGACAGGTTGTTGGCGGCGTTGGCCCACCACAGGTTGCCCAGGCTGACCAGCGCCAGCGCCAGCCCCAGCAGCCGGCCGGCGACGGCCTTACCCGGCGGCTTGCTCGGAACTACGGGAGCGCCCTCCGCCGGCCGGCCCTCGATGCGCACGCGCAGCGCCGCCATACCGTAGCCCGCCAGGATCGATCCGGCCAGCGCCAGCAGCACGACCGCACGCTCCTGGTCGCGGAAGACGTTCCAGCCGGGAAGGTAGTCGAAGAACAGCCGGAACAGCGGGCCGTGCGTCCCCAGAGCGAGCAGCGTGGACAGCACCGCGACGGCGGTCCAGAACACCACCTGCCGGCTGCGCACCAGTACGACCGCCACCAGCGCCAGGGCCAGCGGCACCACACCCAGGTACAGGATGCGGCCGCCATTGGGAGCGTCGATCAGCAGGCCCCACAGGTCGCCGGGCGTGACGCCTCCGGCGGCGAAGGCATAGTCAAGCTTGCCGCGGCCGTTCACAGCCATGAGCTGCAGTGTGGGCAGGAGCTGACCCGCCGCCAGGCCGCCCGCGGCCAGCAGCGCCCAGATCCCCTGCCACCACGATCGCCAGGGAATGCGCAGGAGGAAATACGCCAGGCTCAGGTAGACGACGTACAGGACGGTCTGTGGATGTCCGGCCAGAATGGCCAGGCCCACACAGGCGCCGGACACGGCTAGCGAAGTGCCGAGTGCGGAGTGCCGGGTGCTGAGGCGCGCAGAGCGCGCCGGGGACGGGGGGCGGGGGCCGGGGGAAGTGCCGAGTGCGGAGCGCAGGGGGGCCGGGGGATGGGGACCGGGGGCACGGGTGAGGGGCGAGGAGGGGGCGTGTGCTGGGGCTTGGAGGCGACCTGTGGCGAGCCGGGCGGCGCGCTCGATGAAGTAGAGGGCCAGCGGGAGCCAGACGGTCGATTCCAGGACGGGCAGGGACTGGCTGGGGTAGCTGGTAAGGAAGCCGCCGAAGGTGAAGGCAATCGCGGCGACGAGGCCGGATAGGACGCTGCCGGTCAGCAGGCGAACCAGCAGGAAGGTGAAGGTGGCGGCCAGCCCGAAGTGGACGATTGCCTCCCATTCAAGGGCGAGGAAGCTGAACCTAGCGCCTCCGATGAGCTCATTCAGGGCAGCGATGGGATAGAGGACGGCCGTCTGGATGTCGGCCTGGAACGGGTAGCCGCTGTACATGTAGGGATCCCACAGCGGCAGCCGGCCGGCGGCGAGCTGCCCGGCTGCGAAGGCGTGGAACGGGAACATCTGGACGGTGAAATCGCCGGTCGCGAAGTAGCGCCGAGCGGCCTGGTCGGGCGTGATGAGCGGCCAGAAGAACCCCAGCACGGCCAGCCACAGGAATCCCACGGCCAGCCACGCCCGACCTCGGCCGGCCGGCTTAGCGATCAACAACCGAAGCCGGCCCGGCCCACGTCGGGGAGCGGACATCCTCATACCCCGGCCAAGGTCGGGCGTTCGTGGCAACGGGGACGGCCGGGCCTGTCACCTTGGCGACAGGCGGCATCAGCTGTAGTCGCGGCGGAGCTTGCGGCTCCAGGAGAAGAGGGGGATGCCCAGGCCCATGCGGCGCAGGCGGGCGTCCAGACAATAGGCCAGCATGTCGTAGATGTAGCCGAGGACCTGGTTCTTGGAATAGCCCTGGGCACGGTCCTTGAACACGAGGGGCACCTCACGGCAGCTGGCGCCGGCCTTGAGCGCTTCGTCGAGGAAGGCGGGCAGCACGATGAAGCTGCGCTCCTTCCAGGGGAGGCGGTCGGTAGCCATGCGCTGGTAGAGCGCCGGGGTGAAGGCGCGCGCCATGTTGGTCACCTCGCGCGCGGCGCGCTGGCCGGAGAGCGCCCGAAACACCATCGAGGAGCCGATTGAGAACAGGCGGCGATGCAGCGGCAGCTCGTTCCGGCCACCTTCCACGAAGCGCGAGCCCAGGGCCAGGTCGCAGCCACCGTCTATGGCCCTCAGCAAGCGGGGCAGCACCTCCACACCCGCCTGGCCGTCGGCGTCGATCTGCGCCAGGACGTCAGGCTGGAGCTCCGCCAACGAATGGCGATAGCCCTCGTACAGGGCCATGCCCAGGCCGCGCTGAGGCACCTCCAGGACGCTGATGCGCGAGTCCCGCTCGGCCAGCTGCCGAGCCAGGGCAGCTGTTCCGTCCGGCGAATGGCTATCCACGATGAGCACCTGCAGGTCGTGGCCGTCGAGCTCACACTGCTGGCCCAGCACCTGGCCGACGAACCGCTCCAGCACTTCTCTTTCGTTGTAGGTCGGCAGCAGGACGACAACTTTCTTGCGGTCTGTGTGGACGCCGATCTCACCCTCCCGGCCGGCCCTATAATTCCATCCCGTGCGGCGCATCGGCACCAGCCTGGGCACCGCGATTCTAGCGCTGGCGTTCGGCCTGCGCGTGTACCACCTCAACTTTCAGGCCAGCATGTCGGACGACGCGCTCGGGCTGATGCTGGCCCAGCGCAACCCGCTGGACATCTTTTCGCTCGCTGCCACCGAGCCGTTTCCGCCCACGTTCTACGTGAGCCTGAGCGTGTGGACCAAGCTGGCCGGATCGTCGGAGCTCGCCGGCCGTTTCTTCTCACTGCTGTTCAGCCTGATGGCCGTGGCCCTGATGTATCGCGCCGGCCGGAGGTTGATCGACGGGCGCGCCGGGCTCATCGCCGCCCTGCTGCTGGCGATTAATCCGCTGGACATCTTCTTCGCACAGGAAGTGCGCATGTACTCCATGGTCACGCTGTTCTCACTGGCCAGCTCCTATTGCGCCTACGAGCTGCTGGCCGAACGGTCGCGCAGCTGGCTGGCGTACGTGCTCAGCAGCCTGCTGGCGGTGATGACACACGCGTTCGCGCTGCTGGTGCTGTTCGCACACGCCGTGTCCGCGCTCATCGTGGGCCCGCGTGACTCTCGCTGGCTGCGAAACTGGGCAGCCTGCCAGCTTGGCGTGCTGGCCATCTTCGGCGCCTGGGTGTTGTTGGTGGCCGGCAACCTGGCCAGCTACCGCAACGCCCTGGTGAGCGCTCCAGCCCCGTGGGAGGCGCTGTGGCGAAGCTTCGGCGCCTACGCGCTGGGCTTCACCCCGGGCCGGCAGTTCACCATCGCGCTGCCGGCGCTGCTGCTGGCGCTGGCCGTGCTCGGCGGCGCGTGGCTGGCGATGCGGCCAGGCGGGGGTCCCAAGGGAGTGGGGGCGCCGCCCTATGTTCGCCTGCGGGCGGCGGTCTTCACCTGGTGCTACCTGCTGGTGCCGGTGCTGCTGGTCTCGGCCATCTCGGCCATCAAGCCGGCCTTCTACGAGCGCTACATGGTGGTGGCGCTGCCGGCGGCGCTGCTGCTGGCGGCGGCGGGCATAGCCGGCCTGAGCGAGGGACTGCTGGCGGGCAAGCGAGGCGCAGCGCTGGGAGCGGGGACCGTGCTGGCCGGCGTGGCTGTAATCACGCTGGCGGTGACGACCGGCTCGCACCTGCGGCGCTACTACAACACCGTGCCCTACGCACGCAGCGACGACATGCGCGCGCTGGCAAGCTACGTAAGCTCGGCGCCGAACCCGGTGGTCGTCACCAACGTTGCCGAGGGCGACCCCCTGTACGGCTATTACCTGCCCCGTTCGCTGGACATCACGACCACGCACGACATGGCCGACCCGACCGCGGACCTCAGCCGGCTGGCACAGCAGCACCCGGTGATCTGGTTCCTGCCCTTTGGTGAATCAGACGTGCAACGGCAGGCGCTGGGCTGGCTCTCGGCCAATACCTATCCGGCGGCGGTGCAGTGGTTCGGCAACGCGCAGGTGCTCGCCTTTGCCACGCCGGCCGCGGACGGCGAGCGATCCAGCGTCCAGCCGGCGCCACTGGCGGCCCCGGTCAGGTTCGGCGAGGCCATCGAGCTCACCGGGGTCGGCGCGCCGGCGCAGCTGCGCAATGGCTTGCCGGTCGACGTCGTGCTAGGCTGGCAGGCGCTGGCCAACCCGGGCAGGGACCTGTCGGTATTCCTCCACCTGCTGGACCAGGGGGGACACACCGTGAGCCAGCACGACGGCTGGCCCAGTGCGGGCTCGCGGCCCACCAGCAGCTGGCAGCCGGGTGACGTCATCGACGACCGCCATGGGCTGCTGCTGCCGCCTTCGCTTCCGGCCGGCACCTACCGGGTGGAGGTCGGCCTCTACGACGCTTCCGGCCAGCGGCTGCGCACGCCCGACGGAAAGGATTCGGCCATCGTGGGATCGGTGCAAGTCGGGTAGGGCGGCGAAGCGCCGAGCGCAGCGCTGGCGGCAGGGGTAGGAGTGAGAGCAGGCCGGCGTGCGCGCGGCAGGCGTCTACTTGGCGACGGTGACGCGGCCGATGAGGAGGCCGTCGTCGATGGATTGGACGAGTGCGGAGGTGGCCTTGAGGCGAGCGCCGGTGTCGGGACGGTAGAAACCGACTTCCAGCTGGTAGGAGCCAGAGGGCAGGTCGGGCTTGAGGGGCAGCTCGTAGACGTCACGCACGACCTGGCCGGGCAGCCAGGAGGTGGTAGGCAGCTGGCCCTGGCCGGGGGTCAGGTCGACCTGCGAGACGACGTGACGTCCGCCGTCGAGCAGGTGAGCGAAGACGGTGTAGGCATCAGCCATCGGGGACACGCCGCGCCAGTACACCGTGAGTTGCACCGTCGAGCCGGGCGCATAGATCTTCCGATCCACGTCGTAGCCCAGCAGCTCAATGGAGCTGCCGACAGCGGCTGAAAGGGGATGCGACGGCGCAGGCAGATCGAACGACCGCTGGAGCTCCAGCACCTGGACCTGGCCCAGGGGCACGAGCTGCTGGCCCATCCCGGCCGACAGCTCATATGCGCCGGGCGCAAGGTCGGCCGGCAGCAGCGGCTGGTACCAGTCGCGGAAGGCGTAGCCGGGCCGCCACTGGCCGCTGGGAAAGGCGGGCGCGGCCGACCAGGACCAGCCCGCGGCCGCGCCGGCTGGCTGGCCGGCCGGAGTGAGCTTCAACGACGTCTCGAGACCATCCGGCGGCTGAGCGCTGGCCTGCCAGAACAGGGTCAGCCGCAGGGCGCCGCCCTGGGAGACGCGAGATGAGGGCAGGTCGTAGCCGATCAAGCTCACTCCCGGCGCAACAGCGGCGTTCAGCGGCTTGGGAATAGCCAGGCTCCCGGCATCGGGCGCTGTCAGCGGGGGCAGGACGTCCACCGTTCCGAGGGCCAGGCTCCCACCGGCAGGCGCGCCGGCGGCGTCGAGCACGCTCAAGCGTTCCTGCTCGCCGTCCGGGTATACCGCCACGTTGATGGTGTAGCTGCCGGGCATCAGGCCGGGGCGAGTTTCCAGGACGTAGTAGTCGGTGGCCTCTTCGCCGGGGACCCAGTGAGTCGTCGTGGCCTGGTCGTGGCGCAGCAGCAGATCCACCTGCCCGCCCAGGTTGCCGTGCGCATCAGTGAGGTAGCCACTGACCTTGTAGTCCTTGGTGACCGCCTGCAGCAGCTTCCAGCGCAGGGCGATCATCAGCTTTTCGCCACTGGCGGCGACCGGCTGGCCGAGACGCCCCAGCAGGCCAGGTTCGGCGGCAATCGACGGGCCATAGCCGGCGCTCTCGAGTTGGAAGGTGCGATCGAAATCGGCGCCCGAAGCCAGCGGAGTGGGTGACAGCTCGAAGGTGGTATCGCCGGGCAGCGCATAGGTGCGCTCGCGATAGCCCCGAAAGGTATGGTCATCGACCAGGCGGCCGTACTTCTGCAGCAGGAAGGGCACCAACTGCTCGGGGTCGGAGGTGCTCAGGTACCACTGCACGAAGACCACGCGCTTCTTGCCCGCGGCCAGCCGCGTCATCTCGCGGCCAACCGTATCCTCGTCGCCGGCGACGTAGTCCAGCTTCGCCGGACCGTGGTAGTAGTAGCCCAGCGGCTCGGGCGCGTCCATGAACACCACGTCCTCGGCGCTGGTCTTGCCCGATAGGTACTGGGCCAGGGTGCGCGTGTCATCCTTGGAAAAGTTCGGGTCGAGCTCGTAGCCGGCCAGGCCCAGCACGCACGCGGCGGCCAGGACAGCGCCCGACAGCAGGCCCAGCGGCCAGCGCAGCCGCCAGAGCGCGGCCAGGGCGACACCGAACAGCAGGTAATAGGGCGTGGCCAGCACGAGCAGATAGCGCGGATGGAACTCGGGCCGGATCTGGAAGACCAGCAGGGCGATGGCCATCTCGGCCAGGAAGGCGCCGAGGGCGAAGAACAACACCGAGCGCGGCGTGCCCCAGGCAGAGGGCGAGGCTGCGTTCCCCGAGCGCGGCAAGGCCTTCGGGCCGATCAGGGCTGCCGCCAGGCCCGCGACCAGGACGACGCTGGCCGCCAGGCTGAGCCAGAGCACCCGCGACTGAGGGATCCACATACCGGCGTCGAAGGCCATGAGCGTGGCGCTGAGCTCGTGCTGCCAGTTGGGAACCCACAGGTTCTTGTTGTAGTTCGCCACCTGGCCGATGGTGGTCCGCAGCCAGGGAAAGAAGAGCAGCAGCTCGATAGCCTGCGAGCCGGCCCAGCACAGCAGGAGTCGCGCATCCGGGGATTCGGGGATCTTGACCCTACCCCACGAGCGCCTCAGACGCAGGCCCAGGACGCCCGCGACGATGAGGTTCTCGGCGGCGATCACCAGCACGGCCGAGTAGTGCGTGTAGAGGGCCAGCGAGCTGGTGAGGACCAGCCCCGTCCACGGCCACAGCGCGGGCCAGCGGCCAGTGACAGGTCCGCGGCGCCTCAGGATGACGAAGCAGAAGTACAGCGACAGGGCGCTGAACAGAGCCACCGGCGCGTACATCCGAGCCTCTTGCGAATAGGCCACGTAGAACGGCGTTACGGCGCCGAGTCCGCCCGCGGCCAAGCCGCTGGACGGACTGCCGAGCTGCTGCCCGATCTTGAACAGGACGAGCGCCAGCAGTGTTCCGACGATGACCGACGGAAAGCGCACGGCGTACTCTCCCTTGCCGGCCAGCGGCATCCACTCGTGCAGGGTCAGGTAATAGAGCGGGGGATGGATGTCGACGGCGATGGCCAGGGGGTCGTTCGCCGCTCGGATGCTCGACGGATCGGTGATCTCGCTCGACCCGCCGCGGGCCTTCCACATAGCGGTCATGTCGCTGGCGGTGCGGGTGGAGAAGTCGATGCTGAAGCCTTCGTCCACCCAGATGGACTGCGTCTCCAAGCCGGCGACCCGAAGCCCAAAGGTGAGGAGGAGCAGGCCCAGCAGCGGGCCTAACAGCCTCAGGGGCGCGGAATGGGCGCGACGCACGAACTCGGGTCGAATTCTAGCGACCCACCCAATCGTGCTCGGCGCCCGCAAGCGGCCAGCGCCGGTTTAGGCCGGTGGGCGCAGCGCTAGAGCCCCACTTTCAGCCCAACCCCGGTGGACGGGCCGGCGCCAACCGACGCCTGCACCGGTCCCGCCTGGACGGAAGGCCCGCTGCCGTTAGAGCTGCCGGCCGGCGCGCCCTGGCCCGAGCTCGGCGCGGGCTGACTCGAAGACGGCGCGGGCGACGAAGATGGCGAGGCCGACGAGGACGGCGGCGAGGATGCGCCGGAGGGCGGCGAGGATGCGCCGGAGGGCTGCGCGGATCCGGCCGGGCTAGGCGCGGCGGAGCTCGACGGCGCCGTGCTCGGTCCGGCGGAGCTCGACGGCGCCGTGCTCGGTCCGGCGGAGCTCGACGGCGCCGTGCTCGGTCCGGCGGAGCTCGACGGCGCCGCGCTCGGCGCCGCGGAGCTGGACGGCGCTGGCGAACCGCTGCCCGGGCTCGCGGGGCTCGGCTGAGCGCTCGCGGGCTGTGCGCCCGCTGTCGGAGAGGCGGCCGGCGAAGGCGAAGTGGCCAGCTGAGCAGAAGCGGTGGGCGAGGCCGAGGCGGACGGGACCGGCGAAGCAGCCGCATTGGCAGCCCGCGGCGCGGTCGAGCGAGCCGCCACCCGAGCGGTGGATGCCGGCCGTGCGAGCGCCGGCGCTCGCACGGCTACTCGAGGAGCGATCGCGGGCAGCAGCGGCGGCTGGATCGCCGGCTGTACGGCTGGCACCGGCGACGGGGACGGCGCGGGCAGGTCGACCTGCAGGGTGGGCTGCCCCGAGCCATCGCTGCCCGCCGTGAGCACGATCTCGGTCGAGCTGCCAGCGGAAAGCGCCATCTGCTCGACCTTGGACGCCGGTGCAGCGCCATTGGGCCCGCTGAGATCGAACGCTATCTGCAGCTGCCCGGCCTGCGTGGCCCTGACCTGCAGGTGATACACGCCCGCGGCATCGGGAATCGAGATCAGCTGTGGGATGACCTCTTTGCCGGAGTAGATGGCGCCGTCGATGCCCAGCCGCACCAACCCGGTCGAGGGATTCAATCCGACCCCCCTGCCGCTGGCATCGACTGCCCACAGCTGGACAGGGGCGTCTGTTCGGATTTCGAGATGCGCAGCGACGGCAGGTGCTGGAGCGGCTTGAACTTGGGCGCTCGAGCTGGCCTCGACGTCCGGCGCTTTCGGCCCGCCGCTGAGGACGACGCTGCCCGCCAGCCAGCCGCCGTACAAGATCGCGCACGTCGTTGCCACGACCACGACTGAACGGCTCGTTACGACGCCGATTGTCCATTCGGCGCTTGTTCGAGCCCAGCGAACGAGATGCTGTTTGTTGAGATGCATGGGAGCCATAGCTCCACGCTAGTCAGGCAGCACCGCACCTGCACCGTGCAATCGATCTATTTCGAGGCGGCTGTTACAGCAGACGCGTCTAAGTCGTGCGCCCTGCGCAGATCAGCCGCCAATGACGACGGGCAGGTGAGCCACTTGGCCTATGGTTCCCCCCGCCAGCCGCTCCGGTTGGTCGGCGGAACGATGCACCGCGCCGACCTCAGCGGTGTACTGGCCGGGGGGCGCGTCGAGCTCGTGCTGCGTCAAGAGCAGGTAGTCGGACGAGTCGCCGTCGTCCACGGCGCGGGCGATCAGGTCCGACTGGGCAACCTGCTTACCGGCGCCGTCGAGCAGGTGCAGGAACAGGTCGTACGGGCCGGCCAGCCTCAGCGGTCGCCACACTAGGTTGACGACTGATCCCCCTGGCCGTGCATCCACGCTGTAGCTCACGAGCTGAAGGTCGGGCGACATGTCGGCGACGGCCGGTTTCTGCCGAGCCAGAAAAGCCGCCTGATCGCGAGCAGGCCAGGTGAAGGCCAGGAAATCGGTCGAGCTCTTGACCTCGGCGGGCCGCCAGACCACCTGCAGGCCGGGCAGGCGCTGAGGCTCGAGCCGGCTCCAGACCGACGACGTGGAAGCGACGTAGAGCGCATCAGCCTCGGGTCGCGCCGGCAGGGCCAGGGCGTTCACGTCGTCGGCGTACCACTGGCCGCGCTCGGTGCGCGGAGCTAGCAGCTCCACGGGCCAGCGAACGTGATAGGCGAAGAACAACCGCTGCTCGGGGCGGTGGTCGACGAAGTCCGCCAGGCGCACGGAGCCGGCCATGTAGGCGTCGTAGGTCCGCGGATCTCGCGCCCAGGGGCCGAAGTACAGACGAATGGTCGCGGCGGTAGACCAGCCGACAACGATGAGCCCCAGGGCCGCCGCGCCGGCAGCCGGGGCGCGCCCGAGCCGCGACGGCAGGCGCAGCAGGGCGCGCACGATCCAGGTCAGGCCCAGCGCGGTAAGGCCAAAGACGGCCGGAGCCACGCCATACGACCGCAGGAAGTCCGGGCTCTCGTGCGACAGCGCGCTGGGCAGCGAAAACACGACCAGCCACAGCAGCAGCCAGCGATAGCGGCCGTCTCGCCGGGCCAGCCATAGGCTGCCGGCAAGACCCAGGACGAACAGCGGCGCGAGCACCGGATCGAGCGCTGGGCGGCCGGGGACGTTCTGCAGGCTCTGCTCGTCGCCATGGAGGAAGAACATGCGGGCCGTCTCGAGCACGCTCTGCCAGGGACGATCGAAGGACCCGCGAATCTCCGGATCGGGATTGAATACCGACACCTCCTGGGCACGGTGCAGGAAGGCGTTCTGGTGCTGCAGGAAGTACAGCCCCTCCGGCAGGAACACCAGCGCGGCGACGAGGCCCAGCCCAAGCAGCGAACGCCAACGCTTGACGGCCAGCCGGGGATCGGCCAAACACAGCAGCACGGCCAGCGGAGGCAGCAGCCGAGCGCTGATGTACGTGTACAACGCCGCACCCAGGACGATACCGCCCAGCCAAGCGTACCGTGCGCGGCCGGTTCGCAGCAGGCGCCACAACAGGTACAGCGAGGCCAGCACGAAAGCGGGCACGGACACGGCCCGGAGACCGAGCCGGCTCAGGACCAGCGACCAGAACGACGTGGCCAGCAGTGCCGCGGCGGCCAGTCCCGGCCAGGCGCCGAACAGCTCGCTGAAGAAGCGGACGCCGAGCGCGACACTGAGCATGCCCATGACCACGGCGGCGAAGCTGAACACGTAGGGGTGGATGCCTGCGCCCGCCACCAACAGCGCCTGCAGGTAGATGAACAGCGCTTCCCGGCCGTTGTTGGCCGGGAAGAAGATGCGAAGGTGGCCAGCCAGGACGTCACGCACGTCGAGCCCGTTGGTGGCGACGTCCGAGTACATGCCAGGCGGCAGGATGTCGAGCTGGTAGAGGCGCAGGAAGGCGGCCAGCAGCAGCAGCGCCAGCGCCGCCAGCAGCGGCCAGGATCGATCGCGTCGCAGCGTCACGGTGTGACGTCGAGCAGCAAGACCGGAACCTGCGCCCCCAGCTCGGCCAGCGACTGGCTGGGCTGGCTGTCGCTGCGGCGCGCGACGCCGGCCATCACCCGATAGGCGCCCGCCGAAGCATCCTCCGGGAGCCGGAACGTCAGCAGCGACAGCAGCTCCTGGCCCGGCTGCCAGCCACCCGTGGCCATGCCCTGCCGATCGTCCTGCGCCACCGTCCTGCCCGCCGCGTCGAGCACGTGGACGAAGGGGCCGATGTTGTCCTGGATCGGCGCCAGCACCGTCCAGTCCAGGGTCAGCCGCACGGCAGCGCCGGGCTGGACCGCGAGCTCCCGGTCGGCCAGGTCGATTGAGTGCAGCATCAGCCGATCGCCGAATGGCGCATTGACGATGCGGGCCGCTCCGCGCAGCGCCTGCAGCTGGTCCTCACTGGCTTCGAAGATAGCCGCGGCCTGGCCGCCGGCGGCGAAGACGTCCTGGGCCAGCACCTTCGCGTCGGGCACGTACCTGCGAACCGTCGCGGAATCGATCGTCCCACCCAGTGAAGGCGAGGCGAACACGTAGGTTGCCGAACCGGAGCGGGGGACCGGCAGGAGCTGACTGAAGTCTTCGAGCCATACCGAGCCGGCATAGCGTGGCGCCAGGTAGCGCACCGCGCTGCCGGAGTCGTAGCCCAGGAACAGGTAGGTGTGATCGGGCGGCGGCTGCAGGCGGTTGAGCGCATCGGCGTCGAACGTCTGGCCGTACTCGAACACCCGCAGCGGCGGGTCCGCGTGCGCCCAGCTGCCGAAGTACGCCTGCCAGGTATCCACCGTCAGCAGAGCCATCACGCCCACGCTGCCAAGCCAGGCGGCCGTGCCCATCCAGGGTCGGGCACGCGCCAGCCACGCGGCGCTAACAGCGAGGCCAAGCGCCAGGAGGATGCAGCTGGATGGCGCCGTGCCGATGGTGCGGTCGTATTGCGGACTGGGGCGGGCCAGGAACGCCGGCACGAGCAGCGTCCCCTGCCACAGCAGCAGCCAGACACAAGGATACAGACGCAGCGCGGCACCCTCCTGGCTGACCACCTCGCCCAGCTCGGCGCGCACGTCCTTGGCCGAGCGGAGGATGCGCACCAGCGCCCAGCTGAGCCCCATGCAGAACGGAATGGCCACCCACCAGCTGAACACGGGCCGGCCGGCGATGCCGTCGCGCCAGTTCACGTCGCCGTGGACGAAGAACATGCCCAGCGTGTTCAGCATGGTTTGCGGCAGCGATTCCGCCGTCACGCCCGGCAGCGGCTGCCCCAGGCTGCTGATCTGCCCGATGCGTCCGAAAAAGGCGCTGGGGTTGCCCGCGAAGTACGCAGCCAGCGGCGCGATAGTCGCGGCCCCGGCCAGCAGCCCGGCCAGCAAGCCTCGGCGATTGGCGGATACCGATTCGCGGTCGAGCAGCCACTGCGCGGCCAGGATGGCCAGGATGAGCAGCGGCAGGATGCGCGCCGCCACATAGGCGTAGGCGCACAGCGACGCAAACATCCCAGCCAGGGCAAAGCTCCCCACCGATCGCCGCTCGAAACCGCGCCAGAAGAAGAGCAGGAACAGCAGCAGCGGCGGCAGGAGCGTCAGATCGCGCTCCGCCCAGCGCGTCATGGCCAGCGTCCACAGCGACACGGCCATACCCGCGGTAGCCAGCAGCGCCACGTTCCGGCCGAACCACTGCCTCGCGAGCGGATAGGTGAGAGCCACCCCCAGCAGGCCCCACACCGCCGCGGTAAGGCGCATGGCCAGCATGGTGGGACCGAGCGCAGCCACCGCCAGCGACAGGCTGTAGATGAATGCCGGCTCGCGGGGATCGAAGGTGGTGAAGAACAGCGGGTGCCTGCCGTTCAGGACGCCGAGCGCCTCGAGGCCGTTGCGGGCTTCGTCGAGATCGATGCCGCGCGGCAGCTCTCCCAGGCGCCAGAAACGCAACAGGGCAGCCAGCAGCACCACGGCCACGACGGCGCCGATCTCGAGCCAATCGCGCCGCGCCTTTCCCGGCATCGGCCAGGCGATGGGCTCGGCCTGAAGGAGGCTCATGCGGGGATCGTGAGGTCGATGCGGATGGGCGTGCCGATCGGTCCCCCGACCAGCTGGCCGCGATCCTTCACCAGGCGGTGCACCGCGCCGACCTCGGCCACATAGCGGCCGGGAGCCACCGCCAGCGTGTGCTGGGTCAGCAGCAGGTCTTCGCGATCCGGGCCTTCGTCGATCGGCCAGGCCAGGCTATCCGACTGGGCCACCTGGCGGCCGGAAGCGTCCAGCAGGTGCACGTACAGGTCGTACGGGCCGGCGGCCTGGAGCGGCTGCCAGAAGAGGTCCAGCGCCGGCTTGCCGGCGTTCGACGTCAGCTCATAGCCGACGAGGCGAAAATCGGGCGACATATCTCCACTGGCCAGCGTCCGGAGGGCGAGAAAGGCGGCCTGGGCAGCCGCTGGCCAGCGATAAGCCAGGAAATCCGGCACGCCATCCGGGGCGTTGCTGTGGGCCATGGCCTGCGTGCCGGGCAGCAGGGCGGGCGCGAGGTTGGCCAGGGCGGCCTTGGGACCGGAAACATAGGTCAGATCGCCGTTGACCAGCGATGGGACGGGTATCGCCGCGCTCTCCTCGCGATACCAGCGATCGGTGTGGCTGAGGGGGGACAGGAACTCGACCGTCGATCGATGGTCCAGGGCAAAATAGGCGCCGCCGGCAGAGGTGCTGGCGTCGACGAAGGCCGCGATCTTGGTCAGGTTGCCGTCGTACGCCCAGTAGGTCGCGCCCGAGCGGCCCCAGGAGCCGAAGTACAGCGCGGCGGTCATCACCGCGCTGCCGGCAATCACGGCCGCGGCCAGCAGCCAGGCCAGCCGCTTCCACGGAACCAGCGCCACGATGCGCGACAGAGACAAGCCGGGGAAGAAGAACGCGGCCGGCGCGGCCGAGAGGATGCGGAAGGAGTTGGGACTCTCGTGGGAGAGGGCGCTGGGCAGCGACATCACGGCCAGCCACAGCAGCGGCCAGCGAAAGCGCGGGCGGCGGGCGGCCAGCCACAGCGTCAGCAGCACGCCGGCGCTGAACAGCGCACCGAGCAGCGGCCCGAAGACCGGGCGGTGCGGCACGTTGTGGCGAACGTTCTCATCACCCCGGACGAAGAACATGCCGGCAGTGTTGAGGATGCTTTCGAGTGGGGTGTCCTTAGAGCCTTCGACCTCGGGGTTGGGGTTGAAGACCGACACCTGCGAGCCGCGCAGCAGCAGCTCGTCCCGATGCTGCACGAAGTACACGCCCTCGGGCGCGAAGACCGCCAGCGAGACCAGCACCATGAGCGCCAGCTCACGCCAGCGGTTCCGAGCGCTGCGCCATTCGGCCAGGCAGATCAGCACTACGAGCAGCGGCAGCAGGCGCGAGGCGATATAGGTGTACAGCGACAGGCCCAGCGCGATGCCTGCGTAGACGGCGTATCGCCGGTGGCCGGTGCGCAGCGTGCGCCATAGCAGGTACAGGGTGGCGACCAGGAGCGGAGGCAGCGACGTGGTCCTCAGGCCGAACCGGCTCAGGTCCACGTACCAGAATGAGACCGACAGCAGGAAAGCGGCGAGCAGCGCCAGACGCGGCCCGAACAGTGCCGCGAACAGCCGGTAGGACAGGGCGATGGTGAGCATGCCCATGGCCACCGCGGCAAAGGCGAAGACGATGGGCTGGCTTCCGGCACCGGCCACCAGCAGCGCCTGGAAGTAGATGAACAGCGCCTCGCGGCCATAGTTTCGAGGAAAAAACACCGGATGCACGTGGCCGGTGAGGACGTCACGGATGTCGAGACCGTTGGTGGCCACGTCGATGAACATGCCCGGCGGCAGGGCGTCCAGGCGGTAGAGCCGGAGGAAGGCAGAGACCAGCAGCAGCAGCGCTACGAGCGGGAGCCACACAGCGGTGCGTCGCGCGCGAGCAGGGTGATCGGAGGCCGGTACGGCGAGAGAACGCGGCCGAAGCGCCGCCTGGCCTACCAATCTGGCCACATTGTAAATCGTGCGCCAGGCGGCTGGCGCGCCGTGTGGCCCTATGAGGTGACTGGGAAGCTGACAGGACCCAGCAGGAGGCGGTCGCCCAGGCGCCGTCCCGTGACCGGGTCGTACAGGCCCACCTCCAGCTGACGTGAGCCGCTCGCATCCGCGGGCAGGTCGAGTATGTGCCGGTCCGCCACGTACTCCGCATCGGTCCAGCTGGAGGTGGGGCGCTTGCCGCCGGCAGGCACTCCATCATGCTGGGCGACCACCCGGCCCTGACCGTCGAGCAAATGGACGAATACGTGCAGGTCCGGTGCCAGCGGAGCGAGCTTGCGCCAGTACAGGGTGACCTCCATCTTGGACCGGGAACCGCCCGATCGGACGGAGTAGCCCGCCAGCTGCGCCGCGCCGGCCAGCGTGTCCTGAGCGGCGTGGTCGAGACCGGGCGGCAGCTCCGTCAAACGGGCCACGGCGGACACGCTGACCGGTGGCGGCAGCCGCACGGCGGGGCTATCGGCAGCAGTCTGGCCCGCCACCAGGCTGAGCTCGAGCTGACCGGTCCCGGACCAGCCTGCATCTGTCCGCACCTCCAAGCGCGTCTCCACCAACTCGCCGGCGATCCAGCGACTGGTACCAGGGAGCGGGAGGACCTGGCTCCTGTCGGCCAGTCTGACCCTCAGGGAATAGTCCGCACTCGGCACCGCCGCGACCTGCCAGAACAGCCGCAGAGGAAGGGGCTCACCGGCGGCCACGCTAGTGGTGGGAAGGTCGTAGCCGAGCAGATCGAGACCCTGCGGGAAGCTGAAGGCCAGCGCGTGCGGGACGTTCAGCTTGGCGGGATCGGGCCTGGCGGCCGGCTGGACGTCGAAGGTGCCAATCAGGACGCCCTGCGGGCCCACCGCTCCACCCCCGCGCGGGTTGTACCAGCCGGCCCGAAGCTCGTACCGGCCCGGCGGAATGCCGGCCGGCAGCAGGATCATCTGGACGTCGCGCTGGACGGCGCCGGGCGACCACAGCGACGTCGGGTTATAGCCCTGCCGGGGCTGATCGTCGTGACTGGCCCACTGCGTTCCGCTCTGGTCGAGCACCCGCAGCGAGATGCTCCAATCGGCTGGCGGCCGCTCCGCCGCGGTCCACCACAGGTTGAATGGCACGTAGCCACCCTGTTCGGCCCGGGCAGGCGGCAGCCAGCCGTCGAGGTGAAGCGGCCCAAAGGCGGACGTGGCAGGTAGCTGTCCGCCCGCGGCCGGAGCAAGCTGAGCGGGCAGGGTCACCGGACCGAGGGTCACTGCGCCGACGATGGGCAGCTCGTAGGTCAGACGCGCCGGGTCGTGCGGCAGCTCGGTGCCGTCGGCCTGTCGGACCGTGAAATCGAGCTCATAGCTGCCCGAGGGCGTGCCGGACGCCAACGAAAGATCGAACGGCAGTGTCTCGACGCCCGCGCGCGCCGCGGCCAGGGGCTCGGACGCGCTGCCCCAGACAGCGTCCTGGCTCAGGAGCCGCGCCTCGGCGCTGAGACCATCCGGCAGCGAGGCAGGAATGGCCAGACGAACGTCGACGTGCAGGCTCGAAGGGGACAGCCGGGTATCACTCCCCAGCACACGCAGCCCGCCCGCGTAGGCGACGTCCTCCGGCCGCGACGGGCCGGAGGACGTGTCTATGCGCCCCGGCGTGAGCGCCAAGGCCAGGCAGAGGAGGGCAACGCCGCCGGCCGCCGCGGACGTGCCCGAAATCAGCCCACCGCTCAGCGCGATGCCGGCCGTTGCGGCGGCGACTGTGCGCCCGCGTACAGCGGATGCCGCGGCAAGGCCGGCGAGGGCCAGGAGGCTCAGCAGCGCCAGGGCATCGGCCAGCAGACGATCCGGAGTCAGTCCGAACCACACGCTCACCGTGGAGGCGCCGGCAGGCACGGCTACCTGGATCAGGCCGGCCGAGCTGGCCGACACGGGAGCGGGCACGCCGTTGACCTGCGCCCGCCAGCCGGGGAACAGCGCGATGGGAAAGGTCAGCGCCGATGGTGAGGCGGCCTGCACCCGCAGCTGCACGTGGATGGCGTCCTGGTGCATGACCTCCGCCTCCACCCCAGCCGGGAGCCAGGCGGAAACGAGCTTCGACGGCTCTTCACCCCGCAGATAGGCGTCTACCAGCGGTGAGCTGAGCGGGGGGAGGCCAACGGCGGCAGGGGTGAACTCTGCCCGAGCGGTCATGCCGACCGCGCGGGACAGCTGCTCGTATTGCACGGCCTCGCGAGCAGCGACGTCCGGAGGCAGGTACACGAAGCTTGGCTGCAGCCGGCCGACTGTGCTGTACACGATGCCCGCGGCCAGCAGCGCCAGCAAAGGCAGGCGGAGCGGCAGCGGCGCCTGAAGGAGAGCCAGGCTGAGACCGCCGGTCAGCACAGCCAGGGCGCAGGCGATTTGCGCGAGCAGGCGGTCTGGGAACTGCAGGTTGCTGCCGAAGGGGAAGTGATCCCAGAAGGCCGCGGCGGGGACGAGCATGAGCACGAAGAAGCAGGCCGCGAGCGCGGCGAACGCAACCACCGGGCCCAGCGGCAGGACTTCTTGACGGCCTGCTTTCCGGCGCCACCAGACGGCTGCCAGCACGGCCAGAAGCCCCGCTCCGGCCACGGCCGTTTGCACCAGTCCGAGCTGCGCCGGACCGTTCACTCCCACGTAGCCGGCGTAGTTGTGGACGAGGTCGGTCGATAGCGTGCGCGCCAACGGCAGCAGGTTGGTGTGGAAGTCGTAGCTGGCCGTCCGGGCACGGTCCAGCTGGCCGGCATACTGCTCAGCCAGTGCCGGCAGCCAGGCGGGAGCAGCCAGGCCAAAGCCGAGCCCCAGGAATCCTGCCAGGCGCAGCGATCGGGCCAGGCCGGGTGTGCGCACGGCGAGCAGGCCGGCAACCAGCAGCCCAAGGAACAGGGTATCGAGCCAGGCCGTGACGACGTGGGTGTACAGCACCCCCGCGTAACAGCAGCCTGCCAGGACGCCGTCACGGACTCGGCCGTGCTTGAAGTAGCGAAACGCGAACAACAGCAGCCAGGGCAGCCAGGCCCAGGCAAAGGTAGCCGGGACCTCGCCGTCGAGATAGGTGTTGACGAGGCGGTAGGGCACGTACAGGTACGCCAGCGCCGACAGGAAACCACCCCACGCACCCCACAGCTGGCGACCGAGCATGTACATGCCGAGGGTGGACAGCAGCATGCCCAGGGCGATGGTGAACTTGAAGGCATCGACGTAGCCCAACCCCGCCAGGTGGGCGGCCTCGCTCACGAAATAGGCCAGCGGCGGATGAAAGACGAACATGGGGTAGCCGTAGCCGGCCAGCAGATCGGGCATCAGCCGCGGATAGAGAGCGCCGCCACGAATGGCGCGATCCAGCTCCACGAAACGATACAGGTGGATGAGGCTGTCGGCTGAGGCAAAGATGGGCGCCTGGGCCAGCGGCCACATGGCGAAAGCCGCCAGTGGAGGCAGGATCAGCAGGGGCAGGAACGGCCCCAGGGTCGCGCGCGCCTTGATGCTGATGCCGAACTCTATCTGCTCATACTCGAAAGAGGCTGGGCTCCCCGCCGGACCCGCAGGTCGAGCCCGAGGGTTAGACTAGCGTATTACGCCCGCTCGCGGCCTCCCCCGCGCGACCGCCCGCACGGACGGCCTCAATCTGCCGATCAAACTGGCCGGCGTGTGTCTCCTGGCGTTTGTTCTGCGAGCATGGTGGCTGGACCGGCTCAGCTTCTGGCTGGATGAGGGCTTCAGCGCCGCGCTGAGCGCCGGCCCGCTGTGGTACATCCTGCAGCAGAGCTTCACCAAGGAGCCAAACCCTCCCTTCTACTTCGTGCTCCTGCACCTGTGGCGAGGCTTGGCCGGCAACGGCGAGTATGCGATCCGCTACATCTCGCTGCTGCCCTCGGTGGCTGCCGTGCCCCTGCTGTACGGCCTCGGCAGGCGCATGGCGTTTGGGCGGGGGAGCTGGCGGCTAGGCCTCCTCGCGGCGGCCCTGGGCAGCGTCAGCCCATACCTCGTCTGGCTCGCTCAGGAAGCGCGGATGTACAGCTGGGCGCTGCTGTGGACCGTGCTGGCGGCGTACGGACTGGCACGCTTCCTGGGCACGCCGTCCCGTCGCTGGTGGCTAACCTTCGCCCTGGCCAGCCTGCTGGCGGTGTACACCCACCTGTACGCCGCGTTCGTGGTCGGCGCCGAAGGGTTGTTCCTGCTGCTGGGCCTCATGCGAGCCAAGGACCGCAGACCGTGGCTCGCCGGGCTGGGGGCAGCGGCGCTGGTGGCGGCGCTGTTCGCGCCCTGGTTCATCTCGGTGACTGCCTACGCCGGCGAGACCTCGACCTGGCGGGGGTTCATTGGGGTACTCGACATGCTGCGCGTGCTCGGCGACAACTTCGCCAGCCAGAATCATCTGCCGAGCTCGGTGGACGGCTGGTTCGAGCTGATCCTGGCGATCCTCGCGGCTGCCGGCACGGCACGCCTGCTGTTCGCGACCGGCGGCCGATCGCACAGCCCGGTTCCAGCTGCCCGGCTCCCCGTCTACTGGCTGATCGTGCCCATCGCCGGCGTGTACCTGCTGTCCTTCAAGGAGCCGCTGTTCTCTCCGCGCTACTTCATCGTGGTGGTGCCGGCGTTCCTGCTGCTGACCGCCGCCGGCCTCGCGGCGCTGCCACGGACAGCGGCTCTCACGCTGCTGGGGCTGGTCTCGGCAGGCTCGATCTGGGCCATCGGACGCGGCAACACGATCCCAGCCTATGCCAAGGAGGATTACCGGCTGGCAGCCAGCTACGTGGGGAACCGCTCCACGGCAGACGACGCCATCGTGCTGGTGGCCAACTACATCCAGTACCCGTTCCAGTACTACTTCCACGGCGCGGGCCAAGTCATCCCACTGGACGTGGACCCGCAGAGCAGTCTCGACCCGCTGCTGAGTCCGCTGGCGGCACACGATCACGTCTGGCTGGTGGAGGCGCACGACGTATTCGTCGATCCCCAGGATCGCGTCGGCGCCTGGCTGCGCGCGCGCTACACCGTGGCCGACGAGAAATACATCACCGGCATCCACTTCATCGATTTCGACGTCCATCCCACGGTGGATGCGCTGCCCGCTGCCGCTCATGCGACCAACGCGCAGTTCGCCGGCGGACCGGCGCTCGCCGGATACACGGTCGAGCCGGGCGCAGTGGCGCACGTCACGCTGTACTGGCAGACGGCGCCATTGCCGACCCAGGACTTCCACATCTCACTCAAGCTATGGGATGGCAGCGGGCAGGTGCGGGGCCAGCAGGACGGAGAGCCCTTGAACGCGGGCCTGCCATTCAGCCGCTTCCCGCGACAGGGATTGGTGAAAGACGAGCACTACGTCGCCGCGCCGCCCGGCGTCTACAACTTGATCATGAGCGTCTACCTGCCCGGCCAGCAGGATCTCGCCCTGACCGGCCAGAGCGGCGGCGGCCAGCTCACACTGGGCTCGGTCGCCGTCGGCCGCTGAGCTTGGATCTACCGCGCCGTTAGACGGGTGGCTGCCCGAGGCCAATCAGGCCGCCGCGCACAGCGATCAGCGGGCGATAGTGAAGTGATGGCCGTAGCCGTCGCTGTGGTGGAAGCAGACCTCGGCATCGACCTTCAGGTTAGCCACGGTCCCATCATCGACGATACCCATCAGGCTGGCGCCCTCTTCCAGTCGGATGACGGCCAGGACGTAGGGCGTGCGGTCCTTGAACCGTGTCGTAGGCACATAGACCACGGTGTAGGTCAGCACCTGTCCCCAACCGGAGAAGGTCAGCGGTTCAGAGCCCGACGGCACATTCTGCAGCGTCGAGCCGGGCACAGGGATTGTCACTTCTCCGGCCAGGCTGCGATACCCGACCAGCTGCGAGCCGGCGCCGCTCACTTGCCCAGCAGCGTCACGACGCAGGTGGCGCCGGAGCCGCCGACGTTGTGAGTCAGACCGACACGAGCGTTGGCCACCTGCCGTTCGCCGGCAGTCCCTCGGATCTGAAACACCGATTCGACTACCTGACTGACACCCGTCGCCCCAACCGGGTGGCCCTTTCCCTTCAAGCCGCCGCTGGGGTTCACCGGAATGCGCCCGTCGAGTGCTGTCTCGCCGGCGAATGCGGCCGGGCCGCCCTCACCGTGCGGAAAGAAGCCGAGGTCTTCGGTGGCAATGACCTCGGCGATGGTGAAGCAATCGTGCACCTCGGCAAAGCTCACGTCGGAAGGGTTCAATCCGGCCATGGCGTAGGCGCGTCCGGCGGCCTTGCGCGCCGCCGTCAGTGACGTCATGTCCTCGCGCCGGAACAGCGATAGGGAATCCGACGCCTGGCCAAAGCCAAGCACGCGCACGGCGTCACCGCCCAGGTCCACCGCCCGCTCGCCGCTGGTTATCACCACCGCGGCGGCGCCATCGGTGACGGGCGAGCAGTCGTACAGGGTCAGCGGATCGGCAATCATGGCCGCTGCGGCAATGTCGCCGGCAGTAATCTCGCGATGGAACTGGGCGTAAGGATTGCGACAGGCGTTGTGGTGATTCTTGATGGCCACGGCGCTGAGGTGGTCGCGCGTCGTGCCGAACTGGTGCATGTGGCGGCGGGCCATGAGCGCGAACAGGGACGGAAAGGTCGCGCCGGCCAGGGCTTCGCTCTCCCAGTCGGCGGCTTCGGCCAGGATCTGCGTGGTCTCCTCGATCGGCGTCGAGGTCATCTTCTCGGCCCCGATGACCAGGACCGTGTCGCACATGCCCGACGCGACGGCCATCAAGCCCTGCAGGAAGGCGGTCGAGCCGGAGGCGCAGGCGTTCTCGGTGCGAGTCGTCGGAACATGGGACAGGCCCAGCATGGACGCCACCAGCGGGGCGGGATGCTCCTGATGGACGAAGGTGCCGGGCGAGAACGTGCCCAGGTACATGGCGTCGACCTGCGAGGCGGGCACGCCGGCGTCGGCCAAAGCGGCCACGGCGGCCTCAACCGCCAGGTCACGGAAACTGCCGTCGAGCTTGCCGAATTTCGTCTCGGCTGCGCCGACGACAACCAGATCAGCCATATCGACAGTGTATCGGTGCGCCCCCAGGCGCCTCCAGGCGGGCAGCGAAGCACCCTACGCTACACTCGGGGACGTGGAGCAGACTCATCGCGGGCAGGTGATCGCGCCAGCACCCCCCAACGTCATTCCAGTCAAGCACCATTACGGGCCCATCATCAGCAACATGCCCGAGCTGCCGGTCATCACCACGACGGTCGAGAAGCTGTTCAACTGGGCCCGCGCCTCGTCGCTGTGGCCGATGACGTTCGGCCTGGCATGCTGCGCCATCGAAATGATGGCCACCGGGGCGGCGCGCAATGATCTGGACCGCTTCGGCATCATCTTCCGCTCCTCGCCGCGCCAATCGGACGCAATGATCGTGGCCGGCACGGTGTGCAAGAAGATGGCCCCGATCATCAGGACGCTGTACGACCAGATGCCCGAGCCGAAGTGGGTGATTGCCATGGGCGCCTGTGCCAGCGCGGGCGGTCCCTTCCCGACCTACAGCGTGGTGCAGGGCGTGGACCACATCGTCCCCGTGGACGTCTACATCCCCGGCTGCCCCCCGCCGCCGGAAGCGCTCATGACCGGCCTGCTGCAGCTGCAGCGAAAGATCATGGCAGAGCGCGAGGACCGCTCCCGCTAACGCAGCACGGCCATGCCTGGTAAGTTCATCTATCTGGACCACGCGGCAACCACGCCGGTAGATCCGCGCGTCGTGGAAGCGATGCTGCCCTACTACACCGAGTCCTACGGCAACGCCTCGACCATCTACTCGCTCGGACGCGAGAGCCGGCGGGCGCTGGATAACGCCCGCGAGACGGTCGCCCAGATTCTCAACGCCCAACCGCGGGAGATTGTCTTCACCGGCTGCGGCACGGAGAGCGATAACAGCGCCATCAAGGGCGTAGCCGAGGCCAACCAGGACCGCGGCCGGCACATCATCACCACGGCCATCGAGCACGAGGCCGTGCTCGAGACCTGCCGCTACCTGGAGAAGCGCGGCTTTCGCGTCACCTACCTGCCGGTCGACGAATACGGTGTGGTCGACCTGGCGGAGCTGGAGCGAGCGATCACCGATGAGACCATCCTGGTCAGCGTCATGATGGCCAACAACGAGGTCGGGACCATCCAGCCGCTGGAGCAGATCGCCGCCATCGTCAAGGACCGTGGGATCTACTTCCACAGCGACGCGGTCCAGGCAGGAGGCAGCCTGGAGATCGACGTCGACCGGCTGGGCGTCGATCTCCTGAGTCTTTCCGGCCACAAGTTCTACGCGCCCAAGGGCGTGGGAGCGCTGTACGTCCGCCAGGGCACGCGGCTCATGCCGCAGATGCTGGGCGGCGGGCAGGAGAAGAACCGCAGATCGGGCACCGAGAACGTGGCCCAGATCGTGGGCTTGGCCCGCGCGCTGCAGCTGAGCGATGCGGACCGCGAGGTCGAGATCACGCGGGTTCGCGGCCTCCGGGACCGGCTCAAGGACGGCATCCTGTCGTCCATTCCCGACGTCGTCTTCACCGGACACCCAACGCAGCGCCTGCCCAACAACGCCAGCTTCTGCTTCAAGGGCGCCGAGGGCGAGGGTATCCTCCTCTCGCTGGACCTGAATGGCATCGGCGCATCGACCGGGTCGGCGTGCACCTCGGCCTCGAGCGATCCGTCACACGTGCTGACGGCCATGGGCTTGCCGGCTTCCGTGGCACACGGCGCCATCCGTATGACGCTGGGGCGGGAGAATACCGAGCAGGACGTCGACAGCGTCCTGGCCATGCTGCCGGACATCGTTCAGAAGCAGCGCACGCTGGCTCCCGTCTAGCCTCACCGAGGCGGTCCGCCGCCCCTCATCGCCCCAGTGTCAAGCGAACACGACCGTCTTGTTGCCGTGAACCAGGATGCGATCGTCAACGTGCCAGGCAACGGCGCGCGCCAGCACCATACGCTCGATGTAGCGCCCTATGCGGCGCAGGTCTTCCACGCTGGATCGATGGTCCACGCGCTCCACACCCTGCTCGATGATCGGCCCGGCATCGAGATCGGCGGTGACATAATGGGCAGTCGCGCCGATGAGCTTTACGCCGCGCTGGTGGGCCTGGACGTAGGGATTGGCGCCGGCAAACGCCGGGAGAAAGCTGTGGTGGATGTTGATGATGCGACTCGGCCACTGCCCCACAAACTCGGGGGACAGGATCTGCATGTAGCGGGCCAGCACGATGACGTCCGCGGCATGCTCAACGAGCGCCTGCTGCCGCGCCTCCGCTTGGCGTTTGCCGGCGCTGGTGATCGGCACGTGATGGTACGGGATGCCCCAGGCCTCGGCGACCGGCCGCAACGTCTCGTGGTTGCTGACTACCAGGGCGACGTCGGCCGGGACGTCGCCGGATCGCGACTGCCACAGCAATTCGAGCAAGCAGTGCTCCTCCCGGGATACGAAAACTGCCAGACGCTTGCGCGGCCGGGCCAAGGCCAAGCGCCACTCCATATCAAACCGGCCAGCCAGCATCCCGAACTCCCGCTCGAGCTCCGGCAAGGCACCGTCCACGCCCGGCAGGTCGAATTCCATCCGCAGGAAGAACACACCCCCCTGCGGGTCCGTGGTGTGCTGATCGGAATGCGCCAGGTTGGCGCCATGCTCGAACAGAAATTGCGAGACCGCGGCTACGATGCCCGGGCGGTCGGGGCAGGAGATCAGGAGGCGAGCTCGGTGGGACATTCAGTTGACTGTAGCGACCAAGGCGGCGGGATGATTGTGCAGCCTCGGAAAAACGATCACGCTACCACGACACCATTGACATTAACTGATACAATGTCGCCAAGATGCGTCACGAAATAGGCCTCAATGCCTGACCGGGAAGAGACGAGCCAGCCCAAGCGCGCCCTCGCACCTCGCGGCGTACTGGAGCAGAACCGCGACTTTTTCGATCAGTTCTTCACCCGTGTCGTCAAGACACGGTTCAAGGTGGCCTCGGACGAGTCCGCCATACGGCACATGAACATCATCGTTGGGACCTGCACGGCTGCTCGCTGCCAGCTGAGCGCCAACGGCCATGCCTTGGTGCTCCTCGCGGCGCAGATGGCCTCGACGGCGCCGGAGATCCAGATCACCTATGTCGGGCCCGAAGGTTCGCTGCGCGAACCGGTGCAGTCGACGCTGCGCTACCAGCCACCAACCGGCTGGATCGATCCGCCCAGTGAGCGGCCGGTCGGCGACCTCACAACCTGGCTCGACCAGACGATCTCATCGTTCTTGGACTGGGTCGCGGCAGCTCCCGACTCCACCGTCGACAGCCGCCAGTAGGCCCCGCCGGTACGGCCCGGCTCGCCGCGGGCTTACGAAGCGAGCTCGTCGCAGTCGAGCGGGCAGTTGCGCAGACTGCGGCAATGGCTAAACGGGTCGTCCACCTTGACACGATGGATAGTGCAGCGATAGCGGAACTGCTCGCGCACCGCGTCGAACTTCTGCGAGATCCCCGGACAGAGCTCGTAGCGCGCCAACCGCGGGATGATGCAGCTCCCGCAGTCCGGGTTGTCCCGTTTCAGGCGTGGGTGCGTGCACACGCCAATGACCGCGATGCTGTCGTCCTCGGTCACGCTGTCGGTAAAGCCGCGTTGGAAATAGCGGCAGCTAACCTCAACCACGTGTGATCCCTCCCGCTGCATGAAAACAGGACCCAAGCCGTCCCCGCGCAGCCGACCCGCTCCTCCTCCAGGGCCGTCCGCTGGCGGCTTCAGTAGCCCACAATGTAGCGGCTGGCCAGGCTTTCGGGAATAGGTCGATCAGGACGCAAAAGGACTGAATATTTTGGTCGCGTGGCGAAGGTTTGGCGGTGATATACTGCGCCCGTAAGCGCCTCCCAGATGGAGTGTGGATGGTAGGTCTCGCCGATCTCAGCTCAGCGCCTAACCCGGTGTGCGAGCGCGCGCGAGACAACGCTGCGACATCCTCTCTACCACTCGCCGAGACCCACATCCGGCGCAGTGTTTCGGCCCACCTCGATGGGGCACTCCCTTTGATCCTTGGGGCCCCGGGCAATGAACCAATTTCAGCGTTAGCAGCCGCGGCCGCGGCTCAGAAGTTCAGTGGAGGACGAATTTGAACTCGAGCATGGTCAACAAGATTGCCAAGGCGAAGCAGTATGCCGAAGAACCGGGGAGGGTCACGTTCCGCACCCTGGAAGTGGACTTCGACGGAGATAACGGGCTCCATCGCGTCAGCTTGCACGAAGACCACTGGCACTGCAGCTGTGACTTCTTCACAACCTGGCAGATCTGTTGCCATACGATGGCCATGGAGCGAATCCTCGAGCCCATGGTGAAGACCAAGCAGGGCATTCCCGAGCTCGCTTCGGTCTAAGCACACCAAGGCCGTCGCCGCTCGCTTGCAGGCTGGCCCTGCGCGCGGCATGCCCTACGCGCGAACGGCGATGTTCACTATGGTGCCTCGAGCGACCACCGTGCCCGCCGGAGGCTGCTGGCTGAGCACATGCCCGGGTGGCTGGCCTGGGAATCCCTGGTAGTTCGGATTAGTACCGATG
Organism: Chloroflexota bacterium; assembly: GCA_021325635.1. Lineage (GTDB taxonomy): Bacteria > Chloroflexota > JAJPGV01 > JAJPGV01 > JAJPGV01 > JAJPGV01. The sequence goes on from JAJPGV010000005.1 coordinate 30,246, forward strand.
CCCCGGCGGGGCACCATCAGGGATGAAAATAGGTGGGCGGGTGAGGGCGAAGCAGGTCGGAAGCCAATGGCGTGTGCGAACCCGAGGA
>JAJPGV010000048.1 GCA_021325635.1 Chloroflexota bacterium
CAGGAACGAGCGAAAGCCGCCGAGTCCGAAAGGGCCGGGCGGCTTTCCAGCGCCCTGTCGCGAGCGGGTCTAGCGCTCAAGGCAGGCCGCTTCGAGGAAGCTCGCACGCTCGTGGAATCCGTTGTGGACGAAAACCCGGACAACGCCGAAATCGCTTCGCTCCTGGACAGCATCGCGCGGGCCGAGCTGGCGGTCAAGGCCGAGACGGTTGAGGAGGTGCTGTGGCAGGCCCGGCGGGCCTACAAGCACGAGACGGCCGGCGCGCTGGCGCTGCTGGAAGGCCTCGACGTCGACGGTCTGCCCGAGGGGCTGGCCGGCCAGGTATTCGGCCAGTGGGCCAAGACCGCGGCGCGGGTCTGCCGCGAACGCGGCCTAAGCCAGCCTCTGCGCTACGCCCCGCGCAAGGGTCGCGGCGCGGTGCTGACCCGCCATCCATCCGGCGCCTACGAGGTCGTATCGGCCTTCGGGCTGGGCGGCCGCTGGCAGCCCGGCAGCCTGGTGGGCGAGCACTTCGGCCAGGCGGCGCGGCCGCTGACCTAAAGCCCTGGCGGTCGTGTGGTTATCAGGCCCGGGCACCGGCGTGTGCCCGGGCAGTCCGGCAAGGCAGACGACCACAGCACCAGGGGCAACAAACATGGAACTCAGTCGATACGACCAGGCGACCGTGGGCCTGTGGGGCCGCGGCTATGCACAGGCCTTCGGGCACACTCGCCACCGGGCGCTGTCCGAGGCGGCCGTGCACGCGGTGCTGGTCAGCCTGCGCCGTCATGACCTGCCGGGCCTGTTCCACTGCTACGACGCCGGGACGGCCGCTGACCTGGCGCTCGTGGGCAGCCTTATGCCAGAGGACACGCCGGAAGAGACGCTGTGGCAGCTGCGCGACGCCGCGTTCTACCTGCGTTGGCTGCAGCTGACGGGCAAGCTGCCGTGACGCCGTGCTCGACCTGTCGCTGCTGACAGCACAGCAGCGTCAGGCGGTGACCGCGCCCGATGGCCCGCTGGTCATTCTGGCCGGTCCGGGCTCGGGCAAGACCACCGTCCTGGCGGGCCGCATCGCCAGCCTGGTGCTGCTGCGCGGCGTCTCTCCCTCGACGATCCTGGCGCTGACCTTCACCCGGGCGGCGGCGGGCCAGCTTCGCCACCGGCTCGCCGGCATGCTGGCGAGCCAGGCCGCCGAGGTGGACGTCTTCACCTTCCACGGCCTGGGCCTGCGCATGGTCCGGCTGTGGGCCGAGCAACTGGGCTACGCCACCGATCGCCTCACGGTCTACGGCGAGCACGAGCAGCGCGAGGAGATCAAACGGCTGTCGGCCGAGCTGCTGCCGGCGGCGGAGCTGCACCAGCCGGACGACGTCGTGCGGGCGGTCGACCAGCTGCGGCTGGAGGGCGAGCTGGGCAGCATCGACGGGCTCGGCGCACTGACCGCCGAGTACGAGGCTGTCCTGCGGCGCCGGGCGGCGCTGGATTTCACCGCCATGCTGGCCCTGCCGCTGCGATTGCTGGAAAAGAACCAGCGCGCGCTGCAGCTGTACCAGGATGCCTACCGCCACGTGCTGGCCGACGAGTTCCAGGACGTGACCCATCCGCAGTACCGGCTGCTGCGGCAGCTGGCGGGGCTGCACCGCAACCTGACCGTCGTCGGCGACCCGGCGCAAATGCTCTACAGCTGGCGAGGCGCCGGACCATGGGTGCTCGACGCGCTACGAACCGACTTCAGCGAGACCAGAACCCTGACGCTGGACGAGAACTTTCGCTCCACCAGGCGCATCGTGGCGATCGGCAACGCGGTCGGACAGGAGGTGGCCGGCGGGCGCATGCTCCGGACCGCCAACCCAGAAGGCTGCGCGCCGGTGGTCCTGTGCGCCGACGACGAGCGGGCCGAAGCGGACCTCATTGCCGGGCACGTCCGCCGCCTGATCCAGCGAGACGGCCTGCCGCCCGAGCAGATCGCGGTGCTGTACCGCACCAACGATCAGGTCGACGAGCTGGCGCTCGGGCTTCGCCGGGCTGGTATCGCCTACGAGGTCCGCGGCAAGCGCCCCGACCTGCTGGCGCGCAAGGAGGTGCAGGACCTGCTGGCCTATGTGAGGCTGGCGCTCAATCCCGGCGACGTGCTCGCTCTGACGCGCATCGTCAACGTGCCGCCGCGCGGACTCGCCCGGCTGGAAGGACAGCTGCGCAGTGAGCCGGTGGCGATCGAGGAGCTGCCAGCCGCGGCGCAGCCGCTCGGTCCACGGGCGGTCGCGAGCGCACAGCGCCTGGTCCAGGTGATCGCCGACCTGCACGGCCAGGCCGCCTGCCGGCCCGCCGAGCTGCTGGACGCGGTCCTGGCGGGTACGGGCTATGGCGAGGGGCTCGACGGCCGCGGCGACGAGCTCGCCGCTCACGGCCTTGTCCGGCTGCGCCGGCTGCTCGAAGACGTGGACGACCTGGTCACCTGGCTGGCAGAAGTCCAGTCCGGTGACGCAGGGCTGTCCGGCTCACCGTCCGTGGTGCTCTCGACCATTCACCAGGCCAAAGGCTGCGAGTGGCGGGTGGTGTTCATCGCCGGGCTGGAGGAGGGACTGCTGCCGCACGGGCGGGCGCTGCTCGACCCCGACCAGGACAAGGCCCTGGCCGAGGAGCAGCGGCTGGCCTACGTCGCGGTGACCAGAGCCCGCGAGCAGCTGTTCCTCAGCTACTGCCGCCGCCGGACGAGTGCCGGCGAACTGGCCGATCGCCGGCCGTCGCGCTTCCTGCGCCGGCTCCCGGGCGCGCTGCTGCGCGCCGCGTGATCTCCACGACAAGGAGGTGGCTGCATGGATTCACCCATCGATCTCGAACGCCTCAAACGGACGCACCCCATGGCCGACGTGGCCGAACGCTACGGCGTGGCGCTGCGGCGCCAGGGCCGGCTGCTGGTCGGCCGCTGCCCGTTCCACCCCGACGGCGGCCGGCCGAATCTGTACGTCTATCCCGAAACGAGCTCGTTCTACTGCTTTCGCTGCGCCTTCGGCGGCGACGTCATCACCTTCGTCCGGCGGCTGGAGGGCTGCTCCTTCGGTGAAGCGCTGGCGCGGCTGGACGGCACTACCGTCGTCAGACGGCGCGCTCCGCGCCGCTCCCCGCCGACCACCCGGCGAGTTCCGGATGCGGACGAGCGGGCCTGTGTCAGCGCGGCGGCCGACTTCTACCACGGCCAGCTGCTGCGCAGCGGCGGCGCGCTGGGCTATCTCAACGGGCGCGGCATCTCGCCGGAGACGATGCGGCGTTGCAAGCTGGGCTACTGCTCGGGGCGCGGGCTACGCGACTACCTGGCCTGGCGCCGCCTGCCACTCGGAGCGGCAGCCCGGCGCGGGCTGCTGACCCGGCGCGGCGACGAGACCTTCGCCGGCCGCGTGGTGATTCCCGAATGGCGCAAAGGACAAGCGGTATGGCTTATGGGCCGGACGATCGAGGACGGCAGCGAGCCGCGCTACCTGGGACTGCGAGGCCACCGGCCGCTGGTCGGCTGGGAGGACGCCTGCCGCTCGACCTGGGCGGTGCTGGTCGAAGGGGTCTTCGACTGGCTCACCCTGCGGCAGTGGGGCCTGCCGGCACTGGCCCTGAGCGGCACGCACGTGCGGCCGCCGGCCATCGCCGCGTTGCGCCGCTTTCGCGGCCTGTACCTGGCGCTCGACGGCGACGACGCGGGCGAGGCGGCCGCCGCCGCGCTGTGCCCACTCCTGGGTACCGCCGCACACCGGGTGCGGCTGCCGGGCGTCAAGGACGTGGCCGAGCTGGGCCTCCGGACGGGTGGCCGCGATCTGTTCCTGGAGGCGCTGCAGCCATGGCACGCTCAAGCCGCCTGACCGCCGTCCCGCCCCCGGCGGACCCGGAGCTGCCTGGAGGTCTGCCTGCCGACGTCGTGGCACTGCTGGGCGAGCCGCTCGATCCCAAGCTCGTCTCGCGGCGCAAAGGGCCGCATGGCGGCATGGTCGCCTACATCGAGGGCCACCGCGCCATCGACCAGGCCAACCGGCTGTTCGGTTTCGGCGGCTGGGGCGGCGAGGTCGTCGGGGAGATTCGTTACCGCGACCTGCCGTTCTCGGGCGAGCAGGGCGAACCGGCTGGCATGTACTGGGCCACCGTTCGGGTAACGGTCGCAGGCTGCGAGTCGCGCTCCGATGTGGGCTGCGGGTTCGCCACCGATCCAACGGTCGAGGCGCACGACACGGCCATCAAATCGGCGGTGACCGACGGCCTCAAGCGCGCGCTGCGGCAGTTCTATGTTAGGTGGAATGCCAAGCACGACCGCAAGCGAACGCCTGGGATCGCAAGGATGCTAGGAGCCGGTGGAGACGTGCCGATCGGATGCCGGAGTGGTAGTCATGGGCATGCCCATGATTACCACTCCGCGCTGGGACCACTACCCGCTAGTGGCTCAGGAAGAGCACGCTCAGTCCTGGCTTGCGATTCAAGCCAACCTGGGCCGTGCCCCGAAGACCGTCGAGGCGTATGGCCGTGCTCTCCAGGATTTTCTCAGGTTCGCGGCCGACAACCAGGTCGACGCCTCAACCGCGCGACGGGAACACGTCGCCTCTTACGTTCGCCATCTCCTGAGCCAGCCTCGGGAACGCGGGGAGAACGTGCGGGTGCTCGATTCTGGCGGAGGGTTAGCGAACGCCACGCTGCAACAGAGGCTCACAGCCGTGCGCCTGTACTACGACTACCTCATCGAGGAAGGGCTCCGGGCGGACAATCCTGTCGGCCGTGGACGGTATACGCCCGGGCGTGGCTTTGGTGGACCCCGGGACCGCGGCTTGGTGCCGCGCTACCAGAAACTGCCGATCGTTCCAAGCGACGAGCAGTGGCAACTGATTCTTCAAGCCGCTCATGCCGAGTCCGTCCGCAATCGGTTCATGTTCGCGCTGGCGTACGATGCGGCGCTCAGGCGGGAGGAACTCTGCTCACTTGAGGTCGGCGACATCGATCCCGCCTACCGCCTGGTACGCGTACGAGCAGAAACCAGCAAGAGCCGACGAGATCGCATGGTCCCCTATTCGGAGGCTACCGGAGCACTGTTCGGAGCGTTTCTGAGTGATCGCCGGACCATGTGCACCGAGCGTGGACCCCTGTTCCGGTCGCATTCAGACCGGAACAGGGCAGCCCCAATCTCGCCATGGACCTGGTCCAAAGTCGTGCGAGGCATCGCCTTACGTGCCGGTGTGGCGCAGTTTGCGACTCACACTCCGCGCCATCTGCGGCTTACCGACCTAGCGCGCGCGGGCTGGGACGTACACGCTATTGCCACATTCGCCGGCCATCGAACCGTTGAAAGCACCCTTCGCTACATCCACCTCAGCGGCCGGGAATTGGCGAGCAAGCTGGAGCTCAGCATGGACGCGCTCCACGCCGAGCGGCGCAGACAGCTC
>JAJPGV010000021.1 GCA_021325635.1 Chloroflexota bacterium
GAGATGCTCCAGCGGCACCTCGTGACGCGCCTTGAGAAGCTGGGTTACGACGTTGCTCTCACCCCGAAAGCCGCCTGACATCCTCATTCAACGATTTTCATGGCAGGGTCGAGGGTCTAGGAGTGACCTGTCCCTCGACCCTCGACCCTGAACCCTCGACCCTTTTCCTCGACCCTGAACCCTCGACCCTGACCCTCGACCCTGAACCCTCGCCCCTCAACCCTCGACCCTGAACCCTCGCCCCTCCACCTATTCCCCCTGCCACGAGGGAGGGCGTTTTGCGAGAAAAGCGTCCACGCCTTCGTGGAAGTCGTGGGAGAGGTAGCAGGTCAGGATGAGGTCGTCGTCCGGACCCTCGGGAACGAGGCGGTCGCGGATCAGGCGAAGGGATGCTTTGCTGACGCGCAGCGTGAGCGGGGCGTTGGCGGCCACTTCCGCGGCGAGGATCGAGGCTGCAGGCCAGAGATCGCCGTCGGCCGGAACGACGGAGCGGATGAAGCCGCGCTGCAGAAGCTCGGGCGCCTCCAGCAGGCGGGCAGTGAGGAGCATGTCCTTGACCAGGCCCAATCCAAGGGCCCCAACCAGGCGGGCGCAGGCGCGCAGGGACAGGCAGTTGCCCAGGGTGCGGGCGATTGGGACCCCGTAGCGCACCGAGGGGGCAGCCAGGCGCAAGTCGCAGCAGGCGGCGATGACGGCGCCGGCGCCGGTGCAGGGACCAGCCAGGGCAGCAATGACCGGGACGCGAACGGACTCCAGGACGTCCATGACCGCCGACCCGCGAGCCTCGTAGTCGATCGCATCCTGCGGGGCGTTGAACGCTCGGAATTGAGCGATGTCAGTGCCGGCGGCAAAGGCGCCGCCTGCGCCGCTGAGTACCATGGCGCGTATCGAGCTGTCGGCGTTGACCTCTTCGCAAACCTCGACCAGCTGCTCGTACATCGCCCAGGTAAGGGCGTTACGGGCGTGGGGACGGTTGAACACGGCCCACTGGATGGCGCCGTCTCGGAGGAGGACGAGCTGGCCATGGTCCGGGTTGATGGCTCGCAGGCGCTCGAGAATGTCGGTCATCGCGTGGTAGGTTGCTCCCTCACCGTAACGCCAGCCTACCAGGGAGGGAGGAGCTGAGAGTACAATCCTGGGCAGCAACTTCCCTCGGGGAGTGGGTCCATTTCTGGCGCCTCTTCATCCTTCCTGGCCGGAGCTTAGGTGATGCTTGATCCCAGCGTGGCGGCTTACCAGCGTACGCTGGCGAACACGCTCATCCCGGTGCTGGCGCGGCGGAACATCGCCACGCACTACTGCCCGACGGGCCAGGAGGCCGTCAAGCTCATCCTGGACATGATCCCGGATGGCGCCAGCGTGATGGCGGGCAGCTCGACCACGATGTACCAGATCGGTCTGGAGGACGCGTTGAACGCCGAAACGCGCTTCGACTACATGCGTACCCGCGTCCGCGGTCACAGCGATCCGGAGCTGCGCAGCGAGGCCCGCCGCCACTCAATCGTGGCGGACGTCTTCCTGGGCGGAGTCAACGCCATCAGCCTGACGGGAGAGCTGGTGTGTGTCGACGCCGGCGGAAATCGCGTGGCAGGCTTTGCTTTTGGGGGCAAGAAGGTGATCGTGGTCGCCGGGGTGAACAAGATCGTCTACACGCTCGAGGAGGCGATTGCTCGCGTGCGGCGGGCAGCAGTGCAGGAATCGTTTCGCCTAGACCGGCATCCACCGTGCCTGCCGGACGGCATCTGCCGCAACTACGAATGCTTTCCGCCGGAGCGAGAGTGCGGCAAGCTGCTGATCATCGAGAAGGACATTCCGGGGCGCATCAGCCTGGTGCTGATCGAGGATTTCCTGGGATTCTGAGGTGAGCCGCAGCTGCGCCTCCCTCCTGGAGCCGGACTGCCCCATCCCGCGGGCGCACCAGCGGCTCGAGGACGCCCACCGGCTGTGGCACCAGACAGCAGACAGCTATGCCGACCCGGCCGCCTTCCGGGAGGGGCTCAACAGCACGTTGCAGGCGTTGCGCGGTGGCACCTTTGCGCTGCAGCAGCAGACGCGCGGCGGGCGGGACTTCGCGACCTGGCGCGACGCCTGGCACAACCGCATCCGCGCCGATGCCGTTCTGAGCTGGCTGGTTCAGCACCATCGTCACCGGGTGGAGGACGATGACCTGGCGTCGGCCAGCAAGGCGCGGGTGGCGCTGCGGACCATGCCCGACGGCCCGGCGCTGGCGGAGTTTTCGGTGCCGCCGCTGCTGCCTGCCGAGCTGATCCCGCAGCAGCTCAACGACAGCCGCATGGGACCACTCGTGCGTGAAGCAACAGTGATGGTGCTGGAGCGGCAGTGGGCGGCCGGCGACCTGCCAGGCTGGGAGCTGCTGGAGGCGCTGGCGCACTGCTACGCGGCGCTGGCGGAGCCACTTCAGGAAGCGCACGCTCAGTCCTGCGGCGGCCAGCAGTCGCCGACGCCCGAGCCAGGCACGGTACTGCCGGGCCTCCCGCCAGGCCAGCCTGAGTGCATGAAGGTGTCGGCCAGGACCAAGACGGCGGTGTTCCGGCTGGAGCAGGGACGAGTGCTGGGGCCGGCCCCCGAATCGTTGGACGAGAGCGACGTCGAACAGGCGCATGCCGGCAACGATGGACGAGGGGAGATCGACGAGCCGGATCTGCCGCCCAAGAAGGATCCGCTGCGTCGGGTCGCGTGGTATTTCGAGGACGCGCGCCGCAAGCTGCAGGCGGAAGGCTCGTACGCCCAGAGGGTAAGCATCTGGGTGCCCGGCCAGGAGTGGCTGTCGATGGTGCTGACGCCGGCCGATACGCAGGATCGCTACCTGCTGTGGAGCCGGGTGGCCCAGGAGGTAGAGCGGACTCGGGCTGAGGCGGTCATGACCATCTTCGAGATGGGGGCTCGCCGGCCCGGCGAGGGCCAGCGCCTGGTGCTGGCAGCCGAAACAGCCGGACGCGCGCACCGAACCTTCATCGCATCCTTCGAACGCAGGGGCGCTGAGGTCCGCTTGGGGCGCACCCGCGTCGAGGAGGATGGGCGGCGCTGGTATTTCCTCGATCCCGTACGGGCAGTTTGGAAGTGAAGAGTGAAAGGATGAAACCAATCGCGCATGGCTAACACTGAGACGCAGCTTCGGGAAGACGTGGCGGCAGCCAATCGGATAGTGGAGCGCTTCGGGCTGTCCAATGCCTTCGGGCATGTGAGCGCCCGAATCCCGGGAACGAACACGTTCATCTTCCCGACGCGGCGCAGCCCCGCGCTCGCCGATGCCAATAGTCTGCTGGTGCTGGATACCGACGGCAACCGCCTGGCGGGCGATGGGGAGCCCAACAGCGAGTTCTGGATCCATGCGCGGCTGTACGCCGCGCGGCCTGACGTGAACGGCGTGGTGCACGCCCATCCACCGGCATGCGTGTGCCTGACCCAGATTGGCCAGCCGCATCGTGTGGTCCACAACAGCGCCGGCATGTACGGCGAGGGGATTCCGGAGTACGAGCGCATTGGCCTGATCCGCACGCGCGAGCTGGGCGATGCGCTGGCCAAGGCGCTGAGCTCTTCACCTGCCGTGATGATGCGCGGTCACGGCATAGCGGTCGCCCAGCCGGACGTGCGCAAGGCCACTGTCGCGGCCTGTTTTTTGGAAGAAAGCGCGGACCTGCAGCTGCGCATGCTGGCCGCCGCCGGCGGGGACGCCAGCAGGCTGCGGGCCTTCACTGCCGAGGAGTCGGCCCGCGTGGGCGACCAGATTGCCGGTCCGCCGGCCGAACGGGCCTGGGAGTATTACGCCTGGTGCGCCACCAAGCGCTAGGAGCGCGAGGCTGGCCGGCCCCTACGACGCCGGAGTGAAGGTCGAGGTCGCAGGCTGGTGGCCGCCGTCGGTGGCGTAGGTTTCTTCGCGGTACAGGGCCAGCGCCTGAAGCACGGGAGCGTCGCTGGCGGCGAACAGGATGGCGTCGCCGCCGTCCGCGGCGTGCTCCTGCCAGCACCACGTGGGCACGACGAAGGTGTCGTCCTGCTCCCAGTCGAAGCGCTGACCATTCAACACGCTGTGTCCCCGGCCCTGGGCCACGTGGTACAGCGTGTTGGTCATGTTTCGCTTCGCCTGAGTGTGCAGGCCCGCCGTCAGCAGGTGCATTGACGCGCTGATGGTGGGCATCACCGGACCGCCGGTGAACGGATTGGAGAAGGTCAGGGCGTAGCCCTCGGTCGGGCTGGCGGAATAGTCCGTGAGCCGGTACAGCGCCTCTTTGGTGGCCGGGAACTTGTAGGCGAACAGCGGCGAGTAGGGCGCGTCCTGCCGGCCCATCCAGTGCGGCAGCAGGGAGCCGGTTCCGAAACGTCGCAGCGAGTCGTCGCGCGGCTTGTCTGCCGGCTGCAGCGTCTTGGGCTCGGAGTACTCCTCGTAGAACTGCCAGTTCAGCCCGCGCACCAGTGGCACGTCCAGCACGTCCATCCACACCATGTTCTCGGGACCTTCATGCGCATGGCCATGCCAGCACCACGAGGGCGTAAGGACGAAGTCACCGGGCTCCATGGTGAGCGGCTGGCCGTTGACGATGGTGTAGCCGCCCTGTCCCTCGATGATGTAGCGCAGCGCCGCCATGGTGTGGCGGTGGCTGGGGGCCTGCTCGCCTGGCTTGACCAGCTGCATGGCCGCCAGCAGCGTACGGGACGAGCCGTGGTTACTGGCCGGCAGGGTTGGGTTGCGCATGGTCAGCACGCGCCGGTCTGCGCCGTCACGGCCCACGGGCATGACCTCGCAGGCCTCATACATGTTGGCCCGCATCTGCTTCCAGGGCCACAGCCAGGGCAGGACCTCCCCGGTTGGTTCCGAGGCATTGACGGAGGTGTTGAGCCACAGCGGTCGCAAGGACTGCCTCTCGACCCGCTCGTAGAACGCCTTCAGCCGAGCATCCGGTTCAACGGCAACTGCCATGGTGCGACCTCCTTCGTCGGTTGGCCCTAGTGTACGCCTGCCGAATGCCCTCGCGCCGGATCAGGCGAGGGCCAGCGCCTCGGACTTGCCCGACGGCTGCGCGCCCAGGTGCTTGATCGCGGGATACACCTCCTTGGCGAACAGCTCCATGCTGCGGCGGGTCTTCTCCGGTGACATGAAGCCGGCATGGTTCATCATCAGCAGGTGGCCGATATTGCAGCGCTCGTGCAGGTAGGTGATCTTCTCGATCATCGTGTCCGGGCTGCCGGCCAGCACGATGCCCTTCTCCTGTAGCTGCTCGAAGCTGTCGCGATAGGCCTTGCCGGCCGTGCCCAGGATCTGCTTGGCCAGCACCTGCGGTGGTAGGTAGCCCGGAGGCGCATTGAGCTGCGGGTGCCGTTCGCGGTACAGGTACCACAGCAGGTTCTTGCCGTAGTCGGCCGCCTCTTCGTCGGTCTCGGCGGTGTAGCACAGCGCCAGGTAGGCAAACTTGTCTGGGCCAGGCTCGGGGAAGCCGAGCTCCGCGCTGCGCTGGCGATAGGCGTTGACCAGGCCCTCGGTCCATTCGTAGGGCGTCAGGAAGCAGGCGTAGGTGTACTGCCGCTCGGCCGTCCAGGTCACGCTGTCGGGCGTCGATCCCGTGATCCAGATCGGTGGGTGGGGCTGCTGGTAGGTGCGCGGCCACACGTTGACATAACGGTGTTGCCAGAAGCGGCCCTCCCAGTTGAACGGTTCGGGCGTGGTCCAGGCCCTGACGATGAGGTCGTGCGCCTCTTCGAAGCGCTGTCGGGTGAGCACGGGATTGGTATTGGCCGGCTGAATCTCGGTCGGCACGCCGCGCACGAAGCCGGAGATGATGCGCCCGCGTGACATGCAGTCCAGCATGGCCAGCTCTTCAGCCACGCGCACCGGGTTGTCGCGGTGCGGCAGGGGCGAGCCGAGGATGCAGATCTTGGCGCGCTTGGTGCGCTGGATCAGCGCCGCGGCGGACAGCGGCACGGTCACGTCCAGGCAGGTCATTGTCTGGTGGTGCTCGTTGAGCATGATCTCCAGGCCGAGCTCGTCGGCGTAGACGTAGTCGTCCAGGTAGCGCTCGTACAGCTCGGCCACAATCTTCGGATCGCAGTAGCTGTTGGGCACGATGACACGAGCCGACTTGTACTCCTTTTCAACCTCCTCGGGCACGTAGGGGTACGGCATCTCGGTGAAGTGATAGGCCAGCATCGTCAGCTCTCCCGGCTCGGTATTGGAATCGACAGGTTGGCCGCGCTCATCGGCTCAGGAACGGCAGCACTCTTTGCACGAAGGCGTCAGGCTGCTCGAGATAGGGGAAGTGCCCGGCGTTGGGAATCAGCTCGAACGTGGCGCCGGGGATCTCGGCCGCGAACGCCCGACCGTAATCGGCGCTGACGAGCCGGTCGCTCTCGCCCCACGCGACCAATGTGGGCACGTCGATGCGTCTCAGCCGCGCCCGCAGCTTGGGGTTGTGCATGAATGGCTTCCAGCCGAACAGCGCCGCCGCCTGGCGATTGCGCAGCAGCGCTATCAAGTCGTCCTCGGGAACCTTGGGCCCGGGCAGCTTCATCGTCCGCGCGCCCAGCCCGGGGTCGTGCCACGTGGCTTCGAGCAGCGCTTCGGCGTCCAGCACGAAATTGTCGGCGACGTCACGCGTGGTCGGCTCCGAGACCTTGATGCCTACCGCATCCACCAGCAGCAGGCGGTCGACGTCGTGCGTGCAGCGGACGGCCATCTCCGCCGCGATCCAGCCACCGAAGCCAAACCCAGCCAAGCGGACGAGCCGCCGCTCCAGGGCCCGCAGGAGGTCGAGGTACACGTACACCAGGTCGTCCAGCGCGTCGAAATGCTCGGGCAGGGCCGATCGGCCGAAGCCCGGGTGCGACGGCACCAGCACCTCGAAGTGCTCGGCCAGGGCGTCGAGATAGGGCCACTCCGTGTTCAGGTACTCCTGGTCGTGCAGCACCAGCAGCGGCGCGCCCTGGCCGGCCCGCAGGCATTCGAGCTCCACGCCTTGGACCAGGAGCGGAGCGGTCTGCCAGGCCGTCGTGGCGGCCGTTGTGGGGGAGCTCATCCCAGCGTAGTTCCGTGTAGTGGAACAAATTCCGTATAATGAACCAACACCCGATGAACGTAGCTGGTAACGTCCATGGCTGTCAAGCAGGCTGAAGGTCTGGCTGCGCCCGCACCGGCGGAACGATCGGGCTCGGTGCGCGCGGTGGAGCGCGCGGTCGAACTGCTGTTCCGCCTGGCCAGCCATCCCGAGGGCATCGGGCTGCAGCGTCTGGCGGCTGAGGTAGGCTGCAGCAAGAGCACAGTCCACCGGCTCCTGGCCACGCTGCAAGGGTTGGGCGTGGTGGAGCAGGACGGGCGCCTGCGGGAGTACCGCCTGGGGCAGCGGGTCCGCGAGCTGGCCGGGCAGGGGGACGAGCTGCGCCGCGCCGCGCTGCCGCTGATGCGCGAGCTGGTCGAGAGCACCGCGGAGACGGTGACCCTTCACGTGATCGAGGGCGACAGCCACGTGGTGATCGAGCAGTGCGAGAGTCCCCACGAAATCCGGCGGATCCTGCCGCTGGGCCAGGCCGTGCCATTGCTCACGGGGGCAACGGCGCGCGCCATATTGGCCTTTCTGCCGTCCGATCGCACGCAGCAGACCCTGGCCCGTACCCGCACCACCAGGGAGTCGGGGCCGAGCATGGCCCAGCTCGCCGAGGTTCGTGAGCGGGGCTATTCGCTCAGTCCCGGGGAACGTATCGCGGGCGGGACGGCGCTGTCCGCTCCGATATTCGATCGCTCCGGCGATCTCTGCGCCGCGCTGAGCCTGTCCGGGCCGCGCTTTCGTCTGAGCAGCGCCCGCGCGGCCAGGTTCGCCCCACTGCTGGTGGGCGCCGCAGCGCGGATCTCGCATGCGCTCGGTTTCCGGCAGCCGCGGTCCAGGTCAGCAGGGGCAGGCGCGTGAACGCGGCCGTGTCGCGCTACGTCATGGCCAGCGGCGTGCGCACGCACTATTTGGAGGCCGGCCAGGGCGAGCCCCTGATCCTGATCCACAGCGGCGAGTTCGGCGGCCGGGCGGAGCTCTCGTGGCGCCACAACATCGATGCGCTCTCCGAGCGCTTTCACGTCTACGCGGTGGACGTGGTCGGCTTTGGGCGAACCGACAAGCTGGTGAGCTTTTCGGACCAGGCCGGCTTTCGCGTTCGCCACATTCGCGCCTTCATGGACGCGCTGTGCATCGATTCCGCACACTTCATGGGCAACTCCTTCGGCGGCTCGCTGATCCTCACTGTCGCTGCCGCGCCCAGGCCGGCCTGGAACATCCGGACGATCGTGGCTTCCAGCGGAGGTGGTTTCGCGCCGGACAACGACGCTCGTAAGGTGCTGACGCACTACGACGGGTCACGCGAGGGCATGCGCGAGATCCTCAAAGTGCTGTTCTACGACTCGCGCTGGTGGTCCGATGAGCTGGTCGACGAGCGCTGGCGGGCGGCGATGGAGCCTGGTGCGTGGGAAGCTGTGGCCGCCTCCCGTCTCGCTCCGCCGGGCAAGGTCAAGGGGTTCGGCTCGGAGCGCGGCGACCCGGCCAACATCAAGGTGCCGGTGCTTATCGTCGGCGGGGACCGGGACCTGCTCCGAGAGCCAGGCTGCTGGCCGGCCCTACACGCTCGCATCCCCGGCTCGGAGATGAAGATCTTCTCGCCCGCGCGGCACTGTCCGCACATTGAGTTCGCCGACGACTTCAACAGGCTGGCCCTCGACTTCCTCGCGCGGCATGCTCAGCCCTCTCCCGTCGCCACTCATGGTGGGGCCCCCTAACTCCTGACCCCTATCCCCCATCCCCTGATCCCTATCCCCTGGCCCCCCTTCCCGTTGTATCCTCGTAACGAAGCCCGTTAGCTGGAGGTCCTGAGCTGATCGAGAAAGACGTCGCCGTCATAGGCGCCGGCCCGGGAGGGTACGTCGCGGCGATCCGCGCGGCTCAGCTCGGCGCCAGCGTGGTGTGTATCGAGAAGGAATACATCGGCGGCGTGTGCCTGAACGTCGGCTGCATTCCGACCAAGGCGCTCATTCGCAGCGCGGAGCTGTTTGCCACTATGCGGCACGCCGAGCGCTACGGCATCAAGGCCGACAACGTTGCCGTTGACTATCCGGCCATGGTCAAGCGCGAGCAGACGATCGTGAAGCGGCTCGTTGCCGGCGTGGGCGCGCTCTTCAAGAGCAATGGCGTCGAATCGCTCATGGGCTATGCCAGGCTCAACGCCGACAGGTCCGTCACGGTCAAGCTCAACGACGGCGGCGACGAGACGGTGAAGGCCCGCAGTGTGATCGTCGCTACCGGATCGTCGCCCAGCCGTCCTCCGCTGCCCGGCATGGATCTGCCTGGCGTCATCGACTCCACCGGCGCGCTGCAGCTCGACCAGGTCCCTTCCCGCCTGACGATCGTGGGCGGCGGCGTGATCGGCGTCGAGTTCGGCTGCATGTTCGCCAACCTTGGCTCACAGGTAACCATCATCGAGATGCTGCCCAGCATCATCGCCAACGAAGACGCCGACGTCATCAAGGCGGTGGATGCCGATCTGAAGAAGCTGGGAGTGACCATCCTGGTCGACACCCAGCTGAAAGAGATCAGAGCCAGCGGCGCCGCTCAGGTGTGCGTCGTGGAAACTGCGGGCGGCAGCAAGGAGATCGAAGGCGACTGCACGCTGGTGGCCACCGGCCGCTCGCCCAATACCAGGGACCTGGGCCTCGAAGCGCTGGGCGTCGTGCTCAACCGCGGCTGGGTCACGGTCGACGACGACATGCGCACCAACGTCGACGGCGTGTATGCCGTGGGCGACGTCAACGGGCGCAGCCTGCTGGCCCACGCGGGGTTTGCCCAAGGCGTTCGGGCGGCCGAGACGATCGCTGGGCAGCGCTCCAACCAGGACGTCAGCCTGGTCCCGCGCTGCGTCTACACCATCCCTGAGATCGCCGCCGTGGGCATGACCGAGAAAGAGGCGCGCGATGCCGGCAAGCAGGTCAAGGTGGGCCGCTTCCCTTTCAGCGCCAACGGCAAGGCGATGTGCGTGGGAGAATCCACGGGCTTCGTCAAGATCGTGGCCGACGCGGCCTACGGCGAGATCCTTGGCGTCCACATCTACGGCCACGAGGCCAGCTCGCTGATCATGGAAGGCGTGCTGGGCATGCGGCTGGAAGCGGGGGTCGAGGACGTCTACACCACCATCCATCCGCACCCCACGCTCACCGAAGCATTTGCTGAGGCGGCCCTGTCGGTGGACGGTATCGCGCTGCACTGGCCCAAGGCGGGTGGCTAGCCGTGGCTGAGCGCATCCGGGCGATCGCAGGCTGCTCGGCTGGTCCCGGTCTTGCGGGATGGCCGGAGGCGCACATCTAGGATTCATCGAACAACCAGCAACGCCGTGGAAGAGATCACCGACCGCAAGGCCGAACACATCACCATCTCGACAGCGCACGACGTTGAGCCGTCCATGGCCGCGTCCTGGGCGGACGTGGCGCTGATCCACAACTGCTTGCCGGAGATCGACCTGGACGACGTCGATCTGTCCGTCGAGTTCCTGGGCCGCCGCCTGGCCGCCCCGCTGCTGATCTCGTCGATGACCGGCGGCCACGCCCTGGCTCGTTCCATCAATGCCGTGCTGGCCCAAGTGGCCGAGCGCTTTGGGCTGGCCATGGGCGTGGGCAGCCAGCGGGCCTTCGTGAAAGACGCCTCCCTGGCCGATACCTACGCGATAGTCCGCGAAGTCGCGCCCACGGCCTTCATGGTGGCCAACGTCGGCGCTCCGCAGCTCATCCCGCAGGGCGAGGCGCCGCCGCTCACGCTGGAGGAGGTCCGCAGCGCTGTCGCGCTGGTGCAGGCCGATGCCCTGGCCATCCACCTCAACTACCTGCAGGAGATGATCCAGCCGGAGGGCGACACCCGGGCTCGTGGCGTGCTGCGGGCAATCAGGGAGGTGGCGTCGGCTGCCGGCGTGCCGGTCATCGCCAAGGAGACAGGCGCCGGCATGGCCCGGCCGCAGGCGCAGCAGCTCAAAGAGGCCGGCGTCGACGCCCTGGACGTGGGTGGCCTCGGCGGAACGAGCTTTGCCATCGTCGAAGCCCAGCGGGCGCGCCTGCGCGATCGCCACAGCAAGGCCGACCTGGGCGAGCTGTTCTCCGGCTGGGGCATCCCCACCATGGTCTCGATCCCGCTGGCCGCGCGGACCGGGCTGCCGGTCATCGGCAGCGGCGGCATCCGCAACGGGCTGGACGCGGCGCGGGCGCTGGCGCTGGGTGCCAGCCTGGTGGGCATTGCGCGGCCGCTGCTGATCGTGGCCCAGCAGGGTGTGGAGGCCACGGCTGCCTGGGTCGAGCGCTTCCTGGAGGAGCTGAGGACCGCGCTGTTCCTCACCGGCTCAACACGCCCTTCCGCCCTTCAGGGCCGTGCCATCGTCGCGGGTCGTACCAGGGAGTGGCTCAGCCAGCTGGAAGCGCCGCCCGCCTAGCGTCGCGAGGCCATGGGCCAAGCCAAAGAAGCGTGCTAGAATCTCCCTTCGTGCGTTACGCAGTCGTGAAAACTGGCGGGAAGCAGTACACCGTGTCCGCCGGGCAGGTGGTCGAGGTGGAGAAGCTGGACGCGCCCGCGGGCAGCGAGATCGAGCTGCGCGAGGTCTTGATGGTGTCCGACGAGGGCGTCGTGAAGGCCGGCCGGCCGCTGGTGGAGGGTGCCCGCGTGGTAGCCCGCGTCCTGGCCCAGGATCGCGACCGCAAGATCGTGGTGTTCAAGTACAAGCCCAAGAAGCGCTACCGGCGGACGACTGGTCATCGCCAGTCCATTACCCGGCTGGCGATCAAGGAGATCGCGCTCTAAGCCATGGCACACAAGAAGGGCGGCGGCAGCACCAAGAACGGACGCGACAGCAAACCGAAGATGCTGGGCGTCAAGCTCTACGATGGCCAGGCCGTGCGGCCGGGCGGCATCATCGTGCGCCAGCGCGGCACGCGTATCAAGCCGGGTAACAACGTTGGCTGCGGCCGCGACCATACGCTGTTCGCGCTGATCGAAGGCCGGGTGAAGTTCGAGCACTACCACCACGATCAGAAGCAAGTGAGCGTGTACCAGGAAGCGGCCGCGTCCTAGCCCAGCGTCCCGGCAGTCGATGAAGCCTCGCCATGCAGCGAGGCTTTTTGGTTATCTGCGTACCATGCTGAGAGCCACTACCCTATAGCCGTGACGATAAGCAGCTGGACGCGCGCGCTGGTCGTGTCCGCGACCATCATCCTGGTCGGGATCATCGTCATGGGCGTCATCTGGCTGCTGCTTCGGGTGGGCCAGATCGTGCTGCTGGTGCTGTTGGGTGGCCTGCTGGCGGTCGTGTTGATGCCCTTCGTCGACATGCTCGATCGGCGCCGGTCTATTCCACGGCCACTGGCGGTGCTGATCGCGTACGTGCTGCTGGCCCTGGTGTTTGGCGGCATCGTCTACCTGATCGTCCCACCCCTCCTGGCTCAGGGCAACCAGCTGGCCCAAGGCCTGCCCGACATCGTGCAGTCCCTGGTGGGACCGAATTCTCTGCTGACCCGAACCCTCGAAGGGCTGGGTATCAGCCCGTCCGTGGCCGGGCTTGGGGGCGTGAGCTCGCAGGTGCAGGAGGTGGTGAAGGCGGTGGTCAGCAATGCCGCCACCATCGTCCGCGACGTTACCACCATCGCCGTCGGCTTCATCGTCATCCTGGTGATTGCGTTCTATCTGCTCAACGAGGGCCACCGCTTTCAGGCCGGGCTGCGCCAGGTGATTCCGCCGCAGCATCGCGAGTGGGCGGAGTTCCTGCAGGACTCCTTGGTAAATGCTGTTGCCGGCTACGTCCGCGCGCAGCTCACGGTGGCGCTGATGGTCGGCGTGCTGGCCGGCCTGGCGGCTTCGCTGATAGGGGTGAGGTTCCCGCTCATCATCGGGCTGCTGGCCGGGCTGCTGGAGCTGATCCCTTTCTTCGGCCCAACCATCGGCGCCATTCCCGCGGTGGTCATCGCCATCTTCCAGGGTCCCTGGCTGCGCGTTGGCCTCATTGTGGCGGCCTTCGTGGTCATCCAGCAGATCGAAAGCAACATCGTGGGGCCGCGCATCATGGCCCGCCGGGTGGGCGTACACCCGCTGCTCGTCATCATCTCGGTGCTCGCGGGCATCGAGCTCGCCGGCATCTGGGGCGCGGTGTTCGCCGTCCCCACCGTGGCCGTGCTGGTCACGATCTGCCAGCGTATCTACCAGGCTAACCGCGAGGAGCAGGACGTGGCGGCGTGATGCTTGCCGCCGGTTAGGCGGGCGTGGGGACCTTGACGTCCTCGCGCTGAACCGCCAGCGCCTGCACGGCCGGCGCCCCCACTGGGGCAGCCGCGGCCCCTGCTTCCGGCGGCCGGCCAGTGACCGCGGTAGGAGTGGCGGGCGGCTTCAGCAGCGCCTTACCGGGCGCGACGATCATGCTCATCGAGCGCGCTTCCAGCACCGGCGGCTTCTCCACCGCAGCGTGCGCTTTGAGGTCCTCGGCTACCTGGTTCAGCAGGTTCCTGGCCAGCTCAGGGTGAGCTATTTCCCGCCCGCGGAAGCGAACGGTGGCCTTGACCTTGTCACCCTCTTCCAGGAACTGCCGGATGCGCTTGGTCTTGAACAGCCGGTCGTGCTGGTTAACGTTCGGCCTGAACCAGATCTCCTTGAGCACCAGCTGCTTCTGCCCTTTGCGAGCTTCGCGCTCGCGCTTGGTCTGCTCGTACTTGAAGCGGCCGTAGTCGAGCAGCTTGCAGACTGGGGGATTGGCGTTGGGAGCGACTTCTACGAGGTCGAGATTTCGGGACTCCGCCAGCCTCAGCGCATCCTCAATGCGGACCACCCCAAGCTGTCCTCCGCGGTCGTCCACCAAGCGCACTTCACGAGCGTTGATCTTCTCGTTCGTTCGCAGCTCTTTGCTTATGTTGCAGCGCTCCTCAGGACACGGGAACTGATCGGCTCTTCAGCGCCAAAGTAGCACAGGGTTTTGGTGAAATCAATCCCGATCAGGCCCCCGGGCGGCAGGTGGGAATGGGCTACGATGGGCTGACATGTCTGACACTGTCCTCATCGCAAGCGACGGGCCAGTAGCAACCGTAACGCTGAACCGTCCGGATGTCCGCAACGCCTTCAACCTGGCCATGTGGGAGCGCCTTGCCGCGGGCGTGGAGGCGCTTGCTGCCAGCCGCGAGGTGCGGGTGATCGTCATCAAGGGCGCCGGCGACAAGGCCTTTGCGGCCGGCGCCGACGTCAACGAGTTCCCCGAGACCCGCTCCACGCTGCTGCAGGCCACCGCCTACAGCCGCACCATTGCCCGTGCCTTGAGCGCCATCCGGCTGGCGCGCCAGCCGGTCATCGCCATGATCCGCGGCTTCTGCATCGGCGGCGGCTGCGAGCTGGCCTCGGCCTGCGATATCCGCATCGGCGCCGAAGATGCGCGGGTGGGTATCACCCCGGCCAAGATCGGGATCATCCTGCCTTATGAGGAGGTCCGCCACTTAACGGGCATTGTCGGGCCCGGGCTGGCCAAGGAGCTGCTGTTCACCGGCCGCCTCATGGACGCCGCCGAGGCCAAGCAGGCCGGCTATTTGAACCACGTCGTTCCGGTGGAAGAGCTGGACGGCTTCACGGCGGAATTTGCACGCGGCCTGCTGCAAAACTCCCCGCTCAGCATCGAGGCGGCCAAGCGCGCGGTGAACGCCTGCCTGCCGGGGCCAGACTCGCGAGTCGTCGCCGATCAGCTGGAGCTGCAGGTCCGACAGGACGCCAGTGGGGATTTCCAGGAGGGCGTGGCGGCCTTCATGCAGAAGCGCAAGCCTGAGTTCAAGGGCGACTGATCGTCGCCGAAGGCCCGAGCCAGGGAATGCTGGATCAGCCTGGCGCTACAGCCGCCAGCTCACCACGCTGTCCGGATCGAGCCGGATCAGCGCTTGGTCCTTGCCCTGCGCGTCGCGCACGATCTGCGCGCTGCCGCGGAGCAGCACGCCACGCTTGCGCTCTCCGTCCACCAGGATGCAGATCTTCGGATTGCGGCGGATGTTGCGCATCTTCCGCGAGCCGCCGTCCGTTTCGAATTCAACCGCCCGGCCGTCGAACCGCAAACGCACCGGAGTGCTGTGCGGAAAGCCGTCCGGGGCGATGGTGCTGACGCGCCCGATGGCCGTCTCGGCCAGGAAGGCGCGTTCGGCGTCGTTCATGGCGGCTACGCGGCCGGCTCGATAGTGACCGTGAGCTTGTAGGCCTCGAGGCGTTCGCGGTACATCTCGGCCTGCTCTTTGCGGCAGGTCGCCACCACGCATTTGCCGTGGTTGTGCACCGTATCGGCCATCTCGTAGCCGCGCTTGAGGGACACGCCAATCACGCGGTTCAGCGCGCGGGCGACTTCATCGAAGGTGTGCACGTCATCGTTGTGGAGGACGACGTGGTAGGGAGGCAGCAGCTTCTGCAGCAGCTCTTCGTCGAGCGCCAGGTCCGGGACCGTCTCAGCCGGCATAGTTTGATTTTGCCGCCGGATCCGGCTCCGTCAAGGCCTACGGCTCATCTGTGGCTGAGATCACAGCTCCGGCAGCGCCAGGTCCAGGGCTACTGCGGCCGCAACCAGCAGCACCCAGCCGCCGGCGGCCAGCGCCTTGTCCGGCGAGCTCAGCAGCGGGATGCGCTGCCGCAGGCCCTTGGCGTCGGCCGCCAGCAGCGCCAGCGCCAGCAGCTCCAGGCCCTGCACGATGACGCTGCTGCGGCCGATGGCCAGACCTCCGGCCATGAGCGCGCCCGCGAGCGCGTACAGGGGAATGCCGATCGCCGGTTTCCACCACGGATCTCGCCAGCTCGGAGGCGGGCCCTGCCAGCGCGGCTTGGATGGGCCGGGCGCGGGCTTCGAGCTCGGGGCTTCGGCGATCGCCTACACCTGCGCGGGCCGCGGATTCGGCTCGCGGCTGTGCAGCGCCTTCTGACCCCGGTAATGCTGAGCCATCTTCTGGTTCGCGTCGGCGACGCGGTTCAAACCGGCCGGCAGCTCGTCCAGCAGCTGCTTCGGCAGCACGCCCAGCAGCTTGTCCTGGGCTACTTCGGTGAAGACGCGCATGCCCATGCAGCCAAGTGACTGCGTGGCCACACCTCGGCCGAGCGCGACCGGAATGGCGGCGCACGAGGGCCGGCCAAAGGTGGGTATCCCCGGCTGGGCCGACCAGGCGGCGGTGCCGGCCGCTTCCTGCATCAGCATAGACTGGTAGGGCGTCAGCCAGACCAGCACGGCGTCGGGCGTGTCCTCGAACGAGGCCAGCGGGCCGTAGACGATCCCGCTCTTGTCGCCTGGTACGGTCGGCACGTGCGGCACTTCGGCATCGCTGAAATACTGCGCCTCGCCCATCTGGCCGATGAGCGCCATCAGCTCCGGGCCCTTCTCGGCCGGCATGGGCAGGCCCATGGTGTGGGTGCCGATGAGGCAGTTGAAGTGCGCCGAAGCGTCTGCGTAGAAGGTGCCGCGCTCGGCTCGGCGCCAGAAGGTGCAGGCCGAGGGGACCTCGCCTTCGAACCGGGGAACGCCGGCTGGCGCTGACTCTACGAAGCGGACGGCAATGGGCGGGCTGGTGAGACCGAGCGTGTCCGTCAGCAGGGTGGCAAGTTGAGGGTTGGTGGTCATTGCCGACCACTCTAGCATGGTGAGCTCTGCCTGAAGAGCGAGGGCGGGCTCCGCCAGGCCCGCCCTCGTCGACTACTGCTGCAGCGTCAGCTGCCCTTGATCACGTGCCAGTTGCCGCCGACCCCATCGCCCTTGGTGTCGCCAGGGTTGGTATCGGCTGCGTAGTAGTAGAGCGGCTTGCCGCCCAGGCTCACCTGCTTGGCGGAGTTGTCCGCTCGGGTGAAGACGGCCATGGTGCCGGTAATCCCGGCCGGCGCGGTGGGCGCGCTGTTGCTGTAGAGCGGCGGCCAGGTCGCCAGGCAGCCGCCGGTGCAGGCGCTCTCGTTCGGCGTGGTGTCGCGATCGAAGGTGTACAGCGTGCGGTTCTTATCGTCGGTCAGGATCTTGCCCAGCGTGGCGCTCGTGCCCACGGCCAAGGTCACGCTGGCCGGAACGCTCGGAGGAGCCGCGGCCGCGGCGGAACCTGAGGCGGCGGGCTTCGCCGCGGCCGATCCCGATGCCGCGGGTTTGGCAGCGGCTGATCCGGAGGCGGCTGCCCCGGAGGCGGCAGGCTTGGCGGCCGCGGACGCGGATGCTGCGGGCTTGGCCTCGGCGCTGGCGCTGGCCGCCGGCTTGGACGCCGCGGCGCTGGCAGCCGGGCTTGTGGTGGCTGGCGTTGACGCGGGCGCGCTGCTGGCCGGCGCCGATCCGCCTCCGCAGGCGGCCAGCAGGCTCGACCCGAGCAGCAGGCCGGCGAAACCGGTTAGGGGTTTGGACGTGCTCATGTACGACAATTCCTCCTCGAAAAGGCCAAAATCAGGATTGAGACTATTCTCCCAAACGGTGTAGTCGTGCCTTGGTTACGAAACGGGCCGGATCGATCGCGGCAGCGGCCCCCTGCCATCGAACGGCGAGGCCTGCTCGAGCACGGCGTGAGGAGCGGGATATGGCGGTTGCGCATCCCCGGCCGGCAGGCTGGATAGGCCGTTCACGCAAGCGCGTGGAGGACCAGCGTCTGATTTCGGGCCAGGGCCTGTACGTGGACGACGTGCGCTTGCCAGGCACGCTCAGTCTGGCCATGGTGCGCAGTCCGTACCCGCACGCGCGCATCAAGGGCGTGCAGCTGGCCGCGGCGCGATCGCTGCCGGGCGTGGTGGACGCCATCGACGGCCGCGAGACAGCACACCTGGAGTACTTCACGCGCAACAACCTGGTCGAGGGCACCAAGTGGCCGCCGTTCCTGCCGCTGACCATCGATAAGGCGCGCTACGCCGGCGATGGCGTGGCCGCCGTGCTGGCTGAGACGCGCTACCAGGCGGAAGACGCGGCGCGCCTGGTGGAGGTCGAGTACGAGCCCCTGCCCGCCGTGACCGAGCCTGAGGCGGCTCTGGCCGGCGGAGCGCGCCTCCTGCATGACGCCTTCGGCACGAACGGCGCCTACGAGGCGTCCTATGGCAGCGCTCCGGAGGACTGGGACGCGGCCTTCGCTCTGGCCGAGCACGTGGTGTCGCTGCGCATCGAGCACAACCGCCTCGCGCCGGTCGCCATCGAGCCGCGCGGCGCCCTGTTCAGCTATGACCCCACCGAGCGGCGGCTCGACGCCTGGATCAGCACGCAGCGGCCGCACCCCAACCGGGAGGAGCTGGCGCGGGTCTTCCAGCTCGATCCCGATCGCGTCCGCGTCATCTGCCAGGACGTGGGCGGAGCGTTTGGCTCGAAAAGCGTCATCTACCGTGAATACATCGTCGCGGCCTATCTCAGCATCAAGCACGGCCGGCCGGTGCGCTTCATCGCCACGCGCAGCGAAGACTTCCAGGCGTGCAGCGCCGGCCGGGGACTGGTCAGCTACGTCGAGGCGGGCTTCAAGAAGGACGGCGAGCTGCTGGCGATTCGCTCGCGGGTGTTCGGCGATCTGGGTGCCTACATGGCCGGCAGCACGTCGCTGACGCCCAGCCGCGCCGGCCGGTTGATCTGCGGCGCCTACCGCGTGCGCCACGCGCGCAGCGAGGTGGTGGGCGTATTCACCAACAAGGCCCCGGCCGGCCCCTATCGCGGGGCGGGCCGGCCGGAGGGGGCGCTCACCATCGAGCGGGTGATGGACGTCGCGGCGCACCAGCTGGGCATCGATCCGGTCGCCATCCGGCGCCGCAACTTCATTCGCCCGGATGAGTTCCCATGGACCACGCCCTTCGGCCTGACGTACGATTCCGGCGACTACGAGCGCACCCTGGATCATGCGCTCGCACTGGGGGACTACGCCGGCCTGCTGCAGGAGCGGTCCGAGGCCAGGGCCAGGGGCGAGCTGCACGGCATAGGGCTGTCGACGTTCATCGAGCCCAGCGGCGGCGGCTTCGAGGTGGGCAGCGTACGCGTAGAGGCCGACGGCAGCGTAACCGCGGCTACCGGCTCGGCGTCGCACGGCCAGGGACACGTGACGACCTGGGCGCAGATCCTGGCCGATAGGCTCAGCGTCCCGATCGAGCGGATTACGGTGCTGGAGAACGATACCGCCGTGACCCCGCCGGGCATCGGCACCATGGGCAGCCGCAGCACCTACCTCGGAGGTGGGGCCATGGCCCGCGCCGCCGATGCCGTGCTGGACAAGATGAAGCGCTTGGTCGGCCACGCGCTCGAAGTGGATCCGGCCGACCTGGTGATGGACGACGGCAGCTTCCACCCCGCGGGCGACCCGGCGCACGCGCTGCCCTGGTCAGAGGTGGCCGCCATGGCCTACCAACCGGACCGGCTGCCGCCGGGCGAGGAGGTTGGCCTGGCGGTGACCGACCGCTTCCAGGCGCCATCCGAGGCCTGGGGGCACGGCACGCACCTCGTGGCGCTGAGCGTGGATCGAGGGACGGGCGCCATTCGCATCCGCAAGCTGCTGGCGGTGGACGACGCCGGCGTGGTGATCAACCCGCTGCTGGCGGAGGGGCAGATCGCCGGCGGGCTGGCCCAGGGCGTGGCCCAGGCGCTGTTCGAGGAGATGGCCTACGATCCGGAGTCGGGCGCGGTGCTGACCGGCACGATGATGGACTATGAGATCCCCACCGCCAGGGACCTGCCGCCGTTCCAGCTGGGGGAAACCGAGACGCCAAGCCCGTTGAACCCGCTGGGGGTCAAAGGCCTGGGCGAGGCCGGCACCGTGGGCATTCCCGCGGCGGTCGTCAACGCGGTGGTGGACGCGCTGTGGGACGAATACGGCGTGACCCAGCTGAACATGCCGCTCACGCCCGCCAAGATGTGGTCCATCCTGAACGGCGGCGCTGGAGCAGCGAAGATGGTGGAAGCCGGCTCGGGCTAGATGCGCGGCGGCCCGAGAGTGAAGCCGGGCACCTCTCAGGGCAGTCGCGTTTCGCCGCTGAGCTGCTCCGGCAGCAGCTGCTCGGGCTTGAAGATGTTGTCCGAGAAGAGCCGCGCGTCGCGTGCCAGCTCACCCACATTGGCCAGCGTGATCTGCCCCGCTTTGGCCCACGGCGTGTCGTGCTTCCACAGCTGGAACACCACCCGCTGCGTGCGCAGCAAGAGCGCGTCGTCCGTCTCGGCGATGCCGGACGTCGGCAGTCCGAACCGGCCGACGGGATCGGGCACGGCGTTGTACGCCGCCTTGAACGCGTTGTTGCCGTCCAGCAGCGCCAGGTGCGCCTTGACGATCTCGTCCCAGCCGCGGCCCTGATCGGCGTCGCTGTAGTCCGCCGCCAGCGGCACCTGGTAGTTCTCGAACAGCCAGCCGTCGATGTCGGCGTCGTGCAGCAGATCCATGACGTTCATAAGGCCGAGCTGCTGCTTGGCCGGGTCCCAGTCGACGATCTCCTTCTGGAAGGCCTGGTACACGTGCCCGCCGCCGTCGCTCAGGGTGAAGCGGCGAGATACCGGGTAGCCGATGGCAGCGGGGCCGCCGGCCGACTTGTAGGCCGTCCACAACGGCGCCATGTCGTCGTCGAACACCGAGAAGCCGCTCCCGCCACCACCGCCCCGGCCGTTGGTCTGGGTGTAGAAGTGGCCGTTGAGCACGTCGAATTCGAGCAGCCTGGCGTTGCCCGAACGGTACTCGTGCCGGGTGAGCGGGATGCCGTTCTGGTCCTCGACCTCGGCGAAGCCGATCGAGAACGACTGTGACAGGTACTGCCCGGGATTGTTGTGCTGCACCTGGAAGTGCAGGTGCGGTCCGCCGCTCTGCCCGGTGTTGTCCGACAGCCCCAGGAAGTCGCCCTGCTCCACCCGCTGGCCCAGCCGCACCCGCGCCCCGTCCTTGACGCCGTGCAGGTAGGCGGCCGACGAGCCGTCGCCGTGGTCGACCACGATGTAGTTGTTCCAATCCGGACAGGACAGGTCGAAGCAGTGGTCGGTCTGGTCCTGCTTGATCATGGACACCGTGCCGCCGCGGGCGGCGGCAATCGGCGAGCCGGTCGGCATGCGGAAGTCCCAAGCCCAGGCTGCCCGGCCATTGTGCGAAAAGGCGGTGTTGTTGCCCTGGATGACGAACCACACCACACCGCCGGGAAACGGCAGGTGGTACACCGGCTGGACGGCCGCCGCCCGGGCGATGAGCCGGCCCAGCGGAGAGAAGGCGGCCGCGGCCGCGAGCGGCAGGCCCAGGAAGGAACGTCTGGTCAAGGAAGCTGGCGGCATTGGGGTTGCAGTAAGAGCATATACCGCGGCTTGACAATATCCTCGGGCAGGCGGACCGGCGGCCGAATGTTGCGCCTCTCAACCGCTACGCTTGTACGCGAATGGCGCGCGAGGTGGACATCGTTGGGGTTCCTATGGACCTGGGGGCCGGCCGGCGGGGAGTCGACATGGGTCCGTACGCCGTGCGCTACGCCGGTCTGGAGCGCGATCTCCAGGACCTGGGCGTCGGCGTGAACGACTTCCATAACCTGGCCGTCCCGGGGCCCGAGAGCACCGACGTGCAGGATGGCCGGGCCAAGTACGTGCCGCAGATCGAAGCGGCCTGCGCTCTGCTGCGTAAGCGCGTGGCGGCCAGCGCGACCGCCGGGCATTTCCCGTTGGTGCTGGGAGGCGACCACTCCATCGCCATGGGCACGGTGGCCGGGCTGCTGGATGCCTGGGGCGACTGCGGCGTGCTGTGGGTGGATGCGCATGGCGACGCCAACACGCCCGAGACGAGCCCCAGCGGCAACGTGCACGGCATGCCGGTGGCGGTCATCCTGGGCCAGACGCAGCTGTTCGAAGGACTTGGCTGGACGGACCGGCCGCTCGACGCTGCCCGGCTGGTGCTGTTCGGCATCCGCAACCTCGACCCCGGTGAGCGCGAGCTGCTGCGGCGGCTGCGGGTGCGGGTGGTGACCATGTCCGAGATCGATCAGGTGGGCGTGAAGGCGGCGGTCCTCGAGGCGCTGGAGCTGCTTCGGCCGGCCGGCCGGATTCACCTGTCGGTGGACATGGACGCCATGGATCCGATCGAGGCACCGGGCGTGGGCACGCCCTGGCCTGGGGGCCTGACCTATCGCGAGGCGCACCTGTGCATGGAGCTGCTGGCGGCCAGCGGCCTGGTGGCCGCGATGGAGGTCGTCGAGGTCAATCCCATCGCCGACCACGAGAACCGCACCGGGAGATTTGCCGAAGGGCTGGTCCTATCGGCGCTGGGGAGGACGATCCTATGAGCGCCAGCGAGCGCATTGAAATGAGCGGCCACATCATCGACTCCGGCGCGCTCATGAAGCTGATGGACACCATCATGGACCTGGGCGGCGACTTCGAGATCCAGGAGCAGCACTACGGCCGGCGCAAGGAGGAGCCCAGCTACGTGCGGCTCGAGGTACGCGCCCCGACCGGCAAGGTGCTCGAGCAGATCCTGCTCTCGTGCCAGTCGTTGGGCGCCAACCTGTCCGAGGCCACGGACGTGCACACCGTGCCCGCGCCTCGCGACGGCGCGCTGCCGGACGGCTTCTACTCGACCACCAACCTGCGCACCGAGGTGCGCATCAATGGGCGCTGGATCGGCGCGCAGGATCAGGAGATGGACCTGGCGCTGGTAGTCGATCCGGAGCGTGAGGCCGCCCGCTGCACGCCGATGGCGGACGTACGCGAGGGCGATGCGGTGGTCGTGGGCCACCACGGTCTGCGAGTCACCCCGTTGGAGCGGGCCCGCGAGCGTGAGGTCTTTTCGTTCATGCGGTCCGAGGTATCGTCGGAGCGGCCCAAGCAGCTGGCCATCGCCGAGATCGCCGAGACGATGCGCCAGATACGGCAGCGCCGCGGCAAGATCCTGTTCGTCGTCGGCCCGGCCATCATCCACACCGGCGCCGGGCCGTACCTGGAGGAGCTGATCCGCTCCGGCTACGTGCAGGTGCTGTTCGGGGGCAACGCCATCGCTACGCACGACGTCGAGTCGGCGCTGTACGGCACTTCGCTGGGCGTGGACCTGGGCACGGGCATGACGGTGGAGGGCGGCCACGCCAACCACATGCGCGCGCTCAACACCATCCGCCAGGCCGGCTCCATTGCCGCCGCGGTCGAGCAGGGCATCCTGAGCCGCGGGGTCATGTACGAGTGCGTTCGGCATGGCGTGGAGATGGTGCTGGCCGGCTCGATTCGCGACGACGGGCCCATGCCGGAGGTCGTCACCGACGTGATCGAGGCCCAACGCCTGATGCGCCGCTGCGTGCAGAGCGGCGTCGAGATGGCCATCATGATCAGCACCATGCTGCACTCCATCGCCACCGGCAACCTGCTGCCGGCCACGGTCAAGACCGTGGTGGTGGACATCAATCCGGCCACCGTCACCAAGCTGGCAGATCGCGGCAGCTTCCAGGTGGCCGGCCTCGTGTCCGACGCCGAGCTGTTCCTCAGCTCCCTGGCCCAAGCGCTGACCGCCCGATAGCTGGTGGCGGGCGGTCAGCTGCCCGACTGGGTGCAAGCCGTCGGCGGTTGGCGCTTGGTTTGCCGTCGACTAGCGACTGGCCCCGAACGTCGGCTCAGCTGCCGGCCAGTGAATCGTCGAGCGATCGTCGCACGATCGCCACGGGCAGCGGCTTGCGCTGGCCCTTGCCTTTGGGATGCACTCCCACCAGCTCCCATCCGTCACGAAGCCAGCCCAGGAACACCCGCTCGCGGTCCGTGTCGGGAATGTCGAACTCACGATATTCGAACGTGACCGGCTCCGCCCCCATCTGTTTCATCACATTCCCAGCCTACGATTACAGGCTGCTTCCCGCAGTGCCTTGCAGCACGCGACAGGTGTGATGTTTAGCGCATTACGATACGAGCTGCCGGTTGCGAGTGGCTGCTTGCCAGACGCGGCCGCCGGCAACCAGCGACCGGCACCTACACGGACACGGGTTCGCCGAGCGGCGGAAGCGCCGAGGGCGCGCCGCGGTGGCGGGGCTTGAACTGCTGCTCGTACAGGCGCGCGTACAGCCCGCCGAGGGCCAGCAGCTCCTGGTGCGTGCCGCGCTCGACCAGCTGCCCGTGATCGACGACCAGGATCACGTCGGCAGCCAGGATGGTAGACAGGCGATGGGCGATGACGATGCTGGTCCGTCCTCGCAGCAGGGGCTGCAGAGCGGCCT
Source organism: Chloroflexota bacterium (assembly GCA_021325635.1). Classification (GTDB taxonomy): domain Bacteria; phylum Chloroflexota; class JAJPGV01; order JAJPGV01; family JAJPGV01; genus JAJPGV01. The sequence continues at coordinate 24,138 of JAJPGV010000021.1, forward strand.
GGATCAGCGCCTCGGAGTGCGAGTCCAGTGACGACGTGGCCTCGTCCATGACCAGGATGCGCGGGTCCTTGAGGATGACTCGGGCGATGGCCACGCGCTGCTTCTCTCCGCCCGAGAGGCGGTAGCCGCGCTCGCCTACCACGGTGTCGTAGCCCTCCGGCAGCGCGGTGATGAAGTCGTGGATGTTGGCGGCCTGGCAGGCGGCCACCATCTCCTCGTCGCTGGCATCGTCTCGGGCGTACAGCAGGTTGTCGCGCAGGCTGGCGTGGAACAGGAAGGTCTCTTGCGTGACCACGCCGATGGCTTCGCGAATGGAGTGCTGGGTGAGCTCCCGCAGATCCCGGCCGTCAATGCGCACCACCCCGGTGGTGGGGTCGTAGAAGCGCGGCACCAGGTAGGTGATGGTGGTCTTGCCGGCACCGCTGGGGCCGACCAGCGCTGCCAGCTGACCCGGCTCGACCTCGAAGCTTACGCCGCGCAGCGCCGGGATGTCGGCCCGGTAGGCGAAGCTCACGTCGGCGAAGCTGATCTGGCCCCGGACGTCGCCCAGCGTGGCCGCGCCCGGCTGGTCGGCGATTTCCGGCTGCAGGTCCATGTACTCGAACAGCCGGTTGAACAGCGCCAGCGCGCTCATGAAGTCGACGTGCACGCTGGCCAGCTGCGCGGCCGGCCCGTACAGCCGGCTGAGCAGGGCCACGAAGGCCACGATCGTCCCGATCGTCAGCTGGCCGCGAATGACCAGCAGGCCGCCGGCCAGGTAGATGAGGGCCGGCCCGATCGAGCCGATGGTCTGCATCATCATGAAGAACCAGCGGCCCACGACGCTGCGGCGCATGGATAGGTCGAAGATCTCCTGGTTCTTGGCCCGGAACTTAGCCAGCTGCGCGCTGTCGCGGGTGAAGATCTTCATCAGCAGGTAGCCGCTGATGTTCAGCGTCTCCTCCATGAAGGCGGTCAGCTCGGCATAGCGCCGCTGGGTGTCGCGCGCGATGTCGTGCCGTATGCGGCCGACCCGCCGCGTGGGCAGGATGAACAGCGGCAGAATGCCGATGGCCAGCACCGACAGCTGCCAGTTCATCTTGAAGATGAGCACCAATGTGCTGGCCAGCATGAACAGGTTGCTCACGATGGAGATCAGCGCGCCGGTGACCGTGTCCTGCACGCCGCCGACGTCGTTGTTCAGCCGAGACATGATCTCGCCGGTCTTGGTGTTGGTGAAGAACCGCAGCGACAGCGTGGTCAGGTGCTGGTAGAGGTAGTTGCGCAGGTCCATCATGATGCGCTGGCCGATGTAGTTGTTGAAATAGCTCTGCAGCACGTTGATCAGGCCGCCCAGCAGTGGGAAGCCGATCATGCCGGCCACCAGCAGGAACAGCAGCCGGCTGTCGCCGTGCGGCAGCGCATCGTCGATCACGCCGCGCATCATCAGCGGCGGCAGCAGCCCGATGACCGACCCCACCGCCAGGCAGACGAGGATGACCAGCCCCTGCCGCCAGTAGGGCAGCAGGAAGCTGAGGATGCGCACCAGCAGCGCGCGGGTCAGCTTGGGGCTGTCCTTCGGCTTGGTCAGATTGACGTGCCAGAAGGCGCCCCCACCGTACATCATGATTGCTGAAGCCTAGCAATCACGGTGCGAAAAGCGGTTACCAGGAGAGGATGTAGGCCTCGCCCCGGCGGGTCTTGAAGTTGAACATGTCGCCCACCTTGCGGTGCGACGACAGCCACTGGATGTAGTCGGCCTCGGTCAGCGGGTCGGCGTCCCGGCGGGCCTGCTCCAGGGTCTTGGTGGTCATGAGGTCACCCAGCTCCTCGACCACGCGCAGGCCCGAGCCCGGGCCGTGGTACTCCCTGTCGTCGATGACGGCTTCCGTCGCCATGCGTCCTCCTGAATGCTTCCAGCTAGAAGTTTACGAGCGCAGCGCCAGCGCCAGCTCGGTGACCCGCTCGGGCGCGTCCCAGGCGGGGTAGTGGGCTACGCCTTCCAGCAGCACGTGCTCGGCCTTGGGCAGCGCTTTCATCAACGCGGGTCTGCCGGGTAGGAAGGGATCGTGCTCGCCGTAGGCGGTGATCGTCCGGGCCTGGATGGCCCGCGCGCGCTCGGCCGCGTCGTAGGCGCCGATGGCCCACAGGTCGTGCAGGGCCCACAGGCCGGCCTGGGCCCGCTCCTCGTTCACTCGCTCCACCAGGTCGTCCGGGCGGTGCTCGTAGCGGGCGAAGATGGTGGCTTCCTCCATCGGGGCCGCCAGGCCGTCGGGACCGACGAACGTCGCGACGCGGTTGCCGAGCCACTCCAGGCGCGCCTCCTTGCCGGGAAAGGCCGGCGCGCCCAGCAGCAGCAGCCCGCGCACCAGCTTGGGCTTGCGCAGCGTCAGCTCCATAGCCACCAGCGCGCCCAGGGCGGCCCCGGCCAGGTAAAAGCCGTTGGTCAGCCCCAGGACCTTGGCCAGCCGCTCCAGCGCCGCGGCGTGGTGCTCCACCGACACCACGTCGCGCTTGGCTTCCGAGCGGCCATGCCCCAGCAGGTCGGGCGCGCATACGCTGAAGTGCTCCTCGAGGTGGGGGATCGAGCGCGACCACGACCACTTCGAGGCGGCCATGGAATGCAGCAGCAGCAGCACCGGCCCCTTCCCGCCTTCGTAGCAGTGGAACTTCCCGCCGCCCCAGGTATCGACCTTGACCTCAGGCATCGCCGCTAATCCTAATCGGCCCTGCCGTTAGCGCCGGCGCCGACCTCGCTGCAATCGTTCGGCTATGCGCCCACGTATTCGGTCAGCGGGTGCACCTCCAGGTCGGCCAGCGCGGTGTGCTCGAGGGCGTTGACGAGCGCCTGGGCGGTGTCCAGCGACGTCAGGCAGGGGATGCGCGCTTCGACGGCCGCGCGGCGGATCTCGAAGCCGTCCTTGATGGCGCCGCCGCCGCTGACGGTGTTGATGACCGCCTGCACCTGGCCGGCGGCGATGGCGTCGATGATGTCCGGGCTGCCCTCGCCCAGGCGGTTGACGCGCTCCACCGCGACGCCGTGCTCGCGCAGGAACTTGGTGGTGCCCGAAGTGGCCAGCAGGCGGTAGCCCATGCGGTCCAGCCTGGTGAGCAGGCCCAGCGCCTCCTGCTTGTCCCGGTCGGCGATCGAGGCCAGCACGCAGCCCCGCTCCGGGATGTCGATGCCCGAGGCGCGAAAGGCCTTGGCGATGGCGCCGTTGAAATCGCGGTCGATGCCCATGACCTCGCCGGTCGACTTCATCTCCGGGCCCAGGTAGGCGTCCACGCCCAGCAGCTTGGACATGGAGAACACCGGGGCCTTAACCGCGCTGAGCTGCTTGGCCGGCAGCAGGCCGGAGGGGTAGCCCAGCTCCGCCAGGGGCTTGCCCAGCGAGACGAGCGTGGCCAGCTGGACCATCGGCACGCCGGTGACCTTGCTCAGGAACGGCACCGTGCGGCTGGAGCGCGGATTGGCTTCGAGCACCAGGACTCCCGGCGTTTCGCCCGGGGTGGCCCGTCCGCCCTCGTGCATCTCATGATTGCCGGTCACCACGAACTGGATGTTCAGCAGCCCGCGGATGTTGAGTGCCAGCGCCATGCGCGTGCTGATGTCGACCATCTCCTCGATCTGCTTGTCGGTGAGGTTGATCGGCGGATAGGCGGCCATGCTGTCGCCCGAATGCACGCCGGCGCGCTCGATGTGCTCCATGATGCCGGGAATCAGCACCTGCCGGCCGTCGCAGATCAGATCGACTTCGACTTCGATGCCCTGCAGGTAGCGGTCCACCAGGATGGGACGGCTGGGGCTCACGGCGATGGCCAGGGTAAGGTAGCGCCGCAGCTCGGTGCTGTTGTAGATGATCTCCATGGCCCGACCGCCCAGCACGTACGACGGCCGCACCAGCACCGGGTAGCCGATCGCGTCGGCAACGTCCAGGGCCTGCTGCACGGTCGTAGCCATGCCGCCCGGCGGCTGCGGGATGTCCAGCCGCCGCAGCAGGTCGTTGAACTTCTCGCGGTCCTCGGCCAGGTCGATGGCCAGCACGTCGCTGCCGGCGATGGCGTAGCGCGCCCGCTCTACCGTCTCGGCCAGGTTGATGGCGGTCTGCCCGCCGAATTGGCACACCACGCGGCAGTCGGCTCCCGCTGCGCCCTCGTTCTCCAGCACGTCCAGCACGGCTTCGGGGTCGAGCGGCTCGAAGTACAGCCGGTCGCTGGTGTCGAAGTCGGTGCTGACCGTCTCCGGGTTGCTGTTCATCATGATGCTGCGGTAGCCGGCCTTGCGCAGCGCCCAGGCGCTGTGCACGCTGCAGTAGTCGAACTCGATGCCCTGCCCGATGCGGATCGGGCCCGAGCCCAGCACCACGGCCTTGGGCGAGGGCAGGGCCGGCGCCTCGTTCTCGCGGTCGTAGCTGGAGTAGAAGTAGGGCGTGCGGGCTTCGAACTCGGCGGCGCAGGTATCCACCATCTTGTAGGTCGGACGGACGCCCAGCGCATGGCGCTCGATGCGCACCGATTCGGCGCTCTTACCCAGCAGCTCGCCAATGGTCGCGTCGGATAGGCCCAGCCGCTTGGCCGCGGCCAGCGATCCGCCCGCCGCCACGGCCCGCTCGCCCTCGACGATGTGCATGAAGCGGGTGAGGAACCAGCGATCGATGCCGCTCAGGTCATGGATCTCGTCGATCTCCATGCCGTCGCGCAGGGCCGCGAACAGCGCCCACAGCCGCAGGTCGTTGCCCTCGGCGATCATGCGGCGCAGATCCCAGCCGGGATCGCGCCAAAGCAGGCTCTTGCCGCCGACCTCCAGGCAGCGCACCGCCTTCTGGAAGGCGGCCTCGAAGGTGCGGTCGATGGCCATGACCTCGCCCGTGGCCTTCATCTGGGTGCCTATGGTGCGATCCCCGCCGGGGAACTTGTCGAACGGCCAGCGCGGGATCTTGACCACGCAGTAGTCCAGCGCCGGCTCGAAGGCCGCCGTGGTCTCGCGCGTGACCGCGTTGGGGATCTCGTGCAGCCGCTTGCCGATGGCGATCTTGGCGGCGACGCGGGCGATGGGGTAGCCGGTGGCTTTGGAGGCCAGCGCCGAGGAGCGGCTGACCCGCGGGTTGACCTCGATGACGTAGTACTGGAACGAAGCCGGGTCGAGCGCGAACTGCACGTTGCAGCCGCCCTCGATCTTGAGCGCCCGGATGATGCGCAGCGCGGCCGAGCGCAGCATCTGGTACTCCTTGTCGGTCAGCGTCTGGCTCGGCGCGGCCACGATCGAGTCCCCGGTGTGGACCCCCATGGGGTCGATGTTCTCCATGTTGCAGATGGTGATGCAGGTGTCGCCCGCGTCTCGCATCACCTCGTACTCGATCTCTTTCCAGCCGTGCAGGTACTTCTCCACCAGCACCTGGTTGATGGGGCTGGCGTCGAGTCCCGCCTGCACGGTCGGCCGCAGCTGCGCCGGGGTGCGGGCGATGCCGCCGCCCGTGCCGCCCAGGGTGAAGGCCGGGCGCACGATGACCGGCAGCCCTATCCGCGCCACGAACTCGGCCGCGTCGTCGACGTGCGACACGGTCACGCTGTCCGGCACGGGCTCGCCGATGTCGATCAGCAACTGCTTGAACAGGTCGCGGTCCTCGGCTTTGCGGATGGTGTCCAGGCTGGTGCCCAGCAGGCGCACGTTGTGACGCTCCAGCACGCCCGCCTCGGCCAGCTCCAGGGCCAGGTTCAGCCCGGTCTGGCCACCCAGGGTGGGCAGCAGGCCGTCCGGCTTCTCGCGGCTGATGATCTTCTCCAGGAACGAGACGGTCAGCGGCTCCACGTAGACCACGTCCGCCACCTCGGGGTCGGTCATGATCGTGGCCGGGTTGCTGTTGACCAGCACCGTGGTCACGCCCTCCTCGCGCAGCGAGCGGCAGGCCTGGGTGCCGGCGTAGTCGAACTCCGCCGCCTGTCCGATGACGATTGGCCCCGAGCCGATGATCAGCACCTTCACAGGACAGACGCTCCCTGGGCCGGCAGGCTGGCGCTGCTGCCCGGCGAGCCCATCAGCTCCACGAACTGTCTGATGATGCCGACCGAATCGTTCGGGCCGGGCGAAGCCTCGGGGTGGAACTGGATCGACAGCAGCGGCAGGTCCTGGTGGCGCAGCCCTTCGACCGTGCCGTCGTTCAGGCTGACGTACGATACCGCCGCTCCCCGGCGCTCCAGCCCTGTGCCGTCGAGGGCGAAGCCGTGGTTCTGGCTGGTCACGCGCACCGTCCCGCTGGCTCGCTCCATGACTGGGTGGTTGGCGCCGCGATGGCCGAACTTCAGCTTGAAGGTCGATCCGCCCAGCGCCAGGCCGATCATCTGGTGCCCCAGGCACACGCCCAGCGTCGGCACGTGGTGGATGAGCCGGCGGGCGGTCTCGATTCCGTACTCCAGCAGCGCCGGGTTGCCGGGCCCCGGCGACAGCACCACGCCGTCGGGCTTGGACGCCAGCACGTCGTCAGCCGGCGTGTCGCAGGGGAACACCGTTACCTCACAGCCCGCCTGGCTGAGCACTCGCAGCAGGTTGAACTTCACCCCGAAGTCCAGCAGCGCCACGCGGTACGGCTTGCCGCGCGATTCCTCCCACAGGTAGGGCTCCTTGCAGGACACGACCTTCACGAAGTCGATGGCGGCGTAGTTGGGGTTGTGGCGCAGGCTGTCCAGCAGCTCCTGCGGCGTCCTGGTCGAGGACAGCGCGCCCATCATCGCGCCCGCCTGCCGGATGTGCCGCGCCAGCGCGCGCGTATCGACGCCGTGGATGCCGGGCACGCCGGCCAGCTTGAGGTGCTTGTTCAGCGAGCGCTGGCTGCGCCAGTTGCTGGGCTGGTCGCATAGGTCGTGCACGATGAGCGCCTGCAGCTGCAGCTCCAGCGACTCCACGTCCTCCTGATTGATGCCGTAGTTGCCGGCGATGGGATAGGTCAGGACCACCATCTGGCCTTTGAACGAGGGGTCGGTCAGCGTCTCCTGGTAGCCGGTCATGCCGGTGGTGAATACGACCTCGCCGATGGTCGTCTCCTGGCTGGCCCCGAACTGGATGCCGTGGAACTCGGTGCCGTCCTCCAGCACCAGCACCGCCGGCCGCGGCTCAGCCATGGGCGACCTCCGAGGCGCGCGGGGGCAGGGGGCCGGGAGCCGGCGGAGTGCGGAGTGCCGAGTGCCGAGTGCCGAGGCGCGCGGAGCACGGAGCGCACGGGGGCCGGGGGCCGGGGGACGGGGGCCGGAGGAGTGCCGAGTGGCGGAGGAGTGCCGAGTGGCGGAGGAGTGCCGAGTGCGGAGTGCCGAGTGCCGAGGCGCGCGGAGCGCAGGGGGGTAAGGGGCTGGGGGCTGGGGACCGGCGGCGCGGCGAGTGGCGGCCGAGTGCCGAGTGGCGGCCGAGTGCCGAGTGGCGGACGAGTGCCGAGTGGCGGACGAGTGCCGAGTGGCGGACGAGTGCCGAGTGCGAAGTGCCGAGTGCCGAGGCGCGCGGCGCGCGCGGGGACAGGGGGCCGGGAGCCGGCCGAGTGTCGAGTGCGGAGTGGCGAGCGCGGAGGCGCGCGGAGCGCGGAGCGGGTGGGGGTTGGGCGATCATCAGACCAACTTCAGCTGGCAATGGCGGCCTCCCGCAGGGCGTCGTACACGACCCGGCCGCGGCAGATGGTGAGCATCACCCGGCCGCGAAGCGTGTGGCCGTGCAGCGGAGTATTCCTGCCCCGGCTGTGCAGGCGGGCCGCGTCCACGGTCCACTCCGCGTCCGGATCCACCAGCACCCAGTCGTCCGCGGGCAGATCCAGGCCCAGCACGGCAGCCGGACTGCGGGTCAGCTTGTCCACCAGCAGGTCAAAGGGCAGCTTGCCGGCGTGGACCAAGCCCATCAGCGAAGCGAACGCCGTCTCGATGTTGGAGATGCCGAACGCTGCCTGTTCGAACTCGCAGGCCTTGTCGGCCATGGCGTGCGGCGCATGGTCGGTGGCGATGGCGTCGATGGTGCCATCCAGCAGCCCTTCTATCAGCGCCAGTTGGTCCCCTTCCGAGCGCAGCGGCGGGTTCACCTTGCAGTTGGCGTCGTATGCGCCGCGCTCGATCCATTCGTCGGTGAGGGTGAGATGGTGCGGGGTCACCTCCGAGGTGACGCGGATGCCGCGGCGCTTGGCGTCGCGGATGACCTGCACGCTGCCGGCGCTGCTGACGTGGGCGATGTGCACCCGCGCGCCGGTTTGCGCCGCCAGCGCAACGTCTCGAGCGACCATCACCTCCTCGCCCGCGGCCGGCCAGCCGGGCAGCCCCAGGCGCTCCGACACCTGCCCCTCGTGCATGGCGCCGCCCTTGGTCAGGGCCGGGTCCTCGCAGTGGTCGATGACCACCCGCCCGAAGCTGTTGGCGTACTCCAGCGCGTGGCGCATCATGCTGCTGCTGGCGACCGGGCTGCCGTCGTCGGAGAAGGCCACCGCCCCGGCGGCGGCCAGCTCGGCCATGTCGCTGAGCTCCGCGCCGCGCCGGGCGCGCGTCACCGCGGCGATGGGCAGCACCCGTACCACGGCTTCCTGGCGGGCGATCTCCACGACGTGCTGCAGCGTGCCCACCGTATCGATGGTTGGCTCCGTGTTGGGCATGCAGCACACCGTGGTGAAGCCGCCCGCGGCGGCTGCCAGCGTGCCCGTGGCAATCGTCTCCTTGTGCTCGAAGCCGGGCTGACGCAGGTGGCAGTGCAGATCCACGAAGCCGGGCAGCAGCACCAAGCCCCGCCCGTCGACGACCTCCTCGCTGCCCTCCAGCCGCACGTCCGCGCGGTTGCGCAGGTTCCTAATCAGCATGCACAACCCCCATCACGTGGAACCCCCCTGCCCCCGGCCCCAACCCCGCGCGCCCCGCGCCTCGGCACCCGGCACTCGGCACTCGGCACCCGGCACTCGGCACTCGGCACTCGGTACTCACACCGCCACCCCCGCCAGCAGGTACAGCAGCGCCATGCGGATGGCGACGCCGTTGGACACCTGGCTCTCGATGACCGATTGCGGTGAGGTGGCTACTTCGGGGTCGATCTCCACTCCGGGGTTCATCGGGCCGGGGTGCATGATGAGCGCTCCGGGGCGCATGCGCCGCAGCCGCTCGGTGGTCACCCCATAGCGCTGGCGGTATTCGCGCAGCGACGGGATGAGCCCGCCCTCGGCCCGCTCCTTCTGGATGCGCAGCGGCATCACCACGTCGGCTTGGGGCAGGATGGCGTCCAGGTCGTGCTCGAAGCGCATGCCCGCCAGCTGCAGGTTGACCGGCAGCAGCGTGGCCGGCCCGCACAGGATGACCTCGGCGCCCATGCGCGTGAGCCCGTGGATGTTGGATCGCGCGACACGGCTGTGCAGCACGTCGCCCACGATCGCCACCCGCAGTCCGGCCAGGCCGCCCAGCCGCTCGCGGATGGTGTACAGGTCCAGCAGCGCCTGGCTGGGGTGGGCGTGGCGGCCGTCGCCGGCGTTGATCACCGCCGCTCCGGCGTTGCGCGCGACCACGTGCGGCGCCCCGGCCATGGAGTGCCGAATGACGATGACGTTGGCGCCCAACGCCACCAGCGTGCGCGCCGTGTCGATGAGCGACTCGCCCTTCTCCACGCTGCTGCCGCCGGCCGAGAAGTTGACCACGTCGGCGCTGAGGTTCTTGGCCGCAACCTCGAACGACACCCGGGTGCGCGTGCTGGCCTCGTAGAAGCAGTTGACCACCATCCGGCCGCGCAGGCCCGGCGCCTTCTTGACCGGCCGGGCCAGGATCTCCTTCATGGCGTCGGCCGTGTCCAGCACCTGCCGGATCTCCTCGGCGCTGTAGTCGTCCAGGTCCAAGCAGTGCCGCCGCGGACCGGGCGCCGGCGCCGGCAGACCCGCCGGCTGCAGCCCGTCCGGGTCGACCTCCGCTGCCGCATGGCCCTGTCCGTTGCGGGCCGAATGCGCCTTGACTGCCGGCCCCTGACTCTTGATGGCCGCCGTCACGCGCGCACCTCCCGGCTCACGATCTCGACCCCATCCTGGCCGTCGGTCTCACGCAGCCGCACGGCCACGTCCTCGGTCTGCGAGGTGGGCACGTTCTTGCCCACGTAGTCGGGCCGGATGGGCAGCTCGCGGTGCCCGCGGTCGACCAGCACGGCCAGCTGAATGGCCCGCGGCCGGCCGTAATCGATGAGCGCGTCGAGCGCCGCCCGCACGCTGCGCCCGGTGAACAGCACGTCGTCCACCAGCACGATGATCTTGTCTGAAACGTCGACCGGGATGGCCGTGCTGCCCACCATCGGCTGCACCGCGCGCAGCCCGATGTCGTCCCGATAGAGGGTGATGTCCAGCTCGCCCACCGGCACCTGCACGCCCTCGAACTCGTCCAGGCGCTCGGCCAGTCGCCGCGCAATGGGCACGCCGCGCGTGCGCATGCCGACCAGCACCAGCTGCCGCACGCCGCGGTTGTGCTCGATAATCTCGTGGGCAATGCGCGTCAGCGCGCGGCGCATGTCGTCGGCGCTCATGATGAGCTTGCCGCCGCTCGAGGGGAGATGATCGCTGCCGTTACGGGCGGCAGCTTCCACGTCGGAGTACAACTCCAGAGAGCTCCTTTCCGGCCTCGCGGGACCGAGTTAAAGGCTGTCCGAACGCCTGTAAGTCTAGCTCACAGGATCGATCACAGTGTCATGACTATTGCGCCCAATGTCAATGGTCCGGCGCGGACAAGATGAGGACGAGCTGGGAGGTCGAGGGTCAGTGATCCCGGACGCGTCCCTGCTCCACCAGCCACCTGGCAAAGCCCAGCCGGTGCGGGTCGAGGGGCGCGCTGGGGACGCGCAGAGGCGCCCGGGTGACCGGCACCGGCTCGCCTCGATCCAGCCGGCTGGAGATGTAGCGCACCCGCTCCTCGTCCAGCCGTTCGATGGCCTCGATGGCCGTCGGCGCCTCCACCACGCAGCCCGGCAGCTCCGGGTGCCAGGCGCGCCGTACCCACTCCCCATCGGCCCGCTGGACCGATTCCACCGCCATGATGTAGGGCACGGCCAGGTGCTCCTCACGGGTCACGTGGCAGATGCTAGCAAACCGGTCGGCGGCGTTCGGCCATAATGAGCCCGAAACGCAGTCAGGGAGGACAGGTGGCCGATCTCGAGCTCAGCATCATCATGAGCGACAACCCCCGTTCGCGGGCGGTGGTCGACGGCTCCGTCAAGCCGGAGGGCATTCGCCTGTCCGGCACCTTTGGCCATCCCGCGGAGATCTTCTGGCGGCAGCTGAAATCGGCCGAGTTCGACGTGTCGGAGATGTCGCTGTCGTCGCTGATCATGCTGCAGGCCGGCGGCAGCCGGGACTGGGTGGGACTGCCCATCTTCCCGCAGCGGCGCTTCTTCCATACCTGGGCCTGGATCCGGCTGGGCGCCGGCATCGAGCGGCCCGAGGACCTGAAGGGCAAGCGCGTCGGCGTGCCGGAGTACCAGCAGACCGCGGCGCTGTGGTCGCGCGGCGTGCTGCAGCATGAGTTCGGCGTCTCGCCCCTGGACGTGGAGTGGTTCATGGAGCGCACCGAGGAGCAGAGCCACGGCGGCTCGACCGGCTTCCGTCCGCCCGCGGGCCTGAGGTTCCAGCGCATCCCGCCCAGCGAGAGCATCGGCTCTCTGCTGCTGGCCGGCGGGCTCGACGCCACGCTGATGTACATTGCCGGCGGCAGCGCCATCGATCGCAGCCGCGGCAGCTTGGAGGACTATCCCGACCGCTTCCGGCTGCTGTTCCCCGACCCCCTGGCCGAGAGCCGCCGCTACTATGCCAAGACGGGCATCTTTCCCATCAACCATGGGATGGTGGTCCGCCGCTCCATCGTGGAGCGCCATCCCTGGGTGGTCCTGAACCTGTTCAACGCCTTCCGCCGGGCCAAGGACGCCTGGCTGGCCGGCGTCAACGAGCTGGCCGCGACGCACCTGTCCCTGGGCCTGCTGCCGCCCGCCTCGGCCGAGGCGCTGCGCATCGATCCCTACCCTTACGGCGTGGCCTCCAACCGCCAGGTCCTGGAGACCGTGACCGCCTACTCCCACGAGCAGGGCCTGACCCCTCGCCAGGTGCCGCTCGACGAGGTCTTCGCCGCCAGCACCATGGACCTGTAAGGTCCCCCGTCAGCCGCCTGGCCCCCGCCGCCAGGGCGTGACAAATGCCGAGCTGTGGCGCACTATTGGCTCGATTCGCGCCAAGGAGCACGGCCATGGCCATCATCGACGCCGACTGCCACGTCATCGAAACCGAGGACACCTGGGCCGGCTTCGACGAGTCGCAGGCCGAGCACCGTCCGTTGGTGCTCACCGCGGCCGGTGCGGAGGGCGAAGGTAAGCGGCTGCTGGCTATCGACGGCCGGTTGTGGAACGCCGCACCCGGGGATGCCTCGAACCGCAAGGCCGTGTCAAAGAGGGCCATTCGAGAGTCACTGTCCGGCTACGTGGCGACCAGCGACGCGGTGCGCACCATGCGCGACGTGCCCGGCCGGCTGCGACACATGGACGAGCTGGGGGTGGATGTGCAGGTGCTCTACCCCACTATCTTTCTGAGCCGGCTGACGGCCCGCCCGCCGCTGGAGGTGGCGTTGTGCCGCAGCTACAATCGCTGGCTCGGGTCCATCTGCAAGGAGAGTCGGGGCCGGCTGCGCTGGGTTGCGGTGCCGCCCCTGCTCAATATGGAAGCCGCGCTGGATGAGCTCGCCTGGGCGCGAGACAGCGGCGCCTGCGGCATCTTCATGCGTGGCTTCGAGGGTGAGCGGCTGCTCAGCCATCCGTTCTTTTTTCCCCTGTACGAGCGGGCTCAGGAGCTCGATCTGCCCATCTGCGTCCACGCCGGCGGGGCCAACCCGGCCTACGCTGCGTTGGTGGAGGGCAGCGCTTTCTCCACGGCCAAGGTGCTCGTGTTCAGCGCTTTTCACCACCTTCTGTACTACGGCATCCCGGCGCGTTTTCCCCGCCTGCGCTTCGGTTTCATCGAGGCCACCGCCTCGTGGCTGCCCTACGTGTTGACTGATCTGCGCCGGCGCCTGGCTCGCGATGGCCTGCCGCCGCTGGGGAAGGATCCGCTGCGCGACAACCGCCTGTACGTGGCCTGTCAGACCAACGACGACCTGCGCTACATCCTGGGCTACGGGGGCGAAGACAACCTGGTCATCGGCTCCGACTACGGCCATTCGGACACCTCCAGCGAGCTGGAGGCGCTGCGCAACCTCAGGGCCACGGAGCTGCCGGCGTCCATCGTCCGCAAAATCCTGGAGGACAATCCGGCACGGCTGTACGGGCTCTAGCCGGTCGTTGGCGAAGGCGCGCCGAGCAGGCGTTATACAATGCCGGCCAGGCTGAATGACCGGTCGTTGGAGAAGGAGTGACCAATGGTCAGGATCGATGCCGACGCCCATGTCGACGAGAGCGACGCGACGTGGGAGTACATGGATGCCGCGGAGCAGCACCTCAAGCCGCTGACGCTCACGGGCCCGGAGAACACCGCCCTGTCGTCAGGCGACAGCCGCGTGCATCGCCTGTGGCTGCTCGACGGACGCGTGCAGCTGCGCCGGACCAGGAACGACGCTCGCTCGGGGACGACGGCAGCGGTTCGCGAGCTGGCCGACGTAGAGGGCCGTGTGCGGCACCTGGACCGGCTCGGTATCGACGTGCAGGTGCTGTATCCGACGGTTCTGCTCGGCGCGGTTGCCGCTCGCCCGGAGGTGGAGGTGGCGCTGTGCCGCAGCTACAACCGCTGGATCGCCCAGGCGACCGAGCGCAGTCGCGGTCGCCTGCGCTGGGTGGCGGTCGTGCCGCTGCTGGACATGGACGAGGCCCTGCGCCAGCTGCGCTGGGCCAAGGATCATGGCGCCTGCGGAGTGCTCAAGCGCGGCATCGAGCATGGCAAAGTGATCAGCGATCCGTGCTTCTTCCCGCTCTACGAAGAGGCCATGCGGCTGGACCTGCCGATCTGCATCCACGTGGGACCAGGCGATCCGCGCGTGGCCGCCCTATCGCCGTTCGAAGGGACGTCACGCTTCGAGAAGCCGTTCCTGAGCGCTTTCGAGTGCCTGATCGTCTATGGCCTGCCGGATCGCTTCCCGACGCTGCGGGTCGGATTCATCGAGACCATGGCCAGCTGGCTGCCGTACGTCATCGCCGATCTCTCGGCCAGGAACACCTTCAACCGCAACAGTCAGCCCTGGTCGCTGCAGGCGGACCTCCTGCGCCGGAGCCGCATCTACGTGGCGGTGCAGACCTCGGAGGATCTGCCCTATCTCCTCAAATTCGGCACCGAGGACAACCTGCTGGTGGGCACCGACTACACACACGAGGATCAATCCGCCGTGCTTGGGGTGTTCCAGCACTTCGAGGACATGGCGGGCCGGGGCGAGATTCCGCGAGCGGTGGTGCCCAAGATGTTCGAAGACAACCCTCGCGCCTTTTACGGCCTGTGACCAATCCGTAGGGAGGCAATCATGAAGCGGTACTTTCACGGCTTTCTCCTGAGTGGGCTCATCGCCTGTTTGGCAGCGTGCGCGGGTGCAGCGCCGCCCGCCTCGTCCAACGGCGGAGCCGCCGGCAGCAAACCAGCGGCCGTATCAGTCCTTCCCAGGGGCGCGTCTGGCTCGGCCCCGGCCGCGCTGTTCCCGTTCAAGATCGCTTACGCCAGTATCAGCGGCACAGCCCTGCCGCTGTGGATCGCCGCCGACGCAGGCCTGTTTCGCGACAGCGGCCTGGACGCCAGCCTGGTGGCGATGACGGTCAACAGCTCGGCCCTGATGGCGGCGCTGTCCTCGGGCGAGGTCAACCTGGTGCTCACCGACGGGGGTACGGCGGCTGATGGACGGGCGGCCGGGGCGGACGTGCGTGTCGTGGCCCAGCTTCAGCCGGTTTCACCTTACGGGCTGGCTGGTGCGCCGGAAATCAAGTCGACCGACGATCTCAAGGGCAGGAAGATCGGCGTGCAGAGCCTGTCCGGCTCGGACGCCGTGGCTACCAAGCTGCTCCTGTCCAAGCTGGGACTGGACTGGAAAACCGACGTCAGCCTGATATCGGTGGGCTCGGGGGGCTCGTCCACTCGGGTGGCCGCGCTGCTGAACGGCACCGTGCAGGCCACCGTCGTCGATCCCCGCGCCGACCTGCCGGCTATCCAGCCGAAAGGGTTTCACCTGGTGGCTGACCTGGCGGCTCTGGGCGTGCCGGCATTGAGCGCCTCGCTGGCGATCAACGGTGCGTATGCCACGGCTCACCCGGAGGCCATCCAGAAGTTCACCGACGCCATCGTGCGGGCGATTGCGCGGGAGAAGACGGACAAGCCTTACGGTCTCAAGCTGCTGGAGCGCAACTTGAAAAACGACGACGACGCGGTCATGGGACCGGCCTACGATTTCTTCCAGCAGGCGGTGCCGTCCCTGCCCTATCCGCAGCGTCCGGGCTTCGAGGCAACGCTGCCTCTCCTGAGCGACGACAATCCCAAGCTGAAGGAGGTTGACCTCTCGGCCCTGCTCGATCCGTCGTTCGTGCGCAGCGCGGCCGAGCGCAAGGTCGGGCAATGACGCCGCGAGGCCCGCAGCTGATCCCGCCCATGCTACCCTAGCCAGCGCTCGGCTACGTTCGCGGCGCGCCAGTGGCAGCGCCGTGTGAGATTCCGACCAGGAGGGCAGTGCTGGCAGACCTGCAGTTGAGCTTGATCGTGGCCGCCAATCCGCGGTCGCGCCCGGTCCTGGACGGCACGGTCAAGCCCGAGGGCGTGGAGTTCGTGGCCACGGCCGGGCATCCCTCCGAGATCTTCTGGCGGCAGCTGCACTTCAAGGAGTTCGACGTCTCGGAGATGTCGCTGTCCTCACTGCTGATCGCCCTGGCCCAGGGCAACCGCGATTGGGTGGGCATTCCCGTGTTCACCACGAGGCGCTTCTTCCACACCGGCGCCTGGGTGCGGCGCGACGCCGGGATCGAGCGTCCGCAGGACCTCACGGGCAAGCGCGTGGGCGTGCCCGAGTACCAGCAGACGGCCGCGCTGTGGGCGCGCGGCATCCTGCAGCACGAGTTCGGCGTCAGCCCCGGCGACATGGAGTGGTGGATGGAGCGCACCGAAGAGCGCAGCCACGGTGGGGCCACAGGCTTCGAGCCGCCGGCCGGCCTGCGCTTCCAGCGCATCCCGGCCGAGGAGAGCATGGCCTCGCTGCTGCTGAGCGGGCGGATCGACGCCGCCCTGCTCTACCTCAACGACAACAACCTGGTCGACCGCAGCCGCGTGGACCTGCGCGAGCGGCCTGAGGTCCGCCTGCTGTTTCCCGATCCCCAGGCCGAGAACCGCCGCTATTACGCGAAGACCGGCATCTGGCCGATCAACCACGGGCTGGTGGTGCGGCGCGAGATTGCGGAGCGGCATCCGTGGGTGGTGCGGAGCATCTTCAACGCCTTTCAGCAGGCCAAGGCGGCCTGGCTGGCGAGGGTGGCGAACGCCGCCGAGACGCATCTCATGCTGGGCCTGCTGCCGCCCGACGCGGAAGACGCCCTGCGCCGGGACCCCTATCCCTACGGCGTCACGTCCAACGTCGATCTCCTGCAGACGCTGGCGGCCTACTCCTACGAGCAGGGCCTTACGCCGCGCCTGATGGGCCTGGATGAAGTCTTCGCCCCGGGCACGCTCGATCTCTGAGCCGCCGCGCCGCGCCGCGCCGAGCCGCTGGGACGCCCTGGGGTACGTGCTGTCGCCGCTGATCGGCGCTGCCCTGGGAGGCTGGTTCCAGGGACTCAACGAGGTGCGCTTCGCCTGGGGCGAGGTGGCCGGCGCCGCCGGCGGGCTGCTGCTCTTCCACCTCCACCGCCTCGATCTCGACGGCCGCCTGCCCGCCTGGTTCCCCGGCCGGCCCCATCCTCACCGCGGGTGATGCCTGACGTTCATATACGCCAAAGCCAGCTGCGAGATGCACTGACGCCAGCCCCCGAACCCTCGCCCCTAAACCGCCGACCCTAAACCCTGAACCCTCGACCCTGAACCCTCGACCCTCAACCCTCAACCCTCGACCCTCAACCCTCGACCCTCGACCCTCAACCCTCAACCCTCAACCCTCAACCCTCGACCCTCAACCCTCGACCCTCAACCCTCGACCCTGAACCCTCAACCCTGAACCCTCAACCCTGAACCCTCAACCCTGAACCCTGAACCCTCAACCCTGAACCCTCGACCCTCGACCCTCGACCCTAAACCCTCAACGATCCGGCCTCTTGTACTCCGCGTTGGTGCCGCCGCTCTGCGACTTGAGGTAATCCTCCACGTGGGCCAGCGGGTCCACCGCCAGGCGCTGGCGCGAGCCCAGCAGCCAGTCCAGGTGGATGGCCTGCGGCAGGCTGAGGTCGCGGCCCAGCTGCGCGGCGATCTTGGCGTTCTGCAGCGGCGCCAGGTGCCGCGAGCCGATCTCCCGCGCCAGGTCGGTCGTGGCCTGCTCCAGCTCCTCTTCGGGCACGGCCAGCGACACCAGCCCCAGCCGGTCCGCCTCCTCGCCGCTGATGTTCCGCCCGGTGAACTGAATCAGCGCCGCCTTCTTGTGCGGGATGACGGAGTGGTACAGCGTGCTGGTGGCCATCTGGCCGAAGCTGCCGCGCAGGATCTCGGGCATGCCCAGCTGGGCGTTGGCGGCGGCAACCACCAGGTCGTGGCTGTTCATGAAGGCCAGCGCGCCGCCCAGGCAGTAGCCGTGCACCTGGGCGATCATCACCCTGGGGAAGGCGCGCACCGCCTCGAACAGCTGGGCCGTGACGCTGGGCCGGTCCCAGTCGCGCGGCGGGCCTTCGCTGGCGCCGCGCAGGTAGTACAGGTCCAGTCCCGAGCTGAACGACGGCCCGCTGCCCTTGGTGACGACGGCCTTGATGTCGGGCCTGGCGCGCACGATCTCCAGCGCCTCCAGCATGGCCTCGGCCAGGTCCGGGTTGAGGGCATTGCGCTTCTCCGGGCGGTTCAGGATGACCCGCGCCGCGCCGCCCCCTTCGAGCTCCTCCAGGATCAGGACCGGCCATTCACGGATGACGCGCCAGCTGTCGGGCATCAGACTCCTCCTCCTGCTCCCGGCCCGCCGGGCGGTACGCCGCTCCACGATCCCGGCCGGTGCGCCAACCATACTTACACAATGTCGTTGCCCCGCCCCGCCGCTCCGCCGCCGGTGGAGGTCGAAGCCATGTTCGACGGCCTGGTCGATCATTACGACCGCCTCAACCGGCTGCTGTCGTGGGGCCTGGACCGCCGCTGGCGGGCCGCCGCCTGCCGTTCGCTGGACCTTGCTCCCGGCAGCCGCGTGCTGGACCTGGGCTGCGGCAGCGGCGACCTGAGCCTGGCGCTGACCCCGCGCTTCCGTGTGGTGGGCCTAGACATCAGCGAGCGCATGCTGCGCCTGGCCGCACGGCGGCTGGCCGGCCGCGCGGCGCTGCTGCGCGGCAGCGTCTTCCAGCTGCCGTTCCCCGCCGCCGCCTTCGACGGCCTGGTCAGCGGCTTCGTGCTGCGCAACCTGTACGATCTGCCCGCCGCCTTCGCCGAGATGGCCCGCGTCGTCGCTCCCGGGGGACGCGTGGCGCTGCTGGACGCTGTCGAGCCAGGCAACCCGCTGGTTCGGCGCCTGTTCGACGCCTATTTCGGGCGGGTCGCGCCCGCGCTGGGTGCGCTCGTCGGCCAGCGCCGGGCCTATCAATACCTGGTGCGATCGCTGGCCCACCTGCCGCCCCCGCGGCAGCTGTGCCGCCTGCTGGAGGAGGCCGGCTTCAGCGACTGCCGCGCCCGCCCGCTGCAGCTGGGCGCGGTGACCCTGCTCACCGCGGCGCGCCGTTCAGCGAGCGAGGGCTCGGAAAGCTAGCGCTTCAGCAGGGAGCGCAGCGTCGGCTCCAGCTCCGTCTGCTGGAAGCGGAAGCCGCTGCCTTCCAGGCGCGTGGGCAGGGCCCGCTGGCTGGCCAGCAGCAGGCCGTCGGCCATCTCCCCCAGCGCCAGCCGCAGCGCCGCCGCCGGGGCCGGCAGAATGGCCGGCCGTCCCAGCACCCGCGCCAGCATGGCGCTGAACTCGGCGTTGCTGACGGGGTTCGGAGCGACGGTGTTGACCGCCCCGGCCAGCTGGCCGTCGGCCAGCGCATGCATGATCGCGCCCACCACGTCGTCCAGGGCGATCCAGCTCCAGTACTGCCGGCCGGAGCCGAGCCGCCCGCCGAGGCCGAGGGCGAACAGCGGCAGCAGCCGTGGCAGCGCCCCGCCGGCTGGGCTCAGGATCAGGCCAAAACGGGTGTGCACGGTGCGGATGCCAGCCCCTCTGGCCGGCTCGGCCGCGCTTTCCCAGGCCTGGCACACCTGGGCCAGGAAGTCCTGGCCGGGCGGGCTCTCCTCGCTCAGCGCCTCGTCGCCGCGGCTGCCGTAGTAGCCGACTGCCGAGGCCACCAGCAGCGTCCTGGGCCCGTGCTCGAGGGTCGCCACGGCCTCGGCCAGCAGCCGCGTGCCGTCCACTCGGCTGCGCAGGATGCGCGCCTTCTTGGCCGCCGTCCAGCGGCCCTGGGAGATCGACTCGCCGGCCAGGTGCACCACCGCCTGAAAGCGGGCCAGCTCGCCCGCCTCCAGCTGCCCGGCGGCGGGGTCCCAGGTGACCTCGTCCTCCGCGGCAGCCGGCCGGCGCACCAGCCGCGCCACTTCGTGGCCTGCGCGCCGCAGCGCCTGCAGCAGCGCCTGCCCCACGAAGCCGCTGGCGCCCGACACCAGCACCGCCGGCCGCGGCTCGTTCACGCGCCGCTCACCCGCGCCAGCCAGGCGGCCGGCATGGAACAATCGAGATGCGATGAGTGCGAACGAGCCACGTCCGGTTGGGGTCAGCCATGTGAGCCTGCGGGTCCGCGACCTGGAAGCCTCGCGGCGTTTCTACCAGGACGTGCTGGGCTTCGACGTGGAGCGCTCGGCGCCCGATCGTTACCGCTTCTGGGTGGGAGCCACACGCATCATCTTACGCCCACCGCTGCCTGGCACGGCCGCGGACGACCGCTTCAGCGAGCGGCGCATCGGGCTCGACCACCTGGCCCTGGCCGTTGACGGCCCTGCTGCCCTGGACGCTGTGCTGGCTCGTCTGCGCGCTGCTGGCGTGCCGTCGGAGGGTATCCAGGAGCTGCCGCAGTTCGGCGCCTGCTTGGTGTGCTTTCGCGATCCGGACAACGTGCAGTGGGAGTTCTACACCGACCAGATCGAGCCGCCCCGCTAGCGCCGCCCGAACTCGCGCTCCAGCTGCGCCTGCGAAAAGTGCACCATGGTCGGCCGGCCGTGGGCGCAGGCCTGCGGCGACCAGCAGCGCTCCAGCTGGGCGATAAGCGCATCCATCTCCTCGGCCGACAGCTTCTGCCCGGCGCGCACCGCGGTGTGGCAGGCCAGGGAATGCTCGGCCGCCTCGTCCCAGCCTTCGGACGCGCTCTCGGCCGACAGCTCGTCGAGCATGGCCGAGATGGTCTCCCGCGCCGCCGGCAGCGGCAGGGCCGCCGGCACCGATCGCAGCAGGTAGGTGCGGTCCCCGAACGGCTCCAGGTCCAGCCCCAGGCGCGACAGCGCCGGCCGGGCGGCCTCGGCCGCGGCCGCCTGCGCCGGCGAGACCTCGACCGTCAGCGGCTGCAGCAGCAGCTGCGCGTCGGGCGCCTGGCCGGTGTCGTTGGCGCGCGAGCGCTGGATCTCGTCCAGCCGCACGCGCTCGTGGGCCGCGTGCTGGTCGATCAGGTACATTCCGCCCGGCCCCTCGGCGATGATGTAGGTCAGCGCCAGCTGCCCCAGCACGCGCAGCATGGGCAGGGCCTGGAAGGCGTTGGCGGGAGCAGTGCCAAGTGCCGGGCGCGGGCCGCCGAGGTCCTCCAAGCCGTGAAATCCCGGCCCCCACTGGGGGCCTACGGCCGCGGCGCCGGCGGTGGGCCACACGGTCTCCGTGTCCTCGGCACTCGGCACCTGGCGCTCGGCGCTGCCGGATGGGTCAGCCCTGCCGATCACCGTCAGCGGCGCGTAGCGCGCTACCGCGCCGTGCACTGCCTGGTGCACGCGGGCGTACACCAGGCGCTCGGCGGCGAACTTGACCTCGGCCTTGCTGGGATGGACGTTGACGTCCACCTGGGCGGGATCGAGGTTGATGTTGATCACCGCCAGCGGGTGGCGGCCGACCATCAGCAGCGAGGCGTAGGCCTCCTCGATGGCATGCAGCAGCTGCCGGCCCTGGATCCAGCGGCCGTTGACGAACAGCGACAGGTAGCCGCGGCTGGAGCGGCTGACCCGCGGCTCGCTCACATAGCCGCGCACCTGCAGGCCGTCGTTGCACTCCGCCGGCAGCATGCCACGGGCCACCTCGGGCCCATACAGGCGGGCAATCACGTCCAGCAGGTCCCCGCTGCCGCTGGACTGGAACACCGGCTTGCCGTCGGACAGCAGCGTGAAGCCGATGCCGGGATAGGCCAGGGCGAAGTGGCCCACCACGCGGGTGATCTGTCCGCCTTCGGCCAGCGGCGATTTCAGGAACTTGAGCCGGGCGGGGGTATTGAAGAACAGCTCGCGCACGCTCACCGTGGTGCCCGGCGGACAGCCCGCCGGCGCGTGCTCCAGCACCTCGCCGCCCGACAGCCGGATGCAGCCGCCGCTGCTCGCACCCGCCGCGCGGCTGGTCAGCGTCACCTGGGCTACCGCGGCGATGCTGGGCAGGGCTTCGCCACGAAAGCCCAGCGTGGCTACTACCGCCAGGTCGTCGATGGAGGTGATCTTGCTGGTGGCGTGCCGCTCGAAGGCAACCGGCAGCTCGGCCAGGGGGATGCCGCCGCCGTTGTCGGCGATGCGCAGCAGGGAAATGCCGCCATCCTTGATCTCGATGCGCACGTCGGTGGCCCCGGCGTCGATGGCGTTCTCGATCAGCTCTTTGGCGACTGACGCCGGCCGCTCCACCACCTCGCCCGCCGCGATCTTGGCAGCGCTGGCCGCATCGAGGGCGCGGATCATGGCCGGCTGCGCCGGCCGGGGGGCCAGGAGTTGGGGGCCAGGGGCCGCCCGTCCGCTCGGGAGCAACCCAACCACGCCCTGCACTGAAAGCTTGGCCAACGTAGAACGATTGTACTAGCCGGAGGGAAGAGGAAAGAGTGAAGAGTGAAGAGTGAACGCCACTCGGCTCGCCTCCGCGTCCCGCGGCCTCGACCCTGGACCCTGAACCCTGGACCCTGGACCCTCGACCCTGAACCCTCGACCCTAAACCCTCGACCCTAAACCCTCGACCCTAAACCCTCGACCCTGAACCCTCGACCCTCGACCCTGAACCCTACAATCCATGCTGTGTCCGAGCTGAGTCGCGCCGACATCGAGGCGATCCTTCCCCATCGCGAGCCGTTCATCTTCGTGGACCGCATCAGCGAGATCGAGTTCGGGCGGCGCGCGGTGGGCTGGATGGACGACGTGGGCCGGCACGAGCTCATCCTGTCCGGGCACTTTCCCAACTTCCCGGTGCTGCCCGGCGCCATCCTGGTGGAGGCCCTGGCCGAGGTGGGAGCCGTGGCCGCGCTGGGCGTGGAGGGCTACCGCGGCAAGATCGGCGTGCTGGCCGGCCTGGACGGATGGAAGTTCCGGCGCATGGTGCGTCCCGGCGACCAGGTGCGGCTGGAGGCTGAGCTGCACCACCTCCGCGGCAAATATGGCAAAGGCCATCTCCGCGCCACCGTCGACGGCGAGCTGGCCGCCGAAGGCGAGATGTCCTTCGGCGTCGTCGATCGCCCCGCCGCACCTCCCGCCCAGGCCTAGTTCAACCCTGAACCCCTCGCCCCTGAACCCTCGCCCCTCGACCCTCGCCCCTGAACCCTCGACCCTGAACCCTCGACCCTGACCCCCAACCCCCATCCTCCGGCCCCCACTCCCGCGGGAGTACAATGCCCCCAACACCATCCATGGAGGTCTGCCGTGGCTCAAGTCATGCATGCTGGACCAAGCCTGTCGGTGCGCGAGCGCGACCGCCGCTACGCTGCGCTGCGGGCGGCACTCAGGGAGCGCGGCGTCGATTGCGCCGTGGCTGTAGGCAGCAACCTGTTCTACCTGACCAATGGCATATCGGGCGAAAAGGTCGGGCTGCTGCCGACCGACGACCTGCCGGTCACCGTGCTGGTCAACGCCCGCCATCTGGTGGACGTGCCGGCCAGCGTCATCGTCGAGTCTCAGGAGTGGATCGCCGACGTGCACGGCTCCAACGACCTGGGCCCGATCATCGAGCGCGTCCAGCAGCTCAGCTGTGACAGGGGCAGCATCGGCCTGGCCGACAAGACGCTGCCGCTGGGCTCCTACCAGCAGCTGCAGAAGGGGCTGCCCGAGGCCAAGCTGGTCGACGTGTCGGACATCTTCAACAACGTCCGCACCATCAAGAGCGACGAGGAGGTGGCGCTGATCGAGCAGGCCAACCGCGTGTTCGACGCCGCCATCGCGCACATGCACGAGCGCGTGCGGCCGGGCATGACCGGGGCCGAGGCGGTGCGCGAAGCCATCCAGGGCATGTGGGCCGCGGGCGGCGACCTGGACTCGACGCTGAGCTTCAACTTCGGGCCGGTGGCCAAGCAGAACCCGGTGCTGGCCGACCTGTGCCTCAGCCAGACCATCAAGTGGGGCGACGTCGGCACGCTGACGGCCCATGCCGAGTACCGGCACTACGCGGGGCACAGCGATCAGGAGATCTCGTTCGGCGAGCCTTCCGCACTGCATCGCGACATGTTCCAGGCGGTGCTGAAGGTGCGCGAGGCGGTCCTCAAAGCGGTCAAGCCCGGGGCCACCCAGCGCGACCTGATCGAGGCCTACCGCGCCGCCACCGCCGAGACCGGCTTCCGCTCATCGCCCCATTCGCAGATCCACCAGTACGGCATCGACGTGCCGGAGTTCGCCGGGCCGGCCTTCCGTGTGGCCGACCCGGCCGGCGGGGGACCCGGCAAGGGTGGGCTGGGCTCGGCCGGCAACTTCACCCTGGCGCCGGGCATGATCTACAGCATCTCGCCCACGCTGGTCGCGCCCAACGGCGAGGATACGCTGCTGGGCGGCACCTGCTTGGTCGTCACCGAGGAGGGCTACCGCGAGCTGGGCGAGCGCAAGGTCGAGCTGCTGGTCGTGGCCTAGGAGCGTGGCCGGAGCCGAACCGAGCCGCCTCGGCGGGCCGCCGGCCCGCGCGCGAGCCGGCGTGAATCGCAGCGGCAGACGGACGGGCTGCCGGTGAGCGCAGCGCAGGCGAGCTGATGGCGCTGCTGCTGACAGGCGCTGATGTGCGCGGCCTGCTGGATTTCGACGCCGCCATGGAGCAGACGGCGCAGGCCTTCCGGGAGCAGGCCGAGGGCGCCGTGGCGGTCGATCCGCCGCGCATGCTCACCACCCCCAAGGGCGCCCTGCGCACCGTCAGCGGCGCGCTCTTGGGCAGCCGGCGCATGGGCATTCGCGTGGGCCCGGCGGCGGGCTATTCCGACGCCTCGGGTACCGACTCGCGCATGGTGGCGCTGCTGTACGACACCGACAGCGGCGACCTGCTCAGCATCATGGCCTATCCCTTCGGCACGCTGCGCACCGGCGCCACCGTCGGCCTGGCCACGCGCTACTTCGCCCGGGAGGACGCGACCGTGGTGGCCATGGTCGGGACCGGCCGCAACGCTCTGAGCCTGCTGCGCGCGGTGTGCCACGTCCGGCCGATCGAGCGCATCCGCGTCTTCAGCCGGAACCCGGAGGCCCGCGCCGCCTTCGCCCGGCGAGCCCAGGCCGAACTGGGCCGGCCGGTGGAGGCTGCCGGCAGCACGGCCGAGGCCACGCTGGGGGCCGGCGTGGTGTGCGTGGCGACGAGCTCGCTTACGCCGGTCATCGACGCCAGCCAGCTGTCTCCGGGCGTATTCCTGGCCACCATGGGCCGCCCCAGCGAGATCGACCAGTCCATCTACCGCGCCGCGTCGCTGATTGTGGTGGGCCACAAGAAGCACGAGGAGGAGTACTTCGACGGCAGCCGCTACCCCCACCAGCTGCTGGCGCTGGTCAAGAGTGGCGAGGTGGACTGGGCCAGCGGGGTCCACGAGATGTGCGACGTGGCGGCCGGCCGCGTGCCCAAACGCACCGCCCCGGATCAGACCATCGTCTTCAAGGAGTCGCAGGGCGGCTTCGGCGACATCGCCTTCGCCGACCACGTCTTCGCCGAAGCCCGCCGCCGTGGCCTGGGGACGGAGGTGGATTTGTGAGAGTGAAGAGTGAAGAGCGGGTCCCCTGACCCTGAAAGCTCGACCCTAAACCCTCGACCCCAAACCTCGACCCTCGACCCCAAACCTGAACCCTCGACCCTAAACCCTCAACCCTAAACTCTCGACCCTCGACCCTAAACTCTCGACCCTCGACCCTAAACTCTCGACCCTATCCCCCTATCGCTTCCACCATCCCGTGGGAGCGCTTGAAGAGCGGCTCGCCACCTCGTTCGGTGACGAGGACGTCGCCGCCCCAGGTGAAGGAGATGCGGCCGTCGGCGCTTGAAGCGGTGGGCTTCCACACCCAGGCGTTGCCGCGCTCGATGCGCAGCGAGCGCACACGTTGGCCGCTGACTCGCGGCGTCAGCAGTGGCCCGTCGTCGCCACCGCCGCGGCCGTGCATGAGGATGGCCGTGCGCAGCCCGCGCCCGGCGCCAAAGCCGTTGACGAAGTCGATCAGCTCGCCCATGGTCGTCCCTGGGGTCATCTTCTCCAGCCCAGCCTGGAAGACCTCCCGCTGCAGCTCGATGACCGGCTTCCAGGCGTCGGGCACGCGGCCCAGCAGCACCGGCTGGTCCTCCTGCGCCACCTGGATGCCCCACACGGCGCTGACCTCACTGCTGATGAGCGTGTTGGGCTGCAGCACGCGGCCGGCGGGTGGGTTGGTATAGCGAACGGTCTCGGTCGCGTCGATGTCATCCACGTGCAGGGCCAGCGGGTAGTATTCGCTGCCCAGGCGCAGCAGGCGGCCCATCACCCGCGCGTACAGCACCGCCGCGTCCAGGCCCGGTCGAGCCTGCTTGACGAGCTCATCGACGCCGGCCTCGGCGATGGCCGTGGCCTTCTTGAGGCTCTCGATCTCCTCGTCGCTCTTGACGTAACGAACCATGCCGACGACGTCCGTAGCGTCTTCGAAGGTGGCGTTGGGCAGCCGGTGCAGCACGTGGTCGTAGGCGGTATGCACCACCACGCCGTCGATTGCGCGTACGTGCGATACCGTTCCGCCCAGCAGCCCGGCCACGCCGATGCGCGCCCGCTCCATGCCCAGGTCCAGCAGCGCCTGGGCCATCAGCTCGGCCCAATCGCGCCCGGTGAGGCGCGGCTCCGGCACCCAGGCGTTGCGCGACCCGCGGTCGGCGATGACGATCGGCGGCCGGCCGTCCGTAGGCAGCGCCATCGCCGAGCAGCGCAGCTGCGTGAGGTAGCGCGCGTCGGTGCCGTTGCCCAGGGGCACGAAGATGCAGTCGAAGCCGCGCTGCGCGGCGCCGGCGCGCACCGCGTTCCAGCGCCGGTCGCGCTCGGCCAGCGAGTAGCCGTCCCACACCGGCACGTTGGCGCCGCCCAGCCGCTGCTGCTTCGGTCCGGGCGTCATTGGATGCTCACCAGGCCTGGCCGGCGATCGACCAGCTGCTCGCCGCCCCTATCGGTCACCAGCACGCAGCCTCCCCAGCTGAACTCGATGCTCTCGTCGGCGCTGTAGGCGATGGGCTTCCATACCCACACGTTGCCCTTCTGCACCACTACGCTGCGGATGTGCTCCTCGCGGCGATGCTGCGGCGTGAGCAGCGGGCCGTCGTTGCCATGGCCGCGACCATGGATCAGGATGAGCGACAGCATGCCGCGCTGCCGTCCCATGTCGTTGGTGAAGTCGATCAGCTCGCCGAAGGTCACCCCAGGCTTCATGAACTCCATGCCGGCGTAGAACATGTCCCGCTGCAGCTCGATCACCGGCTTCCAGGTGTCGGGGATCGGCCCCAGCAGGATGGGCTGCAATTCCTGAGCGATGAGCTGGCCCCACACCGCGTCGGTCTCGTTGGTGATCAGGTAGTCGGGCCCCAGTACGCGGTCGATGGGTGGATCCTCGAAACGCGGCCGGACGCCGCCCATCGGCCCGGCGTACAGCGCCAGCGGGTAGTACTCACTGCCCAGCTCCAGCATGCGCTCCATCACCTGGGCGTACAGCTCCGGCAGCGGCACGCCGGGGCGGGCGCCGGCGACCATCGCTTCGATGCCCGCCGCGGCGATGGCTGCGCCGCGGCGCAGCGCGGCGATCTCTTCGTCGCTCTTGATGTAGCGCACAAAGCCGACGACGTCCGTGGCGTCCTCGAAGGTGGCGTTGGGCAGGCGGCGCACAACCTCCACATAGGAGCTGTGGTTGATCACGCCCTCGATGGCCCGCGTATGGGTCACCCGGCCGCGGCGCAGCCCCGACACGCCGATGCGCGCCCCCTCGAAGCCCAGCTCCAGCAGCGCCTCGGCCATGGCCGGGGCCCACGAGCCGCGCTGCCCCTGCATGGCCGGCCGAGCCTCGGTCCAGGCGTTGCCCTCGCCGCGGTCGTTGATCACGATTGGAGGGCGGCCGTCGGTCGGCAGGATGACCGCCGCGCTGTCCATCTGGGTCAGATAGCGCCCGTCGGAGCGCGTGCCGCGGGCCTGCTCCAGTGACAGGTGCAGGTTGCGGCCGTCGAGACACAGCGGGACGAATGTGCAGTCGAAGCCGGCTTCCGCGGCGTTCTTGCGCACACCGTTCCAGCGGCGATCCCGCTCCGCCAGCGAGTAGCCTGTCCAGGCCGTGTCGGCTATGTCGGCCTCCTCACGCTCCGCGTCCCGCAGTTACCGGGCGGGCCGGATTGTACATCAGAGTGAAGAGTGGGTCGCTTCATCCCCCTCAGCCCTTGGCAAGGATCACGGCCGCTTGCTTGGCGAAGGCGTCGCTCATCGAGGCGGCGTTACGCTGCACGAACTGCACGTTCAGCTCCTTGAGGGCGACACCCGAGGCTTTCAGCCTGTCCAGGGCGGCGCCGCTGTGAGAGCCGGGCAGCAGGTAGTGGTCGCTGAAGGCGTGCTTGTACAGGATGTCCTGTCCTGGCCGGCTGACCACGTAGTTGATGAACAGCTGCGCCGCGTTGGGGTGGGCCGAGTTCTTGGGCACGCCCATGTAGCGAAACTGCACGAAGGGCGCGTCAGAGGGCACGACGTGCTGCAGCGGCACCCCCTTGGCCTGCCAGCGCAGAGCCGCCGATCCGTCGGTGTTGATGGCCATGATGTCGAACTCGCCGTTGGCCAGCCGCTGGATGTCGCCAGATCGCATCAGCCCCGAGACCTGCTGCGAGTAGGCTTTCAGGAAGTCGAGCGTGCGCTGCTGGCCCCACATCTCCGGCGTGGCCAGGTCTTCGAACACGCCGGTGTAGGGCGTGGAG
This sequence comes from Chloroflexota bacterium, assembly GCA_021325635.1. GTDB lineage: Bacteria > Chloroflexota > JAJPGV01 > JAJPGV01 > JAJPGV01 > JAJPGV01. The sequence continues at coordinate 52,509 of JAJPGV010000021.1, forward strand.
GCGATGTGGCCCTTGAAGCGCGGGTTGAGCAGGTCCTGCAGGCTGGCCGGCGCCTCCTCGGCTTTGATCTTGGCGCCGTTGTAGGTGATTCCGGGCGTGGCCGAGAGCACTTCGACCGCCACGTTGCCCGGGGCGATGATCTGCGGGTTGGTGACGTTCGTGGCCCACGACGTCCAGTCCACCGGCTGCAGCGCTTCGGCCTTCAGCAGCGAGATGATGTGCGTTTCGGCGCCCAGGAACACGTCGGTCGTGGCCGGCCGGTTGGTGGCGTACTCCTGAGCCACCTTGGCGGCCATCTCCGGCATCGAGGGGCCGGGCGTGAACTGCACCGTGAGGTTGAGCCCGTACAGCTGGTTGAAGCCGTCGGCCCACTCCGTGGCAGTCTCGGCGCCGCCGATGGTGTCCTCGGAGAACACCAGGTCCAGCCGGCCCTCCTTGCGCGCGCCCTGGACCAGCCCGGCCAGTGTTCCAGTCGCCGCGGCTCGCCCGCTCACGCCGCTTGGCACGGCAGCCCCCGAGCCCGCCGGCGCCGCCACCGGCGCACTCCCCCCACACGCCGCCAGCATCCCCGCCAGCACGCTCAGCACCCATATCCTGAACCGCCTCACGCTCGTCCTCCTGGCCCTCGACCCTCAACCCTCGACCCTCAACCCTGAACCCTGAACCCTCGACCCTCAACCCTCAACCCTCGACCCTCAACCCTGAACCCTCAACCCTGAACCCTCAACCCTGAACCCTCGACCCTCACTTCTTCGCCAGGATGTTCTGTATCTGCTCCCGGGTCTGGCTCAACTTCTTCTCGTCGTTGCGCAGCACGAAGTCGATGTCGACGCTCTTCATCACCACGCCGGCGGCCTTGAGCTTGGCGACTTCGGCGGCGCTGTGCGAGCCGGGCAGCAACACCTGGTCGTCGAACGAGGTCTTCCAGGTGATGTCCTGCCCCTCCGGGGTCATGACGTAGTTGATGAACAGCTTGGCGGCGTTGGGATGCGCGGCGTTCTTGGGCACGCCCATGTACCAGTACACCAGCGACGCCGCGTCGGTCGGCACGATCTGCGCCACCGGCGCCCCCTTGGCCTGGGCGCGCAGGGCATCCTCGGCGCCGCAGTCCAGGGCGAAGATGTCGAACTCGCCGCTGGCCACGCGCTCGTTGTCGCCGCAGCGAATGAGGCCGCTGAGCTGGTTGGAGAACTTGGTCAGGTAGTCCAGCGTCTTCTGCTGTCCCCACCACTCGTCGGCCGCCATGCGGTCGAAGTTGGCGCCATAGGAGGTCGAGGCGATGCGGCCCTTGTACTGCGGCTTGAGCAGGTCGTCCATGCTGTGGGGGATGGCGTCGCCCTTGATCTTATTGCTGTTGTAGGTGATGCCCGGCGTGCGCGCGGCCACCTTCACCGCCTGCCCGTCCGGGGTGCCCAGCAGCTGCGGGTCCTTGATGGTTTCCGACCAGCTGGCCCAGTCAACCGTCTCCAGCGCCTTGGCGGCCATGAGCGGCGGGAAGTGCGCCTCCGAGCCCAGCATCACGTCCGAGCTGGCCGGGCGGTTGGTCTGGAACTCCTGCAGGATCTTGGCGGCCATGTCGGGCATGGACGGCCCCAGCGTGAACTGCACGTCCAGGTTGAGCCCGTAGCGTTTGTTCAGGCCGGCCGCGAAGGCGCGCGCGCCTTCGTCGGCGCCCATGGAGCCGCCACCCCACACCAGCTGCAGCTTGCCCTCCTTGCGGGCGCCGTCGACGATGGCCTGCAGCCCGGGCGAGGCCACGGCCGACGCCGGGGCCGAGGCCGCCGGGGAAGCCGGCCCGGCCGCGCTGCCGGCCGGCGGCTGGCTGGCCGGGGCGGCGCTTCCGCTGCAGGCCGCCAGGGCCAGCGCCAGCGTGATCGCGGCGGTGCCCAGCGCGCCGCGTGCGTTGGGTCCGGGGAGCTTGCTTCGCACATGAGACATGACACGCCTCCTTCGTCCGAGCCGTTCGTGCGAGAGAGCGCCGGCCCGGTGTTTGGCCCAGTCTACGCAGCGCCTGCGCCGTTGGCAAGAAGCGGAAGGAGGCGGATGCAGTATCCCGTTAGTAGGCGGGCTTGGCTGGTCAGTCAAGGATACGGTCCCAGAAGAAGGGCAGCCGGTCGGAGGCGGCAGCACCTTTGAGGGCATGGAAAA
>JAJPGV010000008.1 GCA_021325635.1 Chloroflexota bacterium
CGAGGGCGCCCTCGGTTGGGACCAAGCGGCTGTCCAATCCGGCCAGCTCGTCGAGGCGGCGCCGGCCGCAAGCTGACCCTGAAGCCGCACGCCCATCCTCCCGAGCCGTCGCCAGGTGACGACATGAACCGCGCGACGGTCTCTGCCAAGCTGACCACATCCAGCCGGCCCCTGACCTCCATCGACACGGTGATGTTCGACCTGGATGGCACCCTGGTGCGATCGCTCGATCGCTACCACGAGGTATTCGTCGACGTATTCGTGGAGCTGGGCCTGCCGGTCGTTGAGAAGGACGCCATCCTCGACCTCATGCGCCACGGCAGCAACATCATGGAGACGCTGGTACCACCGGACTGGCCCGACCGTGAAGCGATCAAGGAGCGCGGCTCGCTGCGCTTCCGTGAGGTCTGGGCCAAACGCGCCACGGTCGCGCTGGAATTGCACCCCGAGGCGGTAACGACCATTCACACCCTCGCCGAACGAGGCTTCAGGCTGGGCTTGGCCACCGCGGCCTCGGGGCAGTGGATACCCGACACGCTGGCACTGAACGGCTTGAGCGACTGCTTTTCGGCGGTCGTCACCTGCGGGGACGTTCCCGTACGCAAGCCCGCCCCGGACCTGCTGATCGAGTGCCTCAAGCGACTGGGCAGTACCTTCGACCGATCCGTGTACGTGGGCGACTCCCCCATTGATATAATGGCGGCCAAAGCTGCGGGAGTGCGATCCGTTGGCGTCCTCAGCGGGGCCAGCGATCGAGCAACTCTGGAGGACGTGGTCCCGGACCTGATCCTGGACCATGTGGGTCAGCTTCTCGCGATATTGGGCCCGGTGGCCGGGTAACCATCACAGAGGAAAAGGTGAGCGTACGATGATCGGTGGATTCGGGGACCCGGCAGCAGTCGACCACGAGGAGCAGCCATTTGTTCCTGATTTGACCCACGGGTTCGGTGCAGCTCCGGCGCCTCAGGAGCAGGCCAACACGGAGATGGCCAGCTACCTGAATGCCAGCACCTCCTTCAAGGGCCAGCTCAAATCATCCCGCAGCGTGGGCATCGACGGCCAGTTCGAAGGCGAGATCCAGAGCGACGCCGACATCATCGTCGGCCGCGAGGCTGAAGTGCGGGCCAACATCAAAGCCAGCAACGTCATCATCTCCGGCCGCGTCGTGGGCAACATCAACTGCTCGCAGCTCGAGATCCAGTCCAGCGGCCGGGTGATCGGCAACATCACCGCCGGGTCGCTGCTGATCGCCATGGGGGCGGTCTTCCGGGGCGAGAGCATGATGGGTTCCGAGGAAGACGCCGCCGAGATGCCGGAGCGGTTCGCCGAGACGACGCAGGCGCCTGCCCGCCGTAGCCGCGGAGCCGCCGCGGCTGCCGCCGAAGCCGAAGCCGCCGGCGCCTAACGCCGGACCCGTGTCCTGGCGCGGCCCTTTGCGGCCCGCCAGCTAGCGGACGGCGACGGGGATCTTGCCGGGAATCTTGGCCGGGTAGACGCCGCTGTAACCCACGTCACCGCGCTCGCAGGCGTTGCACAACGAGCAGCCGTCCGTCTTGCAATCCTGGGTGAAGCCTGCCCCCAGGGCGTGGTGCCATTCATCCAGCAGGAAGGCATCGCTCACGCCGTAGTCGATGTGCGACCAGGGCAGGACCTCAAGATAGCCGCGTTGGCGGTTGGCGTAAAAGCTGGGATCGAGGCCGCACTCGGCGAAGGCCTGCTGCCACAGGTCAAAGCGAAAGTTGTCGCTCCAAGCGTCGAAACGGCAGCCAAGCCGCCAAGCGCGCTCGATGACGTCCGCCAGACGCCGATCGCCACGGGCCAGGGCTGCCTCGAGCAGGCTCTCGCTGGGCTCATTCCAGCTCAGGCTCAAGCCTCGGCCGCGGATATGCCGCTGCAGGAAGCTCACCTTCTCGGCGTAGACCTCCATCGAATCCTGGGGGAACCACTGAAAGGGTGTGTGCGGCTTGGGCACGAAGCTGCTCACGCTCACATGCACCTTGGCCTTAGGGCCCTGCAGGCGAAAGCCCACCGCCGCCACCTGCTTGATAACGGCAGCCATCTCCTCGAGGTCCGCCATGGTCTCGGTCGGCAGGCCCATCATGTAGTACAGCTTCAGCGTGCGCCAACCCGAAGCAAAGGCGCCCTCCACGGCCTTCAGCAGGTTCTCGTTCGACACACCCTTGTTGATGACGTCGCGCAGCCTCTGGGATCCGGCTTCCGGGGCAAACGTGAACCCGGTCCTGCGCACCTGAGCGATCTCCCTGGCCAGCTCAACCGTGAAGGAATCGACGCGGAGCGAGGGCATGGAAAGGGAGACGTTGCAGTCCTTGAATTCCTGGACCATGTCGCGCACCAGCCCGCGGGCATCGCTGTAGTCGCCGGCGCTCAGCGAGAGCAGTGAGATCTCCTCGAAGCCGGTGTTCCGGGCGAGCTGGCGGGCGATGTCGAGGATCGTCTCCTTGGACCGCTCACGCGTGGGCCGGGTGATCATGCCCGCCTGACAGAAGCGGCAGCCACGCGTGCAGCCACGCTGGATCTCGATCGGCGCGCGATCGTGCACGATGCTCGTAAACGGCACTACGGGCGACGTCGGGTAGGGAATGCTGTCCAGGTCGTCCACTTTCCTGCGCACGATGCGGCGACTCGGCGAGATCCCTTCGATCGACCCATCCGGACGGTAGCTGACGCTGAAATCGGATGGCCGGTAGACGCCGGGGATGCTGGCAGACGCGGCCAGGATGGCTGCCCGCCCGCCGGCACGGTGAGCTCGGTAGCAGTCGAGGACATCGATCAGCAGCTCTTCGCCCTCACCCAGCAGGAAGAGGTCGACGAACGCGGCCACGGGCTCGGGATTGCAGGTGCAGTGCCCGCCGGCAATGACGATGGGATCGTTCGGACCGCGGTCGGCGCTGCGAAGCGGTATGCCGCCCACATCCAGCATGGTCAGCATGCCGGTGTAGGTCATCTCGGACGCAAGCCCGAAGCCCACCACGTTCGCTTCACTCAGCGGACGCCGTGTTTCCAGCGAGTACAGGGGCAGCTGGTGCTGGCGCATGGCCGCTTCCATGTCCGGCCACGGACAGTAGGCTCGTTCGGCCTGCATACCTGGCCGCCGGTTGACGATGTTGTAGAGGATCTGCAGACCCTGGTTCGAGCTGCCAACCTCGTACACGTCAGGGAACGCGAGCACCACCCGCAGGTTGACCTCGTCATCCGGCTTGACCACCTGGTTCAGTTCCCCGCCGGTATAGCGCGACGGCTTGGATACCCTCGGCAGGATCGCGTCGAGCTGTTCCTGGCTGACCTTCATCCGCCGATCATAGCCATCACCGGACGGCGCAGCCACCTGCGGCTTTCCGGCTTCCGCTCGCCGGTTGTCGATCACCAGCTGCGGCGGGCGCGAGAGCGTGCCGGAGCGCTGGAAAGGAGCGCGTCCACACCCGCCGTCCGGCCGGCCGCGGTGGCGATGATCAGCAGCTCGATCACGATAAGCAGGCCGTTGAGAGAGTAGTCGGTCCGGGTCATCCAGCCCGCCGCCAAGGCGTAATTCACGTTGAGGAAGATTCCCACGAGGGCGGCATACGGCGTCAGCAAGCCGACGACCAGACATACCCCCACAGCCACGTTCCCAACGAGCGTGAGGTAGGAAAACAGCGCCGCGTGGCTCAACACCACGTTGTCGAGGAAGGCACGATAGAAGCTCCAGGGGTTCCCGCTGGCCATCGGCTGAACGGTTCGGCCGAAACCGTCGCCCAGAAAGGCATTCCTGTTCGCCAGCTGGGGATAGCCCTGGAACAGCCATACCAAACCCGCGGCCACCCGCAACAGCACCGGCCACACCGGATGTTCCCGCATTAGCCGCTCACCCTAACACGTGCACAGCTCTTCAAGGATCCGCGGCTGCTCGTTATCCCCCATTCGGGGGAGGTATCGCTCAGCCTGGACCGGCCAGCTTTGCAGCCGCTTCTCGTATGCCGCGTGCACGGCCCGAATCACTGAAGTCGTTGTGAGTCACGCCCAGGTCGTGGCGTCGCAGCTCTTCGGCAAGCCTGCCTGCCTCATCCTTCAGGAAGCGCAGTGGCTCGGTGACCTCGCGGCTGAAGCGATCCATGTCGACCGAAGGCCAGTCACCTATGGACCCCTTCTGCTGCACCTGCCTCTCCCAGTAGTCCAGCAGCTGCTGATAGGCCTTGAGCGAATCCCGGATGAGCCGGACGTGTGCCTCTCGCTCCATGCCAGGTATTATGCATGCCGCCGGCGCGCTTCCGCGTCGCCACGCTCGGTCAGCACGTAGTGCGTGCCCCTACCCACTCCCCGCACGGCAATGAGGCCCTTGTCCAGCAAGTCATCGAAATCCCGCCGCGCGGTGTCGGGCACGATCTTGGCGAGCGCCTGGTATTCGCCCGAGCGAATGGCTCCGTGGGCCGCCATGTGGGCCAGCGCCTGGCGCTGACGCTCGCGCAGAATCAGCGGACCCTGAGCGACCGGCTGGTCCGCCGCCTTCTGCGCGTTCCGGAAGCCGCTGACCGCCAGATCGCGGACCACCCCGGCGGCTGAGGCCAGCGCCGCGGCGTAGAACTCCAACCAGCGCGTGAGATCGGGCTGGGCAGAATACACCCCGGCGTGGGTCGAACGGCTGGCGGCGTCGAACGATTCCGCCCTGGCAGCCAGCGCATCTTCCACTGATACATAGCCGGACAGCCCGTAGCCCTTGCGCTGCAGCACCAGCCCGGCGGCGATGCGGGCCATCTCGGCATTGCCGCTCGGATAGGGCTGAATGAGCTCGATCTCCTGCTGCAGGATGCCTGCCAGGATCACCGCCGGCAAGCCGTCCCAGGCCTGGTCCAGCCAGTCGAGCAGGTCTGATACCAATCCCAAAATGTCGGCCGGCTCGGGAGTGACGTAGATCAGCTCACGATGGTCTTGGTCGTAGACGAGCATGTCAGTGGCCCGCAGCACGGAGCCGGACTCCCCGGTCAAGGCCGTGTGCAGCTCGCTCAGCGTCAGCTCGTCGGGCGGAACTTCGGATTTCTGCGCCGCCAGGGCGCACGCCGCCGCGTATCCTGGATACTCGCCACCATTGAGGGCCACGATGGCCGCTTGCTGGGTGCGCCGTCCATGATCCCGCAGCTCCGCCTGCGCCGCACGTGGGAGCGGCAGGACGTCGATGACCGAACGCGCTGCTTCCAGCGCTAGCAGACTATCGAGCAGGGCCGCAGTGTAGCGATAAGACGGCCGAAACATGCACGATCATGATACGACTGCGGGTCCGGCCGGGTGCAGGCGCTACAGCGCTCCTCGTGCAATGCCCGGGCTGTTGGGCATCGGGCCGCCCCTGGCCGGCTCGGCGGTGATCCAGGCGGAATCGTACGAATGGATGGAGCCATCGAGCTGCAGACTGCATTCGCCGTCGCCCTGTTGATCGACCTGGAAGGTGCCGGCGGGCACACGCACGCCCTGACGGCCAAGCCACACTTCGTACACCTGGTTGCTGCCCAGTGGAGGGAGATGGCTGGCGAACAGCATGGCGCTGTTGCTTTCACCGTCCATGATCAGGCGCACCTGGGCGCTCGGCGCCAGCGCCGTGCCCTGCAGCGGCCGAGCCATGCTGGCAGTCGACGTCACCATCAGCAACAGGTGGGACTGCTGCCCAAGCCGCCCTCGCATCACGTCCATTTCGCGGCGCTCGGAGCCCAGCTCGCGCTCCAGCGAAACGTTCCACGCCGCCATGCCTGCCACCAGAATGAAGCCGGCAGCCACGGGAAACAGGCTTGGAGAACGAAACCAGGTCTGCCAGCGCCGCCCCTTTCGCTCGGTCGCGGGGGCGCGCGCCTCGATGGCAGCGGGCGCGAGGGCGGTGGCCTCCGCGATCGTGCTGGTGCGATAAATCCCCGAAGCCCCACCGGATATCGACGTCAGGAGGCGCTCCAGGGCGCCACCCGGCAAGGGCCGCTGAGGCGCGACGTAGGGAAGGCAATGCACCACTTCCAGGGCCTCGCGGGCCAGGTTCGCGCAGAAGCCGCAGCCCTCGAGGTGCTCCTCCATCTCGACGCTCTCAGGCGCCTCCAGGGCCCCCACCACGTATGGGGCGATGAGGTCGCGAACGTCGCCGTGGGTCATGAGATCTCGGCTCCGAGCTCCCCGCTCAGCAGGAGGTCCCGCAGCTTCTGCAGGCCCAGCCTGATACGCGTCTTGGTCGTGCCCAGCGGGTCTCCCAAACGAGTCGCTATTTCGGACTGCGTGAGCCCTTCGAAGTAGGCCAGCTCCAGCGCCTCTCGTTGCGCCGCAGGCAGGCCGCGCATCGCCTCACGGATCAGGCGCCGGCGCTCAGAGTTCCAAACGTCCGCCTCGACGTCCACCCGTTCGTCGGCAGGATCGAGCTCGGCATCTTGAGGCGTCAACGGGTCGGCGCGCTGTGGACGGGCCCGGCGGCTGCGCAGCTCGTCGATGCCCAGGTTGCGAGCAACGCTCATGAGCCACGTCGAGAACTTGCCACGGCGGGCGTCGAAGGAGGGAGCCTGGCGCCACACTCGCACAAAAGCCTCGTTCAACAGCTCCTCTGCCCCCTCACGGTCGTTCAACATGCGGTATGCCAGCGAGTAGACCGCGCCGGCATACCGCCGGAAGAGCTCGGCCAGCGCATCGCTGTCGCCTCCTGCCACCAACCGCACCAGCTCTTCGTCGAGCGGCTGAAAGCGCTGCGGCGATGCCGTCCGTCCAGACTGCTCCATCCTGCTCTACGAAACCTGCTCAGCTACCGGATTCTCTGGGCCGCGTCGATGACTATCGCGCACGCCTGCTCACGTGTAAGGAAGCCCGTATTCAGGGTCAGATGGTAGCGGGTCGGATCGGCCCAATGCGCGTGATAGAAGCGCTCGGTGTAGCTCTCGCGGGCGTGGTCGCTATCACGGGCCGACTTCTCGGCCGCGTCGCGCGAGCATCCGCGCTGCTCCATGATGCGCTCGATGCGCAGCGGCCACGGCGCGACCACCAGAACGTGCAGGGCGCCGGCCACCTCTTTGAGCAGCAGGTGGGCCGCACGGCCGGCGATGACCGCGTTGCCAGCTTGGGCGATCTCCTGCACAACCTCTCGTACGAAGTTGAGATACAGCGTGTCGTTCAGGTCGAAGGAAAAAACAGGAGGGCTCGCTTCCGACTCCTCCTCTTCGGGCGGCGGCAGCACCGGCGCGGGAACGACGCCCACCAGCGGCGCCAGACCGGTCCCATCGGCAAACGCCTGGATGATGGCGTTGGCGACACGCTTGGCGAAGCCGGGCGTTTTCTCCTCGATGTCGTCGATCAACTGCTCGGGCGCATCCATGCGCATGGCCACGGACTTGATGATCTCGCGATCGATGAAGCTGGCACCGAGCTGCCGAGCCACATCTTGGCCAATCTCCTCCCCCCAGCTCCCAAGCTGCCGCGACAACGTCACGAGCGCCATGCGTTTCTCCGTGCGGACCGAATCTCCCCTGCCCGAATGGCGCGAGTATATCGACCGGGAAACACACTTCCGTGAACAACGGTGCTCCTGGAGGGCGGTAGAGTACAGTCGAGTGGTCTCGCTTTCGTTCCTGTCGCATCACCGGGCGATCGCCTCATGAAGCATCAGTCAGCCCTGGTCTGGGGCGGACCGATCGAATACGACTTCGGGCCGCAGCATCCCTTGCAGCCTGTCCGCGTCGAGCTCGCCGTCGAGCTCATGCGGCACTACGGACTTCTCGATCGGCCCGAGGTCAGCCTCATCGCCCCGAGGATTGCCGAAGACTCTGAGCTCCAGCTCATCCACAGCGCCGACTACATTGCAGCGGTGAGGGAAGCGGGACTGGTTGGGGATCCCCTGGCGGCGCGGCCGGAGTATTGCCTTGGGCCGGGCGACAATCCCATCTTCCCGGACATGCACGACGCGGCCGCCGAGGTGGTGGGAGGATCGCTCGAAGCTGTGGATTTCGTGATGGGAGGCCCAAACCGCCACGCCTTCGCCGTTGCCGGCGGCCTGCATCACGCCATGCGCGCCTGCGCCTCGGGCTTCTGCATCTACAACGATGCCGCGGTGGCCATCGAACGGGCGCGGCGAGCACATGGCGCCAGGGTGGTCTATCTGGACACGGACGCGCACCACGGCGATGGGGTGCAGTCCGCGTTTTACGACACCGACGAGGTGCTGACCATTTCCTTCCATGAGTCCGGGCGGTTCCTGTTCCCCGGAACCGGCTTCGTGGAGGAGCTTGGGGAAGGAGCGGGCAAGGGCTACGCCGTGAACGTCCCGCTACCGCCGGGCACGAGAGACAGCGCCTATCGCGCCGCGTTCGACGCTCTCGTCCCCGCGCTGGTGCGCGCATTCCGGCCGTACCTGATCGTGAATCAGAACGGCGCCGATGCCCACCAGGACGATCCGTTGGCCCATCTTCGGGTGACGACAGGACTGCACGCTCACATCGCGCGGACGGTCCACGGGCTGGCCCACGAGCTGTGCGAGGGAAGATGGCTGGCGCTGGGCGGAGGTGGCTACGATCTCTACAGTGCGGTGCCACGTGCCTGGACCCTCGTTTTTGCTGAGATGGGAGGCGTTGCCCTGCCTCCGGAGCTGCCGCAAGCCTGGCTGGCGTTCGGCCGGGCCAAAGGCGCGCGCCGCCAGCCCAGCGCGCTGCTGGACCCGCCCACGCTTTCCGACCCCAATGAGATGGCTGAGGTGGGCGCTATCGTCAACCAGGTGAAGGAGGTCATCCCGCTGCTGCATGGCTGACGAGATTCGCGACGCCAACGCACATGGCGACGCACATGCCGGCCCGCGGCCGCCTGCCGGCGAGGCTGTCCGCAAGCCCCCCATCCGCGTCGGCGGCGCCGTGACTATCGAACGGAAGCCCGACTGGCTCAAGGTGCGCTGGGGCGCGGGCGAGACCTTCAACCGGCTCGAAGCGGAGCTCCGCTCGCATGCCTTGCATACGGTCTGTGAAGAGGCACTCTGCCCCAACCGTGGGGAATGCTGGGAGCGGGGCGTAGCCACGGTGCTGATCATGGGAGACGTCTGCACCCGGCGCTGTGGCTTTTGCGCCATCGGCAAGGGCCGGCCGGGCGCGCTGGACCCACTGGAGCCGCTGCACGTGGCGGAGACGGCGGAGATCCTGAGGGCCCGCTACCTGGTGATCACCTCCGTCGACCGCGACGACCTCCCGGACGGAGGCGCGGCCCACTTTGGCGCATGCATCCGGGCCGTGCGAGCGCGCACCGGGGCTGACGTGGAAGCCCTCATCCCGGATTTCAAGGGCAGCAGGAGCAGCGTCCAGACGCTGCTTGCGGCCCGGCCGGCCTGCCTGGCGCACAACGTCGAAACGATTCCTGAGCTGTATCGCACCGTGCGTCCCGGCAGCTTTTACGAGCGATCGCTATCTGTGCTGCGCCTCAGCAAGGAGATCTCGCCCGAGACCGCCACGAAATCCAACCTCATGCTGGGCCTCGGCGAGACCCGGGAGGGCGTGCTGCGCGTCATGCGCGACCTGCGCGAGGTGGGCTGTGACGGCTTGACCATTGGACAGTATCTCGCTCCGACCAGGGGCCACCTGCCGGTCAAGGAGTACGTCCATCCACGGGTGTTCGAAGAGCTGGGCGACACGGCACGGTCGATGGGTTTCAGCTTCGTGGCTTCCGGGCCGCTGGTGCGCTCGTCCTACAAGGCCGACGAGCAGTTCCACGGCCAGCGCGTAGGTGTCTAGCTCAGTCCCCTAGATCGCCAAAATCATCGCCGGCGCCCATGCCCATGCCCATGCCTTCGGGATCTTCTCCGCGCTCGATAGCGTCCACCATCTCGTCGAAGTCCTCACCCAGGTCCTCGCCCATCTCCGAGCCCATCCTGCGAGCCCAGGCCGCCACGCTCTTGGGATCACTCTCGTCGACACCGGCCAGGCTGCCAGGGTCGGCCAGCGCTTCGAGGCGGTCTTCTTCGGAGCGCAGGAGAGCCACGCGCGAGACGAGCTTGGACATGCGGGCCGACCGGCAGTGGGGACAGATCGGATCGGACACATCGCTGAAGGTGCGGAAGAAGACTGTCGACCGCCTGCGGCAGTCCGCGCAGCGATAGTCATACATCGGCATCAGAACGATTTTAGAGGCACCGCCGGGGGCCAGTCCAAGCTTGCCCAGTGTGCCCGGACGAATCCGCGTCACAGCTGGACTTGACGGACGTTTAGGATATGGCCTAGGTTTAAGACTGCCAACTTGCTGAGGAGGAGCCGGACCTGAGCTTTCTGCGCTTCGTTTCACCCATGCAGATCCTCCTGCTGCTGGTGCTCACCGTGGCGCTGTACTTCGCAGTGGCATTCGCCGGCGAGCTCATTGCCAGCCAGCGCATCGAGAGTCAGGTCAGCGCTCTGAACGTCGACATTGCGCGGCTGCAGAACGACAACACCCGTCTCACGTCCCAGGTAGCCGAGGCTCGAAGCGATGCCTTCATCGAACACGAGGCGCGCGACCGTTTGGGCCTTATCCGGGCGGGCGACACCGCCGTCGTGGTCGTGAACGCTCCTGTGCCGGCGGCAACTCCCACCCCAGCTCCTCCCAAGCCGCGGGCTCACTGGCAGAACTGGACCATCAGGCTGGGCCTCGCTTCATAGCGGAAGACCTTGACACGCCGCGCTACGCCCCAGCGGGCAGGGCGTGTTATCCTGCCGGCTGGACCCAAAGGGTCCGAGCTCGGGTTTCGACCCGCTGAGGGAGCGCTTGTCTTCGTTCGATTTCCCGCCCGAGATACGGCACAACCTGAGCCTGATAGAGCAGCGCTTCCAGCAGATCGTCAACTCTAAGGTCGACCTAGTCGAGGAGACCTCCGGCTACATTCTCAACAGTCCCGGCAAACGGCTGCGTCCGGCGCTCGTCCTCCTGGCCGCGGACAACCGGGCGGAAGCCCTGGAAAAGCTCATCCTCTGGGGCCTGACAGTCGAGCTCACCCACACCGCCAGCCTGGTCCACGACGACCTGCTCGACCGCGCTCCACTGCGCCGGGGCCAGCCAACACTGAACGCCAAGTGGGGCGACGAGATTGCACTGCTGGTCGGGGACTTCTTCTTCGCCAAGGTGGCATCGACCCTGGCCGCTCTGGATGACAGCCGCCTCATCTCGCTCATCGCGGAAACCATCGGCAGTGTGTGCGAGGGCGAGACCTTCGAGTTGATCAACGCCCACCGCCCGGACGTCACCGTCGAAGACTATCTGCGCCGGGTCGAGCTCAAGACCGCCACCCTGCTGGCTACCTCATGCCAGGGCGGCGCCATCCTGGGACAGCGCTCCGAAGAGGAGGTGGCCGCGTTCAGGCAATACGGCCACTACCTGGGACTGGTGTTCCAGGTAGTCGACGATATCCTGGACGTGACCGCCGACGAGGCCAAATTGGGCAAGGCGGTAGGCACGGACCTACGTCAGGGCCTGGCGACGCTGCCCATCCTGTATGCGCTGAACGACGGCATCAACCCCGCGCCTATCGTGGCCGTGCTCGAAGCTCGCACGCAGCGCGAGGAGGACGTGCTCGAGGCCCTTGACCTGGTTCGCCGGAGCACGGCCATCGAGCGCGCCTACGACTATGCCAATGAGCTCAACGCCAGGGCCCGCGAATGCTTGGCCAGCATCCGCTCCAGCTATCGGGATACGCTCGAAGCGCTGACCCGCGACCTGCTCGTCCGCGAGCACTGACGCCTCAAGCCGGAACAGTCCCGGCGTCTTTCAAAGCGCATCAGCACCGGCCGCCGAAGGACACCAGCAATCGGTCGGGCCGTTCCCACCCTTTACGGCCCGACCAATTGGCGGCACAGAGAAAGCGAAGGGCCGCTGACCCCCCGTTCAGCGGCCCTTCCAACGACCTGGCTGAGCACATGCCACCGGGACTAGGTGTCGATTTTCGACCTCTGGTTCTCTGCTCTTTCACCCTAGCTTGGAACGGAGCACATGTCCGTGTCTATGGCGTGACAAATCCGCACGGCGACATGTGCTCCGGCACTGGCAAGGCCGGAAGACGACAAGCCCCGCTCATGAGTCCGGCGGTCCGGCAATCGGGCGCTAAGCGACCTTGAGCATGATGCCGACGCCCGGGATGGTATGCAGCAGCGTCGGATTGTTGGGATCGTCGTCGAGCTTGCGCCGCAGGCGATGCACGGTGGTCCGAACCAAGTTGAGGTCGGATAGGTCGTCGTATCCCCAGACTTCGCGCAGGAGGTCGCGGTTCCGAACAACCACCGCCGGCTGAGCCATGAGGCAGTGCAGCAGCTTGAACTCGGTGGGCGTGAGCTTCAGCTCCCGGCCATCCTTCGTGGCCGAATACTGATCGAGGTTCAACGTCAACGGGCCGACCTCGAAGAGCGTCTTGATTTGCGGCGACTCGTCGCCCGCGTAGCCATGCTTGCGCAGGTGAGCGCGAACTCGAGCCAGCAGCTCGCGCGGGCTCACCGGCTTCGTCTGGTAGTCGTCGGCGCCCAGCTCGAGGCCACGAACCTTGTCGTCTTCCCCATCGCGTCCGCTGAGCATGATGATGGGCATCTGGCTGGCGCGGCGGATCTCCTTCAGCAGCTCGAATCCGTCCCACACTCCCAGGTTCACGTCGAGGATGGCCAGGTCCGGCTGGGCCTTGTGCAGCTGGCGCAGGGCGTCGGGAGACGTTGCCGCGGTGACGGCCTCGAAGCCCGCTCTCGAGAGCACCATGGAAATGAGCTCGACGACGCTAGGCTCGTCGTCAACGATGAGGATCTTCAACCCTCTCCATCCCCCATGGGCCGCGTCTCCGACCACTTCTCACGCCATTTCCCCGCCCCGATTCTTAGCACAGTCGCAGTTGTATATCGAGTGGCCGGCCAAGGTGTACCGGTCAGCTCCCCTTGGCGGCAATCTCCTCCAGCACCTTGGCCGCGTGTCCGTCCGCCTTGACCCCATACCAGGCGCGACCGATCCTGCCTGATTCGTCCACCAGGAAGGTAGAGCGGATCACACCAGTCACGGGCTTGCCGTACATCATCTTCTCACCGTAAGCACCGTACGCTTCCATGACCTTGCGCCCGGTGTCGCTCAGCAGCGGAAAGTTGAGACCGTACTTGGCGCGGAACTTGACGTGACTGGCGGCGCTGTCAGCGGAAATGCCGAGGACCGGCACGCTCGCTCGCTGGAAGGCCTGCAGGTTCTCATTGAACTGGCAAGCTTCCTTGGTGCAGCCGGGCGTATCGTCCTTGGGATAGAAGTAGACGATGACTTTTTTGCCCTTGAAGTCGCCCAGGGATACGCTTTTGCCGTCCTGGTCCGGCAGCGTGAAATCAGGCGCGGAGTCACCGGCTGAGAGCCTTGCCATGCGCTCGTACTCCTCGGTTGTTGTTTGACATCGCCAAGGATACCCGGCCCACCCTCGACGTGAAGCGCGTCGGCCCTGGGTCGTAGCAGAATCGCCCCTTGCTCCGTTGACAATCCAAAGAGGCGTCCGGATACTCACCTTCGCCAGAGACCGGGTACCGGGTGGATTAGAAAGAAGGGGCCAATGCCGCGTTTCTCACGTTTGCTGCCAGTCATATTTGCCTTGATCGTCGTTGCCATCTTCGCGCTGCCCGAGGCGAGCGGCCAAACCGCTACGCCGGACTACGACCTGGTCGGTGGCGGGCACTTCTACACCGAGGCCAATGGCGGGGCCGGATCGCAATATGGCTACCGCATCACCGACGAGGCCGGCATCGGCTTCTGGTCCGAGTTCAAGCGGCTGGGCGGAGTGAACGTGCTGGGCTATCCGTCCTCGAAGCGCTTCATTCTGGACGGCTTTGTGGTGCAGGCAACACAGAAGGTCATCATGCAGTGGCGGCCGGACGTCAATCCGCCGCAGGTGTACTTCATCAACGTCTTCGACAAGCTGCACGACATGAACATGGACAGCGTGCTGCAGGCTACCTATCAGATTCCGCCGCAGATCGATTCGTCATTTGATGCCGGCAAGACCCCAGACCAGATCCAGAGCGCCAGGCTCGGGCTGCTCAGCACCGACCCAGCCATCGCCGCGCGCTACAACGCGTCGGGCGCGACCTCCGTGCTGTACAACGGCCTGCCAACCTCGACCATTACCAACGAGGGTGCCTTCGTCACCTTGCGGGCTCAGCGCATAGCCATTCAGCATTGGAGCGCCGCCAACCCGGCCGCCGGTATCAAGCCGGGCGATGTGACCGTGGTCAACGGCGGCGATATCGCCAAGGCCCTTGGTCTGGTCCCGGCCAGCGCCGCCGTGCCCGAGACCTCGACCGGCGTGTCGGCCGCGACCCCCACCCCGGTCGCGCCAACGCCTACGCCGACTCCGGCCTTTGCCTATCACTCCAAGGAAGTCACGGACCCGCCCGTCGACTGCAACGGCGATCCCAATGTGAGCGCCATTCCCTGCCTCGCCCAGGCCCCCAACGCCGGCTCGCAGTACATCAAGGGCCGCATAATGGACCCCAAGGGCAACCACCTGCAGGGCGTGACCGTGCAGGCAACCGTGGCCGGCAGCGTCCTCCAGTTCGTGAGCGCCGGCGACGGCACATTCACCTTCAACATTGCCGGCGCGGGCAGCCCCACCGGCAGCTGCCCGCCCTATTCACTGACCTACCAGATCATGGTGCTGGACGACAAGGGCGGCCAGGCATCGGACATCCGATCGGTAACGTATAACGGCAACTGCAACGTGGCCGGGGAGTTCCATTTCGACTTCGTGCGGAATTTCTAAGCGCCAGACGAGAATGACGGGTGCACAACCCCACCCCTACGCGATCGGTCGCCGGCCAGGATTCTGAACACAGCTAGCGTGCGGGGCAGGGCAGGCCTTTGGGGCCGCCCAGGGTGGACCGGGCCGGCTCACTCCCGCTCGATGCCGGCACGCTCGGCGTAATAGGCCCAACGCACGTCAACGCCGACGCCGCTGTCGCGGTTCTGGCCGATCTCGTCGCTGGGGATGATTCGCGGCTGGCGCCCGATGGCCAGCACCTTGTAGTTCGCCTCCGCCAGCTGCTCCAGGTGAATGGCGCCCACCGTGGCTTCCTGAATGGTCGGGGCCACGCTCACGATGCCATGGCCCTGCAGGTGCGCTACCGAATGGTCTCCCAGCGTGGCCGCGAGCTGGCTGCCGAGCTCGTTGTCGGTGACCAGCTTGGCGCACGGCCAGATTGGCACGGGCCTTTCCACCAGCCGGGACTGCGTATGCAGGATGGGCTGGATCGGCGCGCCGGCCACGCCCATGATGACCGCCATGGGCTGATGGGTGTGCACCACCGACTGCACGTCCGGGCGAGCGCGATAGATGCAGGTGTGGATAAAGCGCTCTGACGGCGGGCCATCGCGACCCTCTATAAGGTTTCCTTCGAGGTCGATGATCACCATGTCCTCGGGCGCAATCCGATCCTGAGAGCGGATGCGCAGCGAATGGCGCGGCTTGATCAGCACGCGATCGGTGCCAGGCAGCCGCACGCTGGGATGCCCCATGTAATCCGTGAGCCCGTAGCGAAACATGATCCTGCACGCATCCGCCAGCAGCTGTCGCAGCTCCGCCTCAGTAGCCAAGGTCGCTCCTCATGTTAGTTAATCGCCGCCGCCTTCGGAATCAGCGAGGGACGCCGGCAGCCAGCAGGTCTTCGCCGCCGTCCAGCACGCCGCGCGAAAGGCCAAGGCCGACATAGTATCGCCACAGCTTGTCGACGTGCTGCGCTCGGTTGGAGCGCCGCTCCAGCAGAGCCAGCTCCTGCTCGGTAAGCGGCAGCAGCGGGCCGATGGCCAGCGCCTGCACCTGGGCGCGAGCATTTTCCTCGAAGTGCACCGCGTCGATGAGAATGGCCTCGATGCTCTCGGCTACGCATACCCCACCATGGGCGCGCAGAAGCGCGGCGTTGTGGCGGCCCAGCGTCGCCGCCAGCTCCCGCCCCTGCTCCGCGGTCTCGATGTGGCTTGGATCCGGGTGCACCGGGATGCCGCTGCTCCAGCGCGCCGCGTGCGACTTCATGGGTAGCAGCTTGGCATCGGCCACGGTAAAGGCCGCCGCCAGCTCCGAATGCGTGTGGACCACCGCCTGCACGTCCGGCCGCGCGCGGTAAATCTCGCTGTGGATGGGTGTCTCGATGGGCGGCTTGTGCGCCGGCGACCCCGGCAGCGGCCGAAGGTCGAGATCCAGGGCCACGATGTCCCCCGCGCCCACGCTGGCCCGGCTGGAGATGAAGGGATGGATCAGGAAGGCATCCTGTCCCGGCAGACGCGCGCTCACGTGCCCGCTGTAGTTCAGGATGCCCTCCATGTTCAACAGCCGGCAGGTGGCCGCCACCTTGGCTGCCAGGAGAGCGACTTCAGCGCTGGGAGCCGAGGAGAGCGCTCCCGCCGCGGATGGCGGCGTCATCTCCCCGACTCCCATAGCTCACAACGCATCTCTGCTCGGCTACATCGACATGGTGACGGAGCCGCCGTCGGGCTTGCGAAAAGCGTCGGGCTGGCTGCCGCCGGCGGACGAGCCGTTGTCGTGCTCGAACTCCTTGGCTTCCACCAGGGCATGTCGCCGATCGTCGGTATGGAAGGCCAGCAGCCGCGGAGGCTCGCCCTCCAGGCCAAGCTCTTTCCACTCCGAGCGGATCTTCTCGTACAGCTCTTGCCGAACGGTAGTCCGCTTGGAGAACACGTGCAGATAGCGGTGCTCGCGGCAGGCGTTGATGAGCGCCTTGGAGCCCCAGGGCCGCTCCTCCGGCGGGTTCTGCGTGGGGTCCAGCCAGGTGGACCAGGTGTTGCGCAGGACGTCGATGTCCTCGACGGGATTGCAGCGCGTGGACATGGCCCACAGCACCTCGTTCATGTCGGTCGGGTCGACGTCCTCCTCCACGGCGATGATCCACTTGGTGTAGTAGGCGCCGCCGGGGCACTGCGCCGCGATTGACAGCGCCTGAGACACGTGGCCCGCGTACATCTGCTGCATGGAGATGATGACAGCGCCGAAGCCGCCGGCAGCTGCCGGATGAGAATACACGCCTTTGATGCCCGGGATGCCCATCTTCTCCAGGTCGTTCCAGATGCGAGCGGAGCGAATGACGCCGAAGAACAATGACTGCTCGCAGGATGGATAGTCGGCCATGAGCGCCGCTGTGAGGATGGGGTTCTTGCGCTCGTGGATAGCCTTCACCTTGAGCACTGGGGTATCCGCCTCCGGCCGGCCATAGTAGCCGGTGAACTCACCGAAGGGTCCTTCGGGTTTGAGCCGGTGCGGCTCGGCCACGCACTCGAGCACGACGTCGGCCCGCGCCGGGATAAGCAGGTCGCTGAAGCGGGCGCGGGTAACGTCGACCGCTTCGCCCCGCAGGCCGCCCACGTAGTCGTACTCCGACACGTTCTTGGGGAAGCCCTGGGAGCTGACCAGGAACTGCAGCGGGTCCACGCCGACCACGGCGCAGATGTCGATGGACTTGCCTTCCTCCCACATCTTGGTGATGTGCAGGCGGGCATCCTTACCGGGCGACAGATACAGGCCGATCTCGTCCTTGCCCTGGACCATCATGCGGTAGGTGCCAAGGTTGAGGTTGCCGCCATCGGGGTTGCGAGTGATGACCGAATCGGCCGTGCCGAGATAGCGACCGCCGTCGAGCGGCCAGTGCTTGGGCACCGGGTACTTGTACAGATCGATGTCGCCGCCGGTGATAACGGTCTCGTTCACAGGAGCGCCGTCGGCCGGGACCTCACGCGGCGGGATGGCGCGGTCGAGCTTCTTCATCGTGGCCCGGATGAGGTCCATCATCGGCATTTCCGGGTCCTCGTCGAGGGCGACGGCGATGCGCCGCCTGCTGGAGCCGAACGGATTGAACAGGATGCGGGCGGCCTTCCCGTAGCCCTTGACGTTCTCGAAGAGCAGCGCCGGGCCGCCCTCCTGCTTGCCGACCATGTAGGCGATGGCGCCCATCTCCTCGTCCCAGTCGACTTCCTTGGTGATGTGCTTGAGCTCGCCGAGCGCTTCGACCCGGTCCATCCATTCGCGTAGATCCCTAACGGGCACGTGTATGCTCCTCGACAGTTTTGGGCTGGCCCGCGTACGGTCTACGCGCGCGCATATGCGGCTGTTCAGCTGGCAACAGGTTGTCTCCTTGTCGTGACTTGTCGCTGGAGGTCCAGCAGGTGCGTGGTCGCGGCGTGTCGCGCCGCCTCGGGGTCGTGGCGCTCGATGGCCTCCACGATGGTTTCGTGCGCCAGCACGATCGAAGGCGCGATCTTGGGTGGGGCCTGCTCTTCCTGGTCGGCCCGGTGGACCAGATCGAGCAGCGAGCTGATGAGCATGAGCATCAGGTTGTTCCGAGCTGCCTTGGCCAGCAGGAAGTGGAAGTTGTAGCTGGCCGGCGCGGTGTGCTTGTGCTTCGTGAGCAGTGCCTGTCCCTCTTCCAGCGAAGCGCGCAGCAGGCCGATGTCTTCAGCTGATGCCACGCCGGCGGCGATCTCCGCCACCCCCGGCTCGATCAGCAGCCGCGCCTGGTACAGCTCTGATACGTCGAACTGATTGGCCCGCAGCATGGTGCGCAGGGCATTGGCCAGCAGGTCGAAGTCCGGGCTGGTCACGTGGGCGCCGCCTCCGGCCCCAGGACGGACGGCGATCAGGCCAGTGATCTCCAATGCCCGGATCGCTTCCCGTACACTGGATCGGCTCGCCTGGAAGCGCTCCACCAGCTCGCGCTCGGGCGGCAGGCGATCTCCCGGCTTCAGCTTGCCGGAGAAGATGGCCGACTGCAGCTGCTCGGCGATCTGGTCCGAAACACGACGCGAACGCACAGATTGGAAGAGATCACCCGTCGCCGCCATCTGCGTCATGTCTAATGTCAGACCATAAACCATTCACCCGCCGCCGTCAAATGACCTGCCCCGAGGTCGTGGCAGCCCATTGTTTGGAAGTCCCCGGATCTGTTCCGACTGTGGCGGCCAGGCCGGAAGCCATGCAGCGCGGGGCCTCCCGCCCCACGGGTGCGACGCCCGTTCGGCGGGGGCGACACAAAAGTTCGGACGATTCGAACGCCCCGATGAATCCTGAGCCTAGGGCGCTAAGAACCAACTATGGGGCGTCAACGATATATTTGTGCTGCCTATTGACGTAAAGGCCACTTGGGCCCTATTGTCTTGGGATTACTCGCAGGAGCATTAGCTACTTTGGCCAAACTTGAAGCGCGCGGCGTCGAAGTCGAATACATGAATGCCCGCACTGGTAAGCGCCTCACAGCCCTGCAGGATGTCAACGTCGACATCGAACAGGGTGAGTTCATCTCGATTGTCGGCACCAGCGGCTGTGGCAAGACCACGCTGCTCAACGCCATCGATGGCCTGCTGCCCATCAAGCGCGGCCGCATCCGGCTCGACGGCAAGGACATCAAGGGTCCCGGCCGGGACCGAGCGGTTGTCTTTCAGTCGCCCTCGCTGCTGCCCTGGCGAACCGTCGAGGACAACATCATGTACGGCCTCGAGCTGCAGGGCCGCCGCCGCGACCTCAAGGCCCAGGAAACGGTCAAGAGCCTGATCAGACTGGTGGGCCTGTCCGGCTTCGAGCGCTCCTACCCCAGCGAGCTCTCGGGTGGTATGCAGCAGCGCGTCAACCTGGCTCGCGCGCTGGCCATCGATCCCGAGCTGCTACTGCTGGATGAGCCCTTCGCTGCCCTGGACGCGCAGACACGCGAATTCATGCAGGCCGAGCTGCTGCGCATCTGGGAGAGCACGCACAAGACGGCCATCTTCATCACCCATCAGATCGACGAAGCTGCTTACCTGGCAGATCGCGTCATCGTCATGAGCTCGCGTCCCGGCACGGTCCGCAAGGCCATCACCATCGACCTGCCGCGCCCGCGCTCCCTGCACATCAAGCGCGACCCCAAGTTCCTGAGCTACGTGGACGAGATCTGGGCGCTGATCGAAGAGGAAGGCCGCAAGTCCGGCAGCCTTGCGGCAGCCGTCGCCAGCTAGCTCGACCTGCAAGCGGCCGGCGCTAGACTGCAACTAAGCGCCTCAGGAGGTCTTGCGTGTCGGCCATAACGACGTTCGAGCAATTGGAGGCCGTCTACGGCCTGCCCCTGGAGACCGCCACGGTGAAGGAGGTCCATCGCCTCACACCGCTGTACCGCGCCTATGTCGAAGCCTCGCCATTCGTGCTACTGGCTACGAGCGGCCCGGAGGGCCTGGACTGCTCGCCTCGCGGCGACAGGCCGGGGTTCGTCCGAGTTGTCGACCTCAAGACCTTGCTCATGCCCGACCGCCGGGGGAACAACCGGGTCGATTCCCTGCGCAACATCGTTCGCGATCCGCGGGTTGCGCTGCTGTTCATGGTTCCCGGAAGCGGCAATACGCTGCGTGTAATCGGGCGGGCAGAGATTCGAACCGACGACGCTCTGCTGGCCTCATTCACCGTAGAAGATAAGCCTCCGCGCTCAGTGCTGAAGATCACCATCCAAGCTGCGTATTTCCAATGCTCTCGGGCCATTGTCCGCTCGGAGTTGTGGAATCCAGAGAAGCACGTGGACCCGGCCAGTCTGCCGACGCCCGGCCAGATGCTGGCTGACATCAGCGGAGACCGTGTCGGCGGTGACGACTACGACCGTGCTTGGCCCGAGCGGGCGCGGCGGACGCTCTGGTAACGCAAGAGGCCGGCGCTAGACGCCGGCGCCTGGGGTGAGCGCGCCCTGACGGGCTAGCGTCTAGCCCTTGGCGGGAGGCGCCTCATCCAGGAGGACATTGGTCTGAGGGTTCTGGCCGCACTTGGTGCATTCCCAGTTGCCCCATTCCGCCCAGCTGTGCTTCAGCACCTGGTCGGTTTGCTCTTTGCAGAACAGGCATGTCGCCACACGGCGGTCCCCTACTTTGGGCATACGTCCGGCCCCTTGATGACGAAACTCCGCTCGTTGCTACGCTTGTTACCGCGAACCGGCGCCAGTTCGCTGCGAGGCGGGCGATCGGCGCCATCACGCAATCCTGCGTTCACGAGGATTCGATTGTAGGTTGGAGCCGATCTATCCCGCAAGCTCGCCCACGGGCCCAACCACCGGGGTGCCTGCAGCATGACCGCGCCGGCGCCGACTCGCTACGAAGCCGCGTACCAGCAGCTGCGGGAAATGCTGCTGAGCCGCAAGTATCTGCCCAAGGAGCGGCTGGTCGAGGCCGACCTGGTGCGCATCCTGGGGGTCAGCCGCAGCACGGTGCGCAGTGTGTTGATCCGGCTGCAGGAGGAGCGGCTGGTGCACATCGAGCCCAATCGCGGCGCCCGCGTGAGCACCGTTACCTTCGAGGAGGCGGTGCAGCACTTCGAGGTGCGCGAGGTGCTGGAAGGGCTGGCGGCGAGGGTGGCCACCAACAATCTCAAGAAGCGGGACATCGCCGATCTGCGCCGGCTGCACGTCGAGATGCAGGAGGCCCTGGGTGGCGACGACGTGCTGCGCTACGTCCAGCTCAACAAGGCCTTCCACCAGCGCATCATGGCCGGCGCGGGCGACCATCCGGCGATTTCCATCCTGCGTAACCTGCCGCTGCACGTCGTGCGCGAGCAGTTCCAGACAGTGCTGCTGCCCGGCCGCCGCGAGACCTCGCTGAACGAGCACCTGGGTATCCTCGAAGCGCTCGAGCGGCGGGACAAGGACCAGGTCGAGCAGGCTGCTCGCGAGCACATACGCCTGGTGCGCGAAGCCTTTATCGACAGCCACCGGCGGGCGGCCGGCTAGTGCAGCCGGAAAGCCCGGAGGGGCCCACTCACCACCCCAAATCGGCCGTAGCCGGGCGAACTGCCCCACCGGGCCGCTCCGGGCGAGCGCAGGCCGCTTTCCGGCTGCACTCCTTGCCTCAGCGAAACCGTTCAGATATTCGGCTGAAAGCCCGCGCCAGCCACGTCCAGAACCACCCGACCAACCTGGCTGCGATTCTCCAGGCAGCGGTGGGCGTCGCCAGTCCGCTCCAGCGGGAAAATCTGGCCGATAGGCACGCGAAGCTTGCCCGCTGCCAGCAGGCTCAGCACCAGCGCAGCCTCGTCGGGGCGGCTGCCCTTCGAGAACAGCAGGTCGACCTGGTTCTGGATAAGCGCGGAGATAGGGAATCGGAGCTCGTTCCCAGCCGAGGATCCGGGCATGACGATGCGGCCGCCGGAACAGACCAGCGCCGCCCGGCGATGGAACTCGTCGCCACCCACGGTGTCGAACAGCAGGTCTGCTCCCCGGCCGGCAGTCAGGTCGCTCAGCCGTTGCCCCAGGTCGGTTGAGCTGGTGTCGATCACGGCATCCGCGCCCAGCGCGGCTATCCGGCCGGCCTTGTCGGGACTGCTGGTAGCAGCGATTACCCGAGCGCCCGCGTACGCGCCGACGATCACCCCCGCGCTGGCGACCGCGCCGCTGGCCGAGGGGACCAACAGCGTTTCGCCGGCGCGCAGGCGACCGCGGCCCACCAGGTTGTGCCAAGCGGTGAGCAGGCCGCCTTGAAAGCCCGCGGCCTGGTCGTGCGCCAGCTCCGGCGGTTTTCGCATGAGGCTGCCCGCCGGCAGCGCGACGTAATCGGCGTATCCACCCCAGGACGAAACGCCCTGGTAGCGCGGCCGGCGGCACATCTCAGGCCAGTTCAGCCGGCAGTTGTCACACGAGCCGCAGGGCGTGATGTTGGTAGTGATGGCCTCGTCACCCTCTTTCCAGCCCTCGACTCCAGGCCCCACACCGCTGACGACGCCGCTCGATTCGCGTCCCAGCTGGAACGGCAGTGTGGCCCGGAAGTAATTCTCGCGCCCGGCGCGCTGGCTGAGATCGCTGCGCCGGACGCTGGTGGCGTAGACGCGCAGCAGGACTTCCCCTTCGCCCGGCTCCGGAATGGGTACCTCTTCCAGCTGCAAGACTTCGGGTCCACCGTATTGATAGAACCGGACGGCCCTCATCCGCCGCACTGTCGCTTCATAGTTCGCCTCCAGCAGCCAGCCATTATTTTTGCCCCACCGCGGCCGGTGGGCTATGCTGGCAGCAATTGTCCGACAAGCTGCACGATCACCCTCACGCCCCTGCTATGGCGCGGCAGTGAAGATCACCGTCGAACGGCTGCGCGAGATGAAGCGCGAAGGCCGCAAGATCGCCGCGGTCCTCGCCTACGATTTTCGCACCCTGCAGATCCTCGACCGCTCCGACGTGGACGTGGCGCTGGTCGGCGACTCTGCCGGCGTCAACATCTTCGGCCATGATGACGCCGCCGAGACGACCACGGAGGAGTTGGCGCTGCTGTGCCGGGGCGCTGTCCGGGCCGTGCACCGGGCGCTCCTGCTGGTGGATCTGCCGCCCGCGACGTACGATGGCCGGGCCGAGCGCGCGGTTGCCCATGCCCGGCGTTTCCAGGACCTGGGTGTGGACGGCGTCAAGGTCGAAGCCCCGGCCGGGCAGGAGTTGATCGTTGAGGCGATAGCCCGAGCGGGCATCCCGGTGCTGGCGCATTTCGGCGCCACGCCCAGCCAGCACACCGAGCCCGGAGGCTTCGAGGCCGCTCGCGCTCGCATCGGCGACGATCAACTGGTCGATCAGGCCAGGCTGCTGGAGCGGGCCGGCGCTTTCGCCCTGGATCTGACCATGGGGGGAGCCGCCACCAAGCGCGTCGTCGAGGCGGTGGAGATCCCGGTGCTCGGCGGACGCGGCACCACGGCGGACAGCGATGGCCAGTTCCTGCAGATCAACCGGCTGGTGGGCTGGAGCGCAGCCGCCATCGAGGATGGCGTAGAGCGTTATGCCCACCTCGGCCGATCGCTGCGCGACGCGCTGAACAGCTACGCGGCCGACGTTCGCGCCGGCAAGCTCGCGCTCGGCCGGGGGTAGGCACAGCGCCGTTTCCCGGCCGCGCGTCTTTTGGAGGGAAGGATGTACACAACCGTGCCACTGCAGCGAGCCCTGGAAGAAGTGGGCCTCGGGCTGTTCCTCGTCACCGCCGCATACCAGGGTGAGGACAACGTCCAGCGCTCATTCCGTGTGGTGCCCCTGTCCGAGAAGCCGGAGCCCAGGATTGGCGTGGCCATGCTGACCGACTACAAGATCAGTGAGCTCATCCGCGGCTCAGGCCAGCTCATCGTCAACGTCTCCGGGCCGGTGCATATCCCCAAGCCTCGACCTCCGCGGCACGATCGGCCGCTCGTCGCCGACGAGTTCGCCGCGATCGACGCCGTCCGTATGCCGGCGGCCCTACTCGAGGCGCCCCGCGTGCGCGACTGCGCCGCCTACCTGGAATGCGCCGTGGAGCAGGAGGTCATCGTTCAGGACCGCAGCCTATTCGTCTGCCGCGTGCTGCAATGCGACGTGGACGAGGAGATCAGCCCAGCGGTGCGCATCCGTGGCAAGGGCCTCGACGTCACCCCCCTGCTGAGCGCCGCTCCCGACGCCAGGCAATCCCACTGATTCCCGCTGTGCCTCACCCGCGGCAAGCGGCTATCCTCGGGCGTCGATCCTGGCACGGGCCTCAGCCAGGGGCTGCGGCGCGATAGCCGGGCGATAGTCGTAGTCCGGCGGCAGCAGACCCCACTGCTGTTCGAAGTCCACGGCTGACTCGAAGGCCTGGTCATCCAGCTCCAGGTCATGCGTGCAGCTCTTGATCAGATCCTGCCGCTCCAGCTCCCATTCGTGGCGCCCGCCACCCGGCATCTGCGCGGCAAAGTGCTGGGCCACTTCGTCCACCCTCGACTCGTCGAGCAGCAGGCGATGGCCTCGCAGGCATCCCTCGAGCATGGCTGCTACCAGCTCTGGCCGCCGTTCGAGGGTCTCCGCCGTCGCGCTGATCACGTGGAAGGCGTAGCGCGGGTAGAGGTCGCTGATCGTCTCGCGCATGTCCAGGCCGGCCAGGCGAGCGGCTTCGACGTGGCTGTTCATCATGATGGCCGCCTGTACCTGACCATCGAGCACCGCCTGGATGCGCTTGGAACCGGTGCCGACCTCGACGTAGCTCACGTCCTCCTGCCGCAGCCCCAGAATCTCCACGGACATACGCGACAGACGCTCCACCACGGCGCCAAAAATGCCCACGGCCACCGTCTTGCCTTTGAGCTTCAGCGCGTCGCCGCCCAGTCCCGGATCCAGCGCCAGCCCGGCGCGCAGGCGGTTCTTGGACATGCCGACGATGCGCAGCGGCGCGCCCTGCGCCTGGGCAATGAACACCTTGCGGCTCAATCCCGACACGAAGTCCACCTCGCCGCTCAGCAGAGCGTCGAGGGCGGCGTGCTCTCCGGGGATGGCCAGCACTTCCGCCTGGTCGATGCCCGCCTCGCGAAAGAACCCCTGTCCCAGGGCAACCACCGCTTCCGCTCGCGCTCCCCAAGGGGGCGCATCGGCCGCCCAGCGCATGTTCGTCCCGGCCATGAGCCGGGATCAGCCCTGACCGGGCAGCAGGTCGCAGATCTCCAGCGTGTTGCCGCTGGGATCGAGGAAGTACAGCGAGCGGCCCTGGAAGAACTTGACGCTGCGGTGCTCGACCCAACCGGCGCGCCAGTGGCCGGGCCGGTCGGGCGTATCGGGCAAAACCGGACGCTCGAACCAGCGCTCCAGGTTCTCGACCGCGCGGTCGAAATCCGCCGGGCTGACCACGAAGGCATAGTGCGAGCTGCCCACGAGCTCCTCGCTCGTCTCGAGCGGCGCAGGTCGCTTGCACAGCAGCACGTTCTGCGGCGGATTGCTGCAGGCCATGCAGATCATGCTGGGACCCAGGTGGTCGCGATAGGTCATGCCCAGCACCTCCGAGTAGAAGCGCCGGCTCTCGTCCAGGTCGTTGACCGGGATCGACCAGTGCAGGATACCCAGGGCGTGCACCTTTGGCTCGACAGCCGCCTCAGAGGCCGCGGGATTGGTCGCCATGTCCTTCTCCATTGTCTGACAATTTTGCCCGTCGATTGGTCAGCATTGTAGCCCTAGACCTACCACTGATCCTCGAGCTCCTCGTCATCCTCCTCGTCGAGGGCCAGCAGCGCTGCGCCGATAGCACGGCGGGCAACGAGGACACGGGCCCGCGGCAGATCCAGCGTGCGCGGCTCGGGATTGGCCGCGCCTCCCTTCATCGTTCCGCGAAGCTCGACAATCCGCGCCTCCAGACCTTCCGCGGCCTTGTAAGCCTCGACCAGCTGATCCACAGCGGTCATGGAGCGAGCAGCCACGGCCAGCGCCTCCGCCTGCTCGGCGCAGCGCTCGGGGCGATCGTCACGGCCCGCGGCCCCCAGCAGCGAACGGCGCATGGTGCAGCCCTGGAAGAACGCCTGCTTCTGCTCGACGGTTGCCAAGGCAGCGGCCAGCGGCTCGACGTCCTGCCTGGCCGACCGCGCCGACTCGATGAGAAACGACAGCTGCTCGATGGCTTCCGCGCTCGCGGCGAGCCCGCGCAGCACCGCCTGCTCGACGTCCTGGACGGTGCCCGTTCCGCCGCCAACCAGGTCCGTGACGCCTGCCATCACGACGTCCGCCAAGCCGCTTACCTCCGCCACCAGCTCTCGAGGCGATCGACGACTCGCGGGCGGCATCAGGCGTCCACGATCCTCTTCGTTGCCGCCGCGCTGACCATTGCGGCTTCCACCATAGCAGCGGAAGGGGGATGTCGACTTTGCGTTCCCGCGCCAATGGGCGAGCGCCCAGCCTCAGCGGTCGAACAGCCGCTCCAGGGCCAGCCGCTGGGCGGCTCGAGCTCGACCCCGCACAGTCGGGGCTGGACGCTGCAGCCGGCAGGCGACGTCCCGCCCATCGAGGCCTGCCGCTCGGATGCTCACTACGTCGAATCGGCGCCGAGCGGGACCAGGCGCCGGGGTGGGCTCACTGAGCACCACCCCGCGGCGGCGCAGATGGTTGGTCATATGTGCCAGAGCGACTGACATCGCCAGCCGTGCTCGCAGCTCGAACGAGGGCTGCGCCGGAGGTTCGAGCTCGCGCCATTCGGCATCGACGACCACTCCATCGACACACAGAAGCCGCAGCATGCAAAAGTGCGCCGCAGGTTGTGTTCCAGCCACCTCGCGTGAACGAGCCTCGCCCTCGTGGACGGGCGGAAAAATCGCCGAACAGCGCATGAAACTCTGCCGGCGGCTGCGTGGAACCTGCGGTCCGCCGACCCCGGCCAACTAGGGACTCGCGGCAGTGCGGAGCTCGCTCGGTGGCCATGCATGCACGACCTCGACGACTACGCCCCGGACCAGGAGGCTGCCGGGACGAGTGGCTGCACCCATCGGATTTCGATTGCGGACACGGCGCTCCTACCTGGCCGACGCTTGCTCGGGTAACACCCGTGCGGACACAGGGGTGCGCACCGCGCGCTGATCTCCAAATGGGCCGGCCAGCGGCGGCTGGCCGTAGCCGGTGCTTTCGAAATATGGATTGCCAGGGCCGCCATACGAACCGTAGATCGGCGTTGGAACCGCCACCGGAGACTCGGGTCGCTCTGGCAGGGACCTGCCGACAGCTGTCACGACAGCGCTGGCCACCAGCAGTGTCAGCGACCCGACGATCCGCCACATCCAACGTCGGACCCCAGCATCGGCCCCAGCAGACAAACCTGCCGGTGCCGGTCCGTAGACGACCCGCGGAGGCGTGCTCCATCGCCGGCCTTGCAGGTACATGCCTGACGGACGCGCATTTGCAGTGCCACGCCTCTCTGACCTGCCGAGCAACGCTTGGAGCGCACGCCCCAGTGGAACACCACCATTTGTCCGAAGAAGACAGAGTTGTCGCACTTGGGCTTCCGCCCTGGGCAGTTCGCCCTGCGCACGGCACATGACTTGCTCCGTAAGACAGCGCGATCCGGTGCAGGAGAACAGCGGTGAAGCTCAACTATCTGGCTGATTGGATCCTCGTGGTGGAGGACGACGACGCGAGCGCGGACGTGCTGCAGGATCTTTTGGCCTGCACCGGTTACGCCACGCAGCGCGCCCGCGACGGAGTGGAGGCAGTGGACACCGTGTTGGCAGCTAACCGGCCACCGATGCTGGTGCTCCTCGACTTGGGACTGCCCCGCATGGGAGGCGAAGCCGTCGGCTTGCTGCTGCGTCGCTGGTACGGCCGGCACATCCCCCTGGTGGTGCTCTCTGGCCTCGCGCCGGAGCGGGCGCAGGCGAGCGCCTGCAGGATGGGCGCTTCCCTCGTCAGCAAGCCATTCTCGCTGGACCATCTCGAGACCGCCCTCGCCTCCGCCCTGGACCGCGACACCGCGCCATCCATTTACCAGTAAGCCTTGGCGCAGCCACAAGCCACCTACCAGCCACTCAGGTACCGCTGAAGGCACTAAGCGGATCTGGCTAGGCCTCGGGCCCTACCGGTACTAGGCCATTCGATATAAACGAGCCGGCGTCTACAGTGCGTAAGGTCGACAGCTACTCAACGTCGACGAACGCCGATCATTCAAGAGGCCGCCGCACTGCGGCAAGCGATCGCCCGCGCACGAAGATCGAGCTTACTGGCAGCACCAGCTGTCTTTGAGGAAACTGATGGCAGGGTCCCCGCCCTCCGGGCAGGAGGTGCCAACCGCGGCGGCCGCGAACGGCCTCAGCTCTCCCCATCCGATCGTGGGAGAGGAACACCTGCTCCGCACATACGAGAGCCTGGCCTGTGGGCTGCTGATCAGGCGTCGCGACGGATCGACGTTCATGAACCCCGCGGCCGTCGCCATACTCGGCATCGCAGCCGGGCAACCGAGCATGAACCAGGAGGATTCCTGGACCTTCACCGATGAACACGGCCGTCCTCTGCCGGTCGCTGGCTGGCCGGACGCAGTCGCCCTGAACACCGGGCTGCCGCAGCGCAACGTCGTCATGGGCGTCGCCGCCCCGTGCGGCAAGCGCGTGTGGGTCCAACTGGATGCCGTACCGCTGTCCGGAACCGACGGCACAACCGATGAGGTCGTCGTCAGTTTCGTCGACATCTCGGCCCAAAAGGACGCGCTGGATGCCCTGCGGCTCAGCGAGGGTCGTTATCGCGACCTCGTCGAGCACAGCTGGGACATTGTCGCCATTCACGACCTCTCGGGCAGAGTGATCAGCATGAACCGAGCGGGCACCGACATCCTCGGCATACAACCTACGGCCGTCACTGGCATGGACATCCGCGACATCGTGGCTCCGGACGTTCGGAACGAGTTCCCGAGCTACCTGGCGAGCGTCATCCGGAATGGCCACGCCTCAGGCCTGCTGCGTGTTGTGACGGCAAGCGGCGACGAGCGCATCTGGGAGTACAACGACAGCCTGCGCGTCGAAGGGGTACCGGAACCGCTTGTGCGCGTGATGGCCAGGGACATCACCGATCAGCGCCGGGCGGAGCGCGCCTTGCAGGTCAGCGAGCGCCGTTTCCGCGCGCTGACCGAGCACGCAGCCGACGCCATCATGGTGTTGGAGGCCAGCGCGACGGTGACCTACGCCAGTCCCGCCATGCAGCGGCTGGCCCAGCGCACCTCGGACCAGCTCGTTCATGCCAACGCCTTTGAGCTCCTGCATGCTGAGGATCGAGCCGAGGCCGCCGCCGGCTTTCAGGAGCTGCTGGGCACGCCCGGCCAAGCGCGCCTTCTGGCCGCGCGCATAGTTCGCCCGGACGGATCCTGGCGCTTCATCGAGATGATGCTCACCAACTTGCTGCACGAACCGACAATCCACGGCCTGGTAGCCAACACTCGCGACGTGACAGAGCGCAAGCAGGCAGAAGCGGCGTTAGCCCACTATGCCCTCCACGATGCGCTCACCAATCTCCCTAACCGCACGCTGCTTCAGGACCGTCTGGAGCAAGCGCTGCTGGCCGCTGCCCGCGATCACGAGACGCTGGCCCTGGTCATGATCGACCTCGACCGTTTCAAGGACGTCAACGATGGCTTCGGCCACCACCTCGGCGACCTCATCCTGCAACAGCTGGGCCAGCGGCTGCAGGCGGCGCTGCGTGGATCCGACACCGTCGCCCGGCTGGGTGGCGACGAGTTCGCCATCGTCCTACCACGCTGTCGCGGCGCCCAGGATGCCCAGATCGCCGCGAACAAAATCATGCGCTGCTTCGACCAGCCTTTTGAGATCGAGGGACAGTCACTCAAGATTGACGGCAGCCTGGGCATTGTCCTTGCGCCCGAGCAGGGCGCCGACGTGGAGACGCTGCTTCGTCGCGCGGACATCGCCATGTACGTGGCTAAGCGGGAGCAGACCGGGTTCGCGCTCTTTTGCAGCGATTTCGAAGATGACGTTGGGTCTCGCGCTTCTCTCGTAAACGACCTGCGCAATGCGCTGATTGAGGGCCGCCTGTCGGTGGTCTACCAGCCTAAGATCGCCACGGCAACAGGCCGCGTGCTCGGTCTCGAAGCGCTCAGTCGCTGGCACCACCCCGAGCACGGCGTGGTATCTCCAGCCCGCTTCGTTCCGCTCGCGGAGCAGAGCGGCCTCATCACGCAGCTCACCGCCTGGCTCGTTGGCGAGGTCTGCCGCCAGCAGCTGAGCTGGCGCGCGGCGGGACTGAGCTTCCCGGTCGCCATCAACCTCTCGATGCGCAGCCTGGCCAATCCACGGCTGGCGCAGGATCTGGCCGCCGCCGTGGCCTCCCACAACCTGTCGCCCGAGGTCCTGGAGCTCGAGCTGACCGAGACCGCGGTCATGGGCGATCCGGCCTGCAAGCGCTATCTGCAGCAGCTGCGCGGCATGGGCTTTCGTCTGTCGATCGATGACTTCGGCACCGGCTATTCCTCGCTGGCCTATCTGCGCCAGCTGCCGATTGACGAGATCAAGATCGACCAGAGCTTCGTACGGGACATGCTTACCGACGACAACGACGCCGTCATCGTGCATTCGATCATTCAGCTCGGACACAACCTGGGCCTCAAGGTGCTGGCCGAAGGCGTCGAGGACGCAGACACGCTGAGCCGGCTGACCAAGCTCGACTGCGACGGCATCCAGGGCTACTACACGGGCCGGCCAATGAGCCCTGAGGCGCTCGTCGAGTGGCACCGCCGCGGCGGCGCAGGACGGCCCGGGTAGCGGGGCCTACGTGCCGTTGGGCGCCGTGACCTTGCAGCCATCGGGCATGACAACTGCGAACTGGCCGAGCGGTGCGACGACCTACCACCGCAACATCCCCGCACCACAACCCCAGCGAGGCGGGCGGGACTGCCATGAGGCCTTTGGCAGTCACCCTCCTCCTGGCGGCCCTCCACTCCAGCTCGCTGATTTGGCCCGCAAACTGCGTCCAGGCAGGCAAGCTACAGCACATGGGGGAGCAAGCCTTGACCCGCACTGGGCGCGATGAGCGCTGAGCTCGACGTCCTGATTCCAACGTATCGCCGGCCGGCCGCGCTGGCGGTGACCCTGGCCACGCTGCTCGGCCAAAGCTTCAGCGATTTTCGGGTAATCGTCTCGAATCAAACGGAAGATCCGGATCCGCCGGCAGGCGAGGTTGAGGCCGTGGTCCGCGTGCTCCGAGCCCACGGACATGAGGTGCAGACGCTGAGACATCTCCCGCGTCGAGGTCTGGCCGAGCAGCGCCAGTTCCTGCTGGATCGCTCCTCGTCGCCGTACGTGCTGTATCTCGACGATGACCTCATCCTCGAGCCCTGGGTGCTGGGCCAGATGCTCGGTGCCCTGCGTGAGCTGGCGATTGGGTTCGTCGGCTGCGCCGTCATCGGGCTCAGCTACCTCGACGACGTGCGTCCGGACCAGCAGCGCATCGAGCTCTGGGAAGGGCCGGTCGAGCCCGAAGAAGTGCGGCCCGACAGTCCGGCGTGGGAGCGCCACAAGCTGCACAACGCCGCAAACCTGTACCACGTGCAGCGGAAGCTCGGCGTGCAGCCGACAACGCTGCGAGCATACCGCGTGGCGTGGGTCGGCGGCTGTGTGCTGTATGACAGCGCCAAGCTGCGCGCGGCCGGCAGCTTTCAGTTCTGGCGAGAGCTGCCGCCCGAGCATTCGGGCGAGGACGTGCTGGCGCAGCTGCGAGTTATGAGCCGCTTCGGCGGCTGCGGCTTGATCCCATCCGGCGTGTACCACCAGGAGCTGCCGACAACCGTGCCCCACCGTGAGTTCGATGCGCCAAGGATGCTGCCCGCAGCGGCTCAGGGAGCTGGCGCAGCCCTATGCCGTGAGGAGCTCGCGGGCTGAGCCCAGGACGGCGGCCACGGGCACGGGAGACACGAACGAGGGACGGTGGCCGCAGTCGCCCTCGAGGCAGTTGCGGCCGCAATCCGAGCAGCTCAGCTGCCAGGAGATCTCGGCCCGGTGGCGGGTGCGGCCGATTGGACCGCCGTTGATCATGTTGCCGCACCAGTAGATACCCACCGTGCGTGCGCCGACCGCGGCTGCCAGGTGCAGAGGGCCGGTGTCGTTAGCCACGACGAGCCGGCAGCGCGACAGCAGACCGCGCAAGGCGGGCAGCGACAGCCGGTCGCACAGGTCAATGGCGGGGCAGCTCATGGCGGCGATGACCTGCTCTACGAGATCGTGCTCGTTGCCCTGGCCGGTGATGATGATGCGGGCGCCGGCGCCGGCCAGCGCATCCCCCACTGCGGCGAAGCTGGCCGCGGGCCAGCGGCGGCGCGGATCGGACGCGCCCGGGTGCAGAACCACCAGCGGTCGATCTCGCTCATGCCAGGGCAGCACACCGTCCACGACAGCCCGGTCCTCGTCGGATACCGGTAATGTCGGCTCGCACACCGCGGGCGTGGCGCCGGCCAGAGCTACGAGCTCGAGATAGCGGGCAACTTCGTGCTGAAAGTACACGTACGGGCAGCAGCGATCCAGTGGCACCGCTTCTGGCGTCTTGAGGCCGATGCTGAGACGCGGACGAACGCGGCGCATGAAGGGGTTAGAGTAGCGCCCGCCGCCGTGCATCTGGATGCCGAGGTCGAAGCCCTCGGAGGCCATGCGTTCGAGAAAGTCATCGAGCTCGGCCTGCTCAGCGGAGCTCAAGCCGTCATCCTCCGGCGCGCCGACTCCCGGGCACTTGGGTACGCCTATGACACGGTCGACCGGCGCGGAAATACCGGCGAAGAACTCGGCGTGCCAGGACTTTGCCAGCAGGGTGATCTCGGCCTGTGGATAGGCGGCGCGGAGCGCGCCCAACGCGGGCAGGGCAAACATCAGATCTCCCAGGCCGTTGGCTCGCAGCACGGCGATCTTGGCGACGCCCGGCTGCGGAGGATAGGTGACCATCAGGATGCGAGGGCCAGCGGATGGCTGAGGAGATCGACCGCTTCCGCCGTGACCTGGCTCGCGGCCTGGCCATCGGCGATGGACCGAGGGCAAACCACACGGTGGCGATCACGGTCGGCCGGGCGCCAGCGGTGCGGATCGGAACCCGTGGCGACGATGACGCTGGGCACTCGCAGTGCGTCCGCCAGGTGCGAAACGCCGGTGTCGTTGCAGACGAGCAGCCGCGCTCGCGACAGCAGGGCTGCCAGCGACCTGAGAGTCGTCCGCCCGGCCAGGTTCAGCGCGGGCCATTGCATCCCCGCGGCGACCTGCGCGGCCAGGTCTCGTTCCGCCGGCACGCCTGTGAGCACGATGCGCTGATCGCGGGCGGCCAGCGCGTCGGCCACGGCGGCAAAGCCGCGCGGAGACCAGCGGCGTGAGGGCGCCGAGGCCCCCGCATGCACGCAGACGTAGGATTGGCCGTGGAGCGCTCGGGCTTCGTTCACGGCCGCGAGATCCTCCTCGTCTCGAGGGCTGAGCGGGAACTCCAGCGCGTTCCCCCGGGACTGCATACCCAGGAAGCTCGTCAAACGCAGCAGCGTATCCACCTCACTCAGGCCCTCCGGAAAGGGCAGGAACGCGCCCTTCTCCGGGCGGGGACCGCCTGGCTGATAGAAGCCGGCCGTGCAGCGCGCGCCCAGCCGTCCCACCAGGGCATTCGTTACGGATCCGTTGCCGTGCAGCTGGATGGCAAGATCGAAGCGCCGCGCCCGCACGGCCTCGAAGAAGGCCGGCAGGAGCGCCAGATCTGGCTCGCGTTCGGGCAGCCCCGGATAGCCCGGGAACTCGATGAGCTCGTCCAGGTACGCGCCGAAGCGCTGCACGATTTCCCTGGCCCAGGGCAAGCCGATGAGGCTGACGTGAGCCTCCGGCAGCGCTGCCCGCAGAGCGCGGAAGGCCGGCACGGCGCACAGCAGATCCCCCAGTTGCAGCGCGCGAAAGATGGCCACGCGGCGTAGCCCACGGCTATCGAGCCGCATACAGGTCCAGCGCGGCTCGAACGACCTCGTCCGGCTCGACCAGACTCAAGCAGTGCTGGTGTCCTTCGGGGCAAACGCTGCGGTAGCAGTTCCTGCAGGGCACGTCGTGCGAAAGCACGCGCGAGGCTACGCCCCAGGGAGTATGCTGCGGGTTGGTCAGCGCGTAGAGATCGACGACGGGGGTGCCTACGGCGCAGGCCAGGTGCACCGGCCCGGTGTTGTTGGCGATGAGCAGGGGGGCGCGCTCCAGCAGCGCGGCCAGCTCGGCGAGTGAAAGCTCGCCCGCCAGCGACGTGCCGGACGATGAAGCTCGAACAGCGTCAACCAGCGTTCGCTCCTCCGCGCTTCCCGAGAAGACGATCTGCCAGCCATGTTCGACGGTCAGGCGGCGGACGACCGCGGCGAACAGCTCCGGCGGATAGCGCCGCGATGGCGCCGTGGCTCCAGGATGCACCACGGTCCAGGGCCGGCCGGGGTCGAGGCCGATCTCAGCCAGGATCCGGCCCATCCTGGCGCGGGCCGGATCCGGCACCCGCACCGCCAGCCGATCGCGAGCCGGCTCGAAGCCAAGGTGCGCCACCAGGTCGAGCTGGCGGCGCACCTCATGCCGGATCAGCTGCCGCGGCTCCGGATCCGGCAGCCAGTCGGTCAGCAGCTGGTAGGGATTCTCGTGACAATGCGCCAGCCGCAGCGGGATATCCGCCAGATAGCAGACGAGCGCCGCGGGCAGCGGGCTCTGGCTGCAGACGGTGAAGATCGCGGCCGCGTCGAACTGCGCCTCGCGCAGCGCCGCCACCAGACGCAGAGCGCCTTCGGCCCCACCGTCCGCCACGGTCTTCATCCAGGGAGCGTCGAAGACCATGACCTCGTCGACTTCCGGCATGAGCGCCGCCGCTTCGGCTCCGCTGGGTGACGTCAGCAGCGTGAGACATGCGCGGGCGGGCGAGCGCCCGAGAGCCCGGAGGGCCGGTCCCGTCATCAGCACGTCCCCCAGGCTGTCGAGCCTAACGCAGAGCAGCCGTCGCGCCGCCGACCAGCGAGGATCCATGCTCGGGCTGTGAGGAATCTGCCGGGGCGACGTCCCTGATGCGCCGAATGAGCCCGGAGGTCGAATGATCCGGGAGCAGCGGCACGATCTCCACCCGGCCGCCCAGCTCGGCCACCAGGCCCGCTTCGGGCAGCTGCTCGCGCGTGTAGTTCCCACCCTTGGCCACCACCTCGGGCCGGATGAGCCTGATGAGATCGTCCGGTCGATCGTCCTCGAAGGTGGCGATGACGTCGACCGCGCTCAGCGCAGCCAGCAGCTGCACACGGTCGTCCAAGCCGTTGATGGGGCGGCCCGGACCCTTGAGGCGCGCCACGCTGGCATCCGAGTTGAGCCCCACCACCAGGACGTCGCCCAGGGCTCTGGCCCGGTTGAGAAAGGCGACGTGGCCGCGATGAAGCACGTCGAAACAGCCGTTGGTGAAGACCACGGAGGCTCCCGCGGCGCGCTGGCTGTCGATGCGTGCTCGCAGCTGCTCCTCGCCGCTGACGCACTTCTCGCTCGGCGCGATCTGCCGGCACAGCTCAGCCGCCAGGCAGCAGGCCGTTCCCGGCTTGGCCACGACCACCGCGGCCGCAGCTGAGGCCAGCTCCGCGGCGGCGGGCACCGCGGCTCCGCAAATCAGCGCCAGAGTAAGCGCGGCGAGGAAGGTGTCGCCGGCGCCGGCCGGCTGAGGATTCTGGACGGGCCTGGCGTAGGTGCGATAGCTGGCGCCGGTGCGCTCGATGAACAGCGCCCCGGCCGAATCGAGGGTGATCGCGAGCAGATCCGCGCGCATTCGCTGCATGAGCTCAGGGCCGTGTGAACGCATCTGATCCAGCCGCGCGGCGTCGCCGGCCAGCTCGGGGAGGCTGAGCGCTCGGCAGGCCTCGGCGTAGTTGGGCTTCGCCACCACCGCCGGGACGTCGACGTAGCGATCGAGCTGCTTGGCATCGACGAGCAGGAGCTTGCGGTCACCTTCCTGCAGCCCGGACAGCGCGCGGATGACGCGCGAGGTCATGAGACCGCGGCCATAGTCGGACACAATCAAGGCCTCAGACTCGGCGTGCAAGCAGCGCAGACGGTCGACCAAGGCCGCTTCGACGTCAGCATCGAGAGGCTCCTCGCAGCCTTCATCGAAGCGCAGCAGCAGGTGTCCACCGGCAGTGACGCGGTGCTTGACCAGCGTACTGCGACCGGCGCAGGCCAGCATGCCCGACGTGTCGATCCCCCGTGCGGCCAGTGCGCTGCTCAGAGCCATCCCAGCGGCATCCTGTCCCACGATCGACACGAAACGGACGGCGGCGCACAGCGCCTGTAAATTGACCGCGGTGTTTGCCGCACCACCCGGCACGTCCCGGCGGCGGCTGACGTTGACCACCGGCACGGGCGCTTCAGGCGAAAGCCGGCTGCTGTTTCCCTCGACGTAGCTGTCCAGCATGGCTTCGCCGATGACGCCGACCCGGCGGCCCTGAAAGGCGCGAACAACAGCGGCCAGATCCTGGCTCACGCCCATCCCACCCGGCTCATCTCGATCAGCTGCCACGCGGCGTCCCCCAAATCGGAGCAGATCGCGCTCGGGATGCGCTGCGTCAACGTCACGTCCCATTCGGTCTCGCCGCCGTTGTCCAGCAGCACGGTGCGGCAGCCGGCACGGTTACCGGCCTCGACGTCGTCCAGGATGTCGCCGACCAGCCATGATTGGCCCAGATCGAGATCGTGCTCGCGACCGGCGCGCAGGAGCATCCCGGGCTGGGGTTTACGACAATCGCAGGTCCGTGCGCAGGCAGGCACCTCGGCGTGGGGCAGGTGGGGACAGTAGTAAAAGCCGGCCAGCGGGACTCCGATGCGAGCGAGCCGCTTTCTAAGCTCGGATTCCACCGCGGCGAGCGCGTCCTCGGGAAAGTAGCCGCGCGCCACGCCCGATTGATTGGAAACCACGAACAGGCGAAAGCCAGCGTCCCGCAGCATGCGCAGTCCGTCCTCCGCGCCGTCGTTCAGCTCGATGGCCGCCGTGTCGACGTTATAGGGCCGGTTGCGCACCAGCGTTCCGTCCTTGTCCAGGAACACCGCCCGACGCGGTCCGTTCACGGCCACGACGTCTCCTTCATAGGCAGGACCATGACTTCGGGGATGACGGTCTCCTCCGGCTGGGAAAGGACGAACACGACCGTCCTGGCGACGTTCATAGGGTCCTGAAGGGTGGCCTTGTCGATGTCAGGGAAGCGATCGAGCAGGAACGGGGTGCGCATGCCGCCGCTTACCACGGCGCTGACCTTCACGTTGTACTGGCGAGCTTCCACGTGCAGCGCATGGCTGAGCCCCAACAGGCCCCATTTGCTGGCGTGGTAGGCCGCCGCGTTGGGCCAGGCGCGCTTGGCGGCCGTGGAGACGATGTTGACGATATGCCCGCTGCCGCGCTGGCGCATGGCCTGCAGGGCAAATTTGGACATCAGAAACGCCCCACGCAGGTTCACGCCCAACACTCGGTCCCAG
The DNA here is from genome assembly GCA_021325635.1 of Chloroflexota bacterium. Lineage (GTDB taxonomy): Bacteria > Chloroflexota > JAJPGV01 > JAJPGV01 > JAJPGV01 > JAJPGV01. The sequence continues at coordinate 37,637 of JAJPGV010000008.1, forward strand.
TCCTTGACCGAAAGCTCATCCACCGGCGCCGTCACGTCCACCCCGGCATTGTTCACCAGCACGTCGAGCTGGCCGCAGCGAAGGATGGTGTCGTTGATGCCCGAGCGTGCCTCGGTCTCGTCGGCCACGTCCACTCGGAGAGGAAGGGCCTGACGCCCGCTGTCCGCCAGGCGCTGAGCGACCCTGTTGGCCCGCTCGAAGCTCACGTCCGCCACGATCACGGTAACGCCCAGGTCGGACAGCGCCAGGCTGATGCACTCACCCAGCCCGCTGCCTCCGCCGGTGACGAGGGCTACTCGCCCCTCGAGCAGGCCCACGGCCATCACCTGCCCTCCGCTTCGACCGACCGGCGCTCAGATGTCGGTTCGGGCCAGGCAACCGAGGCCAGCTCACGGTGCGGCGGGCGAACCTCGTCGCGATACACCACCTGGGCGCGGCGCTCTTTGAAGAGATCCTCTTCGATCAGCTCGCACATGGTGTGGATCAGGAGCGTGTGGACCTCCTGGATGCGCTGCGCATCAGTCGATGGCACGATCAACGCCAGGTCCGCCAGCTTGCGCACGGCGTCGCCACTTCCACCCAGCAGCGCCAGGGTGGTGAGGCCGGACTCGCGCGCAGCTTGGAAGGCCTCGACCAGGTTTTGCGAGCGGCCGGTCGTGCTCAGACCAACGAGCACGTCTCCCGAGCGGCCGAAGGCGTTCACCTGGCGAGCAAAGACCTGCTCGAAGCCCACGTCGTTGCCCCAAGCGGTCAGAACGGCACCGTCGGTGGTGAGCGCCAGCGCGGGAAGCCCGGGGCGGTTGGGATAGCGGAAGCGGCCGACCAGCTCCCCGGCCAGGTGCTGCGCCTCGGCGGCGCTGCCGCCGTTGCCGCAGATGAGCACCTTGCCGCCGCGCTTGAAACAGCCCCCCATGAGCTCTGCGGCTTCGCGGACCACGCGGCGCAGCCGCCGCTGCGACTCCTGCAGCGTAAGCACCGCACGGTCGAAGCAGCGATCGACCACGGCCAGCTGCTCGGCCCGCGGGCAGCGATCGGGCTGGCCGGCAGCCAGCACCTCTTCGTAGACCTCGGCCGCGGCCTCGGCCACGTTGTGCCAGGTGAACAGATCGTTGACCCGGCGAATGGCCTGCTTGCGGAACAGGGCCAGGAGCTTGGGATTCTTGTAGAGATGGGCCAGGCGCTGCGCCAGCGCGGCAGGCTCGTTGGGCGGCACGAGATAGCCCGTCTCCCCGTCGCGTACCGAGAACTTGACGCCACCCACGTTGGCCCCGATGACCGGCGTGCCGCAGGCCATGGCCTCGACAGGTGACATGCCGAAGGGCTCGTACCAGGGCGTGGTCACGAAGATGTCCGCCGCGCTGTAGAAGTATTTGAGGATGTCGCGGCCGCGGCGTCCGGCGAACACCACCTGGTCCTCGACACCCTCACGGACGGCCACGTCGGACAGCCTTCCGATCTCCGGCGTGGCACGCCGGTCGGGCTGGTCCGACTCCCCGCCAACGATCAGCAGCTTGGCCTTGATGCCGTGCTGCTCCCACAGCCGGGGCAGCGCCCGCACGATGTTGTCGATGCCCTTGCGCGGCACCAGCCGCCCGACGTTCAGGATGATCTTCTCGTCGGCGCGGAAGCCAAGTGAAACGCGCGCCAGCGTCTTATCGATAGGAAAGAACTCCGATCGATCGAAGCCGCAAGGAATGATGTTGATGCGGGCGGGGTCGGCGTTGTACAGCTGGATCAGGTCCTCTTCGTCCTGGGGACATTCGGCCATCACGCGGTCCGCCTCCGCCGCCAGCATCTCCTCGATGGCGAAACGCTCGTCCGGGAACTCGTCGGCATCCTGCTGATGGATGCGGCGAACCCGACCCAGGGCGTGATAAGTGATGACGAACGGCACGCCCAGATGACGCTTGATGTTGGCGGCCACGAGCCCAGACATCCAGAAGTTGGCGTGCACCAGGTCGTACGGACGGCGCTGGCGTTGAAAGAAGTCGATGACGTAGCGGCTGAACTCGTCCATGTACGGCAGCAGGTCTTCCTTGCGGACGTACCGTGCAGGGCCGGCCGGCACATGCACGATCCGAACTCCGTTCACCCACTCGGCTGTCTCGGGCAGGCCTTCGCTATCCCGCCGCGTAAACACGTCGACGTCGTAGCCGCCGTCGGCCAGGTGCTTGGCCAGCTGGCCAACGTACACGTTCTGTCCACCGCTATCCACGCCCCCGAGCACACCCATCGGTGAAGCGTGCTCGCTGATGACGGCGACTCGTCTGGTCATGCAGGTACTCCCACCGTCGGAATTGCGGCTGTGGCTCGCCGTTCGAGGTTTCCGGTAACGGCGGCCAGGGTCTCCTCCCAGTCGCGCACGAAGCGGTCCATGCCGAAGCGCCGCAGCGCTGTCTTCCGAGCTCCGGCGCCCAGCTCACGCGCCTCGTCTGCCCGGTCGAGCAGCCGGCGCATGTGTTCCACCAGCCGTTGGGGATCGGTGTCGAGATAGCCTGAGACGCCGTTCTCGACGACGGTCACCGTCTCGGTGGTGGCCAGGCCAACGATGGGCAGGCCGACCATCATCGCTTCGCACACGGCTAGCCCCAGGCTGGTGTAGCGAATCGGATTGAAGAAGAAGCGGTACTCGGCCAGCCGCCCCAGCAGACGATCGTGCGACACGTCTCCAAGACCGCCCAGCCCCTCCGAGTCCATGCCCATCAGGTCCAGGGGAACCTGCCGCTGGGCGTCGCGGAACAGGTCCAGACCCAGGCGGCGGCCGCGTGACGGGAGGTTGTTGATGACTGCCGCGCCCGCGGCACGCTGCCCTCCATAGCGGATGCCAGGATCGACCACACCATGCTCGATCACTCGCACCGGCGTCCGGCCGCTGTCCCACATCAGCGCGTTGAAATGGGTGACGTGGACCAGCACGACGTCGGGATCGTCTACCGGGTGACGTGTGTCGGTGGGATGTCCTCGCGGGGGATCGTGCTCCAAGAAGATGCTTGGCAGCCGCCGCTGCTCCGGTGAAAGGATGGCGAAGCGGTCTTCCGCGTAGTTCTTGTGCGATTGGAACAGGACGCAGTCGAATTGGAGCTGCCGGACCTCGGGAGCAGGCACTTCATGCACGTTCCCGCGCCAGGGAAAGCTGGCGGGCAGGCCGCAGTACCCCGCAGGATCGCCGGGCAGGACCGGTATGAACAGCTCGTGCTCGACATGGCTCAGGTAGTAGAGATAGCTGCCGTGGACGTGCCAAGTAAGAACACGAAGTGGTCGCACAGAAGATGTACTCCATCGAAGCGGGAATGTGTCAGGGCTGCCTCCTGCTCAACCGGGCCAAACGCAAAACCAGGGCCACTTCTCGCCGTTAGGCCGCTGAGGTACCGTCAGCCGAGGGAGGCAATCTCCAGCCGCGGAGCGTCGCCCCGCGCTGCCAGCACATCGGTGTGGCAGCTGCCGTCTTCCAGCCGAAAGCGAAGGTCCAGCTCGCCACGGCCGACGCGCAAACCGCGCAGCTCAACCCAGGGCAGCCAGTCCGGCAGTGTCGGATTGACCATCAGGCGGCCGGACGGAGCATCGGCCTCCAAACCCAGCATGGCCTGCAGCAGCTGAAAGACGCTTCCAGCCGCCCAGGCTTGGGGGCTGTTGGCGGCGCGGTACTGCACCGGGAACGCGTTGGATTGCCGCGGGACGCCAGAGAACAGCTCCGGCAGGCGATGGCTGATGAAGTAGCTGGCGGCGTCGAACATGCCTTTGGCAACCTGGTTGGCCTCATTGCTGAAGCCGTAGCGCTTCATGCCGGCGGCCACGATGCTGTTGTCATGCGGCCAAACCGAGCCCAGCTGATAGGAGAAGGGATTGTAGGCTGGATTGACCGCCGACAGCGTCCGAATGCCCCAGCCGCTCCACATATCCCCGGCGAGGAGCCGGCGGACCACGGGCTTTGCCTTGTCCCGGTCCACGATGCCGGTCCACAAGCAGTGGCCTGGATTGGACGTGATGGTGCGGATGGGCTGCTTCTCATGGTCCAGGCCAAAGGCGATGAACGCCTCCTCCTCAAGCCAGAACTCGCGGTTGAAGCGCGCCTTCAGCTCCACGGCCTGATGCTCCAGCGCTTCCGCGGCGGAGGCGTCCCCGAAGGCTCGGAACAGCTCGGCGGCAGCCAGCTTAGCGGCGTAGGCGTAGGCCTGCAGCTCGCACAGCGCCTTCGGCTGCTTGACCTGCGAGCCATCCGGATAGACCACGGCGTCCTGCGCGTCCTTCCAGCCCATGTTCTCGTAACCCTTGCTCGAGAAGGTCTGATATTCCTGAAATCCGTCGCCGTCGAGGTCGCCGTAGCGGTCGATCCACTCCAAGCAGCGGCGCGCGGCGGGGAGCAGATCCTGCACCAGCTTGCGGTCGCCCAGCCAGCGCCAGGCCTGGTGCAGCACGATCACGAATAGAGGCGTTGCATCCCAGGTGCCGAAGTAGCGGGCGTGAGGCACTTCCCTGAAGTAGGCCAGCTCTCCGTGTCGGACCTCATGCACGATCTTGCCCGGCTGCGCGTCGCACCAGTCGTCACGCTCGGTTGCCTGGTGAGCGGCCAGGACGCGCAGCGTGCCCTCCGCGAAGCGGGCATGCACGGCCATGTTCTGCAGTGAGGCGATGAGGCTGTCGCGGCCGAACAGCGTCACGAACCAGGGCACGCCGGCGGCAGGCACCCACACGTCTTCATCCAAGTCGCGCTCGAACAGGCGCAGCGCGCTCATGTCCTCAACGGACTGGCGATAGGCCTCATTGAGATCGATCGATGGGCTGGCAATCGCCGTGCAGCGTTGGATCCAGAGCTGATGGAGCCGCACGGTATCATCCAATTGCTCGTCCCGGACACAGCGCGGCTGGAGCACGACGTCGTTGTGCTCCAGCACCATGTGCCCGCACAGCTCCTGGCTGGTGCCGGGCGGCAGGCGCAGAAGGTAAGCCAAACGACCGTTGGCGTAAGTAGCCGAGGCCTGCTCGCAGACCGACTGATAGCGCAGCGCGGCATGATAGTAGTCGCGCTGGTAGCTGGTGACGAGCTCCTTGCTGTCCGGATGCCAGGCCGTGACCACGCCGCCGCGCTGTCGCACCCTGCCGGCCTTGACCTCGAACAGATCGGCGAAATCGGACCTCAGCTCGATCTCGAACACGACCTCGGCGGCCTTCATACCGTAGTTCGTCAGCACCAGCGTTTCGTGCAGGCCCTGGTCGATGATGCGGTGGATCGACAGGTTCAGGGTCTCGGCGTCGATGACGCTGTCGTTGGTGAAGTTGGCAATCCGCGGGTTGGTCATGGCGATTCGCACCGAGTCGTGAGTAATCGTGGCGGAGCCAATACGCTCCCAGCGCTGCCCGTTGATCCACAGGGTGTAATGACTGAGGAAACGGGTGTCCTCGGCGAACAACCCATGAGCTTCGCCGGAAAAGACCTCGCCGCTGAGGTCTGTGACCAGGAAGGTGCTGCTCCTGTTGATGGTGAGGACCGGAGGACCGACGGCGATCTTGGTAGCCATCAGCGCGCGAAGGCCAGCTCGTAGTAGAGCCGCTCGTACTGCTCGGCCATGACCTCGGCCGAGAAACGCCGCACGGCCTCGGCCCGGCAGCGGCCCCGATCCAGCTGGCCGACGTGCGCCAGGGCCTCGGTCATTTCGTCCGGGGTATGCCGCACAAAGCCGCTGACGCCATCCTCGATCACTTCCGGCGCCGATCCCTGGTCGAGGGTCACGACCGGCGTGCCGCAGGCGAGCGCTTCGGCCATCACCAGGCCAAACGGCTCGGGCCAGGTGATGGGAAAGATCAGAGCCCGAGCGCCGCCCAGAAAGGCGCTCTTCTCCACCCCACCCAGCTCCCCTACGTACTCCACGCCGCGCTCTGTCAACATGGGCTCGATCTTCCTCCAGTATCGCCAATCGCGCTGGGCTTCAGGATTGTCGGGCTGATCGAGCGGAAGACGCGCAGCGATCTTCAAGGGCATGCCCGCCCCGCGGGCGACTTCGATCGCCGTTTCGAGCCCCTTCTCGGGTGATACCCGGCCCAGGAAGGCGGCGTACGCACCCGGATCCGGGGAAAACTGGTAGTCCTCCAGCTTCAACCCGTGGTAGATCGTGGCCAGCCAGTTGGCCCACGGCACCGGCCGGCGCTGCGCGTCGCTGATCGACACCAGCGGCATGGCGCTGAAATGGCGCAGCCCGTCCATCTGGTCCTGTCTGTCCAAGCGCCCGTGCAGGGTGGTGAGGATTGGCGGGCATGGGGCCATGCGAGCCAGGGAAAAGGCCGCGAAGCTCATGTGATTGTGCAGCACGTCGAAGTCCGCGGCGCGTTCAAAGACGAGGTCGACGGTCTTCATGAGGTAGGGCAGGGGGTCCGGCGGTCGCGGTGTCCGCCACAGCGCCCAGTCGACGCTGGGAACGAGCCTGGCCGGGCTGGCGGAGTCCCCGCTGGCAAACAGCGTCACGTCGTGGCCACGGCGGAGCAGCTCGTCAATCAGAGTGGAAACCACCAGCTCTACGCCGCCGTATCCAAGTGGTGGGACCGGCAGCAGCGGAGCGACGATCTGCGCGATGCGCAGCCTGGGACGATCCACGGGACGGCCCCGGCGCAAAGATCGGACCGGGGGACCCCGAGTAGCCGTCGACGAAGCCGGGTGCGAGTGCGCGCGGCATCACGACTTCTTGGGGATAAGGCTTTTCGAGCGCCATGACGCGGCATCATTCTTGGAGGGTGATCAAGAGGGCGGCCGTGGTCTCAACTGCCCTGCTGCTCACCGTAGTGCTGGCCGAGCTGCTGCGCCCTTACGCGCCGCGACCCAACAGCCATGATGGGACCTCCCCCATGAACGTCGGCTTCACCTTCAGCGAGCGGCAGGCCGGCTATCTCGACGTATCCTGGCGACAGGCATTCCAGGCCGCTATGGACCTGTCGCCCAACCTCGTCCGTCTGGGGGCGTACTGGGACACCATCGAGACCCAGCCGGGCATCTACGACTTCTCCACGTTGGACTGGATGCTGGACAACGTGCCCGACGGCAGCTCGGTGCTGCTCACAGTCGGCATGAAGGCGCCGCGCTGGCCAGAGTTCTATCTACCGGCCTGGCTGCAGGCGGAGATCCAGGCGCGCGGAGGCTCGGTCGTCAGCGACGACGCCACGCTGCGGCAGGCAACCTTGCGCTACATCGCCCGGGTGGTGCAGCACGAAAAGGGTCGCGACAACATCAAGTACTGGCAGGTGGAGAACGAGCCGCTCGATCCCAGCGGCGCCCATCACTGGACAATCGATCCGGGCTTCCTGGCGCAGGAAGTCGGGCTCGTGAGATCGATCGATCCCAGCCGACAGATCGTCGTGAGCATGTTCGTCGACACCAGCCCGCTCGAATACTTCTGGCCATGGAGCCGGAAGAGCCAGGCAGAAGCCCAAACCCTGCTACGCATCGGTGACGTGCTTGGTCTCGATCTTTACCCGGTGCGGCCCATCGTCACCACGCACTTCCAGCTTTCGCTGAGCTGGCCGTTGTGGATTTGGGAGCCGCGGGTACTGGCCCTACGTCGTCAGGCGCAGCGCGCGGGCCGGCAAGTGTGGATCAGCGAAGCTCAGGCGGAGCCCTGGCTGCCGGGCCTGCTCGTGGACAAGAACAGCGCGCCGCCCACCAACACGAGTCCGTCGCTCACGGCCAGCACTGTCGACCGGCTGCAGGCCGATGGCTTCCACACCATCTTGCTGTGGGGCGTGGAGTACTGGTACATGCGATCCGAGCGCTTCGAGGATGGCGCCTGGTGGTCGCATATGCTGGCGTTCTTCCATACGTCCGGCGCAGACCAGAGTGGGGAACGCCTGGACGCCTAGCGGCTGGGAACGGCCTGGGCCCGTAGATTGCTGGGGCCAGGGCATGATCGACGAAGCCACTCCCATCGGGCATCACAGCGGCGCCACCGGCACTCCGTCAGAGATGGATCCACCGGATGAGGTGGCCAAGCTGCTGGAGGAAGACATGCCCGCCGAACCGGACGTCCCTCCCGCCCAGGCTTTCTTCGGCGGCGTTCCCGGGCTCATCACCGCGGAGTTCGAGCCTGGCCAGCGCGATCAGCTGCTGAGCGGACCCGACCTCTTCCTGGAGCGAGGATTCCGGATCGCGGACCGCGCGGCCGATCTTCCGCCACGGCCGCCGGGCGAAGAGCTTGCCGGCCAGGTGCTGGCCGAGCTCGACCCGGAGGAGCACAGCCGGCCCGGTGCCCGTATACCGGGCGACGTGTGGCCGCTGGAGCGCCCCCCGGACAGGGCTTCGGAAAGCGAAGTCCTGCGCCCGCTCGACCCCGACATCAGCATGAGGTCCCGCTAGCTCCAGCCTCCCCCACGGGTACCCCATACGAGCTGTCGGGGGCTTGAACCCGTGGCTGTCTAGCCTCAAAAGGCTAACGAGCGCTTGCTTGGGCGTCCGCGGTTCCTACAACCGTAGACGTGCACCGCTCGTTCCTGGCTGGATGCCTCGCCTCCTGTCTGCTGATGTCCTCATGCGCCGCTGGCGTAGCACCCCACACCGCACCGGTCGCGGGCGGTCATTCCCCTTCGACTCAGATAGTCGAAGCCCCGGCGCCACCGCTCCCGCTCGGGCCGGACGTTGGAATCGGCGCTGCTCCGAAGCTCACCGCCCCTGAGCTGAACGCTGCCAGCGCAGCGACGCCCACGCCTATCCCGAGCCCCACCGTTACCCCCGCCCCACCCGAGCTCAAGCCCTACTGGGTCCAGAACTTCAAGCCCACGGATGTCTGGTCCGGGGCCGGCCCGGATGCCAAGTCCTTCGGCGCCCTGCCTGCCTGGCACTTCTTTCACGTCGTTGGCGCGGCAGTGGGCAATCGCCTTCCTGTGCTGGTCGATTGGAGCTCTGACGCAGGCTACGTCGAGGCCGGCGACGTGGGCCCATCCGGCCCGCCCACCAAGCCCGTGCCCGGCTTCACCGACATCGCTTCGGGAGATCGCCTCGGCCAGCTGCCAGGCTGGCCGAGGATCGATGCCCAGAGCACGACCTCGCAGCTGCTCCGACCAGGCGTCGTCCTCAGCTGGGTGAGCCTCTTGACGTCTGATGGTCCGCTGCACCTCTATCAGATGACCGTCGACCTGACGTCGCCCGGGATTCACCTCGCCAGCGTCCTCTCGCATAACTCGGTGGTGAGCACCGGAGAAACGGTCAGCTCCATGGCCAATCGCACCGGGGCGCTGGCCGGCATCAATGGCGATTACTTCGCCATCGGCACCTCGGGCGTGCCATTGAACCTGACGGTCCAGAACGGCAACCTGATCCGCAGCGGCAACGACTGGGCAGTGTTTGCCGTCAAGCGCAACAACCAGGTAGCCATCGACAAATACGACTGGCAGGGATCGCTGGCCATGCTGCGCGATCCCAGCCTGCGCTTTCCCATCGGCGCGGTGAATCTGCCGCTGATGGACCAGCAGGTTGTTGCCATCACTCAGTCCATGGGCTCGGTGCTGGCCGCCAACGACGCCACCCTCTCGTACCTCGCCGCGGGCACGACGCCCGGGCAGTACACCGTCCGCTCGGTGGCCCAGCATCAATTCAGCGTGCCGCCGGTCTCAGGCTCAGACGTCGTCCTGGCCGGTGAGGGCGTCGCCGCTACGTGGCTGGCACTGTACGGTCCCGTGGGCTCAGCCGTCCAGCTGGACCTTCATTCCCAGCCAAGCTGGCAAGACCTCGCCACGGCTGTCGGCGGCGGACCGATCATGCTCAAGGGAGGGCTGCCGTACGACGACCAGCACTCTCCCGCGGCCTTTGAATCCAGCCAACGCTACCCAGTCTCGGGCGTGGGCGCCAGTCGGGACGGGCGCACGATGTGGCTGGTGGCTGTTGATGGGCACGAGGGTTTCCCCGCCTATGGCCTGACCCGACCCCAGTTCGCCTGGTATTTCCAGACGATCGGCGCGTGGCAGGCAATGGCCTTCGACAGCGGCGGATCCTCGACCTTGGTGGCCAGGCTTCCGGGGCAGAAAACCGCCACTGTGATCAATACGCCTTCGGATGGACGCGAGCGTCCCGTCGCCGACGGGCTGTTCCTCTACGGCTAGGCGCGAATCAGGCGGCCCGCCAGCCAGGCCAAGGCATAGATGTTGCTCTCACCCTGCCACACATGCTGGCGGCCCAGGACTTCGCTTCGGACCCGGTTGCTTCGGCGCGTGCCGCCGGCCTGCGCTACGTCAACGACGCCATCCCAGGCATCCGCCGCCAGCAGCTGAGAGACGGCTGGCGCTTCATCGGACCGGACGGACAGGACGTCGTCGACGAGGCTGAGCTGACCGCATCCGGCGGCTGGCGATCCCACCGGCCTGGACTGAAGTATGGATCTGTCCCGTCTCGAACGGACACCTCCAGGCGACCGGCCGCGACGCCAGAGGTCGAAAGCAGTACCGCTACCACGAGCGCTGGCGGGCGGTTCGCGACGAAGCCAAGTACGATCGCATGGCGGCCTTTGGCGTGGCTCTGCCCGCGATCCGGCGCCAGGTCGAACACGATCTGGGCCTGCCCGGCTTGCCCCGCCGCAAGGTGCTGGCAGCCATCGTCCAGCTGCTGCAGGGCACGCTGATCCGAGTGGGCAACGAGGAATATGCCCGCAGCAACGAATCATTCGGGCTGACAACGCTGCAGGACGACCACGCCCAGATTCGGGGGTCCGAGATGCGCTTCACCTTTCGCGGCAAGAGCTCCAAGGAGCACAGCATCGGCCTGCGCGACCGCCGCCTGGCGCGCGTCGTCAAGCAATGTCGGGACATTCCCGGCCAGCGTTTATTTCAGTACGCCGGCGCGGACGGCCAGTATCACAACGTCTATTCGGAAGACGTCAACGACTACCTGCGAGCGATCAGCGGGCAGGACTTCACCGCCAAGGACTTCCGCACCTTGTACGGCACGGTCCTGGCCGTCGACGCCTTGCGCCGGCTAGGCCCGTTCAGCTCACAAAGCGAGGCCAAGCGCAACGTCCTGCAGGGCATCGACCTCGTATCGGCCTGCCTGGGCAACACCAGGGCAATCTGCCGCCGCTGCTACGTCCACCCCGCCGTGGTGGAGGCATACCTGGACGGGTCAATGCTCGATAGCATGGAAGAGCTCGAGCGGCAAGAGCGCTCGACCGACGGCTTGAGCGCCCAGGAAGACGTCGTGCTGCGCTTCCTGCAACGCCTGCCCGCCCGAACGAACGGCCAGCGGAGCGGTCTAGGCCGTGGCCACCGCGCGGTACTCGCCGGCAGGAATCTGCGTAAAGCGGTCTTCCTCTGCTCGTAGCACCACCAGCACGTACGCCGCCGAGCCGGCCAGCATGATCAGACCGCACACCGCCAGCAGCTGCTGGGCGCTCATAAGGCCAACCTGAACGACCAGACCGCTCAGGACGGGCGCCAGCAGACCTCGCGCGCCAGTCACCGCGCTCCAAGCGGCGCTGTATTGCGGCCGTTCGGGCAGACGCACCGTGTCGGACAGCACAGCCGATAGGCCCAGATCGAGCGCACCCATTCCCGAGGCCATGCCCACCGCTCCCAGACCCAGCCATACCGGCGGCACATGCCACACGTAACACCAGGGACAGACGGTGATCGAAAGCGCCCCGCCGGCCATGACCAACGCGCCGTGCCGGTGATCGGCCAGCCGCCCCCACAGCGGACCGCTCAGCGCGCCGGTGACCGTGCCCAGCGCGGACAGCAGCCCGACCTGCGACAACGAGAGATGGTAAGCATCGACCTGTCGCAGTGTGTACAGCGGGCCCGCGGCGCTGAAGCCAAGGCCCCACAGCAGGTGCGCGTTCAACAGCGGGCGCAATCCGCGGTGTCGCCAGAAGTCACGTATGGTGTGGATCGACGCGCTCAGCCGTCGCGATTCCTCCGGCACCTGGAATGGCACCGCCAGGTAGCCTGCGCAGCACACCGCTCCGCATAGGCCGGCCAAAGCCACAACCGTAAGACCACCCCACGCTTCCGCCAAGCGGCTGCCACCAGCGGTCGTCGCGAGCGATACGCCAGTGCCTATCAGACGCGCCAGGGCGATGTACTGGGTGCGCCGCTCCCGGGCATACAGCAGCCCCCAGATCTGATGCTGCAGCGGGCTGCAGATGGCTCCCACTACCGTGACGGCGCACCACAGCAGCAAGCCCGCCGTCGGCGACAGCCAGGGCAGGACGCAGAACAGCGCGGCGCAGCCGGCCTTGACGGCCGTAACGCGCTGGGCGGACGCGCGAATGAGGGGCGAAAGCTGCAGTGCCAGCAACCCACCCAGGAGCGGGGCCGCGGCGAACGCTGCCAGGCCCAGCGGTCCAACGCCAGCTTGGTGAAAGAGGACCGGAAGCAGCACGCCGGCCACGCCGGCCGGCAGCCCTGCGCCTGCCGTGAGACCAACGTCGAGAGCGATCTTCGCGGCCGGCGAGCGATGGGTAATAAGGTCTCGCACTCGACAGGAACGCTAGACCGCCCATTCGCGCTCGCGCCCCTGTTCTAGGAGCAATTGACTAACGAGAGGAGTGCGTCAGCTCCATTGGCCTCCCACAAGATGAGGCCAAGCCCCTTGGTTGCCCTGATGCACGGCCCTGGGTGTTCGCGACTGGAGAGGCCTGCAGGTCGGGGCCTTGCACGCCATTCCCCTCAATCCGGCGACGAGGGCGGTGATGCCGAATCAGTGCCGAAATCTCAAATAGAAACCCACGAATACCAAGACAATTCCTGCATTCACCATCAGCCGTTCCCAGAATCGTCCTTGGAAAACCAGAACGTCCAATGCCACGATGACGCCCGCCATCAGCACAACGTAAAGTGCCGCAGCCAGGTTTCTGTCCACTTCAGTTCAGTTTAGGAACGACCGGTCGCACCGGGAAATGTGGCCATGAAATCCTCCGAATCAGGCGTTCCCTCTGGAAAAAGGTAGTGCCGTGATCCTGAATTTCTGTCAGCATGCTCTATCGCGGCGCAAACCTGGGGACATTGCCGGGTGCCACTAATTCTGGAACGTTCCACCAGGGGGCCGGAGGCTTTTGCCTCCGCCCCCTGGTGCGGGGCTGTGCTGTGCGCTGGCACCGAAAATCGAGCTGCCGGCTCAGGGCGTCGGCGTGAGCCTCGTGGACGGCAGCGACGAAGCGCTGCTTGTGCTCGCGGCCGGCGAGCTGCTGGTCCCGGTGCCACCGGCGAAGCCGCTCGGGCTCGCGCTCGAGGTCAATCCGCCCGAGCTCGAGCTCGACGTCAGGCCAGCCGGGCTCGAGCTGGGACTCGCGCTAGAGCTGAAGCCCGACAGTGACGGGGACGTGGATGGAGAAGCGCCGCTCGAAGCAGCCGAGCCAGCGTTCGGAGAGGCACTCGAAAGCCCGGCCGGACTGCTGGTTCCGCCACCAGTCGTTCCCGACGCCCGCACGCTGGCTGCACCCGTCGCTCCCGAGGTGCTGCTTGTCGACCCGCCGGCAGGGGTTGCCGTGGTGCTCACTCCAGTGCCCGGTTGCTGCGTCATGATCTGCACCACGGATCCTTCCGCCGCGCTGCCATTCGAGCCGCCTGCCGACCCCGTCGTCTGCGACGCGATGGTGAGGAAGGCCATCGTTTCGGCCTGTGACGTGTTTAGGAAGCTGCCTACCGCGGGAGCGCCCGTGGCGGCTCCGGCGGTAGCTCGCCCGGTGCTAGAGGCAGCTCCCGACGTTCCCGCTGCCGAGCCAGCGGCCCCACCTGATGCCGCGGAGCTGGACAGCCCCGACGTTCCGCCCGAAGTTCCCGCAGCGGACGAGGAAGCCGAGCCGGCACCTCGGACGAAGGTTCCCGTCCACTGGTTCTGGGTCAACAGCTGGCTGTAGAACGTCTGCAGCTGGCCCGCGCTGCACTGGGAGCTGAAAAGGTCAACTCTCGGTTCGCCGAGCAGCGACAGCGCTGCACCTCCTCCGGTCCCGGCCGTGGAGGTCGTGCCAGACCCGGACACGTTGCCCTGGGGCGAGCCGGAAGTTGCCCCGCCCGTCGTGCCGGCCGCCGAGGCCGACGCGCCGCCGGTGGCAGCGCTGCTCGCGCCAGCCGCAGTGCGGCTGGAGGACGAGGCGACACCAAAGCTCACCGAGCCGACCGCTACGGTAAGGCCCAGCGGCGGAGGAGGAACGATACCGTTGCGAACCTGTTGGAAGGTTATGCCGCCACTCGAGCTGCTTGTTCGAGCCGCGCCGGAGGCGCCGGTCGAAATGCCCGTGCTTGCTCCGGGGCTGGCTGCCGCGCTTGCCCCGGTGCTGAAGCCGGTGCCGGCGCCGGTCGATGCTCCACCTCCACCCGTTGCCGCGGCCCCATTCGGGTTGAATACGCACGTGCTCTCATCCACCACCGCGGTCGGCGAAATGGAGGTGCTGGGCGACGGGCTGAAGGACGTGGCTGGAGCGCTGGCCCCAGTGACGGCCGATGATGAAGGACCACTGCTGGTCCCCGCGCTGGGCTGGCCGCACGCGGCGAGCGGGATCGCCAATGCCAAGCAGGCAGGCAAAATGCGTGAAAGAGACAAAGCTTTCTCCTGAGTAAGGTTTACGCGGGTGGCTCCCTGGTCGCACATGGCGCGCAAAAGACGGGCCAGCGATGATCCAAAGGACCTCACTGCCCGGCTGGTCGAGAGGCCGCATCGGGTGCCCTGGTGGCACTGGTTTTGCGGCCCCTCTGGGCAGGAGGTGTCGAAGATCATGGACTGAATCGCCGTCCCTCATGCCTCGAGTTGTGGACAGCAACACACGCGCAGGAGATAGAAAGAAATGGCTATTGCACGCGCACGGCAGAACCAGTTTGGCCTCGAGAGCTGGGATCCCTTCCGCGACCCGAGCTCGATGCGCGAAATGATGAACCGCATGCTCGATACGAGCTTTGGCTGGGCGCTGCCTTCCTGGACTAACCAACTCCAGGTGCCAATCAACATCGATGAGACCGACGAGGAGTACCGCATCGAAGCCTCGCTGCCGGGGATCAGGCCCGAGGACGCCAAGGTGACCGTGCAGGACAACGTGGTGCAGATCGAAGCGGAACGCAAGGAAGCGCACGAGAAGCGCGAGGGGGAGCGAACCTCGTACAGCGAGCAGACGTACGGGCGTGTGGCGCGCTCCATCACCCTGCCCACGCCAGTGGACGTCAACGCCAGCCGCGCCGAGTTCCATGACGGCATCCTCTGTCTCGCGCTGCCGAAGAGCCAGGCTGCGAGGCCAAAGCAGATCCCGGTCCGCTCGTCCGAGGCGCAGCCCAGTGGCCAAGGCGGGCAGGTCCAACGGGAGCAGGTGCAGGTCGGCTCGGGCCAGCCGGCCGATTAACGTCAACCCCACCAGCTAGGCAAGGGACAACAGGAGCTCGATGATGGAACAGCGAAGATTGGAAGGCTGCAAGGTAGCTATCCTGACCGAGACTGACTTCGAACAGGTCGAGATGACGGAGCCCCGCCGGGCTCTGCAGGAAGCCGGCGCCGAGGCAGTGCTCATCTCGCCCCAATCCGGCCAGATCCAGGGCATGCACCACGACGTCATCGCTGACAAATTCACGGTGGACCTGCCGCTCTCTCAGGCGGACGAAGGAGACTTCGACGCGGTCATGCTGCCGGGCGGCGCGCTCAACGCCGATAAGCTGCGCATGGACATGCGGGCGAGGGCCTTTGTGCAGCATTTCCAGCTGCAGCACAAGCCCATAGCCGCCATCTGTCATGCGCCATGGCTGCTGGTTTCATCTGGCCTGGCGAGGGGGCGCCGGCTCACCAGCTACTACACCATCCAGGATGACATTCGCAACGCGGGCGGTGATTGGACTGACCGCGAGGTCTTGCGCGACGACAACCTTCTCACCAGCCGCCAGCCGAGCGACATCCCGGCGTTCAACCAGGCGATGATCCAGCTGTTCGCGGAGCGGCGGGCCGAGCAAAGTCAGCGCCCGCTTTCCGAGCCGGTTCGTGGCTACACCGAGACGGAGCAGGCCCGGCAACCATACTCCTCTTGAGACATCTCGGGCACGGTGGCCCAGGCCGGCCATCGTGCCCTGGGGCCCGGAACCTCTACCTCGTCTTGCTCGCAGCCCAGGCGTCGCCCAGGCGAATCGAGCACAATGCGCAGACAGTGCTGCGGCTGGAACCCGGTTCGAATTCCCGCCCGCATACGGCGCAGGTCTGTTTTCGCGTGAGATGATGCTGCTTGGCCCAGGCTTTGAGGGCGTCGGGGGTAACGCCAAACTCCGCAGCTACGCGGCTGGCCACCTCACTCTGGTAGCGCAGGCCGAGCGCCGACAAACAACCCTGGCACAATAGCCGGCCAAGCGGCTCCGGGCGGGGAAGGAAGAGTGTCGAGCAATGGCGGCATGTCGCGTGGGGCCGG
Source organism: Chloroflexota bacterium (assembly GCA_021325635.1). Classification (GTDB taxonomy): domain Bacteria; phylum Chloroflexota; class JAJPGV01; order JAJPGV01; family JAJPGV01; genus JAJPGV01. The sequence goes on from JAJPGV010000008.1 coordinate 53,971, forward strand.
GTCGAGGCCGACATTCTGCTTCGGACAGGCGCAAAAACCGGGCCAGCGCCGGCCGAGCGATCAGCCTAGTCGGACAGTCTGAACAGCCGCGTGCCGTCCACCCTGGTGGTCGTGAGGACGTAGCCCTCTTCCAGCAGCTCGAGCGTGCGCTGCTGCACCGTCTTGGCGTCCGGAGGCCACTCGGAGCCGTTCTCGATCATGCCGCCGTCGGGCAGAGGCACCAGCGTTTTCGTCACCGGCCGCAAGCTGGTGCTCGTTTGCCGCGGCTGACTATCCGTCACCAAGAAGCCCTGCATTTCTCGCCCTTTGGAGGGCCGGCCGTCGCACGATTCGTGCCGACCGTGGGCAAGAAGAAGGGCCGAGCTCAGGAGTGCGCGGCTCGGCCCTTCAAAGAGGTCGGATGGCAGCTTGGGGGGACAGCTGCCATCCGGCTGCACGATGTCTCAGCAAGCATCGTGCCACTCTTCCGGGGAGCGTTCGACTCGCCATGCTGCTTGGTATGGAACTTGCTTCCTTCGTCGCCTACTTAGGTCAGGCGCAGGGGGATGGATGGCTTTTCCGGAAACACAGCTGATTCCGCGCCCGCGCCCCGTCCGATGCACGGCTTGCGGAAACCAGCGCCGGGAAAATTGCCGAAAACCCCTAACGCCGGTTGCTTAAGCATCGCAGCCCGTCCGGTCCAAAAGCTTCCCCAAAGTGATGGCGACGGCGTACGCTGACGAAAAACAATCAGCCTCAGGAGATTCGGGATGGTCGGTGATGTAGTGTGGCAGGCAGACGAGCTGGAGAGCGCCAAGGCAAAGGCGATTTCCACGCTCGCCCATGACGTGAAGAATCCCCTGGCGGCAATACGGCTCAGAGCCCAGGTGCTGGCACGCAGGATCGACGAGGGCCAGATCACCAAAGAGCAGATGCTGGAGGGCTTGCGTCGAATCGAGGACTCCACCCGGGAGGCCTGTGGCGTGCTATCCCGAGCCCTGGACAATTCTCGTGTGGTCTTAGGCCGTCCATTGGATCTTGCTAAGGTGGAGGTCGACCTGGCGCAGATTGCCGGCAGCGTGGCAGCGCGCTACCAGTCTCAGACCGAGCAGCACCACCTGGCCGTCGACGTCCGTTCTCCGGCAACCGGCATGTGGGACCCCAACAGGCTCGAGCGGCTGGTCTGCGAGCTGATCGACAACGCCGTGAAGTTCAGCCCCAGCGGCGGGCAAATCGTCATCGAGATCGACGCCATCGAAGATGAGGCAGGCGCTACCGCGACGCTGACCATCAAGGACCCGGGCATTGGCATCGACGAGCAGGAACGGGGGCGTATCTTCGATCGCTTCTTCACCGGCTCAGGGCCCCATGCCAACCGTTCCGGCGCCGGGCTTGGCCTGGCCGCCGCTGAGCAGATCGCCGCGCAGCACGGCGGCTGCATCACCGTCGTGAGTCAGCTGGGGGAAGGCTCGGCCTTCACCGCCTGGCTGCCGATGGAGCGTAAGACCGCTTAGGCTCCAGCGCTCCGCCCGTTCGTGACTTCAAACGAGCTCTGGCCGGCGTATCGCTGCCTGCGAGTGCTGGCCATCGCCCGGCCGCTGGACGAATGGGAGCTGCAGGCCGAGCGTCGCGTGGGAGCCAATCTCCAAGCCTGTTTGGGCTTGCCGGCCGGGGAGGCCGTGCGACAGGCGCGCCGCTGGATCCTGTTGCGCCGCGAGATGCTCCTCCATGAGGTGCTGGCCGCGCAGATGGAAGCGCCCGGCATGGTGGAGCTGGTACGCGCGATCGAGATTGTGGCTCCCAGCTCGCCTGGTGTATTCGAACGCACGCTCTTCGTCTCTCTGCACTACAGCGTGTACTCCACGCTGCCCTGGCTCAAACTCGCTGAAGTCGTTTCCCCGCGAGCCGCGGGCGGCTTGCGCGTGCTGTTCGATTCGGGTCTCGACCGCCGCTGGCGCTTTCCGCGCGCTGACCGCCTGGCAGAGCTGTCGCGGGCAGGACTTCTCGCCGGCTCGACGGCCCAGCTCGTGGACCGAGCGCTGCAGGGGCCTTCGGCGGCGGCCCGTGACCTGGTCCGACATCTCAAGATGGGCGGCAGTGCCTTCCTGCTGTTCGACGCCGCTCTGGCTGGTCGCGAGCGCCACGCCTTCGAAGTGCGCATCGGCGCGGCGCGGGCCTCGTTTCCGTCCGGAGCTACCTGGCTGGCGCGCGCGTCGGGAGCGCACCTGGTGCCCACCTGGATCGAGCCCAGGGATGACGGCTACGTCCTGCAGCTGGGCGAGCCGGTGACACCGCGTGCCGACGCTCAAGAGCTCAACCAAGCCATTCAGCTGATGGTCGATCGGACGATTCTGCGCCGTCCTGGGCTTTGGGAAGGATGGCTGCGCATCCCAACATTGGGCTCGCAGCTCTCGGCTCCAAGCGAGACCGGCTCTTAGCGCTGCAGCTTCTCGACCAGGGCGGGTCCGAATTCCTCGTCGGACACACCGGCCAGCCCCAGCACGGCTTTGACCTGCACGAGCGAGACCTCACAGCCTGCGTTCAGCGCCGTGCCCACCGGGTCGGCGATCAGGCGGCCGAAGAACTCTTCGTCAATCGCGGCGCGTTCCGACAGCTCCGCCAGCGTCATGGGCTGGACCGCGGCGTAGAGCTCGGGCAGATCGGCACGTTCATGCTGCTGCGCTTAGCATAGCCGGCGCCAGATTCCCCCCGCCGGACCTCGGGCTAGGCCATTTTCCGAGCACCCCAGCCCAACTAGGAGCAAAGTCATGAGTCATATGACCATCGCGCCCCGAATGTCGTTGGCTATGTGAGTAACGCTACAGGCAGGAGTCTTTTGAGTGCACACATCCCGCCGCTTCCGTCGCTACACCATGGTCATCGCACCGCTCATCGTGATCGTCTGCACGATGTTGATTCACACGCAGGCCATCGCATCCGGAGCTCCCACCATCTCGGTCTATCCCTCGAATGGCCAACCCGGCAGCGGGGGCACCATCATCGGCAGCAACTTCCCAGCCAATGCCACTCTCACGACGTCGTGGGATGGATCCAGCGCGGGCATGCCCTCCGGCCGGACCCAGGGCACGGGCTTCTTCGTCGTCGGCTTCCAGGTTCCCAACAACGCGGGGAACGGCAGCCACACCCTCACGGCCACCGCTGCCGGGGTGCACGCCTCCACGAACGTCACCATTCAGGGCGCTGGCGCCGCACCCACCACCGTACCCACGACAGCTCCCAGTCCCACCGCGAGGCCGCCCTCCCCGACGCCAACTAACGCTCCTCCCGGAGCGACGGCGACCCCCACCGCCACCTCGACAGCGACCCCCACAGCCTCAGTCACGCCGACCAAGACCAGTACGCCGCAGCCCACCCCCACCGTCACCGCCGCCAAACGGGGACTGCCGTCGCACCTCTCCTTCGGAGTCTCCGGTGGACCAGACAACAACGGCATTGACGGCTGGATGCCGAGCTCCAACGTTCCGTGGGACTTCGCCTTCCAATTCCTCACCGCAGGCTGGCAGAGCTGGAACAGCAACGCACAGTTCCCGCTGTTCTACGCACAGCGAGCGGGCAGCCACGGCTACATTCCCGTCTTCAGCTACTACGTCCTCGGCGGCAGCGGCTCCTGCGGCGGCTGCGGCGCGGGCCAGACGGATCTCTCCAACCTCAACAGCTCCAGCGTCATGTCGAGCTACTACGCCGGCTTCACACAGCTCATGAAGCGCATGGGCTCGGCAAGTGACGGAGGCATCACCGGCTTCGGCGGGACCGTGATTCTCGACGTCGAGCCGGACATGGCCGGGTTCGCGCAGCAGGCCGTGCTCGATAACAGCAAATGCTACGGCCACTGCACAGGCCAGGGAAACAATCCGGCATTGTTGAGCGCCTCGGTCGCGAGCTCGGGCTACGCCGACGTGGCCTCATTCCCTAACACCTATCAGGGCTTCAACTGGGCGCTCATCCACCTCCGCGACCTCTATGCGCCGAACGTCCTCCTGGGCTTTCACGTGAGTGAGTGGGCCACTGGGACGGACATCGGATCCGACACCCGCCTGGCCGACGCAACCTCACTTGGGCAGCAGGCCGGCAGTTTCGCGGCGCAGGCCGGGATCTCCGGCGTACCGGGCGGTTCGGGCACCTTCGACGTGCTGTTCAATGACGTGGCCGACCGCGATGCCGGCTACTACAAGTACGTGCTCAACAACCCCGGACAGTGGTGGGACAGGCTCAACCAGACCCTGCCCAACTTCAAGCGCTGGGAGTCGTACGTGGCCGGATTCAGCGGCGCAGCGGGTCGAAAGGTTATCGTGTCCGGGGTGCCGGAAGGCAACCAGTACTTCGATACTGAAAACAACACCAACGGCCACTACCAGGACAACCGCCCGGAATACTTCTTCGGCCACGTGTCCGAGCTCGCGTCGGCGGGTGTGGCCGGTGTGATCTTCGGGGCGGGCAACTCCGGCAGCACGGTGCACTACGACAACATGGGTGACGGAGTGACCAATCCGCCAGCCTTCTGCACGGCGGATGGGTCCAGCAGCGGACAGATCTGCAACTCGCACAGCAGCACTTGGGCAGACGACGATGGCGGCTACATTCGCATCACCGCCGGACAGTACTACTCAGGCGGGGTGTATCCGCTGCCCTGAGGCAGCGCTGGGCAGGTCAGCAGCTCAATGGGCGGGCGGCAGGGCCACCAGCGGCTCGGCCGCCCGCGCTCCCGATACGCTTCGAACGGCACGCAGCCCGGCAGGCGCCAGCAGCAGCGCCAGCACAAGGAGCCGCTGCCACCAGCCTCCGTCGGAGATCTTCGACAGCCCTCCCGTCCGGCCGGCCGGCAGCGCGACTGCGCCCGTTGGTCCCGTCACGGCGGGGCCCGGAGAGGCCAGCCCAAGCGCCTGCCTGAGCTGCGCTTCGCGCTCGTAAAAGCGGGTCACCGCCAGCCCGCCTGAGGCAAATACCTGCTGGCCAGCCACGCCGGAACGCCCACCACCGTGCCCCATCAGCACTCCTCCGGCGATGAGCAGCGCCAGCAGCACGATGGTCCCGGCCAGGCGCGGCGGCCCCGCCGCGTCGCGCGCAGTTTCGTACAGCGGTTCATGCTCTAACTTATCAGCCTTCATCCCAGATGTCCTGTGCGGTGTTGGCGTAGAGCGCCACAGCGAACCAAGCCCATTCCTGGCTGTAGAGATCGCCCGGCTCTCCCCAGAAGACGTCCCCTCCGGCCCGTTGTGAGGCACCGAAGATCCGCGAATCGTAGAAACCATTAGCCTGCTCGGGATCTGTCTGCAGCAGGACAGCCAGGGCCCCGGCGTTGCCGACCATGCTCGGTGACGCATTCCGAACCGAGCCGTCATGCGCATAAACCGAGCCAAGCTGTCCCGGCCCCGCCGCCGCCTGGCGAATGAATCCGGCCTGTTTCAGGAAGTCGAATGCCCGCGCGTCTCCGGACCACACGGCATCGAGCGCTACGCGCCAGTAGGCACGCGGCGCATCGTAGCTGTAGGCCGAGCCACCGGCGGGCAGGTCGCCATCGAACAGCCGTCCCGTGGCACGATCGAGCGCCAGCCAGTCAGGGGGCAGCCCGGCCGAGCCCTGCGTGCCCAGCGCCAGGCTCGAGCTGGCCGAGAGCGTACGGTAGCTCGAGTCGACGAGGGCCAGCCAGGGATGGTCGGGGTCAACCTGCTGGAACACGCGGTAGGCGTATGGCGCGAAGTGACTCGGGTTCAGCTCTACGCTGCCTCCCTGGCCGATCCAATCGCCCGCCGCCAGATACGGCTCGCCCGCGACCACAATGACTTCCCTCTGCCAGATGGCGCGTACCAGGGACGTGCCCTCCGCGAGAAGCGTCGGGTCATCCCACCTGCGGCCGGCCATGAGCAGCGCCAAGGCAGCATCCGTATCCGCGTCGCTGGTCGAGTGCCGGTCGGAGACCGCCCCGTTGCGCCAAGACCAGGCCAGCACTCCTCCATCGAGGAGCTCGCGGGCGGTCCAACCCCACACTCGGTCGAACTCGGCTCGATCGTTCATCCACACCGCGCGCAGCATGGCGCTGGCCTGGCTTTCCGCCGTCACTACCCCATCCGAGCCAACGTATGCGCCGTCCCGCTCGAAGTGCGACGTGAGGAAGCGCGCGCTGCCGGCCACCAGGCGCTGCTCGGTCTCGCCAATCCTGTCCACCTTCCACAGCTCCACCTCGCTGTCTTCGGCCTTCCAGCTTTTGACCGGGTGGGCATTGTCCAGCGCCTCCAGAGCTACCTGGTCGTTGGTATCTCGGAAGATGCCAGCCAAACCCGGCGACATGATGAGATAGTCCACGTTGGAGCCGCTGCCGTCGAATACGCCGTCGCGCACCGCCGGGTCACCCGCCACCCGCCAGTGGCTGTGCACGTTAGGGAAGCCGGGCAAGGCGCCATTGGGCTCACGCAGGTCTGTCCACAGATCGTCGCGCGTCACGATCTTGCTGTCGGCGGGAACGTTGGCCTTGATCCAGGCCACAGCCATACGACCAGCGTCACCCGGGTGGCGCTCGTACAGTGGCTGCAGCGTGCCGGCAGCCAGGTAGCCGGCCACCAGGCCCAGGCTGCTCAGAGCGGCGATCGCTGCCCCCGCCACGCCTGGCAGTCGCTTGGTGAGCGCTCCCAGCAGCAGCGCCAAGTTGAGACACAGGAACGGCAGCGCAACGATGACGTAGAAGTCCAGCACCACGCCACCGCGAGCCAGGTACAGCATGGGCAGCAGTCCCAGAAGCCCCCCGGCAAGCGCCTGCCTGGAACGAATGCCACGGGCCAGGTTGGCGATCGCCGCGGCGGTGCCTCCAATCAGGAGGAAGGGGTCCAGCGGCAGCCACTCCGTTCGCAGCAGCTGCCGGAACAGGTTGTCCGGGTTGAGCAGGCCACCTCCGCCGCGGGTGGCCTGCCAGATGAGCGCCGTGATGAGCGAGACGTGATCGCCCGGGGCGCTCCCCAGCCAGCCGGCCGGGAGCAGCTCGCCCTTCAAGAACGCGTACAGGAAGTACAGGCTGCCAACCAGGCTCATTGGCAGGAGCCAGGCAACGACCCCAAAGCCCTGTTGATGGCGGTGGCGCTGCTGCACGGCAATGTAGACCATGGCCGGCAGGAGCACCACCGCCGTCTCCTTACTCACCAGGGCCAGGCCGAAGCAGAGCCCGCTGCCGGCCACGCGACTCAGCCGGCCCTGTCCATCGAGCAGCAGGTCCAGGCTCAGCAGCGCCCAAAACAGCATGATCGGGTCGAGCAGCATCATGCGCATGAAGAACGTCGACAGGGGCGACACGCCGAACACCAGCACGCCAAAGGCGGCCGCCGGCGCCGGACAGGCCAGCTTTCGCGCCAGGCGGTAGAGCAGCCAGGCCATGGCGGCGTGCAGGATGAGCATCAGCATCCGCCCGCCATCGACCGCCGAACCGAAGGTATTCACCCCACCGCTGACCAGCATCCAGACAGCCATGAGGATCCATCCGCCCGGCGAGTGGTCGTACACGTAGGTGTACGGCGCCAGCCGACCCTGCCGCAGCACCGCCCACGCCTGCTCGGCATAGATGCCTTCATCGTCACGAAAGGTCGACGCCGGGTAGTCGAACATGTTCAGGCCATGGGCCAGCGCGGTGAGCACTACCAGCGCGAGCACGATCGGACGCTCATCCTCGAATGCCGCGGCAACCTGGCGAGCGATCGATGCGCCGCCCGCACGGTAGAGCGCGGGACGGGCTTGGGGCAGTGCGGCGTTGGCCACGTTCCTAGCCATGAAGGGCCACGTCGGCTTCCAAGCCGGTCTCGAGCGGACTCAGCGGTCGGAGCTGGGCCGTGCGGTGCGCCCCCACGTGCGTGGTCTTCTCCCAGCCGTTCGCCCCACGCAGGAAACGCCACAGGGCGCGGACGGCGGCGAAGCTGAGCAGCCAGTGGTAGGGCAGGTAGGCCAGCACGAGCTGCAGCCCCAGCAGACGCGACGACCGCAGTCGGTGCACATAGGCGAACTCCCGCAGGCCAACCAGCGTGAGCGTCACCTGTATGGCCAGCGCGTACAGTGGAGCAGCGCTCACCATCGCCACCAGGACCGGTACGCGCGCGAAGAACATCAGCCATACGCTGAACGGCAGATAGGCCAGCGTCAGCACCTGCAGCAGCGAGAACGACAGTGTGTATAACGCCAGCAGGCGCTGGCCCAGGGTCGGCAGCCGCCGCCAATCACCCTTCATCAGCACCTGCAGGAAGCCCTGGTCCCAGCGTGTGCGCTGGCGCACGAGATCGGGCACGGTTGGCGGCGTCTCCTCTCGGGTGACGTAGGCGTCGTCGTAGACCACCCGGATGGCGGCCCCCGCCGCGCTGAGCCGCATGCCCAGATCCGCATCCTCGGTCAGGCACTCCTGGTCCCACCCTCCGTGCTGCTCGAGCAGCGGCCGCCGGATGAACACGGTGTTGCCGCCCAGGGGAACCATGCCAATCGAGGCGTGATAGTGCAGCCGGCTCTTGAACCAGAAGAAGTACTCCAGCACGTTGAGCGCGCAATACCAGCGATCGGCGTAGTTCATCAGCTGCACGCCGCTCTGGACGACCGCCGCACCCTCTCGCTGCATGATCGTGTTCACCACCCGCAAGATGTCGGGATGGGGCTCATCCTCCGCGTCGAAGATGGTCACCACGTCGCCTCGGGCGTGGGCCAGGCCCACGTTCAGGGCGTGCGGCTTGTTGATCGGCGGCTCGGCGAAGCGCACCAGCGAGACGTTGTCGACGCCGGCTTGCTCCAGCTCGGCAATCTTGCGGTTGACGGCTATCGCCGTGCCCTCGTCACCGGCCTCGACGATCACCACGATTTGCACCAGCTCACGCGGATAGCGCAGATCGGCGATGCGCTGCAGCGTATCTTCGATGACCGCCTCCTCATGGCGGGCGGGCAGCAGCACCGTGAAGCTCCAGCCCGGCGGCAGCAGCGACGCTGGTGCTCGGCCGTGGGCGCTGCGGATCTTGTCCTGCCAGGCGTACAGCATCAGCATGCTGGCATAGGCCGACTGCGCCGCCAACGCCAGCGAGAGGAAGGCAAGAAGAAAGGGCCCGGCGCTCACATTCAGACGCTACAGGGAGGCGGCCCCGGCGACCAACGATCTTTATACCCGAGTTGGATTGCCTGTTTGTCCTACGTTCATCGGGTAGTGCTGCACGTGCCACGGCCGGCAAATTCCGCGGCGGACAAACGGGAGGCGGGGCCGGGAACATTCCCGACCCCGCCGTGCCCGTGGAACGGATCTGCGCTGCCCTAGGGCAACAGGCCCGATAGCATCGCGGCTATCCTGGCCAACAGACCGCTGGCTGGGTTAGTCGAGCTCGACGAGCTCACGCTCGCCGGCCGCGTCGTCGCGGTCGTCACTGTTCCGCCACCAGCCGCATCCACGCTGCCCACCGTAGTGGTATGCGTGTTGTCGCCGATGTGGCCGGTGCTCGACGTGCTGCCGCTGACGCCATTCGCGGTACCCAGATCGGTGATGGTGGCCGTCCCGGTGCTGGTCGACACCGCGGACGATATGCCACCCCTCTTCGCTCCACCGGTCGTGACGGTCGGTGCCCCGCCGCCCGTTACGTCAACCGAGGCATCGACACCGCCCACCGTGACGTCTCCGGACATTGCACTGGCCACGGCTGCATCGACAGCGTGCTCGACCTGATCGTTGAATGACTTGGTGTTCGAGCCAGGCCCTGTGCCGGCGTTGCCGCCGCCCGCGCCATCAACGAAATCGATCTCGCCGGTCGTGGTGTTGTTGCCGTTCATACCCACGGCGGTAGCCGATCCGCTGGTGCCGCTGGCCGTGCCGGTATTGGAGACGTTGGTGGTGTTGGAAGTGTTGATGGTGGCCCCGGCATTAGCACCCGCGGTTGCCGAGCCGGTGGCGCCACCGGTCGTCGCGGAGGGAGCGCCCGGGTTCATCACGTTGGTGATGGCCAACCCGATTCCGTCACCCTTCACGTCGCCGCTCTGGGCCTCAGCCACGTCACCCTCGCGGCTGTCGATCTTCTGGCGGTTATGGACTTCCGTGTCTCCGCCACTGCCGGAAGCGTTCCCGCCGCCGGCCGCATCGACAGCCATCACGAGACCACTCGTGGTGTTGTTCCCGGTCTGGCCGGTCGCCGCGGCGTTACCCGAGACGTTGGTTGCCATGCCGGTGTTGGTCACGCTGTTCGTATTGGTCTCGTTGAACGTCGCGCTGGAGTTGCCGCCCGCCTTAGCGCCGCCAGTGGTGAACGAGGTGCTGGCCTTGGAGCCGTTATCGATCGTCGTCCCAGCGAAGCCGATGCCGTCGCCCCACACGTTCCCACTCTCGGCGTCACCGAAGTCAGAGACATGAGACCTCACGGACTGGTGGTTGGTGGCTTCGGTTTCCCCACCGCCGCCCGAGTTCGATGGAGTGGCGCTGCCGCCGTTCCCACCGCCAGAGGCGTCAACTGCGTCGACTTCGCCGGTAGTGGTATTGGAGCCCGTCTGGCCCGTAGCCGTCGCCGATCCGCTGGTGTTGCTGACCGTGCCGTTGTTGGATACCGTGTTGCGGTTCGTGACGTTCACCGTGGCTGCGCTGCTCGAGCCGGTCCCGTCGGAAGCGCCGGTCGTGGCCGAGATATTGCCGCCATTGCTGAGGGACGTGATAGCCGCGCCGATGCCATCGCCGTGGGCCTTGCCGCTGCCGGCTATCGCCGCGTCACCGTTCGAAGAGCTGACGTACTGATGATTCTCGGCCTCAGTGTCACCACTGGAAGCCGAGGCCTCACCCGGCTCGCCCTCACTGGCCGTGGCCGCGCCTGTGTCGGCCAGTACGACCGGTGAAGTGCCAGTCGCGCTGCCGCTGTTGCCTCCGCCCGCCGCATCGACGTCGCCCACCAGCCCGCTGGTGGTGTTGTTGCCAGTTTGGCCTGTGGCCGAAGCGTTGCCGCTGGTATTTGTGGCGGTGCCGGTGTTGGACACGTTGTTGGTGTTGCTCACCGTCACCGTGCCGCTGGCATTGCCGCCCACCTTGCTGGCGCCGGTCGTGATGGAGATCGCGCCGGTGTTGTTGATGGTCGTCCCGGCGAAGCCGATACCGTCGCCATAGGCATTGCCTGTCTGCGCGTCGGCCGCGATGTCGTTGTGCGACTTGACCGTCTGGTGATTACGAGCCTCGGTGTCACCACTCGATGCGGAAGCCAGGCCGCCCGTGGCCGAGCCGCTGTTGGCCCCATCAGCCGCGTCAACCGCCACCACCGTTCCGGTCGTGGTGTTGTCGCCAGCCTGGCCGGTAGCCGTCGCCGCTCCGCTCGTGTTGGTGGCTGTGCCGGTGTTGGTGACGTTGTTGGTGTTGGTGCGCCGGGACGAAGCCGATGAGCCACTCGGCGAGCTGCCGATCGCTCCGCCACCACCGCCACCCGTGGACGACCCGGGGCCGCCAATCGAGCCGCTGGTTGTCGTGCTGGAGCCAATCGAGTTGCTGATGTTGGTCGTGGCATCACCGATGCCGTCACCGCTGGCAGACCCGGTTTCCGCGCCGGCAAAGATGTCGTTGTCGGACTCCACCTTCTGGTGGTTGGAAGCTGTGGTCTCCCCGCTGAACGACTTCCCGACGCTGCCGATACCTTGCCCGAGTCCGGTCGCCGCCGTGGCGCTGCCACTGTTCGCGCCGCCCGCTGCATCCACGGTCCCGACGGTGCCGCTCGTCGAATTGTTGCCCGTCTGGCCCACGGACGTCGCCGCCCCGGTCGTATTGGTCACCATGCCCGTGTTGGTGACGTTGTTGACGTTGGTCCCGGAGCTGTTCTTGATCGTGGTGGACGCGAGACCAATGCCATCTCCGGACGCATTCCCGCTCATGGCGTCGGCCGAGATGTTGTTTTCGGACTCCACCGTCTGGCTGTTGTGAGCCTTGGTGTCGCCGCTGAACGACTTGCCGACGGTGCCCAGAGCCGAGCCCACGCCGGTGGCCGTTGCCGAACCGCTGTTGGAGCCGCCGGCGGCATCCACCGTATTGACGTTGCCGCTGGTGCTGTTGTTGCCGGTCTGGCCAGTGGCAGTGGCCGCGCCGCTCATATTGGTAGCGGTGCCGGTATTGGTCACCGTGTTGGTTCCGGAGCCGGTGATGGTCGTGATCGAGGCGCCGATGCCATCGCCATGCGCGTTGCCGCTCTTGGCCGTGGCTTCGATGTTGTTGCTCGACGCGACCTCTTGCTCGTTGGAAGCCGAGGTGTCACCCCCGAACGCCTTGCCGACGCTGCCCAGGCCTGAGCTCACGCCCGTGGCCATGGCGCTGGCGCTGCCGCTGTTCGCGCCGCCTGCCGCGTCCACCGTGCCGACCGTGCCGCTGGTGGAGTTGTTGCCGACCTGGCCGGTAGCGCTCGCCGCACCAGTGGTGTTGGTGGCTGTGCCGGTGTTGCTGATGGTGCTGGTGTTGGTGGTCGTCGAGCTGGTGCTGCTGTTGCCACCGTTCTTGGCACCGCCGGTTATCTTGCTGCCGAAGCCGCTGCTGCTGATGCCGTTGACCACAGAGCCGATGCCGTCGCCGTGAGCGTTGCCGCTCATTGCATCTGCCGAGATGCTGTTCTCGGACGCTACGACCTGCTCGTTGCTGGCCTTGGTATCGCCGCCGAACGCTTCAGCATCGGCGCTGGCCGTACCGGAGGTGCTGGCCGAAGCCGTGGCGCTGGCCGAGCCGCTGTTCGATCCACCGGCCGCGTCCACCGTGCCGACAGTCCCCACCGTGGTGTTGCTGCCGTTCTGGCCCACCGAGGTGGCGGCGCCGGTAGTGTTCGAAACCGTGCCATTGGCGGTGAGGCGGTTGGTGTTGGTGATGGTGCCGCGGATGCTGCTGTTGCCACCGGTGTCCGCGGCGCCGGTGGTCATGCTGCCGCCGCCACCGTTGGTGATGCTGTTGGCCACCGAAGCAATGCCGTCGCCGCTGGCCGTGCCCGTCTCCGCGCCGGCGAAGATGCCGTTCTCGGAAGCGACGATCTGCTCGTTCTCCGCGGTGGTGTCGCCCCCGTTCCCAGACCCGTTGGCTTCGGCCGACGGATTGCTTCTCTCGCCCGCGGTAGCCGTTGCCGTGGCTGTGCCGCTGCCGGAGTTGGCGCCGCCGGCGGCGTCGACGTCCGTGACCACGCCTGAGGTGCTGTTGCTGCCGGTCTGGCCGGTTGCCGTAGCGTTGCCACTGGCATTCGTGGCCGACCCAGTGGCCGATACCGTGTTGTTATTGGTGAGCGTGGCCGTGCCCGAAGAGTTGCCGCCGTTCTTTGCGCCGCCGGTGGTGATGGACGGCAGGACACCGTTGCTGATGATCGTGTCGCTGCTGCCAATCCCATCGCCGTAGGCGTTGCCGCTGCTGGCGTCGGCGACGATCTTGTTCTCGGAGGCCACCGTCTGGCTGTTCTCCGCCGTCGTGGCGCCGCTGGAGCCGTTCCCCGACGCGGAAGCGTGTGGCGACGAGGAGGGACCGGCGGAAGCCGTGGCGGTTGCTGTGCCGCTGCCGGAGTTAGACCCGCCGGCTGCGTCCACCGTGGTAACGACGCCCGAGGTGGTGTTGTTGCCCACCTGGCCCATCGCGGTGGCACTACCGCTGGTGTTGATCGCGGTGCCGCGATTGGTGATCGAGTTGGTGTTGCTCTCGGTTTCCGTGGCGCTGCTGTTTCCGCCGGTGTCCGCGCCGCCCGTGGTTACGTTCCCGGCCTTGCCTGTGGCGTTACTGATCTCGGCGCCGGCAAACGAGATGCCGTCGCCGTGGGCGGTGCCCGTATCGGCGATGGCGCCGTCGCCATTGAAGGACGCGACGACCTGCTCGTTGGCCGCCGTCGTGTCGCCACTGAAGGCCGCGGCCTCAGCCGAAGCGTTGGTGCCGGTTGAGGTCTGAGTAGCGCTGCCCGAGTTCGCGCCGCCCGCGGCGTCGATGTCGGTGACTGTGCCGGTGGTGCTGTTGCTGCCCACCTGGCCCGTAGCCGTGGCGTTGCCGCTGGTGTTGGTCGCGGTGCCCGTGTTGGTGATGGTGTTGGTGTTGGTCAGGCTGACCGTGGCCGACGAGTTGCCGCCGTGCTTTGCGCCGCCGGTGGTGATGGAGCCAAAGGCGCCGCTGCTGATGGCCGTATCGCTGCTGCCGATGCCATCCCCGTGGGCGTTGCCCGTCTCCACGTCGCCGAAGTCACTGGTAACGCCGGCAACCGTCTGCGCATTCACCGCCGTCGTGTCACCGCTGGAGGCCGACGAGCCACTGCCGGAGTTGGACCCGCCGGCTGCGTCAACAGTGCCCACCGTGCCGCTGACGCTGTTGCTGCCCGTCTGACCCACGGCGGTGCCATTGCCGCTGCGATTGGTCACCGTGCCGGTGTTGCTGATGGTGTTGGTGTTGGTCTCGGTGATGGTGACACCGGAGTTCCCGCCGCTCTTGGCGCCGCCTGTCGTGACCTTACCCGAGGCGCCGGCCGCGGTGATCTCGGTGTCGGCCGAGCTGATGCCGTCGCCCCAAACGTTGCCGGTGCGCGCTTCGGCCGAGTCTCCCACGACGCCCGCGACCTCCTGCTCGTTGACCGCCGTGGTGTCGCCGCTCGCGGCCTCCGAGTTCGTGCCGGTGGCGTTGCCCGAATTCGCTCCGCCCGCGGCGTCAACCGTGCCAACCGTGCCGCTGACGGTATTGTCGCCGGTTTGGCCGGCCGCGCCGCCGGTTTGGCCGGTAGCGGAGGCATTGCCGCTGACGTTGGTCGCCCGGCCGGTGTTCGTGATCGTGGTGCCGTTCGTCTGGGTCAGCGTGACGGCCGAGGTTCCTCCGCTGTCCGCGCCACCCGTCGTGAACATGGCCGGAGCGCCGCTCATGATCATCGTGCCGGCAAATCCGATGCCGTCGCCGTGGGCGTCACCGGACCGTGCCTGGGCCGTGTCCTGAACGACCTGGCTAACCAGCTGCTCGTTCACGGCGGTCGTATCGCCGCTTGTAGCCTCGGATCCGGAGCCGCTGGCGCTGCCCGAGTTCGAGCCGCCCGCGGCATCCACCGTGCCGACCGTTCCGGTGGTCGAGTTGCTGCCCACCTGGCCGGTGGCCGTGGCCGATCCGGAGGTGTTCGTCGCCGTCCCGCTGTTGGTGATGGTGTTGGTGTTGTTGATGGTCTCGCTGACGCCCGAATTTCCGCCGGTCTTGGCCCCGCCGGTCGTGGCATCTCCCGCGCCGCCGTTGGTGATCTCGGCGTCGGCGGTGAGGCCGCTGCCGCTGGCGTTACCGCTTCGGGCGGAGGCGTTGTTGCCGACGTCTAACACCACCTCCTGGCTGTTAGCCGCGGTGGTGTTACCCGACCCGGTATGGCTGCCGGAACCTGAAGCGGAGCCCGAATTCGCGCCACCCGCGGCATCCACCGTCGTCGTGCGACCCGTGGCCGAGTTGTTACCCACCTGCCCGGTGGCGGTGGCCGACCCGGTCGTAGACGTCGACGTGCCGGTGTTGCTGATCGTGTTCGCGTTCGTGACCGACTGCGTCACACCAGAGGTGCCGCCGGTCTTGGCTCCGCCCGACGTGCTCGAGCCCGCCCCACCGTTGCTGATGCTGGTGATGGCTGTCGTGCCGTTGGCGCTGGCATTGCCAGTCGTCGCCGAGGCCGAATTGTTCACCGAGCTGACGACGGATTGGTTATTGGTCGCCGTGGTGCTGCCGCTGGGGCTGGAGCCGCTGGCAGCGCCACCGGCCGCGTCGACCGAGCCAACGGTAGCGGTGGTGCTGTTATTGCCGGTCTGCCCCGTGGACGTGGCGTTGCCGCTGCTGGCGCTCGCCGTCCCGGTGTTCGTTACCGTGGTGGTGTTCGTCGTGGTCTTCGTAGCACCACTGTTGCCACCGCTCGTCGCGCCGCCCGTGGTCGTGCTGCCGCCGCTGCCGTTGCTGACGGTTGTGCTGCTCGTCGTGCCGGTGGACTTCACGCTCCCACTCGAGCTCGACGCCGTCGAGCTCGAGCTCGAGCTGGACGTGCTGGAATTCGAGGCCGTTGTTGAGCCGGTCGTGGCCGCCAGGGCCTGGCCGCCAACCAGCAGCGCCATGACGGTTGCCGAGGTGCCGGCGCGAAGCGGCAGATCGGCTTTCCGGCGGCGCTTGGCCGGATTCACGGTCGCCGGCTCTTGCGAACTTGGGTCCGTTTTCTTGGATCGAGCCACTTTTTGGTTCTCCTTCATCTGATCCGTTTGCTGCTTGTTCTTCTCTGGGCTGCTGGAAAACAGCTGGCTTGATGTGGTCACTAACAAGAAGGCGGTGCAGTCACATCAGTACTCCTCCGCTTTCTTTTTTCGCCGGCGAACAGCCGACAGCAGACTGGCCAAACCTGCCGGTAAGAGCAGGCCACCGAGCGGCAGGGAAGCTCGCACACCGCCGCCACCAAGGCCCGGAATCAATGGCGCCCCGGCTCCCTGACCTCCCGGCGCGCTCGCTCCTGCTACCTCCTGGCTGGGAACCGCAGCGGGTGCGGCCGCCGGCGCACCAACCGCGGCCGGCAACGTCTGCGAGGAGGGCTGGCCGAAGGGAGCGCTTTGCGGGCTGTTGCCACCGCCGGGCCCACCGGGCGGTGTGACGCCTGGTGGGGGACTCGGAGGTGTGGGCGGCGGCGTAAGGCTGGGCCCTGGGCCGACGGAGCAGTTGGCCTCGTTCTTGCAGCCGCCCGTGGCAACGTTGCCGGCAGTCTCGTTGACCACCTGGTTCTCGGCGAAAACCAGGCCCGTGGCGAGCGCCGTGCCAGACTGGGCTTCGGCGCCGTTCTGCACCATCGAGCTGGCCAGCTGCTGGTTGACCGCCACGGTTTGCCCGCTGTTCGCACCACCGGCAGCATCGACGTCGGCCACTGACATGGTCAGCGAGTTGCTGCCTATCTGCCCCGTCGCCGTCGCCTCGCCGGAAGTCGCGCTGGCCGAGCCGTTATTGCTGATGCTCACGATGTTGGTGAGCCCCACGCCAACGCCCAGGTTGAGAACGCTGGTGCCGGCGAAGCCAATGCCGGTGGCGGTCGAGTTGCCACTCCCGGCCGAGGCGCTGTCACCAACGTCCAGGTCCCCGCGCTGGAAGCTCGCTGCTTCAGTAGCGCCGCCATTCGCGCCACCGGCGGCGTCGATCGTTCCCGCCGTAACGGCCAGCGCATTGTCCCCCTGCTGACCAACGGCCGAAGCTCCGCCGGACACAGAAATCCCCTGTCCGGTGTTCGCCACGGAGGTGTTGTTCGTCTGGGTCATGGCCACGTTACTGCTGCCGGAGGTGTCGCCGCCGCCGGTAGCGACGTCGTGCGGAGCCGAATTGACCACATCCGTTTCGGCCGATCCGATGCCGGTTGCTTCGGCCAGTCCGGAGCGCGCCTGCCCGCGGTCCTCGACGCCGAGACTGCCGCTCTGTTCGTTCCTGGAAGTGGTGTCGCCACCATTGGCGCCGCCAGCCGCATCCACGTCCGTGCCGCCAACGGTGACGCTGTTGCCACCCAGCTGGCCGACAGCCGTGGCCGTGCCTGACGTTGCCGTGGCGCCACCGGTATTGGTGACGCTGTTGGTGTTCGCTTCCGTAAGACTTATGGAGCTGCTGGCGCCGTGCTTGGCGCCGCCGGTAGCGAAGTTGCCCGTGCTGGTGTTGCTGATGCTGGTGTTGGCCACCACGCCCATCGCCGTGGCAGAGCCCGTTTCCGCTGAGGCGAAGTCGTTCACCCTGCTCGAGCCCTGCTGGCTGTTGGCTGCGTCGGTAGCGGGGCCGCTGCCACTGGCGCTCGCGCCGCCGGCGGCATCGACCGCGTCGACCTGAACAGTGAGGCTGTTGCTGCCGGCCTGACCGGTCGCAGTGGCGCTGCCCGACGTCGCCGTGGCCTGCCCGTTGTTGCTCACCGTGGTCGTTTCGCTGTTCGTCAGGCTCAATGAGCTGTTACCGCCCATGTCTGCGCCCCCAGTTGCGAAGTTGCCGGAAATGCTGTTGCTGACTGTGGTGCTGGCCACCACGCCGGTTGACGCGGCCGATCCGGACTTGGCGATCGCGCTGTCGGACACGTTGTTGGAGGCGGACTGCTCGTTGGCGGCAGCGGTGGGGCCACTGGATCCCGCCGAATTCCCGCCGCCCGCCGCATCCACGGCTCCGGCCGAGTTCGTAACGCTGTTGTCGCCTGCCTGCCCCACGGCGTTGGCGTTGCCGGTGGCCGCATTCGCCACCCCGGTGTTGCTCACGCTGTTCGTGCTGGTGTTGGTGATGGAGATGCCGCTGCTGCTGCCATTCCCTATGGAGGCGCCGGTCGCACCACTGCCGGCAAAGGTGTTGGAGATGCTGGTATTGGCCACCACGCCTGTTGAAGTCGCCGATCCCGTCACCGCTTCGGCGGAGTTATTCACGTTCTGGTTCGCGGCCGTGTTGCTGACCGCCGTGGTGGCGCCCGCGCCTGAGCCGGATCCCGCGCCGCCGGCGGCATCGACCGTTCCCGTGCTGGCCGAGGTCGTGTTCGATCCCGTCTGGCCGACGGCCGTAGCGCTGCCGCTCGAGGACGACGCCGTACCGTTATTAGAGACGGTGTTGGTGTTGTCCAGCGTGAGGCTGATGGACGAATTGCCACCACCGATTGAGCCGCCAGTCGCCAGGTTCCCGCTGTAGGTGTTATTGACGGTCGTCTCGGCCGCCAGGCCGGTGCTGGACGCATCTCCGCTGTGGGCCGAGCCGGAATTCGACACGTTGTTGGAAGCCTGCGTGCTGGCTGAGGCCGTTGTGGCTCCCGCGCCAGCCCCACTCCCGGCGCCACCGGCCGCATTCACGGCGCCTGTGCTGGCCGAGACGCTGTTGTTGCCGACCTGTCCGCTGCCGCTGGCAGCGCCCGTGGTCGCCTGCCCAGCACCTTGGTTGGAGACAGTAGTGCTGTTGCGTATGGTCACGCTGACAGCACTGTTCGCCCCGTGTCCGATGGAGCCGCCAGTGGCGATATTCCCGCCGCTGTCGTTGTTCACCGCCACGTTGCTGGTCGTCCCTGTTGCCGCGGCGTTACCCGTCGTCCCGGCGCCGCTGGCGGAGGCGCTGTTCGAGGCATTGGTTGAGCTGGAGGCGGACGTCCCGGCCCCTGCGGGGGAGCCACCTCCCGCGCTGGACGTGCTGGGCGACGAAGCCGTGTTGGACGTGCTGCCCGCTTGGCCGGTAGCGGACCCAGTTCCGCTGGTCGAGCCGGCCTGTCCGGTCGCGCCAGCGGAAGTCTTGTTGGCCGTGCTGCTGCTGGCACCCGCGGTGCTGGTCGAGCCGGAGTGCGAAGGCACCTGACCACTCGTGCCGGCGCTGGAACCACCGGTGGGGCCACCGGCAATCGATCCTCCCGTAGCAGAACCGGCTGCATCGGCCAGTCCGGCAGTGCCCGCCAGAGCGAGCGCCAGACACACAGAGCTGCTTGTCACCAATCGCTTGCCGGCCACACCGCGTCGACCGGTGCGTGGCGCTTTCCGCTTCATACCCAAAACCTCCGAGACGAGGGCCTGTGCACCGTCGCCCAGGTCCAAACCGAGAACTCGGCTCTCAGACTAGGTTTTGGGGGTCCGGGAAATAACGCCTTTCCGTGCAAACCTGGCCGGGATCGACGGCAAAAGGCGGTGGGTATGTTCGGTAAGAGCCTAAGTAGGACCGCCCTGTGAGAAAGAGCGCTACGGGAGGGCTACCGCGGCTGAGCAGATGGCTCCCGGCAGGGTAGCGCGAAGGCTAGCCCTTCCACCCCGCATGCTTCCTCGCTGAGAGCGCTCGGCCGCATGAAAGCTGTTCGCCGGCAGGGCCGGATCTCAGCTGAATCCGGCCCTGCTCCTGGGTGCTGACTCGGAGCGCTAGAAGATGGTCAGGCTCACGCTCGTCTTCTGGATTGTTCCGTCACTGCCAGTCCCGACGATGGTCAGCGTGAAGGTTCCACGCGGGGCGGTAGACAGCGGACGCACCGTCAACGTGGAGCCGCCGCTGGGGGTGACAGTGGCAGGAGAAAACGTGCCACTCACGTTGCTCGGCAGTCCGCTTATGGTCAACTTGACAGGGAAGTTATAGCCGTTGCTGGCCGTCAGCGTCACCGTATAGTTCGCATTCAGCGCGCCCCGCACGCTCACCGCACTGCTGGGCGATGCCGACATAGTGAAACTTGGTGGCGGAGCGGGAACGGTGTAGGTAAATCGATCTGCGCTGACTGCCGCGGAGCCGCCGGCCGGCGTCGTAACCGTTACGTCGACTGTGCCGGCGGCCCCCGCCGGCGAGACGGCCGTGATCTGGCTATCACTGTTGACCGCGAAGCTCTTGGCTGCTGAAGATCCGAACGCCACGGCGGTCGCGCCAGTGAAGCCGCTGCCGCTGATCGTCACGCTCGTGCCACCGCTGGTTGGGCCTTGCGTCGGGTTCAAGCCGCTCACACTGGGCGCCGAAGGCGACGCCGCTGCAAACGTGAAGCGGTCCGAAGCCGACGTGGCCGAGGTGCCTGCCGGCGTCGTTACCGTCACGTCGACCGTGCCGGCCGCTTCCGCCGCCGAGGTCGCCGTGATCTGGCTGTCGTTGTTGACAGTGAAGGAGCTCGCGGCGGTCGTGCCGAACGTCACCGCGGTCGCGCCCGAGAAGCCGCTGCCGCTGATGGTCACGCTGGTGCCGCCAGAGGTCGAGCCCTGAGTGGGATTGAGGCCGCTAACCACCGGCCCGGGAGCAGCGAACGTAAACGTGTCGGCGGAGCTCGTGCCTGAGGTGCCCCCCGGAGTCGTAACTGTGACGTCGACCGCGCCCGCTGCGTGGGCCGGCGAGACGGCTGTGATCTGACTGGCGGAGCTCACGCTGAAGCTCGCCGCGGCAACCGAGCCAAATGACACCGCCGTGGCTCCGGAGAAATTGGCGCCGCTGATCGTCACGCTGGTCCCACCGCTGGTGCTGCCTGAAGCAGGCGCCAGGCTGCTGACCGAAGGCTGCAACGTCGGGCTTCCCGCGGTGAAGGCCGCGGTGCCGTTGGGCGTCCCAAGGCCGGTTGGGCCATCGTAGCCCGCTTGGCCAGTGCACAGGTAGGAGCCGCAGGAGCCATTGCTGCCGCTGACGATGTCGAACAGCGATGCGGGGTGGCTGTAGGGGAACGAATCGTCGAAGCTCGAGCCGCCCGTGCCACCAGCCAGGGCATAGACCGAGGCGACGATAGGTGAAGCCACACTCGTGCCGCCGAACACCAGCCAGCCGCTTTGACCAAAGGAGCCGAAGCTGTCGTACGCCCAGACGCCGGTATTGGGATCGGCCACAGCCGCGACGTCGGCTACGGTTCGCCGGCTGCAGCCACGGTCGGATTGCCAGCTTGGCTTCGTCTCAAAGCTGCTGCAGCCACTGCCGGCGCCACTCCAGACCGTCTCCGTGGCATTGCGCGTGCCGCCATTGGACAGCTGAGTGAGCGTCGTGCCGCCGACGGCGGTGACGAACTGCGAAGCGGCCGGATATTCCACGCCGTAGCCGCTATCGCCGGAGCTGGCGGTGATAGCGACACCCGCGTGCCGGTAATAGCTGGTGTCGTAGCTGGTCTCGTCGCTGAATTCTGAGCCGCCATAGCTGTTGGAAATCGCGTTGGCGCCCAGCGCGACCGCGGTATTCACCGCCTGCCCCAGATTGTTGAAGCCGTTGGAATTCGCTTCCACCAGCAGGATGTGGCAGTTGGGACAGATGGCGCTGACCATGTCTACGTCGAGCGAGATCTCCTGCGCCCAGCCGCTGTCCGCAATCGGATATGGTCCGGCTGCGCCGGCCTGGTTCACCTTCCGGAAACAGCCGTTGGCGGTGGTGCAGGCCGGCAATCCGAACTGGCTGCGATACACGGCCAGATCGCTTTCCGCACTGGGCGCGTCGTAGGCATCGACGATGGCCACGGTCTGCCCGGAGCCCCCGCTGGCAGAAAGAGACCCGAGGTTGTAGGCCGAGCGCAAATACGCGGGATCGTAGGCGCCGCTGTTGCCGAGAACGTTGGGGTTGGCCGATGCCTGCACGGGGCCGCTGGCCGGTGAGGGGATGGGCACTTTCCCGCGGACGCCGGCGTCTGTTCTCAACCGCGCGTGACAGCGGGCGCCACCAACCGGGATCGACAGGCCGCATACGTGGATGTCCGACTCCACCTCCTGCACGATCTGTCCGGCGAGCGACCGTCCGTCGGGGGCCGCTAGAGCCTGCGCGGGCGAAAGCCCCGCCAGCGCGAGTGATCCGAGGGCAAGTCCAACCCCCAGGCGGCGAAATGTGGTGAGACGCACGGCTTGTTCCCTTCTTTCGGTTGGTAAGGGGATATTGGAGGCATTCTGGTCGCCGCTCCAACTTCCGGGCGGGTAGTGGGACTCCTAGGCTGGAGCGATCGCTCTAGGTAAGCGGACCGGTCGAACGACCGCACGGTGACGTGCGGCCAATCCCCGGACAAGAACGAGCCGCGGGAGGCGGAAAGATCCGCCGCCCGCGGCTCCGCAGAGAGGGAAGGTTACGCCAAATTAACCCATCTTGCTCAGCGCATCGGTGGCCAGAGAGCGCAGTTTCTCGTCCCGGACCAGCTGCGCGGCGTTCTGGAGATCGCTCTTGCTGGCGTCGCGATACATCAGCCCGCGATAGAGCAATGCGGGGCCGAACTGGGGATCGATCTGCAGGGCTTTGTCTTCTGCCGACATCGCATCCTGGCTCTTGCCCTGGTTCACCAAACCAATGCCCAGGTTGGTGTAGGCAGCCGGATCTGAGCCGTCGAGCTCAACCGCCTTTTGGTCGTCCTGCAGGGCCTTATCGTAGGCCTTTTGCGACGAGAAGAGCACGCTGCGGTTGACGTACGTGGGCTCGTAGTTGCCGTCGAGCGAAATCGCCTTGTCGAAATCCTTCATGGCATTGCCCGGATCGGTCCCCTGCATCAGCGTGCCGCGCTGGACGTAGGCCGAGACGAATTCCGGCTTGAGGGTGATCGCCTTGCTGTAGTCGGCCTGGGCGGCTTTGCCATCCTCCCCGCCATAGGCCGCGCGCAGGAAGTAGGCTGCCGCGTTGTTAGGATCCTTCTTGACGGCGTCGTCCAGCATGGCCGAAAGGTTGAGCTGCTGCGCCGGCTCGACCGTTAGGTCCACCTTTGCCGGGCCATTCTTGCGCTGAACGTCCAGGCTCACCTTGTCGCCCACTTTGAGCTTGCGGATCTCGCGGTTGGCCACGTTGGCGTTGGTGACGTTCGTCCCGTTCATGGCTGCGACGACGTCGCCCACCGCAAGCCCAGCTTTTGCCGCGGGCTGGTTCGGCATGACCAGCACGGCCACCATACCTGGCTTCGCAGCGCTGCCGATGACTTTCTGCCAGCCGCTGTTGTTGACCTCGAGGACCATGCCCAGCTGGCCCCCTCCTTGGCTGGCAGCCGATGCGCTGGCCGATGGAGACGACGACTGGCTGGGTGCCGCCGCCGCGCTGCCACCAGCGCCGGACGGAGGCGCGCTGGCCGTGCCCCCGCAAGCCGCGACGCCGGCTGCCAGAGCGAGGGTGAGACCGCTGAGACGCAAGAACCTGGGATGAACGTTGATGGTCATGTCTGCTGCTCCTAGTTCGACTGCCCGATGGTTCGGGTTGGGTCGCTGATCTGTTCCACGCGATGCACCATACGCCTGCAGGCGGGCCCATCAGAACGTGCGGACCGGCACACCTGAACGTGCATTGTCAGCAGGTGGAGTGAGTGGAACGTGCAACCGGCGATGCCGCGTCAGATAGCGCGCAGCTTAGGCTCTTCCTGAGCGCGCTCGGCCGGCACGATGCGCACCGCCACAGCCTCATCGGGCATGTAGGCGATGTCGCCAACCACAATCCAGGGCAGATCCTGGACCGTAGTCGTATCCGTCGAATAGCCTAAGTAGAACCTGGTGGACGGCTGCTGATTATCCTCCAACAGCTGCCGGAAGTTGGTCTGCAGCCTGGCGCCATTGTGCAGGATGACCTCCAGGTGAAATTCTTTCAGCGTTGCCATGCGTGATCTCCTTGTCGTGACTGCTCTGCCCCGCTTTCGAGCGGGGATGGGAATACGCGGCCAGCAGCTTGGCCACGACCGCCTCCTCCGAATATCCCCGGGCTGCATCTACGGCGCCTGCGCGCAGATGCTCCTTGACACTTGCGCGGCTCAGAACCTCGATGGCCCGAGCCGCCATCTCACCGTCGCTATGGCAGACGAAGCCGTTAACGCCGTCTTCGATGAGCTCCACTGAGCCGTTCGCTTCCCCAGCCCTCAACAAGACAGGAACGCCCTGAGCGTTCGCTTCCAGGACGGTGAGTCCAAACCCTTCACGTTCGGAACACAGAATCAGGAGCTCCATCGTTCCGATCAGGGACAGAACGTCCTGGTGGCGCTCGATCTTGCCCGTAAACTCGACCCTGTCAGCACATCCGAGCTGCTCCGCGAGACGGCGAGCATATGGCAAATCCTCGCCCTCACCGACGACCACCGCCTTAATCTCAGGCATCACCCGGCCAACCTCCGCTACGAGGGTCAGGAACCGGTCTACCCGTTTGTGAGGGAGCAGCCGACCGGCAAATCCGAGCTGATACTGTTTCACCGGCCGCGCCGCAAGCAGGGCTGTATTGGCGAAGCCAGGCGGCACAACGGAGATCGGCTTCTCCGGCCTGCCGTGAATCTGTCTCAATCTTCGAGCCGTGAACTCGCTAATGGCCATAGCATCGCCGCAGCGAAACGAGAGCGATTCGCCCGCGAATGCCAGAGTCCCCAGGATCGGACCCAAATAACCACGCCAATCCTCAATTGACCACGCTTCGATCCAGTGCACGACAGCGCGCTTCTTCGACAGCCTGCAAGCGGCCAGTGCTAGCGGGAGCGCAGCATGCGGGATTTGATCGAGCTCGACGACATCTGCGCTGTTGCCCAGGAGCCACGCGGCCGTATGCCCTGCCAAACGGAGGCCATTGAGCCAGGACCGTTTGCGCTGCTCGTCGGACCTCGCCGCACGCGCCACCGTGCGCACTTCGAAGGCTCCGGCGACCGGCTTGGACTGCCAAGCTCGTTCCAGAGTTATCAGACGAAGGCTCACACCAGCGGCCTTGAGCACCGGACCCAGCTGCAGCAGGCGCGATTCCCGACCGCCGATCGTTAATCCCGGCAGCATATCGGAGCAGATGGCCACATCCAGCCCCGCCCGCGGATTGGCGGACGTCACGGCGCGACTCCGTCGTTAGCCGGCCGAAGGTCCATTCTCACCTGATGGCGAGGGAGCCAGCCTGCCTCGCGCAGAGCCGCGGCGAAGATGAGCCACAGCAGGATCTGCGCTCCGCTGATTACCAGCAGCTGTGCCACGGCGCCCCGGAACAGTCCCTCTACCGGGATAAGCCTCGCAAGCGCGCCGCACAGCGTGAGGCAGATGGCCACGAATGCCGAGCGCGATCCGTGAAAAATCGCGACGAACAGCCCATCGATTCGGCGCAGGACCGCTTGGCCGTGCATGGCGAGATGCAGACGCAGTGACGAGCCGAAGGCCATGGCCTGCAGGCCCAGGAAGACGCAGAGTCCGCTGCTGAAGCTAGGCGCCCACGGCAGGTGGCCCAGAACGCTCAGGTCGCTAGCCAGAGTGAGCAGCAGCAGGCAGATGCCGGCCAACGTTGCCGCTACCCCAGGGTAGAGCAGTAGAAAATCTGGGCTGGAAAGGAGCAGGAAGCGCAGGCTCCTCCAGCCATCCCTCCACGTTTGCAGCTTGGATGTCCCCAGCCGTGAGTAATAAGGAATGCTCACCTCCCTGACTGTGACCGACTGGCGGGCCGCCAGAACGAGCATCTGGAGCGCGAACTCCATTCCGTCGGCGGTCATGAGCGCGGGACGCAGCAGACAAGTGCGAAAGACCCGCATTCCCGAATACACATCGGACAGGCGGAGGCCGATCCACCACGAAAAGAGCAGCGACAGCACGGGGTTCCCAAGATAACGATGCAGGAGCGGCATCGAGCCCCGCTGGACTGCAGACAAGCGACTGCCAATCGCTAAGCCGGCGCCATCATCCAACGCTTCGAGGAAGCTGGGCAAGAGCGCGAAGTCGTAGGTGCCATCGCCGTCACCCATGGCGATGACTTCTCCGCGCGCTTCAGCAAACCCTCGCTGGTAGGCGCAACCGTAGCCGCGCCGGGGCTCATAGATGACGCGGGCGCCATGCGCAGCCGCCACCTCAGCGCTGCGGTCCTCAGAGCCATTGTCTACGACCAGCACTTCGCCGCGCTTGCAAGCCCGTGCGAGACCTTCAAAGGCCCTGTCTACCGCCCAGCCGATCCCCTCTTCCTCAGAAAGACAGGGGATAACCACGCTGACCTCGATGCTCGCCGGACTTACTGCCTCACGCATAGCGATGTCAGCGGCCTCCGCTTCCACCCGGCTCACCGCTCGAGCACCAGCATCTCGCCGTTGTCGAACACTGGCCGGAAAGGCTCCGGCAGGCCTTCGAGATGGCTCAACTGCGACTCCGACTGGACCGACCCCTCGACCTTGCAGCCCCTATCCAGGAGCACGGTCCGAACGTTGTATTTCCGGAGGTCCTGCTCGAAGCCAGGAGAGGCGTTGAAGATGCGCAGCGCGGCCTGGGTGGCGGGATATTCGCTGCTCGAGGACAGCATCGTGGGCAGCATGGCCGGCAGTGTCGGACGACGCGCAAAATAGGTTGCAGCCGAGAACTGACATGATTGCACCATCAGGACCGCATCCGGCGGCGTGTTCTGGCCGATCCATTGCAGCGCTTGCACTGACGCGCCGTTCGGATAGCGGAAGAAGTCCCGGTCACCTACGATCATGCGCCCGGCATGGGGAGCAAGGAGCAGCGCGGTTCCGAACAATGCCGAATCCAGACGCCGCCCACCCCAGCGCCACAGCGCGACGCTTGCGAAAGGTGCGAGTCCCGCGGCCAGGAAGATCGGCACGCGGCCATAGGGGAACCGCACCCCGAACAGCCAGCCAAAGAGCAGCAGCGCGCTTACGACGGCCAACCCAAAGGCAGGCCGCAAGCCACGCCCCAGAGCTCGTTGTCGCGAGGTGAGGACGATCAGCACACCAGCCAGGCCAAGCAGCGCCAACGGCAGCCCTATGACCCATCCGAGGTACGCGGCATCCGGCCGGCTGGCCAGATAGCTCTGCCAGCTCGCTGAGATCAGCTCTCCGCGGGAGAGATAGCGGAAATACAGGTCGGGGCTCGCCACAGCGAGGGCGAGGCCCGAGCAGGCTACGAGCCTTACGAGCTTGCCGGCAATCGGTTTTCCCGAGCGCAGATCCGCCACGATCAGCAGGACGACTAGCAACCCACCGCCGGCCGTAGCAAAGACCGCGGTCAAAGGATGGGCCAGCAGCAAGCTGCAAGAAAGCACCCCTGTGGCCAGCAGCCATCTCCAGCGGCCTTCGATCCAGAAGCGTCGCACCGCCTGCAGCAGCAACAGCAGCAGCGCCAGGCCGAACGCGTTGGCCAGTCCGAACCACGTCTGCATGTCCAATCCGACCGGGACCAGTGCCCAGACGAAGCCGGCGATCGCGGTCAGTCGAAGAGAGCGCGTTGCGTCGTGGACCAGCGCAACGAGCGCCAGCCATTGGAGTACGCCGGCGAAGACGATGGCCACAGCTGCCGAAGGAAAGAGCGGAACTCCGCTCAGCTGCTGGACGAACGAGAGATACACACCGCTCAGAGGCGCTACGCCAAACGCCGTAGCTCCCAGCATGTACAGCGGCCGAGGAGCAGTCGTTACTCCGGTCGAGCTGATGGATTGCGCAAATTCGTAGTACTGGAACTGGTCCGATCCGACCGGCATGGCCGTGCTGTAGAGGGCAGCAAGCCGTACGCCGGCAGCCAGCAGGAGACCGGGCAGCAATGCGGCCAATGCGGCCCGCTGGGCGCGCCCACTCGTTCCAGCTAGATCCACTGAACCGGTCTGGGAGACGCCTCTATGGGAGAGCGTTGCGAGCGCCGCGCAGACGTCGGCCACGAGCACCAGACCCAGCAGGGTGTAGAAGCCGAGAGCAATGCCACGGCCAGCCGTGACAGATCCGGGCAGGGCAGGGATGAGCAGCAGCAGCAACCCCGCCGTTGCCCACCGGGCCGGAGCGGCAGCTGGAACGAGCCAGCGGCTCAATGCGACCGCGCACGGCAGGGGAAGCAGTCCGACCGCCACCATAGTGATGACAGGCGGGGGCTGTACCACCAGACACCATAGGTAGATTCCCCAGACCGCGAAGGTGAGTCGGGCGGCGGAAATCCAAGCGGTTAGGCCGGACAGCCTCTGAAGGATTCTCGGATGGAAGCTCCAGCCGCTGCAGGCTGCCACCAGCACGGAGGCGAGCAGCACTCCCAGCGCCCATCGATCCAGGGGCCAGTAGCAAGCCACAGCTGCCATGACTAGCGGCACCCAGGCCGTGGGTGCAATGGCGGCAAGCGGCGCTCTTCGGAACAGCAGGGGAATGGAAAGCACGGCGATTGCAGGCAACGCGACCGCCGCTTGCAGCCAGGGCTCGGCGCCCGTGAAGCGCCGAGATTGGTCGACGATCAGCGCGAGCTGGACGACCCGCACGCCGCTCAGGTACCTGGGCAGCGCCGCAACTGCCCTCCGGACCGACGCCAATGCATGCAGCTGCGCCTGTTTACCGCCCCATGGAAAGGCCGACCGCCGGGTGCCGGGAGCAGGTACGGGACCCGAAAGGCTACCGGCGGATTGCATCGACGGCTGCTTCCGGCGCCCGGATGATCTCCTGCAGCGGCTGAGATGCGTCGCTGACCTGCTGGCCCTGAGACGGCGTTGGGCCGCCATACGCTCCCGCCGGTCCGGCGGCGTCAGGATTACCACTCGACTGAGCAGTCACGGCCTGAAGCAAGCTCGCGGGGAGCACCGGCACAGGAGGCAACGGGATGGGCGGTTTTGGAAGCGGGCGCGGACGAACCACGAGGGGAGCAGGCAAAGGGGTGGGCGCCGGCTGCGGGCTGCTGGCGGGAGTGCTCGGCTCCGGGCTGGCCTCGGCGGTGACGCTCACTCCAGCGACCTGCTGCTCCGGCACCTTGCCAGCCACCAATACCTGGGCAGGCGAAACGTCGAGCTTGGGGCTGCCATCGTCGGCGTTGGTGCCCACGCCGACGTCGGACTGCAGCAGCGTGTCCTCGAACACCTCGCCCTTGCCGGCGTACTGGACGGCATGGTCCACGTCGTCATTAGCGAACAGTCGGACCAGCACCTGGAACGTGCCGGTTGTCGTGCCGAGGAGCTCGATGTGATAGCGCCCCGCGGCGTGCGGGATAGAGACGAGCTGGGGATCGGTTCCCCTGCCAGAATAGGAGGCTTCCGGGATCTGCAGCCGAACCAGTCCTGTTTCCGGATTGGTGCCAATCTCGCCGCCCGAATCGTCAGTGATCCACAGATCGACGGGCGGCGCGGTTTGAACTTCGAGTGTCAATGACGAATCGCCGCCGGCCGCACCTGGTGCGACTTGCGACCCTGCCAGCGCCTGGCGGCGCGCATCGAGCTGCGCGGCGTCAGGCTCGCCCGGCCGCAGCTCGGCCCCGCTGCGGCTGAGAATCACCGAGTCGGCGACCGGCACCGGCAGCCACCGCCCAACCACGCCGTTGTGCTGCAGCAGAGCCGCTACCCAAAGCCCTCCGTACATGACAGCGCAGGTGGTGGACACGACTACCACGAACCGCGAGGTCACCAGAGCCAGCAGCCGCTCGCCGATGACGGCGGCCAGCTGCAGCAGAGATACGGGCCGAACCGGAATCTGCATACTCATCGAAGGCTAGGGTTCGCGGTAACGAACCGTAAGAGCGCTAACCCCTAATCCGGGGTGCGCAAATACCATGGGCCGCTAGGCCTCCTCGGCAAGCCTGACGCTGGCGGCACTGAAGAAACGGGCGGGCCGGCCGAACACATCCTCGTCGGCGCAACGCCGGTCGATGGCACCACCTAACCAGGACCCGGCGGAATCAGGAGTCCAGCGATCGCGCAGCCACAGTGCTTGAAATCCCTAGCCCCATCTCGCCGATCGCTGCCGGAGAAATAGAGCAACAAGCAGAGCCCTTTTCGGCCCTACGCCTCTATCGTGGGCGTTGATCGGCGCGCCGAGCCGCGGCTGCGTCAGCCCCGAATGTCGGGAGGCCCTCGCTTGAATACCGCACGCACCATCGGGAGGGCGGTCACGATCGCCGCGCTCCTGTCGCTCATAAGCTCCCCCGCCCTGGCTGACGGTTCCGCCAGCCCTGCTGCTTCGGCGCCCAGCTCCGGCTCGTCGATGGCAAGCTCGCCGCCGGCAGCCAGCTCTGCCGGCCCATCTTCCAGCGCTTCCGGCACATCCACCTCCACCGGCACTGCTGGCTCTTCGAGCTCGACCAACCCAGCATCCTCCACCGGCGCTAGCAGCGCGTCGAGCAGCTCGCCGGCGCCGTCGGGCCCGACCTCATCCTCGCCCGCTCAACCCGCGGCGACAACGGCGGAACCCGTCGTATCGGTCAGCTCGATGCCTCCACCGCCGCCATCACCGGGCCCCTCGGCCGCCGCGAGCGCGAGCCCGTCTGGTTCGTCCACGGTCGCTCCCTCAAGCGCTGCGCCTGCCGCCAGCGCAACGGCGATGGCCACTGCCGCTGGGAGCCCGGCGCCGTCGGGCAGCCCGGTGGCCAGTGCCTCGGCCTCGCCGGCGCCCACTATGAGCCCGTCCGCGGCAGGCGGGGCTAACGCGTCGGCAACGCCGATCTCGAGCGCCAGTCCAGCCGTCTCGGCCAGCCCCTCACCCGTGCCGACCGTGTCCGTGCAGAGCTCTTCGAGCGCGCAGACAGGCAGCGCGAGCGCGGTCGGCGTCATCTCCACCTCGGCCGTGGCGTCGCAGCAAAGCGTGACCATCACCCAGGGAACGGGATCCAGCGGCAACAGCGTAAATGTGGCCCTCGCCGTAAACGTCAACAATCAGGGCTCGGCCACGGCAGGCTCCGGCACCGCCGCGGCGGCCGGCCAGACGGGCAGCAACACCTTTACCGCCATCGTCAGCTCCAGCGCCACCGCGGTGTCCTCGACCAGCGCTTCACCAGCCGGCAGTGGCACCCCCGCCACGTCCGGCGCCATCCCATCGACCTCGCCTGCTGCCAGCTCGACGGTGCTGGCCAGCCCGACGGCAGCAGCAAGCCCCAGCGCCGCGCCCTCGCCCGCGGCCACGCCCCCTGCCGGCGTCCTCATCAGCGCGTCCAACAACGCCACGGCGGCCTCAGGCTCAGCGCAGGCAATCGGCGTCATCGCGGATACGCACGTCATCGGGGATCAGGCGGTGGTTATCCACATCCCCGCCAACACCTCCAATCAAAGCGCACAGATCACGCTGAGCGCCACGCTCACCAACACCGGCATCGCTCTGAGCCAGACGGGCAACGTCGCGGCGACCGGCCTGCAGGGCAGCATCTCGCTGGCCGCGGGCGCAGCACCCAACGGGCCCGCGGCGGCGACAGCCGCGGCCTCGATGCCGTCTGGCACCAGCGTCGATCTGCGCGATACGAACTACGCGCTGGCTTCCTCCGGTGACGCTATGGCCATCGGGGTGAAGTCCACGACCGTGGTGCAGGGCCTCCAGCGCGTCACAGTGATCATTGACGACAACAGCTCCGGCAACCGTATCCAGGTGGTCTTCCTGGTTACCGTGGACAATGAGGGCAGCGCGTCGGCGCTCTCCGGCGGCGCGAGCGCCACTGGCCAGAAGGGCAACCTGCAGATCGGACTCCCCGGCGCGGGCGGCGCCGGAGTGAGCGGATCCGTTCTGAGCAGCGGCACAAGTGTTTCGGGCGCCGCGTCCGCCATCGGCGTCGATGCCACCACTTTTGTGAACGCCGTTCAGCTCATCGACGTCGAAGTGGGCAACGGCAGCTCGAACAACCAGGTGGACGCCCAATTCCTCGTCAACGTCACGAACCACGGAACAGCGCAGGCTTACTCCGGCGCTGCCAACGCCGCCGGGCTGGCGGGCAACGTTTCGGCCGGGGCGCCGGCGGGTCCTTCGCTGACCTGGAGCGCTGCCCAGGGCTCGGTGCGCATCACCAACACCGCCAACGGTAAGTCCGGCAACGCGGACAGTCGCGGGCTGCAGGCCACCTCCAACCTCGATGAGAACCAGAATGTCGACACCAAGCTGCTCGCTGGGCCCAGTC
The DNA here is from genome assembly GCA_021325635.1 of Chloroflexota bacterium. Lineage (GTDB taxonomy): Bacteria > Chloroflexota > JAJPGV01 > JAJPGV01 > JAJPGV01 > JAJPGV01. Next base: position 86,044 of record JAJPGV010000008.1, read on the forward strand.
TCAGCATCAGCCAGTCCGACCGCGTCGTGAACTTGGGATTGGCCAGAAGCGTTACCGGGGACGTCGTGGTGGTGGCCCAGCTCATCCCCCCGCCACAGCCCCCCGCCGACCAGCCGTCCGGCGAAGGCAGTTCCCCCGCTCCCGCCTCACACGCCGCACAGACCTATGCCAGCCTGCCCATCATCGCGGTGCCCACAGGCACAGCGAGCAGCAGCGCTGGCGATTCGCCTTCGTCCGGGGCAGTAGCTGGAGCCAGCGTAGCTGACCCCGAACCGGCAGCTGATGGCCAGGCCCAAACGGGCAGGGAGCCCCCGGCGCGAGCAGTGAGATCGGCCGGCCCCCAGGTCCCTACGCCTGCCTCCGGACAGACAGGGAACAGCGCGCCAGCCCCGGCCCAGGCCGCGCAACCTTGGCTGGACTGGTTCTTGCTAGCGCCAACGCACACCAGTGCAGGTGACGCCCCGGGCTCGGTGGCCGCACAACAGCCCCAGCAGCCCGGGGGCCGGATGGGGTGGTTGGCAGGAGCACTGCCGGCAATAGCCGGCCTGCTCTGGTGGGGCGCCCGACGGCGGGCGTGATTGGGGCTAGGGGGAGATGATGGAGCCGAGAGGCGGAATTGGCGGCAACGATGTCTTGGGAGACCCGCGCTAGCGGACGAGCCACGGCGGCGCGTGCCATCAACCAATTGCGGGCTTCGCGCGCCCGCTTCGTCAGCGCCCTCGAAGCGCGCGAGCAAGGCCTAGCGCCGCATTTCGGCGGCGACCGGACGCTGAGACAGGTCATCGCGGCGCTGCAGGAGGCAGCGCCTGCCCAGCTAGCGGTCATCCTCTCCGAGGAAGCCGAGGGCTACGTCCGGGCCCTGGCCCAGGACGACCACGGCCGTACAACGAGCACGACGGTGCACAGCCCGGATCTCGTCGCCGAAGCGCACGTTGGGCTGCCGTTCAAACGCACCCGGTTTCTGGCCGGCGCCATGGCCGAGAAGCTGTCGCAGGAGCTTGGGTTATCCCCCTGCAACCTGTTCTGCTTCCGCCCCATCAGCGTCGAGGATCACTTCAGTGGCCTGCTGGGTCTGGGCGTGAACCAGGGGCCGGATAGTAACCGCGCTTTTCCGCTCCACGTCTCGGCGCTGGTCATGCTGCGCCTCATAGAGGGCGAGGTCACACGTTTTCTGCGCCACACGCGATCGCTGGAGCAAACCTACAGAGCAGGAGCGCGCCAGGAGCGCATCCACCTGGGCATGGATCTGCATGACACCGTGCTCCAGGACCTCTCATACCTGCGCTTGCAGGCCGAAAGCATACGCCGTGGTCTGGAACCGGGCAGCGCCGTGGAGGGCCGCCTGCACAAAATGTCCGACGACCTCGGTCGCGTTGGCCGAGAGCTTCGTCAGTTAGCCGTCGCGCTCACTGAAACCGAGCGAACGGGTGACCTCGTCGTGGATGTCAACGAGATGATCGAACGGTACCGTGGGCGCATCCAGGCGGAGATCCAGATCCGCATTGCAGGACGTCCCAGGCGGCTCGGCACGCCCATCGAAGCCAACCTGCTGCGGATGCTGCAAGAGGCGCTGAACAACGTCTGGAAACACGCGGAAGCGCGCAAGGTGCTCGTCAGCCTGGAATACTTCGATGACCGGGTCATGCTGATGGTCAAGGATGACGGCCTGGGCTTCGACATCAACGCGCCGCGACCCACCGGCATAGGCCTCACCAGCATGCAGCACCGGGCTGTCGAGCTAGGCGGCGCCATGAACATCACCAGCGCTCCCGGCAAAGGCACGTGCGTGTCAATAGAGGTACCGACCTAACAAGCCAGCCAACCATATCTCGCACTTGGTTTAAACGCGAATTATGCCCTTCTTTATGGCATACACAATCGCTTGTGCACGGTCATAAATGCACAGCTTGTTATAAATGCTAGTAATGTGATTTCCCACAGTTCGCTCACTGATGCACAGCTCATTGGCAATCTCGCGATTGCGTTTGCCTAGAGCCATGAGGCGCAGCACGGCTAGCTCGCGGCTGCTCAGCGGCGTGGAGCCATTTCCGTGCAGCTCCTTCTTCCCGTTCATGGATCCCGCCACGCGGTCCATGACCCGCTTGGCAATCAACGGAGGCAGGTAGGCCTTTCCCTCGGCAGCGTGCTGGATGGCCTCGACCATGCTCTGCGAGCTGTCATCTTTGACGATGTAGCCGCTCACGCCAGCCTCAATCGCGTCGAAAATATTCTGCTCGTCGTCGGTTGCCGAGATGATGACCACACCGGTTTTCGGAAGCTTGGCTTTGATTTCCCGGGCGGCTTCGATGCCGTTCATCCCCGGCATGCTAATGTCGATCACCACCACGTCAGGTTTCTGGCTCAAGGCCTTGTCCACGGCTTCGCCGCCCTCACGGGCTTCGCCTACTACTTCGAAATCCTTAGTCAGGACCTCGCGTAATCCTCGGCGGAACAGTTCGTGATCGTCTGCAATTAACACCCTGTTTGCAATCATAGAAAACCTGCACTTACTTTCCTACTCGAAGTTGCTGATTCATCGCACTTCTGGCAGTTTAAACGGAAACGCCTCGGTCTGCACTTCACTAAGGGCCCCAATTGTTGGGACCTTTTGGCAACATTTAATTGCCTCTTTTACCTACTCGCGGACCCCTCGCAAGCCTTGAGCCAGAGTATGTGAAAATGCCTGCCGCGCCAAGCGGCCAGCTCACCGACCAGCCCACGACCTCATAGGGTGGATGTGCGCGGCACCTTACCCCGCCTGTCTGGCGTGGGCTCCTGAGAGGAGGCTGCTGTCAGGCAGGGCGCGGGCTAAACGTTGATGATGCCGTTGCGGACCGCGTACATGATTGCCTGTGCGCGGTCCTTGATACGCAGCTTCTGGTAAATGTTCACGATGTGATTGCCGACCGTGCGCTCGCTGATGCCGAGTGCGGTCGCGATCTCGCGGTTCCGCTTGCCGAGGGCCAGCAGTCGTAAGACGCTGATCTCGCGCTCGGTCAGCGGCGACTCTCCGGGATGCCCCGCACGGCCCGACCGGCCCGCACCCATGGGATTGGCTACCCGCTCCATCAACCGCTTGGTGATGCTCGGCGGAAGGTACGCTCGTCCCTCGGACGCATTCCTCACCGCGGCCACGAGGGCCTCGGGCTCATCGTCCTTCACCAGAAAGCCATTCGCGCCGGCTTCGATCGAATCAAAGATCTCAGGATCGTTGTCCAAGGCGCTGATCATCACGATGCCCGTATCGGGCAATTGCTGCTTGATCTTGCGCGTAGCCTGGATGCCGCTCATGTGCGGCATCCGCACATCCATCACGATGACGTCAGGGCGTACTTCGAGCGCCTTTTCGACAGCCTCATCTCCAGCAGACGCCTCGCTGACGACCTGCATCTCTTCCTCGCTGTCAAGGAGCTCTCGCAAGCCCATGCGGTACACCGAGTGGTCATCAGCGACCAAGACTCTCACGCGCCGGCCTGGTTTCACGCCCACATGCTAGTTGTCTTTTCTCGCGCCTGGAATGTGCATATCCCTTATCTTCCCGTTCACAAATGTCACTCCTTCGCTGCGTGGTTCGGCGCTTCCACCACTATTTCTAACGGCGTAGAGTGACGGCTGGGATCATGACGCGGCTGCCTACGTTGCCCAGAGCAGCGGGCCTTAACGCCCGGTTACTTTACTAGGATGCGCACTCCCCTCTTAGCCGCACTGGGCGTTTTGAGCCTGGCCGGCTTTGTCTTCGGCCTGCTGTGGGATGGCGGTCGCGTCACGGTCCACTTCTACCTGCCGAACTGGGGACCGGTGGTGGCCATAGACCAGGCTTTGTCCCACCAGGACACTCGATCGCCCGTGGCCACCGGCATGCGCCTGACGATCCCCACGATCGCCGTCGACGCCGTCCTCGAAGACCTACCCGTGGACGCCGACGGCCAATTGCAGACACCCAGCCGCTGGGAAGACGCCGGCTGGTATGACAGTGGCCCACGGCCGGGACAGGGGGGAATCGCAGTGGTGGTCGGGCACGTCGACTCCCATACCGGGCCAGCCATATTCTTTCGGCTTCACGAGCTCAAGGCCGGCGACCCCATCACCGTGAATGAGCCGGATGGGACCTTCGACTTCCGTGTGGCCAGCCTGGCCTCCTACTCGGAGAGCGCTATCCCAATGGACCAGATATTCGTCTCCCGCGGACCCAGCAAGCTGGCCCTGCTCACCTGCGCCGGCGACTTCAACCCCTTGACTGGGCGCTACAACGATCGCCTGGTCGTCATGGCCTCCCGCGCATAAGTCGCGGGCCGCTCAGCCTGACGGCCGCCGCCTCGTCCGCCCTAGCAGCCGCTGGTCGCGACGCCGGGACTGCTGCTCGAGGCGCTGTTCTCGGTAATCACCGTGGTTCCGCCGTCCGAGCTGACGATCGTGGTGGAGCTGTTGAGCCCCGTGGCTGAGACGCTGCCACTGGAGGCATAGGCCGAGCAGTTGACGGTCGAGCTGACGGACGTGCTCGATGACGATGACGCCGAGCCACCGTCGGCCTCCCAAGAAAAGCGATCTACGTTAAGCCGCTGCTGGATGCCGAACGGACCGTTGATCCAGGTCTGATATCCGTCGGTGAAGGCAGTCCAATTGTCGGCCTTACGCCAGACCAGCAGACCTCCGGTGGTGTGCTGATTGGAATCACCCCGGGCGTTGTAGAACTCATCGTCGAGGCATGAGCCCACCCGGCCGGGCAGCGCATCATGCAGCAGCTTGAAGCCAAGCTGGAAGCCGCATTGTGAAGCCGCGGCCTGAGTCGATGCCGCGCTCGGCGCGAGCAGCATCGCAGCCAGGGCCAGCGGCCCAACCAAGCGCCGGCCAAATCGAGACGTGTGCATGCCACACAGCGTAGATGCAGAGCTTGGGATGTGACATCGTCCGAAATACCCTATTCCACCTGCCGGCAATACCCGGCGCACGATGGAGCGGCGATTCGAACCCTGCTCACTGCGGCCGATTTTTACCCTTCGCCGGCCAGCGGCTAACGACGGCCGACGGGCTGGGCACCGATTTTGCGCAAGAGATGCACAAACATGAGGCAAACGCATGCGAGCTATTCCAAACGACATAGAGGTTCTTGCGTGGGTCTGGCCTTCGAGCTGAGGCGAAGCTGCCGTGCCCACCAACGAACGTGATACTCCCAAGGCGCCTATAGCCGGCCACCTCGTCCTGGTCGTCGACGACGACGAGGCCATCGGCGAGCTCATTGCCATGGCCCTGGTCCAAACCGGGATATGGGTATCCGTGGCCCACAGCGGACGCGACGCTCTGGAGCGAGCGCGCCAGCACAGGCCCGATCTCGTGGTCCTCGATCTGTCTTTGCCCGACGCTACCGGTGAGGCCATTGCCAACAGCCTGCGACGCCGCTGCGGCCCAATGCCGATCGTGCTGGTCTCGGCCCAAGATCGCCCTTCAGTCGCCCGGGCTGCCGACGCCGTCCACGCCGAACGTTTCTTCACCAAGCCGTTCGACGTCGACGCCCTGGAAAACGCCGTGTCGCAGGTTCTCGCTACCTGCTCTTGACGGAAGCGCCTCGCGGCGCCAACGAGCGCGGCGCCTACCCGACAGCGGGGTTAGCGGGAGGTTGCGGCGAGTTGCCGCTAAGTGGGAGCGTGAACGGCACGAAGGGCACGTCCTCGAGCTGCTGGAACACAACCAGCAGGTCAACGCGCCGGTTGAGGGCACGGTTCTCAGCAGAAGTATTCGGCACTACCGGGTCGTATTGGCCTTTGCTCCACAGCGACAGTCTGTTCTCGGGCAGCTTGTCTCGATCCACCAACACCCGCAGCACCGAGTACGCCCGAGCCTGGCCCATTTGCCAGTTGCTGGTGAACGCCGAGTTGGTCGCAGCTGGGGGCAGGTCATCGGTATTGCCAATGATCTGGATCTGGTTGGGAAGGCTGTTCAGCGTATCACCCAGCCGCACCAGCAGGTCGACGCCGGCGGGTTTCAGCGCCGCGGTTCCCGATTGGAACAGGACGTCCGCCTTCAACCGGATGGTCACACCTTGCGCGGCCTGCACCACGGTGGCCGCGTCTCCTGCGCCGGACGCATTGATCGCACGCTGGAGCTGACTCGCCGCGGACACCTTTGCAGTCTCTACGGACGACAGCACGCGCTGCTGCGCGTTGCCGTAGGCGACCGACTCACTCAGCGAGGTGGCGTTGAGACCGGCCATGACGTTTTGACTGAACGCCTGATCCAGTGACCCTCGCAGATCCTGGAAGCGTTTGACGTCGATGATCGAAAAGGAGTACAGGATCACGAAGAAGACCATCAACAGCGTGATGAGGTCGGCATAGGTCAGCAGCCAGCGCTCGCTGCGGTCCTTTTCCGGGCGCGAGGTTGCCTTGACGGCCATCCGTCAATGCCTCATTGCTTGTAGCGAGGCCATTTCAGCATCCACTGTAACCCCTTGCACGACTGGGACCGTCAGGGAACTCACCTAATTGTCGGCGAAAGTCCCTTACCATAATAGAGAAGCAAGCAGCAGTGAAACTGCTTAGCTGGCGGGGGAGCGATCGATGACTACCAGTACCTGGGATAGCAGCAGCCGGACCGACCGAAAACGCCAGGCTATTACGGAAGCAGCGCTGACGGCCTTTTCCAGTCGCGGGTTCGTCGCCACGACCATGGATGAGGTGGCGGCCGCGGCGAGGGTGTCGAAGCCGACGATCTACAAGCACTTCGGCAACAAGGAGCAGCTGTTCGCCTGGCTCATCCGGCATATGGTCGAGTCGTTGGGGGAGCGGCTTCAGCCCGCCTTGGAGGCCTTGCGTCACTGCGATCAGGTCCGTCCAGCTCTGGTCGCACTTGGCCGCACCTGGATGGATTTCACCGTGCAAAGGGAGTTCATCGCCATACGAAGGCTCATCATTGGTGAGGCAGCCCGCTTTCCGGACCTCGGAGCGGAATGGTTCGTGCACGGCCCGGACATCCGCATCAAGCAGCTGGCGGACATCCTCGAAGAGCTGAGTCGGCAGGGCAAGGTGCACGTCAGCCAGCCTCTCCTGGCCGCTCAGCAGTTCCATGCGCTGGCTGTCGCCGCGGCCAGGAACTTCACCGCCTTCAATCCCGTGGAGCATTTCGACCGCTCGGCGGCCGATCGAGCCATCGTCGCCGGGGTAGACGTCTTCCTGAACTATTACGGCTTGCCCGGCTCGAATCCCGCACAATAGGAGATATTCGCCGGACAATTCCCTCCGGACGGCAGCCAAATGCAGGGGCTCACCAGATACACTACACCGTGTAGTAGTCTGGCGCGCCGCTAGCCGGCAGCGCGCCTACAGCCACTGCCCCGTCCGGGGCACACAGAGGGGGCAGGCAGCATGGTCCGCATCCTGATCGCCGATGATCAGGCAGTACTTAGGATTGGGCTTCGAACGGTATTCGAGCAGACTCCCGAGTTCTCGGTAGTGGGACAGGCTGCTAACGCGGCCGAGACGCTGGAGCTGGCGGCCGAGCTGCTGCCGGACATCGTGCTGATGGAGGCCTTCCTACCGGACAGAACAGGCGCGGAGACCTGCCGATCCATCCTCTCGGCGCATCCCCAGATGCGGGTCATCATCTTGACCGCCCATCCCGACGACCGGGCCATGGCCGCTGCAGTCGAAGCCGGCGCCGCCGCCTACCTGTTGAAGCAGTTGGATCCCGCATTGCTCATCCAGGCTGTACGCACCGTCGTTGACGGTGGGTCCGTGTTCGAAACCCCGGCCGAAGGGGCTGCTGCAAGTCCCCCCGCGGAATCCGAGCTCGATCCTTTGAGCGTGCTGTCCGACCAGGAGCAGAAGATTCTGATGCTCATCGCCTCCGGAAAGACCAACCGTGAGATCGCGGCCGGCACCGGGCTCAGCGTGCACACGGTGAAGACCTACGTGAGTCAGATCTTCCGCAAGCTGCACCTGGCTCGCCGCGCCGAGGCTGCCGCTCTCGTCGCCCGTGTGCGAGGCAGCCGCTAGCGCACAGTCCGCTCCAGCCACACGTTTCCGGGAGGCGACAATAGCGTCCGACGTGGCGCGCTCTGCAGGAACTTCGGAACTAACGACCGAGCAACAATTCGAGACCGTCCTGCATGGTGGCCGCGTGCTGACCGCCGCGGGCTGGCGGCGGACCGACGTCGGCATTGCCGGCGGTAGGATCGCCGCCCTCGGCAGGGACCTGGCGGCCCACTCCGAGCAGGACGTCCGAGGAGCGCGTCTGCTTCCCGGGTTCATCGACGTGCACGTTCATGGAGCCGGAGGCTTCGACGTGGGAGCCGGGACTGAAGCCATCCGCGCGTTGGCCGCGGTTCTTCCACAGATGGGCGTTACGTCGTTCTTACCCACCCTGGCGGCGAGCAGCAGCGAGCAGACGCGCGAATTCCTCGACACCGTGCGGCAAGCAGCCACTGCCCCGGCGGTAGGACAGGCCGAGGTGCTGGGCGCCCATCTCGAGGGGCCTTTCGTCAACCCCGCATACTGTGGCGCGCTGCCGGCCGAGCACATACGCCCGCCATCCGTTCGCGAGATCGAGGATTGGCTGGCCGGCGACGCGAGCTGCCTGCGCCGCGTAACGCTCGCGCCCGAGCTCCACGGAGCCGAGCCGGCCATCCGCCGGCTGGTCCGGGAGGGGGTCCAGGTATCGCTGGGCCACAGCGAAGCCAGCTTCGAGCAAGCGCAGGACGCCGCGCGCTGGGGGGCGTCCTCGGTGACCCACATGTTCAACGCCATGCGTCCCTTTCATCACCGCCAGCCCGGGCTGGCAGGAGCCGGCCTGGCCGGGCCAACGGTGACGTGCGAGCTGATTGCCGACGGTCGGCACGTTCATCCCGCCGCGGCTATGGCGCTGATAAAGGCTCGGGGTCCCGAGCGCGTGGCCATTGTCTCCGACGGCCTGCCTGCCATGGGCTTACCCGCCGGACGTTATGACTGGCTCGGCCGCGAGGTCACCTCCGACGGCTCCTGCGTGCGGCTGATGGACGGCACGCTGGCCGGCAGTGCAACGAGCCTAGCCGGCGCCCTCACGAACCTCCTGAGCTGGGGCTGCAGTCTACACCCCGCCGCGACAATGCTGTCCGACAGCGGCGCCCGACTGGCGGGGGTAAGTCCCCGCAAAGGGACGCTGGCGCCGGGCGCCGATGCTGACATCCTTGTCCTGGATGACGATCTCCAACTCGTCGCTACCTACTGCCGCGGACGGCTCGCCTACCACCGTCTTCACCATCGGACACAGCACCCGTCCCGCTGACGAGCTCGTAGAGCTGCTCCAACGCCATGGCGTCGAGGTACTCGTCGATACTCGCGGCGTTCCCCTGTCCCGGCACAATCCGCAGTTCAATGCCGCGACGCTGGCACCCTTCTTAGCCGAACGCGGACTGGAGTACCTGCACCAGCCTCTGCTCTCCGGACGGCGCAAGCCTCGACCGGACTCCCCCAATAGCGCATGGGAGCACCCCAGCTTTCGCGGCTATGCCGATTACATGCTGACCCCGGACTTCGAACGCGGCATCCAGGCGCTCGAGCAGCTCGCTAGGCTGCGAGCCTGCGCGGTCATGTGCGCTGAGCTGGCCTGGTGGCGCTGCCATAGGCGCCTCATCGCCGACCGCTTGGCGGTAGATGGCTTTACCGTGCTCCACATCTTCGGGCCGCGCCAGCAACCCTATCCGCACCGAACCTCCCCGGGCCTCATGGTCACAAACGGCCGGATCAGCTATCCCACCGTGCAGCCCAGCCTGTTCCCCAACAGCCCGTAGCCAACGGCTCAGGCTCATCCCCGTCTGTCATTCTCATTTTCCCCAATACACTTCGGGTCATGCCCCCCGCACAATCAACCCGCCGCACGCCACCGCCGCGCAGGAAGATCCTGTGGCTGCGCGCCGGCCCAATCTTCATCGCCATGATGGCCGGACTGCTGTTGACCCAGCTCTACGTATCGCCACAGTTTGTGGGCAACCCCATCATCGGCCCCGGATCGATCGGTCCCAGTATCATCACCGGTCTGCTCGGCGCGCTGCTCATCGCCCGTTTCGCGACCCTTCAGCCGCCACCTCCGCCGAGCAAGACGCAGCAGCGCAAGCAGGCAGCCGCGGCGGCCAGGGCGAAGCGTCCCAAAGACGATGCGGAGGAAACCGCCGAACCGCTCCCAACGCCTGCCTCACGACGGCGGACACGCCGCCGTTAGCCGAGACGTCTGACCGTCCGCCCTTGCGCCGGGACCTTGCTGAGCTAGACTTCAAAAAGTGAAGCAATGAAGGCGCGGCCTTCCCTATCCGTCCGCTCCCAGCCCGAAGTGGCATGAAAGGCTACGGGCAGTACTGCCCAATAGCGCGCACGCTGGACCTGCTTGGCGACAAGTGGACCTTGCTGATTGTGCGCGAGCTGCTGCGCGGCAAGCAGCGTTTCCGCGACATCGAAGCCGGCCTGCCCGGCATTCCGCCCAACCTGCTGTCGGACCGGCTCAAGGTCCTGGAACAATCCAGCGTCATTACGCGGGAGTACTTCCGTGAGCTGCCCCCACGCGTGGAGTACTCGCTCACGGAGCGCGGTCGGGACCTGGAGCCGCTGCTCGAGGCCATCGCCGGCTGGGGCATGCGCTACATGATGGACAGCGACGTGCCGTGCGCCCACGTAGACCTGGAACTGTTCTTCTTCCATCTGCCCCGGTTCTTCTGCGCCGACAAAGCCAAGGGCATAACGGGCGTGGTGGAGGTGGCCCTCGAAGGTGAAGGTGGCGGCACATGGTGGGTGAGCCTGGAAGACGGCTGCTGCTCTGTCCACAAGGAGCCCGCGACCTTCCCGGCCGCCAGGATCGCGTGCGACGTCGACACGTGGGTGGAATTGATGGCCGTCCATCGCGATCCGGTGAAGCTGGCCGCATCCGTCCGGATCGAAGGCGATGCCAGTCTGGCCCGGAGCTTCGGCTCGTTCTTCTGCCGGCAGTAAGCTAACGCCCCTCGGGCCGGCGCTACTTCAGCTCCTGCTTAGCGATGTCAATCGCCTTCTTGTAGTAGGTGTTGTAGGACTGCTCGTCGTCCGTATCCAGGTACTTCCTCTTCAGATCCAGCGCTGATTCGGCGTTAGCCACCGGCACGTCGAGGCGACGCACGTTGTATCCCGTGCGCTGCGCAAAGTCGGCCGCCCCCTCACGGCTGAGCAGCCAGTTGAGCAGCAGCTTCGCAGCGTTCGGATGGGGAGCTTTGTTGAACAGCGCCACCGACCCCGGCCCGTGGCTCAGCTTCACCGTCAAGGGATCGTCTCCTACCAGCGGCTTGACCGCCGACGTATCGAGCCCCTGGCCGGCGAAGTCGAGCATGGTGGGGCCATCAACCGCGAGAGCGATGGGATACTGCCCCCGAAGAATCCACTGCGCAAGCTGGCGGCGGTCCTGCGTGAGGACAGGTTGCTGATCCCTGAGGAGGGCTCGTACTCGGTCTTCGCCCTTGAGCGCCAGCCACTCCACAATGGTGGTCGTCGCATTGCCTCCCGTGCGGATGTCCTGGGTGGCCCACTTGCCCTTCCACTGCGGATCCCACAGCTGATCCACGCTGTTGAATTGCGCTTCGCTGAGGACGTTGCGATTGACCCATACGGTGTGGTCCTGGTAGGCCACGAAGGTGTAGGCCAGTGACTTCTCCGAATCCGCCCATCCGCCGTCGAAGCCGCCGATCCATTTGCTGTCGTCGAGCACTTCGGGCAGGACGAGGGCCGGACGGATGGGGTCGAGATCACCCAGCGGCTTGAAGCCTCCGTACATCTGGGTAGCGTTGCGCATGAGCACGTCCCAGTTGAACTGTCCGGCCTGCCGCTCGGTGACGACTTTGGAAATGATCTCGTCCTGGGTATTGCCGGCGTACACCTCGACCGTGATGCCGTACTTGTTCTGGAAATCGTCCATCAGCTGCCGGTAGGGATTACCGGGCTGCGTGATCACCGCGAGCTTGCCCTCCTTCTTGGCAGCCGCGACGATGCGGTCGAACTCTGTTTGGCCGCTAGCGGCGCTGGCAGCGCCGGCCGGCGATACGGCCGGCTGAGCAGCTGGCGCCGCCGCCTGGCCGCATGCCGCCAAGATCAGCAGCAAACCCCCAAGCGCGGAACCGCAACGCCGAGCGAATGGAGCCCGAGATCGAGCCGCTGCAGGCTGCGATAGGGACGGTTGAGCCTTGGCCAATCGACGCATGATTCCCCTCCGACAAGACGTCCGCTGGGTTAGAGCAAGTGCGTGATGATACCAGTTCGACGAAGGAGAAGCTGGCGGCGTCACCCCGCCGTGGCCATGTGCCTATGTGAGCGGCAGGCCGTTTGTGAGCCTGGCCGAGGATCTAGCCCAGGGCCTCCAAGCACTCCACCAGCGACATTTGCATACAGGTGAAGATGGGCGTGTCGCGCAGCGTGTAGAGGCTGATCTCCGACTCACGCAGGGCCATCACCAGGTCCAGGAAGTCTTGCGGCTGATCGGTCTCGAAGGCCACCACGAACTCCTGGTCGTCGAGCCCGAAGGAGTAGGTCGTATTGAGCTTGACGCTCGGATACTTGTGCCCAACCTGGATGTGCACGTTCATCAGCTCCTGACGCTTCTCGAACGACAGCAGGTACCAGGGGCGGGTCTTGACGAAGGGATAGACGAAGAAGTAGCGCCGGTCGGTTGGGCGGACGCGCATGCGCCGCCCTTCCTGGTCCTCGTGCTCGTGCTTGTCGATGTAGGTCGAGCGCTTGGTCATGGCCAGGTAGGAATAGGGCATGCTGAGGTAGCGGCCCAGGCAGCAGCGATTGATCGCGGCTGCCAGGTCCTGGACGTCATTCATGTCGTAGCTCACCTGCCACAGCAGGAAGTCGCAATCGCCGCGCGTGCCTACCGTGCTGTAGCTCCGCAGGACCTCCATGCGCTCACCGGCCTTCCGCACCACCTCGTCGAACTCCTGCCGGCCGGCCTGCTTGTCGCGCTCGGATAGCGACCTCCAGGCGAAATCGACCTTATAAAAGGCAAAGCGAACGAACTGCTGGGGCGGCGGTGTGCCTTCGTTTTCCATGGCCAACACCAATTATGAACCGCCCCGCGCAGCGCCGCGCCGGACCGTCGACCCGCGGCCCTTCAGCCTCAGCCTGACTGATATCCTTGCCCAATGACGCTAGCCAAGACCCTGGGCGAACTGCGCGAATCGGGCTACCGGAGCCGTCCGGTCAAAGCCGAGATGCGCCGCAACTTGATTGAGAAGATCCGTGCCGGAGAGAACCTCTTTCCAGGCATCGTCGGGTACGAAGATACCGTCATCCCACAGGTGGAGAACGCCATCCTGTCCGGCCAGGACATCATCTTCCTGGGAGAGCGCGGACAGGCCAAGAGCCGCATCGCGCGCTCGCTGGTGAACCTGCTGGACGAGTGGATGCCCGTCGTGGCGGGCTCCGAAATCAATGACGATCCGTTCGATCCAATCTCCATGTTCGCCCGCCAGACCATCGAAGAGCGTGGCGACAATACGCCCATCGATTGGGTGCATCGCGATCAGCGCTACGGTGAGAAGCTGGCCACGCCTGACATCACCATCGCCGACCTCATCGGCGAGATCGATCCCATCAAGGTAGCCGAGGGGCGTTATCTGTCGGACGAGCTGACGATCCACTATGGCCTGGTGCCGCGCACCAATCGCGGCGTGTTCTGCATTAATGAGCTCCCCGACCTGGCCGAGCGGATCCAGGTGGGCCTGCTGAACATCCTGGAGGAGCGTGACGTGCAGATCCGCGGCTACCGCGTGCGTCTGCCGCTCGACATCTACATCGTCGCCAGCGCCAATCCCGAGGATTACACCAACCGCGGCCGCATCATCACCCCCCTCAAGGACCGCTGCGGGTCGGAGATCCGGACCCACTATCCGCTGACCCACGAGCATGAGATCAGCATCATGGAGCAGGAGTCCAGCGCCTACGAGGACGGCGACCTGGAGATCACCGTTCCCTCCTACATCAAAGAGATCCTGGCCGAGCTCACTCACCTGGCCCGCAAGAACCCCGACGTGTCACAGCGCTCGGGCGTGAGCGTTCGTGTCTCCATCTGCAATTACGAAAACGTCATCAGCAACGCTGTTCGCCGGTCCATACGGCTGCGCGAGAAGCAGGTTGTGCCCCGCGTGAGCGATATGCCGGCTGTCATCGCCTCGACCGCCGGCAAGATCGAGCTGGAGACGGTGGGCGACACCAAGGAAGAGCGCATCATCGAGAAGATGATCCAGGGGGCAGTCCTGGCCACCTTCAACCGCTATTTCGACGTGACCGACTTCGAGGATCTGTTCGAGGGCTTCGAGAGCGGCCTCCACGTCGAAGCCGGCGAAAGCGTGCCAAGCATGAAGTACGTGTCTCAGGTGGCCAAGTTCGACGGCATCAAGGCGGCCGTCGCCAAGCTCCAGGCGCACGGCAGCCCGGCCTCCGTCGCATCGGCCGTGGAGTTCGTGCTGGAAGGCCTGCACCTGAACAAGAAGCTCAACAAGGACCGCACGCACGGAGTCGCGCGCTACGCTCGTTAGACGGTAGGAACTACCGAACAGCCGCAGACTGGCCGCACAGGAAAGTCACCGCATGCTCGTTCTGCCACAGTCCCAGCAAGGAACAGCCCCCCTGGGTCACGCCATGCGCGCGCTCCCATCGGCCGCCGGCGGGCCGGAACATCCACCCTCCACTAGCCGCCGGCCATGAACCTGTTCCAGTATTCGCGTTGGGACGGCACTCAGGAGATCTCCCTCTTCACCGCCGACGACATCATGGAGGCGCTGTCTGACGATCTGCTGGCCGACGGCGACCTGTGGAATGCGCTGGAGCGCATCATGCAGTGGGGACTGGACGGGCAGGACGGCCAGCGCATGGAGGGCCTGCAGAAGCTGCTCGAACAGCTGCGCGAGCGCCGCCAGCAGGAGCTCAATCGCTACGACATGGGCTCCATCTTCGACGAAATCAAGGAAAAGCTGGAAGAGGTCAAGCGCCTAGAGCGCGAAGGTATTCAGCGCAGGTTGGATGAAGCCCGCGGGGCCATGCCCTCGTCGCCCACGGAGCGCTCAGACGACCGAGGCCAGCAGCCCGCCGCCAGCCAGGATGCAGGCCCGCAGGAGTCGTCCGCGGCGCCCTCGGCCGGGCAGCCGAACGAATCCTCGGGCCCAATGGGAGACTCGGCGCCGGGCGCTCAGCACTCCGCGCCCTCCGCTTCGCCCGACCTGCTCGACATGCTGGAGAAGATGGCTGCCCGCAAGCAGCACCAGCTCGAGATGCTGCCCGAGGATCCCGCCGGGCAGATCAAGGAGCTGTCCGAGTACGAGTTCATGGACCAGGAAGCGCGCCAGATGTTCCAGGAACTGCTGGACACGCTCAAGCAGCAGGTCATGCAGCAGTACTTCCAGGGCATGAAGGACGCCATCCAGAACCTTGACCCCGAAGAGCTGCAGCGCATGAAGGACATGCTGGGCGAGCTCAACCAGATGCTCCGGGACCGCATGGCCGGCAAAGAGCCGAAGTTCTCCGAGTTCATGCAGAAGTACGGTGACTACTTCGAGCCAGGCCTGGAGAACCTCGACCAGCTGCTGGAAAGCCTGCAGCGCCGCATGGCCCAAATGCAGTCACTCATGGACAGCATGCCGGGCGAGATGCGCCAGAGCCTGGAAACCATGCTGCAGCAGCTCATGGCCGACCAGGGCATGATGGACCAGATGGCCCAGCTCATGGCCAACCTGGAGGCCTTGCTGCCCATGCGTCAGTTCCGCGGCCGCTATCCCTTCCGTGGCGACGACCCAATGAGCCTGCAGGAAGCCATGCAGATGATGGAGCGCCTGCAGCACATGGACGAGCTGGAGCGGCAGCTGAAGCGGGCGCACGATGGCGAATCCCTGGACCAGATCGACCCTGAGCAGCTGGGAGAGCTGCTCGGTCCAGAGGCCCGGTCGCAGCTCGAGCAGCTGCGGCAGGTGACCCGGGCCCTCGAGGAGGCCGGCTACATTCAGAAGACCGGCAAGGGCTACGAGCTGACACCACGTGGAACCCGCAAGATCGGCCAGAAGGCACTGCAGGACATCTTTGCCCACCTCAAACGCGACAGCTTTGGCAAGCACGCCATCGCCAGTCACGGGCACGGCGGGGACCGCACCGACGACACCAAGGACTACGACTTCGGCGATCCCTTCCTGATAGACATCCAGCGCACGCTGATGAACTCGGTGCAGCGCGAGGGCCGAGGCATGCCGCTCCAGCTCAAACCGAATGACTTCGAGGTCTACCGCTCCGAGCTGATCACGTCCTCATCCACCGTGCTGATGCTGGATATGAGCCGATCGATGCTGCTGCGCGGCTGCTTTCTCGCGGCCAAGAAGGTGGCGGTGGCACTCAACAGCCTTATCCGCTCGCAGTACCCCCGTGACAACCTGTACATCATCGGCTTCTCCGACTCCGCCCGAGAGCTGAAGCCGGAGCGCCTGCCGCAGATCAACTGGAACGAGTACGTCTACGGCACGAACATGCAGCACGGCTTCATGATGGCTCGCCAGATGCTCGCCCGGCACAAGAGCACCAACAAGCAGATCATCATGATCACCGATGGTGAGCCCACGGCCTACTTCGATCACGGGCGCGTGCAGTTCTCCT
Organism: Chloroflexota bacterium; assembly: GCA_021325635.1. Lineage (GTDB taxonomy): Bacteria > Chloroflexota > JAJPGV01 > JAJPGV01 > JAJPGV01 > JAJPGV01. The sequence goes on from JAJPGV010000008.1 coordinate 102,663, forward strand.
ACCCGCCCACCTATCGCACCTTCCAAGAAACGCTGCGCGAGGTGCATCGCTGCACCCGCGAGCACATCGTCATCAATACCTTCATGCTGGAACGCAGCCACTACCTGACTGCCTTCGTTAACGAGATGACCAAGATCAACAGGGGTCGCGCGTTCTTCGCCACGCCCGACCGTCTGGGCGAATACATCCTCGTCGACTACGTCGCCAGCAAGAAGACCAAAATGGCGTCCTAGCGGCCCGTTCAGCCTTCCTCCCTTACCATTGACGCCAATGTCTCACTCGAATGACGCTGAGCTGCGCCAGCTCGGCCAGGATATCGTCGCCACCGCCTACCTCAAGGGTGACTTCCTGCTGAGCTCCGGCCGGCGCTCCAACTACTACTTCGACAAATACTTATTCGAGACCGAGCCTTCGATCCTGCGCCGCCTCGGCCGCTACCTGGCGCAGCTGGTGGCCCCCGGCACGCAGCGCATTGGCGCTCCAGAGCTGGGCGCGGTCATGCTCGGGGCGGCGGTGTCCATGGAGCTGGGCCTGCCCATGGTCATCGTGCGCAAGGACTCGAAAGAATACGGCACCTCCAAGCTGATCGAGGGCCGGCTGGAGCCTGGTGAGCGCGTCACCGTGGTCGAGGACATCGTGACCAGCGGCGGGCAGGCGTTAGGCGCCGCTGAGAAGCTGCAGCAATCCGGTGCCGACGTCCTCGGCCTGGTGGCGGTCGTCGATCGTGAAGAGGGTGGCGCCGAAGCCTTTGCACGAGCCGGCATTCCCTACACTCCCCTCTTCCGCAGGTCCGACCTGACCCTGCCCGAGTAGCTCGGGCTGCATCCCAACAGCGCTCGTCGTTGATCTGAGCGCCCGCTCGCACGCGCGTCGGGTGGTATCATCGCGCAACTCAACGAGGAGGCTGCAGGCCAATGACCTTTTTTGGACGAAGCAAGGCGACAGGGCGGCGCGCCGCTGGGCTCATGCTCACGGTCCTGGCCCTGGCCGGGTGCGGCGGAGCAGGAGCCTCCCCCAGCGGCTCAGCGGCGGCCGCCGCGGCATCAGTCGCGGCCAAGCCTTCAACGACGGCCAGCGCCGCGGCGGCGGCGAAGACGTCGGACAGCGCGCCGGCTGCCGCTTCGGCGAAGCCGGCCGCAAGCGCATCGGCGGCAGGATCCGCCCAACCAGCGGCATCCGTAAGCTACACGCCACCCGCGTTCAATCCGTATCTGGCCAAGCCAGGCGAGGCTCCAGTCAACCTGAAGGCTGCTTGGTGCGCGATCTCCGCCGGCTTCGTCCAGTGGTACGTAGCGCGAGATTACGGTTTGTTCGCCAAGTACGGACTGAACGTGCAGATGAGCGGCTTCACCAGCGGATCGAAAGAAGCCCTGGCAGCCCTGCAGTCCGGGGGCCTCGATTTCATGTACTGCGCCGCGGCCTCCACCATTCCGGGCATGGCCAGTGGCGTCGACGCCACCCTGATTGCCGCGCCGCTGGTCGGTCTGCCCTACGTGATGGTCGCCCGCAAGGACATCCATTCCATTCAGGATCTCAAGGGCAAGAAGATCGGCATCAATCTCGCCGGCGATATCGACGACCAGCTCTCACACCTGGTCATGAAGGCCGCCAACCTCCCGCCCGACTCGGCGCAATACGTTCCCGCCGGCGGCCAAACGCAGCGCTACCAGGCAGTGCTGAGCGGCATCATCGACGCCGTCAACGTGACGCCTCCGCTGGACGTTCAGGCCAAGAATGATGGGCTGAATCTCATCTACGAGCTCAAGAACCTGAACATCCCGTTCATCTACTCGGCGGTGCACACCAGTCCGAAGCTCATCAAGGAACATCCGGAGACCGTGCAGCGCTTCGTTGCCGCGATGGCGGAGGCGGTGTGGTTCATCGACGGCCACAAGGACGCAACCGAGCAGTCTATTGCCAAGCAGCTCAACATCCCCGACAAAGCGTCGCTGGACTCTGCCTACAACGCCTATGCCGAGGACTACGTCAACCGCAGCGTGGACGTTCCGCTCAAGGCGGTCCAGGACAGCATCGAGTACTACCGCGCGCAGGGCACTGACATCAAGCGCGGAAAAGCCGACCAGCTGGTGGATTCCCGCTTTGCCAACGACCTCCAGACCTCGGGCTTCCTCGAAAAGATGTGGGGCAGGAGGATCCCGGCCAGCAATTGACCGTAGGCGAGGAGCATCACGGCCCTGAGGGGCCGCGATGCTCCCGCCTTCGCCCGCACGACCGGCAGCTAACGACTCCCCATTAAGCTTGCCCCGTGGACGGGACACTCCTTCAGCAGCTGATGTGGCTGCTGCTGGTCGCCTTCGCCGTGGGGATGGCGGTGAGCCGCTGGTTCGTGCCATACAGCGTGGCACTGCTGGCCGTGGGCATCGCCCTCGGCTTCACCGGCTGGCTGTCGAGCCTGACGCTCACCTCCGAGACCATCCTGCTGGTCTTCCTGCCCGCGCTGCTGTTCCAGGCTTCCATCAACCTGGACCTGCGCGAGCTGCGTGCCGCCACAGCGTCGATCGTGCTGCTGGCGGTGGTCGGCGTGGGCGTGAGCATCGCCATCATCGGGGGGCTGTTTGCCGCCGTCACCGGTGTGCCGGCGATCGTGGCGGTGGTGCTGGCCTGCATGGTTTCGGCCACCGACCCGGTGGCGGTGCTGGCCACGTTCCACAAGCTGGGCGTGCCGAAGCGCCTGGAGATGATCGTCGAAGGCGAAAGCCTGTTCAATGACGGGACTGCCCTGGTCGCGTTCCAAATCGCCCTGGGCACGCTCGCCTCAGCGGGCACGAGCATTCCCGCGACTGCGATCCAATTCCTGCTTACGGTGTTCGGGGGTCTGGCCCTGGGAGCCGCGGCCGGATACGTCACGTCCTGGCTGCTGGCGTTCACCGACGATCACCTCTTCGAGATCGGCTTCTCGACGGTCCTGGCCTATGGCGTTTATCTGCTGGCCCGGCTGGCTGAGGTATCGCCCGTCATCGCCGTCGTAACCGCCGGGCTGGTGCTGGCCAACTACGGTCCCCGAGCCGGTCTGTCGGCCCGGGCTCATACCGCCATGGGTGACATCTGGGAGTACCTGGCGTTCGTCGCCAATTCGCTGCTGTTCCTGCTGATCGGCCAGCAGGTGCATCAGACGCACTTTGGCAGCTATCTGCCACAGGCTGGCGCAGCCATTGGGCTGGTGCTGCTGTCGAGAGCCATCATCGTGTACGGCCTTGCTCCCCTCATCTCTCGGATCGAGCGGCACCTGCCGGCCAGCTGGCGCCACGTCGCCTTTTGGGGCGGCCTCCGCGGAGCGCTGACCGTGGCCATGGTCCTGAGCCTGCCGCCGGATTTCCCGCGGCGCGACATGCTGGTCTCCGTAACCTTCGCCGTGGTCCTGTTCACGATCGTCGTGCAAGGAACGTCGATCGATCAGCTGGTCAAACGTCTGAACGTGAGACAGACCGCCTGATCGAATTCTTACTCAGCAGATGCAGTTATACTCCATCCAGAGAGTATGACTGCAGCGAGCACGGTGGGCCCAAAGGGCCAGGTCGTTATCCGCAAGGACATCCGCGATGACTTCGGCATACAGCCCGGCTGGCTGGCCATCCAGCGGCCGGTCGGAGATCACGTCGAGATACATTTCGTCCCGCCCAAGCACAATCGGTCACTCCGAGGGACGCTGGCCGCACTGGTGAAGACGCACGTTGCCCCGGACGACTTTGATCGAGCTCGAGAGCAGGCCTGGATCGAAAGCGTCTCCGAAGAAGAACGGACTGGCGGCTCATAGTCGCTGCGCCTGGATTCATTGACACCTCGGTCATCGTTCGGTACCTCACCGACGACCCACCTGACCTGGCAAAAAGGGCCGCGGACCTTCTGGACGGAAAGGGCCGCTTCCTCCTTACCGATGCGACCTTAGCGGAGGTGGGCTACGTGTTGACCAGCACCTACGGGGTGTCGCGACGCGATGCCGTCGATAGTCTCGTGGAGCTGATACGCAAGGAAACTATTGAGCTTTGGCACATGGACGAGGCAGCGGTGCTGCAAGCGCTGTTCCTCTGCCGCGAGTCAAATCGGACGTCGTTCGCCGATGCCCTTTTGTGGGCAAACGCTCGAGCTTCCGCGCACCCAGTGGTCTATACGTTCGACCAGCGCTTCCCAGTCGACGGCGTCACGCTTCGCGACAGTTAGGCCGACGCTCTTCTCAACTCGGCGCCGATCCATCCAAATCGAAGGAGCGCAGCTCCTGCTCGCTGAGCGGATAGCCATAGATCTCGTTCCGGACACGCAGGTGCTGCGCCATCACAGCCGTCAGCGCGCGCACGGACATATCGAGGTCGGCTTCGGTACGCACCTGATCCTTGACGAAGCCAGCTACCTGCTCCGGGCCATGCTGCATCTCATCGCTGGCAATGTCGCCCATGATCGCGGCGAAGCGGCGCTGGAACTCATCCGCCTGAGCCCTGGTAGCCTCCAGGAAGGCTCCCCCGCCGCCACCTTCTGAGATCTTGACCACGCCCCTGCGGATCGGCTCCGGCGTACCCTCTATCAATTCCCGCGTCACGTCCACCATGCGGCCGGCTTCCGGCAGATGGGGGTTGTGCAGGTAGCGGTCGTCGACCTCCTCGTCCCAGAAGGCATTCACCTCATACTTACGCAGCTCTTCCGCGCTGAGCTTGCGCTCCGCCAGCCATTCGGCCAGATCGGCGAGAAGGGCGTAGTGTTTGATTTCGTCGGCGCACTGCTCCAGAAAGCGCTGCAGATCCCAGCGGCCTGCGCCCCGCTCGAGCTCCTCGCCCATGCGGGCAGCTTTGGGCAGCCAGTGGGCGATCTGCACCTCGCGGCCAATCTGCCGCAGGACCATCTCCAGATACTCCTGGCTGCTGCGCGGCTGCGCGAAGAAGCGGTTCACCACAGCCGCTTCGCCCGCCGTGTAGCGCGCCAACACGTCTCGTAGGGCCTGTTCGGCTCGTTCCTGGAGCATCGTCATACACAGCAGCTTACGACGATCGTTCGATCACCCCTCGTCGGAAGGGAGGATGCGAAATGGCCGCCCCCTGGGCCCGCGAAGCGTACGGAAATGACGCTCGTCCAGCGTGAGAACGTCGCGCGCCGAATGGCGCTCGGCCAGGACCACGATGGAAGCCTCAGCCAGGCCAATGCGCAGGTCCGCGTAACGATGCAGCACCTTCAATGCTTCGGCAACGTCTTCGCCTGTGAACGGCTCCAGCTTGTAGGCGCCGTGCGACACATCTTGCAAGAAGACCGTCTCGGCTTGCATGCCGATGTGTCTAAGCAGCAGGTAGTCCACTTCTGCCAGCACGAACGGACTCAGCAAGAACGGAGGACGAGCAGCCAGCAAACAACGCGCGGCAACTTCATGCTGCGGCTCGGCGCTGTCGAACGCCGCGAGGATACCGCTTGTATCCAGGAGAATCATTCTTGCCCAAAGCCACGGGCCAGCAACTCGTCCACATGACCCGCCAGGTTCCCGGGTCCATGGAACAATCCCAGCCTTGGCGTTGGTGGCGCATGATACGCGGAGGTGACTGCCACAAGCGCATCTCGGATAATGTCGGCCTCGCTTCGGCGCTCTGCTCTGGCCTTTTGCTCCAGCGCATGCTTGATGTCGTCCGGCACGTACACCGTGGTCTTCCTCATGCCATATATGGTACCTTATATAGCACTACGCGCGGCTATCAGGCCCACGCTGCCGGCGAACCCGTCGTCGATGACGCAGCACCGCTCTTCAATGCAGCGACCGGCGACTCAGCCTCTTTGATGCACTTGTGGCTGTCGCCGGCAGCCGACCTCGCAGCCGGGCGTCAGACTTACGATCACCATTGCGACGTAACGAACGGGGCCGTCCGGCGTCCGTAGACCGGCCTTCACCACCGCACAAGCAAGCGTCCGCGACGGGCTTGTGCCGTGCTACACTATCCCGGTTTCAGAAGGGAACCCAAGGAGCGATTGGAGACCCGCCAGGCGTCATCTCCCATCACTCATTTCTCGTCCCAGCCCGGGCCTGTGGCGCAGTTGGGAGCGCGTCTCAATGGCATTGAGAAGGTCAGGGGTTCGAATCCCCTCAGGTCCACTCTCGCCCCGCCGGCAAGCGGGGCGAAGTTGCATCACAGCCCAAATTCACAGCCCGTCAAGTAAGTAGAGAAAGCGCCTCGACAGACTGAGATATGCCCAAGTACTTTGAGTGGACCGTTGGCTGCCAGATGAACAAGGCCGACTCCGAGGAGCTGGCCAACATTCTGGAAGCGCGCGGCTATGAGCGCACCCTCAGCCTCGAAGCAGCCGACCTGATCTTCCTGAACTCCTGCAGCGTGCGGCAGAACGCCGAGAATCGCATCATCGGCAAGCTGGGCGAGATGGTCAACGTCAAGCGCAAGCGTCCCGATGCTCGCCTCATTCTGACCGGCTGCATGGTGGGCGACGACACCGTGGCGGCCTTGCCCAAGCGCTTTCCGTTCGTCGACCTGTTCCTGAAGCCAGCCGACGTCGAGGGCTTCCAGGACTTCCTCGACGAGGGGGACGCGCTGGAGGTTGCGGCGAAGCCGCGCTCCATGGGCGTCTCTTCGTTCGTCAACGTCATCCGCGGCTGCGATAAGTTCTGCACCTACTGCATCGTTCCCTATCGCCGCGGAGCGGAGAAAAGTCGCCCTGTGCAGGAGATCGTGGCCGAGGTTCGGGAGCTGGTCGCCCAGGGAACGACGGAGGTCAACCTGCTGGGTCAGACGGTGGACTCGTATGGCAAGGATTTCCCCGGGGGCAGGCCGGACCTGGCCGACGTCTTCGAGGCCATCCACGATATCGACGGCCTCAAGCGCATCCGTTTCATGACCTCCTATCCGGCGGACATAACGCCGCGCATCATCCAGTCAATCGCCGACCTCCCCAAGGTGTGCGAGCACGTGCACGTGCCCTGCCAGGCCGGCGACGACGAGGTCTTGCGGGCCATGCACCGCACCTACACGTCGGGCTATTACCGCGATCTGATCGCCCGCATCCGGGATACGGTGCCAGAGGTATCCATCTCGACCGACGTCATCGTCGGCTTTCCGGGGGAGACCGACGATCAGTTCCGCAACACCTACCGCATGCTCGAGGATCTGCGGTTGGACACCGTGCACGTGGCCTGCTATTCTGTCCGGCCAGGCACGGAAGCGGCCCGGACAATGGCCGACGACGTTATGCCCGAAGTCAAGAAAGCCCGCCTGAAAGAAATCGAGGCCCTTCAGGAGCGGGTGTTGTCCGAGATCAACGAAGGGCTGATGGGGCGAGAGGTCGAAGTGCTGGTGGAAGATGACGCTTCCAAAGTCAATCGCACCGGGGCGCCGCAGTGGCGCGGCCGGACACGGCAAAACAAGCTGATGTATTTCCCGACCGCGGGCCGGGACTTGCGTGGAGAAGAAGTGAAGGTACGAGTTGAGCGTGTAACCCCATGGGCGCTGCAGGGCGCCCTCATGGCGTAGGGGCGTGGCCATGCAGGATCCTTCCGCCCTTTCGCTTGCTCCTGAGGAACGTGCAAAGTTTCGACGGCTGAACACCGAACAGGCGATCAACCTGGCCCGCCAGAGCCGCTGGGAGGAAGCCGCCGAGGTGAACGAGCGGCTGATCGGCGTGTTTCCCAACGACGCGGAAGCGCTGAACCGGCTGGGTAAAGCGTTGACCGAGCTCGGCCGCTACCCGGACGCGCTCAACGCCTATGAGCGCGCCCTGGCAGCCGATCCCACCAACACGATCGCCCAGAAGAACGTGGCTCGCCTGCAAACCCTCAAGGAGGAGGGAGCTACCCCCCCGGTGCAGCAGAAGTACGACCCCGCGCTGTTCATCGAGGAACCGGGCAAGACGACGGTCACGACCTTGGTGACTACGGCCTCGGCGGAGACGCTGGCGCCAATGGCCGCCGGGGATCAGCTCTCCTTGCACGTCAATGGCAGCATCATCGAAATGCGCGACCTGCGCGATCAGGTCATCGGCCAGCTCGAGCCCAAGCTGACCCTGCGCCTGCTCCCGCTGATTACCAGCGGCAATGAGTACGCCGCGGCGGTCACGTCTATCGATGACCACCAGGTGAAGGCCATCATTCGGGAGACCTACCAGCATCCCGACAACGCCTCGAAAGTGTCGTTCCCAACTGCCGGCGGCGGCGAGGGCGTTCGGCCCTACACCCGCGACTCCGTTCTGCGCTACGAGCTGGAGGACGAGGACGAGGAGTACGGCGAAGAGGGCGAGTACGGTGAGATGGAAGGCATGTCAGAGGAGGGCGAAGGCGCCGATACGTTCGAAGACGACGCGGCCGAGTCCTAGAAACCACCCGTCCTTCGCCGCCCGCGCACTTGCGGCAAAGACGTTCACGCCCCATACTAGGCGGAGTTGCATATTGTGCTACGACGAAAGGCCTCCACTGTGAGCCCGGATCGAGGCAACTGATTTGGTGACCCCGAAATCCGCCGCAGCCGGCTCAGCGCTTTCGCTGCCGGTCATACAGACCCGCGAGCTGAACGAAAAGCCCTGCGTCGACAACATCCTGCTCATCGTGCCCCAGAACGGCTATTACACGGGCTTCCAGGGCCTGGTCCAAACCGAGCCGCTGGGGATCGAGTACGTCGCCGGGGCCGTGTCGCACCTGGCCAAGAACGTGCAGATCCACGACGATCGCGTCAGGCCCGGCGGTTGGCGTGACAAAGCAGCGAAGCACCCGCCCGACATCGTAGGAATCGGCTGCCAGTACACGGCCGATGTGCCCGTCGTCAAGCGGCTTGTTCGCGAGGTGCGTGAGCTGGTCGGACCAGACGTGCCGATCATCATCGGCGGGCACCACATCGGCCTCCGTCCCTCCGACGTGTACGCGCCCGAGGTAACGGCCATTGTTCGTGGCCCCGGCGAGATTCCCTTCCAGAACATCGTGCGCGCCTGGGGCACGAAGCGTTCGCTGGCGGGTGTTCGCGACATCTGGTACCGCGACGCCGACGGCGGGTACGTGGCCAACGTCGATCCGATCAAGATTTCGCCACACTTCCAGTACAAGTCGGCGCGGATGGACGAACGTCCGGCGCCGCGGCGCGACCTGGTCGAAGAGTTCCGCGACGACTACTTCTTCCTCTTCTACCCCAAGGTCTACAGCATCGAGACTGCGCGGGGCTGCCGTTTCCGCTGCAGCTTCTGCTCGGTCTGGAACCACCACCAGGGCGAATACCTGGTCGAATCCCCCAACCGCACCGTGGCGGAAGTGGCGTCCCTGCCATCCGGTTACGTCAACTTCGTGGACGACCTGGCCTTCTCGGACATCGAAGGCGCGGACGAGCTGGCCAGCGAGCTGCTCCGTCTGGGAGTCAAGAAGCGCTACTGGGCGCAGATCCGCGCCGACAACGTGTGGCCGAAGAGCGCTGAAAAGCGGAAGCGCCACCAGGCGGTGTTCGAGAAGCTCGCCGAGGCCGGCCTGGACATGGTGCTCATGGGTCTGGAGTCATTCGATCCGGCCGAGCTCAAGCGCGTCAACAAAGGCAGCACCGTCGAGCAGAACGTGCGGGCCATCGAGTTCCTGCGCAGTATCGGCGTCAAGATCTGGGGTGCCCAGATCGTCTTCCCGGAATGGGACGTGGCCGACTTCGACAAGACCATCGAGGTCAACCGCAGGCTGGGCATCGAGGTGCCGCAGTTCACCATCCTCACCCCGCTCCCAGGTACGCCTGACTACGAGCGCGCGCTGGAGCAGGGCACACTGCTCACGCTCGAGCCCGGCATGTACGACTTCTTCCACTCCGTGTTCAAGACCAAGCTGCCGCTGCCGCGCTTCTACACCGAGATCTCCCGGCTGTACAAGGAGACCGGCACATGGGCGGTCAACGCTGACGGCAGCGTGGCTCATGAGGAGCTGGCCACCCGCGCCGCCCGCAGCATCTTCCGGGACATCAAGGAGGGCCGCACCGTCCCAGCCGCCGTTCGCGCCTTCAAGGACCGCTTCGAGGTGCTGCGCAACGAGCAGGTGCACCTGGCCCGCCTGGCCCAGACGGCGCTGAACCAGGTCGGCGCGCAGGCGCTGGATCAGCTCAACGAGCTGGGTGCGGTCAAGGAGCTGGCCGCGCTCAAAGAGCAGGTCGGTGGAAAGGTGGCGGAGATCGCCGCGCTCAAGGAGCAGGTCGGCGGACGCGTTGCCGAGAAGGTCGACGAGCTCACCTCGCGGGCCCGCCGAGCCGGCAAGGCGCTGCAGCCCGATAAGCGGCCTATTCCGGGCTAAGCCTCGCCGCACGGCCACCCCACGCTATGCGCGGGAGCCCGTCGCTACACTTCCTTAGCCCATGCCCAATACCGGGGTCGAACGCCCCTTTCGCCTGGTCTCGGACTTCCTGCCCACCGGCGACCAACCGCGCGCCATCGCCAACCTGACCGAGGGCATAAAGCAGGGTCACCATTTCCAGACCCTGCTGGGCGTAACCGGCTCCGGCAAGACCTTCACCATGGCCAGCGTCATCCACGAGGTGCAGCGGCCAACGCTGGTGCTCGCGCCCAACAAGACCCTGGCCGCCCAGCTCTACTCCGAGTTCCGCGACTTCTTTCCCGACAACGCGGTCGAATATTTCGTCAGCTACTACGACTACTATCAGCCCGAGGCCTACATTCCCCGGTCCGACACCTACATCGAGAAGGACTCGTCGCTCAACGAGCAGATCGAGAAGATGCGGCTCTCGGCCACCAGGTCGCTCTTCGAGCGGCGCGACGTCATCATCGTGGCCAGCATCTCCTGCATTTATGGCCTGGGGTCACCGCACGATTGGGGCGAGACCAGTGTTCGCCTCAAAGTTGGCGAGACCCGCCGCCGCGACAAGGTGCTCCGCCTGCTGCTGGACATCCAGTATCAGCGCAACGACATCGGCTTCGACCGCGGCTGTTTCCGGGTGCGGGGCGACGTCCTGGACATCTACCCCTCATACGAGGACGTCGCCATCCGGGTGGAATTCTTCGGCGACGAGATCGAACGCATCGTGGAGATCGATCCGCTTACCGGCGAGATCCTGATCGCCCGCGAGGCGGTGGACATCTATCCGGCCAAGCACTGGGTGACCACCCAGGAAAACCTGCTGCGGGCCATCCACGACATCGAGGACGAGCTGCAAGAGCGGCTGGCTCAGCTGCGGGAGGAAGACAAGGTCCTCGAGGCTGCTCGGCTGGAGCAGCGCACCAACTTCGACCTGGAGATGCTGAAGGAGTTCGGCTACTGCAACGGGGTGGAGAACTACTCCCGCCACCTTTCCGGCCGCGCCCCCGGCGAGCAGCCCTGGTGCCTGCTCGACTACCTGCCCGATGACTTCCTCATGTTCATCGACGAGTCGCACATCGCCATTCCCCAGGCCGGCGGCATGTACGCCGGGGACCGCTCGCGCAAGGAAGTGCTGGTCGAGTACGGCTTCCGGCTGCCGTCGGCGCTGGATAACCGCCCGCTCAAGTTCGCAGAGTTCGAGCGCCACCTCGGCCAGGCGGTGTTCGTTTCCGCCACGCCCGGACCGTACGAGTACGAGCACTCGGAGCAGGTGGTGGAGCAGATCATCCGGCCCACCGGCCTGGTCGACCCGACCATCGAGGTCAAGCCCATCAAGAACCAGATCGACGACCTCCTCCACCAGATCCGCCTGCGCATCGATCGCGGCGAGCGCGTGCTCGTCACCACGCTCACGAAGAAGATGGCCGAAGACCTGGCCGACTACCTGCAGGAGATGTCGATCAAGGTCCACTATCTGCACTCCGAGATCGAGACCATCGAACGAGTAGAGATCCTGCGCGATCTGCGTTTGGGGATATACGACGTCGTCGTCGGCATCAACCTGCTGCGCGAAGGTCTGGACCTGCCGGAGGTCTCGCTGGTCGCCATCCTCGACGCCGACAAGGAAGGCTACCTGCGCTCCGAGGGGTCGCTCATCCAGACCATCGGCAGAGCGGCGCGCCACGTCAATGCCGGCGTGATCATGTACGCCGACACCATGACCAACTCCATGCGGCGAGCCATCGACGAGACCTACCGCCGCCGCAAGATCCAGCTGGCCTACAACGAGGAGCACGGCATCAATCCCGTCGGGATTTCCAAGACCATTCGCGACATCGGCGGCCAGCTGCGAGCAGTGGCCGAGAAGAAGGCGACGTACAAGGCCGGCGAAGGCATTCCCAAGGACGAGATCGCCCGGCTCATCAAAGATCTCGAGCGGCAGATGAAGGACGCTTCGCGCAACCTGGAGTACGAGAAGGCCGCGCTGCTGCGTGACGAGATCATCGAGCTGCGCCGCGCCGAGCTCGGGTCGGTTGTCGATCCCACTCATGATCCCCTGGTTACGGGCGAAGCCAAGGACGCCGTCAGCGTCGCCGAAAAGGTCCTGGCCCAGCAAGCCGCCGCCGCCACGTCCGCGCGCCCTCGCAAACGCGGCCGCCGCTGGTAGGCCGCCGGCCTTGGGCCTAACGCGGGACCCTTGCGGCCCGCCCGGCACCCTTCGCCGGCCATCCTCGCCGCAGGACCTCGAATCCGTTACCCTGCCTTAGGCAAGAGTCCGAAGATCCGAAACGGAGGAACGTCGTGGGCGAACACGCCATGGGCAGCATCCCGGTCTTCTCAACCGCGGAGCGAGATCAGCGCTGGAGCCGGCTGCGCGAGACTATGCGCCGGCAGCGGCTCGATGCCATCATTGCCCTGCCCAACAGCAGCCACTGGGACCAGTTCCAGGCAGACGTGCGCTACATCACCCAGGTTGGCGGCAACTCCACTGAGGCAGCGGCCGTCTTCCCGCTCGAAGGTGAGGTCACGACGGTGCTCCGCGGCGAGATGGACATCGCCTGGTGGGAGGTGCAGCAGGATTGGGTGAGGGACCTGCGGCCTTCGCGCCGCGCCTTTTCAGGGCCGGTGGCGGAGCGCCTGCAGGAGCTGGGCCTGCAGCGCGGCCGCATAGGCGTCAGCGGCCTGGAGGGCCTGGTCAGGTCGCCGGAAGGCGTGGTCGTGTGGGGCATGTTCGAGGCGCTGCGCCGCCAGCTGCCGGATGCCACCTTCGTCGACGCCACGCAGACCATGCAGGAGGCGCGCGCCGTCAAGAGCCAGGAGGAGATCGACTTCGTCCGGCGCGCGGCCGCGCTGGCCGAATCCGCTGTCGATCGCATGCTGAGCATGGCTCGACCAGGCGTTTCAGAGCGCCAGATTTACGGCGCCATGGTGGAGACCATGATTGCGGGCGGCGGTGAGATTCCCAGCATGATCCTGTGGGGCGTGGGTCAGCAGCCACCCTGGCCGCACCGCATGCTCACGGACCGCGTCCTCAAGGCCGGCGACATCATCAACAATGAGATCGAGGCCAAGTGGGCCGGCTACATCGCCCAAGTGGTGGCGCCCTGCAGCATCGGGCCGTTCGATGCCACGAGCCGGCAGGTATTCGAAACGTCGGTCAAGCTGTTCGAGGACCTGTGCGCCTTCATGCGGCCCGGCGTGAGCTTCATGGACATCCAGCAGCGCTACATCGCCAACGTGCTGGACGCGGGTTTCGACGGCGGAGCGGCGCTGCTTCACGGCCGCGGCCTGGGCGAGGACCGTCCGTTGATGTGGGGCCACCGCCCGGTGGAGGACGAATCGCTCCGGCTGGAAGCCGGCATGGTCTTCATCCTCAAGCCGGCCGTCTTCCCCAAAGGTACGCGCGATCTGGTGTTCCAGCATGGGGAGACGGTGGAGTACGCCATCCGCGCCGGCGATACCGTGGCCATTACGGCCACCGGCGCCGAGCGCCTTGGCCGGCGGGCATTGCGGCTGCACGAGCTGTAAGCAGCCGCGCTCATAAGCAAGAAGGGCGACCCTGAGGGCCGCCCTTCTGCTAATCGACCTCGCTCAGCCCAGCATCTGCTTGACGAACCCGCTGTCTACCAGCTCCTGGACCAGGCTGGTGTCCATGCACTGCTCCGCCGTCACGCTCTTGGCGGCAGGAGTCTGCTCCGCAACCTCTGAGATAACGGTCGTAAAGCCATCCTTGGAAGGGAACGGCGGATTGGGCCACAGCGGCCCGTAGGCGCTGTAACCGTCGTCGATGTACTCCTGGTCCTCGGTCTTCAAGTACTTTCCGATGACCGCCTTGGCCTTCGCCGGGTCCTTCTTCCACAGCGCCATGGCCTCGATCGAAGCCTTGGATACGTTGAGTGCGGTCGCTCGGTTCTGCGCCAGATAGGCTGGCGAAATCGCCATGCCCACCTGCTGCTCCGGGATCTTGTAGGTGGCCTCATCCAGCAGCAGGTGGGCGCCAGCCTGCTTCTGGGCCTGGATCTCGTTGGGCGGGGAAAGCGCGATCGCATCGGCGTTGCCCGTCTTCAGCATCGTCACCTGCCCGGGCGCGTCGTTGGCATTCAGGAACTTGAAGTCCTCCACCTTCCAGCCCTGCTTGGCGGCCAGCTGCGACCACGCAAAGTAGTCGGCGTTGCCGACCCTGGTCACCGCGATGTTCTTGCCCTTGAGCTGGTCCACACTGGTGATCTCCGGCTTGGCCATGATGCGCCACACCGTCTGGTTGAGGAAGCCCATGGTCATGACCAGGCTCTGTTTGGCGGCTTGCGCGGCTACGACCGCGCTTCCGGCCACCTCAACCATCTGCAGGTCGCCGGCCAGGAGGGCCTGGACCGCCGTCGCGCTGCCCTGCACGTATTGCAGGTTGAAGTTCACGCCGTACTTATCGAACAATCCGGCATCTGCCGCCAGCGGCCACAGCATCTGATTGGCGGTGATCGCTACCCAGGCTCCCTTGATCGCATTGGCGGTCCCTGGTGCCGAGGGCTTGGGCGAAGCTGCCGCCGAAGCCGCCGCGCTGCCGCTTGGCTTGGCCGACGCAGCGGTGCCGGCGCTCGGCTTGGCTTCAGCCGACGTCGACGCGGCAGTCGAAGGCTTAGGGGCCGCGCTCGATGGACTCGCCGGTGCGGAAGCCTGTCCGCAGCCCGCGAGCACGAGCGTGGTCCAGGCGATAGTCCCAGTGACGAATGAGCGTCTGGATATATTCATGCGGCACAGCATACAGAATTTGAGCGAATGAAGGAAGCGCGCTCCGATTCAGGGCGGGAACCGGGCCAGATCGAGGCCCCGCAAGCTCATGCTCCCAAGCGACCGGATGGCGCCAGCTGCTCGGCCACCAGCGCCCACTCCCGCAGCGTGAGGGTCTCCGCCCGCCGAGCGGGATCGATGCCCACGGACTGCAGCGTTTCGACCACCGCGGCAGGATCGAGCGCGGCCCGTGTGTGCGCTCCCGCCGGCTTCCAGTTCCGCTGCAGCGCGTTGTGGAGCTGCTTGCGCCGCTCGGCAAAGCCGGCGCGCGCCACGGCGAAGAAATGCTCCGGGTTCGCCATCGGAATGAGCGGCTCGGGATACACCTCGATTCGCACCACGGCCGAATCGACCTTCGGCGCCGGGCGGAAGGCCTTCGCCGGCACCCGCAGCACGATCTCCGGCCGCCCATAGAGCTGCACGCTGACGGATAGCAGGCTCATCGAGCCTGGCTTAGCCACCACCCGCTCGGCCAGCTCTTCCTGGAGCATCAGCACCACCGACTCCGGCCGCGGCTGCGCCTCGAGCACATGCCTCAGCAGTGGCGAGCTGATGTAGTACGGAATGTTGCCAATGACCTTATACGGCTGCCGAGCGCTGAGTGCCGGGTGGGTAAGGTTGGGGGCCGGTCGCCGGGGCTGACCCCGGCCACCCAGCCCCTGACCCCTTTCCCCAAATACCGCTCCCACGTCCACCTTCAAGATGTCCCCGTGAATCACCTGGATGGGCAGCGTCTCCAGCTCCGAGATCAGGTCCAGGTCCAGCTCCACCGCCACGACTTCTGCGCCCTCTTGCACCAGCCGGCGCGTCAGCACGCCGTGGCCGGGCCCGATTTCCAGCACTCGATCGCCGGGCCGCACGTCCAGGGCCTCCATGATGCCGTCCACCACCTGTTGATCGACCAGGAAGTTTTGCCCCAGCGACTTCTTGGCCCTCGGACCTCGCCCCGCCGCAGCGCGCCCCCGCTCTCTCCGCATCCCTATACCCTATCCCCTGGCCCCCATGTCCTCCGGCTATCATCCCCCCGTGCTATCCGACCTGGCAGAGCGCATCCTGGCCGATTGTCGCGGCGCCGTGGGAGAGGTTCGCTTCGGCTTCGGCTCCAAGCGCCAGGTGTGGGCGTTCGAGCAGCGGCACAAGCTCGACGTGGCGGAGCTGATTGACCAGCTCGCGGAGGCAAGCTCGGCGGAGCTCCTGGCCTTCGCCCTGGTCTTCCACCACGAGTTCCGGGCGGTAACCAACGCCTGGCTGGCCCGCGACCGGCTCCAGCAAGCCGCCGCCGGGTTATGCGCCCGCGGCGATCCCGAATTCATGCAGCTCGCCGGCGATGCCCTGATCGATGCCGATTTGGCCCTTCGCCACTGGCTGCTGGCCGCGTACGCGGCCGGGCCTGCGGAGGTCGTGTTCGATCGTCTCCAGCAGGCACTCGTCCGCGCCTATCCCTCAGCCGACCAGTGGGCCCTGCTTGCCCGCTTGCGCGCCATTGCCGAGCCGCGCGGTTGGACCTTCAATCCGGAGACTTCGCGCCTGCTGGCCAGTCTCGCGCAAATCTCAGCGCGGCCCGAAGATCGCGTCCAGGCGTTGGAGCTGCTGGCGGTCTGCGGGGGCTCGGCGGCAGCCGGCGGCCTTGCCCGTGCCGTCAAGGGCGATACCGACCCTGCCGTGCGCACGCACGCCGCCAAGCTCCTCGACCGTCTCTGAGTCCCCACCACGAGGACCATCTTCGGTCGCAACCCGGTCCGCGTGGGGCCAGGCCACAGCCGTGGGCAACAGCCTTCGCGCGAAGGGGCGCGCTGCCGGCCTAAGGTCGGCCTTCCAGCAGCAGCTCGCGAGCGGCTGCCGCGGCTCGCGAGCGATGGCTCAGCCGGTTCTTCACCTCCGGCGGTGCATCTCCCAGTGTGGCGCCAAGCTCGGGAACGAAGAACACCGGGTCGTAGCCGAAGCCGTGGCGGCCGCTGGGCGCCCACGCGACCTCGCCCTCCACGCTGCCTTGAACCGTCTCGGTGGGTCTGCCCGGAGCAGCCAGCGCGATGACGCAGCGGAAGCGCGCCCCTCTGCGGCCATCCGGCACGCCCAACAGCCGCGCCAGCAGCCTCGCGTTCCGCTCCGCGTCGGATACGTCGCCCGCCCAGCGCTTCGAATGCACCCCTGGCTCGCCGCCCAAGGCATCCACCTCCAAGCCCGAGTCGTCGGCCAAGGTCAGCGCACCTGTGAGGTCCCGGTAGCGCTCCGCTTTGAGCCGAGCGTTCTCCTCGAACGTCCGGCCGTGCTCCTCCACGTCCTCATCGACGCCGAAATCCTTCAGCGAGCGGAGCTCATAAGGCACGCCTGCGAGGAGAGCGCGATACTCTTCCAGCTTGTGCTCGTTCTGCGTCGCAATGAGCAGGATGCCTCGACCCATCTACGTCCACCAACAACGAAAGTGATAGATGAAGCCTAGTCCGCCCGCGCAACCCGATGCCGGCCGCTTCACTCCTCACTCTTCGCTCTGCACTCCGCCCCTGGGGCTGTACATCCACATCCCCTTCTGCACAACGAAGTGCTCGTACTGTGATTTCAACACGTACGCCGGTATCGAGCCGCTGCTGCCGCGCTACATCGACGCCCTGATCGCCGAGATGCAGCGCTACCCGGCCGGCCTGCCGGTGCAGACCATCAACTTCGGCGGCGGCACCCCATCCCTGCTCTCAGCGCAGCAGCTCGCACTCGTCATCGAGGCTGCGCGCGCCCGCTTCGCCGTGGACCAGAGCGCCGAGATCAGCATCGAGGCCAACCCGGGGGCGCTGGACCAGGCCTACTTCGGCGCCGCGCGTCAGGTCGGCGTCAACCGCGTCAGTTTCGGCGTCCAAAGCTTCCACGCGTCCGAGCTGGCCGTGCTCACACGCCGCCACAGCGCACGCGAGGCCGAGGAGGCGCTGCACGGTGCCCGCCGCGCCGGCTTCGACAACCTGAGCCTGGACTTCATGTACGGCCTGCCTGGCCAGACCCTCGCCACCTGGCGACGGACGCTCCAGCGGGCGCTCGACCTGGCGCCGGACCACCTGTCCCTCTACGGCCTTACCATCTACGATCACCTGCCGCTGGGACGCCAGGTGGCGCGCGGCGAGCTGCCTCACCAGGACGAGGACCTCATGGCGGCTATGTACGAGCTGGCCGAAGACCTCCTCGCCGGCGCGGGCTACGAACAGTACGAGATCTCCAACTGGTCCCGCGGCGAGCGCTTTCGCTGCCGCCATAACCTGGCCTACTGGCGCAACACCGGCTACCTCGGAATTGGCGCTGGCGCTCATTCCTACTTCGAGGCCCGGCGCTACGCCAACGAAAAGCGGCCCAACGTGTACTGCGACGCCGTGCTGGCGGGATCATCTCCCGTCGTCGACAGCGAGCCCATCGAGAGCGAGCTCGCCGCGGCCGAGACCACCATCCTGGCGCTGCGTCTGAACGAAGGCGCCGAACTCACTCCCGGTCAGGTCGCCACGCTCGCCCCCTGCCTCGACGCCGGCCTCATTGACCTCGAACGATCCCACGCCCGCCTCACCCGCAAAGGCCGCCTCCTCTCCAACGAAGTCTTCTGGCGCCTCCTGCCCGACTGACCCCCGCGAGCTGCCCTTGCCCGCGGCCGCGGCGCTGGCGAACAGGAACGCCAGCGCCGCGGCCAGCACCGTCGGCGCCCGCCGCTTACTCGAAGGCTGATATCCCCGTGATCTCGCGGCCCAGCGTGAGCAGGTGGATCTCGTTCGTGCCCTCGTAGGTGTACACCGTCTCGAGGTTCAGCAGGTGCCGGATGACCGGGTAGTCCAGGGTGATGCCGTTGGCCCCCAGGATGCTCCGAGCCGTGCGCGCCACCTCCAGAGCCTGCCGCACGTTATTCATCTTGCCCATGCTGATCTGCGCCGGCGTGCACCTGCCGGCCTCCTTGAGCTGCGCCAGCCGGTAGGCCAGGAGCTGTCCCTTGCTGATTTCTGTCAGCATCTGCACCAGCTTCTCCTGCGTGAGCTGGTAGCCGGCGATTGGTCGCGAAAACTGCACCCGGTTGGTGGCGTAGTCGAGCGCCGCTTCGTAACACGCGGCTGCCGCGCCCAGCGCGCCCCACAAGATGCCGAACCGCGCCTCGTTCAGGCTGCCCAGCGGGCCGCGCAAACCCTCCACGTCCGGCAGCATGCTGTCCTCCGGCACACGGCAATCTTCGAAGATCAGCTCCGCCGTAATCGACGCCCGCAGCGACATCTTGTGCTCGATCTCGTAGGACGTGAAGCCGGGCGCCCCCTTCTCCACCAGGAAACCGCGGATCTTGCCATCGAGCTTGGCCCATACCAGCGCCACGTCGGCGATCGTCCCGTTCGTAATCCAGCGCTTGCGCCCGTTGATGACGTACGAGCCGCCGTCCTTGCGGGCGGTGGTAAGCATCCCCGCCGGGTTCGATCCGAAGTCCGGCTCGGTCAGCCCGAAGCAGCCGATGACCTCGCCGGCAGCCATCTTCGGCAGCCAGCGCAGCTTCTGCTCCTCGGATCCGAACGCCCGGATGGGGAACATCACCAGGCTGCCCTGCACCGAGCAGAAGCTGCGGACGCCGCTGTCGCCGCGCTCCAGCTCCTGGCACACCAGCCCGTAGGCGGTGCTGCTCATGCCCGCGCAGCCGTAGCCCTGCAGGTGCATCCCGAACAGGCCCATGCCGGCCATCTCGGGAACCACCTCCAGCAGAGAGGTGCCGCGCTCGAAGTGCTGGCCTATGACCGGAATCACCCGCTCGTCGACCAGGCGGCGGACGGCGTCGGCGACCATCCGCTCCTCAGGCGAGAGCAGATCCCGCAGTCCCAGGAAGTCGAGCGGCGGTGGTGAGGATACGCTCATACGGCCGCCGGCTGGTGCGCTGCTACCATCCCCTTCGCACCTCATGATACTGCTGGTCGCACCAAGCAACCAGGCTTTGCCGGGCGTCCCGGTGAGCCATGGCTATCGGCGCCTGGTGCTGGGGTCGCGGCGGGATCGAGCGGAGACGAGGCTCCGCCAAGCCCTGGGCACTGCCCGCTACCGTATGGTCATTTCGGCCGGTTTCGCCGCGGCGGCCGATCGCCGCCTGCAAACGGCCGACCTGCTGCTGGCCAACCGCGTGTTTGGCTCACCCGACGTCTACCTGGACCTCCCGCCCTACCAAGCGCCGGGAGTAGTCCACGGCGGCCTGTACACCCTTGCTCAATCCGAAGGCTCGGCCCTCAACGGACAGCGCCTGCCGGTAGTCCACGCATTCGACGATCACGGCTTCTGGCTGGCCCGCGCGGCGGAATCGTGCGGCGTCCCATGCCTCCTGCTGCGGGCCATCCTCGCCCCAGCGGGGCAGGCGGCCGAAGGCTCTCGCCAGGCATTTGCGTCAGGCGCTCGAGCCGTTCTGGGCAGCCTACGCCTGCCAAGCCGTCCGTCCGCCTGGCGAGCCCTGCCCGAGGTGCTTCGCGACGTGTCCGCCTGCCGGGCCCGGCTTGCCTCGACCCTCTCGGTGCTGCTCGTCCTGAACGAACGCAAGTAAGTGCCGCGCGCCCTTAGAATTTGGCCATCGGGCCGGCGGCTGGCCGGCAGGAGTGTCACGTTATAGATCTCACATCCACCATCGCGAACACGAGCCCCCTCAAGGTGGGCGTCGCCGGCCTCGCCTCGCGCGGCCGCGCAGTGGGCCAGCGGCTCCGCGCGGCCGGCATCCGCGTGTTGGGTTTCGACGACGACGTGCGCACCGCCGCGACCTCCGGCCTGCGCACCGTCGGCACGGCCGAACGGCTGGCGCAGGAGTGCGAGGTAGAGATTGTGGCCCCCGACGGCGAGGAGGCGGCCGCGCTCCTGGAAGAGCTGCTGACCTTCGAAGGACTGGCCGCGCTGCGCACCATCATCCTGATAGGCGCGCTGGAGCCGCGGCGCGTGCAGCGGCTGGCGGACGCTGCCTCGCAGAAAGGCATTGCCCTGCTCGACGCGCCGCTCGACGGGGGCGACGACGCCATCCTGGCCGGACGAGCGGTGGTGTTCGCGGCCGGCAGCCAGGCCGCCATTGGGAGCTGCCGCCCGCTGTTCGAAGCGCTGGGCCGCCTGGTCGTCGTGGGCGAAGCGGGCTCCGGCCAGATTGCCCGCACCGTCAACGATCTGCTGCGCTGGGCCAACGTGCTGGCCATCCACGACGCATTCAGCCTGGCCCGCGCCTGCGGCGCCGATCCGTCGCCCATCCGCGATGCCGTGCTGCACGCCAGCGGATCCAATCGCGCGCTGGAGGAATGGGGCCGTGTTGGCATCGCCGCCGCCCGCGAGGACATCCAAGCCGCGCTGCTGCTGGCTCATGAAAGCGGAGCGAGCATGCCCTTTCTGAACCGGCTCGACAGCTTGCTGGCCAGCCTGGACCCGGATCAGATGGCCGGGCTGTTCAACCTCGGCGTGGTGGACCTGTCGAGACCGGCCGAGCCGGCGATTTTGCCGGAGAGCGACAATATGACCGACATCAACGAATCCCAAGAAGCAGTCGTCAACTCAGGAGGAAACATTGGCTGAAGCCGCCGTCGAAAACGCGATCGACCTAACCAAGTACACCGAGCAGCTGCACGAAGCGCTCGCCCAGCATACGCCCTGCGTCGTCGCCACCGCCGACGCCAAGGGCAACGTGGACATCGGCCTCAAGGGCAGCGTCATGGTCTGGGACCGCGACCACCTGGCCTACCTGGAGCGCACCCACGGGGTGCACCTGCAGCATCTGCAAGAGAACAAGCACATCGCCATCCAGTACTACAACCGCCAGAACACCCCGGCCATGATCCGCTTCTTCGGTGAAGCCGAGCTGCTCGAGAGCGGCCCCCTGCGCGATGAGATCCGCAGCAAGACCATCGCCCCCGAGCTGGCCAAAGACCCCGACAACCGCGGCATCATCGTCCTCATCCGCATCGACAAGGTCATCGAGCCCGGCGGCAAAACCTTCCTGCGCAGCTAGCCAGCACGGTGGGGCAGCCTCTGCCCCACCGTGCAGTCGTGCCCTCATTCGGCTCTAATCGCGCATTCGCCGGGCCGCCGTCGGGCCGCCTCGTTGCAGCTGACGACCTTCTACCGGCCGTCATGCTCTGCCAGGGATTCAGGCCCTCATCGCGGGGATGGTAAGTACGGGTTGGCCATGGCGGCCTTTTTTCGAGCTCTCGCAGATGCTCCCGCTATTTCAGTCCCCTCGTCGCGGGGACGGAGAGTGCGGTATACAGCAGATCGTCGGCTTTTACGACTCGATCCCCGACAGTTTCAGTCCCCTCATGGCGGGGACGGTGAGTGCGGGCCATGACTACTACATCCGCGTAACCAAGCCCAAGCGCGGTTTCAGTCCCCTCATGGCGGGGACGGTGAGTGCGGGCGGCGGCGTACCAGGCGGCGGCCCTGGCGGCGTCCCTGGGTTTCAGTCCCCTCATGGCGGGGACGGTGAGTGCGGGTCCAGAGCAGGTTCCCATTCACAAGCACATTCCGATTGCCGTTTCAGTCCCCTTATGGCGGGGACGGTGAGTGCGGGATAGGATTAGAAATCCCTGCCGTCTTCATCGTGCTTCCGTCAGTTTCAGTCCCCTCATGGCGGGGACGGTGAGTGCGGGTCGAGCTCATGATGAGCGGGCTCACGAAGACTTCGTTGTAGTTTCAGTCCCCTCATGGCGGGGACGGTGAGTGCGGGTAGAGCCTCGCTCGGCGCAGGACGGCGACGGCCATATCTGTTTCAGTCCCCTCATGGCGGGGACGGTGAGTGCGGGAGCTGCGTATCAAGCTCTGCCGCCAGCAGCCCTTGGGTCGTTTCAGTCCCCTCATGGCGGGGACGGTGAGTGCGGGCAGTGATCGCCTGCTGCACGACGCCCATGCCGAGCAATTGTTTCAGTCCCCTCATGGCGGGGACGGTGAGTGCGGGAGGGCAGGCGCTCTGAGGGCATTCGCGGTTGACGCTGAGGGTTTCAGTCCCCTCATGGCGGGGACGGTGAGTGCGGGAGGCGGTGATCGCTGTCCGCGGTGTTCTTCAGGATCGTGTTTCAGTCCCCTCATGGCGGGGACGGTGAGTGCGGGCCGGGCTTGACCTGCCGACTCTGGCCCTGTCGTTCCGGCGCTGTTTCAGTCCCCTCATGGCGGGGACGGTGAGTGCGGGGCAAGCCTGACGCGGTAGCGCAATACGTGATGGACATGTGTTTCAGTCCCCTCATGGCGGGGACGGTGAGTGCGGGGGCATACAGCGCGCTCGGCGCACCATACCCGAAGGAGTTGTTTCAGTCCCCTCATGGCGGGGACGGTGAGTGCGGGCAGCGTGTTCGGGGCCATCCTGCAGATCGTCGTGACCGTGTTTCAGTCCCCTCATGGCGGGGACGGTGAGTGCGGGCCGGGGTGCCGTCCCATTGGCTGGCGAGGCCGGTCTTGATGTTTCAGTCCCCTCATGGCGGGGACGGTGAGTGCGGGATCCCGTCAGGGCGCGGAGTCGTGATTGTGGCACTGTTTCAGTCCCCTCATGGCGGGGACGGTGAGTGCGGGCATTTCGACCCGCTCGCCGGCACTACGAATAGCGGGTTTCAGTCCCCTCATGGCGGGGACGGTGAGTGCGGGGGTTGGCGGTGGACGCCCGGACGGGGAAACAGCTGGGGCGTTTCAGTCCCCTCATGGCGGGGACGGTGAGTGCGGGCGCACGGACACTGCTGGGCCGCAAGATGCTAGGCCAGGGTTTCAGTCCCCTCATGGCGGGGACGGTGAGTGCGGGGTTCGAGTTCTGTGAAAACTACACCGGCACGCAGTACCGTTTCAGTCCCCTCATCGCGGGGACGGTGAGTGCGGGCGTGTCATGACGCGCCCACCGCCGACGGCGATGACGTCGTTTCAGTCCCCTCATCGCGGGGACGGTGAGTGCGGGCCTCAGCGCGCTCATGAACCCACGTGCGAACCTCGGGGTTTCAGTCCCCTCATCGCGGGGACGGTGAGTGCGGGTAATCTCCACCGACGATATTTCCGTAGCCGTGTTGCCAGGTTTCAGTCCCCTCATCGCGGGGACGGTGAGTGCGGGCACCATCGTGAGCCCGACTCCTCGGCCCACGGTGGCGTTAAGTTTCAGTCCCCTCATCGCGGGGACGGTGAGTGCGGGCAGGCGTCCAGTAGCCGTTTTGGCAACCGTGTTGCGGCTGTTTCAGTCCCCTCATCGCGGGGACGGTGAGTGCGGGCACCACGGCCCCGGATAGTCCAGCGCCAACTGACAACTAGTTTCAGTCCCCTCATCGCGGGGACGGTGAGTGCGGGCACCACTCGCCCGGCGGAAATTCGATAATGAGCAACTAGTTTCAGTCCCCTCATCGCGGGGACGGTGAGTGCGGGCTTTGGTATCCAGCCCGTCAAAGGCGTCCCCGGCATCCCGTTTCAGTCCCCTCATCGCGGGGACGGTGAGTGCGGGTCCTCGCGGCCGTCGGCGACCTGGAGCCGGGCGATCTGCGTTTCAGTCCCCTCATCGCGGGGACGGTGAGTGCGGGTCTGCGCCAGGATCGTCTGCAAAATCTCGGGTCGGGGGTGTTTCAGTCCCCTCATCGCGGGGACGGTGAGTGCGGGTTCTCAAGCCGTACCTGCCGCGTATCGTCGACACTGTCAGTTTCAGTCCCCTCATCGCGGGGACGGTGAGTGCGGGCTGGGGGACATCGTGGAAGGGGAAATGATCTTCCCTGCCCAGGCCCACCAGATCGACAGCAGCCTGACCCGTCAGGTGGTTGAGTTTCAGTCCCCTCATCGCGGGGACGGTGAGTGCGGGCCGCCGCCGGGGCCGCCGCCGCTGGTGCCCCAGCCATAGACGTTTCAGTCCCCTCATCGCGGGGACGGTGAGTGCGGGTCGGATCACCGGCGATGCCGGGTGCTGGTACAGCTCGTGGGTTTCAGTCCCCTCATCGCGGGGACGGTGAGTGCGGGGCTGCGCAATCTCTTTCCGCCGGCCGAACACCTTTTGGGGTTTCAGTCCCCTCATCGCGGGGACGGTGAGTGCGGGCCGGCCGGGTGCAGCCCGAAGTGCCCGTGTTCCGGCCGAGTTTCAGTCCCCTCATCGCGGGGACGGTGAGTGCGGGTAACCGCGCCGATCTCCTGATAGCCTGTGCCCGGCTGCCGTTTCAGTCCCCTCATCGCGGGGACGGTGAGTGCGGGTTGCTGATGTGGCCGCCCTGATCTGGTCGCTCGTCGAGCGTTTCAGTCCCCTCATCGCGGGGACGGTGAGTGCGGGTCCATCGGACTTCGCCCGCTTGCCAGTGATTTCGTTAGCGTTTCAGTCCCCTCATCGCGGGGACGGTGAGTGCGGGCCGATCACTGA
>JAJPGV010000016.1 GCA_021325635.1 Chloroflexota bacterium
ACCACGTGACCCTGACGATGATCGCCTTCGCCTTCCTGGTGCTGGAGATGCGCCAAGGTCAAAAAAACTTCTGGACCGACTATGCGCCTGCCGGCGGTGCGGCGTGAACTGCAGCGCATGCTCGCCCTGTGGACCGGCACCTGCATGTGGTGCGGCCAGCGGCGACTTCGACGTCATCTTCGAATTCGGAGGCGGATATGGCGCCATGTGCTGCCTCGCCTACCGGCTCGGGTTCACCGGAAGCTACCTGATCCTCGACCTACCCGAATTCAGCGCCCTGCAGCGGTTCTATTTGAAGCGGCTTGGGCTGCCGCTCAGCCAGAAGGCTGGAGCCGGCATTCGGCTGGTCTCGTCCGTCGACGGTGTAGTCGCCGAGTTGGAGGCGAGTGCAGGCCGAAGTCTCTTCTTGGCCAGCTGGTCGATCAGCGAAGTGCCCGTTGACCAACGAGAGCCCGTTCTCGCGCTCGTAGAGCCGTTCGAGGCCTTTTTGATCGGCTACGCCAACCGCTTTTGCGAGATAGATAACCAGGTGTATTTCCAGCGCTGGAGGGAGGGGCCCGGCCTAGCCTCCAAGCGCTGGTCGAACAACGCCCTGGCGCATCTCCCTGGCCAGCACTGTCTCATAGGGCTGGACCGCTCGGCGAAGCGGTGAAAGCAAAGTACAGATGAGTCGCGTTCTCCTGCTGGGTCTCGATTGCCTCGCACCGCAGCTTGTGTTCGACCGCTGGCCTGACCAGCTGCCCGCCCTGCGCTCGTTGATGACACAGGGAGGATACGGTCCGCTGCGCTCGTGCGTGCCGCCCATCACCGTGCCGGCCTGGAGCTGCATGCTCTCGAGCAAGGATCCGGGCCAGCTGGGCATCTACGGCTTTCGCAATCGCAAGGACCACGGCTACGACGGCATGGCCGTGGCCACTTCACGGCATGTCAAGCACGAACGCGTGTGGGATATCCTGGCGAGGGCCGGCAAGCACTCGATAGTGATCGGCGTGCCGGGCACCTATCCGCCCCCTCGAGTTGAGCGCACGCTGTTCGTCGCCGACTTCCTCACGCCAGACAAGCAGGCCGAATATACCTGGCCGCCAGAGCTCCGCTCGATGGTCGACAGCGTCGCTCCCGAGTACCGCTTCGACGTCGAGGAATTCCGAACGGACGACAAGCGGAAGATCCTGGACCAGATCTTCTGCATGACGACGGACCGCTTCAGCGTGGCGCGTGCACTCGCCAAACAGCAGCCCTGGGACTTCCTCATGCTGCACGAGATCGGGCCGGACCGCATCCACCACGGATTCTGGGCCGCGATGGATCCGGAGCACGCCCGTTACCGGGCCGGCAACCCCTACGAGCACTGCATCCTCGACTACTACCGCCATCTCGACGCTGAGATCGACCTGCTTCTCCAGGACATGCCGGAAGACGTTCACGTGCTCGTAGCGTCAGATCACGGCGCCAAAGTCATGAAAGGCGGGGTGTGCATCAACGAATGGCTGCTGCGTGAAGGCTACCTGACGCTGAAGTCGCAACCGGAACATGGCATGCCGCTGAGCCAAGCCGGCGTCGATTGGGAGCGCACGCGAGCCTGGGGCGAGGGCGGCTACTACGCCCGGGTGTTCTTCAATCTGGCCGGGCGAGAGCCGCTCGGCGCGCTGAAGCCCCAGGCCTATGACACCTTCGCCGAAGAGCTGCGCGGCAAGCTGTTACAGCTGCCCGACCATCTCGGCCGGCCCATGGCCACGTGCGTGTACCGGCCCGACGAGATCTACCGGGAGCTTCAGGGCGTCGCGCCCGACCTGACAGTGTTGTTCGATGACCTGAGCTGGCGATCAGTGGGCACGGTCGGATCCGGCCAAGTCTACACCTTCGACAACGACACGGGTCCGGATGATGCCAATCATGCCATGGACGGGCTGATCATCCTGCGGACGACCGACGGTGGAACCACCAAGTCACTCACTGGGGCGAGTCTGTATGACGTCGCGCCGACGGTCCTCGAGCTGCTTGGAATCAAGCCACCGGCCGACATGATCGGTAGGAGCCTGGTCGATGTCACCTGTTGTTGACAGCCTGCACGCACGGCCCTTCGATTTGCCCAACGGACTGCGCATTCAAGCCGTCAGCCCGCTAGAAACGAAGTGCCTGTACCACGAGATCTTCCGAGAGAATGTCTACGGCCAACACGGCGTGACCATTTCGGACGGCGACTGTGTAATGGACGTTGGCGCCAACATCGGCCTGTTTGCCATCCGCGCACTCAGCCAGCGGCAGCGGCTGCAGTTGTTTGCCTTCGAGCCCATCCCCGCCGTGTTCGATGTGCTGCAGCAGAACGTGCGGGCGCATCAGGGCGACTCGCAAGTTACGCTCGCGAACTTCGGCCTCGCCGACTGTGAGAAAGAGGCCATCTTCGACTTCAATCCCTTCATGACGGTCTGGACAAGCAGCCGTCGGGACGACGTCATGGGAGCGGTGCAGCCAAACACTCCTGCCCTCACACTCTTTGCCGCCCTCGTATCGGATGTCGGTGGAGCAGGGGCAATCCCGCGCTGGGCTACTCGGCTACTGCTTGCCAGCCTGAAGATAGCGGTTCTGCGTCAGGCAGAGCTGGCGCTTGCTGCCGTCTGGTGGCTCGCAGTCCGCGCTCGCCGAAACAGAGCGCTGCAGAAGCATCGTTGCCAGTTGCGGACGATATCGAGCGTCATGCGCGAGCATGACATCCAGCACGTCGACCTCTTGAAAGTGGATGTCGAAGGCGCCGAGCTCGACGTGCTGCGCGGCGTCGATGATGCGGACTGGAAGAAGATTCGCCAGGTTGTTCTGGAAGTGCACGACGTGGACGGTCGGGTGGAAGTTGTCAACGGTTTGCTTGGCGGTCAGGGCTTTGACGTCGAGATCGATGCAAACCGATCCGCAATGGCCCGCGTAGGTGGGATCCACATGGTATATGCCACCCGCCATCCAGACGGCTAAAATCGCCGCGCACCGCAGCACTGGGGAGCAGGCTCTTCTTGGCTCAGGGCCTTTCTGAGCTCGGACACCGGGCCCTGGGCGGTTGCCGCAGGATTGCCACCCCGCCAGCGCCAATCGCAGCCCTGGTTGTCGCTGCTAAGAGGTCGTAATCTGGGCCACCGGCAAGCACGTGTGCAGAGTAGGGTCGGGTATCCCGCCCGTGGGGATCCTCCGCATGCGGGCGCGCGCTGCAGGCGGCGGTTGCCTGAGCTCTGGAATTGGGGCTCGTTTGCCGCGAACGGATTTGGCCGTACGCTTGGCCGGTATGCTGCGAGGGAGCTGCCCGCGTGGTCCGCGGGCCCGGCCAGCGCGCCCGCTCGGCTCCGGCCGTCAGTCAATCGGCACCTCCACGCGCACGGTCGTCCCGCGGCCGACTTCGCTGTCGATGTCCAGCTGCGCGTCCAGGCGCTCCACTCGCCGCTGAATACCACGCAGGCCGAGATGCGTCGGCGGCCGATCCTCCAGGGCAAAGCCGCGGCCGTTGTCGGCCACGGTCAGCTGCACGCTGGAGCCTGACCACCTCAGCTCTACGTCGACTGAAGAGGCCGCCGCGTGCTTCAGCACGTTGCTCAGCAGCTCTTGCAGGATGCGCACGATCTGGCCGTTGGGGCGCAGGGGCGATTCTCGCTTGACCCCCACAACCAAAAACCGTACGTCGCCTTCGAAGCGCCCGCGAAAGCGCTCGACGACCGGCTGGCACAACGCCGCGAGATCGAGCGATTCATAGGTCTGGGTCAGTCCAATAGCGAGCTCACGCGTCTCGCGAGACGCGGTCGCAATCATGGACGTCGTTTGATCGAGGATGGTGCGGGCGGCGGGGTCCTCGCGGCTCATCCGCTGCTCCAGCCGTCCAAGCTGCAGGTGGATGTAGGACAGATCCTGCAGCACCGAATCGTGCAGGTCGATGCCCAGGTTCTCCCGCTCCTCTCTCACGCCGAATGAGTAGCCGTCCTGGTAGGCGCTCGCCAAGTGCAAGAGCGAGGCGGCTTCCGCTCGCACCATGCGCAAACAGGTGAGGGCCTGCAGCGCCTGCGCTGTCCTAGCGCTGATTCGCTGCGGCCTGGCCAGGTCGTCCCCAATGGTCAATGGCCGGGCGGTGAAGGTCGGCTTACCCATTTCAGTGCCCACCGCCAAGCCCAACAGCCCGCTGACGTAGCCCGGGCTGTCGATGGGCTCGAAATAGAAGCTGCAGCCCTCCGCGGCCTCCACCTGCCGAGCCAACGCTCGCGCCGCGCTCCCGGCCAGACGAATGGCGCGTCCCTGGCGTCTCTCGGCGCCCAGCGCGTCGTCGACTTCATCCCCGGCGGGTGCAGTGGCCAACTCTCCCTGGGCACCTATCCAGGCTGTAAGGTAGCGACCGCTTTCGCGGCTGAGAAACACCGACTGAGGTCCATCGGCGGCGGCCGTCGCCGCCCGGAGCAGGACGCCCAGCATCTTCTTGCCGGAACGGCGCATCGCGGCCAACGCCTCGCCCCCACCATTCAACTCATGTCGAATGGCCACGCGCATCCCGTCGAAACCGAACACGTTGGCGGTTATCCTGCCCAGACCTGGCGCGATGGCGGGCAGAATGATCGCGAGGTTCCACCTGCCCGGCTCATGAAACAGTATCCAGGTCGAGTCCAGGGCGCCGTCGTGCAGCATCACCGAGCTGACCGCGTCGGCCACCCGCACCTCACCGACGCGTTCCGGCAGGTCGGCAGGCAGCAGCATGGGAGGCCCAATCAGTTGCGTCGCCGTCCGCCTGCCCTCGTAGTCCTGCCTGACCAGGCAGATCCGCTCGGCCCCTGTGAGCTGCTGCAGATTCGCGCCCAATACCGCGCAGAACTCGCTCCAGGAGCGTCGCTGCTGCAGGACGGCGAAGAGGCGCATCCAAGGTTCCCATTCCCAGGTGTTGACAGGTTCTTGGCGAGCTGATGGGTTGCTGGAAAGAATGTTCGCCACCGGCTTCGAACTAGCGCGACATGCTCGACTACTCTCTGAAGCAGTTTCCCGTTCGGCTAGGCTTGCCATGCGCCCATGTGCGCCTCTTCGAATGCATCAGCTCCCCACGCTGCCGTGCAGGCACTCCTATTCCAAAAAGCGTTCGACGTAGCCTCCTCAGGGATCCTGCCTGCAGCCTACTACGGGTACGCACTCGCGGCTAGCGTAGGAATCACTACTCCGCTAGGCCACAATAGACGTTTGGTTGCTTAGAACACCTAGGCCGCACCGCGGGTAAAGTCCTAGGTGCGTTGGGCTACGCCAGGCTCGAATGTGAGAAAACGAGCGGGCTAACGTTAGTGTCAAAGCGAAGGTGGCTACGACAACTGCCCGCATAGCCTTGGTGGACGACGACCTCCGGCTGCTGGATTTGATCAGGGAGGTGCTGGTGGAGGACGGCTACGAGGTGATGACATCCGACCATCCCGGCGCCGCCTACGCCTTCGTCAAAGCCTGCCAGCCGCGGCTCCTCATCCTCGACTTGGTCGAGAACGGCAAGATGGTCGGCGCTGAGGCGCTGCGGCGCATCAAAGCCGATCCGACCATGCAAGGCGTACCCGTGATTGTGTCCTCCGCGCTTGGTTTGACCGGCGACCTGGCGTCTCTACCGGCCGTGCACGACCTGGCGAAGCCGTTCGACGTGAAGAGCTTGCTGCAGGCGGTGCGTAGCGCCATTCGCGAGCCGGCTAGACCGACCGGCTGAGGCGCTCGTGAGCAGCGTTAACCGCCGCCATTCGCTTCGCCGCTCGTGAGCGCATCTCCGCCGAATCTGCAAAGCGGTCGGGGTGCCACAGCTTGGCCAGGGTGCGATAGGCGCTGCTGATGGCCTCCGGCGAAGCCCCTTCGCGCAGGCCCAGGAGCTGGTAGTCACGGGCAGAAGGTCGCTCAGCGCCCCCCTCCCAAACCCGCGCCGGCGACACCCGCGCCCCCATTTCGCGCCCTGAGGATCCGCTTTCCGGGGAAAAGGCGAAGCGCTGCAGGAGCCCCCCGGTCAATCGCAGCCCTCCGCACAGCACCACACCCCAGATCGTCAGCTCTGGCCCGTGGTCCGGCCATGCGCCGCTTACCTGGTGCGTCGCCACTATGGCCAGCCCACCGACCAAAAGCCAGCTGAACCCGCTCAGGGCCGTGCGGGCCGCGCGCGCCCGCAGCATCCCGGCCGCTTCCCGGCGCGCATGCTCGATCACGTAGGCCGCCAGCTTGGGCGGCAGCCCCCGCTTCTCCAGGTCGGCGAAGAGCGATCGAGGCGGTTGCCCCTTGATCAGCCTTGCGCGGGCATCGTCGAGCAGCAGCCGGGCGGCTGCCTGGCCCTCCGCGACGTCAGCCGTCGACGTCAAGATCGATGCGCTGGACAATCTCCTTGACCGATTCCACGCGGGTGAGCACGTCCCGCACCACGATGCGCTCGGTCGTCCAATCGACGTCAGGGCGTGCCAAGGGGATCGGCTCGGCCTGGCGCAGCAGGTTTTCGAGCTCCCCCAGCAGGCCGGCCTGCTCCTCGGAGCGGCGCTTGCCGCGCGTCATGACAAGCCAGGCAAGCCGCTCCGCCGCTCGGCAGTGTTCCACGATGGCCTCGACCTGCGTCCGATCCTCATCTCGCCATTGCCGCACGGTTTCACGCGCACGCTCGGCCCAGGCGGACACACGCGGCTGGAAGCGCCCCTCCAATGCCGCCTGGATGACCTTGCGGCGCTCCTCCAACTGCTCCAGCCTGGCGCACTCCGCCTCGCGTCCTTCCCAGGCAACGTCGAGCGCCAGCTTGTCTCGCCGCGCCAGGGCCTCGCGCTCTCCGGATTCCAGCCCTGCCAGATGGGCCAGACTGTCCGCGATCTCCTGCTCTGTCACCCGCAGCTCGGTCTTGAGGCTCTCCAGGCTCAGCGTTTCGGCGGCCGACTGCAGATCGACCGGCGCAGCGCGCTTCGATCGAAGAAGCCCGCGCAACAGTCCACGAAGGCCTTTGGGTCGCCGCTCATCAAGACCTGACCCCGCACGCTCTTCGACCGGAGCGACCTCGCGCGTGCCGGCGACGACCAGGTCGCCCGCGAGTGACGTCATTCGGGCCATCGTAACGGCGCCGGCCGCGGCTGACAATCGGGGGATCTACTCAAAAGCAATCGTTCAGAGACTGCCTAGGACGGTGCCGATCCCCCTAGGATCACGACACTATGACCGATCCGCTCAGGCGGCGTCCCGGACCGATGTGTATGCCGGCCCGGCGCGCGGACGAGCGACGGGCACACCCTTGCCCCATGGAGAATGGCCGCGGATAGCGTCCTGCGCGACGACGAGCCCCTGGATGGCCAGCCACAACATGGCGACGCCGGTCAGCTGCAGGACGGTGTTTTGCCAGATGCCCCGGCCGGCCTCACCAAATACAGCGTTAGCCAGACCGGTCAAGCCGGCCACGACCAGCAGGTGCAGGGCGTAGGCGCTGAGCGCATGCTGGCCGAGTGGGATGAGCAGCCAGCCCGCCCAAGCAGCGATCCGCCGCCAGGCCAACGTGAGCAGGCTGAAGAGGAATGCCAGCCCGAAGGCCAGCACCACCAAACGTCCCGGCGCGAGATCGGCCTTGGAAAACAGATACGCGGCCAGCACTTGTGGATCGGCGCTGGGCGCCACCCATTGCAGCACCTCGAGCTCCCGCCAAAAGAGCGCCACGGAGGCAGCCAGGCCCAGGCCGCCACATACCAGGTAGGCCCGCGGGGGGAAACGGCGCAGCTGCCGGGCAGCCCAATGGCGATGGGCGCCCAAAGCCAGTCCGGTGAAAAACAGGACCTGCCAGGCGGTGAGACTGAAGGTCCCCATGCCATTGACGAACCATGGCCACTGCACGTATTGAGGCCACAGCTGCCAGGCCAGCCAGGCGCCCCACGACAGCCCCAGCAACAGGGCGGTGCGGCGCTCCACGATCAACGCCAGCGCCAGCCCGCCGAAGCCGAACAGGAAGACGTACATGAGCAGGACGTCGGTGAGGTGGTAGGTGCTGTGCAGTGTCAGCACGCTCACCGCGTCGCTGACCTCGGACGTGCCAGCCAGGGGGTCGTCCCAGCCGAGGCCCAGCTTGGAGGCGATGAGCGGCAGCGCGAGGGTCAGCGCGACGGTCCAAACGTAGAGGACCAGCGCCCTGCGCAAGAACTTCATGAGGGCCGCTCCCAGGCCCATGCGTGCGGCCAGGCCGGTGTAGACCAACCCGGCTACGAAGCCGGATAACGATACGAAGACCTCAGCCGCGGATACGTAGAAACGATCGCCGCCCGTGAGCGCATAGAGCCAGGACCGGTCGCCGCCAATATGGTCGATGACCATGGCCACGATGGCCGCGCCACGCAGGACGTCGAGACGCAAGTCACGCTTGCCGGCTTGATAAGACGGAAGAACGCGTGCCATCTTCAATCCACTGTAAACGGGCGCGCGGGCCCGGACCACGGCCAAATTGCCACAGCGGGCCGCCCGTCCATTGGGCACTCTGCCTAGCCGTATGCGCCGGCCGCGGCGCGCGATCCGCTGACGCACACTTCCCCTCCCCATCCGCCGGCGCATCCTTCGCGCCACACGTAGGGTGCCTGCAGGGCGGTATCTTCCGTAGGAGATTCCGGCAACCGTGAGTCCGTGAGCCCACCGGAGAGCATGTCAGCAACTCGTGCGGCACAAACTGTGCCAGCCGCTGCCCGCTCGGCGCGAGCTGTCGGCCGCGGTGACGCCGAGATCGGCACGAACTGCCCCGCTCTGTAAGAGCCGTCGGCGGCGACAACCCTGGCGCCGGCATCGCCGGCCAGGTCGGCAACCACGTTCAGACCTGCAGCAGCCCGTCACATTGGCGGCACGGTCTCTCGAGTGCAGCTGTTCAACTACACTCCGCTCAATATCAAGTACGCAATCGGCATGGCGAAAGCACCTTGAACGCCAGCTTTCGAACGGCCGCTGCTGCGGGAATCGGAAATCAAGCTGACCAGCATATCGATGGACCTACGCGCGCGGCGCGGCCGATGACAGGCGTCGTCGAGCCGCCGGAAGCCAGCCGCTTGGCTCACCCCGACGTGCCGGCGGCTCAGCTCGACCACGTGATGGTTGTGCTGGCTGGACGAGCGATTCTGAACGACATCTCGCTCGAGGTCATTCCCGGAGAGTTCGTCGCGGTCCTCGGCTCCAATGGTGCGGGCAAAAGCACGCTGCTGAAGGCGCTGCTGGGTCTGGTTCGTCCGGTCGCCGGGTCGATTCGGGTGGCCGGCCGGTCCCCTGTCCAAGCCCGGTCCGACGTCGGCTACTGCCCGCAGGTTCGAACGCTGGACAGGGAGACTCCCCTCCGGGCGCGAGACCTCGTGGGCATGGGACTGGACGGCCATCGCTGGGGGCTCGGCGGCATGTCCAGGCGAGAGCGAGACGCGGCGATTGAGCAGGTCCTCGCCCAGGTGGATGCGCTGGCCTTCGCCGAGGCGCCGGCGGGACGGCTGTCGGGCGGCGAACAGCAGCGGCTGGCCATCGCCCAAGCCCTGCTGACGAGGCCGCGGCTGCTGCTCCTGGACGAGCCGCTGTCCAGTCTGGACGTGCGCAGCCAGAGGGAAGTGGTGGCGCTGGTTGACCGGCTGAGGCGCCAGCTGCACATGGCCGTGCTGTTCGTCACCCACGGCATCAATCCCCTCCTGGCGGTGATCGATCGGGTGTGCTACCTGGCCGGCGGACGGGCGGCAATTGGATCGGTGGATGAGGTCATCCAGAGCGACGTACTCAGCCGCCTGTATGGCTCACCAATCGAGGTCATTCGAGCGGCAGGCCGAATCTTCGTCGCCAGCGATGAAGAAACGCATGAATAAGGCATCCCCTCAACGAGGCGATCATGGTTCCTGAGCCACTCCGCTATGACTTCATGCAGAACGCCTACGCAGCCGGAACGATCATCGGCATCGTGGTGGCGATCGTCGGGTTTTTCGTCGTCTTGCGCGGCCTCACCTTCGCCGGGGATGCTCTGGCCCACGTCGGCTTCACCGGTGCGGCGGGGGTGATTCTGCTCGGCCTTCCACCCCTGTGGGGCATGTTCGGCCTGTGCGCGCTGGGCGGCATCGTGATGGGACTGCTGGGTGAGCGAGTGCGCGGGCGCGACGTGGCCATAGGCATCGTCATGGCCTTCGCCATGGGGCTGGGAGCGCTGTTCCTGTCGCTGTACACGCGCTACGCGACAGAGGCGTTCAACATCCTGTTCGGCACAATCCTGGGAGTGAGCCGCCACGATCTGCTCGTCACCGGCATCGCCGGCGGCCTGACGTTGGCCGTGCTGGCCGTGATCGCACGGCCGCTGCTGTTCGCGTCTGTCGATCCCGAGGTCGCCGAAGCGCGCGGCGTCCCTGTGCGCTGGCTGTCGGCCCTGTTCTTCGTGCTGCTGGCCATCGCCGTGGCCCAGGCCGTCCAGGTCGTAGGCATTCTGCTGCTGCTGACGATGCTGGTGGGACCCGCGGCCACCGCCGGCTACATCACCCACCGGCCAGGCAAGGTGATACTGCTGTCGGTCGCCATCGCGCTGGCCGAGACCTGGACCGGCATCACCCTGGCCTACTACAACAAGGCTCCGGTCAGCTTCTTCATCGCGGCCATCAGCTTCGCCCTCTATTTGCTGGCGCGGTTCGCCGGGCCGCAGCTGGCGAAGCGCGAACGTGCGACCGCCGGAGCGCTGGTTTCGATGCCACGCTAGCGGCGCGCAGGCGAAAGCCAGCGCGCGGCACAACTGCCCCGGCCGCTATAGAATAGGGACCCGTGGCCATAGCACGCGTGGTAGTCATCGACGACGAGCCCAACCTGATCAAGTTCGTATCCCAGAACCTGCGGGCCCGCGGCTACGACGTAACCGACGCCGCCAACGGCCTGGAGGGTGTGGAGCGCGTGCGCGAGTACTCCCCGGACCTCATCATCCTCGACATCAACATGCCCGGCATGGACGGCTTCGAGGTCTGCAGCTATGTGCGCCAGTTCTCAGACGCCGCCATCATCATGCTCACCGCGAGCGGGCACGAGGGCGACAAGATCCGCGCCCTCGACCTCGGCGCCGACGACTATCTCACCAAGCCCTTCGGCATCGGGGAGCTGATGGCCCGGGTTCGCGCGGTTATGCGCCGGGCCAGCGCGGCGCAAACCCGCAACGCACGCCAACCCGAAGTGCGCAGCGGCGACCTGGTGGTCGACTTCGAGCACCGCCGCGTCATGCTGAAGGACGCACCGATCAAGCTGACGCCCACCGAATACACGCTCTTGGAGCAGCTGGTTACCCGCCCCGACACCGTGCTGAGCCACCGCGAGCTGCTGAGCAGCGTGTGGGGCGCGGAGTATCGTGACGAGACGGAGTACCTGCGGGTCTACGTAGGCCGGCTGCGCCGCAAGATCGAGGACGATCCCGCGAACCCGCGCTATATCCTCACGGAGCCGGGTGTGGGGTATAGGTTTGATCCAGGGGCGAGGGTCTAGGGGCGAGGGTTCAGGGTTGAGGGTTGTCACCTTGCGCCTATCGCCTTGCGACCTTACGATATCGCCTTGCGCC
The DNA here is from genome assembly GCA_021325635.1 of Chloroflexota bacterium. GTDB lineage: Bacteria > Chloroflexota > JAJPGV01 > JAJPGV01 > JAJPGV01 > JAJPGV01. The sequence continues at coordinate 11,510 of JAJPGV010000016.1, forward strand.
TTGCGCCTTGCGCCCAGCGACTTGCGCCTCGCGCCTAGCGACTTGCGTCTACCGCCTTGCGCCTCACGGCCAGGCCGGGGGGACGGAGGTCCTCGCGCATCCGCTTCAGCTCGGCCCGGTGGATCTCCACCAGCTGGCGCAGGACGTCTTCACCTTCGGCTGTGAGGAACACATTCACCCGTCGCCGGTCCTCGATGCTCTGCTCGCGCCGGATGAGGCCGCGCTCCTCGGCCCGATCCACAAGGCCAACGGTGCTGTGATGGTCCAACTGCATTCGCTCGGCCAGCTCTGAGATGTTGGCGTGCTCGCGGCCGGGATAGCCTTTGATGGCCAGCATGATCTGATACTGCTGCGGCGTGACGCCGAACTTGCGGACGGCTTCCTCGCTGAAGCGCAGATAGCGACGAATGGCGTAGCGGTATTCGGCTAACGCCTCATAGTCCCGCTTCTTGAGATCTCCCTTATTCACGATTCACGCGTAGCAGGCATGTTAACGCCTGCCGAACGGGCGAGCCAAACGGGTGAGTAAAACGGGCTGGTTCCTGACTGTCAGCGCTGCCACGGCTCCGCTAAGCTTCAACAAACGGCCTTGGAGGGGGACGGGTGACAACAGCGGCCATTGCACGCGGACTGGACTGGGAGCAAGCCGTCGAAAGCGCGATTCGCGAAGCCGGAGCCGAACAACCGGCGACCACGCCGGACCTGGCGCTGTTCTTTGCCAGCTCAGACTACGAGCCCCATCTCGAAACCATGCTGCGACGGGTACAAAGCGCGACGGGCGCAGGCCTCGTGGCCGGCTGCAGCGGACAGGGGATCATCGGGCCGGAGCGTGAGATCGAGGGCGAGCCGGCCGTCTCGCTCCTGACGCTCAGTTTACCCGGGGCCAGTCTGAACGCCCATCACCTCAGCCAGAACGACCTGGCCAGCGGTGACGGCCCCGAGTACTGGCAGCGCCGGACGGGCGAGGAGCCCAGCGGCATCAACGCCTGGATCCTGCTGGCCGATCCGTTCCACCTCGACGTCGAAGGGCTCCTTAACGAGCTCACCGCGGCCTATCCCGGCACACCCATCGTCGGAGGTCTCGCCTCGGGAGCCTCGAACCCTCACCAGACCTACGTCTTCCTGAACGGCGAAGTCCACGCACAGGGAGCGGTGGCTATTGCCCTGGGCGGAGACTACACGGTCAAGACCGTCGTGTCGCAGGGGTGCGACCCCATCGGCGAGCCGTGGATTATCACCGGCGTGAGCGGATCCATTATCGAGACCATCTCCCAGCGGCCGGCGTACGAAGTCCTGGTCGAGACCATTCGCGGCCTGTCACCCGAGATGCAGGAGCGCGCCTCGCGCAACCTCTTGGTCGGGCTGGCCATCGACGAGTACAAGGATGCGTTCGGTCGGGGCGATTTCCTGATTCGCGGGCTCACCGGAGCCGACCCAAGCAGCGGAGCGCTGGCCATCGGCGCCTATCCCAGACTGGGACAGACCATCCAGTTCCAGATCAGGGACGCGGCGGCCGCCGACGAAGACCTGCGCCAGCTGCTGAATCGAGCGCACGACGAGCTGGGCGACGTCCGCCCCGCGGGAGCTATCCTGTGCTCCTGCAACGGCCGCGGCGAAGGGCTCTTCGGGTTCCCCGACCACGACGCCCGCACGGTAGCGCAGCATCTGGGTCCGGTGCCGTTGGCCGGCTTCTTCTGCAACGGCGAGATCGGCCCGGTCGGCAAGGGCATCTTCCTACACGGCTTCACTGCCAGCCTGGGGCTGTTCGTGCCCGTCGGAACCCCCTGATCGAGCCCCATGCAGCCCATCCCGCCCGCTGGCGGGACGGACTCATAGGGCAATGCCGACCAATTCCCGTGTGGCGTGGGCCGCAAAGGCCTGCTCCGGTCCGCCCTGCACGCGGACGCACCACTCGGCAACCGGCCTTTGGCAGCGGGATGACGGGCGGGCCGCAAGGCCCTCGCGCTCTACGAATTCCGCCGGCTGGCTGTGCGCAGATCCCCGTCCAGACCGGCCAGACCGCTCGCGTCACGGCCCCAAATGGCCGGTAGCGTACTCTAAGGAACGCATGGCAGCCGCTCCGGTCACACCTCGCCGCGCCCGAGGGAAAACCTTCGCCTCGCTCGCCAACTACAACTTCCGGATGTTCTGGATAGGACAGCTCATCTCCCAGGCCGGCAGCTGGATGCAGCGCATGGCCCAGGCCTGGCTGGTGTTGGACATCTCCCACTCCCCGGCGGCGCTGGGCATCGTCACCGCGCTGCAGTTCCTGCCCATCCTGTGCCTCACCGTGTTCGCCGGCGTGTTCGTCGACCGGCTGCCCAAGTACCGCCTGTTGATCGTCACCCAGAGCCTGGCGCTGGGCCAATCGCTGATCCTCGCGCTCCTGTGCGCGGGCGGCCACATCACACTGTGGCAGATCTACATTCTGGCGGCCTTCCTGGGCCTGATCACGGCGCTCGACAACCCCGCCCGGCAAGCCATGGTCGTTGAAGTCGTGGGCCGCGAGCAGCTCACCAACGCCGTCGGACTGAATTCCGCTCAATTCAACGCCTCGCGCCTCATCGGACCAGCCGTCGGCGGCCTGGCCATCGCGGCGTGGGGGGTGACCATCTGCTTCTTCCTGAACGCCGCGAGCTTCCTAGCCGTCCTCGTCGGCCTGCTGCTGATGAAACCGGAGCTGTTCCATCACCTTCCCCAGCGCCAAACCAGGCAATCGGTGCTGAATCAGATGGGCGAAGGCCTTGGATTCGTTTTTGGCACGCCGAGCATGGCAGTCATCATCATTCCGCTCGCCTTCCTGGCCTGCTTCGGCTACAACTTCCAAATCATCACGCCCATCCTCGCGCGTGACGTGCTCAACGTTGGCGCCCAGGGCTTTGGCGCGCTGACGGCAGCGGCAGGCATCGGCGCCTTGCTTTCGTCGCTGGCCGTGGCCCGGCGCGAGCGGTCGACGCTGCGTTTGCTGCTGCTGGCAGCCGGCATCTTCGGCATCGCCGACTTCGGCATCGCCATCTCCTCGCGGGTGGTGCTCACGTTCCTGATGCTGGTCGTCACCGGCTACACGGGACAGACCGTGAACGCCTCCGCCAACACCATGCTGCAGCTCGGGTCGCCGGACGACCTTCGGGGCCGAGTCATGGGCGTGTACACCATGTTCTTTGCCGGCATGTCGCCTATCGGCTCGCTGTTCACAGGGTTGGTGGCCAGCACGGCCGGGGTGCGCTTCACCATTGCGGTGGAAGCGGCCATCTGCGCGTCGTCGGTCGTCATGGCCCTGCTGTTCCGCCGCATGAAAGCCGGCCCAATCCTGGCGCCGGCGCGGATCGCCCGGAGTTAGTGCGCGTGCTCCCGGGGATCTTTGCGGCGCTCCTCAGGAGCCTCGATCTGGCAGCTCCTGCAACAGCTCTTCCGTCGTCTTGAAACGGGCGTGGGCGCTGAGCACCTCCAGCTTCGGCGAGTCGGGCTCGTACACCGCGTCTATGGCCACGTCGAAGCCGTAGGACAGGCCCGCGCCTTCACGGATAGTGTCCTCCACACAGCCGTGGATGCCACCGCCCGTCACGACGCAGCGCCGCACGCCGAGGTTGCGCAGGAGGCGGTGCAGGCCCGTCGTCCCGAACGCGCTTCGACCCTTCTTGCCGACCATGAAGTCCCCCTCACGGACCTCCAACCCGTCGACGATCTGCGCCCCCCACGAGCCGGCGAGCAGATAGTCAACGCCGGACGCGACGGTCGCTTCTGTGGCGCCCACAACGGGCGAGGCGCTGTCCAGCATGTCCCGGCGGTAGGACGTGGTGACGAAAACGATCGGCATGCCTGCCTCCCGAGCGCCGGCCAGCAGGCGGCAGCTGTTGCCGACGATCGTCCGGCGCTGAGCGTCGGTCAGCGGAACGTTCTGTCCCAGGCGGTGCTGCGCACCCTCCGGGTGCACGAAGTCGTTCTGCAGGTCGATTAGCAGCAACGCTGCGCGCGCTGGCCGAGGGATGGCCGGCTCGACTCGGTCCAAGGCTTCCACAACCTCCACCGTCGAGGTCAAGCGCGCTCTATTTTCCAGGTTCCTGAGGTGCATCGAATCCGGCGGATAACCTGTAGCGTCGGCCGGGATGATTACCTCGTACTTCAGGGCTCCCGCCTGCCGCACCGAGTCAGCCAGTCCGTCGAAACGGCCGCCGCTGACGATCACACAGCAATCGACTGCGAGATTCGACAGCAGGCGATCCAGTGGCGTGAACTGAAACGCGCTGGGGCCCTTCTTGATGATGACCAGATCGTCCTCGCTGGGCTGCACGCCGTCCACCACCTGCGCGCCCCAGGAACCCTCGACGAGGAAGTCCTGTTCGGGGCCGAGCCCCGCTTCACGGCTCAGCAGGGGCAGGGCGCTGTCGAGGTGATCCTTGCGCAGCACGGTATTCACCCAGATAACCGGCCGTCCCGCAGCCCTCATCTTGGCCAGCAGCAGCGACGCGTTCCGTAACGTGGCCGACCGCGCCTCCTCGCTCAACAGCCCTCGGCCGCCGCGGTGGATGAGGCCTTCGGCCGCGAAGAACTCGTTTTGGAAGTCGATCAGGATGAGCGCTGCGGAGCTGAGGTTCATGCTTTCTCCCGCCTTCATTTCCCGCGCATAGCGTACAATCGGGCCGGTTTGCCGCCTATGTCAACGTTCTCGGAGCGCCGCCACATGCCGCGGCGGCAGGGCTGACATGGCGGCCGCCTACGCGCAGCTGATCCGCGAAGCGCCCGACGACTTCCGCATCCACACCAGTCTGTTCACGGACCCGGCCATCTTCGAGGAGGAGATGCGCAGGATCTTCGAAAAGACGTGGGTCTACGTGGCGCACGAGAGCGAGATCCCCACCGCGGGCGACTATCGCACCACCTACATTGGCAAACAGCCGGTCATCGTCAGCCGCGATGACGAAGGCAACATCCACGTATTGCTCAACATCTGCCGTCATCGCGGCAACCTCGTGTGCCGCGATGAGCGCGGCAGCGCCGGCACTTTTCGCTGCAACTACCACGGTTGGGTCTACAAGAACAGCGGGGAGCTGGCGGGCATCTCCCATCCGCAGGGCTACCCTGAGAGCGTAGGCCGCGACCTTTCGGGTCTGCTCCCAGCCGCGCGCGTGGCAACCTACCGCGGCCTGATCTTCGCCAGCCTGTCCGATCAGGTGCCGAGCCTCGAAGAGCATCTCGGCGCGGTTCGGCCATACGTAGACTTGTGGGCCGATCTTTCGCCGGTAGGCGAGGTCCGGGCCCACCGGCCGCACTCCTTCGCCTATGAAGGCAACTGGAAGTTCCAGATGGAGAACGGGGCAGACGGCTATCACCCGCGCTTCGTGCATGAGTGCGCCTTCCAGACAATGGCGCATTTCCTCAGCCGCCCGGTTCGCGACAGCTCAGGCATGCAGGACATCGGCGCGATCAGGGGCTTTCCCGGCGGGCACAGCATCCTCGAGCGCCCCGGCATGGTGGGCATCGACCCCTCCCTCTTCCGTGAGTACACCGACCTCCTCGCCGAGCAGCATGGAATCGAACGGACTCAGCGCATCATCGCCGGCTACAACATCCTGATCTTTCCCAATGTCTACCTGATGGACTCCAACATTCGCGTGATCCAGCCCATCAGATTGGACGAGACCGTGGTCCACTCGCACTACACCGAGCTGTGCGGCATCCCCGATTATGTCAACGTCGCGCGACTCAAGGACGTGCAGTGGCGCCTGGGCACGACCGGGCTCATCGGCACTGACGATATGGAGATCTTCGCCGCGGCGCAAAGCGCCATGCAAGCCAGCGCAATGCCCTGGCTGCGATTGAGTCGGGCCATGGACAGTGAAGTGATCGAGCCGAGCGGAGAACGCCGCGCCGACATCAACGCCGAATCCTCCCAGCGCGCCATGTACCGCGAGTGGCTGCGCCTGATGTCTGCCAGCTAGGCGCGCCCGTTGCTCCTCACCCACGCCGAAGCCGAGAGCCTGCTCTACCAGGAGGCCCGATTGCTCGACGAACGCCGCCTGGAAGATTGGCTGGGCCTCTTTACCGAAGATGGGCTGTATTGGCTGCCGATGGCGGAAGGGACGGATCCTCTGCGTGAGCCGTCGCTAGCGTATGACGACGCCGGCGGCCGCGCCCAGCGGGTCTACGCCCTGCTGCACACCCGACACCACTCCCAGATTCCGCCCTCGCGCACGCTGCACTGCATATCGAACCTGGAAATGGAGCCCGGCGCGACGGACACGGAAGCGCTGGTGCGCTGCAACCTGGTCGTGTACGAGCTGCGACCGGGCCATCGCCAGCAATACGGCATGGGCAAGATGCGCGCGCTGGCCGGGCGAGGAGAATACCGGCTGCGCTTCCAGGACGGCTGGAAGATCGCCCTCAAGAAGATCCTGCTGCTGGACAGCGATCAGCCCATGACCAACTTGACCTTCATCGTCTGATCGTCGAAGGAGAGCCAGGCATGTCCGAACGGCAGCCCGACATCGCAGCCACATTCGCCGCGTATGCCGCGAACCTGACGTACGAGCAGCTTCCAGCAGCAGTAGTTTCGACGCTCAAGCGCGTCGTGCTGGACACACTGGGCACGACGCTGGCCGCCAATCACCTGGCCGACGGCGTGCAGCCGCTCATCGACCTCATACAGCAGACGGGTGGGGCACCCGAGAGCACGCTGTTAGGTTTCGGCCGGAAGGTGCCGGCACTCATGGCCGCCCTCGGCAACGGCGGCATGGCGCAGGCGCTGAACTACGCCGATACAGCCAAGGACGCGGGACACCTGGGGCCCAGCTCGGTGCCTGCTGCCCTGGCCGCGGCCGAGCAGACCGGCGGCGTGAGCGGCCGCGAGTTCCTGGCCAGCCTCGCCGCCGGAACCGAGCTGATGGCCCGGCTGTCGACCGCTTTTCGCCACGCCTGGGGCGATTGGCCGGTGAAACCATTGCGCACCCAGACGTGGGGCTATTTCAACGCCGCCCTGTGCTCCGGCCGTGTCCTGAAGCTGAACGCCAGCCAGATGCACGATGCTCTGGGACTGGCGCTGATGCAGGCATCCGGCTCGATGCAGATCGTCCGCGGGGGGGACCCACCCGCCAAAAACATCTACGCCGCCTTTCCCAACTACGGCGGCCTGCTGAGCGCGATGCTGGCGCGCAATGGCCTCCGAGCCGCCTGCGACGGGATATTCGAAGGTGAAGCCGGACTGTTCCAGCTGTTCCATGACGGGCGCTTCTGGCGATCACCGCTCGAGAACGGGCTGGGCGAGACGTTCTATCTGCTAGGCGTCCGCTTCAAGCCGTGGCCCACCAGCGGGGTGACACACTCGCTCATCGAAGCCGCGCTGCAGCTGGTTGCCCGCGAGCGCCTCGACGCCGCCGACATCGAGCAGGTGCAGCTGATCGGCGGCCCAGACATCAGCCACTGCAGCGAGCCGGTGGAGGTGCGCAAGAAGCCCAGCACGACGGCCGCCGCTGGCAACAGCGTCTTCTTCCCGGTAGCCAAAGTGCTGGCCAACGGCGGCATCAGCCTGGCGGACTTTACGCCCGAGGGACTGCGCCAGCCACAGGTCCTGGCGCTGGCGCAGCGCATGACTTACACCATCGACGCCGAGCTGGGCTCGTCCGGAATCGTGCTGCTTAGCACCGCGGACGGGCGACGGCTGGAAAGCCGGGCGGATACCCCGCTAGGCGATCTCGCGAACCCTATGAGCTACGAGCAGATCGTCGCCAAGTTCCTGGACTGCGCGCGCTACGCGGCGCAACCGATACCCGCCGAGAATCTGCAGCGGATAGTTGAGCTGATCGACCATCTGGAGCAGGTGCCGGACGTAGCTGCGCTGCCGGCGCTGCTGAGCAATCTCGAAACCCGTTGAGGTGAGCTATGGCCTTCAATGACCTGCGGGACTATATCGCCCGAGTGGAGGCGCTGGGCGAGCTGAAGTGTGTCGAGGGAGCGGACTGGGACCTGGAAATCGGGGCCATCTCCTCTATCACCTCCCTGATGGACAAGCCGCCGGCGCTGCTGTTCGACGGCATCAAGGGCTACCCGCCGGGCTGGAGGGTGTTCTGCGACGTGTTCAACGGTCCCAAGCGCCTGGCGGAGGTCCTGCAGCTCGATCCCAGCCGGCCGGTGATGGACTGGATCCGCACCATCAAGGAGCGGCTCCAGGCGTTCAAAGGACTCCCACCGGTGCTGGTTGACCGAGCCCCGTGCCAGCAGAACGTGTTTCGCGGCCCCGAAGTGGATCTGTTCAAGTTCCCGGTCCCGCGCTGGTTCGAAGGCGACGGGGGACGCTTTATCGGCACCAACGACCTGGTGATCACCCGCGATCCGGACAGCGGCGCGGTGAACGTGGGCACCTATCGGGTGCAGGCTCATGACCGCAATACCGCCGGCATCTTTGCCGACAAGGGCAAGGACGGCCGGATCATGATGGAGCGCTACTGGGCGCGTGGGGAGAGCTGTCCAATCGCCGTTTGCTGCGGCCAGGACCCAACGTTGTGGATCGCCGCGACGCAGTCGCTGCCCTTCGGCAGCTCAGAGTTCGAGTACGCGGGCTGGATCAAGGGCGCGCCATTGGAGATTATCCGGGGTCCGGTGACCGGCCTGCCACTGCCGGCCAGCGCCGAGATCGTCCTCGAAGGCGCTGTGCCGCCGCCCGAGACAGAGTCGCACATGGAGGGCCCGTTCGGCGAATGGGAGGGCTACTACGCCTCCCGCGCCAGCCTGCAGCCGGTCATCAGAGTCGAGTCGATCATGCACCGCAACGACCCCATCCTGTGCGGGCTGCACAGGGTGCGTCCGCACGGCGGGTACTACTTCAACAACCTGTTCAGCTGCGCCCTGCTGTGGCAGCAGATCGAGACCTGCGGCGTCTCGGACGTCACCGGCGTATGGCAGATGGACGGCGGGGGCCGCATGATCTTCGTGATTGCCATCAAGCAGCGCTACGTCGGGCATGCCAAACGGGCGGCCTATGTGGCCATGGGCGGAGCCGGAGCCTACGGCGGACGGTTCATCGTCCTGGTCGACGATGACATCGACCCATCCAACACCAAGGACGTGCTGTGGGCCATCGCTACGCGCTGCGACCCGGAGTTCGACATCGAGATCCAGAAGGGCTGCTGGGGCGCAAATGTGGACCCGGTGGGCATCCTCCGCGGCGACGTGAGCACCTCACGAGCTATCGTCGACGCCTGCCGGCCCTACAGCCAGATGGCGACCTACCCACCGCTGGTGGCCGTGAGCCCCGAGCTGGAATCGCGGGTACGAGATCGCTGGGGCGACGTCTTCGAGCCTTTCTGACCGGGCGCCCGCTCGGACCCGCGCTGCACACGCCACATGGCCTATGCAGCGCCTGCCGTCGCCTTACTTGAGGACTTCCTTGGAGATGGCGATGGCCTTGAGGAACACGCCGTAGTTGTCCTCGGTATCGGAGGGGGCTCGGTTCTCCGGGGGCACGCCTTTGGCCGGGTCGACCGCGCCCTGCGGATCGACCACTGGCACGTCGGTTCGGCGGCTGTTGTAGCCCGTCTTCTGCGACCACATCGTCTGGCCCTCCTTGCTCAGCAGCCAGTTGATGAGCACCTTGGCGGCGTTAGGATGCGGGGCTCGATTGAAGAGCGCCACCGATCCGGAGCTGCCGCTCGCCGACCAGGCTGCTGGGTCCTCAGGCGCCAGCGGCTTGATGTTCTTGATGTCCAGGCCCCGGCTGGCGAAGTCTGACAGCACCGAGGGCACCACACCGAGGCCGATGGGATACTCGCCGCGAAGGGTCCACTCGCCGAGCTGGCGCCGGTCCTGGGTCAGCGCGATCTGCTGGCTCTGGAAGAGGCTGCGCAGCTTGTCCTCACCCTTGTGCACGAGGAACGAGCTGGCAACTAGGGCACCGGCCGATGGCACGCGTGAGTCGTGCAGGGCCATCTTGCCCTTCCACTTGGAGTCCCACAGCTGATCGATGCTGTTCAGCTGAGACTCCGGAATGACGGTCCGGTTGACGTAGGTCATCCACAGCACCTGGCTGACGAACATGTAGCCCAACGCGTGCCCGCTATCCACCCAGCCTGCATCGAAACCGCCAACCCACGGGCCCTGCGTGACCTCGGGCAGCACCAATGCCGGCCGCAGCGGATCCAGCGCTCCCGCCGGCTTGAAGCCGTCGAAGATCGCACTCGGGCTGTGAACGGCGACGTCCCACTGGTATTGGCCAGCCTGGCGCTCGTTGCTGACCTTGGGCACCAGGTCCGCCTGGCCGTTGCCGATGAGGGTTTCGACGGTAATGCCGTACTTCTTTTGGAACTCATCGAACACCTGCCGGTAGACGTCACCAGGCACAGTGATGACGTTCACCTTGCCCTCGCGTTTGGCGGCAGCGACGACGCCGTCCCAATCTGCCGGGGCAGCGGCGCTGGCTGATGCAGAGGACGCCGCGGAAGCGCCAGCCGAAGCCGCGGCCGACTGCGACGCGGGAGCGGGCTTCGACTGCGCCGGGGACGGAGCCGTGGAGGCGGCCTGGCTGCCTCCACAGCCAGCCAGCACGATGGCCAGCAGGGCCACGCTCAGGGATGAACGAACCGTTGACGGCATGCCTTTCACCTCACTTCTCCTTAGCAGGTCGTGTGCACCCTATTGGAATAGACCCGACCACTTGTCGCGGAGCGCTGCCCGGAGCTCGGGGCTGGCCGAGCTGACTGCGGGAAACTCCTGCTTCCAGTGGAAGGGCCGCGTGGCGTCGATGATCAGGCGCGAATTGGTGAACTCGCGCCGAGCGCGCTTCTCGGGTGGGATACGGGGATCGAGCGGCGTGCTCCAGCAGCTGCGAATAAGGTCCAGGGACTCCTCCGGATCCGAGCGCGTCCACATGGCCCACAACACCTCATCGACGTTGTTGGGATCGATGTCCTCATCCACCACCACGATGTAGCGGCCGAGGTAAGCCGCCTCCCGACACTGGCTTGCCACCAGCGCTGCCTGCCGGGCATGGCCGGCGTAGCGTGTGCAAATCGAGATCACTACCATGCCGCGGCCAGCCGAAGGGGCCATGGAAACCGCCCTCACGTCCGGCACGCCGGCAGCTTCCAGGGCGTCCCACAGAGCGGCGTTGATGATGGTTCGCGCTACCTCGTGCGTGGCACCCGGCGGACGCGTGGGGCAGTAGCCCAGGATGATCGGATCGTCCCGGTGGTAGAGCGCTTCGACCTGCACGAAGGGCTCCTGACGAACGGCGCTGGCGTAGTAGCCGGTCCATTCACCGAACGGCCCTTCCTCCATCAGCCTCTCGGGATGGACGAAACCTTCGACAACGATCTCAGCGTGCGCCGGAATTGGCAAACCGGTCACCGGCCCGCGGATCACCTCGAGCGGCTCGCCCTTCACCGCGCCGGCCCATTCGTACTCGTTAGTGGAGGGTGGGAGTCCCGAGCTGCTGGCGGCAAAGAGCAGTGGGTGGGCGCCGAAAACCGCCGCGACCGGCATGGGCTCGCCGCGGGCGAAGTACTTATCACGATGTATCCGGCCGTGATGGCCGGGCGAGATGTACAGACCGATCTTGTCGCGACCCTGGATCATCATGCGGTATGTGCCGACGTTGATCTGGCCTGTGTCCGGATCGCGGGTGATGACCTGGTCGCCGGTGCCGAGGTAGCGGCCTGTGTCGGCTTCGTGCCAGCGCGGCGTGGGAAAGCGAAACAGGTCGATATCGTCGCCGCGCACGACGTTCTCCAGCACCGCTCCTGTCGTGACCTCTTTGACCGGTGTGAGCTTCAGCTGGCGGCTCTTGGCGCGCCAGGCCTGCTCTATCTCGGAGCGCGATTGGTCGTGTGGAAGGCCCAGCGCTATGGCCCCCAGCTCCTTGCTGGCAAAGACGTCGGTAACCACTCTCCAGCCGGCCTGGTAGCCCTTGATATTGTCGAACAGCAGGCAGCGATGGTGGCCGGGCTCGAGCGCCAGCAGCTCGCTCAAGCCACCAATCTCGAGGTCCCAATCCGCTCCGTCAATCGTCTGCAGCTGACCCAGGTCCTGGGCTAGCCGAATCCAATCCCGCAGATCGCGGTGCTGAAGGGACTGCGCCAAGCGGGGCGCATCGGGAGCAAGGACACTCATGCTCGACTTCTCCTGGGCAAGCTGGGCGCCGCGATCCGGCCCCCCATAGTGGTCAGCAATTGTATACGTACGGCGTGGCAGCGCCGGCGGCGTGGCACGCTCAGGCCAGTTTCCGGTCGCGCAACTCGCAGCCGGCGAGCTGCTCCATGGTGCGCACGTTCGCCAGGAAGCCAGCCTCGTCGCAGCCCAAGCCTCGGCCGCGCTCCAGAACACCCTGCACCTGGTCAAGCACCGGTGTTTCCAGCTCGATTTGCGTGGCTAGCTCGCGCACCAGGCCCAGGTCTTTGAGCACCCCCTCGAAGGTTGCCGGCGCGCTGAACTGCCCATCGAAGACCAGCCGCGGGAAGACGTCCATAGTGCCGCTGCTAGCGGAGCTGGACTGCAGCACTGCCAGCAGCCTGCGGGGATCGAGGCCTGCCTTGACCCCAAGGAGCATGCCCTCAGCGTCCGACAGCAGATGGGCATGCACCAGGTGCTGCACAACCAGCTTGGCCGTCATTCCCGCGGAGATGTCGCCGACGTGCACGAGGTTCGAGCCGAGGATTTCCAGAACCGGCCGCACGCGCTCCAGCGTCGCGGCCGAGCCACCGACCATGACCGCGAGCGTGCCGGCCACCGCCCCCTGACGCCCACCGCTAACAGGGGCATCGAGCACCTCGATGCCCCGTTTCCGGCACTCCTCCGCCAGCCGCCGGAAGACCGCCGGTGAATTCGTGGTGGTATCGACGTAGCAGGCGCCCGGAGCAAGTCCGGCCAAAATGCCGGCCTGGGGATCCAGCAGAACAGACTCGACCTCGGCGGGGCCCGGAAGGCTCGTGAAGACGAGCTCACAGCCGGAGGCGGCAGCGCGCGGCGTGTCGGCCCAGCTGGCGCCGGACTCCAGCAGGCCGGACGCGGCTTCCTTCCTCAGATCGTGGACGGCGACGCTATGACGGGCCTGGAGGAGCCGCCGCACCATCGGCTCCCCCATGGTTCCAATGCCAACAAAACCAATCTGCACGGTGCCGCATTGTATAGGACCGCGACCGGCGGGCGCAGTCCTCGAGATTGATTCGCATTGCTTCTCACTGATTTTCATTGAGCAAGCCAGCAGAGCGCAACGAGCCTTGCGTGGTAACATCCGGCATCTCGATTGACCACCCGGGAGGTAGGCTGCGCGTGAGCTCGGTACAGGATCCCAACGAGGCCGTCGGCCTTGGCAACGTTACCTTCGCGCGCGAGGAGCTGGAGCGCCGGCGCAAGTCGCCGGTGCTGGTCTCGGGTGACATGGTGCGAGAGCGGATCGAAAAGCAGCAGGGCAAGGGCATCGTCCATCTGATCGATCCCAAGCTGGGCTTCAACCACCGCGCTATCCGGCTGTGGATCAACTATCCTGGCTCGGGCGAGGAAGCCTGGGAAGGCTGGAACCTGCTGGGCCACCGCCATCTCATCGACGCCGTGATCTACATCGTGCAGGGCCACGGCTACAGCATCATCGACGGCAACCGCTACGACTGGGGCCCTGGCGATTTCATGTGCGTGCCGACGTTCGCCTGGCACCGCCACGTCAACACCGAGGACGTGCCGGTGATCTACATCGCCAGTACCTCGACTCCCTACTCCATGTCGCTCGGCGTCTCCATACATGAAGACGAGCGCTATCCCGAGTACTGCGTCTTCGCCCAGAAGGGCGAGGACGCCCAGAAGACGTTGATCCCCGGCGGAACCGAGGCCCCTACCGTACCCGGCAGCCAATCGGTGGCTGCCTTCCGAGGCGACCTCAGCCTGGAAGGCCGGCTGTACGAGGAGCAGGTCGTATACGCCGTGGACGAGGAGCGCCGCCGGCGTCTGGGACGCGTCTTGGTCAAGGGCTCGGACGTGAAGTTCGGCCAAACGCGCATGGGCAAGATGGCCTACATCGTGGACCAGCGCCTGGGCTTCAATGTAAGAGTTATGTCCACTGTACTAGCCGAGATCGAGCCGGGTCATCATTCGGGAGCGCACCGCCATCTGTACGAAGAGGTGAACTACATTCTCTCGGGAGAGGGCTACAGCGTCATCGACGACCGGACCTATCACTGGAAGGCGGGCGATGCGCTCTCGATTCCGGTGTTCGCCTGGCACCAGTACTTCAACACCGGCAAAGAGCGCGTGCGCATCCTGTCGCACAGCAGCCGTGCCGCGATGGAAAACGTCGGTCTGCAGGTGACACAGCAGGGCGAAGAGGCCGACTAAGCCGAACGGGGCCACGAACCGAGACGTGCAGCGCTGGGCCTTCCCCGCTGGCGCTTGCCTGCTGCATCCGATTCAGGGCAAACGGGTACGGGCGGGCCGCACCGGCCCGCGCTACCGTCTCCTAGCCCTTCTGACGGAGGATGTTGACGAATTCCTCGCGCAGGCCATTCAGCTCGGGATGCTGACGGTCAAACTCGACGTCGACGCGAAGGAAGTTGACTGACTTGGAAAGGAGGGCGTTCACCTCCGGCGCGGCCTGCGACCCAGGCAGCTCGTGCAGGTCGGTGAAGTGCGTGGCGAACACCAGCCGCTGGCCTTCCTCGCTCAGCGCCAGGTTGATGAACAGCTTGCTCAGGTTCGGATGGGCCGCGGTCTTGGGAACGCCCAGGTGCAGGAACGCCAGGGTGGCCGCATCCTCCGGGATGGCGTGGCCCAGCGGCGCCCCACCGGCCACGGCCTTGCGCACCTGGTGCCCGCCGCCATCGAGCGCCAGCATGGCGTACTGGCCGTTGACGATCGGCGCGTTCTCACTAGCTCGCACCAGGCCACCCAGGTTTTGCGACAGCTTGCTCAAGTAGCTCTTCATCTTGTCGCCGCCCCATTCCGGCCGCATGGCAACGCGATCGAAAATTGCCGCATCGGTGGTGGATGCGATCTTGCCCTTCCACTTAGGGTCGAGGAGATCCTCGAGCTTACGCGGAACCTGATCCGCCGGCACGAGGTTGGTGTTGTAGGTGATCCCTGAGACGATCGTGGCAAACTCCACACCCTGGTTGCGGGGCGTGACGATGCTCTTCGTGATGCGCGACGACAGCTGCGTGTAGTCGTACTCTTCGAGAATCCCGCGGTCCAGGAGGCTGCCAAAGTGCTGCTCGGTGCCGGTAAACACGTCCGAGGAAGCCGGGTGGCCGGCCGTGACCTCCTGAGTGATCTTGCCAGCCATGTCGGTCATCGACGGACCCGGGGTGAAGTTGAACTTGACGGTGGTCCCATAGAAGGAGTTGAACAGGGTTTCGAACTGCTTGGCACCCGTGGCTCCACCGAGGGAGGTCTCGCTCCACGACAGGTTGAGCTCAGTCTCGCCGCGCTGCTTGGCAGCGTCCAGCAAGTCACGCACAACCGGCGAGAAACTGCGGGCGGCAGCGCTGGAGGCGCCGGACTGGGCGGGCGTCGTGGTGGCCGTAGCTGATCCGCAGGCGCTGAGCAGCGCCAGCGCGATGACGGCAGCCGGCGCGATGACGGCAGCCGGTTGAAAAAGGCGCATCAGTCCCCTCGCTGCGTTGAGATGGGCGTAAGTATATGACCGCGTCAAGATCACTTCTGCTTCAGGATCTGGCGCACGTCATCGATCAGCTTCGCCAGCTCGGGATGGGCCAGGTCGTACTGGACGTTCACTTCGGTGACGCTGCCGCCGCGGCTCTTCAAGGCCTGGAACTGCTCGCCCGTACGCGAACCTGGCAGCGCGTAATGGTCGGTCTTGTACACGTCGTACAGAGCCTTTTGACCTTCGGCGCTGACCATCATGTTGACGAACAGCTTGGCCAGGTTGGGATGCGCCGACGTGCGCGGCACTCCCAGGTAGACGAAGCGCACCGAAGCGGCGTCGTCGGGGACGGTGTATTCCAACGGCTGGCCGGGCGCGCGGTCCTCGACGGCGTGCGTGTTGCCCAGGACCATCAAGTCGAACTCGCCGGTGGAGATGCGTGACTCCTCGCCGGCTCGGATGAGTCCACCGATGTTGGGCGAGAGCCGCGCCACGAACTCCTTCATCCGGTCAGCCCCCCACTCCGGCCGCGCGGCGACGACGTCGAAGTAAGCGCCGTCCACGTCGGTAGCGATCTTGCCCTTCCAGCGCGGATTGAGCACGTCCTCGAGCCTCTTGGGGATGTTCTGCTGACTTACCGCGTTGGGGTTGTAGAGGACCCCGGGCATAGTGCTGTAGATCTCGACCGCGATGTTGCCCGTCGCGACCATGGAGCCGCTGATGCGCGGCGACAGCTTGGTGTAGTCGTACTCCTCCATGGCGTTGCGGTTCAACAGCGAAGCGTAGATACCGTCCGAGCCGATCAACACGTCGGTCGAGGCCTTCTGGCCCGCCTGCGCCTCTTCGACGATCTTGCCCGCCATGTTGGGGAACGACGGGCCGGGGGTGAAGTTGATCTTGACGCTTGTGCCATACATGGCGTTGAAGACGCTCTGGTATCTGGCAACACCCTCAGGACCGCCCATCGAGTTGGAGCTCCAAGAGAGCCCCAGCTCGGTCTCGCCCTTCTCTTTGGCAGCGGCGATCAGCCGCTGCGCTTCGGGCGAAAGCGCGGCCGCTGGCGAAGCCGCCAACCCGGACGAGCTGCCGTCTGCCTTGCTGGACGCCCCGGCGGACCCACCGCTCCCCGTGGGAGCGGACTGGCAGGCCGACAGCAGCACGAAGGACCCCATCACCGCCAGCAGACGTTTCATAGCGATCCTCCTTCGGCTCGGATGTTTCAGCACTCCCAAGTCAACGCGCGTGACGGATCAGCTCGCGGACTGCGCTCGGGCAACCTCCAGGATCGACTCGGCGATGGACGGATAGCAGCCGCAGCGGCAGAGGTTGCCCGACAGCCACTCGCCGACCTCCTCATACGTCGGCGAGGGATTGGCCGCCAGCAGCGCTTTGGCCGCCAGAATCTGCCCCGGCGTGCAATAGCCGCACTGCGAAGCCACGTTGCGCATGAAGGCTTCCTGGAGAGGATCCAGCCGGCCCTCGCACGTCAACCCCTCGATAGTCGTGACCTGCTTGCCATGGACTTCGAAGGCCAGGAAGCTGCAGGAGCTCATGGGCTGGCCGTCGACCAGCACCGTGCAGGCGCCGCAGACTTCGGACTCACACGAGCGCTTCGCGCCCGTGAGGCCGAGCCGGGCGCGCAGGAAGTCCAGGAGCACCTCCTCTACCGGCACTTCACCATGCCAGCGTTCGCCGTTTACGGTGCAGTCCAAGGTGACGATTGCGCGTGGCTCAGCCATGGCCGTTCGCTCCTTCTGTCCCGGCAGCCTGGCCGATGGCCCTGGCCAGCAGCACGCCGGCGATATAGGACTTGTATTCGGCCGAGCCAAGCAAGTCGTCTACCGGATCGAGCTGCCGGCTAAGGTAGGCGCGGGCGTCCATCACTCGCCGGCCGGCTTCGGCCGGCGTGAGGCCCGCAAGCTCGGACTCCAGCTGCGGCAGCCGCATGGCGGTTGGGCCCACACAACCCACCGCTAACCGAGCGCCGGCGATCGCGCCGGCGCGCAGGTCGATGGCAACGGCGGCGTTGGCCGTGGGACGGTAGAAGCGCTCGGTGCGAGCAAAGGCGGCGGTCCAACCGGAGGGCAGACGGGGAACTTCGATCTCCACAAGCAGCTCAGCCGGCTGCAGGGCCGTCTCGTATGTCCCCCGCAGGAACTCGGATAGAGGAAGCCAACTGGAACCACCGCTTCCCTCTATCGTGACACTGGCTTCGTAGACCAGCAGCGCCGTAGGTGGGTCGGCATGGGGGTCGGCAAAGCACAGGTTGCCCCCCAGCGTGCCTTGCGATCGGACGCGGATGTTGCCCACATGCGATTCAGCCGCCGCCAGCAGCGGCCAGCCCTTACGCACGGCGGCGTCCAGCTCTAACGCGCGATGGGTAACGATAGAGCCCACCCGCAGGGCGTCCTCCCCGGCTACCAGACCGCCAAGGCCGGAGATAGTCTTCACGTTCACCAGGTAGGTGGCATCGACCAGGCCGTAGCGCATCAGCAGGATGAGCTCGGCGCCGCCGGCGTACACCCGCGCCTCGTCGCCATAGCGCTCCAGCAGGCCAGCCGCCTCCTGCACAGTGGTGGGCTCGAGCAGCTCGAACGAGCTCAGCACGCTGTTTCGACCACCGGATTGGGGCCTACTGCGCCCGCCGGATCGGGGTTTCCAGCCGGCAGATCCCCTCTACCTCACTGACTACCAGGTCGCCGTCCTTCAGGAAGATGCCGCGCGGCCGGCCCACGCCGGCCGGCGTGCCGGTCGAGATGCAGTCGCCCGGCTCCAGCAGGAACAGCTCGCTGAGGTACTCGATCAGCTCATTGATGGTGAACAGGAAGTTGCGTGTATTGCCGTTCTGCATCAGCTCTCCGTTCACGCTGCAGCGGACGGCGAGCTGGTTGGGATCCGGCACGAGCTCGCGTGGCGTGATGCTGGGACCCATGGGAGCGAAGCCCTGCCAGCATTTGCCGAGCATCCAATCGAAGGCGAACGGTCCTCGACCACCCCAATCGGTGCGATGCTGGAGATCGCGCGACGAGATGTCGTTGAGCACGGTGTAGCCGGCCACGTAGTCCATGGCCTCCGACTGCCTGACGTTGCGGGCGGGACGCCCGATAACGGCCACCAACTCCGCCTCCCAGTCGGCCTTCTGCACCCGCGGCGGCAGCGTCACCGGCTCGTGAGGGCTGATGATCGAGGTCGTCGGCGGCTTGAGGAACACATACGGTCGCATCGTCTCCTTGGGCGGCAGCTCGCCGCCCATCTCGGCCATGTGATCGGTGAAATTCGCGCCGGCCATGAGCAGCTTGCGCGGATAGCGGATCGGCGCGAGGAAGCTCGCGCCGGCCGCAGCTTGGGATGGCGCTCCTCGCTCCGCGATCTGGCGCAGAAGCGGCAGCCAGGCATCCCAGCGATCCAGCATGGCCAGCACGTCCAGCCGGCCATCGACCTCCGGCGGCGTCAGTCCATGCGCTCCTACCGCTTCTTGAACGTCGATCATGCGGTCTTCGATGAGCAGGACGGGTCGCGGGACGCCGTCACGCTCCACCGCCGCCAAACGAAACGTGGTCACCTCTAGCTATCCCTCACTCGGACACAGTCCGCACCGGCCGGGGGTGCGGCGCGGCCATTATTGCACAGCAAAATGCCCCTCCAACCAGGGTGCGGATCAGCCCGCCGAACGGGCGCCGGCCTGGTGGATGGCCGTCAGCACGGTCTCAGGCGAGAGGTGCGAATCCATGATTCGTCCGCCGAGGTGGGCGATGGCATCCTCGACCGCGTTGGCGATGCAGGCCGGCGGCGTGATGGCGCCCCCTTCGCCCATGCCCTTGGCGCCCAGCGGCGTGAAGGGCGTGGGGCATTCGATGTGGGCGATGCTCAGCGGGGGGATATCGGTGAAGCGCATCGGCAGGTAGTCCATGAACGTTCCTGTCATGAGCTGGCCGTCTTCGTTGTAGATGATGTCCTCCGTCAGGGCCCAGCCCAGGCCATGGATGACGCCACCCATGGTGATGCCGCGGACGATCATGGGATTCATCAGCCGGCCGGCATCCTCCGTGGCCACGTACTTCAGGACGGTCACCTTGCCGGTCTCGGGATCTACTTCGACCATGGCGCCATGGCACATGACGGCGTAGGTGTTGCCTCCAGGGCTGGGATCCGGCCAGGTCCAGCGAAAGGTCGCGCCCACAGGAACGTCCTGTCCCATGTTCAGCACGTCCGGAACGGTGTGCAGCGTGGCTGCCAGCTGCTTCAACGATATGGAGCGTTCGGGAACGCCGACCACGCAGGCATTGCCGTCCCGGAACTCGACGTCTTCCGGCGCCGCCTCGAGCAGGTGAGCCGCCGATTCGGCCAGCTGGTCGGCCAGCTTCTTGGCAGCGCCGTAGGCAGCCATTGCGCCGGTCGAGGCGAAACGCGAACCGTACGTGCCGCCGACGGCCGAGTACGGCATGTGCCCGCTATCCAGGGTTACGACGACCCGGACGCTGTTCGGGTCGACGCCGAAGCGGTCGGCCACGATTTGGGCAATCGTCGTCTCGTGCCCCTGGCCTTGAGCCAGTGTGGGTGCCTGCACGATCAGCCGTCCGTCGGGCCCCACCTGCACCGTTGCCACGTCGACCGCCGAACGCGCCTTCTGATTGGTGAGCCCGAAGGCTGCGGCCAGACCGGGCGATTTGGGCCCGCCGGCTTCAGTGGCAGCAGCGAAGCCAATACCGATAAGCCGCCCCTGCCGCCGAGCTTCCGCCTGCTGGCGCCGAGCCTCAGCATAGTCCAGCAGCTCGAGCGTCTTGTTCATGAGCCCGGGAGCATCGCCACTGTCGTACAGCGCGCCTGAGGGCGTGGGATAGGGATACGCGTCGGCCGGAATGAAGTTCTTCATCCGCAGCTCGGCCGCATCCATGCCGATGGCCTGCGCCGCGCGATCGACGATGCGCTCCAGCAGGAAGAAGTGCTGCACCCGCCCATAGCCGCGGTTCGACGCCACCGGGCATTTGTTGGTGAGGACGCCCTTGAACTCGATGTGGATGTTCTGCAAGCGGTAGCAGCCGACCACGCCGTTGCCCAGGATCATCTGCGCCCCGAAGGGCTCGTTGATGCAGGTGTAGGCGCCCTGGTCGTCGATGATGCGCATCTTCACGCCCAGGATCTCGCCGCTGCGCTTGACCGCCATGTCCACATAGCCGATGCGAGGTGTGCCGTGATGGCTCGCTGCCAGGTGCTCCAGCCGGTCCTCGATCCACTTCACCGGCCGTCCGACCTTGCGCGAGAGCAGCGACAGCAGCACGGCCCGGTGGTGGACCCAGGCCTTGATGCCGAAGCTGCCGCCCACGTCCGGCACGATGAGCCGGATGTCGCCATGGTCCATCTTCAGAGCGCGGGCGGCGGCGGTGTACCGGCCAAGGTTGCCCAGGTTGGCCCACACCGTGGTCTGCTTTGTATGCGGATTGAACTGGCTGATCACGGCCAGGCCTTCCAACGGCACTGAGGTATGGCGATGCATCACCAGCCGCTCGCTCACCACGACGTCGGCCTGGGCGAAGGCGGTCTCCACGTCACCGAAGTCGAGCACCTTGAACAGCGCTTCATTGCCGCCCTCGGCCTCGGGGTGCAGGATAGGCTGATCGGGATCGGTCGCCCGCTCCGGGTCGAAGATCACCGGCTGCGGCTCGTACTCGACCTCGATGGCCGCGGCGGCATCCTCCGCCAGATAGCGATCCTCGGCCGCGACGATGGCCACGATCTCACCGGCGAAGCGAGCGCGGTCGATGGCCATGTAGTACCAGTGCCCGCCTCGCGGATACGATGAGCCCTTCTCCGGCTCCATCTGATCGACGATCTCGTCCCCTGTGAGCACGCCGTACACGCCAGGCATCTCCAGCGCGCGGCTGCAGTCGATGTGCTTGATCAACGCGTGCGCGTAGGGGCTGCGCACCATGGCGGCGTGCAGCATGCCCGGGAGCACGATGTCATCGACGTACTGGCCCGTGCCGGTGAGAAAGCGCATGTCCTCCGTGCGAAGCACGGACTTGCCCAGCCAGCCTCCGGCGGATCGGTCGGGTCGGGCGGTCGAGCCGGCAGCCATCAGTAGTGCGGCAGCGACCTGCCGGCGTCCAACGGCAGCAGCGCTCCAGTCAGATTGCGGGCGTGATCCGACGCCAGGAAGACGATCAAATCGGCGATGTCCTGGGAGGTGTGCAGCCTGCCCAACGGCGCCTCCTCCTCGAGCGTGCGTACCATCTCAGGCCTCCTTTGCAGGTCGGCCGTCAGCGTCGGGCCGACCAGGATAGCGTTCACTCGTATGCTCTGCGATGCGTGGTCCAGCGCCATGGCCCGGCTCAGCGCGTTCAACGCGCCCTTGCTCACCGAGCGCAGCGCGCGTCCCTTCACTCCCCAGCCGGCGATCGACGAAATGTTGACGATCGAGCCTCCACCGGCGCCGGCCAGTGCCGGGACGGCGTGCCGCGAGAGACAGATCACGCCTTTGACGTCCGCGGCAAGCTCTTCGTCGAAGTCCTCGTCGGACAGCTCGGCGATGGTGCCGACGATGCGTCGCATAGCTCCGTAATTGACCAGGACGTCGAGCCGGCCGAAGCACTCCAGCGTCTCCCGCACGATCCCCTGGGCATCCTCGTCGCGGCTGGGGATGCCGCGCACGGCCAGCACCGGACCGGCGTCCGGAGGCGCAGCGCCTTCGAGCCGGAATGGTTCGCGCTCGGTGCAGGCGGCGACGCTCGCGCCCGCGGCGGTTAGGGCCGTCACGATGGCTCGGCCCGTCTCGGACTCAGCGCCGGTGACGATGCCGACCTTGCCATCGAGCCTCATCATCGGCCTAGACGTGCTCGAGCGCTTCAGAGCCGCGAACGTAGACGATGGCGTTCTCGGCCGGGTCCCGGACGATGTGCTTGGGGTCTCGACCCTGCTGCACGTCGTCGATGGCCTTCAGGTACATCTGGCGCATGGCCGTCAGCACGTGGTCCAGCGCGCCCAGCCGCTCCTTCTGGCGCTCGACGATCGGGCCCTGCGTCTCATTGACCATGTTGTCCTGGGTCAGAAAACCCTTGATGGCCGTGCCAGGCGCACGGGTGGGAATACCAGAGATGGTGTCCACGTGCTCGTAGTCGCGGAAGTAGTCGTTCTCCAGACCGGGCTGCGTGAAGCCTTCCTCGACCGGCCACTCGAACAGCTCACCGTGGGTGCCCAGCGGGGCAAAGGCGGCCTGAAAGCGGCGGGTATGGGTGTCGTCGATAGGCACGTACCAGGACTGGAACTTCTTGATGTCGGTTCCACCGCCGGAGCTGCCCTGAACGCGCATGAAACCGGCCGGCATGAAGAAGTACGTGTACACAAGCTCGACCATGCCGTCGGTCACGTTGGGCAGATGCGATTTCTGCCAGATGCCGAACTCGGTCTCCTCGAACTCGATCTGCGGCTTGGGCAGCGTCGCCAGTTTGGCCTTGACCCGCGACCAGCTGTCCATGTGAAGGTACGAGAAATGGACGGTGTCCACGGCGCCTTCGACGTTCTGGAGATAGTTGCTGTTGATGTCGTAGTAGTCGGTTTTGCGACTGCCATCCTCGCGCACCAGCACCTCGTAGCGCGGCAAGAGCGGCATCTTGTCGGGCGGGCCCATGTAGGCGAAGACCAGGCCGCCCAGCTCCTGACAGGGATACGCGGGATGGCGGATCTTGTCCTTGAAGGTGCTGCCCTCCGGCTCCGCCGGCTGCTCCAGACAACGTCCCTCGCGGTCGTACAGCCAGCCGTGGAACGGACAGCGGATACCACCATCCTCGACGCGGCCATACGCCAACGACGTGCGGCGATGAGAGCAGTGCAGGCCAAGCACGGAGGGCTGGCCATCTTCTCCCCGAAACAGCACCAGCGGCTCGCCCATCACCTGGAGCTGCAGCGGCTTGCGTCCAGCTTCCACGTCTTTGGACAGGCCAACGGGCTGCCAGTAACGCCGCATGAACTCTCCGGCGGGCGTACCCGGATCGGTCTCGGTAACCAGCTTGTTCTGCTCTTCAGACAGCATGGCGTCTCTCCCTGGTGGCGATTTCGAGCATCACGCGATGCTCCAACGTCTCATGCCCTTATCAGCTCGCCTGACCGGTAGCGCCTGTCGCGGGCGGATCGACCGGCCCGAATTGGCCTGCGGCAGCCGCCTCGATGGCCTCCACGATGTTGTAGTAGCCCGTGCAGCGGCACAGGTTGCCATCCATGCCGAGCTTGATTTGATCCTCGCTGGGATTGGGATTGTCTCGCAGCAGGGTCAGCGCGGTCAGCAGCATCGCCGGGGTGCAAAAGCCGCACTGCAGCGCGTGATGCTGGTGGAAGGCCTGCTGCAGCGGGTGGAGCTGGCCATTCTGCGCCAGGCCCTCAACCGTCAGCAGCTCGGCGCCATCGGCCTGGACGGCCAGCATCAGGCAGGACTTGATCGCTTCACCATTGACCAGGATGGTGCAGGCGCCACAAGCGCCGTGCTCGCAGCCGACGTGGACACCGGTTAGACCCAAGTCCTGGCGCACGAAGTCGCACAGCAGCTTGCGAGGCTCGACCAGCGCCTCCTGGACGCGGCCATTCACTGTCAGCTGAACCGGAACTTTGCGCCTTCCCGCGGTTTGCGTCGATCCAGCCATGGTCTAGTGTCCCCCTGTCCGATCCGTCGCGGCGCCGCGAGCGTCTAGAATCGCCGCTTCGAGCGCGCGCCGGGCGAACACCGCCGACATTGCTCGGCGGTACTCCTCACTGCCGTGCACGTCGCTTCCCGGGTCGGTGACGGCTGCTGCCAGGCGCGCCGCGTCGGCCAGCAGCGACGCCGACAGCGTTTCCCCGCGCAGGCGCTGCTCGGCTTCGGTGGCCCGAATCGGCGTGGGGCCAACTCCTCCCAGACAGACCCTCGCTTCGGCCACACGATCGCCATCGAGGAGCACGACCGCCGCCGCCGCTACGATGGCAAACGCGCCATGCTGCCGGGCAAGCTCGAGGAACGCGCAGCCGGCGTGTGGTGGCAGCTCCGGAAAGCGCACCTCGACCAGCAGCTCATTCGCTTCCAGCGAGGTGGTGAGGGATCCCAGGAAGAAGTCTCTCGCTGGCATGCTCCGCCGGCCGCTCGAGCTGGCCAGCACCACTTCGGCATCCAACGCCACCGCCGCCAGGGGCAGCTCGGCCGCTGGATCGGCATGGGCCAGGCTGCCGCCAAGCGTTCCTCGAGAGCGTATCTGCCGGTCGCCAATCAGCGGCGCGCACTGGGCCAGCAGCTTGAGCCCGCGCGCGATCTCGGGTGACTGCTCCAGCTGCCTGTGACGGGTCAGACTTCCGACCGCCACGACCCGGTCTTGCCCATGGACGTACGCCAGCTCGGCCAGACCATTGATGTCGACGACATGGCTAGGCTGGACCAGCCTGATGTTCATCAACGGCATCAGGCTCTGGCCACCGGCGAGCACTTTGCAGTCCTCGCCGGCGAGCTCATCGAGCAGCTTCAATGCCGCCACCAAGCCGTCTGGCTTGTGGTACTCGAATACCGCCGGCTTCATTCGGGTCGCGCTCCATCATAACAACGGTCGAAACGAGGGTCGCCGAGAGCGAAGGTTGCCTTCGTCATTCGGCCGCCCCAGAGGCCAGGAGGCCCAACGCCCGCAGGACCTTCTCCGGCGTGAAGGGAGTCGAGGTCAAGCGGACGCCCAGTGCGTCGTACAGCGCGTTGCACACCGCCGGGGAGACACAGGAGATGGATACCTGGGCGATGGCCTTAGAGCCGAACGGGCCAGGGCCATCGCCGTTCTCGACCATCAGCACTCGCGTGTCCCGAGGCACTTCGCGCAGGAGTGGCAGGCGGTACTGGAAAGGATCGGCGTTCAGCAGCTGTCCGTCCTCGTACAGCAGCTCCTCACAGAGGGCAATGCCCATGCCCATGACCGCGCCACCTTCCAGCTGCCCCTTAGCCGAACGGTAATGCAGCACCTTCCCGGCATCGGCCAGGGTCATGTAGCGCAGCAGGCGAATCTCCCCCGTCTGCGTATCGACCTCGATTTCCACGGCGCCGACCCCGGGCGCCCAGTGATCGTGCCCACCGAAGGACTCGTGCCCGGTGCGCGTCCGCTGATAGGCCCCGGAGGCCGACGTGCCCTGCCCACCCGGGCACAGCCGCGCCACATCCGACAGGCTCCAGCGCCGGCCTTCGCCCTCAAAGGACCCGGCGGCGAAGCGCAGCTCAGTCGCGGGGATGCCCGCAGCACCGGCCAGGACCTCGCTCAGCTTCTGCTTGAGGGCTTCGCACGCCGCAAGCACGGCATTGCCCATCTGCACGGTTGTGCGCTGGGAGTTCGTGCCCGAGAAGACCAGCTTCATGGCCGTATC
The DNA here is from genome assembly GCA_021325635.1 of Chloroflexota bacterium. Lineage (GTDB taxonomy): Bacteria > Chloroflexota > JAJPGV01 > JAJPGV01 > JAJPGV01 > JAJPGV01. The sequence continues at coordinate 37,437 of JAJPGV010000016.1, forward strand.
CGGCTCAGCTACGCGAACCTGGTCGTGCGCAATGCCAAAGGCCGTGGCGGCCACCGTGCGGATCATGGTGTGCGAGCCTTCGCCCACGTCCGGGGCGTTGTGCAGGATGGTGATCGCGCCCTGGCCGTCGACAGCGGCGGCGGCCTCCGCGACTCCCACGTGAGATCCACGGCGCAACGAGACGCCCATGCCCCGCCCTCGCCGGACATGTGAGCCTTCCTTGGGGGCGGGGGCCGGCTTGCGCCAGCCCATGGCATCTACCGCCCGATCGATCAGGTCGGGCAGGTCGGTATCCACGGGAGTCAGCTCGGCCACGGCCTCGCGGCCACCCCGACGCCAGGTCTCGGGGGCCATCCGCTCCCCTTTGCGCAGCACGTTCCGACGCCGAAACTCGATGGGATCGATCCCCAGCTTGCGGGCCACGGAGTCCATGCAGCAATCGACCCCGAATGTCGTCTGAGTCTTGCCGGTATTCCGGAAGGTGGCCGCCGGGACCTTGTTGGTGTAGGCCGTGCGGGCCCGCACCCGGAAGTTCGGTATCCGATAGGCGCCCGACGACGAATTGAGGGCATTGTTGGTGACGATCGCGGCCCCGGTGAAGTAGGCGCCGGTATCGACGTCCAGCCGCACGTCCAGCGCCAGCAGCTTGCCCGTGGCGTCTACGCCGATACGCGCCTTGTAGTCGATAGCGTGCCGGGCCGTCATGCGGAAGCTTTCGCCGATGGTCGCGACCAGCTTCACCGGCCTGGCCAGCTTGCGCGCAAGCGCCGCGGCAACCAGCGTCAAGTCAACCGACTCGTCCTTGCCGCCAAAATTGCCGCCAACATAGGGCACGTGCACCCGAATCCGCTCGGGATCGACGCCCAGCGCCTTGGCGCCCTCCTCCACGATCGCCCAGGGGTGGTTGGTTGGCACCCACAGCTCGAAGCCTGAGTCGCCGAAGCTCACCACGAAGCTGGTCGCCGGCTCGATGGGGTCGTGGAAGATGTTGGGCGAGCTGAAGCATTCCTCGAACACCTGCGCCGCCGCGGCGAAGGCAGCGTCCGGGTTGCCCCACTCCAGCTCTTCAGTCATGGTGAGGTTTGTCCCCAGAGCCTCGTGGACCAGAGGGGCATCCGGCGCCAGAGCCTCGACTACCGAAAAGACAGGCGGCAGCGACTCGTACTGCACGTCAATGAGCTGAGCGGCGCGTCGGGCAGTCTTCAGGTCCTGGGCAACCACCATCGCCACCAGGTCGCCGTCGAAGCGGACCTTATCGGTGGCTACGAAGTTCTGGTGCTGGGTCTCCTCGTTGGGCTGGACACCGAAGTCCGCCAGGTTGTCGCGATGCAGCACCGCCACAAAGCCGGGCAGCTCCTCCGCCGCCGAGGTATCGATCGATAGGATGCGGGCATGAGACAGCGGGCTGCGCAGCGTGGCTGCGTACAGGGTCCCCGGCAGCTCCGGCAGATCCTCCACGTATACGGCAGCGCCAGAGACCTTGGCCGAGGCGTCGACGCGCGGGGGCTGCTCCTGCGCCCGCTCCGGCGCGCTCAGCATCGGCCCGGGAAGAACCTGGCCATATCGACGCTGGCGCCCCGCTTGGCGCACTCCTCGGAGAAGAGATCCAGAATGGCCGGGTCCTCGTCCTCGAACTCGATCTGGTCGCCGCCCTCCTTGACGCTCACGTCCTGGCCCTCTGTATTTCGGAACAGCGGGTTCTTGAAGCTGTTCCAACGAAGCGCCAGGTATCGAGCCGGAACCGGCCCAACGTTGAAATGCTGGTGCCACCACAGCTCCGGCGGGACGAACAGCGAGCCGGCCTGCCAGTCGATGCGCTGGCGCGGCTCGCCATCAGGCCAGAGCAGGGAGAAACCCTCCCCGGTGAGAACGATCACGTTGGCCCCTGGCCCATGGCGGTGCGCCTTCTTGTACTGGCCCACGGGAAACTCCGAGCTGTGGCAGGTGAGGGTGCTGTCGCACAGCTCGAAATGCATATTGCGCCCGCCACCGCGTCGCGGCTGCGCCTGCAGCTCGAACGCAGCCACGTTAGGAACGAAGTTCGTCTCCCAACGGCGCTCCCCAATGAAGCGGCCTTCGGCGTCGAAGCGCGATTTCTCGCCGTCGTAACGGTCCGTAAACCGAAAGGTGTCGTTGAACACGAAGTCCAGGTTGTGGAACAGATCCATCACCAGCGGCGCGTCGGTGATGGCATAGAAGCGGGCCGGCTCGGAGCCTGATCCGTTGAAGTGCTGGTGCCAGACGTTGATAGGCAGCGCGAACACGCTGCCCGCCTGCCATTCGAACGTATGCTTACGTTCCTCGTCGTACCACAGTGTGGTGGCTCCCTGTCCGGAGACGACGTAGACCAACTCCTCGTAGAGATGTTTCTGCGGCTTCAGCTCATGCCGGGGCGGAATTTCGCAGACGTATCCGTCGGTATGCGCGTCCTGCGAGCCATCCAGGTGCACGAACGCGCCCAGTCCACCCATGCGCTGCCAGGGCTCGACCGGGACGGCCTTGAGATCGGGGATATGAAAGCCGGTGATTACCGGGATACCCTGCTCCCGGACCCAGCGCTGGTAGGTCGTTTCACGGCGCGTCGATACGTCTTGCCTGCCACCGGCGTCAACTGTGGACATCTGCCTCTCCCGCCTGGACTTGCACGTGCCCGCTGTCCAGCGGCACGAGCGGCCTCCCGGAGCTCACACGCGTTCACTCCGTCCGGCGGCTCCTATGATAGGCCATCCGGCTGCGAATGCGCGGCAGCCAGTGCTCGATATACACTCATCGAGATTTTCGGGGCCGGCCCGCGCCGGCTGTGCGAGGAGACCTGGATGGAGCAGCAGTGGGCCACGCCGGCCACCACCCGTTCACGGATCATGCTGGAGGTCGCCTCCGAGCTGGTTGGCCTCGACGCCTGGGAGCGCAAACAGGCGGACGTGTCGCTGCACGGCCGCGGACAAGCCTCGGCGATTCGATTCGCCGGCAGCGATACGCCCGCGGCGGTGGAGATGCTCACCCGCGGCGAGGCCGACGTTGCGCTCATCAATCCGGCGGCTCCGCTGGCCGTGGCCCTGCGCGGTAACGGCGCTTCGCGCATCCCAACCCCGGTGCGCGTCATCGCCGTGCTGCCCTCCTATGACCAGATCGCGCTGGCGATTGCCGGCCGCACCGGCTTGACCTCTCTCGCCGAGGTCAAGGACAGGCGCTATCCGCTGCGCCTGTCGCTTCGAGGCCAGCCGGACCATTCGATCCACTCATTCGTGGAGCACATCCTCGGCAGTGCCGGCTTCTCGCTCCAAGATCTGCGCGACTGGGGTGGGCAGGTGAGCTACGATCCAGGCTTCAATTTCGGTCGCCGCCTGGCAGCCGTGGCCCGTGGCGAGGTGGATGCGATCTTCGACGAAGCCGTCGAGGTCTGGGTGGAGGACGCGCTCACGCAGGGCATGCGCATGCTGCCGCTGGAAGAGCCGCAGCTGCAGCAGCTCGAGCAGCTGGGATACAGGAGAGCCATGCTGGCCGGGTCGACCCACCCGGCGCTCCCCGCCGACGTACCGACACTGGATTTCAGCGGTTGGCCGATCTTCGCCCTGGAAAGCACGCCCGACGAGATCGTGTTGGCGTTCTGCGCGGGGCTGGAGGCTCGCAAGGACTGCATCCCCTGGGAAGGCGAAGGTCCGCTGCCACTGGATCGGATGTGCAGGGACACGCCCGAAGGCCCGCTGGTCGTACCCCTGCACCGGGCGGCGGAGCGCTACTGGCGCGAGCGGGGCTACCTGAGCTGACGGCGGACACGCCTGCCGTGCTGGGCGTGGATGCGCGCACCGCTGGCGCGGATGCGTCGCTCGACGGTCAGCATGACCGAATTCCGGGCAGCGGATCGCTTCGTCCCGCCGGCCGCGTTGACAAGGACCGGACGGGCAGGCTACTCTGGCCTGACTTCCAAGGGAAGCAAGCACTACCGCCTGAGGCAAGACGAGTGATTGCGATCAAGCACTGCGCCGCGAGGGCGCCGCTATCGCGCCTCCCGCGAGGCGCGGCCGGCTGATGGCCAGCTCCGGCATCGGTTCCGAGCCCATTCCCCTGGTCCAGGTGCCCACCTGGCAGCGACTCACGATCCATCGCGACTGGGGGCTGTGGGTGTTCACCGGCGTGATCGGCCTGCTGGTGCTCCTGCCCGTGCTGATGCTCGTGCTGGGCAGCCTGAGCGAAGCTTCGGTACCCAGCGACTTCGACTTCAGCAACCTCACCTTGGAGAACTTCGCCAAGGCCTACACCAGTCCGCTGACCTACCGGGTGGCCGGCAACACGGCCATCTACATGTCGTTGAGTCTGTTCTTCGGCATGGCCATCGCACTGCTGTTCGCCTGGCTGGTCGCCCGTACGAACATGCCCGCGAAGTGGCTCGCGTACGTCGGCCTGCCCATTGCGCTGGCCATGCCGGGCATGCTGGACAGCATGGCCTGGGTGCTCCTGTTCAGCCCGCGCATCGGTTTCGTGAACCGCTTCCTGATGGGCACGCTAGGTCTCTCTTCGGCTCCGATCGACGTCTACACGATGGCCGGCATGGTGTCACTGGAATCGCTGCGGCTGGTCCCAACGTCGTTCCTGATGCTCCTGCCCCTGATGCTGCGCTTCGACCCCTCCCTGGAAGAGGCCGCGGTCATTTCCGGCGGACGAGCTTGGACCATCGCGCGCCGGGTGACGCTGCCGGTGCTCATGCCAGGCCTGCTGTCGGTGGCCATCTACCACGCCATGACCGTGCTGAGCACCTTCGAGGTGCCGGGAATCATCGGCCTGCCAGCCCACGTCTACGTGTTCAGCACGCTGATCTACACCTACTCGGCAGGTGCGACTGTGGGTGTCGGCAGCTCCTACGGACTGGCCAACGCCCTGGCCATGGCCTACCTGGCGCTGAACGTCGCCGGCATCTGGCTGTACGGGCGCTTCGTCAAGAATGCCGATCGCTTCGCGATCGTACGCGGGCGTGGCTACCGGCCGCAGCAGATCGACCTGGGGCGCTGGCGCTGGCCGGCGGTGGGTGTCCTGTGCGCATTCCTCTTCGTATTGCTGGTCCTGCCCACCCTGGTCCTGATCTGGACGTCACTCACGCCGCGCATCCTTCAGCCCAGCGGCGCGTCGCTGGCACAGGTTACCGGCAACAACTGGCGTCAGGTGTTCGCCAGCCCGGAGATCATCCGCGTGCTGTTGAACACCGGCGTGGCGACGCTGGCTACCGCCAGCCTGACGTGTGTGGTGTGCCTGATCGTGAGCTGGATCGTCATCCGCACCAATTTCAAGGGCAAGGCCCTGCTGGCACAGCTCAGCTTCGTGTCACACGGTATTCCCGGCATCATCATGGCGCTCGCGCTGATCTGGCTGTGGGTGCGAATCACCTTCATTCCGATCTACGGCACGCTGTGGATCATCGTGCTTGGCTTCACTGTCGGCTTCCTGGCCTTTGGAACCAGGACCCTATCAGCCGGCCTGCTGCAGATCCATTCGGAGCTGTCCGAGGCGGCCTATCTCAGCGGCGCATCGGCTCGAGCCACCATCAGGCGAGTGTTCGCGCCGCTGCTGCTGCCGGGCCTGGCCGGCCTGTGGATCTGGGCTGCCCTGCAGGCAACACGGCTGGTCTCGCTGCCGCTGATGCTGACCACGGGCCGGCAGAACACCATCCTCTCGGCTTATCTGTGGGACCAGTGGACCAACGGCAACCCCAACGTCGCCTCAGCGCTGGGGGTGTTCATGGTGACGCTGCTGCTGGTGCTCACGCTGGTAGCCAGCCGCTTCGGGTTGGGTTCGCGCCAGGCCTCGCTGGCCTGAAACGACGCCTTCCGTCACAAAGGGAGCGGGGTCGGCAACGAACCCGGCCCCTTCTCACGACTCAGGCGACGGCGAGCGCCGGCATGCGGTACTCGATGCCGAGCCGGGCGATCTCCTCTTGATAGAGCCGGCGGATCTCGGGATCCTCATCCTCCAGCTCGATGAGCGTCCCGCCAACGCGCGTGCTGATCGAGCAGCTGACCCGCGACTGCACGTCGTGGAACTGCACCCCATAGTTGTGGCTGCCGTAGCGTAGAGCCAGCTGGCGGGCCGGCTCGTGGCCAATGTTGAAGTGCTGGTGGAACCAGCCTGTTGGGGGACTGAAGACGCTGCCGACCTGCCAATCGACGCGCACTACCTGGTCGCCGTAGCCGTTCTCGTACGGCCGCAGGCCGAGCTCACTGGGCCACATAATCGAGTAGCCCTTGGAGCGCACGACCATCAGGACCGCGCCCCCGCCGTGATAGTGGGCCTTGTGGTAGCGGCCGACAGGCCATTCGGTCATATGGCCGACCAGCACGTTGCCGGACATCTCGTAATGTGTCGAGAGGTTGCCGGGGCCCTTGGACTCTCCCTGGTCCAGCGCAGCACCCGGCACGTCGGGAATGAAGTTCGTCTCCCACACCATGCGCGGGTTGCGGCTATCGGCGTCGAAGCGTCGCTCGCCAACCTTGTAGTAGTCGGACTGGCCGTTGAAACGGTCGGCGAACGCGTAGTCGCAGTTGAACACGAAGTCGGGGCTATGGAACAGGTCCATGACGATCGGCTCGGTAGTGACGGCGAGGAAGCGCGCCGGCTCCGTGCCGGAGCCGTTGAACAGCCGGTGCCAGGAGTTGGCCGGCGGAGCGAAGAGGCTGCCCGCCTTCCATTCGAAGGTCGTGCGGCCCTGGGCTTGGTCTTGGTTGCCAGGCCAAACCTCGGCCGCACCGCGTCCGGAGACGACGTAAATCAGCTCCTCAAACATGTGCTTCTCAGGCTTCAGCGTGCCACCGGGAGGTATCTCACCCACGTACATGCCGGTCAGCCCTTCGAGGCCCATCAGCTGCAGATAAGCTCCGCGGCCCCCGAGGCGCTCCCAGTCTCCCAGCTCGAGCGCCATGACGTCCGTGACGCCGTGGCCGGTAACGATGGGAATCCCTTCCTGGACCATCCACTCGCCGTACGTGGTCTGTTGCTTCGCCACCTACTCACTCCTGATCGGGAAGTTCGTGGGCAGGCCCGTAGGCCGCCCCCTTGTCGGTTCGGCTATTGTATTCCCTATTCCTGAGGACCCAACCACTCGGCCAGGCGGATGTCATTCATGACCTCGGGGGGGATGAACGAGCGCTGCTCGAAGACCGCCGGCGGGGCCGGCTTGGTGCAGTCGATGCCCGACCTGGTCCCGAGCATGTGGCCGGTCGCGTTGGGATCCAGGCTGGACACGTGCAGCTCGGGAATGACGATGAGGTCTTTGGCCCAATCGGACCGCGTGCCGACGGCCCAGTGCACTTCCTGCTCGTCGAAGATGTCGATGTCCTCGTCGAAGACGAATACGTGCTTGATGCCCTCGGGTGCGCCCAACGCCGTGGAGATGATCGCCCGCGGCTGCCAGTCATGCGTCTTGCGCAGCTGGACGTACATGTAGTAGGGACACGTCGGCGGCCGGTAAATGTTCTTGACCTGCGGCACGATCCGCTTGAGCAGATCGAACAGGAAGCCCTCGCGACGCAGCGCGCCGATCATGTCGTCGGCATAGCCGGTGATGATGGAAGTCCAGTAGGCGTCTTCGCGATGGGTGACGCAGGTCACCTCCATGTACGGATTCAGGCGCTGGGCGCCGAAGTAGCGGGTGTACTCGCCAAACGGCCCCTCCGGCTTTACCTTTCCCCGCGGAACGATGCCCTCGATGACGAACTCCGCGTCGGCCGGAACGAGGAAATCGTCGCCCAGCGTCTCCGACGGAACCAGCCGCAGCGGCTCGCCCAGCAGACCACCCGCTGCGGCCCAGTGGCTTTCGGGATATCCCAGCTTGGACTCCGCACCCATGCAGACCGCCGGATGGTGGCCCACCCAGAAGGCAATGCGCGCGTCTTCGCCCTTCGCCTCCTGCTTGCGGATATTCCAGGCGTTGTGGCTCGACGGGTTCGGGAAGACCCGGATCTCGCCCTTCTCGGAGATCCAGCCCCGCTGCAGCGCCGAGTTGTCGATGCCGGTCTCGGGATCGTAGGTCGTCAGAAACCCGGCCGACACGTACGGGCCCGGATCCCAGCCCGCATGCACTATGGCCGAAATCTCGCCCAGGTCCACGGCGGCGCCCTTCTTCACCATCTGCTTGACGCTGGCCTCAGCGCGGCTCACCACCACCGGCTGAACGCGCGAGTTACGGCGCTGATAGGCATCCTGGCTCACCATCTCGAAGGTGGAGTCCAGCGCGAAAGCCAACCTCCGGCGGGAAGCGAAGAGGTTGAGCACCAACGGGAACTGCGAATGCCGGCGATCGACAGTGCACAGGTTGTGGAAGATGAACACCGGCGCCTCCGGCAGCTCCTTCTGCGCTTTGAGGGCCACCGCCGAGGCCTGCCACTTGGCGCTGGCCTCGCGTTGGACGTGCACGGTCAGATTGGGATTCGCCTGCTCGTATTGCCGCAAGAAGCTGTGAAGGTCCTTTGTGGGGCTGGACATCCTTTTCACCCTCCGAAGTGTTTTGGCTGCACCCGGTCCCCGGCCCTCCGCCGAGCGCCAGGTTCGACCATCGCTTGCACCTATCGGCGCCGGATCAGCATGACGCCATCGCGCAGCGTCAGCAGCGCGTTGACGACTCGCGGATCTGCCTGGACGAGATCGTTGAAGGCCACCGTTGCGCGGGCGCTGGGGGATTGTGGATCAAGCACCTCGCCCCGATGCAACACGTTATCCACGACGATGGCTCCGTTGCTTGCCAGCAGCGGCAGCGAGGCCTCGTAGTAGTCGACGTACTGCTCGTTCGCCGCGTCGATGAAGACGAGCTCGAATGGCCCCTGGAGATCGCGCAGCGTTTCCAGAGCCGGCCCTAGCCGAACCCGGACCTTCTTGCCATGGACGCTGCCGTCGAAAGCACGTTGAGCCATAGCGGCGGCATCGGGATTGATCTCGCAGGTCACCAGCTCGCCGTCGTCGGGCAGCACCGAGGCCATCATCAGCGCGCTGAAGCCGGTGAAGGTGCCGATCTCCAGGATACGGCGCGCGCCCACGGACAGGGCCAGGATCTGCAGGAACGTGCCCTCGACCTGGCCGGAGACCATGCGAGCGTGCATCCCCATCGTGCGCTCCGTCTCCGCCTGCAAGGCGGCCAGCTCGGATGACAACGGCGTCGTGTGCCGAGCGGCGTACTCCTCTATCTGCGGAGCAACCAGCCCGCGGTTCTCCATAGAAGCGAATGCCGCCCGCTCAGACCAGCGCCGGACGCGGATCGCCCTCACGCGCCTGGAACTGATGGCCGCAGAACGGACACTGGCAGGGCGCCTCCGGCTTACCCACGTAGTCCGACCGCTCGATGTAGTACTGCCCGCTGCAGCGCGGACACTTGACGTAGCTCACCTTTTCCATTCGATCACCTCGCGCTGTATCTGTTCTGCTACCGGCCCCGCTAGAACAGCGACGCCCATCTCTCGAGCACCTTAGCCCGCAGATCCTGGCTCGCCGTGTTCGTCTTGGGGAAGTCGACCGACCATTCGTATGGCTTACAGGCGTCGATGATAGCCCGAGAGCTGGTCAGGTCGCCTGCCTTCTTGCGGTCCGGCGGAATGCGCGGATCGAGCGCGCTGGACGGGCAGTGGTTGAGGATCGTGAGCGTCGTCGCCGGATCACAGCGCGTGCCGATAGCCCACAGCACGTCATAGGGATCGCGCGGATTGATGTCCTCGTCGACCACCACCACGAACCTGCCCATGTACTCGCCGCTGGCGGCCAGGCCAACGCGCATGGCGTGGCCCGGATAGCGCTGCTTGATCTGCACCACTGTGATGCCCGGTACCGCCAGCCGGCAGACATCCAGCACGTCCTCGAGGCCGGCCCGCTGCAGCCGGTCCTGCTGGTTGCGCTCCTGAGTTGGCAGCGCGAAATGCGACGGGGTGCGAGCGTGGCGCACCGGCGGCATTCCCAGGATGATCGGATCGTTGCGGTGATACAGCGCCTCCACGTGAATGACCGGCTCGGGCCGGGTGCCGGACGCGTAGTAGCCGGTCCATTCTCCGAACGGACCCTCGTCGCGCGCTTCCACAGCGGGCGAGGCAATCGTTCCGGCGACGACGATCTCGGCGGTCGCGGGTATGGGCAGCCCGGTTACTTCCTCGCGGATGACCTCGACCGGCTCACCGCGCACGTAGCCGACCAGGTCGTACTTGCCCATGCCCAGCTTCTGGCCGAGGAATGGGGATGCGCCGGCGAACAGGATCGGCTCTTCCCCGAAGGCCACCGCCACCGGGCAGACCTCGCCCTTGGCCCAGTATTTCCGTTCGATGATGGCACCGGTGTGATTCGGCGTAATGTACAGCCCCAAGCTTGTCTCGTCCTGGATCATCACCCGGTAGGTGCCGAAATTGACCTGACCGGTGTCCGGGTCGCGCATGATCACCACGCAGCCGGTACCGATGTATCTGCCACCGTCGAGCTCGTGCCACTTGGGCGTGGGGAACTTCCATAGATTGATCTCCCGGCCACGGAAGACGTTTTCCAACACCGGGCCACGCGAAACCTCGACCGGCGGCGTGGGACGGTAGCCGTGCATTCGCTCCTGGTACGCATCCAGGGCGGATTTCACGTCGAGATCGAGCGGCAGATCGAGCGCCAGCAGCGTGCGGCGCAGTGAATCCATAGCATTGGTGAGCACCCGGTAGCCGTGTGGATACCCTTCAATATCATCGAACACCAGCGCCGGTCCCTGGCGCTCGTACATCAGCTCAGAGATGGTGCCGATCTCCAGGTTCCAGTCGGCGCCGCCGACGGTTCGCAGCTCCCCGATGCGATCGACCGCCGAAAGGAACTCCCGTAAGTCACGGTAGGGCAATTGAAACCTCGCAGTGCATCATGATGTCGGCCATGTGCGTCACAGCTCTCGCTCCCTGGTCCGGCGGCTACGCGCGCAGACCACGGCGGCAGTCACGGCGACGTGCAGGCGATTGTACGCTGCGGGGCGATATGATGGCCGGTCAAAGAGACCCGAGCGGCAATCACCGCCTCCGAGCTGATAGGGGTCATCGATAGAAGCCCGCGTTTAGCCCTTCAGCTACCATTGCGACGAATTCCGCCAGACCAGTTTGTATGAGGGACATCATGAGCAGTACCGTTGACCGGCGGAGTGGGCGCATTGGCCGCCGCAGCTTTCTTGAGCGTGGCACGCTGGGCATGCTGGCCACCGTTGCCGCCGTGCTGACCGCCGGCTGCGGAGGATCGTCCAGCCCCTCGAGCGCTCGGCCGTCTGCAGCTTCCTCAAGCAGCGGCGCATACGTAAGCGAGGAGGCGCGCAAGCTCGTCTCCGCTGCCGCCTCGAAGGGCGAAACGACACTCACACTGTCGTGGAGCGGCAACACGCTGGGCGGCGTGGAAGGCTATCGCAAGTTCGAAGCGGTCTTCAACAGCATGTACGGCACGAACATGAAGATCGACTTCACGCCCGGCCCCTCGATGACGGACATGATGGCCAAGGTATCGCAGGAAGTCGCCGCCGGACGAGCGACGTCGACCGACGTGCTCATCGGGACGGACTCGCACTACGTGCCGATCCTGGATCGCGGTGTGCTCGAGGGCTACGACTACGCCACGCTGTCACCCTGGATCCGCCCCGACATGGTGGCGCCGAACCAGATCGGCGTGGAGATCTACGGCACGACCGCCGGCGTGCTGTACAACCCCGGTCTGGTCCCAGAATCCGCTGTCCCTCACAAGCTGGCCGATACCCTCGATCCGCGCTGGAAGGGCAAGATCGCCTCCAGTCCGGACGCCGCCTACCTGGACATCGTGACGCTGCGTCCCGAATGGGGTCCGGAAAAGATGAAGGCTTTCGTGACGAGCCTTACGGATCAGGTAGCCGGACTGCTGCGGGTTGGGGAGGAGACGCGCATCGTGAGCGGCGAGTTCGCCATGCTGGTCATGGGCAATACGCACAGCGTTACCGATCTGAAAGGCGCGCAAATCAAGGTCGTCATCCCCACCGACGCGGGTGTGACCCGATTCGTCTACCTGGGCGTGCCGCGGACCGCCGCGCATCCGAACCTGGCCAAGCTGTTCATCAATATGATCCTCAGCGCAGACGGCCAGCGCATCCTCTACGACGTCTACTCGACCGATCACTATGAGCTGCCCGGCTCACGCTCGGCCGAGGACCTCAAGGCGCAGGGCATCGACAAGAGCCAGATGCTGGCGGTGAACATCCAGCTCGTGGCCCAGCATCCCGAGTTGAAGCAGGTCAACCAGGATCTGTCGCGCATCTTGCGGGAGAAGGGCGGCAAGTAAGTGCGCAGCCGCGCTCCGCGACCGGCGAACCTCCCCACTGGCCAAGGGTCATGCAAGCCCGAGCGCTGACAGGCGCGGTCGCGGACAGCGGCCCCGCGGCAGGCATCCTGCAGTGGCGGCCCAAGATCCACCCGCTGTGGGCGCTGATCGTGCCCACGGTCGCGATCATCCTGGGCCTGCTGTACTCGGTCTTCTGGTTGAGCTTTCTGCAAGGCCTGCCCGGCACGGCCCAGGCACACTTCACGATCGACAACTACATCAGTATCTACGCCGACGCCTTCGCTCTGACGGCGCTCAAGAACACGCTCGGCTTCTCGCTCAGCGCCGTGGCCGTGGCACTGCTGTTCGGCACCGTCACTGCCTGGCTGACCGAGCGGACGGACCTGCCCGGTAAGGCCGCCATCTACACGCTGATGACCCTGTCACTGCTGCTGCCGGGCTTTTTCACCGCCATGGGCTGGCTGTTTCTCCTCCACCCGCGGATAGGCATCGTCAGCCAGTGGCTGATGCGACTGACCGGCTTGACCGAGGCTCCGCTGAGCATCACCACGGTGGCCGGTATGGGCTGGGTACAGGGCCTCAACCTGGCGTCACTGGCCTTCGTCCTCACTGCCGCCAGCTTCCGCTCCATGGATCCGACGCTCGAAGAAGCCGCGCGAGCCAACGGAGCTCGGCCATTCCACGTGGTCCGCCGCATCGTGCTGCCGCTGATGACGCCCGGCATAGTCGCGGCGGCGATGTACATCTTCACCATTGCCCTGGCATCCTTCGACGTGCCGGCCATCATCGGCTTGAGCAACCGCATCTACACCTTCAGCACCTACGTCTATTCCAAGAAGGTATCGGCCGACGGCCTGCCGCAGTACGGCGGCATCGCCGCCATGAGCAGCATGATGGTGCTCGTGGCCATCCTGATCAGCTACCTGTACGGTCGAGTCATCAAGCGCGCCGACCGCTACCAGGTGGTGACCGGCAAAGGCTACCGGCCCGACAGGACCAGGCTGGGCCGGCGGGCAATCCTGGCCTGGCTGTTCGTCGGCGCTTACGTGGCCATGGCCAAGGTCTTTCCGCTGCTGCTGCTCATCTGGGCGGCCGGGCTGCGCTTCTTCCAACCGCCGTCCGCGCAGGCTTTCAGCCAGCTCTCATGGCAGAACTTCCGCGGAATGCCGTTAGACCTGGTGCTCAAAGGCGCTACCAACACTGCCCAGCTGATGATCGCGGTGCCGACACTGGCGATCCTGGCCAGCTTCGGCTTCTCGTGGATGATCGTGCGATCGCGATCCCGCCTGCGGGTGCTGCTGGACTTCTTCGCCTTCCTGCCCCATGCCGTGCCCGGGCTCATCTTCGGCGTTGGGGCAATGTTCGTTGCGCTGTTCCTGCTCAAGGGCCTGCCGCTGTACGGCTCGGTAACGCTGATTGCCATTGTCTACGTGGTGCAGCATCTCAGCTTCGGCACGCGACTGTTGAACACCTCACTGCTGCAGATCCATCGCGACCTGGAGGAGGCGGCCGTCATCTCAGGAGCCAGCGGCCTGCGAACGGCGCGCAAGATCCTGGCGCCTTTGGTTCGGCCGGCTATCCTGAACGGCTGGGTCTGGCTGGCGCTCATCTCCTATCGCGAGCTGACCGTGGCCACGCTGCTGTTCACGCCCCGCAACATCACGCTGCCAACAGTGGTATGGAACGTGTGGTCCAGTGGCAACTACGGTGTGGCGGCGGCGATCAGCCTGGTGCTGCTGTCCTGCCTGATGCCGCTGATCCTCATCTACTACATCGTCGGCCGGCGTACCGCCGCTTCGAGCGCGGCGCGAGGCCCGGCACGGATCTGATGAGGGGCCTGGCGTCTTACAGGTAGCCGCGCTCGCGCGAGAAGCGCTCGGCCGCCGGATGCAGAGGGATGTTGAGCGGGCCCTCGCGCGAGTCCCGGCACATCCGCTCCAGAGGTAGCGGACCCTCGCCCTGCCACGGCACCCGATCCTTGCGAGCTTCGAGCGCGGAGCAAAAGGCGGCGATCAGGTCGTCGGGCGCGCTGTCGAGCGTGAAGATCGTCCAGCCGCTGAAATCGAGCGTAGAGACGTCCCCGGGGAGCTTCGGATACTCAGCCTGGCGAAGCACCGACCGTCCGAAACCGCGCCGCTCCAGCTCGGCCAGGGTCGCCCCTTCGATCGGCAGCACTCGCATGCCAACGTCCAGCGCGCCGCCAACCCAGTTGTCCACGGCCTCGTCGAACATGGCATCGACCTCGCCGCGCTGCACGGCGGCCAGCCGGCGGGCGAAGTTGAAGCCCGGGTCGTAGCTGACGCTGCCACCCCAGGAAGTGAGGTCCTCCAGCGTGAAGCCCAGCACCGCGCAGATCTGGTCCACGTAGAAGCGCACGGAGTGGTCGGGCTGCCCCCGCAGTGACAGCCGTAACGGAAATTTCCGATCCTTGATCTGCTCCAGCGATGTCAAACCGGTGCTCTCCGAGACAGCCAGGGCCAGCTGGTCGTAGGACGGGATGACTCCAATCGCCCGCAGCGGAATTGGCTCGCGAAACGGATCGCTGCCGCGCAGGGCGACTGCCAGAGGCCCGGCCGGATTGATGATGGCGATGTGCGCCTGGCCCTTGGCAACCATGTCGATCGCGGCCGGCGTGTCACTGCCAATCAGGCTCCAGGTGGAACTGGCGTCACCCTGCACCCGCAGGTTGACGAAGGCCTGCTTGTGCGTCCAGGAGTCGAGTCCTGCCAGCTCCGACGCAACCTCCAGCACAACGCGCGAGCGCGTGGTGGAGGGCGTCGCCCACTTTCTTCGTTCCATCAAGCCTCCTGAAGCCCAACTAGGCTGCCGGAATGTTCGCGAAACACTGCTCGCCACTTGTCATACACCCGTTGCCGCAGCTCGTCGCTGCCCCTGTTCACTGCCGGGAACTGGTCTTTCCACTCCCATGGGCGGCAGGCGATGATCAGCGCCCGGCTGGCAGTGAGCCCGCGAGTCTTCTTGCGGGCCGGCGGAATCACCGGATCCAGCGGCGAAGACGGACATTCGCTCTGCATCTCGAACGAGGTCGACGGATCGCTGCGCGTGGCGATGGCCCACAGGATCTCTTCGGGATCGGAAGGGTCGATGTCGTCGTCCACGACGATCATCAGGCGGCACATGCTGTGCATGAGGCCGGAGGCCACGCGGCCCACCTGGCGCGCGTGGCCCGCGTACTGCTGTTGGATGGCGACGGTTGTCACCAGGCCCCCGCCCGTGTTCAGGGCGAAAACGCCCTTGATGCCCGGCAGCCCGGCTTTCAGCAAGCCGTCCCACACGGTGGGAACGCTGCCGGCCGGCGGGCAGGCCCAGGTGTCGATGGGCGGCTTCAGCGGCGGCTCGCCGTGCAGGATGGGGTTCGTGCGGAAGTAGCAGGCTTTCACCCGTATCACCGCCCGCATGCCTTCGTCGCCGGCGTAATACCCGGTGTATTCTCCGAACGGTCCCTCCATGCGCTGCTCCTCGTCAGGCGGGGGCAGCTCACCCTCAATCACCAGCTCTGCCGATGCCGGAAGCGGCAGGCCGGTCTCCGGACCGCTCAGCACGTCGAGGGGCTCGCCCTTGAGGAACCCGGCGTATTCGAGCTCGGTCGTGCCCCAGGGCACGCCATTGGTCGAGGCCGAGAACAGACACGGCTCGGGCGAGACGACGAGGGCCACCGGGCAGCTCTTGCCCTGGGCCCACCATTTGCGCATCTGCAGGTTGCCGTGATGATACGGCGCCACCTGGATCCCTAGGGTCCGCCGATCGTGAAGCTGGCAGCGGTAGGTCCCGACGTTGATCCAATCCTCGTCCGGATCGCGGGTGATCACCGCGCAGCCGGTGCCGAAATACGGACCGCCGTCCCGCTCATGCCACCTGGGTGTGGGGAAGTGGCAGAGGTCAACAGACGTGCCCTGCTGCACGTTCTCCATGAGCGGGGAGCCCTGCACCGCGCGAGGAGGAACAGGCCGGAACGAGCCCATCCGCTCGCGCCACACCCGGAACATGCCGAAGGGAGACTCATCTTCGGGCAAACCCAGCGCGATGGCCGTCCGCAGGGGCGTGGAGTAGGGCTTGGCGGCAATGCGGTAGCCCCGAGGAAAGCCATTGATGCTGTCGAACAGCAGCATCGGTCCCCGCCGCTCGCACATGAGCTCGGTGAGCGTGCCGATCTCCAGATCGCAGTCCGCACCCTCGATGAGCTTGATCTGCCCGCGGCGCTCCAGCCTGTCGAGAAAGTCGCGGAAATCGCGGCAGGGAGTCTCCGTCATCTCTCGCTCCTAGCGTCCGGCGTCAGGCGACAACTTTGCCCGGACCGGGCACCTGGCCAGCGTACAGCTCTTCAATGAAGCCGCTCTCCTCGACCTCGCGCAGCAGGTGGATGTCCCACAGACTGAATGGATTGAGCTTCTCGGCGATCTCCGGCTCCTCCATTACCGCGAGCTCGAAGGCGTTATGCACGGCGTCGGCCCGCGGGTAGAGCCTGGGCTCGAGGATCGCCTGATTGGTTCGGTGCAGGTGCTCCAGCACGTGGCGGTCCTTGATCTCCAGATCCGTAGCGACGTCGGTCTCCATTACCTGCCACATCTTGTCGGGCTGCGTCTTGATGAAATGAATGCCCATGAGCACGGCTTTGAGCACGCCGCGACACAGGTCGGGCCGGCTCTCGACCGTCGGCCACAGGGTCGTCATGGTGCTGGCGTTGACCATGGGCAGCGGGTCCAAGTGCAGCACCGACAGGCCGGCGGCCGCGGCCTCAGCGTCGTGCGGAGGCGACACGAACGTGGCGTCGCCCTCGCCGTCCAGCACTGCCTTGTAGAACGAGCGCTGCTTGGTATGGGTGAAGATCACCTGGTGCGGATCGAGACCGCCCCGGCGCATGTACAGCAGATGATTGCCGGCCGGGTGGCTGCCGTGATGGCTCTCGGCGTCGGCCTTCTCGGTCTCGATGAGCCTGCGCCCTTCCAGCTGGCGCAGATCCTTGATTGGCTCGCGGGACACCAGCGCGTCTTCGCTCCAATTGACCGTCTGGCCGAGGTACACGAAGGGCTGGCCGTGCAGCCGATGCAAATACGGGCTGATGTGGCTGCCGAAGATGAAGTCGCACTCGCCCTTCACCAGCATCGGGTCCGACGCCGCCGCGCCGGAAACGTAGGTCAAGCTTTCGAGCTCGATGCCTGCACGAGCCCAGCCGTCGCAGGCTTTGATAGCCGCCAGGAGCGGGTACTGGATGCGGCGAGAGCGATACACGAGACGCAGGGGTATTGGCACGTTTACCTCCGAAGACGCGAAGATTGGGGGACCCAGGGCATGATAGCCTACGCGACCAAGCGGCAAGGCTCAGTCAGAGCGTCCACCGTGCGTCAGGCTCCGAGCCACAGACCTTCCCAGACCTTCTTGACTGCCGGCAGGTACTGGCTTTCATCGTCCTGCTGCCGCACCGAAGCCTGCTTACCCACGAAGGCGTCGGCGAACATGCCCTGGTATTTCCGTTCGGAGCGCAGCAGTGGATGCGCCGGTATCACCGGCACCGCCTGCCAGAACGCGTCGCTGCCCTCGCGGCTGAGCATCCAGTTCATGAACACCTTGGCCGCGTTTTGATTCGGCCCCTTCACGATCTCGATGTCGCCGGGCGCCACGTTGAATGGCTCCATCACCGTCCAGCCAACGGGCACCTTCTGCTGCACAAGGCCCTCTACACGGTGGGTTTGGGCCGGGACGCAGAGGTCCATCTCGCCGGCCCCAACCAGGCTGATGATGGCGTCGAGTCCCTCGTTCCGCCTCTGCGGGTTGTTGGCAAACAGCTTCTTCAGGAAGTCGGTCGTGCGCTCCGCGCCCCACTCCTTCCACAGCGTCTGCGCCCACAGCTGGGGCCGGTTGGCCAAACCAATACGGCCCTTCCACTTCGGCAGGGTGAGATCGTCCCAGGTCTTCGGCACATCAGCCGGTTTGACGCTCGAGGTGTTGTAGGCGACGCCCCAGATGTTGACCTGGTACGAAGCCCATTGATGGCTCTCGTCGACGAGCGGCTCGTCGTAATTGCTGTAGGCCGGCAGGTCGTTCAAGGCCAGCAATGCTCCGGCGGACTGGAATTGGGTAATCGCCCCGGCGATGCTGTCCACCACGTCGGCGGCGGCACGGCCAGCTTTGAACTCGGTCAAGGTGCGAACGGTGCGGACCTGCTCCTCGGCAGTCTGGTACTGAATGTCGATGCCCGGATAGCGTTTCTTGAAAGCATCGAAGAACTTCTGCAGCGCGGCGTTGTTGGTCCACGAGGCTATCAGCGCCAGCTTGCCCTCCTTGGTCGCCGCCTGCAGCACCGACTCGGGCAGGGCGAGCTCTTCCTCCAGCGTCGCCAGCTTGGGCTTCCCGGTGAACAGGGTCGTCGTGTCGGAGACCGGGCTGGAGCTGGATTTCGCCGCCGCGGCCGCGCGCTGGCTGGCCGAAGGGGCGCTTGCCTGGCCGCTGCCGGCCGGCGCCGAAGCCTGTGAGCCGCAGGCGGCGAGCAGCGTCGCGCCGGCGCTTCCGAGCAGCAGCTGGAGCATGCGGCGCCTGGACAAGCCCGGGTGGCTGGATGGCTCGTAGATATCTCGCAGATCGGTCATGACACAACCTCCAAATAGAGCTGTGAATCGCCGCCGGCAACGGTAGCTGCGGCGTCAGTAGTGCCGCGGTATCGGATCGTTCCGGACGCGGCGACGTCATGGAACGGAGGCCCGCTGCCCGTCGGCTGGATGCGAATGCTCCTTCTAGCCCTGCGCCATCTCCTGGCGCACGTTTTCGGTGAATTGCTCGATTACGCTCTTCACCTTGCGCTTGATGACGAACTGTCCAAGGGTCGCCACCCGCCCCAGGATCTCCACGTCCGCTACCACGTTCATACCGGTGACGGCGGGCGAGGGTTCATCCAATCCCACCGTAAGCTCCAGCTTCTGGCTCACACCCATGCGAGCATCGCGCCCGCTCGCGGTCAACTTGACCCGCTCCGGCTCCACCGCCTCCACCACGGATATGGTCATGTCGAAGCGCACCTGGTACGGGCCGATGCGATCGGCGAAGACGGCCTTGTAGGACTGTCCTCGAACGATTTCCTCGAGCTCTTCACAGCCCGGAATGCACGCCGCCAAGCGCTCGGTTTGCCACAAGAAGCTCCAGGCTGCCGATCGCGGCACCGGCACCTGCAGCCGCTCTTCGAAACGCATCAGCGGGCTACCGCCGGACGCGCTCGGCCCGGTACCTGAGGGCGAACGTCTCCATTTGGGCAGGCATTGTAGCCCAGCCACGCCCCGGACCGCATGACGCCGGCCCGGCGCTTCGTTCGTCTTCAGCAATGCGACGGCGGCATGAGCCGCGACGCGTCCACGTTGCCTGATCGTACAGCTCTTGGTATGTATCCGCGGCGGCTCCTGGTATGCAACCGACTCAGCACAGCCGCCCGGAAGGCACCACGCGTTAAACGCGTTTGACAGAACCAAGCTACCGTTGGAAGCGGACAGAACCATGCGACAGCCACCCGCGGGCACTCGCGCATGACGCATACTCAGCTCGGGCTGGAGCGAGAGCCGCGGCGGGCAGGTTGGTACACTGGTGTGTCGGCTCGTCGACAAACGAGCCTCCATACGAATCTGGGAGGATGCAGCGGCAGCAATGAGCTCACGCAAGGTCGAACGAGCGCTCGACCCTATCGTCACCACGGTCGACCTCTACCAGGAGGTCCCGGCCAGTATCGAAGAGCTCGAAGAAGATCCGGACAACATTCGCCTGGAGAACAACCCCGAGACAGTCGACGGGCTGAGCCGGGCACTCGAGCAATTCGGCCGCTACGACGTAGCTCCCCGCGTGTGGCGCACCGAAGACGGCAAGCTGCGAGCCCTGGCCGGCAGCGGACGAGTCCGGGCGGCCAAGCGCGCCCGCCAGCGCAATCTCAACCTGGAGCAGATACCGGTCATCGAGATGCCGGCGCCGAAGAGCCGCGCCGATAAGATCTACCTGCAGTTCGCCGAGAATGCGCTGCGCGACGCGCTCGGCCCCATCGACTACGGCCGCGGCTTCAAGATGCTGTCCTCCGAGGGTCTTACCTACGACCAGATCCTCGATCAGCTGCGAGCGCGCGGGATCCTCCCCAGAGACCGGACCAAGGCGTGGGTGAGCCAGATGATCCAGCTCACCGAGCTCCAGCCCGCCGTTCAGCGCATGGTCAATCGGGGCGAGGTGAGCATATGGCAAGGGCTGCAGCTTCGGCACTTGCCACCGGACGAGCAGTTGGCCACGGCCGAGAGGATACAGCGCGACAGTCTTTCCCGCTCCAGCCTGCGATCGCTGGTGACGAACGGCGCCGACTCCGGCTCCCCGACGTCCACCGAGGCACTGCTGCAGGAGACCCGCGATCTCATCCAGCGCAAGGCAGGCGAGCTGCGAGCACCAGCTGCGCCACAGGCCCGTCAGGCGCCGGACCCCGAGCGAAGACACGGCCAGGTGACCTCGCATTGGACCCTGCCCACGTCGAGTCCCCGCTCCACCCCACCTCAGTCGAAGCTGGCCGCGCTGCAACGGCTCGGCTGGTATCAGGACAGCGCGACGGCCGAAGAGCGGGAGCTGGCCCTCGAGGCGGTAAACGGCGGGCACAGCGCAGCGGCAGCCGCCGACCTCGTGCGACGAGCCGTGCAGGAGGCCCCCGCGGCCTCGGCGCCCATGCGCGATCTGCTCGTTGCTCTGCGGCAGGTCCACGACCGCGCGACCGAGCTGGAGAAGGAGCGAACGAGTGCGCCGGCCGAGTTCGCTCGCCTGCGACTGAAAGCGCTCCTGCAGATCCTGGGAGGCTGACGGCAACAGCTCACGACGCCGGGTAGGAGTGGGCAGCCTCCGCCAGTACTAACCGCGTTCACATACACCTTACATACCAGGATGTCTGGTCCATCGCCTTGCCGTCCGTTGTCCGCCTGCATAGAATGGCCAGCAACTGACTCATGGAAACCGCGTTTACAAACAATCCTCGGCTGGTTGCCCGGCCGCGGCTGATCGATCAGCTCGCTCGAGCCGCACAAACGAGGGCTTGCCTGGTCCTGGCGCCCGCGGGCTACGGCAAGAGCACACTCCTGCGCCAGTTCGCGGGCACCGCCCAAGCCCGCGTTGTCTGGGCCGAGGCTCGGCCCGCTGTGCGCCAGCCCGACGCGTTCTGCCTGGCGCTGTCCAGTCAGCTGGCAGCCCTTGGTTCCCCTGTCCCGGCCGCGCCGGCCGAGCCGCGAGAGGCCGGCGCCTGGGTCCGGCTGTTGGTCGAGCAGGCCACTGCGATTCCCACTCCGGCAATCCTCGTAGTCGACGACTTCCACTTCCTCGATCGCGATCCCCTTGGGCTGGACGTCCTGTCACAGCTGCTGAACGCCGCTGAGGCCGAGCCTCTGCATTTCCTGCTAGCCGGTCGCTGGATGCCCCAGGTGCGGACCGCGCGACTGCGCGTGAAGGGCGAGATCGAGGTCCTGGGCAAGCGCGATCTGGCATTCACGGGCGACGAGGTGCAGGCCTATGTCGATCTGGCGCGCCGCGCCGGTGCCTCGCAGGAGGAGGCGAGGCAGAAGTGCGCCGAGCTGGGTGGCTGGATAGCGGGAATCGTGCTGACCGAGCCACCCCACGCTGCCGGCCACTCCAGCGGCAGGGCCAATCTGGCAGAGTACGTCGAGGACGAGATCCTGGCGGCCCTGCCCCTCGACCTGGCCACTTTTGCGCTCCAAGCATCCACGCTGCACGCGCTGTCAGTTCAGCTGTGCGATCACGCCCTCGAGCGCGACGATTCCGCAGCGATGATCGAACAGCTGGAACGCCACGGCCTGCTGAACGACGACAGCCCCGGCGAAACCAGGCGCCTGGAGCCGTACCTGACAGAGTGCCTGCGCGGTCTGCTCGATCCGGCCAAGGCGCGGGACGTCCGGCTGCGAGCCGGCGCCTTCTGTGCCAGCCGGCAGGATTGGCTGACCGCGTCCGAGTACTTCCCCAACGCCGAGGCCTGGGAGGACATGCGAGCCGTCCTCGATACGGCGAGTGACCGCGCCTCACGCTTGACCGCGACGCTGGAGCGGGCCGAGGGCGAGCCGAAGCTGCCCAAATCTCTGGTGGTGGCGCAGACCAAGGCGTTGATTCGCCGCGGTCAGTTCGACCAGGCCCTGGGGCTGTTCTCCGAGCTGGGCGCCATCCGCAGCTGGCCCAAGGCGGACGTCGAGCTGCTGCGCTCGTGGCTAGCGCTGCAGGCGGGCTACCCGCAGGAAGCGCGCATGTTTGCCGAGGAAGCCCTGCGGGAAAGCAGGCTCTCAACGCCGCTGGTCGGGCAGCTCTACAACTGCCTGGGGGCTGCCTGCCAGTCCCTGGCTCAGCACGACGAAGCCGAGCAGTGGTATCAGCGAGCCCTGGCCGAGTTCGAGCGCACCGGCGATAACGCCGGCATCGCCCACGAGAAGACCCACCTTGGCTTCCTGTATTTCCAGACGGGCGAGTGCGCTCAGGCCGAGAGCCTGCTCGACGACGCCGTGCGTCTGCTGCGCCAGGCGGGCCGGGATGATTACCTGGCTCGTGCGCTGACCAACCTGGCCGAGCTGCGCCTGCAGATGAACCGTCTCGAGGACGCGTTTGAGCTGATCGACGAAGCCTGCCAGGTCATACGGCAGTGCGGCGACGAATCGTACTTGGCTCAGGCGCTGCACGCGCGAGGGCTGGCGCTGCGCGTGTCAGGCGACATGGCCGGAGCGCAGGAAGCCTTCCGCCAAAGCGGCGAGGCGGCCGCGCGCACCAGCCAGCTGCCGGTGAGAAAGATGTCGTTGGCTGCCGCCGCGCTCCACGTGGCCGAGCAGGGCAGCTGGCAGGAGGCCATGCGCATGGTCTCGGACATCGGGCCCGAGCGCCAGGCGCCGGAAGCCGCGATCCTCGGCCTGTTCGTCAAGATCCGGGTGGCCTGGCTACGCCGCGACGACGCCACGGCGCTGGAGCTGTGTGAACGGACGGCCGGGATCGTCGAGGAATGCGGGCAGGTACGCTATCGCGGTCTCCTCAGCGTGCTGCAGACCGCCGTCCTTATCCGCGCTCGGGCCGAGCAGCAGTCGGTGCGGGCGGCCGTGGAGGCTCTGTTAGCCAGCCCTTACTTGCCGTTCTCCCTGCGCATGCTCCCCGACGCCAGCGCTGTGGTGATCCGTTGGGCCAGCGCCCAGTCCGACCCCGCCATCAACAGCCACCCGGCCTGGAACGTCGCCAAGCGCAGCTTTCGCGCCGGCCGCAAGGCCAGGCAGGGATACCCCGAGAAGATCGAGGTGCGGGTGCTCCGGGACGCTCTGTACGTGGAGATCGATGGCGTGCCGCACCATGGCGGCTGGAAACGGGCGCTGGACCTGTTCCTGTACCTGGTCGAGAACCCCGAGGGCGGCAAGGCCCTCGAGATCGCCGGCCGTTTGTGGGCCGAAGATGGCCGCAGCCGGCTGGCCATCCAGCAGCGCTTCCACAGCATGGTGGCGGCGCTTCGAGAAATCTTGGGCGCCGACGCCATCGTGCGGGACGATTCGGTGTGGCCTTCGGAGTACCGGCTCAACCCGAAGATCGCGCTGACCTACGACCTCGCCCAGCTTCGCACGCTCGCTCGAAACGTCCTCGAGGGGACCAGCGGACCGGCGCCGGCGGCCGCCGGGGATACGGCTCATGAGATGTATGCCGCGCCGTATTGGCCTGCGCGGGCGCTGCGAAGTCCGTGGTTCAAGTCGGTGGAACAGGAGAGCCGCCTGCTGCTCCAGCTGGTCCTGACCCAGGAGCCTGCGCCGGCACGCGGCGGCCGGTCGGCGAGCCACCTCGCCCCAGCCGGTTAGACCTCGAATACGCTGCGCCATTTGTCGTAGATCCGCCCGCGCAGCGCATCGCTCGCCCGGTTGACCGCCGGAAACTGATCCTTCCATTCCCATGGCCGGCAGGCGATGATCAAGGCCCGCCCGCTGGTCAGCGGCCCGCTCTTTTTACGCTCCGGGGAGATCATCGGATCCAGCGTTCCGGACGGGCTGTCGGGCTGGATCTCGAACGAGGTCACAGGATCGCTGCGAGTGGCGATTGCCCACAGCACCTCTTCGGCGTTCGACGGATCTATGTCGTCGTCGACCACGATGATCATGCGGCACATGCTGTGCATCAAGCCCGACGCAATCCGGCCGACCTGCCTGGCATGGCCGGCGTACTGCTGCTGGACCGATACGACCGTCGTGAATCCGCCGCCCGTGCTGAGCGAATAGACGCCCTTGATCCCAGCCATGCCGCACTTCTCCAGACCTTCCCACACCCCGAGCACGCTGCCGGACGGCGTGGAAAGGCCAGTCGACATCGGCGGCTTGAGCGGCGGCGCACCATGCAGCAGCGGGTCAGTTCGGTAATACACTGCCTGCACCCTGATGACCGGAGCCATCTTCTCCCCCCCGGCGTAGTAGCCGGTGTACTCACCGAACGGGCCTTCCATGCGCCGCTCGGAATCCGGCGGCGGGACTTCCCCCTCCAGCAGCAGCTCGGTATTGGCGGGCACCGGCAGCCCGGTCCGCGGGCCGCGCAGCACTTCGAGCGGCTCGCCTTTGAGGAAGCCGGCGAACTCGTACTCAGGAGTCCCCCAGGGCACGTTGTTGGTCGAGGCGGCGAACAGATACGGATCCGTCCCGATGGCCACGGCCACAGGGCAGCTCTTTCCCTCGGCCCACCACTTAGCCATGTGCAGGTGCCCATGGTGATAGGGCGCGATGTCCACTCCGGTCGTCTGCGCGTCATGCAGCATGCAGCGGTACGTGCCCACGTTGACCCACGGCTCGCCCGGCTCCCCGGTGATGACGCTGCAGCCCGTCCCAAGGTAGGGGCCACCGTCCTTCTCATGCCAGATCGGCGTGGGGAACCTGGTCAGGTCCACGGACCCTCCCTCCATCACGTTCTCCAATACCGGGCCCGAGGAGACTTGGACCGGCGCCAGCGGCTGGTAGGAGCGCATCTTGTCGCGCCACAGCTTGACCATCTCGAACGCGGTGCTGCGCTCCGGAAAGCCCAGGGCGGCGGCCGTTCGCACGGTGGTGCCGTAGGGCGCGGCCGCGATGCGGAAGCCGCTGGGATAGCCGGCGATGGCGTCGAACAGCAGCATCGGGCCGCGGCGCTCGCACATCAGCTCCGTTAACGTGCCGATCTCCAGGTCGCAGTGCGCGCCCTCGATCAGCTTGACCGCGCCGCGCCGATCCATCTCAGCTACGAAACTTCGAAAGTCCTTCCAGATCATGCCCTCTCGCCTTACTCGACGCCGGCTGCCGGGCGGCCGGCGCCAGCGGTGTCCTGTGCTGGCCCGCATGATACGGCAAAGTCTGCTTTGCCGAGCGATGCCCTCATCCAGGGTGAGCTATAGTGGTCCATCACACCCGGCCTGCTCCAGGAACCGGGGCGGAAGGAAGTGCGGCATGCGTTTACGACAGGCCATGAAGGCGCCTCCGGCGCGCGGCTCCTGGGCGCTGCTGGCCAGCCTGCTGCTGGCGAGCTGCGCCTCGGAAGCCCCGGCCGCCGCGCCCGGCGGATCGGCCACCGCGTCTTCACCTCAGCAGGCCAGCTCGGAGGTTCAACGGCTCTTAGCCGCCGCCACCGCCGCGCATGAGACCGAGCTCGACGTGTCCTGGGGCGCTACGTTCGGAGCGGCGGCCGGCATCAAGCAGTTCGAAGAGCTGTTCAACCGGATGTATGGCCTCAGCGTGAAGATCAACTACACGCCGGGACCGTCCATGACCGACATGGCCGGTAAGGTCACCCAGGAAGTGAACGCCGGACAGCACAGCTCCACCGACGTCCTGCTGGGCACCGAGTCCCACTATGCAGCGCTCGTCGATCGAAATGTCATGGAGGAGTACGACTACACCAAGCTGTCCTCACGGATCACGCCCGAGATCGTGGCTCCGCGCAACATCGGGGTCGAGGTTGGCGGCATCGTGGGCGGCATCGCCTACAACACCAGCCTGGTCAAGGCAGCCGACGTCCCACGCAAGCTCGAGGACGTCCTGGAACCCAAGTGGAAGGGCAAGATTGCCTCGAATCCCGACGCCGCGCTATTCGATCGGGTCTCGGCCCGTTCGGAGTGGGGCACGGACAAGATGATGGACTTTGTCACCAAGCTGTCCGCCAACGTTGGCGGACTGGTTCGCTGCGACGATAACCAGAGCGTGTTCAGCGGGCAGTACTTGATGACCGTGCTCAACTGCGGCAGCTACCAGGTACGGCGCGACCAGGCTAAGGGCGCGCCAATCGCGCACACGATTCCGCCCGACACGGCGACAGTGGGTTTCTTCCACCTGGGCGTGCCACGTACTGCCTCTCACCCCAACCTGGCCAAGCTGTTCATCAACATGATGCTGAGCGAGAGCGGCCAGCATCAGATGTACGCCCTGGAATACACCGACCACTACGCGCTGCCGGGATCGCAGTCGGTGAAGGAGATCGACGAGCTTCGAGCCAAGGGCGGAGAGCCGCTGCAGGTCAACGCGGCGTTCATCCTCGCCCATCCGGCGTTGAAGGACGTCGGCCGCCAATTTGCCGAGGTCTTGCGCAAAGGGCGGACATAGCCCATGATCGGGAACGCCTTGCTCACAGCACACACGTGGGGGAAGAACGACAGTGACCACACACCCTAGAACCGAGGTCGGCGCCGGCGAAGCATTGCACGTCCGCCGCAAGACAACGCGTTTCGGGCCCAGCGCGCTGATCCTCGCGGCCTTGCTGGCGGCCTGCGGTGGCGGCAGCGCCGGCTCCGCGACAATCGCTCCCTCAGCTCCCGCCGCTTCCGGCGCCGCGGCGGCCCAGCCGGCCAGCGCCTCATCTTCGCCCGCCACCCAAGCGATCGCGAGCAGCAAACCAGCCGCGGCCCCAACGTCGGGCGGCGCCGCCAGCGCCGCGGCGGGCAGTGACTGGCAGGCCACGTGGGACCGTACGCTGGCTGCTGCCAAGCAGGAGGGCAAGGTTGCCGTTGAGGTCAACCCACCTATCGACGTCTACCGGCCCCTGTATGACGCCTTCCAGAAGAAGTACGGCATCACGGTCGATCTGATCGCCTTCTCCGGATCGGCCGATCTCGTCCCGCGCCTCAAGGCCGAGCGCGACGCCGGCCAATACAACTGGGACGTCATCGTCCACGCGCCGATTACGCTCTTTGCCGGGGCCAAGCCCCTGGGCGCCCTGGACCCCCTCAGACCGGCGCTCATCCTGCCAGAGGCGCTGGATGACAGCAAGTGGTTCAAGGGCTTCGAAGCCGGCTGGTACGACAGTGGAAAGTCGCTGGCCTACAGCTTCGTCGGCTACCTGTTCTTCAACACGTACGTCAACCGCCAGGTGGTGAGCCCGGCCCAATTCAGCAAGATCGATCAGCTGTGGGACCCACAATGGAAAGGCAAGATCGCCATCCAGGATCCGCGCGTACCATCGGCGGGCTCGGCGGGGACGGCGACGTGGCTGGCGGCCAAGGGCGAAGACAAGCTGCGCGCGTTCTTCCGCGATCAACAGCCCGTCCTCACGCAGGATAAGCGGCAGCTCGCCGAATGGGTCGTTCGCGGCCAGTATCCCATCGGAGTGGGCCTGTCCGAGTCCCAGATGAGCCAGTTCAAGAGCAGCGGCCTGCCGGTGGACAGTGTCCAGGCGATCGATGATGGCGATCGGGCGGCGGCCGACTACAGCTCGGGCTCCGGCGCTGTTGGCCTGTTCAACCGCGCGCCGCATCCGAACGCCGCGCGCGTGCTGATCAACTGGCTCCTGACGGCCGAGGCGCAAAAGATCTACTCCGAGCTCAGCGGTTTCAACAGCCGGCGGCTGGACGTTCCGGTCGTCAGCGCCAGCCAGCGGGCCGATCCCGCCAAGGACTACATCAACGTCGAGAACGAAGATGGTGCTGCAACGTATCAACGAGCCATCGCCATCGGCAAGGAGCTGCTGAAGTGATCGACCGGCGCATGCTCTTGGCCGCCGCGGCGGCGATCTGGACCGTCTCTGCCTGCGGACAGGCTGCTCCCAACGCCTCCACCGCGGTCAGCGCCGCAGCCAAGCCAAGCGTCTCCAGCTCAGCGGCTCCTCAGTCACCGCCAAGCGCCGACTGGAATAGCCTGGTCGCCGCGGCCAAGCAAGAGGGCAAGCTCTCAGTCGTCATCAACCCCCCGGCCGACGTTTACCGGCCGCTGTACGACGCCTTCCAGCGCACATTCGGCATCCAAGTGGAGCAGCTGGCGACGGGAGGCCGGCCGGATTTCTCCGCACGGATCGGCAGCGAGCGCGCCGCGGGGCAATACCTGTGGGACGCCGTGGTGCACAGCCCGGGCACGCTCTTCGACGCCGCTAAACCCATCGGCGCGCTCGATCCGCTTCGGCCAGCGCTGGTCCTGCCCGAAGTGCTGGACAATGCCAGCTGGCGCGGTGGCTTCGACGCGGGCTGGTATGACCTGGACAAGAGCCTGGCCTACAGCTTCGTGGGATACATCTACTGGACCGCCTACGTGAACCGCCAGGTGATCCCCGAATCGCAGCTCAGCACGATGGATCAGCTCTGGGACCCCAAGTGGAAGGGCAAGATCGCCATCCAGGATCCCCGCGCGTCGGGGGCAGGCTCGTCGGCGATGGCCGTCTGGCTGGCTGCCAAGGGCGAGGACAAGCTGCGGCAGTTCCTGCGTGACCAGCAGCCGGTGCCCACCCAGGACAAGCGCCAGCTGGCCGAATGGATCGTCCGCGGTCAGTACCCCATCGTCCTGGGTCTATCCGAAGCGCAGATGTCGCAATTCGAGCAGCAGGGGCTGAGCATCACACAGGTCCAGCCGCTGGTGGACAAGGACCGTGCCGCCGCCGGGCTCAGCGCAGGTTCGGGAGCGCTGGGTATCTTCAACCGCCCTGCCCATCCAAACGCCGCCAAGCTGTTCGTCAACTGGCTGCTCACCCACGACGCACAGGCGCTGTACGCCAAGCAATCCGGCTTCAACGTGCGCCGCACGGACGTGCCGGCGGTCAGCGAGCGCCAGGTCCCCGAGAACGGTCGAGACTACGTCAACGTCGAGATCGAGCAGTCCTCAGCCACATTCAAGAAGGCGATCGACCTCAGCAAAGAGCTGCTGAAGTAATCACCCTCGGGCCCGGGCTGCCTGCAAATTTCGCCGCCTTTGTCTGCACGTACATAGGTTGTTTACTCCTGCTGACTTAGTGTGCAGGCATGAAGGTCCTCATCGTCGACGACAGCCGTTCCACGCTGCTGGCCGTCGAGCGAGCAGTGGCTGGCTTCGGGCACCAGTGCATGACCGCTCCGGGCGGGACAGAAGCCTGGCGCCTATTCAACGAGCATCAATTCGACGCCGTCGTCAGCGACTGGCTCATGCCCGGCGTCGACGGGCTGGAGCTGTGCCGCCGAATCCGCCGCCTGCGGGGCCGCTCCTATACGTACTTCATCCTGCTCACAGCGGTGACCGATAAGAACCAGCTGCTGGTGGCCTTCAACGCCGGGATCGACGACTATCTCACCAAGCCATTCAATGAGATCGATCTCCGGGCGCGCTTGATCAACGGCAAGCGCATACGCGGCCTGTATGCCCAGCTGGAGCAGCAGAAGGTGGAGCTGGAGCGGCTGAATCGCATGCTGGCCGAGGAGGCGAGGACGGATCCGCTCACTCGCATCGGCAACCGCCGAAGATTGCGTGAAGACCTGGAGATCATTCACGCGCGGGCCAAGCGCTATGGCCGCACCTATTCCCTGGCGATGTGTGACATCGACTGGTTCAAGCAATTCAACGACCTGTACGGCCATCCGGCAGGTGACAGCGCTCTGCAGCTCATCGCCAAGACAATTGTCGAGCGCAGCCGCGAGGGTGACGGCGTCTATCGATACGGCGGTGAGGAGATCGTCCTCGTCCTGCCGGAGCAGACACTCGAGGGCGCAGCCGCGGCGATGGAGCGAATTCGGGCCGCGGTCGAGGCCCTGGCCATCCCGCACTCGAGCGGCCCGGCGGGCGTGCTGACCATCAGCGTGGGAGTGGCCCAAATGCAGGCCGATCCGGCGACGGCCGAGGCACCACTGGCCGAAGCTGACGAAGCGATGTACACTGCCAAGGCTACGGGCCGGAATCGGGTCTGCGCCTTTCGCGTCAAAGCGCAAGCCGTCCCAGCCTAGAGCGCATCATCACTCCGCTGGGAGCACGACTTGGCTGACGACGTCCGACCAACCATCGCCACGGCGGCCACCGTGGCCGCCCGAGGCCCCAAGGTCAACACCTTTCCTTACGACGACTTCATGGCTCGCGAAGGCGTGCCTGTCCATAAGGCGCCGATCGGCATCGAAGACGTCACCAAGCTTCCACGCGCACCTTGGGCCCGGCTCAACGGCAAGGGCGCGTTCATCGAGCTGGAGGGCACGTTCCAATCGGAGCGCGGCCTGTACGTGGCAGAGATCCCGGGCAGCGGTGCCCTGGAGCCCGAGAGACATCTGTACGAGGAAGAGCTGTTCATCCTGGAAGGCTGGGGGACGGCGCAAGTCTGGCAGGGCAACGGCGAGAAGCTCACCTTCGAGTGGGGCCCAGGCAGCGTGTTCGCGCTGCCGCCAAATACCCACCACCGTCTGCTCAACGGCGGCCGCGAACCGGTCATCTTCATGGGGGTAACGACCGCGCCGCGCCTGGTCAACGCGGCCGACGATCTCGACTTCGTCTTCGACTGCGACTACCAGTTCGTCGATCTTTATGCCCAGAACAGCAACTATTTCCTGCTGGCGGACACCCGAACCACCGAGAACTCTTACCGCTCGGTGACGCTCCACACGAATTTCATCCCGGATGCGCGCAAGCTGCTGCTGGATGAGGCCGAGCGCAAAGTTGCCGGCGGTCAGATCACGGGCTATCGCATGGGCAAGCGATTCCCCCACGGCCACGTGTCACAGTGGCCGGCCGGCCGCTACCACAAGGCCCACTACCATGGTCCGGGAGCGATCCTGCTGGGATTGGATGGCGAAGGTTACGTCCTGGCCTGGGATTCGAAGCTCGGCGCTCGACCGTACGCCAGCGGCCGCGGCGAGCAGGTCCACGTGGTGCAGTGGACCAAGAACAGCATCTACTGCCCGCCGGATGGCTACTTCCACCAGCACTTCAACAGCGGCGACACACCCGCCAGGCACATCGCCGTGTATGGGGAGTGGCTGCCTCTGGGAGTGCACAATATGGCGGCCGAGGACGCCTACCGCGGCCTGCTGAGCTTCCGAGAGGGTGGGACCCTTATCGACTACGAAGATGAGGACCCTCAGGTTCGCAAGGACTTCGAGCAAACCCTGGCGCGCAAAGGCATCACCTGCAGCATGCCGCCCATCGCTTACCGGGATTAGGGAGCGCCCAACCTTGCAGTGCGGGGGCTCGTCCGCCCTCAGCTGAATCGCCCTCGTCCGAGGCTAACGGACACGGACGGGCGCAAGAAGCCTGCGCTGCACCGAATGCGCCTCCCCGGCGCACGTGCAGGCTCGCTACGCGGGCGGCTTAGCGCTCGAAGACCTTGCGGCCGAACTCCATGACGCGATCGACGCGGATGAGCACGCCCAGGCCGCGATTGTCGGGGTCCTTGGCCAGCTCGGGGGGCACGGTGCGCCGGCGGATCTCATCGCGAACGTCGCCACTTTCGAGCACCTGCGCCTCGCCGAAGAATCGAACCATGGCGGTGCCGGCGGCGCGATTGTAGTAGCACACGGCCACACTGGGATTCTGCCGCAGGTTCTCCAGGTGAGTACCGTGGGCGCGTTCCAGGTAAGCCAGATGTTCCGCGTCGAAGACCATCATGCTGCCTTTGAGGCCGATGTCCACGTTTCCGTCCAGATCTGACGTTGCCACCGTGCAGGGCGTCGCCTGGGCCAGCGCAGAATCAATCTGCTCGCTGTAACGATGGAGATCTAGCGCCGCAATCGATGCAGTCTCAGCCAACTCTTGTCCTCTCGTTCGTCGTGATACTGGGCGGCGAGCTACGAGGAAACGGGCCCCGACAGCCGACAGCGGGGCCCATCCTCGCCAGAACCCGAGGACAGAGGGAGTCGGCCCTGTCCCCACGTTGCCAACTGAGCTCCTGTAAGCCGCTCCTCAAAGCATGAGGCAGCGGCGAGAGGTCTCACCAGCCCGCCCATACTACCATGGCCGGCGATTCTCCGTGAGGTTACGTTCTTAGGAGCTGACCCCTTTGAGGCCGAAGCCGCGGCCCACCAGCGCCACCACGGTCGTGACCGCGGCAATCAGCACCGCCGTCACCGCCGCGGCCTCGCGCAGGCCCTCGAAGACGTAGTCCAGGGTCAACAGCGCGATCGTCCGAGTGTCGGACGTAGCCAGCAGGATGATGGTCGAGGTGGCGTTCGCGGCAAACAGGAAGCGCAGCGTCGCCACCACGACGAGCGTCGGCGCCAGCAGCGGCAGAACGATCCGAAAGTAGGTACCCAGCGCCGTGGCGCCGGACATCCGGGAGGCCTCCTCGAGCTCTCGCCCCAGGTTCAATAGCGCGCCCTTGAAGATCTGCGTCGAAAGCGTAACCCCACCCATGATCGTGGCCAGGGCCAGCAGCACGATCGATCCGTAGAGCGGGCTGAAGATCGGCACGCCCAGGAACATCCACAAGAGTCCCAAACCAGCCAGGACTCCAGGGATGACGCTGGGCACCCACACAATGCCATCCAGCACGGCCCGCCCGCGCAGGCCTCTCGCTCTGACGATGATGTACGCCACCAGCGAGAACACCAGGGTGGAGAAGATGGCGGCGATGGTCGCCAGGAACAGCGTGTTCAGCGACGAGCGCACGAAGCCCGAATCGCCCAGCACCCGCTGCCAATTCCTCAACGTCCAGGGTTGCGGCAGGCTGAAGAACCCGAAGCGAGTCATCAGACTGGCAGCCACCGAGGAGAACAGCGGCACTGCCACCAGAGCCAGCACCATGAGAATCATCGCCGAGAACACGACCCAGCGCCAGGGACCCAGGTCCAGGCGAGCTGCTTTGATCCGGCCGGTGATGGTGGTGTAATCGCGCCGGGTGGTGAGCCAGCGCTGCACAGGCACGGCGATCAGCAGCAGCACCAGGGTCACGCTTCCCAACGCCGTCGCCTGGGCCAGCTGGGGCGGCTCCTGCCGGGCGAGGTCCACGATCCTGGTCGAGAATACGTAGAAGCCAATCGGCGTGCCAAGGAGCAGCTCGATTTCGAACGACTCGAACAGCCTGACGATGCCGAGGATGAAGACGATGATCAACGACGGCGTCATCATCCTCACGGTGATGCGCATCAGTGTTGACCAGGTAGTGCCGCCGCACATGCGGCTCGCTTCCTCGAGCGTCGCGTCCATGTTCCGGAAAGGACCCGTCAGCAGCATCACTTTGGTCGAAATCGCGTGCGACATGAGGTGGACCCAGATGATGCCGGAAACGGAGAAGATGTTGAACGGCGCATGGGCCAGACCGAGGTACTTCACGAACCACTGATTGAAGAGCCCCACCTGCGGATCCAGGAGCAGCATCCAGCCCAGCGTCACGGACAGCGCGGGCAGGAAGAAGGACAGCCAGAACATGAACTCGAGCCCGCGGGCCCAGGGGATATTGGTCCTGGCCAAGAGCCAGGCGATCAGGACGCCCACCGGGAAGGAGATGACCTGATACCAGAAGGCCACCGTGAGCGAGTTCCACAGCGCCTGCAGCAGGCCGGGACTCTGCCAGGCTTTGATCCACGAGTCAATGCTGTACACCGCCGGCTGGCCGATACGAGCTGTGTTGAAGCTGTTCAGCAAGATCAGCAGCAGCGGGTACAGCAGATAGAAGCCCAGGATGCCCAGCAGCGCGAACAGCCCGAGCTGAGCCCAGCTCAGACGAAATGGCGGACGGATACGAAGCGCCTGCGCCGAGACGGGGCGCGCTAGTTGAGCCATGCCGTCAACGAGCTCTCCGGGAACTCCAGGTAAATCGTCTGGCCGGCAGAGTAGCACTCACCAGGCGGGAAGGGAACGACGCGTTCAACGCTTCCGACCTGCACGGTGCACTCGTAATGGTCGCCCATGAAGATGGCCTTGCGAACCATAGAGGGGATGACGTTTGCCGCCGAGGGGACATCCGGCCAGGCCTTGAGCCGCTCGGGCCGGATGACGACGGTCACCTTGCTGCCGGGCGCGACCGGTCCATCCACGGGCAGGTGCTCCGGAGTGTTGGGCAGACACAGGAGGTGGCTTTCCGCCCCGTCGACTCGCACCTCGGCATGTCCGTTCTGCAGCCCGCTGAGGGTCCCTGCAAGGCTCACGGTCCTGCCCAGGAAGCTTTGGGCGAACGGCGTGGCCGGACGCTCGTAGACCTCTTGGGGAGTGCCCACCTGCTGCAGCAGGCCGTGATTCATGATGGCGATGCGGTCCGATAAACTCAACGCCTCCGCCTGGTCATGGGTCACGTAGATCATCGTTACGTCGATCCTCGACTGCAGCTCCTTGAGCTCGCGGCGCATTTCTTCGCGCAGCAGCGCGTCCAGGTTGCTCAGCGGCTCGTCGAGCAGCAGCACCTGCGGAGAGAACACGAGAGCACGGGCCAGCGCCACCCGCTGCTGCTGGCCACCGCTCAGGTGCGGCGCCTGGCGATCCTGGTAGCCATCGAGCCCAACCAGCTGGAGGGCGTCGCGCACCTTCTTGCCAATCTCGCTGCGTGGAACACGCCGCAGCTTGAGGGGATAAGCAACGTTCTCGGCAACCGTCATGTGCGGCCACAGGGCGTAGGATTGGAAGACCATCCCCATCTCCCGCCGCTCGGGCGGGACGTACGTACCGGCGGCAACTGACACCAGGCAGCGGTCACCGAGGAAGATCGAGCCACCGTCCGGCTTTTCCAGGCCACCAATGCAGCGCAGCGTGGTGGTCTTGCCACAGCCGCTTGGACCGAGCAGCGTGAAGAACTCCCCGTCGGCGATTTCCAGATTGAGATCGGCCACGGCCCGCGTGCCCGTAAACCCCTTTTGCAGGCCTTCGACTCTAAGCATTACTCATCCTAGCCCTGAGCACCTGGCAACATTATCCTCGTTCGGTACGTGTGTCAATGACGATGAGCTACGTGTGACATACCGGCCCGTGAGCGGGAAGTTTCCAGCTCACCGGTCGGTAGGCGCAGGCAGTCCCGGACGGTCGCCCGGCGCTGCCAGCTCCAGCCCGCTACGCTGCCAGCCGCTCGTCGACAGGGATGCTCAGGCCCAACCGCTCCGGCGGGCCGTCACGAACGACGATCATCTCCTCTAATTTCACGGCCTGCCTTCCGCCCACTTCGCCGAAGTAGCACTCGATGGCAATCACCTGATTAGCGTTCAACCTTCCCCCACGCTCGATTCGGTGCTTGTTGACCTTGATACCCTGCGGCGTCATGCCGATGTCGTGGCCAACGTGATAGTTCTCCTGCTGAACGCGGTACTTCTCGGGTACTGGCGGCACTTCGGCCAGCACTTCGGCCACCGACCGGCCGGCTCGAAACGCGTCTGCCGAGCCCAGCAGGTAGCCATACGCCTGCCGATAGAGATCACGCTGCTCGGTTGTCGGACGTTCGCCCACGAAGAAGGTTCGGGAGGAATCGCCTCTGAGCCCGCAGGGCCCGCGTCCGTGAAGATCGATTCCCACGAACTCGCCCTCCTGCAGCGCTCGCTGGGTAGGCCAGCGACGCCATGGGTTCATGTTCTCGCCGGCGCACACGTTCAGCTGGGCCACGTCTTCCCCTCCGGCCTCGTACCAGGCGGTGCCGACCACCGACGCCAGCTCGTTCTCAGTAACGCCGGGACGGATGGCGTCCCGAAACGCTTTGACCGAGTGCGCGTACTGCTGCCCGATGACGCGGTACACCTCGATCTCATCCTGGGTCTTCACCGACCGCGCGGTGTTGATCGTGAGCATGCCATCAACCAGATGGATGCCGCCCTTTATCAGCGCGATGAAGGCGCCGGGACGGCCGAGCTTGTCCACGCCGAGCCGCTCGCCGGCCACGCCGTAATCGGCCATCAACTGTCGAATCGAATCGGCCAGCGTGGCCGAGCCCTCTTCCTCTTCCTCATCGGAGCCAGCATGGTACTCGAACAGCGGGGGACGGAGGTTGCCGTAGCGCAGGGAGACGTAGCCCATGTCGCGCGGCCGCACGAAGGCGATGGCTTCCCCCTGAGGGGGAATGAAGACGGCTCCGCCGGGCACGCGCAGGTTCAGCACGTAGCGGATGTTGATGGTGTCATCCAGGTAGAGAGCGGCGATGTCCCTTCGCTTCATCTCGCTCTGCAGCTTCTCGAGCCGCTCCCGCTGCAGCCTCTTCTCGTCCCAGGTCTCCGCTATCGCAGCTGGCAATGCTCTCTCCTCAAGCCATTTTTAGGGCGCCATAGTATAGAACGGAACCAAGCTGACTTCGGATGCTCGGCCCGGCGTTCTGCTCAGTCGCGAACGCACTCGATGTCGATGACGCGCGGCACGTTCGGACCGAGCTTGGCCCACGAATCGCCACCGTCGCGGCTGCCGACAAGGTCACCGTTGCTCAAGGCGGCGTAGACGCTCTCGGGCTGCGATTCGTCGATGGCCAGGCTCACCGCCATGTGCTGGCTGAATTCGGCCAGGCCATTCTGCAGCCCGGTCCACGTGTGGCCGCCGTCCTCGCTGCGGATGACCAGCCCCTCAGCTCCGGACGGTCTTTTCCACAGTCGCTCGTAGCCTTTGGCCAGCGCCGAGTACACAATGTTGGGCTGCTTGGGGTTGAGCACCAGCGGAATGGAATACTCCTGGTCGAACGAGGTCGCCATCGGCAACCATGAATCTCCGCCGTCCTCGCTGCGGTACAGCGCCTTGCCCGGGGAGCGCCCCAAGCGGCAGTCATGGCCGCCGGTGGCGATCAGCACTGTATTCGTCTTCGTGGGATCGAGGGCGATGGTGTGCACGTCGGAATCCAGCTTCTGGTCGAGCAGCCGCCAGGTGGCGCCTCTGTCCGTGCTCTTGAGCATGTAACCTACCTGCAGCGCCACGTAGATGGTATTGGGATCGCCCGGATCGACGGTAATGTCGCGAACGTGCGGCTCGACGGTGGGCATCACGTAGGTGACCGAAGAGACCCACGGATGATCCCAAATGGAATCGAGCCGCTCCCAGGACTCACCCATGTCTTCACTCACGAAGACGTCGATTGGCTCGCAGCCGGCATACAGCCGCTGAGGATTGTGCGGGTCGCGGGTAATGCACTGCACCTTCCCCGGGCCTCGCCTGCCATAGCACGGCTTGCGCCAGTGCTCACCACCATCTTCACTCACCCATACGCCGTCGCCGCGTGTACCGGCGACCACGCTGGCCGGATTGGAGGCGCTCACGCCCACTTCCATGACCGGCCAGCCCTTGAAGCTGTGCTCCGCTTCCCACGAGCCGGCCGACTCCTTCAGCTTCACGACTCCGTCTTCCGTGCCCAGATACAGCGTTGCAGCCATGCTCTTTACCTCCCGCTGAATGATGCTTCCGATCCAGACGCGACTCCGGAC
The DNA here is from genome assembly GCA_021325635.1 of Chloroflexota bacterium. Lineage (GTDB taxonomy): Bacteria > Chloroflexota > JAJPGV01 > JAJPGV01 > JAJPGV01 > JAJPGV01. Next base: position 75,217 of record JAJPGV010000016.1, read on the forward strand.
ACCAGACCGCCAGCGTCACGCAAGGGCCCATCATAGCACCGGACCCGATCAGCGCTGGGGACGCGGATTCGGCTCGACGAGCGCTCGTCGTCGCCCCTAACCCCAGCGAATTGGTTTCCGGGGAAACCAATCAAGCGGATGTGCAGCGAATCTACTTGGGCTGTTTCTCGAGCGCCTTGTTGATGACGTCGCTGATGACGGTGCCCGAAAGCTTGGCGTAGTCCTCGGTCGCCGCGTTGACGTACTTCACCCCGCTCTTGGACACGTAGAACTTGGGGACGCCGTCCTTGGGCACGTCGGTTCGGAGCGAGTTGTCGTTGATGGTCTTCTGCCAGTTGGTTTGGCCGTCCTTCGAAAGGAGCCAGTTGGCGAACACCTTGGCCGCGTTCGGATGCGGGCCGCGATCGACGACGCTGATGGTCCCCCCGGCCGGTCCAATCGGCGAGCCCTCCTTGAACTGCTCCGCCGGCACGACGCCAATCGGCAGGCCCTGATTGATGGCCGCCGTGACGTCACCCGAAAGCATGAACAGGCCGAGCGGGAACCGGCCCTGAGCCAGCCAATCGATCAGCTGACGCAGGTCTGTGCTCAAAGTCAAATTGGTATCGCCAAACAGCTGCCCCAGAAAATCAGGGCCGAGATCCTGGTTTCGATACATGAACCGGGCCGGGACGGCGCCGGTGCCGGGCCTCCTGATGTCGTTGGAGGCCATCTTGCCCTTCCACTTGGGGTCCAGGAGATCCCGGTAGGACTTGAACTGCGACGGATCGACCATGGTGGTGTTGTACAGCACCGGCGACTGGACGTTGCCCACGAAAGCCAGCGTCGTGTACGGTTCGGCGCTGTCGAGCCACCACAGCCGGTTGTCCAGCCAGTTGGCGGCATCGACCACTTCGGGCAGCTGCAGCAGGGGTTGCAGTGGAACGAGGGCGTTGACAGGCTTCAAGGGAATGATCGCGCTTGCCCCGAAGCCCGGCAGGACGTCGGCCAGGAACTTGTTCGCGCCCCGCTCAGCCTGTAAGCGGGCCAGCAGGTCGCCCGGAGGCGCAATGGTCAGATTGACCTTGATGCCGGGATAGGCCTTCTCAAAGGGATCCCCCATAGCCTCTCGGTTGGGCTGCCCTGCGCCCGCGTACACATTCACTTCGCCTTCGCGCCGTGCGGCCTCAACGATCTGCGCCCAGTCCGAGGTCGCCGGCGCCGAGCCGCTTGCTGGAGCCGATGCGCCGGCGGGCGACGGCTTCGCGCTCGCAGCCACGGATCCGCCGTTGGAAGGGACAGGGCCGGCTGTCGACGGGGCGGGTTGCGCCGCGCCGCTGCAGGCTGCCAGCAATACCGCGTAGCCGCTCGCCCCCAACAGTGACAAGAACTGTCTCCGAGTCCGGAGGCTGGAGCCAAACGGAACCTTGGCCATGGCAAACCACTCCTTGGCTGAAGTGCTCCGACGATAGTGAACCGGCCTGTATCTGTCAAATACAAGGTGGGCAGTGACGCGCAGCCGACATGTACAATCCGCGGATATGGCGCCGCGGCCGGGGGATATTTCTCACGCTGACGGACGGGCTGGGCGCTCCCAATGCCCACTAATCGGAAAGAGCGACGTTCAGATGTACTACCGCGACCTTCGTGAGTTCCTCTCAGTCCTGGAGCAGCGCGGCAAGGTCTACCGCTTCAAGGAGCCGGTCGACAAGGACAGCGAGATCGGCCCGCTCCTGCGGGTTCAGCTGCGCGGGCTTCCCGCCGCCGACCGCAAGGTGCTGGTCTTCGAGAACGTTCGCAACGCAGCCGGTGGCAGCTACGACATGCAGGTTGTGGCCGGCATCTATGGGGCGTCGGAGGAGATCGTGGCGCTGGGCATGGGCTGCGAATCGCCCGAAGAGATCCTGGAGAAGTGGCACCAGGCGCTGGAGCACCAGATAGCTCCCACGATGGTGGACGGCGGACCAGTGCATGAAGAGGTCCACGTGGGCGACGAGCTGGAGACGTGCGGCCTGGATGCGATCCCGGCCATCGTGGAAGAAGTCGGCTACAGCCAGGTCATTCGCACCGGCGTCCCGATGATCACCCGCGACCCCGAGACCGGCATTACGAACGTAGGCACCTACAACGGCTTCTTTCGCGACCGCAGCCGCATCTGCGCGGGCATCGGTCCGGGCCAGGATGCCATGAAGTACCACTGGCAAACCGCCCGGCGTCGCGGCGAAGAGCTGCCGGTCGCTATCGTCGTGGGCGCCACGCCCAACCTGATCCTGGTCGGGTCAGCCGACATGCCCTACGGCGTAGATGAGCTGTCGGTTGCCGGCGGTATCGCCGGGGAGCCGCTGCAGATGGTCCGCTGCAAGACGGTTCCGCTGGAGGTCCCGGCCACCGCCGAGCTGGTCATCGAGGGCTTCCTGTCCACCGAGCTGTTGGAGCCACGGCTCGCTTTCGGGGAATATCCCGGCCTCATGCAGGCGGAGAACAACACCCGGCCGGTGATGCGCGTGACAGCCATCACCCATCGCCGGAAGGCGCTGTTTACGCCGGTGCTGGTTGGGTTCCCACCAAGTGACTCCAATACGATCTCGTCCTCCTGCAATGCCGGACTGCTGTATCACCAGCTGCGCTATGAATGCCGGCTGCCTGTCGACAGCATCTACTTTCCCGATCCCAGCCCGGCCACCTTCGGCATCATTCGTTTGCAGAAGGGAGCGACTCGCAACGTTTGGCAGGTGCTGTACGCCACCGCTGCGCTGACCGACTCCAGCAAGTACCTCGTGGCCATCGACTACGACGTGGACCCGCGGGAGCTCGATTTGCTGGTCTGGGCGCTCACCTGGCGGGTGCGGCCGGAGAGTGACGTAGTCGTCATGAAGGGACGCCACCCAGGACTGGACCCTTCGTTCGGCGCCACCGGATCGTCGCGCGGGCGCATGGACCAGAGCGGCCTCCGGGACTACTATCGAGTGCTGATCGACGCCACCATGAGCGGGCCGTATCCGCCGGTGGCCCTTCCCAAGAAGGAGTACATGGAGCACGCGATCGACCTTTGGAAGCGAGAGCCGGGCCTGCCCGAGCCCAAGCTCAAGGAGCCCTGGCACGGCTATTCCCTCGGCTACTGGAGCGATGAAGACCAGCGCCTGGCTGACCTGCTGGCAGCCGGGGACTACCGCGCCGTTGGACGCGTCGCGGAGCAGCTGCAGCGCGCCGTCGAACAGGTCCGGGCGGCAGGGTCGCCCGAGTAGCTGACCGCCTCCGAGTTTGATGCAGTCCAACGGAGGATTCGAGGTCAAGTGTGGTACTCTAGCCGCCTAGTTCGAGCAAACGGGGAGCGACCATGTCATCGTCGGGAGCAATGAACAGGCGGTCCTTCTTGAGCGCCCTCTCGCTGACCTGCGCGGCCGTGCTGTGCGGCTGCGGCGCGAGCCCTGCCCCGCCGTCAACAGCGAATGCCTCGGCTGGCGCGAGCGCGGCGGGCAGTGCCCAGGCGCAGGGCAGCGGGAGCGCCTGGCAGCAAATGGTGGACGCCGCCAAACGGGAAGGCACGGTCAACCTCTATGGTGGTAACGCCCGCGATAACCAGGCCATGATCCCACTGTTCGAAAAGGCGTTTCCCAGCATCAAGGTGGCAGGTACATTCGCGCCCGGCGGCGACCTCGTGACCAGGATCGTCGCCGAGCGTACCGCGGGCAAGTACCTGGCGGACGTGCTGATCGGGCCCGGCGCGAGCGCGATCGTTCCGCTCAAGCCGATCGGTGGACTCCGGCCGATGGCCGACCTGCTCATCGGGCCCGACATGGTCGATCCGTCCAAGTGGTTCGACGGCCACCTGTGGTGGCTCGACGCCAAGGAGCCCTACACCACGCTCGCCTATCAGGGAACCGTCCAGGAATCGGTCTACTACAACACCAAGATGGTCGATCCCAAGCAGTTCACTTCCTATAAAGAGCTCCTGGATCCGAAGTGGAACGGCAAGATCGTGGCCACCGACGTGCGCAAGCCGGGAGCCGGAGCCGTGCCAACCCGCTTCATGTACAAGCATCCCGACCTGGGCCCGGACTTCTTACGCAACCTGTTTGGCAGCACCAACATCACCTTGAGCAGCAATCAGGGCCAGATGATCGACTGGGTGGCGCAGGGCCGCTACCTGTTGGGCATGTTCCCCAACCCACCCGAAGTGCTCCACGCAGCGGAGCAGGGCTTGCCGGTAGCCATGATGCCCGGAGACCAGTTCAAAGAAGGTGCGCCCATCGGCCCAGGCGGCGGCGCGGTAAGCCTGGTGGATAAGGGCCCCCATCCAAACGCGGCCGCCGTTTTCGTCAACTGGCTGCTCTCAAGGGAGGGGCAGACGTTCTGGCAGGAGCAGGTGCAGCAGAATTCGCTCAGGATCGACATCCCCAAAGAAGGCTTTCCTACGTCGAATATTCCCAAACCGGGCGTCAAGTACGTCAATGCCGCCACGGAAGATTACGCCCAGCTGTCCGGGACCGTGATCACCGACCTGGTGACCAACGCGATCGATAAGAAACAGTAAGGCCGGTCCAACATCCACGACCTGAGCTTCGACAGCAGAGGAGACGAGCAGTGAACACCCAAGAACCAGCGCCTGCCTTACCGCGCTTGACCCGACGCCAGCTTCTGGGATCCTTGGCTCTTGCCGGCTCGGCCGCCATCTTAGCTGCGTGCGGAAGCGCTGCCCCGGCAGCGCCAAGCGGCAGCCAGCAGGCAGCCTCGCCCAGCACTGGGCAGGCGCCCGCCTCTGCCAAGCCGAGCGTCGGCGGCGCGGCTCCTGCATCAGCGGCAGCCAGCGCAGGCGGGGATTGGGCGCAGGTCCTGGATGCCGCCAAGAAGGAGGGCGTCGTGAACCTGTACGGCGGCCTCGGCCAGGATAACCGCGATGCTATGACGGGCCCCTTCGAAAAGGCCTTCCCTGGCATCAAGATCAACGGTACGTGGGGTCCCGGCGCCTCGCTGGTCAGCCGTGTGTCCGCCGAGCGCCAGGCCGACAAGTACCTGGCCGACGTCCTGATTGGACCGGGCGCCAGCGGCATCTTTCCCCTGAAGCCAATAGGCGCGCTGCTGCCGCTCGACCCGGCGCTGCTGCTGCCCGAGGTGACGGACACCTCGTTGTGGCTGGGCCATCATCTGTGGTACGTCGACTCCACCCAGCCCAACACCACACTGGGCTTCGTGGCCAACGTCCAGTCGCTTATCACCTACAACACCAAGCTGATAGAGCCCACCCAGTTCAAATCCCACTGGGATCTCCTGGATCCTAAATGGAAGGGCAAGATCGCGGCCACCGACGTGCGCAAGCCTGGTGCCGGCGCCGTCGGGACCCGGTTCATCTACAAACACCCCGACCTGGGTCCGCAGTTCCTGGAGCGGCTGTTCGGCGAGATGAACCTCGCCCTCAGCAATGACACCCGGCAAATGGTCGACTGGGTGGTCCAGGGCCGCTACCCCATCTCCATCTTCCAGAATCCACCCGACGTGATGGACGCGATGGCCCAGAACCTGCCCATCGCCATGCTGCCGGGAGACGCGCTCAAAGAAGGAGCGCCCGTTGGCCCGGGTGGTGGCACGGTGAACCTGATGGAGCGCGGCCCCAATCCCAACGCCGGGAAGGTGTTCGTCAACTGGCTGCTCTCAAAGGACGGCCAGATCTCATGGCAGCAGCACGTCCGCGACAACTCCGCCCGGACCGATATTCCGAAGGACGGAGTGCCGACGCTGTTCTTACCAAAGGCTGGCGTTGATTATGTCAATGGCGCGACTGAAGATTACGCCAAGCTCTCCGGTACCGTCATCAAGGACGTCCTGGATAAGGCGCTTGCCAAATAGATGACCGGACACCTCGATCGCCGACGATTCCTGCTGCTGGCCGCGGGCAGCGTCTCCGCCCTTCTGGCCGCCTGTGGTTCTCCGAGCGCCAACTCCCTGCCCGCCGCCTCATCTGCAAGCGCCGGCCGAACGACCTCGACCGGCGCCTCACCGCAACAGGCCGCCGGCTGGGATCAAATCGTGGCCGAGGCCAAGCGCGAGGGAACGGTCAACGTGTACGGCGCCGGTTCACAGAACAAGGAGGCGCTGGCCGACCCCTTCGAGAGGGCATACCCCGGCATTAAGGTCAATCTCACGCTGGCTCCCCCGGCCGACGTCCTGTCACGCATTACCAGCGAGCGAACGGCGGAGAAGTACATCGGCGACGTGCTAACCAGCCTCGGCGCCAGCGCCATCGTGCCGCTCAAGCCCATTGGCGCCCTGGTTCCGCTCGAGCAGGCCTTGATCCTGCCCGAGGTCACCGACCTGAGCGTGTGGTTGAACAGGAAGCTGTGGTGGTTGGACGAGGCCGAGCCGCACACTACGCTGGCCTACGTGGGCGACGTGAACGCCCCGGCCATGTACAACACCAAGCTGATCGATCCCAAGCAATTCACGTCCTACCTCGACCTGCTCGATCCCAAGTGGAAGGGCAAGATGTCCGCGACCGACGTGCGCCGCCCAGGCGGAGGAGCAGTCATCACCCGCTTCTGGTACACGCAGCCCGGGCTCGGTCCGCAATTCATGGAGCGGCTCTTCCGAGACATGAGCCTGACGCTGAGCTCCGACCCACGCCAGATGATCGATTGGGTTGCCCAGGGTCGCTATCCCATCGGACTGATGCCCAACTACGCGGACGTGTTCCCGGCCGTGCAGCAGGGCTTGCCACTGGGGCTGCTGTCCTCGGAATCATTCAAAGAGGGTGTGCCGATCGGGCCAAGCGGCGGGACGGTCAGCTTGCTGGACAAGGGACCGCATCCCAACGCCGCCAGAGTCTTCCTGAACTGGCTGCTGTCGAAAGACGGCCAGCTCTCATGGCAGAAGAACAAGGGGGACAACTCGCTGAGAACCGATATCTCCAAGGAAGGCGTGCCGCCATCCTACCTGCCGGATCCCAAGAGCACATACGTCAACGCCGGGACGGAAGGGTACGCCAAGCTGTCCAGCACCGTCATCCCGGACGTTGTCAACAAGGCGCTGCAGGAGGCCAAGCCATAACACCAACACCCAGCGCTCGGTCCGACAGCAGCATCCCCACCGATCCATACGGCCGCTGGCTCACCGCCCAGGGCATTCCCGTTCACCAGGGACTCCACGTCGCGGATCTGCGCACCGCGGAGGTCGGATGGTGGGCGACGCGCGGCTGCAGCGGCGCGCTCCTCCAGCTCATGGGCCAGGAAAGCGTGACCCAGGCGTGCATCAGCGAGATCGCGCCCGGCCAGGCATCCCCGCCCTTTCACATGGCCCTGGATGAGGCGTTCTTCGTGCTGGACGGGCATGGCGTCGCCAGTGTGTGGGGCAGCGATGAGTCCCGCAAGATCAGCTTCGAATGGCAGCGGCACAGCCTGTTCCTGATTCCCGGCAACTACACCTATCGTCTCTACAACGCGCACGGCTCCGAGCCCCTACGGCTGCTGCACTTCAACTACCTGCCGCTGGCCATGAAGCTGATTCCCTTCGCGGACACGTTCTTCAGCAGCACGGCGGTGGACAGCGAGCGGATGTCGGCACTGAACGGCCAGGGCGCGTTTGCCGCCGCTCGTCCACTCACGGCGGAAGACAGGGCCTCGAATCGGGTGCAGTCCAGCGACGGCTGGGGCGGCAACGTCTGGATCGGCAACCTCTTTCCCGATCTCGACGCCTGGCAGAACCTGCAGGCGGTGGCGCACCGCGGCGCGACGCAGTCGGTAGCCATGGTGTTTCCCGGCTCGCCCCTGTCCAGCCACATGTCGGTCTTCGAGCCGGGAACCTACAAGAAGGCGCATCGCCACGCTGCGGGTGTGGTCATTGTGGTCATCTCCGGTGAGGGCTACTCGCTCATGTGGCGCGAAGGCGAAGCCAAGAACGTCATTCCCTGGCGAGCCGGCTCCGCGTTCTCGCCTCCGAATCGCTGGTTCCACCAGCATTTCAACGTCGGCGCAGAGCCAGCCCGCTACCTGGCCCTGCACGTGCCGCGAGGGATGAGCGGCTACAGCCAACGGCCCGAGTATCTCGATCGGGATCAGATCGAGCTGACCGCCGAGGACCCCTGGGTTCGAGAGACGTTCGAGAGCGAGCTGGCGAAGCGCAGCCTGCGCTCGCTGATGCCGCAGGAAGCGTACGTCGACAAGCATTTCGATTGGAGCAAGCGCAAGAAGGCGTGATCGCCCAACGCGAAGCAACTGGAGTGAAGCAGCCATGAAGCCTATTCGCGGCATGTTCCTGCCGCTGCCCACGGTGTTCAAGCACGACGGCAGTCCCGATGAGGCCGTTATGCGGGACATGGTGAATCACTACGTGGATGCCGGCGTGGACGCCCTGTTCGTGACCGGCTCGTTCGGCCAGGGCCCGGCCATGAATGCCGACGAGCGCCGACGCGTGGCGGAGGTCGTGCTGGAGGAGAACCGCCACCGTGTGCCGGCCATCGTTCACATCGGCACAGCCGACCCCTACTCGACCATCGAGCTCGGGCGCCACGCGCTCGAGCACGGCGCGGAGGGCGTCGGCATCGTGGGGCCGTACTATTACTCCGATCACAGCCAGGCCGAAATCAAGGACTATTTCCGGCTCATCGGCCGAGAGCTGACCTGTCCCATCCTTGTCTATAACAACGCCGGCTACTCCGGCTATCCGATCGGGCCTGAGCTGATGAAGCAGCTGGTCGCCGATTCACCCCAGATCTTCGGCTCGAAGGTGGCGGACTCGAATCTCGACGCGGCGCTGCAGTACCACTATCTGCTCGGCCCCGAGTTCGGCCTGTACATCGGCGCCAGCACCCTAGTCCCTGGCGTGCTGGCCGGACTCTCCGGAACGATCAGCCCGCCACTGTCGCTGTGCCCCAAGCTCGGCGTCGAGACGGTCAAAGCCGCCGAGCAGGGAAACCTGGACCGGGCACTGCGCCTGCAGCTGGAGGTCGTGGAGTTCCATGCCCGGATCACCGGCTTCTGGCGGCGGTTTGGCTATGGGCTGTTCAGCGCCGCGCTGCGCGAGGTTGGCTTCGCCGTGCAGAAGTACCCACGCTGGCCAACGCCGGAGGTCGATGAGCAGAGCATCGAGCTGCTGCGGGCCTGCCTACGAAGGGCGCAGCAGGCCCTGAGCACCGGCGAGCCGCAGCTCGTTTGATGCCCGAACAGAGGTATCCTCGGGATCTTCGACAGCTGCTCGACCTTCTCGACAGTCACGGCAAGCTGTATCGCTTCACCGAAGCCATCGACAAAGACAGCGAGCTGGTGCCGCTGCTGCGGGTGCAGCTGCGCGGGCTGCACGGTCCGGAGCGCAAGGTCCTGCTGTTCGAGGACGTGCGCGGGGCGAACGGCCAGCGCTTCGACATGCGGGTGGCCGCGGGGGTGTACGGCCTGTCGGAAGAGATTTTCGCGCTCGGGATGAACTGCGCTACGCCGCAGGACATGCTGGAGCGCTGGCACCAGGCCCTCGAGGCGCCCATTGCGCCGGTGGTCGTAGACGGCGGTCCCGTGCAGGAGGAGGTGCACACCGGCGACGATCTTCTGAGTCGGGGGCTGGACGAGATTCCGGCGCCCTGCGAAGAGGTTGGTTTCAGCCAGATGATCCGCACCGGCGTGCCGATGATCACGCGCGATCCGGAGACAGGGATCTCCAATGTCGGGACCTATAACGGCTTCTTCCACGATCGCGCCCGTATGGTCGCCGGCATCTACCCACCGCAAGACGCCATGCGCTACCACTGGCAGACCGCTCGGCGCCGGGGCGAGGACCTGCCGGTGGCCATCGTGGTGGGTGCCATGCCCAATCTGATCGCCGTCGGCTCGGCGCGCATCCCCTATGGCCTCGAAGAGCTGGCGGTGGCCGGGGGCATCGCCGGCGAGCCCCTGGAGATGGTGCGCTGCAAGACCGTGCCGCTCGAAGTGCCCGCGCGCGCCGAGCTGGTGATCGAGGGCATGCTGTCCACAACGACCATGGAGCCCAAGCTGGCCTTTGGCGAGTATCCCGGCTACATGCACATGGAGCGCAGCAACTCGCCGGTGCTGCGCGTGACTGCCATCACCCATCGCCAGGACGCGATCTTCACCCCGGTGCTGGTAGGCTTCCCGCCCAGTGACAGCAACACCATTGCCTCGTTCGTCGCGGCCGCGATGCTCTATCACAACCTGCGACACGCCTGCCGGCTGCCCGTCGAAGAGGTCTTCATCTCCGACATGACGGGCGGACCATTCTGCGTGATCCGGCTCGAGCGCGGCGCCACCCGAAACGTGTGGCAGGTGCTGCAGGCGGCCGCAGGCCTGTCCGCGACAACCAAGTGGATCATCGCCGTCGATTACGACGTCAACCCCCGCGACCCCGACCTGCTCATCTGGGCGCTCACCTGGCGGGTGCGACCCGAAAGCGACGTCGTGGTCATGCGCGGCCGGCAGGTCGGGCTGGATCCGTCGTTCGGGGCGACCGGGTCATCCCACGGGAAGATGGAGCCAGGCTTGCCGAGCGAGTATTTCCGGGTGATGGTGGACGCGACCATGTCCGGCGCCTATCCACCCGTGGCGCTGCCCAAGCGCGAGTATATGGAGCGTGCGCTGGAGCTCTGGAAGCGGCAGCCCGGGCTGCCGGAGCCGGCGCTTCGCCCACCATGGCACGGCTACACCCTCGGCTATTGGAGCGAGGAGGACCAACGCCTGGCGGACCTCATTGCCGCCGGCGACTACAAGGCCGTCGGTCGGGCGGCGGCGCAGATGCAGGTGACAACCGAAACGGTACTGAACAAGGAGTAGACCGAGATGAACCAGCAGCCCCAACTCATGGACATCACCTGGAATGAGGAGCGATTGAAGCGCGACCGGCTGGCCCGTCTACGCGCCGAGATGCGATCGCGGAACGTTGGCGCGCTGCTGTTGACCAGCTGGGTCAGTGGCCGCTACGCGCTCAACGTGCGTGTGCCCTCCGGCGAAGCCTTCGTTCCGGTGGAGGGCGACCCGATCTACTTCGTGCGGCCCATGGACGCCGGGTACGTCGAGCTCGCCAACATCAAGACGGACAAGTACATCTACGAGCACAACCCGTCCGATCCCGAAGGCGAGAAGAAGGCCAAGCGCTGGGCCGACAGCGTGGCGGACCTTATGGCGCAGTACGGAGTGGCCGAACAGGCGCTGGGCGTCGACACCATGGAGCCGGAGGGCACGCTTGCGCTGGCGAACCGCGGGCTCAAGCTGATGAATGCGCGAACCGTCCTGCAGCGGGCGGCGGCTATCAAGACACAGGACGAAGTGCTCATCTACTGGGAGATGGGTAAGCTCTACGACCGCATCATGAGCAAGTTTCGCGACGACATCGCCCCCGGGATCAGCGAGCGTGAGATGATCAGCCGAGTGTACTCGAACGTAGTGAGCATGGGCGGTGAGGGCCTGCTGCAGATTAACGTCTGCGCCGGCGAGGACACCTGGCCATGGAGGCGCTGGCCAACCAACAAGCGTTTCGAGGACGGGGACCTCGTGGGCATGGATCTGCATGTCTATGGCCCGGGAGGCTACATCTACGACTCGTCGCGGACGTACCTCTGCGGCAGCAAAGCAAACGCCAAGCAGAAGGAGCTGTACCGCATTGCCCACGACTACAACAACGCCTGCATCGAGCTCCTGAAGCCAGGCATGGCGATTCCCGAATGGGTCGAGCGGCTTCCGCAGGTCTCGGACAAGCACCGCGAGGCGGCCTACACCTTCCACATCATCCATTCGACCGGCCTCACCCCCGGCGAGTACCCGAACGTGGTCAAGCAGCGCAAGCCGGTGGAGGACACGTTCAAGGAAAACCAGGTGCTGGTGCTGGACTGCTACTTCGGCGAGGAGGGATACGACCAGGCGGTGAAGCTCGAAGAGCAGGTCGTCATCACCAAGACCGGCGCGGTCAAGATGGCCAACATGCCGTACGACGAGCGCCTGCTGGCTGCATGAGCACGGTTCAAGAAGCGCCGGCCGCCCGCAGCTCGACCGCGTACTACGCCGACCTCCGCGCCTTCATCGCCGAGCTGGAGCGGCGCGGCAAGCTCTATCGCTTCACGGACCCCATCAATAAGGATTCCGAGCTGGTGCCGCTGCTGCGGGTGCAGCTGCGCGGCGTGGCCGAGGCAGAGCGCCGCGTGCTGCTGTTCGACGACGTTCGCGGCGCCTCCGGGAGCCGCTTCGACATGCGGGTCGCCGCCGGCGTCTACGGCCTGTCCGAGGAGATCCTGCACCTGGGCATCAGGTGCGGCTCGCCAGCCGAAGCGCTCGAGAAGTGGCACGAAGCGCTGGAGCACCCGATCGATCCGGTGATCGTGGACTCGGGACCGGTCCACGAGGAAGTGCACACCGGCGACGACCTGTTGAGCATGGGCCTGGATGAGATACCGGCGCCGGGCGAGGAAGTTGGCTACAGCCAGATGATCCGCACGGGCACGCCGATGATCACTCGCGACCCGGAGACCGGCATCCGCAACGTGGGCGCCTACAACGCCTTCTTCCGCGATCGTGACCGTATTGTGGCCGGCATCGCGCCCGCCAACCATGCGATGATGCATCACTGGCCGGCCGCCAAGCGCCGGGGCGAGGATCTGCCCGTCGCGATCGTGGTCGGCTGCACCCCCAACGTCATGCTGGTGGCTTCCACCGGTATTCCCTATGGCATCGACGAGCTGGCCGTCGCCGGCGGCCTCGCCGGGCACCCGCTGGAGCTGGTGCGCTGCAAGACCGTGCCGCTCGAGGTGCCGGCCAATGCTGAGCTGGTCATCGAGGGCCTGCTGTCCACCAAGCTGCTGGAGCCTCGTCTGGCCTTTGGCGAGTACCCCGGCCACATGAACGTGGAGCGCAACCAGGTGCCCGTGATGAAGGTGACCGCCATCACCCACCGCAAGGATGCGATCTTCACCCCGGTGCTGGTCGGGTTCCCGCCGAGCGACTCCAACGTCATCTCGGCCTTCGCTGAAGCCGCCACGGCTTACCACTATCTGCGCTATAAGTGCCGCCTGCCAATCGAGGACATCTACTTCCCCGAGCCAAGCCCGGCCACCTTCGGCATCGTCCGGCTGCAGAAGGGCGCCAACCGCAGCGTGTGGCAGGTGCTGCAGGCCTCCGCGGCCCTGGCGTTCGCCGCGAAGTACCTCGTGGCGGTGGATTACGACATCGACCCGCGCGACCCCGAGATGCTGATCTGGGCGCTCACCTGGCGGGTGCGGCCGGAAAGCGACATTGTCGTTACCCGCGGCCGCCGGCCGGGGCTGGATCCGTCGTTCGGCCCCACCGGATCCTCCAAGGGACGGATGGACGCCGGCGGGCCCAGCAACTACTTCCGAGTGCTCATCGACGCGACCATGAGCGGCGCCTACCCTCCGGTGGCGCTGCCTAAGAAGGAGTACATGGAGCGAGCGCTGGAGATCTGGAACCGGCAGCCGGGGCTTCCGACGCCTCATCTGCGCGAGCCGTGGCATGGCTACACGCTGGGCTACTGGAGCGAAGAGGATCAACGGCTCGCCGACCTGATCGTCAACGGAGACTACAAAGCCGTGGGCCGCGTGGCCGAGCAGATGCAAGTCTCGGCCGACCAGGTGGCCGGGCACTAACCATTCAGGAGCACGAAGCATGGACGTTACGGAGATTCGCGTTCCGCGCGAGGGCGGACAAAGCGGGGGCGGCATTCTGGCCCTGCCGCACGGCGGCGGACCGTTTCCCGGGGTGATCGTCATCGGCACCATCAGTGGGCTGGACAAGTTCGCGGCCTACGCCGTAGGGCGGCTCGCCGACGACGGATTCGCGGCGCTGAGCGTGGATTTCTTCGACCATCCAGGCGTGCCCAGCGACCCCCATCAGCGCTTCGGTGGCCAGCCCGATCAGGAAGTCATGAGCGACCTCGATGCCGGCCTGCGGCTGCTCGAAAACCATCCACAGGTTCACGGCGAGCCGATCTTCACCTGGGGCTATTGTCTGGGCGGCCGCTTCGCGCTGCTGTGGCCAACCTACCAGCCGCGTCTGGCAGGCGCGGTGTCCTTTCATGGCTTTCCCACAAACGACACCACCAATCCGAACATGCCCACGCAGCCGATCGACCGTCTCGACCGCCTCACGGCGCCCATCCGGGCGTTCTTCGGCGAGGCCGACATGGCGGTGCCACTGACCGAAGTCGAGCGCTTCCGGAAGGCCATCACAGCCCACGGCAAGGAGCAGCTCGTCCAGACCCACGTCTACCCCGGCGCCAAGCACATGTGGACCAATCCGTACGGCGAGCGGTACGACGCTGAAGCCGCGGAGGACTGCTGGCGACGAGGCGTGGAGTTCATGCGAGCCCAAGCAAGCGCGGCGCGCGGAGCAACCACAAGCGGATGAGCGGCGATGGCAATCTGCCAGCCGCCTCCGGTCTCATAGACTGCCACACGCACTACATGCCGGCTGGTCTCGGAGATCAGCTTCGGGAACGGCTGGCCGGGCAATTCCCGCTGCAGCGCATGGTCATGGCCCGCCCGGCCTGGCGTGACCTGGCGGTCCACGAGGAGCTGATGGATCGGGCGAACGTCGAGCTGGCGGTGATCATCGGCATGTCGGCCCTGGTCGAAGGACTGCGAGCGCTGGGCGGCTCGCTGAACGAGAGCATCGAAGCATACAATCGCGCCCTGTCCGCCGAGCTGGCCGGCAGCCGCCGCTTCGTCGCCGCGGCGCTGGTCGATCCCTTTGGCGGGAAGGAGGCGATCGCGCAGCTCGATCGCTCTTTGTCGCTGAGCCACGTGGTGGCGGTGAGCCTGCTCGCCAGCTACGACGGCGTGGCGCTGGACGACCCGATCTTCGAGCCGGTGTTCGACGTGGCCAGGCACCACGATGTGCCGGTGATGGTGCACCCCAGCTCGGTCGCCAAAAGCTGGGTCGAGACGCTGCGGCTGGAGCGTCACTTCCTGCAGAGCGGTTTCGGGTTCTTCCTGGACGACAGCCTGTGCATCTTCCGGATGATCGTCAACGGTACGTTCGATAAGTACCCCGACGTGCGCTTCATGTTCTGCCAGCTTGGCGGCGTGGCGCCGTTCTGCTGTGGCCGCTGGGAGACGCATCGCGACAATGCCCGCACCCTGAACCGAGACCTGGGGACGGCGATCCCAGCCTTCTTCGAGCTGCCGCTTGGGCACTACCTTTCGCGCATCTGGCTGGACATGCACACCCAGGACCGCCACGCCTTGGAGCTGGTGATTGCCGAAACCGGAGACAAGGGCATTGTGCTGGGGGGCGACCATCCCTGGACCTCGTTCGAGCGAGGCATTCCCTACAGCGTGGCTGAGCTCACCGCCCTGGACCGGCCCGCTGAGACCAAGCGCAACATCGAGCGAAACAATGCTTTAGACTTGCTCGGCGAACGGGTCCGGAGCCTTCTTTGAGCAGCCGGCTAGCCCCAGCGAAGGACTGAGAGGAACGAAACATGGCGCAAGAGACGAGCTACGAGAAGTGGATGCAGCAGGAGGCCGTGCCCATCGTTCGCGGCCACGGCGTGCGGGACGTAGTCAATATGGAGCTGGGCGATTGGTCGCGCATCGGCGGCCGCGGCGCGTACATCCAGCTCGAGGGCATGGAAGGCCTGACCGGTATGTACGTGTCGGAGGTGGCCCCCGGCGGCCAGCTCCTGCCCGAGAAGCACGTGTACGACGAGCTGGTCTATGTGCTATCCGGCAGCGGCACCACCGAGGTTTGGACTGACGAAGAGCACAAGACGTTCTTCGAGTGGCAGGCCGGATCGTTGTTCGCTCCGCCACTGAACACCTGGCACCGGATCCTCAATGGCTCGGGCACGAAGCCGGCGCGATTCCTGGCGGTGACCACGGCACCGCTGATCGTCGACATGTTCCACAGCACGAGCTTCGTCTACAACTGCGACTACGTCTTCAGGGACCGCTTCGACGGCCGGCCCGACTACTTCAGCGTGGGGGAGCGGCGCGCCAAGACCAGCAGCTGGGGCCAGACGTGGGTGTGGGAGACGAACTTCATCCCGGACGTGCCGGGCACGTCGCTCGATCCGTCTTCAGAGTTCGGCCGCGGCAACACCGCCACCATGTATGAGATGTCCGACAACATCCTGGCCGGGCACCTGGCGCAATGGCCGGTAGGCAAGTATCGCAACGCGCATCATCACGGCGGCGGCGCGATCCTGTTCATCGTCCGCTCCCAGGGCTACACGCTGATGTGGCCGCAAGAGCTGGGGACGCGGCCATTCGAGAGCGGCGCCGGCGACCAGGTGGTTCGAGTGGACTGGAACGTCGGCACGGTGATGAGCCCGCCCGGAGGCTGGTTCCATCAGCATTTCAACACCGGCCCCGAGCCCGCGCGCCAGCTGGCGCTGCGTTACGGCAGCCAGAAGTACGGCGTGCAGTTCCACGACACTCAGTCCCGTGAGGGCGTGGGCCTCAGCGTGGAGAAGGGCGGCACGCTGATCAAGTACGCCGACGAGGACCCCAACGTCATGCGCATGTACCTCGAAGCGCTTGCCACGACAGACGTGAAGTGCGACATGGACGAGGCCGCGCCCGTAGCATCCTGACGTTCGCACTTCGGGCCCGGCTGCCCCTGACCACGGCTGCGCGAGCGCGGCCGGCCCGGGCAGGGGCAGCGACCTGCGCTCAGGTGGAGCTGACGGCGTCCCAGGTGGGGGCGTTCATGAGCTGCGCCCAGCGCTCGTAGAAGCCGCGAATGTGCGCCTCGCTCGGAGCCCGGTGCACCTTGCCGGGATAGTCCTCCGGCAGCGGCTCATGGCCAACCCGCATCTGGTAGTTGAGGGGATAACGGCGCGCCACAACGCCGCGGGCTGAAGCGGTGCACTGACTCCAGTTCTGCTCGTCGTCCACCTCCACGAAGCCGGCCGGGCCCATGTCCTGGACGAAGCTGCGGCGAATGAAATCTTTGACCTCTTGGGGCGCAGCCTTATCGACCAGGCACCACGTCCAGGCCTCGACCTTGTCCGGCCCCCTGGGGTGCCACACACGAATCAGGCGGTCGATGTTGAGGAAGGAAAACGACGGGAAAATCGCTCCGTTGATCGGATCGACGCCGTCCGCCCGACGCTGGCCCAATCGTGCCACGACCTCGGAATAGATGGACTCGTAGTACTCCTTCAGCTGCGGGAACTCCGATTGGTTAATGCCCTTCAGCCACAGCGCCACGCCGTGGCCGTTGCCGAGCTCGATGGAGCGGTTGTCGAACCGCGCCACGCCGCCAATCTGCAGCTTGAAGGCGGCAGCGTGCGTGGTGAACAGGTGATAGGCGTCGCCGATGAAGTTGTCCAGCGCGAACTTCCAGTTGGCCGAGACCAGCCATTTCTGGACGCCAATCACCTCCGAGCCGCCCTCCCGGCGGTCTACGACGCAATCGAGATACCAGGCGGCATTGCCCAGGTACTCGAGCAGGGTCGGCGCCGACGGATCGAAGGTCCCAAAGATGAGGCCTTTGTAGCTTTCGACCTTGGCTACAGGAATGAGCCCCCACTGGTCCTTGTCCAGCTCTTCCAGGTAGGCCTCTTTCCACAGCGGGACCCCGATGAGCTTGCCGTCGTTGGAATAGGTCCAGCCGTGGTAAGAGCAGGTGAACGCCTCGGCGCTGCCGCTGTCGGCGCGGCATACCCGCATGCCGCGGTGGCGGCAGGTATTCAGGAAGGCGTTCACCTTGCCCTGAGCGTCCCGCACGACCAGCACGGGATCTTCACCCATGTAGGTGCAGAAGAAATCCCCCGGGTTAGGAATCTGGCTCTCGTGGGCCAGGAACAGCCAGCAGCGAGCAAAGATCTGGTTGAGCTCCTGCTCGTAGATTTCGGGCTCGACGAAGATTCGACGGCTGATCAGGCCGCGCTTGAGATCGACCAGGCTGCTTACGTCAATCACGATTCACGGTTCTCCTACGCGCGGCTGGGTCGACGGCATGGCAGCGGGCGACCCTCCACCGGCGGCTAAGCTGTCGCAATTTTACCGGGCGGCGGGCCGAAACAGGCCCGGCGCCCCCGCTTTCCGGCCTATGCCAGCTTGGGGAACGCCGGCACGGCTACGGGTGTGCCGCGTCCTTGCCCGATGCTGAAGTAGACCAGCGGGGAGCTTCCGCTGTTCTCCGTACGATGGCTGGTCTTAGCCGGCACGAAGATGATGTCGCCCCGCTCGACCTCGTAGCTCTCGTCGCCGACGGTCTCCCGGCCACGGCCTTCGAGGAAGTACTTCATCTCCTCGCCGTGGCTGTGACGGCTCGTGGCCGCACCGGGCGGCACGTCTACGAAGAAGGTCACGAAGTTGTAAGCGGGGAAGCCCAGCTCGGGATAGATGCCCTTGGCGACGCGGCAGCCGTTGCTCTGATCCAGCCCCATCTCGCTGGCCAGATCGGACCACTCCAGCTCACTCTTGCGCATCAGGTGCCGCTGAGCGGAGCGCCGGCTCTCCATCTCCCGCTCCAGCTCGCCCAGCTCCTGCAGGAGATGGTGCCGCACCCGGCTCAGCTCCACGCCCAACATCGAGGCAAAGCGACCTTCACGCAGCTCGGCGTTCAGGCGCTGCTCCTCGTCCGCCTTCCGAAGGTCAGAGCGGGTTTGGAACACGGGTTGGCGAAACATCGGCGCCCCCGCTCCGGCATGCGCCGCGGCCAGGAACGAGACCGGCTCGGAGTAGACGTTCTGCGTGCCGTGCCAGACGTGAGCAGGCACCAGAATGACGTCACCGGCTTCGACCTCGTACTCGCGGTCACCGATGATCTCCTTGGCGCGACCCTTCAAGTAGAACTTCACCGCTTCGCCATGGATGTGATACGCGCCGTCCGACTCACCGGGGGGAAGCTCGACCGCGAAGACGTGGATGTTGTACATGTTGAAGCCAAGCTCAGCCGCCACCAGGTTGGCGCTGCGGTGCTCGGAGCTGCGGCGCTTCAGCCAGTTCCACTCGTCCTGCTTGAGGAGATGCCGGTCGCGCAGTCGATGTTCGGCCAGGACGTCCTGGATACGGCTGAAGCTGTTCATGAATTCGTTGTAACGGCGCCCCAATGCCCAGTGGTCGAGCTCGGCGTACGCGCTCATGGAAGCACTCCTGACTGCTGATTTGCACCCGTCTTCAGCCGGCCACCAGGGCGCTTGACACGCGCCCACCCGGCCACCTGACACACGAAGTATTGATAGGGTACAATGCGCGCACGTCGCGACCGCTCAAGGGCGATTCTGGCCGTTTGGGAGGCCCATACGACAGAACGTGCGCATGGGTAACGCTGCCACCGCCCGAGAGATCGGTCATTTGACGCAAGCAGAATCATGGGATTTTGCGGCGGGCTGATGGCGCGTCGGGAGGCCCGAAAATCCGTCTCGGTAGGAGGGGGCACGATACGGAGGATCGTTGATGTGAGCGCTGCATAGTCGACCGCAACAGTTCATCCCGCATTCAAGTTAAGACAACAGGAGTGACACGTGTTTCGAGCCAATTTGCGCGGTCTCGCCGTCATGGGCGCGCTGGCGCTGAGCACTGCGATGCTCTCGGCGCCGCAAGCGGGCTTCGCGGCTGCTGATTCATCCGCCACGGCGTCCGCGGATTCATCCACCGCCGCAGCCTCCGCCGACACAGCGACCGCGACAGCCACTCCGGTAGCGTCCGCGGCCCCCAAGGCAGCGGCCACCAAGCCGGTGCCCGGTAGGATTACCGTCCACATCACCGATGCCGGCTTTGACAAGAAGAGCTACGGCCCGGTGCTCAACAGCACCAGCGAATCGTCCTTCCGCTCGTCAATTACCTTCGTCAACGATGGCACCGTGGTCCATAACGCCATCGCCGTGCCCGGCCAGTATGCGCCGTGGGAGTTCACCTGCTTCCCGGTGTGCACGCGCCTGATCGGGAAGGGCAACAAGGCAAGCACGTCGTTCGACATCGGAGGCATAGGGCCAGGGGAAAGCGTCTCCGGAAACTTCCTGCTGGGCACGGCGAACATCTCCTTCACGTCGGCAACGGATTGCCTGTACGGCAACAACAACCCCGCGTTCGACTGCACCCCATCGGTAATTCAGATGAAGTCGCAGAACTTCAAGGACGCCGGCTATACGCAGACCACGACCCAGCAGGGGACAGTCCTGCTGCCGCCCGGCAGCCCTGACTGCGTGCGCCAGATCATCCCCAACGACGGCGGTCCGGCGGTGTGCTTCGGAACCGTCCGGGTGCCTGGTCGGACCATGGGCAGCCGAAGCAATCCAATTGACCAGGACATCACCGTCACCATCGACGACATCACCGGCTTCGATCCCGGCGAGGTGTACTTGAAGGCAGGCCACTGGATTACCTGGATCAACAAGGGATCGCGGGTTCAAACCGTCACCTTCTCCGGAGACGGCTCGAACGCCCGAAACGGTTACGAGCCGCTGGTTTCGCCCGGCCTTGCTCCCGGCCAAACCTGGACCTACCTGAATTGCCATGTGGACGTCATCGACGGCTGCTCGACGGTCAGCTACGCCTCGACCAACGAGCTCTATCGCATCAAGCCCACGGATGGCATCATCGACGCGAGCCCGAAGTGGGCCTTCTTCGGTGTCATCAACACGGTGAAGTAAGCGCCGGAGGACCACTCGGCACTGCAGGGGAAAAGGGCCGCACAGGCAAACCTGTGCGGCCCTTCCACTGAATTCGGATGATCCGATGAGCACCCGGTGGCTCAGCTGGAGCGAATGCTGGTTCGGATACGATCAATAGGCGCCACGCTCGTGGCTGAGTCGATATCGGAAAAGGGGAGCGCATTCCATACATGACAACTGACGTCCTGCGTGAGGTAGAACAACTCCTGTATCGCGAGGCTCGACTGCTGGACGAGCAGCGGTTTCGAGAATGGCTCGACCTCTTCACCGATGACGTCCGCTACTGGCTGCCGGTGACCAGCACGCGGTATACGAGCGTCAGCAAGGCCATTACCAGGGCCGAGAATGCCTCGAGCGCCACGCTGGAGGCGACCGCCGACAGCGGCATCGCCATCTACGACGAGACCAAGGTGTCGTTGAGCAACCGCATCGCGCGACTCGAAACAGGCCTGGCCTGGGCGGAAGATCCACCCTCCCGCACTTCCCGTATCGTCACCAATGTTGAGGTCGAGGAGCAGGCTGCCGACCGAGCAACGGCCTATTCCAAGTTCATCACACATCGCATGCGGCTGCACAACGACGAAGACTTCTACATTGGCCGACGGGAAGACGAAGTTCGTAAGGTCGACGGCCAATGGAGGATCTGCAGCCGCAAGATCATGCTCGATCAGTCGCTGGTCACTGCCCGCAACCTGAGCATCCTGCTGTAGTGTCACGCTGGTTCCGGCGCTGGGGCAGCCCGCACCACAAGAGCCTGAAATCTTCTCAGCTCATTTTGGTACAACATGCAGCGAGGCCGGCAGGGCGCCAGGCCACATGGAGGATGACAATGGACAGCAGTCCACGGCCGATCGGCCTTTCTCGTAAGGACTTTCTCAAGGCCGTCGCAGCAGTCAGCTTGGGTTCGGTGCTGGCCGCTTGCGGCGGCGCCGCCTCGGGCGGCTCCGTGGGGCCAAGCGGCTCAGGAGCCGGCAGCGCGCAGGCCGGACCCCAGGGCTGGGACGACATCGTCAAGGCCGCTCGAGCCGAAGGCTCCGTCAACGTCTACGGCGGACAGGGCGAAGAGAAGCGCCTGGCGCTCATCGATCCATTCCAGAAGGCGTATCCCGGCATCAAGATCAGCGGCACCTTTGCTCCAGGCAGGGACCTAACCGTCCGCATAGCGTCCGAGCGGCAGGCCGGCAAGAACATCGCCGACGTGCTCATGGGTCCTGGCGCCAGCGCCATCTTTCCCTTGAAGCCGATTGGCGCGCTGGCCCCCCTCGCTCCGGCCCTGATGCTGCCCGAGGTCACCGATACGTCGCTGTGGCTCAACAATCACCTTGGCTGGTTGGACGCGTCAGAGCCCTACACCACGCTAGCCTTTGTGGCCAACGTGCAGTCCCAGGTCGCCTACAACACCAAGATGGTCGATCCCAAGGAGATCACCTCCTATAAAGACCTTCTCAACCCCAAGTGGAAAGGCAAGATCGTCTCTACGGACGTTCGCAAAGCCGGCGCAGGCGCCGTTGGCACACGGTTCATCTATAAGAACCCGGCGCTCGGTCCGGACTACCTGCAGCACCTCTTCGCGGATATGCAGCCCACGCTGAGCAACGACAATCGCCAGATGACCGACTGGATCGCCCAGGGGCGGTATCCCATAGGCCTATTCCAGAATCCGCCCGACGTGCTGCGCACTATCGAGGAAGGGCTGCCGGTTGCCATGCTGCCGGGCGAGCTCAAGGAGGGCGGCACAGTTGGGCCCAGCGCCGGGACGGTAAGCATCGTCGACAAAGCGCCTCATCCGAACGCCGCCAAGGTCTTCGTGAACTGGCTGCTGTCCAAGGATGGCCAGCTCGCCTGGCAGAAATACGTCAAGGACAACTCCGCCCGCACGGACATCTCCAAGGATGGAGTCCCGAGCCTGTTCCTGCCCAGGCCCAACTTCACCTACACCAACGCGGCGACGGAAGACTACGCCAAGCTGTCGGACACGGTGATTCCCGAGCTGATCACGAAGGCCGTCGGCTCGAACTGAGCGTCCCGCGCCGGACGCCTGGGTTCAGCCGCCGAACAGCGCTCCCCACCTGTCGCGCACCTTCTCCTTGAGCTCGGGGCTGGTGCCGACCACCTTGGGGAAGCGGTCACGCCAGTGGAATGGCCGGGTAGCGTCGATGATCATGCGCGAGTGCGTGTAGTCGCGTGTCTCGCGCTGCTCCGGCGTGAGGCGCGGATCGAGCGGCTGGCTCCAGCAATCCCGCACGACGTCGGCCGAGCGCGCCGGGTCGCTGCGGGTCCAGATAGCCCATAGCACCTCGTCTTCATTGTGGACGTCGATGTCTTCATCCACCACCACGACGTAGCGGCAGAACTGCCCGGCCTGCCGGGTGTGCCCCGCCACCATAGCCGCCTGTTTAGCGTGCCCAGCGTAGCGCTGCTTGATGCTCACCACCAGCACGCCAAGGCACGAGCCCGGCAGATGCGCTACGGCCTTCACGTCCGGTACGCCGGCGGCCTCCAGGGCGTCGAGAATGACGGCCTGCCGGATGGTGTTCTGGACGTAGTAGTACTCTCCCGGCGGGCGCATGGGCGACGACCCGAGCACGATAGGCTGGTTGCGATGGTACAGGGCCTCCACTTGGATGTAGGTCTCGTCACGAACAGCACTGGCGTAGTAGCCCGTGTATTCCCCAAACGGCCCTTCCGACAGCACCTTCCCGGGCTCCACGTACCCCTCGATGGCAATTTCTGCGTCGGCCGGGATCGGTAAGCCTGTGACCGGGCCCGAAATGACCTCGACCGGCTCCCCTCGGACGGCGCCCGCCCACTCGTACTCATTCAGCCCGAGCGGCAGCGGCAACGAGGCGGCCACGAACAGCTGCGGGTGGGCGCCGAACACAGCCACCACCGGCATGCGCTCGCCACGCTCGTGGTACTTGTCGCGATGCAGACGGCCGTGCTGTCCGGGAGCAATGTACAGGCCGACCTTGTCGCGATCCTGGATCATCATGCGGTAGGTGCCCACGTTCACCTGGCCGCTGTCCGGGTCGCGGGTCACGACCATGCTGGCGGTACCGAGGTAGCGGCCGCCATCCCCTTCGTGCCAGATCGCCGCCGGAAAGCGAGTCAGGTTGATGTCATCTCCATGAGCCACGTTTTCGAGCACGGGGCCCTCGGTCAGCGTGTGTGCGGGCAGCGGACGCAGCCCTTTGACGCGCCGGCGCCATTCCTGCTCGACCTGGGCGTAAGGTACCCCGAGCGGCATGTTCAGGACCATCGCCGACCGCTCGAGCGTGGCCAGCGAATTGGTAACCAGTCGCCAGCCGGGCTGGCAATCCTTGATGCGATCGAACAGCAGGCACGGCCGTGATTCGGACTGCAGGCAGAACATCTCGGTAAGGGCGCCGATTTCCAGGTTCCAATCGGCGCCCTCGATGATCTTCAGCTGGCCCAGTTCGTCGACCTGGCGCAGCCAGTCACGCAGGTCGGGCGAGCTCATCAGACAGTCGCTGCGGCAGGCAGCTCGGGCATCGAATACTCGACGCCTTCCGCAACCAGATCGGCACGGAATTGCCGGCGAATCTCCGGGTCCTCGTCTTCGTACTCGATCATGGAGCCACCCTTCTTGATGTCGAGCAGACTGCCCTTGCCGGACTGCATGTTCCAGAACTGCAGCCCGTAGTTGTGGCTGCCGTAACGGATGGCGAGGTTCCTCGCCGGCTCAGGGCCGGTGTTGAAGTGCTGATGGAACCAGCCGGTCGCCGGGCTGAAAACGCTGCCGGGGCGCCAGTCCACACGTACCACCTGGTCGCCATGTCCGCTGGCGTAAGGCTGCGTGCCCAGCTCGCGGGGCCACATCAGCGAGTAGCCCTTGGAACGGACGATCAGCAGGATGGCGCCTCCACCGTGGTAGTGGCCCTTGTGATAGCGGCCCATGGGCCATTCCGTCATGTGGCCAACGAGGACGTTGCCGGACATCTCGAAGTTCGTGGCGAACAACCCCGACGCCTTGGTTTCCGACTTGTCCAGGTTCGCTCCGGTGACGTCGGGGATGAAATTCGTCTCCCAGACCGACACTGATCCCCAGCTGGTCGTCTGCCGGCGGCGTTCGCCAACGTCGAAGTACTTGGCCCGTGCGTCGTAGCGGTCGGTGAACTGGTCCTTGGCGTTGAACACGAAGTCCATGTTGTGGAACACATCCACGATGAGCGGAGCCGTGGTAAAGCCGATATAGCGAACCGGCTCGCTGCCAGAGGTATTGATGAGCCGGTGAGAGGTGTTCAGTGGCGGCGCGAAAAGACTTCCGGCCTGCCATTCGAAGAAGATCTTGGACCCCTCGTCGTCACCGTTCCACACTTCGGTGACGCCGCGGCCCGACAGCACGTAGACGATCTCTTCGTACAGGTGTCGCTCAGGGTGCAGCGCTCCGCCGGCCGGGATCTCGCCGACGTACATGCCGGTGAGGCCCTCCATGCCCTCCAGCTGGACGTAGGCCCCACGGCCTCCCGTCCGCTCCCAGGGTGCGAGATCGAGCCCCATGACGTCGGTGATGCCGTGCCCGCGGGTGATCGGCAAACGCTCGTCTTCACGGATCCAGCGTTCGTAGGTCGATTCAAGGTTGCCCATTCAGCCTGTCTCCAAACCTCCGTGCTTGCCTAGCCGATGAACCGTTCGTCGAACGGCATGCTCGGAGCCAGGATCTCCGGCTTGGCCCCTTCCTTCACCACGATGTTCTCCTCCAGCTTGACCGCCAGCGGGCTGTTCTCCTCCCCGAAGTAGCACTCCACGGCCAGAACCGTGTTGGGCTGCAGCACGCCCTCCAGCATCTTCTTGCGCCGGTCCAGCTGCGGGTAGCCGGAGTAGTGCAGGCCCACGCCGTGGATGATGTTGTAGTTGTACAGGTGCTTCTGATACTTCTCCGGAACCTGGGGCACGGCCTGGTCCACTTCGGCGAAGGTCTTGCCACCGACCATGACGTCGATGGTCTGCATGAGGTAGTCGTAGGCACGGCGGTACAGGTCACGCTGCTCGCTGGTCGGCCGCTCGCCCACGAAGTAGGTCCTGGAAGCATCGCCCCGCAGGCCGCAGCCGCCGCGCCCATGCAGGTCGATGCCGACGAACTCATTGTCGTTGACCGCCCGCTGGGTGGGCCAGCGGCGCCAGGGATTCATATTCTCGCCGGCGCAGACGTTGAGCTGGGCGATGTCCTCGCCGCCGGCCTCGTACCAGGCCATGACCACCGTGGCCGCCAGCTCATTCTCGCTGACGCCGGGCTTCAACGCGTTCTTGAAAGCGGTCATGGTGTGGGCGTACTGCCGGCCGATGGTCCGGTAGATCTCGACCTCGTCGTCGGTCTTGACGGCGCGCGCCTGCTCGACTACGGGCAGGGCGTTGCCAATCTTCACGCCCGCGTTCTGCAGCGCGAACACTGAGGCGATGTCGAGCTGATCGACGCCCAGCACCTCGCCACTGACGCCATGCTCGGCCATCAGGTCGAGGATGTGCTGGGCGAACTCGTTGACCTTGTTCTCGGAGTTGCGCGACCAGCTATCGGCAGGCGTGTACTTGGTCAGCCGCGAGTTGGGATACTTGAGCTTCACGTAGCCCAGGTCGCGAGGACGGATCAAGCCCACAGCCGGGCCCTCCACCGGCACGAAGACAGAGCCGCCCGGAACGTGCTGGTTGATGACGTAACGGGTGTTATGGCCGTCGTGCATGTACAGCGCCCCCAGGCCGCGCTGCTTCATCAGCTCCTGCAGCCGCGCCAGACGATCGCGAATGAGGCGATCGTTGTCCCAGGTCTCTTCAATCTTGATGGGCATGCCGAACCTCCTAGTTAATCGTTCATTCGGATCGGGACGCGCTGCCGGCGACGTCCTCAACCTTGACCTGCATCTGCTCCGCCACCTTGCCAACGGCCTTGTAGTCGCCCTGCCTGATCAGGTCTGCCAGCCGCTGGTCCTCCTGGCTCCAGTAACCCAGCTCGTAGCCGTACCAGGGCGCCCGCAGCTTGGGCTCAGGGAGACCGGGCTGACGCTTCCAGATCTCCAGGGCCCGCTCCATGTACTCCTTCTTGGGCAGGGCTACCGGCGGATAGGCGCCGCTCATGGTGGCGTCGATGAACACGCGATAGTAGTCGCGCAGACCGCTCTGGTCCATGCGCCCACGGGAAGAGCCGGTGGAACCGAACGATGGATCGAGTCCCGGATGCCGGCCCTTCATGACGACGATGTCGCTTTCGGGCCGCACGCGCCAGGTCAGCGCCCACACCAGCATCTCGAGGTCACGGGGGTTGATGTCGTAATCGACCGCGATGACGTACTTCACGCTGGGTGAGTAGCCGGCGGTCGCGTGCAGGACCTGCCACACGTTCCTGGAGCTGCCCTTGGCCAGCCGAATCACTCTGAAGGCGCCACCGGTCATCTCGGAGACGTACACCTCCTCGACCGGCAGCCGGCATTCGTAACGGAGGTGATGGTACATAAGCCCGGCGTTGGCCGACGACGATATCAGGTTGGAGTCGCTCGGCGGGAAGCCGACCAGCACTGGCGTGAACAGCGCCTTGTGCCGGTGGGTGATGGCCGTGACGCGCATGATCGGCCGCATATTGTTCTCGGCCTGCATGAAGCCGGGATATTCGCCGAAGACCATTCGCGGTTCGAGGGTCTTGGTCGAGAGATAGCCTTCAATCACCAGCTCGGCGTGGGCCGGCACCTCCAGCGGCACGGTCTTGCAGCGCACCATCTCCATCGGCTCGCCGGCCATCCCTCCAGCGACGCTCAGCTCGTCCACCTCGTACGGCATGTCGGCCGAGCCGACCAGGATCAGGTTCGGCGTGGCGCCAACGACGATCGCCACCGGCAGGTCTTCGCCACGCCGTCGAGCCGTCTCCCAGTGAAAGCGCATGGCATCCTGCCCGGGACCGATGCCCGCGCAGATGCGGGCGCGATCGCGAAAGAAGCCGTTGTAGGTGCCCACGTTGGTCAGCCCGGTTTCCGGATCGCGGGTAATCATCGGCACGCCGGTGCGGATGACCTGGCTGTAGCCCACCTCTTCCACGATCGCCGGGATCGCATCCAGGCCGCAGCTGTCCAGCTCCTCCCCAATGTGGACCTCCTCGTGGACGGGACCGCTGCTCACGATGATCGGGGGAATAGGCCGTTCCAGGCCCTGGTGCCAGCGCTCCGGCATCTCCTCCACGCTGTTGCAGCCCATGCCCAGCGCGACGACCTCCTCGGTCAAGCCGTAGATCCCGGCCAGCACCGACATGTCGAAACGCTCGCCATTGTGTCCGCGGACGTCCTCGAACAGCAGCACCTTGCGGTCGTCCGGCTGCACTCCTCGGAGCTGCACCCGCAGCAGCGGACCCAGCTCCGTGTCCTTGTCGACGGGCCCCGAGAAGCGGTGGACCTTGCCTCGCCGTTCGAGCTCCGCCAAGAATTCCCGTAGGTCGCGGTAGTAGCTCATGCCTCCATCCTCATTCCTGAACTTTGAGCTCGATCTCCCACAGCGGCGGGCAGTCGCGCGTGAGTATCTCGACCGACAGCAATAAGCCGCAGCCGGGGCAAGCATACTGCCTGGCTTCGAGATCCTGATGCAGGGTGATGTGCGGGCCGAGGTCCTCGGCCTGCACAACCGTGCGCGCCGCGTAATGCTTCCAATTCTCATTGGCCGGGGCCAGCGCAGACTGGCAGCGCTCGCACCGCACGAGATGGGTGCCATCGACTCGGACCAGCTCCAGCCCTTCGCCAAGCCGGTACAGCGACGTCGCCGGCCCGCTCGGAGCCGCCCAGGTTCGCTCGCGCGGCCAGGCCTTACGCCGAGCGCGGATAGCGTCGCGCTGCTGCTTGGTCGCCTGCTCGTCGAGCTTACCCGCAGCCGCCAGCACCACGCCGTAGACCTCACGGGCCATGGCAGGGCTGACCACCCCAGTTCGGACGTCGTCTTCGACCAGCCCTGCTTCGCGCTCGAGCGGGTCGCCCCAGCCGCCACCCGGCTGTGGACACATCTCATACACGTCGCCGGCACCATAGGTAAGCCGTCCGGGCTGAGCGCTCAATGGCTGGGGCTCGCCCTGCAGCTCGCGGATGTCGTGCGGCAGCCGAGCCGAGGCGAACCACTCAGCGAGGTTGGTGTTGCGCATGAGCAGGCGCTGGTTGCACGAGCCCGGATAGCCGCCGTACTGCCCCAGGGCGTTCGGCATCTGGAAACCGTGCCCACCGGGAATGATGGTGATGCGGTCGGTGTCGTGAACCGCCTGCGCCGTCTTCGCGCTCTGGCCGCCGTGCTGCCGGCCGGGTCCGCCCGTGTCCGGCAGGAAGTAGCGATACAGGTACAGCAGCGGCATAGCGCCTTCGATGCGCTCAATGTTGGGCAGGTTCTGCTGGGATCCGCAATGCGCACCGGCAGCGGGCAGCCCATCGCGATGTCCGTATGCTCCCCCGCCCATGAAGCCCATGTCCAGCAGCGGGCCGCCGAACAGCTCGCCGTGTTGATCGATACCGGCCACACGGAAGATGTCTGGCGCTGACGGCGGGTTGGCCTGCGCCTCGTTAGCCAGCGACGGCGAGCAGGCCACCAGCTTGGACAGCGCCTCCACCACCACTGCCTCGGCCAGCCAGATCACGCCAACCGCTCCCAGGCTGACCGGGGCCGGCCACGCTGCGTTTACCACGGTCCGCGGCTTGGTCACGACCTTGAGCGGGCGCAGCACCCCCGCGTTCCAGGGCAAATCGTAGGCCAGGATGGGGAAGATGGCGGAGTAGATCCCGCCCTTCAATCCGGATTCGGTGCAGTTGATGAACCGCTCGGACTGCGGTGCGCTGTCTGAGAAGTCGAACGTAATCTCGTCGCCCTGCTTGGTCATGGTGAGGGAAATCTTGTAGAGGCGGTTTTCGCGGCCGTCGTGGTCCTTGTAATTCACAGCTCGGATGACGCCGTCGGGCAGCTCGCGCAGCCGGCGGCGCATCTTGCTCTCGGAGAACTCGATCAAGCCTCCCATGGCCGCGCAAACGGTGTCCACGCCATAACGGCCAATTAGCGTCAGGATGCTCTGCTTGGCCACGTTGTTGGCGGAAATGACGGCCTTGAAGTCGAGCGACATGTTCCACGGCAGCCGCGACATGCCGGTGATCATGTTCCACACGTCGTTGCGCGGGCGCCCGCCGTCGATCAGCTTCACCGGCGGGATCAGGATGCCCTCCTGGCGGATGTCCGTCGCCTCGGGGCAAACGCTGCTCACCTCCATGCCGCCGACGTCGAGATGATGCGAGCAGCCGCCAGACCAGCCTACCAGCCTGCCCTCATGGTAGATGGGGGCCAGAATACCGATGTCCGGCGCGTGCAGGGCACCCTTGTGCGGACTGTTGACGATGAACTGATCGTCCTCGTGGATGCCAGGATCCTCGGAGCAGTCGGCGATGATGTTGCGCGCCATCTCCGAAAGCGAAGCAGCCATGAGCTGGTTCCAGCGGCCCATGGTCACCAGCTCGCCGTTGGGCATGAACAGGGCGGTGTTGAAGTCCGAAGCGTCGGTCACCATCGGCGATCCGCTGACCGCCTTGACCGTCAGGGACATCTCGTCGGTGATGGCCAGCAGGCGATGACGGATGACCTCAAAGGTCACCGGGTCAAGCGCCGGCCGGTCCGCTGCCGCCCGGTCCCGGTCGGCCTGCTCGATCTGCACGCTCATTCCTCGCTCCTGCCGGTGATCACGGTGTTGAGGTACTGGTCGATCGAGACCGACTGCTCCGGGCCGACGACAATGGTCGTGCCCGGGTGCTCGATGATTGCCGGACCGGCCAGCCGCGATCCGGCAGCCAGCTGGTCTCCGCGATAGACGCTCACCTCACGCACGTCGTTGCGCTCGATGGCGACCCGCCGCGTGCCCAGCAGCGCGCTTCCGGAGCCGGTCCCATTCAGCGCCGCCGGCTTCACCTCGGGCCGATCGATCGGCGCCGTGGCCTCAACCCGGAAGGTCGTAACTTCAATCCCCGCCGCGCGTAGTCCTGTGCCCTGCCCGTACAGCTCCTCGTACTTGCGCTCGAAGCGGACGATGGTGTCGTCGATCTCGCGCGACCCGAGCACGCCGGAGGGTACTTCGACCGACACCTCATTGACCTGCCGGCGATAGCGCAGGCTGAGAAAGCGGCGAATATGCTGGGTACCGGGGCCGCGCAGCGAGGCCATGGCCTCGCGCTCCAGCTCGGCGAAGTTGGCCGTGATGCGTTCTATGGGCAGCGCTTCGCCCGAGGGCATGACGCCCGCCGGGGTGCGCATGAGATCGGTAAGCGAGCAGGAGTAATGGCGGTCGGAGGTGATGGCGCCATAGGCCGACCAGCCGGTGGCCGCGAAGGGCACGATGATGGACCGCACGCCGAGATCGGCGACAAAGCGGTGGCAATGCGTAGGGCCGGCGCCGCCGTAGGCGAACAGCACGAACTCGCGCGGGTCGTAGCCCTGCTGGATGGTCACGTTGCGCAGCAGATCGGCCATCTGATGATCCGCGATCTCACGAATGCCGGCCGCGGCTTCCATCACCGTCATCCCCAGCGGCTCGGCCACCCGGCGCTCGATGGCTTCATGAGCGTATTGGCGATCCAGCCGCATGCGGCCGCCAAGGAAGAACTCGGGATCGATGAAGCCCAGAACGACGTCGGCATCCGTTACCGTCGGCTCCGTGCCGCCGCGGCCATAGCAGGCCGGGCCTGGATCGGCCCCGGCGCTGTGCGGCCCCACGAACAGGTAGCCATCGTCCACGCGGGCAATGCTGCCTCCCCCCGCGCCGATGGCCTTGACGGCGATCACCGGCTGGACGAGGTGATAACGAGCCAGCTCCGTCACGGTCGTCACCAGTGGCTGGCCGTCGACGATCAGGCCTACGTCGAAACTCGTGCCGCCCATGTCCGTGGTGATCACGTTCTTCAGGCCCAGCGTCCTGGCCAGCCCAACCGAAGCCAGCACTCCGCCGGCCGGCCCGCTGTTCAGCAGCGTGACCGGCCGTTCGCCGGCTTCCTGCGCCAGCACGACACCGCCGCCTGAATCCATGATCGAGAAGGTGCCGTCAAAGCCGCTGTCCACCAGGCGCTGTTCGAGATTCTTCACGTAGTCTCGAATCGTCGGCCCGAGGTACGAGTTAATGGCCGTCGTCGCGGTGCGCTCGTATTCGCCCAGCACCGCCACCAGCTCGTGCGAGAGGCTGAAAAAGAGATCGCCCGCCTCCTCCCGGATCACCTCTTCGGCGAGCCGTTCGTGGGCGGGGTTCACGAAGGACCACAGGAAGCACACCGCTAACGACTCCACGCCCTGAGCCACCAGGTCGCGGATCGCCGTTCGCAGCTCCTCGACCTGCAAGGGCACGATGACCTGGCCCTTGTAGTCGATGCGCTCGGTCACTTCCCTGATGAGCTGCTTGGGAATGATCGGCGCCGGGTTGGTGCGGATGCTGTAGTGGGTGAACTCATCCCCCATCCCGGCCCACGAGCCCATCGTCCGCTGAATCAGCAACGTATCGCCGAAGCCCTTGGTGGTAATCAGGCCGGTACGAACCCCCTTACGCTCGATCAGGGCGTTCGTAGCGGTGGTCGTCCCGTGCGAAAACAGCTTGATTTGGCGGATGAACGCTTCCGCTTCCAGGCCGTAGGCCGCTGCCGCGACCTTCAACACTTCGAGCACGCCGAGGCTGCGATCCTGCGGTGTCGTCGGCGCTTTGAACACCCTCCGATTGCCGCTCTCCTCGAGCACGACGGCGTCCGTGAAGGTCCCGCCAATATCGGTCCCCACATAAAACATGGCCCCTAACTATACTCCCGCCCTGTTGCTCTTTGGCTGTCCCGGACCCGGTCCCACGGCTGGATCGAAACCCAGCGCCTGCACCAGGTCGGCCCGCGCTTTGGGTCCCGATCGAGCCAGCACGCGGTCATAAGGCGGATCGCTCCAGAAGCTCAACAGCGACTCCGCGTATGCCTGCCGCGGCTGCTTCCCGGTGGCTTCGAGCTGGTCGCAGTCGATGAGCTGCCGCAGCACGGCTCGGAGCTGGTCCGGCAGCAGCCACGACGCCTTGTAGGCGATCCGCCCTGACTTAGCCACCACGTAGACCGGGTTTGGCATGAGACCGTAAGCATGGTGGGCTTCACCGTCAAGCGTGTCCACCAGGACTGGGAACTGCAGGCCTTCCAGCCGCTGCAGATCCCGCGCGTGAGCCAGCTTCTGCTCCATTGAGCGCAGCGGACCATAGTGCTCGCCGGGATGCGCCTCTCTCGTGTACAGCAGCAGCACCTGCACGTCGGTTCCAGCGAGCTCGACGTGGATCTCGTTCAACCGCGGGACGTCGAAGGCCGTCGTCGGACCGGTGATGCAACCCAGCTCGAAAGCGACGTGCTTCTTCCCGCGAAAGTCGGACAGGCGCACCGGCTGGCCGGACAGGTCGAAGGCCGTGAAGTCCGGAGCCTCCATGCCTGCGTGCAGCTTGGGCTGAAAATCCGGATTCCCGGACTCGGCCCAGCGCAGCCCTTCGCCGGTAAACGACTCGCGGTTGTACGGCGCCGTCATTCCAACCCGTATTCATGCCAGCGCTCGCGCACCTGGCGCAGCATGGCCTCGTCAGGCCGGACGGCCGCCGGCCAGTCAAAGCCCTTGTATTGGGTGGTGGCGTCGATGCCGATCTTCGACGAGCGATTGTTGATGACGCTCGGCCGCAGCGCGGGCTCGATCGACGGGTCGAGGCTCGACCCGCGATGATAGCTATCCGCCATGACGATGTCGCGGTGCGGCTGCACCCGTGTGGACAGCGCCCAATCCACCTGCTCCCAATCGAACACGTCGATGTCCGCATCGACCACGATGATCCATTTGAAGCCGTAGTTCGTGGCCAGGGCGGCGTCGATGACCTGCCGCGTGTGTCCGCTGTAGTACTGGCGCTCCAGAGAGATGACGGCAATGAAGGACCGGCCGCGGAACCACACGTCCTTGATACCCGGCACGCCCATTTTGATCAGGTTCGCCTTGAAGGCGGCCGACACGCCAACGGACACCAGCACGTCGCTTTCGTTGGGGGCGGGCCCTTCCAGCGTGCCCTGCATGATCGGCCGATCGCGATGGGTGATCGCGGACAGCTGCACCGTCGTTCGCTTCGCCCGCTCTCCGCCGTAGTAGCCCGTGTATTCGCCGAAGGGCCCCTCCTCGCACCAGTCGCCCGGGTCCGGCGATATCCAGCCCTCGAAAACGATCTCGGCGGCGGCCGGCACACGCAGGTCGACGGTCTTGGCCTGCACCAGCTCCATGGGAGCACCGCGCAGCGCGCCGGCAAGGGCCAGCTCGTCTTCTCCGTAATTCAGCGGCATCACCGCCGAGGCCAGCACCGCCTGATCGACGCCGAAGCAGGTCGCTACAGGCATCGGCTTGCCTCTGGCCTGGTATTTCTGGAAGACGACCGAGCCGTGCCGGCCCAGCAGGATCCCGGTCTTATCTTTGCCCACCACCTGCTCGCGGTAGAGCGCGGCATTGCGCAGGCCGGTGTCGGGATCCTCGGTGATCACCACTCCCAGAGTGCCGATGAAGCGGCCGCCGTCGAGCGGATGCCAGAAGGGGCTGGGGAAGCGGCCCAGGTCGATGTCCCCACCCTGCAGCACGTGCTCCTGACACGGCGCACGGTCGACCGTGACCGGAGGCAGGGGATGTTGGTACGCGTGCAGCACATGCGCCTGGAGGCCGGACGGATCGCTCGGCGCATTGATGGCCATGGCGTACCGCTCCATCGATCCAAGGGCCCCGCACAGCAGCGGGAAGTCGGCGTCCTTCACCCGTTCGAACAGGACCGCCGGTCCACGTCGCTGGTGGACTTCGTGCATGACGGTCCCGATTTCGAGGTCCCAGTCGACCTGCTTGGCCACACGCTTCAACTGGCCTCGCGTTTCCAGGCTATCCAGAAAGCTCCGAAGATCCGCGAACACGCTTGCCTCCTTCGTCATCGCTGGCCGCGGTCGAAGAGCCTGACCGGGCCAATCATTCGGCTACGGTCCGGCGCCCCGCCGAGACGCTGTCTGGATGGCCAACCACACCTTCGATGGGGTGAACGGCATGTCGAGCTCGGTCACTCCGAGGGGGGCCAGGGCATCCAGGACGGCGTTGGCAATGGCCGCGGGCGCCGCTATCGTACCAGCCTCGCCCACACCTTTGGCTCCTAAGGGGTTGAGGGGTGAAACCGTCACGGTGTGGCCCAGCAGCGGCTGCGGGACGTCGGCAGCCGTGGGCAGGGCATAGTCCACCAGTGAGCCCGAGAGCAGCTGGCCGCTCTCGTCGTAGGCCACCTCTTCGAACAGCGCCTGGCCGATGCCCTGGGCGATGCCGCCCTGGATCTGACCCTGAACCAGCAGCGGATTGATAACGTTGCCGCAGTCGTCCACGGCTACATAGCGCAGCAAGCGCACCTTGCCGGTTTCGGTGTCGACCTCGACCGCGCAGACGTGTGTCCCAAAGGGGTAGGTCTCGCGCTCCATCGCAAATTCCTCGCTGAACGCCAGCGGGTGGCCGGCGGCCCCGGCAGCGCGATGGTGGCAAGATCGAGCGACCTCGACGAACGAGATTCCCCGCGCGGCGTCGCCGACTACGTGAAACCGGCCTTCGGCCAACCGGACGTCATCTTGGCGGGCCTCCAACAGCTCCGCCGCCCGGGCGCGCATCGCCGTTCGTACCCGCGTGCAGGCCAGCACGGCGGCAGACCCTCCCAACATGGCCGAACGCGAGCCGAAGGTCCCTATCCCATCGGCCACAGGGTCGGTGTCGCCGCACACCACGTCCACCTGCTCCATGGGCACCTGGAGCTCGTCGGCCACAATCTGCGCAAAGGTGGTCTCGTGCCCCTGGCCGTGCGGGGAAGAGCCGCTCAGCAGCGTCACCCGCCCCGCGGCGTCCACGCGCACCTCGGCGAATTCCTCAAGCATGGCTCCGGCAGGTTCGACAAAGCTGGCGATGCCGATGCCGAGATAGCGACCCTGCTCCCGGGCATCACGCTGCTCCAGCCGCAAGCCGTCGTAGTCCGCCAACCGAAGCGCACGCTCGAACGCTGCCGCGTAGTCTCCACTGTCATAGGTGGCGCCGGTGACC
Source organism: Chloroflexota bacterium (assembly GCA_021325635.1). Taxonomy (GTDB): domain Bacteria; phylum Chloroflexota; class JAJPGV01; order JAJPGV01; family JAJPGV01; genus JAJPGV01. Next base: position 110,842 of record JAJPGV010000016.1, read on the forward strand.
GTGCGGTAGGGAAACGCCTCCGCCGGTATGAAGTTGCGGCGCCGGATCTCGGCGGGATCGAGGCCCAGCGCGCGAGCAGCGACGTCCATGGCCCGCTCGATGAGAAAGGCCGCCTCGGGACGCCCCGCGCCCCGGTAGGGGCCGATCGGCGCGCGATTGGTGAACATGGCAGTCACGCGGCTGCTGGCGTGCGGCACCATATAGGGACCGGGGCACATGACGGCGATGTTGCGCGGCGGCCCGGCGGCGATGGGATGGAGGAACGCTCCCATGTCGGACAGCACGTCGACGTCCAGAGCCCGGATGCGGCCGTCATTGCCGAGCCCCAACGTCACCTGGGCCAGGTGGCCCCGACCCTGGCTCATCGTCTGCAGGCTCTCGCTCCGCGTTTCGACCCAGCTCACTGCGCAGCGCTCGGTCCAGGCGAGGTAGGCCACAACCGCCTCCTCGGGACAGATCGTGCCCTTGGCGCCGAACCCGCCACCAACGTCCGGCGCGATCACCCGAATCCTGTCCGCCGGAAGGCCCAACATGCCTGCCAGCGCCCGGCGATCGTAGTGCGGCATCTGAGTCGAAAGCCGGACCACGAGGCGACCACTGGCCGCTTCATAGCGCGCCAGGATCGAGCGCGGTTCCAAGGGCACGGCGGCCAATCTCGACTGCACGATGCGCAGATCGACGCGGCGCTCCGCTTCGGCCAGGCGCGCGCCGACGTCATCCGACCCGCGCTGAATCACGAACGCCATGTTGCTGTCGAGCTGCGGGTGGACCAATGCCTCGACGTCTTCGAGCGCCTCCCAGGAATGATCGACCACGGGCAGGGGCTCGTAGTCGACGACGATAACGTTCGCCGCGTCGCACGCCTGGTAAGGGTCGTCGGCGAGCACGGCAGCGACCGGCTCGCCAACGTATCGCACCGCGTCCCGGGCCAGGATCGGCCGCTGAGGAACCCGGGCGCCTTCGGGCACGAACATCATCGGCGGCGACCCAAGCGCAGCAAGGTCCGCCGCGGCCAGGACTCGAACGACGCCGCGCGCCGAGGCGGCCAGACTCGCGTCGAGGGCCACAACCCGAGCGTGAGCGTAGGGGCTGCGGACGAACGCCAGGTGCAGCGCCTTGCCTGGACGAGCGTCGGCCGTGTAGCTGCCGTGGCCCGTGATGAAGCGCAGGTCCTCCCGCCGCTTGACACCTTGGCCGGTATACCTCTGGTTACCGGAACCACCCATTTGCCGGGCGTCAGCATTCACCGGCGGAATAGTAGTACAGCGTCCTCACGCAGGAGCGTCACGAGCGCGCAGCGCCGGCCGCCAGATCAGTTCATGACTTTGATAGGATCGTGCCAAGCGATCGGGCCATCACGGCGAGGACAAGCTCGGTGCCGTCGCGCTCGAATGGGAGACGGAATGGAACAGATTGACGATATGGCATTTGCCAAAACCGGGCCGGGGACCATTGGCGGACGATACTTGCGGCGCTTCTGGCAGCCGGTCTACCGAGGCAGCGATCTGGCGTCGGGGCAGGCGGTGCCGATCGCCATCATGGGAGAGCGGTTCACCCTGTACAGAGGTGAGACCGGGACGCCGCATGTGATTGGCTTCCGCTGCGCTCACCGTGGCACCCAGCTCTCTACCGGGTGGGTCGAAGGCGACGATCTTCGCTGCCTGTACCACGGTTGGAAGTATGACCGCAGCGGGCAGTGCATCGAGCAGCCGGGTGAGGACGCGGCCTTCGCGGCCAAGGTGCGGATCGCAAGCTATCCGGCGCGGGAGTACCTCGGGCTCATCTTCGTCTACTTCGGTGGTGGAGAGCCGCCTGAGCTGCCGCGATACCACGAGTTCGAGCAGCCGGGCGTGCTGGACGTGTATCCGCCCGAGGTCTGGCCGTGCAACTTCTTCAACCGCATCGACAACGCGTCGGACGCCGCTCACCTGAGCTTCGCTCATCGCGAGTCGCGCGAGGCCATCAATAACGTTCGCCTGCTGCCCGAGGTCAGCGCGGAGGAAACGGACTACGGCGTCGTCACCTACATGACGCCACCCGGCAAGCCGACGCTGTCGCTGCACTTCCACATGCCGAACATCAACATGTTCTTCCAGGCAGAGGCCAAGCTCCGAGACCCCTCGAGCGACGACGGATACGTGGGCCGGCTGCTGTTCCGGGTACCGATCGACGACGACAGCTGCGTCAGCTTCCCTATCGACCACGTGCCGATCACCGGCTCAGCGGGCGAGGCCTACCTGGCGCGGCGCCGCAAGGTCGAAGAAGAGCAGCGCAACCCCGAGCGCGATCCGGTGACGCTGGCCGAGTCCGTACTGGCCAGCCAGCTGCGTCTGGCGGACATCAAGAACGGCGATCCCGCCAACCTCAAGACGCTCACCAGCGTCGAGGACTACGTGGCCCAGGTGGCGCAGGGGTCGCCATTCGACCGGCAGGAGCGCATGGGGCGCATGGACGTGGGCGTGATCCTCATTCGCAAGATCTGGCTGCGCGAGCTGCGTGCCCTGGCTGAGGGCGCTCCGCTCAAGGACTGGATCCACTCGACGCTCAACGAGGCGCTGCCGGTCTAATCACACAGTCTGGGGAGCAAAGAGGCGGGCCGCACACGTGGTGCGACCCGCCTCTTTCGCATGGGCGCTCAGCGCTCGGCAGCGCCTACTGGCGAGCTTCTTCCTGGTACAGGTCGAACGGCTCCAGCAGGGGCTGATCGCACATAGTGAACAGAATGGCGTCCTCGCCGCGGTTGGCGCCGTGCGAATGCCACGTCCATATCGGCAGACAGAAGACGTCTCCCGCCTCCCACTCGATGCGATGCCCGCCCACCTCGCTCCAGCCGCTGCCCTTGAACACGCGATAGATGGCCCGTGCAGTGTGGCGATGGGTCTGGGTCGACTGCCCGGCCGGAATGAGCTGCATGCGGCACGACATCGTAGGCAGGGTAGGTCCGCCGCTTACGGGATTGACGTACTCCAGGATCACCCCGTCGTAAGGGTCGACGTTCTCCGCGGCATCGCGCTGCCGAATGAGCTCCGGATAGACCTCGGACCAGGGGTAAATGACGGGCAGAGCCCGCTCGGCGATGCGTTTCATGGGCCGCACGAAGCCGTTGCCCAAACGCCGGCGCGTATGTCCCTCGGCGTGAGCTTGCGGGAAGTAGCCGTCGCGGTAGGGCTGCCAGAAGTCGGCGTGCAGGTAGTTCAGCACGAAAGGCGAGTCCAGCCCGTCCATCCAGATCACCGGCTCATTGCCGTCGTTGCCGTGCTCGTGCCAGGTCCAGCGAGGCGTGAGAATGAGGTCCCCCGGCTCCATGTGGAACTTCTCACCCTCGACCGCCGTGTACGCTCCGCGGCCTTCGATGATGAAGCGAATCGCGGCCGGATCGTGCCGGTGGCAGGGCGCCGTCTCGCCTGGCTTTATGTACTGCACGCCGCAGGCCATCGTCGTGCAGGTGGCGCCTGCCGGGTTGCCCGTCGGGTACATGACCAGGTTACGGCGCTCGACGCCACCGCGAGCCTGCTCCGGGCGCTGGAACAAATCAGAGTCTATGCCGATGCTGCCCGACTCCAGCAGCAGCGGATAGTAGTCGCGCCAGCGCCACATGTACGGCGGCTCGTCCAGCAGCCCATTCTTGACCACCTTGGAGTACTCCCCGTACATCTCCCACAGGCCAATCATCTGCAGGGCATGGAGCCGTTCGTAGAAGTCCGACGCCACGCTGCTCTTAGGGGTGACCGGTTCGGCGGCTGCCGCGTTCGTTGCCAATGCTTCCTTCCCCTGCTGCGCTCAGTTCATAATGAACGTCGATGAATTGGTCCTAGCCTAGCAGGTGCCAAGATCTTGGCGCAAGCGCAACTCGGCCGCACAGGAAGGGTGATGTGATGGACAACCAAACGCAGCTCGACGCCTTTTATGCCGAGCTGGAGAACGACAGTCTCCAGGGGCTCTGGCGAGTGGTCCGAAACATGATGAGCCGCACACCGAGCTCACCAGCTCGGCCGTTCCATTGGCAGTGGCCTCGGCTGCGGCGCCATCTCGACGCCGCCGCTGAGTTGATCGGTGTGGCCGACATTGCCAAGGCGGATCGCGTCGCCGACCGCCGCGTGCTGGTGCTGGTGAACCCAGGCCTCAAAGAGCGCAACACCACCACGCCGACCATCGCCGCCTCGCTGCAGCTGATTCGGCCAGGCGAGGTGGCCCCCGCGCACCGCCACTCGTCCACCGCCATTCGCTTCATGATCGACGGCCATGGCGCCTTCAGCGCCGTGGACGGCGAGAAGTTCTGCATGGAGCCTGGCGACCTGGTGCTCACGCCCAGCATGGCGTGGCACAACCATGGCAACGAGACCGACCGCCCGGTGGTGTGGATGGACGGGCTCGACGCACCGCTCATGATGCAGCTCTGCGCCTTCTTCTATGACGACTACCCCAAGGACGAGCACGAGATCGTGCGGAGCCCGGGCTTCTCGGTGAAGAAGTACGCCGCTGGCGGGCTGCGGCCCATGCCATCAGCCGGCTCGTCCGGCGTCTCTCCCCTATGGCACTACCGCTTCGAGGACGCGTATCGAGCGCTCAGCAATTTGGCCCAGGTGGAAGTGGATCCCGTGGAGGGAGCCGCGCTGGACTACGTCAACCCACTGACGGGAGGGCACGCCCTGCCGACCATCGGCTGCCGCATCCAGCTGCTCCCGGCCGGCTTCGCCGGAGCCGCCCACCGGCATACCGGCCACGTGATCTATCACGTCGTCAAGGGCGAGGGCTGCACCACCATGGGTGAGGAGCGCTTTCCATGGCAGCAGGGCGATTGCTTCGTCCTGCCGCCATGGCTCTGGCACAAGCACGAGAGCGCCGGGCACGGGGAGTCGATCCTCTTCTCGATGAGCGACGTCCCCGTGCTGGAGGCCCTCCAGCTCTACAAGGAGGAGCTGCAGCCTCAGCTATAGGGTTAGGCGCGGGAAGAGGCGCCGGGCATTCTCGTGGAAGATCTTCATCTTGTCGGCAACGCTCAGGAACTCCATCCCGTCGATAACCGCGATCAGGTCGTCTGACGGGCGGTTGTTGAACGGGTTCATGACGCCGCTGCCCGTGCCCGGGACCTCGGTTCCGAACAGCATGTTGTCCGGGCCACGCTGCTTGATCGCCGCCTCGAGGAATACCGGGTCGTAGGCGCAGGCATCGAAGAACAGGTTGTTGGTCACGTCGAGCTTGGCATCGACGTGCGTGTGGTGCCCGCCGGTGATGCCCACCGATCCGCCGGCGACCTCGCCGGTCCCCTTGAGCTCTATTCGGGTCCAGGGCACATCCGGTCCGAGCTTCACCGCTGTGCCGTTCTCAATCATGCGGCGCAGCGAGCCGCCGCAGTGGCAGATGATGATCTTGAGGTCCGGGAAGCGCTGGAAGACGTCGCTGTTTTCGAGCAGCAGGGTGGCCAGCGTCTCCTCGGTGAAGTTGTTGTACTGGTAGCTGTGGGGAAGAATCTCCACCCGCGGATCGCGGCTGAACGAAGGGTGCACGATCAGCGGCGTGCGCAGCTCCTCGGCCCGCTTGTACAACGGGTACCAGTAGGCGGCGTTCATGCCCGGCGTCTGCCGGTCCGCGCCGGGATCAGGGTTGATCAATGCGCCGACGAAGCCGAGCTCGTTGACGCAGCGATCCAGCTCAGCCACGCAGTTGCTGGTGTTTAACGTGGAGCTCTGCGGCAGCTGGGCCACGCCGCGATAGCGGTCCGGATGCATCCGGCATTGCTGAGCGATCACGTCATTCGTGGTCTGCGTCCACTTCTCGGAAAGGAAGGGCGCCTCCCAATGCATCATGGCAACCGGCCGCGGCGAGATGAGCTGCACGTCAATGCCGCGCTCGTCAAGGAGTCTCAGGTGACGGCCCAGGGCCGTCTCCATCTGCTCATCCGTGATCTGCAGGTTGCCCTCGCCCCCACCTCTCAGTGCAATGAGGTTGTAGGCGAAGGCCCTGAATTGCGGCGGCGTGGACATGTGCCCGTGCACGTCGATGACTTTGGCTCCATTGTACATCCCGTTTCTCTCCGATCCTGGTTCGTATCCGTTCACTCACCTCGAGCTTCAGGACACCAACAGTCATATTCTTACCAGCCAACCATAGTAACTCAGGACGCCCGCGGTGGCCCCGTACCGCACCCTGATAAGCTTGGGGGCGCTTACGGGCGGTCAAAGGAGGAACTGGAACATGGCCATCAAAAAGACAGGCTACATCGGGCTGGGCAACATGGGCTTGCCCATCGCCACCAACGTCATCAAGGCGGGCTACGACCTCATGGCGCACGACTTGCGCGAGGAGCCTGTGCGCCAGCTGGCGGAGCTGGGCGCGAAGCGCGGCCAATCGGCAGCCGAGGTGGGCGATCACAGCGAGCTGGTGGAGCTGTCGGTCGTGGACGACCAGCAGGTCGAGGACGTGATCGTTGGTGAGAACGGCATCCTGGCGACGGCCAAGCCCGGCACTATCGTCGCCATCCACAGCACCATCCATCCGCACACGGTCAAGCGCGTGGCCAAGGTGGCGCGCGATCACGACGTGTTCGTGCTGGACGCGCAGGTCAGCGGCGGACAGTCGGGCGCTGCCGCGGCCAAGCTGTGCTACATGGTGGGTGGAGACCGGGAGGCCTTCGATCGTGCCAGGCCAGTGTTCGAAACGTCGGGCACGGACATCTTCTACACCGGCGAGTCCGGCAGCGGCGCGGCCACCAAGCTCGCCCAGCAGGTGATCGTGTGCATCAACCGCATGTCGGCCCACGAAGGCATGCGCCTGGCCGAGGCCTACGGGCTCGACGTGAGCGTGGTCCAGCAGGTGGTGCACGTGACCGGGGCACAGAGCCGCGTGGCCGACAACTGGCTGCAGGAATACAAGAAGCTGCCCACCCGGGACGCAGAAAGCGCTAAGTGGATGGCGCACCTCTTCTGGAAAGGGCTGATCCCGGCGCTGGAGCTCGGCCATGAGCTGGGCCTATCGATGCCGGCGACGGCCCTCGTTCAGCAGACCTTTCCCAAAGTGCTGGGCATGGAGTAGGCTTGCGGCCGCGGCCGCAAGCCCTGGCCAGCGGGCTGGTTTCCTGGGAAACCAACTAGCCGGTATGGACGCTAACGCTCCCGATTAACGTCGTACTCGGCGCCAAGCTCCGCCGCCCCAACCGTGCTGGCCACGACGTCGATACGGTTGTGAAGCATGTGCAGCTGGCCATCCCGATAGATCCGCTCGAGCGGGTACTTTTCGAAGAAGGCGGTCGAGCCGGCCAGCTCGGCCCCCGAGTGCATGACCTGAACCAGCGTGTTCTTGGCCATCCACTTCGCCTCGCAGCCCAGCAGCATCGCCTGCTGGGTGTCGATCTTGAAGTGTCCGGCCGCCTCGTAGAGGAGCAGCCGCGCGGCATCGAGACTGGCCTTGAGCTCGCCCAGGCGAAGTGTCCGGATGGCATCGGCCATCGACCGCTGGCGTAGGTATCCCACGATCCAGTCGTAAATGCCGCGGGCGGCCCCAATGTAGTTGGAAGCAAAGGCCACGTGGAACTTTCCGAGCCAGTCGGCGTCACGCGGGTCCTGCGGCTGAACGACCACGTCCTCATCGGGCACGAAACAATCTTCCATATACACTGTCGGGCTTACGCAGGCGCGCATGCCCATGGGCCGCCAGATCGAGTCGTCGACTCGCACTCCCGGCCAGTTGCGGTTGATCATCAGGCGCAGCCGCACGCGGGGGTTATCGGCTTCGGCTACGTTACCGATGAGGATCCATTCGCCCATCGAAGCGTTGGTGGCGTAGTTCTTTACGCCATTTACCCGAATCCCACCGGGCACGATTCGTCCAGCCGTGGGTGGGGCATCCTTGGGCTCGCTGCCCACGCCGGCCAGCAGCGCAGCGTGCTCGACAGTCGGCGCCAGCCAGCGTTTGCGCTGCTCCTCGCTGCCGAAAATCGACATCATCTGTACCACGTGGTTGTGCACCTGGAAGCAGTGCGCCGTTGAGGGGTTGACCATCGCCAGGTGCTCGATTGCCAGCACGAACGCCAGCGGATCCTCGCCGTCCACGCCGAAGCCCAGACCACCCAGGCGCTTGTCGAGGTTGGCCAGGAGCAGCCCCTCACGATTGAGGTCGGCGATGTCTTCGAGAGGCGCCTCGTACGCGCGGTCGTAGCGGTCCGCACGTTCCGCCATGGCTGGAGTGAGATGCCGGATGCACTGGATAAGCTGCTGCTGTGCTTCGGTCAACTGGAAATTCACGTGAAGAGTTTGTTCCCCCACTTCGTTCGAATGCTGGCTAACAGAGCCTCGCTGGGATTGGCAACGCGCGGATATTGCTCGCGCCAGTGGAACGGCCGCGTGGCGTCGATCAGCAGGCGAGAGTTCGAGAGATCGCGCCGGCCGCGCTTTTCCGGCGGGATTCGTGGATCCAGGCCCGTGCTCCAGCAGTTGCGCACCAGGTCGATGGAGTCGGCCGGCTCGGACCTCGTCCACAAGGCCCACAGCACCTCGTCCACGTTGTTCACGTCGATGTCGTCGTCCACGACCACCACGTAGCGCCCGAGGTAGGCGCCGGCGCGGCACTGGGCGGCGATCATACCGGCCTGCCGGGCGTGACCGGCATAGCGCTGTCTGATGGCCACCACCAGCATGCCCAGCCAGGCCGACGGCATGTAGGCCACTCCCTGAACGTCAGGGACGCCGGCCGACTCCAACGCATCCCACACCAGGGCGCTGCGAATGGTGCTGCGAACGTGGTAGTAGTCCGCCGGCGGGCGCATCGGCATCGACCCGAGGATGATCGGGTCGTCGCGGTGATACAGCGCCTCGACCTGGACGTACGCTTCGGGCCGAGTGCCACTGGCGTAGTAGCCGGTGAACTCCCCCAGCGGGCCTTCGTCCATCACGCGGTCGGCCTGCACGAAGCCTTCGATGGCGATTTCGGCATGGGCAGGGATGGGCAGCCCCGTCACGGGACCACGCACGACCTCGACCGGACCACCTCGAACGGCCCCCACCCACTCGTACTCGTTCATCGATTCGGGCAGGCCCTCGCCCCCGGCCACGAACAGCAGCGGATCCATGCCGAACACGGCCACGACCGGCATACGCTCGCCCCGTGCGAAGTACTTGTCGCGATGGATGCGGCCATGATGTCCGGGCGAGATGTATAAGCCGATCTTGTCCCGATCGTGAAGCATCATGCGGTACGTGCCAACGTTGACCTGGCCGCTGTCCGGGTCACGGGTGACTACGATGTCGCCAGTCCCGAGGTAGCGGCCGCCGTCGTGCTCATTCCAGCGCGGCGCCGGGAAGGCCAGCAGGTCCACCTCGGAGCCACGCCGCACGTTCTGGAAAACCGGCCCCTCCGCGCACTCTCGGACCGGCGCAAGCTGCATCTGGCGGGTCTTTTCGCGCCACGCCTTCACCCGCTCGGTGGGACCGATTGCGGCTGGCATCCCGAGGATCTGGGAGGCCAGGGCAGTGTGCGTGAAAGCGTTGGTGAGCACGCGCCAACCGGCGGGAAAGCCGGCGAACTCGTCGAACAGCAGGCAGGGAGGGTTGGCCACCTCGCGGCAGGCCAGGCTGGTCAGGGCGCCAACCTCGAGATCCCAGCTTGCGCCCTGAAACCTCTTCAAGCAGCCCAGGCTGTCGGCCAGCTCGATCCAATCGCGCAGATCCGGATGCGGCTTGTCAGCTGACACGGCCGCGCTCAGCGCCGCATGGGGTTGTTGGCCAAGCCCTCGTGGCCCCAGCCGCCACCCCGGCGATAGTGGACACGCCAGCTCGCTTCGTCGACGATGCGTCCGCCCCAGCCAAGCTCGACGTTGAAGCCGGACGGGTTACCCATGAAAAAGGAAAACATCTGGTCGACTGGATGCCTTCCCAGCTCGGCCGCGATGGGCAAGTCCTGCTTCTTGCACAGGTCATGGGCGAAGCCAACGTCGTCGATCGAATTGCATTCCAGCATGAAGTGGTGAATGCGCTTCGGCAGCGGCGGCGTGGCGGTGAACGCGATCGAATGATGGCGGGCGTTGCAGCGCAGGAACACCATGGTTCGGTCGCCACCCGGCGTGGGCATGCGCACGTGGTCGGAGACGCGGAAGCCGAGCAGGTCGCGATAGAAGTGCACGCCATCCTCGAGGCTGCGCTCGTAAGCAACCAGGTGACCCATGCCGAGGTCCCCAGTCTTGAAGCCGGTCATCGGCCGCCCGGGAATGAAGGGCTGGGTGACGATCATCGGGCCGTAGCAGATCTCGGTAGGAATGCCGCTCGGATCCTGCAGCTTGATGAGCTCCAGAACCCGCCGAGCAGTGCACTCCTCCTCAGTTCCGGAGCTGACGGCTACGCCATTCCTCTCCAGGTGCTCGCGCAGCGCATGCAGGGCGCCGGCGTCCGGCACCTGCCAGCCGATGTACGCCAGGTCGTCGCTCCCGTTCGCATGCAGCACGAAGCGATGATGGTATTCGTCCATGCGCAGGTAAGAGACGCCCTCGTCGCCTTCGTCCACCACCTGCAGACCGAGCTGCGAAGTGGCAAACCTGTTCCAGGCCGCCACGTCGCTGACGCTCAGGCCGAGATAGCACAGCTGGGTCACACCCGCCACGTTGCTAACCTCGCTTCAAACCGTATTCGGGGAATGGCTCTCCTCCGCGCTCGCCCGCGCCAACGCAGCCCTCGCAATAGTAAACGATTGGCAGGCGGTGCCCCGCTCGGCCCTACGCCCGGAGACCCCCAGCCGCGGTACGCCAGGGTCTAGAATAGGCAGCGCTCCAACCGAAACAGTCACGGTGGCGCGACCGCGCATCAACCGAAGAGAGGAACATAGCGTCTTGAAGCTCGTACAGTTCAACGACTGGCGGATCGGCGTCCAGGAGAATGGCGTCACGTTCGACGTGACCGCTTATGTCAAGGATGCGCAGCAGCTGTGGCCGCCGAGCCGCATGCTGCGCCTGATCGAGGATTTCGACGAGCTGCGGCCGCGGATCGAGCGCGACCTGCGCGAGGGGCGGGTGCCAGCGGCCGCGGTCGAGCGCTGGCTGCCACCCATCAGCCAGCCCAACAAAGTCATCGGGGCGCCGGTGAACTACAAGGTGCACCTATCCAAATACCCGGACGCGGAGAAGTACACCACCCGCGCCTCCGGCTTCTTCCTCAAGGCGCCCAGCGCCATCGTCGGGCCGAACGACGACATCCTGCTGCCCGGCGGGACGGTGAACTACGAAGCCGAGCTGGCGTTCGTCATGGCTCGGGCCGCCCGCGATGTGGCCCAGGCAGACGCCATGAGCTACGTCTTCGGCTACACCGGCATGCTGGACCTGACCCGCAAGGGCCCTGAGGGCCGATCCATGCGCAAATCCTTCGACACCTTCGCCCCGATGGGTCCATGCATCGTCACGGCGGACGAGATTGCCGACCCGCATAACCTGAACATCCGCATCTGGATCGACGGCCAGCTGCGCTGCGACTACTCGACCAGTGACATGATCTGCCGTATTCCGGAGCTGATCGAGTACACCTCGTCGATCATGACCCTGCTGCCGGGCGACGTGTATACGTCAGGCAACGGCGGTGACCCGGACAGGCTGAACCCGGGCGAGACTATCCGCTTCGAGATCGAGGGGGTGGGATCCATGTCCCTCCCGGTGAAGAGCCGCTAGAGGTCGGGACTAGGTCTCGAAGTCGGGATAGCCGAGCGCGGCTACGCTGCCACTGTAGCCCGCGGCCAGCTCGGCTCTATCCCCTGTGCTGGTGGCCATCATGAACCCGAGCAGCAGGAACGGATGCGCTCCCAGCCTGTAAAGGGTCCGGTGATCGAGCTGGATCAGCGCCGCCCGTTCCTCGTCGGTCAGATCGCGGCCATCGAGGAAGGCGTCGGGGCCGGCTCTGAACGCGGCCGCCACCTGCTGATCGAGCACCACCTGTCGCATCGTCTTGTCAACCTGGTAGCGGCTCACCGGGCCCCTCCTTCGTGCAGATGCCAGGCCATGAGGTTCACCGCGGCGGTCTTCTGCGGAAACAGCAGATTGGTCTCGGACGGCGCCCGGCCGTCGGCCAGGCCGAGGAGCAGCACGTAGTTCAGGAAGCCGGCCGCTACGTTCCCGGCCTGCAGCAGCCGCTCCCAGGTAGCCTCGCGAACCACTGTCTCGGCCTCACCCGCCGCGATCAGGTCCATCATGCGGCGGTCGAACTCCACGTCCGACGAGTAGGTCGGACGTTTCGGCCCGCCGACTTCGACGGCCAGATGACCGCTCGACAGCACCCCCACCCGTTTGTCCGTCGGCAGCCCTTCGATGACCCGGCGCAGCGCCTTGCCAACGGCGAAGAACCGCTCCGCCGGCGGAACCGGAGGAGCGATGACGTTGGTCCAGATGGGAACGATTGGCAGGTCCATCTCGGGCCGGACGAAGCTCAGCGGCACGGTGAAGGCGTGGTCGATGGTGAACTCATCCGAATACGCGAAATCAACGCCCTCCCGGAAACCTTCCTTCAGCAGCCCCTTGGCCAGGTCCACGTCCACGTCCGTGGCGTATGGCTGCAAGCGGAAGGTGTGGATCTCATGAGCTACCGGCCCCTGGGCCCGGGCGGCCTTACCAATGGAGAAAGCCGGCATGTTGTCCATGAACCACTGGTTCAGGTGATCGCTGGCCACGACCACCAGGACGTCGGGCTTGGCCTCGGCCATCTTCTGGCGCATGCGAGCGTAGTCTTTGCCCGCCTGGGCGATGGCCGGGTCGTCGCCGCCCGCGGCGATCATCCCGGGCAGGAAGGGGTTATGGGTAATGCCGATAATCTCGACCAGCTTCGCCACGCTGCCGCCTTCCCGCCCGGGCCGACGCTAGTACAGGCTCGGAGGGATGTAGCGAGTGACTTCGCCAGCGGCGATCTGCTTGATCCGCTCGGGGCTCAGCGGATAGCTGAACGACGCGTTGCGCAGGATGAAGTGCTGATGCGCCAGCTCACGGGCATACTGCAGCGCTTCGGCATACTCCGACGGATTCGCCTCCCGAACCAGCCGGTCGAACACGAAGCGGTTCTTGTTGTAGTGCTCGAGCTCCTGTCGGTAGATCACCTTGAAGGCTTCCGCCAGCTGGCGCTCCACGGGCCCGCCGTCGATCATCGACCCCGCCGCGGCGAAGGCTGTGCCGCCGCCGGGGGAGAATCCGCCGACTGAGCGCACCAGCGGCGTGCTGTTGGCGTACTTGTTGCGCACGGCCTCCAGATCCACCTGCTCCTTCGTCGGTTTGAAGACCAGCGCCGACCGGCGCTGGCCGGTAATGCCCTCCAGGATGTCGGCCAGCAGGCGATAGTGCTGGGCCTCGTCGGCCAGCTCGTAGCACTCCGACTCGAACTCGCCCCGTTCGATCTCGACGTCGAGCTTTTCATACAGCGCGATGACCTTGCGGGCGATTTCCGGGACGACGTGGATCTCCTTGTAAAGCTGCAGTTCCAGCCAGTCGATGAGCTGCTGGCGGTCGCGCGGCTGGCCGAAGAACGTCTTGACCACCTCGTAGTGTCCGCCCCAGTACTGGTGGAAGACGTTTTCAACGGCGCTCGTGAATTCGGCGGAGCTCATGTTCGAGGTCTTGTCCGGCGTACTAACGGCCATGCGCTTGTCTCCTAATAACCAACTTCTAACTCTTTCTATAGGGTATACGGGTGCGGCTTCGCTGTGTCTAGAGATCCTCGGCTACGACCGAGCAGCGAAGCAATCCGATCTTCTCGATCTCGGCTTCGATGACGTCTCCCGGAACGACCGGTCCCGCGCCGGCGGGCGTGCCGGTGCTGATCATGTCGCCCGGCTGCAGGGTAATCGCTTCCGAGATGAACGACACCACTTCGGCCACCGTGAAGTCGAACTCGTTGGTCGAGCCATCCTGCCGCGGCTGGCCGTTCACTCGCAGCTTGAGATTGAGGTTGTTGGGATTGCCCACATCCCGCAGGGGCACGATCCAGGGGCCAGTGGGGAAGAAGGTGTCGAAGCTCTTCCAGCGGGCGTCACCGTCGGCGCCGAGGTGATCGCGGGCACTCATATCGAGGCCGACGGTGTAGCCCGCGATGTAGTCGTCGGCATGGTCGACGGGAATGTGCCGGCCGGCCTTTCCCAGGACCACCACCAGCTCGACCTCATGCTGCACCTCCTTGGAGATGCGGGGAAACATGAGCTTGCCCTCATGGCCGATCACCGCCGTGGCCGGCTTGGTGTAGTAATACGGCCGCGCCGGCTTGTCGGTGTTGATCTTCATGCGCTTGGCGACTTCCAAGCGGTGCGAGCGGTAGTTCCCGCGCAGGATGTAAATGTTCTTCGGGTTGGGCACCACCGGCCCGAGCTTCGTTCCCTCGAGCGGGTACCACGGCACCTGTGTGCGAGGAAACGAACGTGCGAAAGCCAGAGCCTTCTCAGCTTCGGCCCGCGCCGCTTCGCCGGCGTCCAGAAAGCGCATCATCTCGGCCGGCAGCTGCAGCTGCGCGCGCTCCAGCGCAGCATCCAGGAGAACGCCCTCGCTGGCGCTGCGCAGCACCGCCGCCCCCTGGAGATCGAGAAAACCATCGTGCTCCGCCGCCCCAACGCGCAGCCCGTAGGGCGTTTGAATCGTTGCCAACCGCATGTGGGGTACGTGTCCTTTCGGCCGCTCACCATCGCGGCGCGGCCCCATGTTGATAGCGTATGCATGTTAGCATCCCGCCATCGCGCGCAATCGAGCCGACCGACAGACGAGCACGTCGAGTTAGAGAGGGAACCACACCGTGAAAAACCTTCTGGACGCCTCACCATCCACGACTTTGATCGACCAGCCCAGCCCTGACTTGAGGCAGTGGCTGCGGGAAGTCGAAGAGCTGGGGCAGCTCCAGGTGATCGACGGGGCCGACTGGCGGCTGGAGATTGGCGCGCTGGCCGAGATGCTGTGCCTCACGCCGCAGCCGCGCTGTCTGGTGTTCGACAACGTCAAGGACTACCCGGCCGGCTGGCGGGTGGTGAACAACCCCATTCCCAGTCCGCAGGCGGCGGCCAAGGCGTTGAGCCTCCCTCCGGCCGAAAGCCATCTGGCCCTGGTCAAGGCCTGGCGCGAGCGGTCCAGAAACCTGCGCCTGCTGCCGGCGGAAGTGGTGGCTGATGGACCGGTCTTTCAGAACAGGATGACCGGAGAGGCCGTGGACCTGATGCGCTTTCCAACTCCGGTGTGGCACGAGGACGATGGCGGTCGCTACATCGGCACAGGCGACATCGTGGTTACCCGCGACCCGGACAGCGGCAAGGTCAACGTGGGCACCTACCGCATGCAGATCCAGACCCGCAACCAGTTGGGCCTGTACATCGCACCCGCCCAGCATGGACGGCTGCATAGGGATAAGTACTTCGAGCGCGGAGAGCCGATGCCGGTCGTGGCGGCCTTCGGCATGCATCCCCTGCTGTTCGTCGCCAGCGGTCTCAAGCTGCCCCTCGGGGTCAACGAGCTCGAGTGGGTGGGCGCCGTGCAGGGCCGTCCGGTGCAGGTGATCGAAGGGCCTGTGACGGGCCTGCCGTTCCCGGCCAACGCGGAGATCGTGATAGAGGGCTTCGTCCATCCGGACAGCACCATCGAAGAGGGACCGTTCGGAGAGTTCACCGGTTACTACGCCAGCGCCATGCGGAAAGAGACCTACGTCCGAGTCGAAGCGGTCTATTACCGCGACGATCCAATCATCCTCGGATCGCAGGTGACCCGCCCGCCCGGCGAGTCTCATCACGCCCGCCGCGTGATCGTCGACGCGCTGACCTGGGAGGGCCTGGAAACAGCCGGCGTCCCCGACGTCCGCGGCGTGGCCACCCTGCCCTCGGCCGTGAACGGCTTCATTGTGATTGCCATTCGCCAGCGGTACTCAGGACACGCCAAGCAGGCCGGCATGATCGCCGCCCAGACCCTTGGAGCGCAGCTCGGGCGCTACGTGGTCGTGGTCGACGACGACATCGATCCCAGCAACGTCGACGAAGTGCTGTGGGCGCTGTGGACGAGATCGGAGCCCGCCGAGTCGGCCGACGTGGTGCGCGGCTGCCGCAGCCAGCCCCTGGACCCGCGGGTACCGCCCGAGAAGCGCAGCATCGGGGACTACGCCATGTCGCGCATGGTCATCGACGCGACCCGGCCATTCCACTGGCGCGAGCAGTTCCCCAAAGTCGTGGGCACGAGTCCCGAGCTCCAGGCCAAGATGCGCAGCAAGTGGGGGCAGGACTTCTTCAGGTAGCGCGGCGGGCGGCTGAAGGCCGGCTGATCGGTATGATGGGTCGCAGACTAGACACTTCGGAGCACAGGAGACCCAGGCATGACCCCAACCTTGACGCCAATCTCGGCCCGCGACCTCATCAAACGGATCATCGCCGGCGAGCGTGACTTCTCGTCCACAAAGCTGACCTCGGACGGCACAACAGCGGCCGAGCAGGACGTGGCCGAGCTGAACGGCTACCTGCAGGGGCAGGACATCCGCGAGAACCCAATCCTGGCCACGAACGCCGACTGGAGCGGGCTGCAGGCGCCGGGGATCTTCCTGCAGGGCATCCGTCTGGCCGGCGCCGATCTCAGCCGCGCGGACCTGCGCAATGCCGATTTCCGCCGCTCCGACCTGTCCGGCATCGCCTTTCGCGGCGCCAACGTCAGCGGCACGGTATTCGTCGGTGCCAAGCTGATGAACAGCGACTTCAGCGGCGCGACGATGCGCGGCGCCGATCTGTACGAAGCCAATTTGAGCGGCAGCCAGCTGGTCGACGCCGACCTCGCCCGCGCCTACATGCTGCGGCTGAATCTGACCGGGGCCGATCTCAGCGGCGCGCAGCTGACCGGCGTCCTGTTCTACCGAGCCGACCTGCGCAAGACGATTGGACTCGACCGAACGCGGGACCTGGCCAGCTGCCAGTTCAAGCACACCATCGTCACCGCCGCGGAGCGCAACGCCATCGAAGCCGCCATCCAGTCCGAGCCAAGGTTCGACCTCCGCGACGAATAGGCCGGGCATGGCACAATCCTGAGCCAAGGCTGGGCGGGCCTTTCGGCGCCCGCCCAACACCGCTCAAACAGGACGCCCAGGAGAAGACAATGCCAGCCAGCACCGGCCCTTCCGATCCGCACCCCCACCGATCCAGCCGGCGATCGTTCCTCCTGGGCTTGATGGCCTGCGGCGCCGCCGCGGCGCTGGCGGGCTGTCAAACGGGCCTGCCGGCAGGCCCCGCGAGCCCCAGGGCATCCGGGGCGAGCGCCGCGGCCAAGCCGGCGGGCTGGGACGGCCTCGTCCAGGCGGCGGTAAAAGAAGGCTCGGTCAACGTGTACGGGGGCATCGCCGGCGGGCAAGAAGCCCTGACCGGCCCCTTCGAGCAGGCCTTCCCCGGCATCAAGGTCAACGGCACGTTCCTGCCGGCCGGCGACCTCGTTTCGCGCCTGCTGGCCGAGCGCACGGCCAAGAAATTCATCGCCGACGTGACCGTGGGCTTATCCGGCGAATCCGTCACCACCCTCAAACCCGCGGGCGCGCTCTCCCCGCTCGAACCAGCGCTGCTGCTGCCCGAGGTCACCGACCTCTCAGCCTGGCTGGACAAACAGCTGTGGTGGATGGATGCCAACACCCCGAACAGCACGCTCCAGTTTCACGGCTACGTGGCCACCTCCGTGGCCTACAACAGCAAGCTCGTCGACCCGGCCCAGTTCCACACCTACCGAGACCTCCTCGACCCCAAGTGGAAGGGCAAGATCGTGGCCTACGATATCCGCCGCCGAGGCGGAGGGGGCGGCCAGACCCGCTTCATCTACAACCATCCCGATCTCGGCCCGACCTTCATGCAGCAGCTGTTCTCCGGCATTACCCTCAGCGCCGACCAGCGGCAGATGGTGGACTGGCTGGGCCAGGGGCGCTACCTGATCGGTCTGTGGATCGGCGGCACGGAGATGAACGCCGGCGTCAAGCAGGGCCTGCCCGTGGCGCAGGTGCCGGGCGACCAATTCAAAGAGGGCTCGCCCCTCAGTGCGGGAGGCGGCACTGTGAGCCTCGTGGACTCCGCGCCCCATCCCAACGCCGCGCGCGTGCTCATCAACTGGCTGCTGTCACGGGAGGGCCAGACAACATGGCAGCGTAAGGTGCTGCTGCCATCACTGCGAGTCGACGTCAGCCGCGAGGGCCTGGACCCGACCGTCGTCCCGACCGACGGGAAGACGTACGTCGATTCCGACACCGAGGAATACATCAGACGGACACCACCAGACGTGATATCCAACCTGATCACCAAAGCGATCGAGACTCAGGGCTGAGGGCGGCATGAAGTTCGGATTGCTGTTCCTGCCGTCGGGCTGGAAGGGCACCACCGATCACGCGATCTATCACCAGCTCCTCGAGCAGGCCTGTTTAGCCGAAGAGCTGGGCTACGACTCTGTCTGGCTCACCGAGCATCGCTTCACACAATACGGACGTCCCGCCGTTTCTCCCCTGGCCGCGGCCATCGCCGCGCGGACCAGCCGGATCCGCATTGGGAGCTCGGTCTACGTGCTGCCAATCCACCATCCCATCGAGGTTGCCGAAGACGCCGCGGTGGTCGACATCCTGAGCAACGGGCGGCTGGAGTTCGGCGTGGGACGGGGCTATCAGCCCGAAGAGCTGGAGGCGTTCGAGGTTGACTTCGACAGCTGCCGCGAGCGGCACAACGAAGCTCTGCAGGTGATCGTTCAAGCCTGGACCACAGGCTACGTGGAGCACCAGGGCAAGTACTGGCGCATTCCGCGGCGAGAGTTCCGGCCGCTGCCCGTCCAAAAGCCTCATCCTCCAATCTGGCAGCCGATCGTGAGTCCGGGCACGTTCGAGGAATCGGTCTCGCTCGGAAAGAACGCCATCATGGGCTCGTACATGAGTCCGCTCAGCCGTGTGGAGCAGGCCTTCAAGACGTGGTTCGAGACGCTGGAGCGGCATGGCCTGCGCCGAGACGCCCTGCACACTGCCAGCCCCATCGTCGTGCACGTGGGCCAGTCCGACGCCCACGTGCGGAGGGCCTGCGAAGACTCCTACGTCTGGAACGCACGCACCTTCGGGAGCCTGCTGGAATCCGGCCGGCCGGAGCTGAAGCGCTACTATGCCGAGCTGACGTACGAGAGCATCGTCGATGGCTGCACGCTTAGCGGCACACCGGAGCGCGTGCGCGAGCAGGTGGCATGGCTGCAGTCATTCGGTATGGAGGAGCTCGTCTGCCTGATGAACCTGGCCGACATGGACCACCAGGCAGTCATGGACTCGATGCGGCTCTTCGCCACAGACGTGATGCCCTATTTCAGGTAAGACCTACGAGCCTTTTGGAGCTTCATCCAACGCCTTCGTAATCAATGGCTTCACGTCGGTATCCATGAGCTTGGAGAAGTTCTCGACGCTGCTCGCGACGTAGTCCACTCCGGGGGTCGGAACGTCCTCCAGGCCGTCTTTGGGAACGTCCATGCGCAGCGACGGGATATTGGTAACCCGCTGCCAGGCCGTCTGCCCGTCCTTTGAGAGCAGCCAGTTGAGGTACACCTTCGCAGCGTTGGGATGCGGCGGCTGCGTCGGCGCGGAGACGATGCCGCCGCCGTTGCTCAGGTCGGCCCCCTCCTTCAATTGCGACGTCGGGATGAAGCCCACCGGCAGGCCCTGTGCCGCGGCGTCCCGAAGCTCGCGGCTGTTGATCGCCACGCCCAGCAGGAAGCGTCCCTGGGCGAGCCAGTCGATCATCTGCCGGGCATCCAGGCTGAGCGTGATGTTGGTCTCGCTGAACAGCCGTTCCACGTACTTGGGCCCCAGGTCCGGGCGGCGGTACAGGTAGATGATCTGGGGGCCGCCGGGACCAGGCACGCGTACGTCCCGGGCCACGATCTTGCCCTTCCACTTGGGATCCAGCAGGTTCATGTATGAGGTGATCTGCTTGGGATCAACGAGGTTCTTGTTGTAAGAGATCACCGGCTGCACCTGACCTTGGAAGGCCAGCGTGGTCATCGGCTCGGCGGCGTCCATCCACCACAGGTGACCGTTCAGCCAGTTGCCGCCGCCGGCTACCTCGGGCAGGACCAGCCACGGCTCCAGGGCGGACAGTCCTCCGGACGCCTTGAACGCCGTGATGGCCGACGTTCCGGGCCCGACGAACACGTCCGGAATGAGCTTCCCGGCCTGACGTTCCGCCGCGACGCGGGCGATCAGGTCGGTGTTGGTGGTGAAGTTCGCCTGCAGCTTGATGTCGGGATAGGCTTTCTCGAAGGGCTCGACCAGCGCCGCCCTCCCCTGGTCCCCCGTCGTCGCGGAATACAGGGTGACCGTGCCCTCCTTCTTGGCGGCGGCAAGGATCTGCTGCCAGGCCGCGCTGGCCGGCGCTGCCCCAGAACCAGCCACAGAACCCGCCGAACTCGAGCTGGGCCGCGCCTGAGACTGAGCGCAGGCTGCGAGGGACACCGTCACGACCATGGCAATCAGCGCCTGCCACGCACGGCTGAATCGTCCGCCAACACGCATTCGATGAGCCATGGCTCAGATCTCCTTCCGTTACCTTCGGGTTGAAGCCGTTGCCTGAGAAGTGCGCTGCTCGGTTGGGCCCCGCCGGACCCAGCGTTGGGGCGATTCTGGGCCAGGCCGTCGGGCCCTGTCAAGCAGCTTCTTGCGTTTCCATCCTTGGCTGCCCAAACGTGGCCGGCCACAGCGCCAGCACGGTAGCCAGCAGGAAAATGGCCACGATCGACAGTCGCAGCATATCGCCCGCGGCGCCCAGAAGGTGCAGCAGAGCGCCCATCAGCGCGCCGCCCAGCGCGCCGCCCAGGGTCCGCAAAGTCTGCACCGCGCCGGTAACGGACCCATACTGCTCGCGAGGCGAAGACGCGATGGCCTGGTCCAGCAGCGTGATATAGGCCATGCCGATGCCAAAGCCGCCAACCGCCCAGCTCACCCCTACCAGGATCACGGGCCACCGGCCGCTGACCACCTGCAGGGCGATGGTGGCGCAGGCGGCGGCCACGAGCAGGGCGCCCGCGATCACCATCCGCTTGGACCAGCGTCCGCGGCTCCAACCGGCGAGGAAATTGCCACCGGTCCAGGCCAGGCCGCCGGCCGTCAGCACCAGCCCGGCGGCTGCGGCCGACTGTCCGCGCAGGGCCTGGAGGAACAGCGGAACGAACACCGCCGCCCCCAGGAAGCTCATGGAGAACAGCAAATTGGCCTGAAGAATCGACCCCAAACGACCCCGTCCGAGCCAGGCCTGGAGCGGAACCACGGGGACACGCGCCGCCTGCTCCTGCCGCAGGTACAGCGCACCGAGCACCAGCCCGGCCAGCAGCAGCGCCAGGCCAGTCGCCCCGGCCGATGGCGCCGCCACCAGCGAGCCGGTGGCCAGCGCCAGCAGCAGCGAGCGGACCACCGGCACGGCCCTGGTCTTGTCGCCCGGCACCGAGCCGGCGAACCCGAACCAGGCCAGTAAGGCGACCAGCAGGCATACCGGCACGTTGGGAATAAACACCCAGCGCCAGCCCGCCACTTCGGTGATGCTGCCACCGAGGATAGGACCAACCAGGCTGGCCGAAGCCCAGGCAACGGACAGCAGCGAATACATGCGCAGCCTCAATCCCTCCGGATAGCCGGCCGCGGCGGAAAAGCACACCACCACTAGCCCACCACCTCCCAGGCCCTGCAGACCGCGCGCGAGGACCACCAGTGGCATGGAAGGCGCCATCGCGCAGGCCAGCGAACCGCCGGCGAACACCACCAGCGCGATGAGGAACGGCGCGCGCAGCCCTAACCTGTCGCGACCGGCACCGCCCAGCGACAATCCCACGATCGTGGCCAGCTGAAAGGCCGACGTGATCCAAGCGTAGAACTCAGGCTGGCCGAGCTCCCGGAGGACACTTGGCATCGCCGTGGCCACGATGTAGGTATCGAAGGCGCCGACGATGATCCCGGTGAAGGCAGTGATGGACGTCCACGCGTAACCGCCCTGGAACAGGGCCGTCCAGCGGACGTTCGGCCGATCGGCGAGGCTAACGGCGGTCAAGCAGGCGTGAGTCCTCCGACGATGGCTTTGCCCTGGACATTCGGCGAGCAGTCTAGCGCACTACGAGCCGCGATAGCCGAGGAGGTTTCGGACGAATTTGTATCATCGCTTCGGCTATGGAGCTCAAACCGCGATGGCGGCTGAGCAGCCTGAGGAGTTTGAGATGGGCGCTTGGAATCGCAGCTACGAACAGCGTGTCGAGCGAGAGCTCGTCGCCGGAAAATCACGCGGCGTGCCGGAGGCTCCTGCCGGCGGCACGCAGGGGCACGACTCGGGCGGCGGGGCGGGCGGCCGGGACCTCCGTCCGCAGATCCCTCCACTCGGCCTGCGGGAGTACTGGTACGTGGCCCTGCCAGCGTCGAAACTCGGCAAGAAGCCGCTGTACTGGAAGATGCTCGGCGACGAGATGGTCTTCTTCCGCGACGAGTCCGGAGAGGTCGTAGCCCTGAGCGACGTGTGTCCGCATCGCGGAGCCAGCCTCAGCGGCGGCAGCTGCTTCTATCGCGGCTTCCTGTCGTGCGCCTATCACGGCGCCACGTTCAATGGTGAGGGAGAGTGCGTGGCCTTCATCTGCGAGGGGCCGGACTCCAAGGCGGCCGGCCAGCTTCGAGCGCGCACCTACCCCACAAAGACGATTCGCGGCTGGGTGTTCGTGTGGATGGGCCAGGGCGAGCCCGCGCCGATCGAGGAGGATGTGCCGCCCGAGTTCTTCGAGCAGGACCTCCAGATCCACGGCTCATACACCTACTGGCCCATGAACTGGATGCTGGCCATCGAAAATCACAGCGACTCCCACAACGCCTTCTACGTTCATCGCAATTCCATCCAGCAGCTGACTTCCAACAGGGCCGGCCGGAACCGGACTCCGCTGGCTCCGCATGGCAAGATCGTGAACGGGCGAGGCCTCATCGCCATGCACTCCAACCAGGACTACTACGCCAAGGACGGCAAGGTGCCGTACCAGATGTATTACCCGGGAGTGAAGGGCGTCTGGCCGCTGCACCGCTGGCGGCTGCTCTGGATCTGGTTCTTCGACCTCTTTCGCAGAGGCGGCTATGCGCACTTCAAGAAGTACGAGGAGTGGGGCCTGGGCCATCACCTGCCGTGCATCGTGCGAGCCGGCGGCGGCAGTACGCGCTACGCCGTTCCCGTAGAGGCCAACAAATGCCGCATCTTCTACTTCTACACCTCCAGCGCGCGAAGCTGGCTCGGACGCCTGTACGCCAGGATCCGCTTCCGCCTCGTGCGCGAGCCGATGGTCTACCACTTCAGCGGGCAGGACAACGATGCTGCCACGCCCTGCCGCTACTGGTCGCCGGAATACCTGCTGCCAACCGACGCCCAGGTGGTGCTGCTGCGCAAGCTGGTGGTGGAGCAGTCTCGTGACGCCCTCCGAAACCGTGAGGTGGACGTCGATACGGTCCGTTTTCGGACGGCAGGATAGAGAGGAGCACGCAATGGGCTGGCTGGACGGCAAGGTCGCACTCATCACCGGGGGCGGGTCCGGTATCGGCCGCGGCACGGTCGGGGCGTTCGTCAACGAGGGAGCGCGGGTGGCCGTGCTGGAATTCTCGCCCGCGAAGGCGGCCGGGCTGCGGTCCGAGCTCGGCGCAGCCGTCCACGTCGTCGAGGGCGACGCCACGCTGCTGGCGGACAACGAGCGCGCCGTCGAGGAGACGGTCGGCGCCTTCGGCAAGCTCGACGCGCTGATCACGTTCCCCGGCATCTTCGATGGCCAGATTCCGCTGCTCAATATGCCCGGCGACAAGCTGAGCGACGCCTTCGATGAGCTCTTCGCGGTGAACGTCAAAAGCGACGTGCTGAGCGCCAAGGCCGCTCTGCCCCATCTGCTGGAGAGCGGCGG
Source organism: Chloroflexota bacterium (assembly GCA_021325635.1). Classification (GTDB taxonomy): domain Bacteria; phylum Chloroflexota; class JAJPGV01; order JAJPGV01; family JAJPGV01; genus JAJPGV01. Next base: position 134,693 of record JAJPGV010000016.1, read on the forward strand.
GAACATCATCTTCACGGTGTCCAACGCAGGCTTCTATCCCGACGGCGGAGGCTGCCTGTACACCGCGTCCAAGTTCGCCGTGCGTGGGCTGGTCACGCAGCTGGCCTACGAGCTTGCGCCCAAGGTGCGGGTCAACGGGGTCTCGCCCGGAGGCACGCGGACGGAGATCCGAGGCGTGCGCAGCTTTGGCCTCGATGAGCCGATCTACGCCCGCATGCCGCCCGACGTCCGCCTTGGCCAGTCCAACCCGCTGCAGCTCGAAGGCAAGCCCGAGGATCACGCCTGGGCCTACGTCTACCTGGCGTCCAACGAACGTGCCCGCCTCGTCACCGGAACCATCTTGCCCACCGACGGCGGCCTCGGCGTGCGCGGCATGCGCAAGCCCGGAGGCCTGCTCTGAGGGCACCCGGTCGGGTCTCCTGACTTCGAGACCCTGAGCCTTCAAGCTCCCCCGGCATCCTGGGAGCGCCGGGTTGCCGGCGCTCCCAGGATGCCGCCCTTGGAAGGCTTCGACAACGACGCCCCCGCGGTTGCAAGTGGGCGGCGGGTGGAGTACCATGTGCGCCACTTCCCTGGTACTTCGCCAGCCGAGGAGGAAGCGGCACGATGAGTCAGGTACCGGCTGAATCAGGCGTCGCGGCGGCGCGGAATCCGAGCCGCCGGCTGTTCCTCAAGAGCATCTCGTGGTGCGCGGGCGCGGTGCTGCTGTCGGCCTGCGCTCCCCGGCTCGCGGGCGGCAGTGCCGGCACTGCCAGGCCATCGGGCTCCGCGGCCGGCGGAGCTGCATGGAGCGCCGTCGTCGACGCGGCCCGGCAAGAAGGCGCTGTCAACGTGTACGGCGCGTTGGGCGCGGGCATGAGCAAGGACCTCCCTAACGCCTTCGAAAGCGCCTACCCCGGCATCAAGGTCAACGGCACCTATGCCCCCGCAGGCGACCTCATCTCCCGCATTCTGGCCGAGCGCAACGCCGGCAAGTTCCTGGTAGACGCGATCACCGGCCCCGCCACACAGTCAGTCACATCGTTGAAGCCGGTCGGGGCCGTAGCCCCGCTCGAGCCGGCGCTGCTGCTGCCCGAAGTCACCGATCTGTCGGCCTGGTTGGACAAGCACTGGTGGTGGATCGACAGCAGCGAGCCCAATACCACGCTGGCCTACCAGGGGTACGTGGGCACGACGGTATCCGGCAACACCAAGATGGTCGATCTCAGTCAATTCACCTCTTACTGGGACATCCTCGATCCCAAGTGGCACGGCAAGATCGTGTCGTACGACGTGCGCCGGCCGGGCCAGGGCGGGGTCCAGATGCGCTTCATCTATCGCAGCCCTGAGCTGGGCTCGCGATTCGTCGACCGGCTCTTTCGTGAGACGGGGATCGTGCTCTCGACCGATCATCGTCAGATGGTGGATTGGCTGGCCCAGGGCCGTTACCAGATCGGGCTGTGGGTCAGCTCGACCTATATCAAGGCGGCCAGCGACCAGGGACTGCCGGTCGCCGAGGTCCCAGGAGACCAGCTCAAAGAGGGAGCGCCGCTGAGCGTGGGCGGCGGCACCATCAACCTGGCGGATTCTCCTCCGCACCCCAACGCCGCCCGCGTCTTCATCAACTGGCTGCTGACCAGGGAAGGCCAGACGCTGTGGCAGAAGGCCATCCAGCAGCCGTCCCTGCGGCTCGACGTTGCGCGGGAGGGGCTGGACCCAAACTCCGTCCCAAAGCCGGACAGGAAATATGTCTTCGGCGGCAGCGAGGACTTCATGCGCACCTCCACCGACGACATCGTCAACATCATCAACCGGGCACTCAAGGGAGAGCCAGCCGGAACCGGCTGATTGGTTTCCAAGGAAACCAATCAGCCGGTGAAGTTAGTCGAGGAGCAGCACCCGATGGCCGATTTCGCGTACGTCCCCTGCCCCAACTGCAGGCGCGAGTTCATGGTAGGCGAAGAGTTTTTCCGCATCGCGGAGGCCTACTGCCAGTGTCCGTACTGCGCCTTCGAGTTCCGTGTGGGGGCAGCCGCGGAACAGCGCCCGCCGGTCAAGCCCGCCTGATGTACACTGGCGCGCAGCGCCTGCGCCCGGCCCCATTGAGGGCTTCGCCGGACGGCGCCAGGCCAGCCACGGATTAGGAGACGAACCTTGGCAACACCAAATGGCGATGGCCAGCAGTTTCAACGAGCGCTCACCCCGTACGAGACGTGGGTACGCAGCCAGGGCATCCCGATCGTCCGGGGCCACGGCGTTACCGACCTGGCAGAGCCCGAATTCGGACGGTGGGATCGCCTGGGCTGCGACGCCTATTTCATCCTGCTCGAGGGCATGACCGGGTTCACTGGTATGTACGTCGCCCAGATCGACCCCGGAGCAGCCACCAACCAGCAGCGCCACCTGTACGAGAAGACCATATACGTCCTGCAGGGAAGCGGCATTACGACGCTGGAGGATCCGCGCGGCAAAACGCACCAGTTCGAGTGGCAGGAGGGCAGCCTGTTCGCCATTCCGCTGAACACGCCCTACCGCCTGTTCGCCTCCGGCAGCCGCGTCCGCTACGTGGCGGTCACCACCGCGCCGGTCATCATCGATCTGTTCCACAACGACGAGTTCATCCACAACTGCCCCTTCAGCTTCACCGACCGCTTCAACGGCGAGCCCGATTTCTGGAGCAAGGACGTGCGCTACGAAGGCAGCGGCAACACCCTGCTGGGGCAGTTCAGCCGCCGCGGCTGGGAGACCAACTTCGTACCCGACGCCCGCTCCGTGCTGCCGGACAAAGTCGATCCCGAGAAGAAGAGCCTGCGCTTCATCCAATACGAGCTCACCGGCAACAGCCTGATCACCCACGAGTCCAAGTACCCTTCCGGCTCCTACATGCGGGCCCACTACCACAGCGGCGGCGCGATCCTGCTCATCCTCAGGTCGGAGGGCTACAGCATGATGTGGGACAAGGAGCTGGGAGACCGGCCTTTCGAAAGCGGCCATGGCGGCGACGTGGTCAAGATCGATTGGAAGCCGGGCAGCGTGTTCAGTCCTCCCACGGGCTGGTTCCACCAGCATTTCAACGTCGGGGCGGAGGACGCGCTGCAGCTGGCCTTTCGCTATGGCAGCCGAAGATTTCCATTCGGCATCTGGCACGCCGTGGGCGCCAGAGACGTTGACGGTGAGGTCGGCACCATGCGCATGCGCGGCGACGGCGGCGCGGTCATCGACTACTCGCAGGAGGATCCCCACATTCGGCAGCTGTTCAATGAGCGGCTGCGACAGAACGGTATACACGCCTGGACCGGCAGTCCGGCGCTGTCCGGGCGTTGATCGACACCGCGGGAGCGAGCGCCGGCCTTCGAGATTTCCTCGACCACTACGAGCGCGACTACCCAGCCGAGGTCATCCACGTCGAGCGGCCCCTGGAGGTCGACAGCTACGAGCTGACTGCGCTCATCACCAAACTGGAGGCTGCCAAGCAGTTCCCCGTGCTGCTCTTCCACAACCCGCTCGTCCATGGACAGCCGGCCGAGATGCCCCTCATGACCTTCCTGTTCGCCAGCCGTCTGCGGCTGGCTCGGGCGCTGGGCAGCGACGTCCGCCGGGCAGGCATCGCCTGCTTCGAGCGAACTGAGCAGCGTTTGAAGCCAGTCGTCGTCGAACGCTCGCAGGCGCCTGTCAAGCAGCTGGTGACCCGCGGGCAGCAGGTCGACCTCCGCTGGCTGCCGGCGCCGAGACATCACCAGCAGGATCCCGGACGGTATATCACCGCCGGGTTCCTCCTGACGATGAACCGCGACACCCGCCTGGACAACTGTGCCATCCAACGCGGCTGGATCTCCGGCCGCGACGAGATCCGCGTCTTCATCGGCCGCAAGACTCACAACTGGTCGAACATGTGCCAGTACGAAGCAGCGGGCGAGGATACACCGGCGGCGTTCTGGGTGGGGCATCACCCACTGGCCGTGCTGGGCTGCCAGTCGCACGTCGGGCCCGAGGAAAGCCACTACGAGACCGGCGGCGGCGGCCTTGGCAGCCCGCTGCGGCTCGTGGCCTCCGAAACGTTCGGCGATAAGCTCCTGGTACCGGCGGACGCCGAGATCGTGATCGAAGGTTACCTGCCCCGCGGCCAGCGCAAGCCCGAGGGCCCGTTCGGCGAATACACCAGGTACGTCGGGCCGCAGCGCTTCAACCCGCTGTTGAAGGTCACGGCCGTGACGCGCCGGCGAGATGCCCTATGGGACGACTGCATGGTGGGCCACACGCACTGGATCAGCTCGCTGACCAGCGAGGGCGCCACCTTCCGCGCGCTGCACAAAGCCCTTCCGCAGGTCACCGCCGTGTACCTGCCCCAATCGGGCTGCAACGCCAACCTGTACGTGCAGATCCGCAAGGCCCACGACGACGACGGCCGGATTGCGCTGGAAACTGCCATGAAATCCCGGTTCGGCATCAAGCACATCTTCGTCTTCGATGAGGACGTGGACATCTTCGACGAGCGCGAGGTGCTGCGCGCCTTTGCCTGGCGCTTTCAAGCCGACAAGCAGGCGACTATCCTGTCGGGACTGCGCGGCTCGCCGCTGGATCCCACGTCCCCGGACGGCACCACGTCGAAGATGGGCTTCGACTGCACGAAGCCGCTGTCGATGCCCTTCCCGGAACGATTGTCCGTGCCGCCGGAAGTCCTGGAACAGACCGACCCCGCGGCCATGCTCGGCAGCGAGCGGCTGTCCGCCATCCCGGTCGAGCCCTGGGGTTGAGCCCCAGAGCTCGGCCGCGATGATTCAGCCGATGAAGCGCTCGTCGAAGGGGACGGCGGGGCTCAGACGCTCCGGCGCACCCTCACGAACGATGACGTCCTCCTCCAGCTTCACGGCCAGAGGGCTGCCTTCTTCTCCGAAGTAGCATTCGACCGCCACGATCTGGTTCTTCTCCAGCACGTCGTCCTCCGGCTTTCGCGGCTTGTCCACCTTGGGATGGCCGGAATGATTCATACCGATGCCGTGGATGATGCTGTAGTGGTAGAGTTGGGTCTGATACTTCTCGGGCGCTAGCGGCGACAGCTGCCGAACCTCCTCCAACGGACGGCCCGCCCGGACGACGTCTATCGACGCGAACAGGTAATCGTAGGCCTGCTTGTACAGGTCGCGCTGCTCCTGGGTAGGCCGATCCCCGACGAAGAACGTGCGCGACATATCGCCACGCAGTCCATGAATTCCCCGCCCGTGCAGGTCGATGCCAACGAACTCGCCATCCACCACCGGGCGCTGGCTCGGCCAGCGGCGCCAGGGATTCATGTTCTCGCCGGCGCAAACGTTGAGCTGGGCGATGTCCTCGCCGCCGGCGTCGTACCAGGCAGAGACGACCACCGACGCCAGCTGATTCTCGGTGACACCGGGCCGCAGCGCCTGCCGAAAGGCAGTCATGGTGTGCGCGTACTGCTCGCCAATCGATCGGTAGATAGCCACCTCGTCGTCCGTCTTCACCGAGCGCGCACGCTCCAGGATCGTCTGAGCGTTCGTGATGCGAATGCCGGCGCCGGCCAGCGCAAGCACGGCCATGGGGTCGAGATGGTCTACCGCCATGAGCTGGCTCGCAGCGCCGTGCTCCGCCAGCAGCGCGTTGACCTTGCCGGCGAAGGTCGTCAGCGTCTCCTGGACGTCGCCCCGCTCGAGGTCGCCGGTGTTGTAATAGGCGCGCCGGCTGTTGGCGTGCTTCAGCTGCACGTAGCCGAGATCCCGCGGGCGCACGAGGCCGATAGCCTCGCCCTGACCGGGGACGAACACGGCTCCGCCGGGAACGTAGGTGCCCAGGACGTACCTCACGTTTATGCCGTCGTACAGGTACATTGCGCCAATGTCCTGTCGCCGCATCTCCGCTTGGAGCCTTTCCAGGCGCTGGCTCTTGAGGCGTTGGTCGTCCCAGGTTTTCGGCAGTTCGGCAGGCATGTTGCTACTCCTCGGTTGAGATTCGGCGCACAGCACGACGCAGCGCGTCCATGCCGCTCGGCCCCATCAGTGTAAACCGACTAAGCAGAACGCCGCCGCCGGATAGTGCCGCAAGCCGTCGCGATGATAGACTTCCTCAACATTTCAGCACGGCTGGCGCACCACGCCTTTGCAGCCCAGACGTGGTCTATGCCAAGCGCCCGCGGAGAGGGAAGCACCATTGGCGACGGTAGACCTCAACGACATCATCCGAACCGGCCCCGGCACGCTGGCGGGCCGCTACCTGCGGCTCTTCTGGCAGCCCATCTATCGCAGCCGCGACCTGGCCCCCGGCCACGCCGTGGCCGTCCGGCTGATGGGCGAGGACTTCACCCTCTATCGCGGCGAGAGCGGGCAGGCGCAGCTGCTCGCCAGCCGCTGCGCCCACCGCGGCACGCTGCTATCCACCGGCTGGGTCGAGGGCGACTGCCTGCGCTGCTTCTATCACGGTTGGCAGTACGACGCCGATGGCCAGTGCGTGGACCAGCCAGGCGAGGACCGGGGATTCGCCGCTAAGGTGCGGATCGCGAGCTATCCCACGCGTGAGTACCTGGGACTCATCTTCGTGTACCTCGGCGAAGGCGACCCCCCGGAATTTCGGCGCTTTCCAGACTTCGAGGGACCGGGCGTGCTGGAGGCGGGCGAGCCCGAATACTGGCCCTGCAACTACTTCAACCGTCTGGACAATGCGCGGGACGGCGCGCACGTTCCCTGGACGCACAGCGAATCGCTGCGCCGCACGGGCGCCAGCCGGCCGGTTGGCGCCGCCTCTTCGCACGCCGAGGAAACCGAGTACGGTATCCGCTCCTGGAGCGAGCGCCAGGGCAAGCCATCCTATTACACCCATTTCCACATGCCGAACATCAATCAGAATCGCTCGTTCGCACGGGTGGAGGGTTCGCTCGAAGACGCGGCCACGCTATGGGTCGATCGCCTCTTCTGGCGCGTCCCGATCGACGACGAGAGCTGCGTCAGCTTCGTCGTGGACCTGGTGCCCCTGACCGGGGATGAGGGCGAGGCCTACCGCCAGCGCCGGCGGCAGACCGAGGAGTCGCAGCGGCTGCCGCTGCGCCAGATTGGCGACGACATCCTGGCGGGCAAGATGCGCATCAGCGACATCGGAGAGGACATCAGCATCTACAAGCTGTTCTGGATCGAAGACTACGTGGTCCAGGTCGGACAGGGCTCGGTGGCCGATCGCTCCCGCGAGCGCCTGGGGCGGGTGGACACCGGCGTGCTGCTGCTGCGCAAGCTGTGGCTGCGCGAGCTGAAGGCCTTGGCCGAAGACGAGCCGGTGAAGCAATGGCAAAGCGTTTCGGGCCGGGCCGACTCGGCCGCCACGCCGGCCGCGCGGGCAAGCGCCGCCGCGATGCCGTCCTAAGAGCAGCTGTCCTCAGGCGCCTTCGGCGTTGCGCGGGCCGGCGAGCACGTTGGGCACCAGCTGCTGGAACAGCGCCGTGCCCGGCACCGATACCCCCAGCTGGTGGGCCAGCGAGATCGCCGGTATCAGTCCCTTGTAAAAGCCCTCGATGCCCTTGGCGGTGCCGCCCTGGCCGAACTGCCGCAGCCAGTGGTCCGCCATGTAGCTCTGTCCGGCGCTCACCCGCAGCAGCTGCTCGAACACCTCCAGGTCCAGGCCGGCGGCGCGGGCCAGATTCATGCCTTCTGACACAGCCAGCATGGTCACCGTGGTGATGACCTGCTGCGCCAGCTTGGCCGCGGCGCCCGAGCCCAACGGGCCCATGTGGAAGATCTTGTCCCCGGACGTGGCAAACACCGGCCGGCAGCGCTCCAGCAGCGCCTCGTCCCCGCCCACCATGTAGCACAACCGCCTGCCGCGCGCTCCGGCCGCTCCACCACTCACCTGAGCGTCGATGATCTCGACGCCGCGTGCGCGGGTGATTGGCGCCAGCTTGCGAACGGTGTCCGGGTGGATCGTGCTGTGCACGGCGACGATCGTCCCCGGCTTGGCGCCGGCCAGAATGCCGTTGTCGCCCAGTACGATCTCCTCCACCTGCGCGTCGTCGACCACCGACGTCTCGACGACGTCGGCGAAATGAGCCACCTCGCGAGGCGACTTGGCCACCTGCGCTCCCAACGACGCCAGGGCCTTGACCGGCTCCTCACGAAGGTCGGCCACGATGAGCTCGAAGCCTCCCTGCAGGACGTTCGTTGCGATCGGCTGGCCCATGGAGCCCAGACCGATGTAGCCGACCTTCAGTGCCATTCCTCTTCTCCTGCGGCAGGCTGAAACCCGCCCGTTGTGGCCGCGGCTGAGCGGCGCACCATCTTAACATCGGCATTGCGGCGCGTTCGTATAATGGGCCCTGCGCCGGCCGCCTAGCAGGTATCTGAGCGGCGTGCGACATCATGGCCAGGAGCCTCCGATGGTCAACCGGCAGGTCAAGCTGCTGTGCAGCAGCATCTCGCATATGCCCCTCCACTTCACCTGGGCGCACTCCGGCATTACCGAAAAGTACGGCTTCGAGCTCATCACCGACATCACCAACGTCAGCGCCGGGGGACGCCCGGCGGTCACCTTCCGCGGCCGAGCCGAAAAGCTTCTCGACGGCACGTACGACTTCATCAGCGGCCTCCATCACGAGACGTACGTCTATCGGGCCAAGGGCGACAAGCGCTTCGTCTACCTCGCCCAGACCCAGAATGACTGGGACGATCGCATCATCGCCGCGCCGGACATCAGCTCGCCTCTGGACCTCGAAGGCAAGAGCTTCTACGTCACGACGACGGCGCCCTGCGTATTCGGCAACCTCAAGCATTCGCTGCGCTTGGCCGGCGTCGACGTGGACCGCATCCAGTTCGTTGGCTTTCGGGGTGAGGCGACGGCGGTCAGCCGCCGCGACATCCTCGGCTCCGTGCTCAACGGCGAGGTCGCCGCGGCCAGCATCGACCTCCCGTACGATTACATCGGCGAGAAGCTGGGCCTGCATCGCCTGGACACGCCCTCCGTCCCGGTGATCCATAACACCACGCTGTGCGCCAACCAGGAGTGGGTTGCGCGCAACGAAGAGACGACGATGGCCGTCCTGAAGTCGCTGATCGAGACGATCCACTACTTCAAGACGCAGAAGTCGGAAGTGTGCGCCATCCTGGAGCGCCACCTCGCGCCGCTGATAGACCTTCGCGGGGACGATGAGATCGAGCACCTGCATGCCGGCTGGGCCGGCCTGCTGAGCCCCAAGCCCTACCCGCATCCGCTGGCCGTATGGAACGTCTACAACCTGGACGTGGCCCACGACCCGGCCGTGAACTTCATCGGCCCATTCGAGATCTGGGATACCAGCATGCTGCGCGACATCGACGACTCGGGCTTCATCGACCAGCTCTACCAGGGAGCGCAGAACGCCGCCAATCCCGCCGTCAACGTGGCTATCTGAGCGTCACATGGCTGTTGAGGACGGCCGCGCGGCCCCTTCCCCACACGCCGCAGCCGGCGAACACGTGGATGCACCGGTCGATCCTGTCCGGGGCGTCGTAAGCGCCGGCATCTTCAACGATCCGCGCATCCACGAGCTGGAGCTGGAGCGCATCTTCGGCAGGAGCTGGCTGTTCGTCGCCCACGAGTCGGAAATCCCTGAGCCGGGCAACTTCGTCACCCGCCGCATGGGCGAAGACCCGGTCATCGTCGTACGGACAGATGAGGGCCGCGTGGCCGTGCTGCTGAACGTGTGCCGGCACCGCGGCCGCAGGGTGTGCCTGGAAGACTGCGGCACCGCCCGCCGCTTCATCTGCGGCTACCACGGATGGACCTACTCCGAGTCCGGCGAGCTCACCGGCGTGCCCTTCTTCGACGCCTACCAAGGCAGGCTGAACAAGTCCGAGCTCGGACTGCTCGCGGCGCCCCACGTGGACAGCTACAAGGGATTGATCTTTGCCACCTGGGATCCGAATGCCGGCACGCTGCTGGACTACCTGGGGCCCGCGGCCTGGAGCCTGGACCTGCTGTTCGGCCGGTCGGATGCCGTGGAAGTCGTGGGCCCGCCCGTCCGCTGGGAGGCAAAGGCCAATTGGAAGCTGGGGGCGGCCAACTTCGTGGGCGACGGACAGCACATCTTCACGACCCACGGCTTTTCCACCGCCATGGGCCTGCACAAGTTCCAGCTCAAGGGCGGTCCGCCGCTCAGCTACCTGGCCACGGCCGGCAACGGACACGCCATCAGCTACGCCTGTTGGCCGCCGGCCGCCGACGCCGAACCGTACTTCGGCCTTCCCCAGGAGCTCCACGCCGAATTCGAGCGCCACCTCAGCCCCGAGCAGCTCGAGGCCATGCGGCCGCTGTTCACCATGGCCGGTAACGTCTTTCCCAACCTCAGCTTCCTGCAGCCCGCCGGGCACACCGTTGAGGAGTGGGGAGGGCAGCCCGGCGAGGAGTCGATGACCTTCCTCACCCTCAGGCAGTGGCAGCCGCGGGGGCCGGGGCGCATGGAGGCGTGGTCCTGGCTGCTGATGGACCGCAACGCTCCGGAGCAGTGGCAGCGCGCCTCACGCGAGTGCTATCGCCGCACCTTCGGACCCGCCGGGACCTTCGAGCAGGACGATCTGGCCAACTGGAGCGCTATCACCGAGGCGCTGTCCAGCCCCAAAGCGAAGGAGCTGTGGCTGCACTACGAGATGGGACTGGGCACGCCAACCTGGGAGGGCTGGCTCGGCCCCGGCTCGGCCTACCAGCAGCGCCCGTTCATGGACATGGGTGAGCGTCTCTTCTACGGCGCCTGGCAGGAGAAGGTGTTCGCTCGCTGACTCGCGATTCGCAGCGCCCGGCCGGCCTGGATCGCTCAGGCGGTCTCGGCCAGGCCCGTTTCCAGGATCTCTCCGTGCTGAGCGCTCAGGGCGGGAAAGACCAACGACTTGACTACCACCGGCACCGCCTGAGCCGGCTGCAGCACCTGGCCGATGTCGACGTAGTCGAACTCCTGCAGCTCGACGCTGTCGATGGAGATGAGATCGCTGCCAACGCCAAGCTCTTCCCGCAGGATGCGGCCAATCGTCTTGCCCAGATCGGCGTTGAACACCAGCACCAGCGGGTGCCCAGCTCGCAGGCTGGCCTCCAGGCCTTGGACGATGCCCTGGGCCAGGTTGTGCAGCGATTGGTGCCACGGCGTTCCGCTCCAGTCGAGCGCCAGCGCCACCGGCTGCGCGCCCGGCTCGAGGTCCAGGCGCTGGTGTGCCCTGCGGATGGCTTTGGCGACCACCTCCGACTGCACCAGCTCAGCCGCTGCCAACCGCGGATGAATCACCGGCAGGTTGTGCAGCGGCAGCACCTCTTGCTGGGATACCGCGATGGTGTTGCCACTCACCTGAACGGTGAACTGCGACGCCCCAATCGCGGTAGCGCGGATGCGCTCGCCCGATGCCTGGATGGGCGGCAGCGCTGGCTGGCTGGCGAGACAGCGCCGCACAGCCAGCGCGAGCGGCCGGCCCAGATCCCCGAAATCTCGCTGCTCGCGCTCGTACAGGTACTCGGACACGCCGCCCGAGAAGGTGAGGGCGTCGACGTCACCATGCGCGTGCAGCGCGGGCGTGAGCATCAGCTCGTGGGTCAGCGGCGACAGCGCCGGACCATGCTCGTGCGCCTCATGGCCGGCGTGATGGTGGAGATGGGCATGGCCTGCAAGTGACAGCCGAACGACCTCCAGCAGCACCTCGGCCAAACGGGCGGAGATGCGCTCCAGCGCATCGTCCGGCACCCCTGCCCCCAGCTCCAGCTCCAGGCCCAGGTCCTCGGCCACTCGCCGAGCGGCCGGCTCGATACGGATCAGCCGGCCGCTGCCGTCGAGCGCCACCAGGCGGCCTCCGACGTTGACGGCGGCGGTTCCCAGGATCTCTCCGTTGCGCACCAGCGCCAGCTTCGTCGTTCCACCGCCGATGTCGACGTTCAAGAACGTTTGCTGCTGCTGATAGGACTGCGCGACTGCGCCCGAACCGTGGGCCGAGAGCACGGCCTCCAGGTTGTGCCCGGCGGTGGCGCACACGAAGCGCCCGGACTCTCCGGCCAGCCCCTCGGCAATGGCTCGCGCATTCTCACGCTTCAACGCCTCGCCGGTGAGGATGATCGCTCCGCTGTCGACCTCGCCGGGGTCGATGCCGGCCTCGCGATAGGCCTCGCGAACGAACTCACCCAGCTTGCGCGCGTCGATGGCGTTGTCTGGCGTGTACGGAGTGAGCAGCACCGGGGAGCGGTGCAGCACTTCACGCTGAACCACCACGTAGCGGCTCGAGAGCGCCTCGCCCTGGCGCAGCAGGAGCAGGCCAGAGAACATCAGGTGTGAGGTCGACGAGCCAACGTCGATGCCGACCGTCAGCAGCCGCACGAGGTCGCCCATAGCCAGGGCCAGCTCGGTCGAATCGGTCCGTTCGTAGTAGTGCTCGTGCTCGAGATCGTCGTCGTGCATCACACCACCTGCCGCCGCAAGGTCAGCACAGCAGCGTCACGCCGCCAGCAAGCGTTCGTCGTAGGGCATGTCGGCCATCTTCAGCGCACCCTGCGCGGTGATGACGACCAACTCTTCGAGCTTGACCGCTTCGTGATAGCCCTGTTCGCCAAAGTAGCAGTCCAACGACAGCACCTGATTCTCCTTGAATGTGTCATCGACCGGCGGGCGCTGCTTCACCACGTTTGGATACTCACCCGGAGTGAGCCCGTTTGAATGGAAGATGTGGAAGGTGTAGGCGGCTTCCTGGAATTTCTCTGGCACCGTGGGCATGCGCTCCACGAACTCGGGGATGGCCAGGCCAGGCTTGAGCAGATCGATGCAGGCGTTGTTGTAGTCGACAGCGCGGCGGTACAGCTCCTTCTGCTTGGCGCTCGGCGCGGCGCCGCACAGATAGGTGCGTGAAGCGTCGAAGATGTAGCCGCCGGGGCCGGCAACGTGGAGATCCATGCCCACCAGATCGCCATGCTCGAACCGGCGATCTGTGGCCCAACGACGCCAGGGCCACGTGTTCTCGGCGCCGCAGACGTTGATCTGCCGCAGCGTCTCGCCACCCAGGCGAGCCACGTGCGAACGAACCCGTCCAACCATCTCGCGCTCGCTCATGCCCGGTTCCAGCTCCTGCTGGAACAGCCGCATGATGGCGCCGTAGAGCTTGCCCATCTCCCAGTAGATGAGCACTTCGTCCTGCGTCTTCACCGAGGCGGCGCGCTGCAGGATTCGCTTGGCGTTGGTGAGCTTGAGACCGCGCTCGACCAGCGCGATGACGCTCTCCGGCTCCATGGCGTCGGTAGCCAGCGCTTGACCTGCGATGCCATACTCCTTCATCAGCTCGGCGATGCCGTTCGCCCAGCGTTGCAAGCGAGAGCCGCCGGGATCCGATGGGTTGTGCTCGTAGCCATAGGGACGGGTTTGGATGCTGGCCTTCTCGACGTAGCCGGCGTCCATGGGGCGGACGAAGTAGATCGGCTCTCCTTCGATTGGCACGAATGCCTCGCCCTGGGGCACCCGTACGCCCAGCGCGTAGCGCCCGCTCACCCAATCGCTCAGGAGCAGCGCCGCGACGTTCCGCTCCCGCATCACCTGCCGCAATCGCTCCAGGCGCTCGCGCGTCAAGCGCTGCTCGTCCCAGGTCAGCTGCATCAGTTGCTCGTTTTCAGCCATGTTCCCGCTCCTTTGGTCGCACCGGATCGCACCCGTCATCATGCCGCGCCCCCAACAAGGGGTCAGCGCATCTCGCAGCGGATCCCCTTCCTTCGAAGATCTGCCTCGAAATCGTCGCGGACACGCGGATCTTCGTCCTCATATTCGATCAACGTGCCGCCCTGCTGCAAGCTGACCATACCCTTCCATTCGCGCTCGGTTCGCAGCCCGTGCACGCCCAGCGGCAGCAGCTCGCCATACACGGCCACGTGCCGCGCCGGTCCAGCCCCGCTGTTGAAGTGCTGGTGGAACCAGCCATTGGGCGGGCTGTAGATGCTGTTGCGGCCCCAATTCACCTTCACCACCGCGTGCTCGTGGCCGTCGCGATACGGCTGCGTGCCCAGCGTCGAGTCCCAGGCCAGCACGTAACCTTCACCGTCCAGCCCCAGCAGAACCGCGCCTGGCTCGTGATAGTGCGCTTTGTGATACCGCCCGGATGACCATTCGGAGATGTGCCCGTGGGGGAACCGCTTGCCCATGCGGTAGCCTGTGAGCTGGCCGCCGGCGACCTTGCGCTCGAGGTCGTCCAGACGGATGGCCCTGGTGTCGGGAATGAAGTTGGAGTGGAGGATGACCTGGTCGTACCAGCCCTCGGTCGTCCTGGTATCCGGCGTCTGAAAGTAGCTCGTTCTCCGGGCGTAGAGGTCCACGGGGCAGCGCTCGCTCTCGAAGACAAGCGTCAGATCGTCCAGGGCGTTGATGATCCTGGGAGCGGTCGTGACCGCCATGAACAGGGCCGGCACGGGCCCGCTGTTGAACAGCTGGTGCCAGGTGTTGGGCGGAAGAGCAAACAGGCTGCCCTCACCCCATTCGAAGGTGATCCGGTCCCCCGCACCCTGCCACACTTGGGCCACGCCACTGCCCTGCAGCACCACAATGGCTTCTTCGTACAGGTGCTTTTCCGGCGCGAGCGCCGCGCCGCCCGGGATTTCGGCCACGTACAGGCCGCGCTCCGACTGAAAGGTCCCGTCGAGCTCGATGAAGACGCCCCTCCCACCGCAGCGCGCCCAATCGGCCCGCGGCAGCGAGGTGACGTCATCCACGCCGACTACTGCCCGATGGACGGGGATGCCTTCCCGCTCCATGAAGAAGTCATACGGGAACTGATTGGGCCGCGCCGCGCGTACGACCGCCTGCTCATCCGATACCGCCATACCTACTCCCTGCATCGTTGCCGGCGCAGGCCAGGCCAGTGCGCCGGCTGCTCAGCTGGGACTGTTCGGCCTTTGCGGAAACACCAGGCAACCCGCCCGCGCTGTGCTCGGATAAGCGTAGCTTATGGCAAGCTTCTCGGCGCCGGGAACGACCCAGCGCCGTTCGCCGAACCTGTGTCCTAGCGCGCGACCCGAACGCGCTGGGTGGAACTGCCGAGCATGTCCGGGCGCTCCGCGAGGAGGCGCTCCAAGCGGAACCTCAGAAAGGCTGTCATGCTCGGCCGGCTTTCCAGGACCGCCGGGTTCTCCGCCAACTCCCGCAGCGCATTCAGCGCCTGAATCACGACAGCCGGCGCATCCTGAGCCTCATCGGCCAGCTCGTCGACCAGCGCTATGGCCTCTTCCGGCTGGCAGCCGCCGTAGAACAGCGCCTCCTGGGCCAGCCGCCGCTCGGACTCGGTTGCCCGGCCCACCCATCCCGCAACGTCCGGTCCTTGAAGAGCCTGGCTCGTCTGAACGGCCTGCGGCAGGCTGGCCGGCACCAGCTCCCAGCGCTGGCGCACGGCGCTCGATTTGCGCTGCGGGTCGAACGACTGTCTGGGGGCATTCGCCGGGCGGTTGTCGATGTCCTCGGCGGCGGCCTCGATGCGCTCCCGAATCTGCGTGTAGGCAAACTCCGGGCTCGAGGTATCCACGTCCGCGCTCTCGTCGGCCGGCTGCTTGCCCAGCCCTAACCGGCGCTCAACGTCCGTGCGCGTCAACCCCTTCTCGACGATCTCGCGGCAGAACTGGACCTGCTGGAGATGCGGCAGCGTGCGGAGCAGCCAGGCGACCCGAGGCGCAATGTCGCCCGAGCGAATAGCCTGCTGAACCACAGGGTGCAGGTCGACGAGACCGAGGTGCAGCTTGACCCAGAACTTGCCTCGCCCGATGCCCCGCTCCGCCAGCACGTCCACGATGCCGGCGATGGACAGCTCCTCGGTATCGCGTAGGCGCTGCAGCGCGAGGGCGGTGTCCATGGCGTTGAGCCCACCCTGCAGCAGGTTCTCACCCAGCTGATCGAGGATCTTCTCGCCGCGCGACGCCGGCGGCTCCACGATCCGCACCTGAAGCTCGTCGACGATGCCACGAGCTGCCATGACCCGGCAATTCCCGTGCTTCACCCGATACTGGTCGGCTCCCACTGGGTAGACCACGGGCGGGTTGATGTACTGTTCACGATTCACCAGCGAGGAGCGCAGCGCAGCGCGAAGGTGCTCGACGGATTCCTGATCGTAGAACGTGCGTACGTTTTCAGGATCGAGCTCAATCTTCGACAGCGGGATCGTTGCGATTCTGTGTTCTAGCATCGTTCCTCCACCATACCGTACTCGGCGACGTTGCTTTCGTCGCAATCGAGGCAAATACCGTTCGCCAGCATCAGTAGCCCGCCGACCGCAGCGCGGCCATGAACGAGGAGTCAATCACCGTGTCGCTGTCGATCGCATCGAAGCGGCTGGGATCGGCCGACTGCAAGGCCCTCAGGATGGTCTCTGCTTCCTCCCGCTCGGGGAAGGGATCGCTGCTGATCCGCGCTCGCAGCGAATGATACGTGCGTGCAACTTGGGGGTCGGTTTCAGCCAGGCCGAGGTGCTGTGCCAGGATCGCCAGGCACTCCTGGTAATGGCTGGAGTCAGAGAAGAACCGGATTCCCTCGATCAGCCCGCGCAAGCACGCCAGGACCGTGCTTGGACATGCCCGGGCAAATTCGGACGTGACGATGAGCCCACCGGCGAGGTAGGGCAGCCGCGCCTCCGCCAGGTTCACAATCACCCGCAGGCCTTCGCCAACTGCCGGGACAATGTAGGCGCCCTGCTCGACGATGGCCGCGGCCACCTCTCCATGAATGAGCGCCGCCAGCCGAGCCGGCGAGTTGCCGACCTCGACGAGCTGCACGTCATGATCCACCCTCAGACCGTAGGGGTTGAGGCCGAGCCGCAGCGAAACCTCCGAGGTGTCGCCGCGTTTGGCGATGGCCACGGTTTTTCCCCTGAGGTCGTGGGGATCGCGAATGCTGGGCAGGCCCACGATGGCATACGGATTGGTCTTATAGAAGGAAGCGATGACCTTGACCGGCAGTCCCTGAGCGATCTCCTGGATAGCGTCGGCGCCGCTGCTGAAGTCCAGGTCAGCCGCTCCGGAGCTCAACGCTTCGATGCCCGTTACCGTCTGGGCATAGCCTTCTTCGATCTCGAGTCCGTAGCGCTGGAAGAATCCTCGCTCGGCGGCAATGCGCAGGAAAATACTGCCGCCGCTGTTGGTGCCGTAGAGCGCTCGGATGCGGCTCAGCTCGGGACGGACCGGGTAGTTGGGATCGAATTGGAACGGCCCCACGGCGGCCGGCCAGGCAATGCCCGAATCCGCCAGCCACTCGTCACCGGCCAGGTCCTCGATGGCGTTGATCAGCACTTCGGCCGCCAGCGACCGATCCGCCGTCCGCTCGACCAGCTTAGCCAGCTCCCCCTGCAGCGAACGCAGCTCCTCGCGAGTAATGGCGATGTCCGGGACCGCGTGCAGCTGGCTGCAGTACCGTCCCCGCCGGCTCGGCTTCCTGGGACCCATGAGGCTCAGCGGCCTGCCACCGCCAACGACGCTCGATTGTTCGAACGGCGAGGTGTCGTGATTGGACGGTGGTTCATTTGAGTTGGTAGTGTACCTCCCGCCGCCCAATCGCTTGCAAACCCAGAGCCTCAGCTTTGGCCGGGACTGGTATCCTCGCGCGTGTTACATGACCGTCAACGCAATCTCGAGGAGCTGACAGACCGGTGGTAGAGAACACGAACCCCAATCTCATCCTCGAATGCAAGGACCAGGTGGCGACGATCCGACAGCGCACGCGTGACGAGATGACGCCCGAGCAGATTGCGCAGGCGGGACGCTCGCCCGCGCCGATGCCGGCGCTCGCCCAGCTCCTCGAAGCGATCAGAGCCGACGACGGCATCCGAGTTGTCGTGCTCCACCGCGGAGGCGGCAAACAGGCCGGCATCCCCGGCGCGACCTATGAGAGCAAGGAGTGGCAGGCGCATCACAATGACCCTGCCACTCTGTGGAAGACGTTCAACGGCATCATCCGGCTGCACGAGGTCATGGCCTCGATGGAAAAGCCGATCGTGGCTCAGGTCAACGGCGACGTCATCGGCGCCGGCTGCAACATCGTGTTCGCCTCGGACCTCATCGTGGCTCGCGAAGATGCCCGTTTCATCGACCATCACCTCGGCATGGGACAGGCAAATCCTATTGGGCCGCCGTTCGGCTTGGTGCCGGGAGATGGCGGCATGGCGCTGGCGCCGCTGTACTTCAGCCCTCCTCTAGCCAAGGAATTCCTGATGCTGGCCAAGGAGTACACCGCCAGGGAGCTGGCGGACAGGTTGATCATCAACTACGCTGTCCCCGCCGATCAGCTGGACACGCTGGTTAGCGACCTGGTGAAAAGGCTGCTGGAGCGCCCGGCCTACCCCTTGGCCTGGGCCAAGCGCGTGGCTAACCGCCATGTCATCGAGCAGCTCAACCGCACGCTGGACGCCAGCGCCGGCTACGAGATGGCTGGCCTGATGCAGCTCGAGCGGAACGGCTGGGCCGACAAGAAGACGCTGGACTGAGGGCAGAAACGACATGAAGCTGGTTACGTTCGAGGTGCCCACTCCGTTGGGTCCCCAACGGCGCCTGGGAGCGCTGGCCGACGGCACAACGGAAGGTCGAATTGTTGATCTGACGCTGACCTACGCCGCCTATCTCCGCGCAGAGACCGATGAGCCCACTCCTGAAGGGCTGGCTCAGCTCAGGAACCCGCCCGACATGATCGGCTGGCTGCGTGGCCGGCACAAGTCGCGCGAGGCAGCCGAGCAAGCGCTGCGATACGTGTCGGCCAGGATCTCCCGGGGCGACCCGTGCACCGGCGACGGCGGGCAGCGCCTGGTCTTCGAGCGCTCCGAGGTCCGGCTGCTGGCTCCTCTTCCGCGTCCGAACACCTTTCGGGATTTCTCGATCTTCGAAGAGCATGGCAGCCGAAGGGACGGCGACGATCCGGCGGCGCGCCGAGCCAAGCCGCCGGCGTGGTACCGCTGGCCGCCGTATTACAAGGCCAGTCCTGAATCGATCTTCGGACCCGAGGACCCCATCCCCTACCCGTACTACACCAAGCGCCTGGATCTCGAGCCCGAGATCGGCATCGTCATCGGCAAGCAGGGCCGCAACCTCTCCTTCGAGCAGGCCAAAGAAGCCATCGCCGGCTACACCATCATCATTGACTGCAGCGAGCGAGGCGCCCTCACGCGCGACACGCTCGGTCCGGCAAAGTCCAAGGACTTCGCGACCATGGTCGGCCCCTGCCTGGTAACGGCCGACGAGATCGACGAGCGCGACCTCCGCATGCGCGTGGTCGTGGATGGTGAGGTGTGGTTCGAAGGACACACCGGCGCGCCGCGCAGCTTCCTGGCGCATCAGCTGGTAGCCTACGCCTCCGACAACGAGACCCTCTACCCCGGGGATCTGCTGGGCACCGGAACCATCGGGGCCGGCTGCTCGCTGGATCTGCACCGCTGGGTGCAGGTTGGACAGACCGTGACCATTGAATTCGAGGGGCTGGGCCGAATGGAGCACAAGATCGTACCGGGTGAGCACGTGGTCGACTACGTCGGCTCGGGCATGGACGGCCTGCTGCAGCCGCCGTCGCCTGCGAGCTAAGAGGGGTTTTATGTCAATGCCAACGACACACCTGGCACACGGCGCCGAGGCGCAGCGAACGACACCTCCACAGCGGGATTTCGCGCACACCGGCCCTGGGACCCCGGCCGGGCGCTTCATGCGCACCTTCTGGCAGCCAGTGTATGTGGCCCGCGAGCTGGACCCGGGACGCGCCGTGCTAGTGCGAGTCATGGGCGCAGACTTCACCCTGTACCGCGGGGAGAGCGGGAGCTGGCATCTGCTGGGCCCCAACTGCGCGCATCGCGGCACGCAGCTCTCAACCGGCTGGGTAGAGGGTGACTGTCTGCGCTGCTTCTATCACGGCTGGAAATACGACGCCGCCGGGCAGTGCGTGGAACAGCCCGCTGAGGACGCCAGCTTCGCCCGCAAGGTGCACGTTCCAAGCTATCCCGTGCAGGAGTACCTTGGCCTCGTGTTCGCCTACCTGGGCGAGGGGGAGCCACCTCCCCTGCCGCGCTACCCGCACGTCGAGGGCCGCAACGGCGTGGTCGACGCTGGCCGGGGAGTCCTGCCCTACAACTTCTTCAATCAGGTCGAGAACAGTGTGGACGAGCTCCACGTGTTCTTCGTGCACAGGGACTCGCAGTTCGAAGCGGCCGGACTGACCGGCCTGCCCGCACTCGAGGCGGAGGAGACCGAATACGGCCTGCGGGTGCGCGACATCATGCCCACCGGCTCCGTCCGGGTCGTGCATTTGATCATGCCCACCATCCTGTACGTGCAGGTTTACCCGCACGACCAGGAGAGCGGCTGGCGCGACTTCCTGCTGTGGCGAGTGCCTGTCGACGACCACGCCTTCCAGACGTTCTTTCTGCTGTGCGCCAACGTCACCGGTGAGGCCGCTGAACGCTACCTGGCGCAGGCCGACCGCTACCTGAACTTCACTCACGATCCGAGGATCGCTGAGCTGGGCGAGGCCGTGCTCAGCGGCCAGCTGCGCATCGAAGATATTCAGGATCGACGCCGCATCGTAGCCCTGCAGGACTACATCTCGCAGAAGGGCCAGGGAGTCATACCCGATCGGGAGCACGAGCACCTGGGACGCTCGGATGTGGGAGTGATCCTGCTGCGCCGGATCTGGGAGCGAGAGCTCCTGGCCCTGCTGGAAGGGCGCCCGCTCAAGCAATGGCGCATCCCCGACACGCTGACGGCTACCAGCGGCGTCTGAGCCCCATTCGGTATCAGAGTCAGCCGGTAGCGACCGGCAGCACGGAGGCAGCTTCAGCCGCGGGCTGTTGGTCCCGGCTCGGCTGGTGTTGCGCCTCATCGTCGGCCGGCGGAAGCTCATCGGGCAGCAGCAGGCTGGCGACGCCGATGCGGACGTCCCCGATCCCGTAGTACACGTCGAGCCGCCTGGGGCAGCCGATGTCCGTTCGGCAGTCCACGCCCGTGGGAAAGACGATCCCCTCATGGGAGTTGGGCGGCACGAGAATGGGGTGTCTGGTTCGGAAGCAGACCCGTTCGGGCGCCTGCGCGTCCAGGATGGCAACCCCTGCCGAGTAGCGCAGCCAGCCGAACGGCCGCTCGCGTCCGTGCACCCCGTGGTAAATCACCAGCCAGCCCAGGTCGGTGAGCAGCGGTGGCGCGCCACCCCCAACCTTTACACGTTCCCAATAGCTGCGGGGCGACATCAGCCGGCGGTGCGAGTGAAAGTGCAGGGCGCGCGGACTAGACGATGGGTCGGCATACGAGATCCAGATGCTCTGGTGGTTCAGCCGCTCGTGCAGTCGAGCGGCCTCTCGATCAGCCAAAGGCTCGGACGGTGGCTCAGCCGTATCCGAGGGTGGGCGCCGGGCGGCGCGGGAATGGCCACGGACGAGCGGGCGATGAATCAGCGCCATGGACATGACGCCATCGCGTGGATCCGGAACCAACTGCGGGAATAGCAGGGCATCCTTGTTGTCGGCCCTGCTGAAATCCATCGTCCCCCTCCCCTCGAAGGTCACCAGCCCCAATCGATCCCAGCGCCGCAGATCATGGGACGCCGCCATAGCAATCCTGGGCCCGGCCTCGGAGAAGGCGGTGTAGGTCATGACGTAGCAGCCCCAGGCGGCCACGAACGTGATCCGAGGATCCTCACAGCCGCCGCCCGAATAGGGGTTCCTCTCATACGTCTCTCGAGGCTCGAGAGCGACGCCAAGCCGCTCCACGCCTGTGGGGTCGCCCTGTTTGTCGAACAGCACTCGAGCGATGCCAATGCGTGAGAAGTTGCCTCGCGACACCAACCGCGGAAACAGGTACAGCTCTCCGTCCGGCCCGCGAGCCGTGGCCGGATTGAGGACGCCCTCGACTTCCATCGGGTCCAGCGGGTTGCCCTCCATGACGATTCCCAGCGGGTGGGCCGTGAATGGATCGGCCAGCATCTCGGGAACGGCGGGCCGTTTGAGAGCAGCCATCCGTTCAGCGCCGGATGACAGGCTCGGCTACGCGCCGATCAGCTTCATCCGCGGCCGCCTTCATCAGGGCCACGAGATCGAGCTCCACGTAGTGCCCATCCTCGATGGCGTGGGCGCGCAGAGGAATGCCTGCGCGATCCAGCATGTGCCACAAGCGCTGGTCGTCAGCCTCCACGAACAGGCCCATGTTGCGGATGCCATCGCCGAGGGCAATCCGCGCCAACTCGCGCAGCAAGCTGCTGCCGAGCCCGGCCCGTCTGGCATTGGGATGCACACCCACCCAGGCGTACGCGTCCTCAGGTGGGAACCCGCGATAGTATTCCGCGGCCCCTACCACGCGGCCCGTCGCGCTCTCTCGCGCGACCAGACAGACACGCGGGCGGGAGACGCCGTACGGCGCCGCGCCGCACACGCGCCACAACTCCGCTATTGCCTCCTCGTCTCCGGGTTGAACCGGCTCAATCAGGACAGGGTTGGCATGGACGTCGGCAATCGCACGCATAAAGCTTCTCCTCGGACCTACCTGGTCAGCGCCGCTGCCTCCTGCATCTTGGCCAGCGCTTTGGACGCCGCGATGGGCGCGGTGTAGTGGTGCTCGGCGGCCCGCAGCGAACGGATGACGGGACGCAGCATTGGAATCAGTTCCGTCGGGGCCCGATCGAGGACGTGCAGCAGGACTAGGTTCCGTCGCTCGTCGAGCGGCTCGTGGGCGATCAGCCGCAAGACAGCGCTGATGCCTGCCTCGCGATATTTCACGATCGCCTCCGCGGCTTCCCAGCGGACCTCGAACGTGTCGTGCGATAGGTGATCCACGAGCAACCCGAGGCTCCTCGGGTCGTGGAGCTGTCCTAGCGTCCTCGCGGCGTAGCGGCGAACAATCGTACTCCCACTTGCCAGAGCATCAATCAGGTCCGGGACGACTTCGGACCCGCGGTCAATCAGCGCATCCACAGCTTCCAGAGACAGGACGTCTTCGCGCTTGAACAGCTCGATCAAGCTTCTGGCCGGCGCATCGTGGCCAGGCCATGCGCTCGTCTCGGCCGCCGATGGATGGACGCACACCGCCAGCACGGGTATCGGCGACTCCCGGATAACCCGATCGGTCACGCTGCCGATGAATGCCCGCGCCAGGCCCGAACGACCGTGCGTTGCCATGCAGATGTAGTCGAAGCGCTGGCTGGCGGCTCGCTCCAAGATTTCCCTGGCGGCCGATCCGACCTCTACTACCGAGGTCACGGCACAGTGCTTCCCCGCAACTGTCGCGGCCTGGAGCGCCAGATAGTCTTTGGCCCACTCCAGCGCACGGTCCAGGTACCCAGGCGCAACCGCGATGCCGGGCCCGACTTCGCTCAACGTGCTCGGGTCCAACACGTACAGCAGCTCGACGTCGGCCTGCCCCGCGAGCTCGGCGAAGCGCTTGGCGGCAGGCAACGCCTGCTCTGATAGAGCTGACCCATCCAGCGGCACGAGCAAACGAATCACGCTCCTCACCTCCAGCAGATGTCCATGTCAACAGTCGCTCGCGAGTGCTAAATCTGGCCCCAAGCCAATCACAACAGGCTGTAAAAAGGCTTGCGTCCAGTGCAGGTCGGGCCACGAAGGCAGTCCCGCCGCTGCCAGCTAACGATTTGTGCGAAGTTCATGGCCCGTTTATGTCCCATTCACCCCAGGGGCAGCATCCTGTAGCAACGAAGAACGGGGGTGGAGGCAACCACAATGACACACATCGGACCAGCGTTGCTGAAGAAGCTGCGAAGTGAGCTCATGGCCGAGGAAGAACGGCTGCTCGCGGAGATCGCATTCGAGAACGAACAGCAGCGGGCCAACGCCACGAACGCAAGCGAGGAGCGCTACTCCAGCCCCGACGACACTGGATCAGAGCTAGCCGAGCACGAGAAAATCCTGGCCCTCGAAGGAACGGTCGAGGAGATGCTTCGCGAGGTGCGGCACGCGCTGCACAAGATGGATGCCGGCACGTACGGCAGCTGCGATTCGTGCGGCAACCCAATCTCGGTCGAACGGCTCGAAGCACGTCCCCAGGCGTCGCTGTGCATCAACTGCCGAGCCGAGCACGAGCGCGCTCACCGGGCAGCCCACTACGCGCTCATCGCCGGACGGCGCTAAACTCCAGCCCGCTTCAGCTGAGCCCGGGGCGCCCCAACGATGCGGCTGCGCCGGGCTCTTCTCTTGTCTCGCCCTGCATGGTGCAGGTCACGCGATTCGTCGACGGGCGCCACCGTCATGGCTGGCGTGGAGCCGCTGCCGCAGCCCGGCAATCGCCAGGTCTGCCGTCCGCATCAAGCCCCCGGACGCATCGAGCTCCAGGAGCTCACTCGGGGCCCAGCCCTGAGGCGACTCGAAGCGCGTGCGTACAGCCTCGAAAACCTCCGGCCCCGCGTCTGACTCGGACTCCCGCGTGGCTGCGCGCGCCGCTAGCCGCTCGTAAATGACACTCTCGGGCGCACGCAGGTGTACGAGAACGATCGCTGCTCCCGCCTCGCGCGCGATGTTCGCTGCCGCCTGCCGATCGCGCTCGCTGCCGAAGCTCCCGTCGAGGACCACGCTCTGCCCGGAGCGCAGGAGCCGAGCCGCCCGCTCGAAGCACTCCTCGTACGTCGCTTGCCGCATCTCCGGCGAGTACAAGCCCTGGTCCACGGGGCCCGCCATCCGCTGTCGCGAGGGGACGGAAATGAGCTCCTTTCGAACTCGATCGGTGGAGACGACCGCGAAGCCCAACAGGCTGCCCAACCCGCGGGCAAGCGCAGTCTTGCCCGAGCCGACCTGTCCGCACATCAGCACCAGCGATGGTGTGAAGCGGTACGTGTAGGTCTCGGCCAGGTCAAAGTGCTCGTGAGCGGCGCGCCGGTGGCGGAACGCGTCTTCCACGGCGGCGATGGAAGTCGACTCGAAGCTCTCGACTTTGCCGCGAACGAAGGCGCGGTAGCATTTGTAGAAGGGCAGCAGGCTGCGCAGATCGGCGTCGCCCGACGCTTCCACGTAGGCGTCAACCCAGGTCCAGGCGAGATCGGGACGACCTCGCCAGTCGAGGTCCATAGCCATGAAGGCCACCTCCGAGGCCACGTCGCAGTAGCGAAAACGCTCGTTGAACTCGATGCAGTCGAACACCTGGAAGCTCCCGGTCTCGTCCATGCACACCGAGTCGCAGCGCAGATCGCCGTGACAGTCTCGAATCCGGCCTTCCCGGCGTCGGGCATCGAATACTCCCTTCAGCGCATGCAGCTGCGATGCCACAAAGCCGTAGCACTGCCTGAACTGGCTGAGCGTAATGGTCTTGCCTACTAACGAGCGGGTCTGATCGAAGTTCTCTCGCCAGTTCAAGGCGATAACGTCTCGACTGCCAAAGCGCTCCAGCTCGGCCCCGCTTTCGGCCCTAGCATGGAAGTCGGCGATGTGGCGCGCTAGGCGCTCCACGTCGAACTCTCCCACGCGCTCCCGCTCCAGCAGATGATCGAACAGGCGATCGTCGGGCAGGCGGCGCATCTTGACCGCATAGTCGAGGATTGTTCCGGCACCCTCTACACGGGTCGCCCCACCCCACACCGTAATCGGGGCCACTCCCAGGTACACGTCCGGGGCCAAGCGCCTGTTCAGGCGCACCTCCTCCTCGCAGAAGTGCTTTCGACGCTCGAGCGTGGAGTAATCGAGGAAGCCGTAGTCAACCGGCTTCTTGACCTTGTACGCAAACGGGCCCGCCAGGAAGATCCAGGAGATGTGCGTCTCAGCGACCGTGACGCTGCGTACTGGGAAGGGATATGCCGCGGGGTCACGCAGCGCCGCCGGCAGGTCCAGCGGCGTGTCGCCTTGGTGCTGGAAGCTAGCTGCCACACGCCTCTCCTCAGTACAGTGTGGCGCGGCCTTCCCGCTCTGCTCGTATCCGGCGCCGGGCGGCCGGCCCGGTGAGCCGATCCCATGCGCCCAACTCTGGCCGGCGCAGCAAGACCTGCAAGAGCTCTTCTGCGCCGCTGAGATTGGCGAAAGCCCGTTCGCTCAACACCGTGCCGGGTGCGAACCGATAACCGCGGATCGACAGCAGGAACAGCGGCGGCGGCAGCTCAGCAGTGAGCTGGCCGAACAGGTACAAGAGGCCCGCAGGACTGAGAGCGTGGGTCGTGTAGGAGAGATCCTTGCGCGGGTGCACTCGCTCGAAGCGGTAAGGCCCTCGGCCGCTGGCAGCGGCATCGAGAACGAGCACCAGGTCAGCGTTCACTAGGTCGAGGACGCATTCGATCTGCAGCTGATCGGTCTCGTCGGTATCGATATGCACGCCCTGGACGGGGCTCAGCAGGATCAGCCGCTGCACGCAGCCCAAGGCCGCCGAGCCCAAGCCATCATCTCCGCGGCCAGTGTTGCCGCAGCTGATAACCAGCAGGCGCCCCACAGCCTGCGGCCGATCCTGAAGCCTAACGGTCGACAATGCCATCGGCATTCCTGCTCAGGCGGTCGATCAATTGGCCGTTGGCGTTCTTCAGCTCGAGCTGCAGCGGCATCTTGCCAACGGCATGCGTCGCGCACGACAGGCAGGGATCGTAAGCCCGCAGCGCCACCTCGACGTGGTTCAGCAGCCCTTCCGTCAGCTCGCGGCCGTCGAGCTCGTCCGCGGCGACCCGCCGGATAGCCCGGCCCATGGCCTCGTTGTTGTGCGTGGTTGCGACAATCAGGTTGGCTCCCTCCACCAGATCGTCGGCCCCCACACGGTAGTGGTGGATGAGCGTCCCGCGCGGCGCCTCGATGATGCCGAATCCCTCCGCCGAGCGCTGCCCGGAAGCCATCAGCTCACCTTCCGTCAGGTCCTCATCCGCGAGCAGCCCGCGGATACCCTCGGCGCAGTGCAGAAGCTCGATCATGCGTGCCCAGTGATAGGCCAGCGAGCCGCCGACAGGCCCACCCGGCTCGACCGCCCGGAATTCCAGGCGCGCCGACTCAGCTTGCGGCGTGTCGATGAACGAGCAGACGTTGATCCGGGCCAGCGGCCCCACTCTGTACCAGCCAAGATCCGGCCCCAGCTGGGCGAGATACGGAAACTTCATGTACGTCCAGGGCCGTGACTCCTCACGGATGATGCTCCGGTAGGCGCTGGGCGCCAGGTGGTCGAAGATCTCGCGGCCATCGGCGTCATGAGCTCGCAGACCTCCGTCGTACAGCTCCAGCGCACCATCCTGGCGGACGAGCGACAGGAAGTTCGAGCGCATGGCGCCGAACGTGCGCGAGCGGGGCACGTCGGAAACGAACAGCTCTCGGGCCAGGCCCACGGCGCGGGCCGCGGACGCGACGACGCCGTCGACCTCCAGCAGGAATGCATCCCGATCCTTCGGGTCGAGATGCTTGTTCATGCCGCCGGGCAGAGCCACGGCCCCATGAATCCGCTTTCCGGCGATGGATTCCACCACCCGCTGGCCAAACTTGCGCAGCGCGATGCCTTGGAGAGCCACGTTTCGACGTTCCTCGAGGAGGCCCATGATACTGCGCCGCTCCGGGTCGGCGTCGAAGCCGAAGAGGATGTCGGGCGCGGCAAGATAGAAGAAGTGCAGCGCGTGCGACTGCAGGATCTGTCCGAGATGGAGGAGGCGCCGCAGCTTTTCGGCGCTCGGCGTGAGCCGAGCTCCCACCACCTGGTCCATGGCCTTGGCCGCAGCCAGGTGATGACTTACGGGGCAGATACCACACAGTCGCTGCACGAGCACCGGCACCTCCCAGAAGGGCCGGCCCTGCACGAACTTCTCGAAGCCGCGGAACTCGGTGATGTGCAAGCGCGCCTGGGTGATCCGCCCCGCCTCGTCCACCATGAGCGTGACCTTGCCGTGCCCTTCAACGCGAGTCACGGGGTCGATGGCGATGCGCCTGAGCGCCGGCTCAGTCATAGCGCAGCAGATCGGCTGAGATGGCGGGCTTCTCGCCGCGGGCAATGCAGCTCAGCGTCTCCCAGAAAGCCCGAGGCGGCGGCGGGCAGCCAGGAATCGAGAAATCAACTCGAACGAATTCATGGATGGGACGCACCTTGTCCAGCAGCTGGGGCAGCTCAGGATCATCGGGCACGCGCGGGCTCATCTCGTCATGGAACGCCTCTTCCAGACAGGCTGCCACCGAGAAACCATTTCGCAGCGCGGGCACACCTCCATTGAGCGCACAGGCGCCCACAGCGATGAGCAGCTTGGACCTGATGCGCAAGTCGCGCAGCACCTCGAGGTTGTCGGTGTTGCACACTCCACCTTCCACCAGGCAGACGTCGAAGGCCGCCTCGCGGCGATCGACAAGGGGACTCCGAACCACATCGACGACGTCGGCCAGCCTCGCCAGCTCTTCGTCCAGGTCCAGCAGCGACATATGGCACCCGAAGCAGCCGGCAAGTGAGGCGGTGGCCAGCCTGAGCCTGTCAGCCATGGCGTGAGCCATTGCCGGCCGGTGGCCTAGGCCGGCCGTCGACCGTTTGCCGGTCGTACGTACGCTGGCCGATGGGCACGCCGAAGCCACGCCGTTTGACGAGCAGCGCGCCAACCGGGCAGATGGCCACCGCCCGATCCGTGACCGCCAGGCTCGAGTCGCCCAAGCTTCCGCTGGCCGAGTTCACGATCAGCCGTGACGACACGCCGCGGCCTCCGACGTCAAACACACCCTTCCCATCCAGCTCACGACTGGCGCGCACGCACAGCTGACACAGGATGCAGCGATCGCGGTCGAGCAGCACGTCGGGATGGCTGGCATCGACCTCGTGCTGGGGACGCAGCTGCGGGAACACGAAGTCCCTCACCTCCAGGTAATAGGCCAGCGCCTGGAGCTTGCAGTCGCCGCTCTTTTCGCACGACGGGCAGATGTGATTGCCCTCAACGAACAGCAGGCGAATCAGCGTCCTGCGCAGCTCGCGCAGCTCGGCCGTATCGTTTTCGACGTGCTGGCCAGGCGCCGCTGCGGAAGTGCAGGCAGCCATCAGATGTCCGTTCACACGAACGGTGCACAGCCGGCAGTTGCCGCTTGCCGGCACGGCTGCGTCGTGGCAGAGATGCGGAATGTACACTCCGGCGGCCAGCGCTGCGTCCATGATCGATTGGCCGTCTTCGAGCTCCACGGGGCGGCCATCCAGAGTCAGCATCTCGCTCATGCGGCCTGCCTCGGCGGTTCTTTGAGATGCTCGCCATCCGAAATGCGCTCCCGGTACGCTTCGGGAAACCGGCGCACCAGGTCGAGCACAGCGTTGGCCGCGGTCAGGCCGAGGCCGCACTGGCTCGAGGCCTTCATTGCGGCGCCAAGCGCCTGCACGCGCTGGAGGTCGACTTCCGAAGCTTCGCCGGAGCTGAGCCTCTCCATGATCGTGTCCAGCTGCGCGGTGCCGACGCGGCAGGGCGCGCAGAAACCGCAGCTCTCATGAGCAAAGAAGCGGGCGAAGCTGCGCACTATCTCGACCAGCCTGCGCTGCCGGCCAAAGACCATCAGTGCGCCCCCGGTCGAGACGTCCTCGAACGCCACCTCGCGGTCGAAGTCGCTCGCAGGCAGCAGGCTGCCTGAGGGACCGCCGGCTTGAACGGCCTGAGCATCGTTCGCGCCGCAATCGGCCAACACCTGGCGCAGGCTGGCACCCATCGGGTACTCGTACACGCCCGGCCTCGCACAGTCGCCGGCAATGCTCAGCAGCTTGGAGCCGGTGGACAGCGGGGTGCCGATCGAGCCGAACCAGTCGGAGCCGTGAAAAACGATGGCGGCCGCCGCGGCGAGCGTCTCGACGTTGTTGACCACAGTCGGCTCGCCCTCATACCCCCGAGTCACCGGAAAGGGCGGGCGAGCCCGAGGGATGCCCCGTTTCCCTTCCAGGGACTCGAGCAGCGCCGATTCTTCCCCGCACACGTAGGAGCCTGCTCCCATGCGAATCTCGACGTCGAAACAGAAGTCACGCTGGCCCAGGATGCAATCGCCCAGCAACCCCGCTTCGCGGCGTAGCGCCAGGGTACGCTTCAGCTCCCCAAGCAGATAGCGATATTCCCCACGCAGGTAGATGAAGCCCTGCCGAGCGCCGAGAACGTAGGCGCAGATCGTCATGCCCTCAACCACCCGATCGGCGTGACTGTGCAGCAGGACCCTGTCCTTGAACGTGCCCGGCTCTCCCTCATCGGCGTTGCACACGACCACATGCTGGCCGCCGGCGGCCCGACACAGGCTCCATTTGGTGGCGGTCGCGAAACCGGCGCCGCCGCGCCCTCGAAGATGGGATCGATCGACGATCGCCAGGGTCTCCTCGGTTCCCGCTTCCAGGGCTCGACGCAGCGCTTCGCCCGGGACGAAGGCGGTGGACAGCAGCGGGCCCGCGCGACGCACGTTGTCTTCGACCTCGAACAGCTCCGCAGGCCACGAGCCGACCGGCTCGTCGGCCTCGATCAAACCGGCAATCGCCTGCACGCGCTCGCTGCTGAGCTTGGTCAGCGGACGTCCGTTGGCCAGCGCGGCCGGGCCCTGGTCACACATCCCGTTGCAGGACGTGGCTGATACGGTCACGCGTCGGTCATCTCGCAGCTGGCCGAAGCCAACGCCAAGGCGCGCGCACAACTCGCTCGCAAGCGATCGTGACCCCTGCATCTCGTCGATCACACAGCTGCTGAACCGAATGTCGAAACGGCCGCGCGGCTCGGGAGACAGGAAATCGTAAAAGTCAATCGCTCCCCGGACGCGGGCCGGCGGAACGCCGAGCATCTCGGCGATGGCCATAGTCGATTCGGGCGGAACACAGCCGAACGTC
Source organism: Chloroflexota bacterium (assembly GCA_021325635.1). GTDB lineage: Bacteria > Chloroflexota > JAJPGV01 > JAJPGV01 > JAJPGV01 > JAJPGV01. The sequence continues at coordinate 165,341 of JAJPGV010000016.1, forward strand.
AGCTGGGCAGCAGTGAGATGCTCGACCAGCCGGGACGGATCGGGTGCATGGCCGTGTGCCGGCGCTCTGCCGGACAGCGCAGCTCGGTGCGGCGTCAAAGGACCCAGCTGACTCCGGACGATCGATCAGGCTGCCCGGCGCCGAGCGGCCTCACGCGCCGCAGCTGAAGCTGCCCGCTGCTGCCAGTACTCCAGCCGCTGCTCGCAGTAAACAGGCAGCGGTGTCAAATGCAGACGCTTACCCGCGAGCATCTCCGCGCATTCGGCAATCAGGTCCGTGGCTCCAGCCAGGCGTTCCCACCTATCAACTCTCTTGTTCATTGCCTGCTGGCTCCTTCCCCTCAACCTGGTGAACTCGAGGTCTTTGTGCCTCTTGGACCAAGGTACCGAAGGATGGGTAAACACGACGTGAACGTGCACGGAATGCCAAGGAAATGTGCGGGTTGGAGGGAACCGGCCTAGCCGGCGCCACCGACGCAGGCCGGCTGTTGAGGGGCGGAGGCGGCAGTCTCGCTGCCGGCAGGCGTTGACGGCTCTCCTACGGTGACCGGCTGGCCGTCCGCGAGCTGTGCGCCACCAGGCAGCAGCACGACGTCCCCCTCGTGGATGCCGTCCGTGATCTGTACGTTGGTCCCATCGCTAACGCCCGTTCGTACGTCGGTCATCTTCGCTTTACCGTCCGCGGCCTCGAACACCACCTGGCGCCCACCACGCGATTGAACGGCGATCGCCGGAATGAGGACTGCCCGCTCGACGCGCGCGGTTTCGATGCGCACGGTGACGGTCATTCCGGCCCGCAGCGGAGCGGCCGCCGCGGCGGGTTGGACCTTAACGGGGAACGTGCGCGTCTGGGCATCCGCGGCTGGCGCGACACTCGCCACCTGGCCGGGCGTGAGGGCGCAGCCGGCAAGGATAGACGCTGGCTGGCCCTCGCGGAGCTGGCTCACCTGGTCCTGGGCCACGCCCGAGGCTACCTCCAAGTCCGTCGAGATCTCGGTAGCGAGGGTAACGCCGGGCCCGGCCAATGAGCCGGCCGCCGCCGGCACGCTGCTGATGAGGCCCGTCGCGGGGGCGGTGATCGTGGCGTTGGAGAGGGCGGTGCGAGCCGATTGTGAGGCCGCGGCCGCCGACTGCATGGCCGCCCTGGCGACGTCCACCGCCGCGCGCGCCTGCTCGACGTCCTGGTCGGTGTAGGGATGAGCGGCTTTCGCCGCCTGCGCCTGCTGGGCAGCAGCAAGCTGCTGCGCCTGCGCGATCGCCGCCGCGCTGCCAGGCTGCCGGGCCTGGGCCAGCCCAGCCTGGGCCTGCTCAACGGCGGCTTCGAGCTGGGCGATGTCTGCTTGGGTATTCGGCTGGCGCGCGACCGCGAGCGCTTGAGCATCAGCTTCGACGGCAGCCCTGGCCGTGGCCACGTCCTCCGGCCGGGGCGGCGCCAGCAGCTTATCCAGCGCGGTGTTGGCCTGGTCGATAGCCACCTGGTCGGCGTCGAGGACTGCCTGGCGCTGCTCTTTGCTGGCGAGTCCCGAGCCGACCTGCCGATCGTACGCCGTCTGGTCGGCAAAGAGGTGGTCCTTGGCGGCCTCGACGGCAAGCCTAGCGTTGACCACGTCCTGCTGCACGGGACCGGCCAGCAGCTTGTTCAGCGTCGCGGTGTCGCCGTCGAGCTTCGCCTGCGCTTGGGCCACGACCTCGTCGCGCCCACCTGCCTGACTTTGGGCGAGCTTCTGCTTGGCAGCCGCCAGGCTGGCCTCGGCCTGAGCCACAGCTTCGGGCCGGCCCTGCGCCAGATTGTCCACGGCGGATTGGGCCGCCGCGGCGCTCGCTCGCGCAGCGGCCACATCTTCTACACGGGGACCAGCCAGGACGGAATCCAGCTTGGCCTGAGCCGAGGCGAGGCCAGCTTGGGCGGAGGCCACGTCCGCTTCCGCTCGCGCAACCGCATCCTGCAGATCGCGCTTGTCCAGCTCGGCAATGACGTCGCCCTGATGTACCGCCTGGCCCTGCTTCACGCCAACGCTGACGACCCTGCCGGGAGTATCGGAAGCGATGTCGACCGTCCATCGCGGAGCCACGTCGCCGGTGTAGACGAGCGTCGTGGCGATAGTGCCCACACCCGCACGGGCGGCGCCCATCGCCGGCGGGCGTCCGCAGCCGGCCAGGATTACGACCGCAGCCAGAAGCACGGGAGCCGCAGTTCGACGAGCCATTTGCAAGCCTCCTCTGTTTGAACCGAGCATGGCTAGGCGTACTCCAGGTCTCGCACCACGAAGGTGGCTGCGCCAACGCCGGCAGCGGCAGCGCCCAGCGCGATGATCGCGGCGGCCGAGCCCCAGTCCGGCTGGGCGGCGGGCGCCAGGGCGATATGCGCGAACAGCGAGGAATCACGCAGCCAGCTGGCGCCCTTGGACAGCGATCCGACGAGCTCGGCCAGGAACGACCAGGAGACAATGCCGTAGGCGGCCACGGCCGCGAATCTCGGAAGCAGCCCGTACACCAGGAGCCCGGCGCCCAGCACGAAGATTCCCGGCGCAAGCGTATTCAACCCCGCCTCGAGCAGCTTCGACAGCGCAACTCCGCTGTGCTGGCTGGCCGCGCCCACCCAGCTGAACACGCCTGAGACAACTCCGGCCAGGACCACCAGCAGCAGCGACAGCCCGGCTCGCCCGGCCAGCCAGGTGATGCGGCGAACGGGCCGCGCCAGAAGGTTGTCGAGCCGCCCACTCGCCTCCTCGTCTCGAATAGCGGCCACCTGGCTGGCGGCCACCACCCCGACGAGCACCGAGTACATCAGGAACATGGCGCCCAGAAAGCTTTCGGATGCCCTATGCGCGCCGAAGCGGGCCAGAGCAGCGGCGATCTGAGGGGAGCTGGCGAGCAGCGTAGCCGAGGAGCGGGTCAAGAGCCCGTAGACCCCCGACATCACAGCCAGCCCGCCAAGCCAGCCGAGCACCGCTGCCCGCGACAACCGCATGGCCAGACCAGTGGGGCCCGCCGGCCAAATGCCCCGGCCGGCCCGTCCTCCGTTCTCACGCAGCATGCCAGCTTGCAGGTCCCGCCGGCCAGCCAGGAGCAGCGACAGCACGACGCAGAGCACCACCGTGGCTACGATCGGCACCAGCGCCAGCGGCTGGGTCCCGCGCAGGGGGCGAAGATTCTCAATCCAGCCGACGGGACTGAGCCAGCGCAGCCAGCCGAGATCGGTTCGGGAATCGGCCACGAGCCGCACCAGGAATGAGACGATGAGGACGGCCACGGCAAGCGAGCTGGCCTGCCCCCGCGTCGCGCTCAGCTGGCTGGTCAGCGATCCGATGGCCAGGAACATCACGGCGCCTGTTACCAGGGCAGCGGCAAACAGCAGGGACGGGCCGGTACCGAAATGGGCTCCGGGCAGCGTGCCCGCGGCCAGCGTCAGCACCGCCGTCACGGCAAACAGCTCGGCCGCCGCCAGGGCCAGGCCCAGCAGCGCCTCGCCCGCCGCGCCGCGCTTGGTCTTGGGCCCGGCCAGCAGCAGCTCCCACTGTCCCAGGTCCTCCTGTCCGCGCAGCAGCCCGGTGCTGGTGCGCAGCCCCCAGATCGCGCCGATGATCGTGATGACCGTCAGCACGCGCCAGCTCGTGAAGCCGGCCACGGTCTCGGCGTGGTACGGCGGGCCAAGCAGCGCGGAGAATGCTTGCAGCGAGCTCGTCAGCTTGAGCCGAGAGGTGACGGTGGGATAGAGCGTCACGAACGATCGAACCGTGGCCAGGACAAATAGCCCGAATACCAGCCCCCACACGAACGCGAAAAGCCGAGCGCTCCGTTCCACGTGCCTGGCGACCATGAGCCGAGACTGCGCTTGCTTGCTCGCCGGGGCCAGGGGCAGATCCGCCGCCACGACGCTCACTGCGCGGCGCTCGCGTAGTGCGAGAGGAACAGGTCCTCGAGCGACGGCTTGGTGCTGAGCAGCTCCCGCACGTCCGACTGCGCCAGGACCCGCAGCAGCGGGCCGATCGGTCCGCTGACCTCGCAGCGGAGCCGCCCGCCTTCCACCTGAAAGCCCGTCACACCTGGCACAGCGCTCACGTCCGGAGGCTCGCCGCCAAAGGTGGCGTCGACGGACACCGCCGAGAGATGCCGCAGATCCGCCAGGGTCCCGATCTCCAGCAGCTCGCCAAGACGCAGGATCGCCACGCGGTCGCACAGGGCCTCGACCTCGCTGAGGATGTGCGATGACAGGAACACCGTCTGGCCTCGCTGCTTGGCCTCGCGCACACACTCGCGAAAGGTCTGCTCCATGAGCGGGTCGAGCCCGGCGGTGGGCTCATCCAACACCAGCAGGTCCGCGCGTGTGGCCAGCGCGGCGATGAGACACACCTTCTGGCGATTGCCTTTCGAATAGGAGCGGACCTTCTTGGACGGATCGAAGTCGAAACGCTGGATGAGCTGGTCACGGTAACCCGCGTCCACGCGGCCGTGGATGCGCCCCAGCAGCGCCAGCGTCTCGCGGCCTGTCAGCGAAGGCCACAGGTTGGCTTCGCCCGGCACATAAGCCAGCCGCCGGTGGATGGCCGCCGCCTGGCGCTGGGCGTCGAGGCCGAAGACGGACGCGCCACCCGAGGTGGGCTCGATGAGTCCCAGCAAGAGCCGAATGGTGGTGGTTTTGCCTGAGCCGTTCGGGCCCAGGTAACCGAGGACTTCGCCCTCGACTACCTCGAGGTCGAGGGCTTTGAGGGCGAACTGCCGTCCATATCGCTTCGACAGTCGGCGCGTCTCGATTACAGCGGCCATGGCTCCACTCCCGTCAGCCCGCCGCCGGCAGCGCCACGATCGTGTCGGTATCCGTCTGCCTGAAGATGAGCGCGACCGGCCGCACCCCCGCCGGTACGTCGAACACGACGAAGCCAGACAGGACGTCCGCCTTGCGCAGCGTGATCACGGGCAGCGGCAGCACCCCGTTCATTCCCAGCTGGCCGGCCGAGGCGCGAACCTGAGCAGCGTCGGCGGTCGTGGCCGCGGGATTGGCCGGGTAGATGCGGCTGCTTGCGTCGCGCGCCGCGAACTCACTGGGATCGATGGCCAGATCGTCCGGGGAGTTGTCCCTGATCGTGACGATAACCGCGACCCGCTCCAGGGACGAGCCAACGTTCGACGGATAGGCGAAGGGCGCCGAAGCATTCAACACGACGTCCGGAGTGCCCCCGCAGGCGGTCGCCAGGAGGGCAGGCAGCAGCAGCACCAGCAGCGCCCGGCGCAGCGATCGTGTGCGCAGGCGAGTTGCCGAGGGCGCGGTCATTGGCGCTGCCCGATGCGGGCCGCGCGCTTCGCCCGCCAGCGCGCCATGAGGCCCTCGCTTTCTCCGAGCCAGAACTCGTGCAGCGCCTTCATGCTGCGCAGCCGGGCCTTCGCCCGCCCTCGCGCCAGCGCGCTGTCGGCTCGTCGCAGAATAGCCAGCTGCTGCCGAATACGATCGAACTGCGCCTCGAAAATGGGCTCGAAGTTGTCGCTCGCCTCATAGGTGATGCGACGGGAGCCGTGCAGGCGATTACGGCGCACAACACCCAGCCGCTCCAGGTCCCGAGCAGCGACGCTGACCCCGCTCTTGCTGGCAGTCAGCTGCAACGCCATGTCGTCCAGGCTCAGGGCCACGTCACTCATGAGCAGCAGGCCAAATACCCGGCCGACGGTGAGGCTGACACCATAACGCTCGAACAGCTGGCCGAAATCTTCGATGCAGCGGAGCCGCTCCTGGTGCTCGCTGGCCGCGGTCTCGGCCAATCCTGCGCTGGTGCTCATGTTCAGTGTATTCAGCTTATATCGAATATACAGAACAGCTGCTGCCCTGTCACTGTGGTTCCGATGGACAGTATCAGCCGGCGGCGACGGGCGCAGCCGACGGCGTGAAACGGTAGCCGACACCCGGCTCGGTGCGGAGATACCTCGGATTCGCCGGATCCGGCTCGAGCTTGTGCCGCAAACGGCCCATGTACACCCGTAGATATTCCGTATCGTCGCGGTATTCGGCCCCCCACACGTTGGTCAACAGCTGGCGGTGGGTCACAACCACGTCAGGCCGCGTCAACAGCTCTTCCAGCAGCGAGTACTCGGTTGGTGTCAGCTTCAGCTCAACTCCCTGCCGCGTCACACGACGGTGCTGGAAGTCGACCCTGAAATCTCCCGTATCGACCACCTCATGGCGGACCTGCGCCTCGGCCGAGCGCTGTGCTCGGCGCATCACCGCTCTCACCCGAGCCATCAGCTCGCCGATGGCAAACGGCTTGGTCAGATAGTCGTCCGCGCCGAGGTCCAGCGCTCGGATCTTGTCGCCTTCGTTGCCGCTCGCGGTGAGCATGATGATCGACGTGTCCGAGAAGCTGCGAACGTAGCTGCACACCTCGAACCCATCCATGCCCGGCAGTCCGATGTCCAGGATGAGCAGGTCCGGCTTGTAGGAGCGCACCAGCTCAACGCCCTCCAATCCGTTTGAGGCGTCGGCCACGTCGTAGCCCCGAGCCCGAAGGTTCTGTGAAACGAACTTAACGAGGTTCGGCTCGTCGTCAACGATGACCACTTTTGCTATTGACATGACTTCTCCGTTCGTGCACGGCTCACATCGACAACGATGCCCTGTCCCACGTTACAAGCCTGGGAACTGCGTATAAACATCGGCTAAAGGAAAGCGCCGGCTGTCCGCGCGTTTTCGAGAAGTTCACACGGCGTTGATAGCCGCGTGAGCCCAGCGGGCCTACCGTGGATGGGGGAAAGGCAGTTCGGCCGTCTCGCCCGATTTTGGCCAGCAGTTGGAGGTCCCGGCGATGTTCCAGAGAATCTTGGTTCCGCTCGACGGCTCGGCCCTCGCGGAAAAGGCGCTGCCTTACGCGGTCGAGCTGGCAAAGGCGAGCTCGGGAAGGCTGATGCTGCTCCAGGCGACGGAGATTCACGGCGTTGCCGGGACGATCCCGTCCCTCGCGCAGCAGCAGGCCGTGGAGCAAGCCGAACGCAACATGGGAGCGGTCGCCGACCGGCTGAGCGACGGCGGCCTGAAGGTCGAGCCGTACGCCTTCCTCGGAGAAGCTGCCGAGGCTATCGCCGAGGAGGCGGCGCTTCGCCGTGCAGACGCGATCGTGATGTCCACTCACGGGCGCAGCGGTATTGGCCGCTGGATCTACGGCAGCGTAGCCCAGGGCGTGCTGCAGCGCTCCAGCGTCCCGGTTCTGCTGGTTCCGGCGTCGTGCCAGACCGCGTGGCTGGGAGAGCAGGAGCGCAGCGTTGTCGTGGCATTGGACGGCTCCGACCTGGCCGAACAGGCTCTGCCCGCCGCGACCGAGCTGGCCGGACGGCTCGGGGCAAGCCTGCTGCTGGTGCAGGTGGTGGTTCCCCCCACTCCATCGGCCTACGGCGGAACGGAGCTCTACCTCGAGGTGGGCCCGGACGAGCTGCTGCAATACGCCCGCGAATACCTGGCGACGGTCGAGCGGCAGCTGCAGGACAAGGGCCTGCGCATCGACAGCGAAGCCCGGCTCGGCGCGCCGTCCATCACCATTGCTCGGATAGCGTTCGAGCGCAACGCCTGGGCCATCGCCATGGCATCGCACGGACGTGGGGGGATCGCGCGCGCCGTCATGGGCAGCGTGGCAAACGGCGTGGTGCACTACTCGCCGGTCCCTGTCCTCGTGACCCGGCCTCAACAGGCGACTGCGAAGGTGCGTGCCAAGGCGCACCGCCGAGCGCTCGCTTCAATCTGAGCTTAGGCAAGGGATCGATGTTTGCGCCTCCGTTCACAGGCCGTTTAGGCCATGTTTACCCGCCGGAGGGCAGCATGGCAGCAGAAACGTAAGGAGGCAAACCGATGGCAACGACGACAGACTCCAGTCCTGTGTTCCTGGATGCCCTGCTGGCGACGGGAATGCCGACCGAGCTCACAACCAGTGAGCGCAAGTCGGAGATCGAGCAGCTGCTGGACCAGCTGGAGGCGCAGGAAGCCGAAGAGCGGGAGCTGCTCAAGGAGTACGAACGCGCGGCGGAGACCACCCCGGATAAGGGCGTGCGCTTCTTGATGGGGCTGGTGCTCGAAGACGAGCAGCGGCATCGCCGGCTGATGGAGCTCATGACCAACGACGTTCGGCAGTCGGTGCTGTGGCTGCACGACCGGCCAGCGCTGCCCTCCGTGGAGGGCTCGGACGAGCGCCGCGCCGCGCTGCTGGAGCAGACCGAGAAATTCCTGGCAGTCGAGCGCCAGAGCCTGGCCGAGCTGGCCAACCTGCAGCACCGAGTCAGCAAGATCCACTCGGGTCTGCTGGAAATCTTGGTGAGCTCGATGGCCGCCGACAACCGCAAGCACGTCGAGATCCTGGAGTACGTCAAGCGACAGCTTTCTAAGTCGTAAGGCGTTAGTCGCTGGTCGCTGGATGTCGTGGGGTGCTAACACGAGGTATCGAAGGAGGGCCCTCTGCCCTCCTCCCCATTACACGCACGCTTTCTAAGTCGTAAGGCGTTAGTCGCTGGTCGCTGGATGTCGTGGGGTGCTAACACGAGGTATCGAAGGAGGCCCTCTGCCCTCCTCCCCATTACACGCACGTTCTCCAGCGACCCGCGACCAGCGCCTAGCGACCAGCGCCCAGCGCCCAGCGCCTAGCGACCCGCGCCTAGCGCCTAGCGCCCCCGTAAGGAGTAGATGATGTTCCAATTCGATTCCGATCTCCCGTCCGCGCTGGAGCGGCGAGGCATCTCGCGGCGGACCTTCCTGGGCTTTTGCGCCGCGATGACCGCCACGCTGGCCCTACCGCCGCGGTTCATTCCCCGGGTGCAGGCAGCGCTGGAGGGGGCGGATCGGCCCATCCTCATCTGGCGCGAGTTCCAGGACTGCGCGGGTAACACCGAGTCGCTGCTGCGCTCCAGCCATCCAGCCATTGCCGACATCGTGCTCGAGCTGTTCTCACTCGAGTACCACGAAACCGTCATGGCAGGGGCTGGCAAGCAGGCCGAGGCAGCCATGGAGAAGGTCATACAGGAGCAAAAGGGCAAGTACCTGGCAGTGATCGAGGGAGCCATCCCTATGGGCCAGGGTGGCGTCTTCTGCACCGTGGGCGGACGAACGGCGCTGGACATCGCTCGCCAGGTGTGCTCCAACGCCGCGGCGACGATCGCTGTCGGCGCCTGCGCCTGGGATGGCGGCCTGGTTCGCGGAGCGCCCAATCCAACGGAGGCGGTGGGCGTTCAGGAGGCCGTGCCAGGCATCAAGGTGGTGAACCTGGGCGGCTGTCCTCACAACGCGGCCAACACCGTGGCAGTGCTGGTGCACTACCTGACCTTCAAGGAGCTGCCGGCGCTCGATCAGTACGGGCGGCCACTGTTCGCCTACGGCAACATCATCCACGACCAATGCGAGCGCCGGGCGCACTACGACGCCGGGCGCTTCGTCGAGGAATGGGGGGACGAAGGGCACCGCAAGGGCTGGTGCCTGTACAAGATGGGCTGCAAGGGCCCGCAGACCAACTACAACTGCCCGCGCGTGGGTTGGAACGACGGCACCAGCTGGCCAGTGAAGTCGGGCCACGGCTGCATCGGCTGTGCCGGACCGCGCTTCTGGGACACGATGGACCCCTTCTACAACCGTCTGCCCAACGTGCCCGGCTTCGGCGCCGACGTGACGGCGGGCCAGGTTGGGCTCGGCATCACCGCGGCCACGGCGCTGGCCTTTGGGGCTCATGGCGTCGCTTCCGCGGTGCGTGCCCAGGTGCGACCCAAAGAGGCCGTAGAGAAGCCCGACGCGAATAAGCTGCCGGCCGAGACGCCGGCCATCCAGGCCACCGAGGAGAAGCCCGAATGACCCGCATCGCCATCGACCCGGTCACACGCATCGAGGGCCACCTACGCATCGAGGCGGAGGTCGACGGCGGAGCCGTAACCGACGCATGGTCCTCGGGAACGATGTTCCGAGGCATCGAGCTCATCCTGCGGCACCGCGATCCACGAGAAGCGTGGATCTGGGCGCAGCGTATCTGCGGCGTCTGCACCACGGTCCATGCGCTCGCCTCAGTGCGAGCAGTGGAGAGCGCGCTGGGCATCGAGGTTCCGGACAACGCCCGCCTGGTGCGCAACCTGATCGGCGGCATCCAGAACGTGCAGGACCACGTGATCCACTTCTACCATCTGCATGCGCTCGACTGGGTCGACGTGACCGGCGCGTTGAAGGCCGACCCGGCCAAGACCGCGCAGCTGGCTCAGTCGATCTCCGACTGGCCGAGCTCCAGTCCGGCCCACTTCAAGACGGTGCAGGACCGCGTGAAGGCGCTGGTGGACAGCGGCCAGCTCAGCCTGTTCAGCAGCGGCTACTGGGGCCACCCCGCCTACAAGCTGCCGCCCGAAGCGGACCTCATGGCCGTGGCGCACTACATCGAGGCGCTGGACTGGCAGCGTGACGTCATCCGCGTGCACGCTATGCTAGGAGGCAAGAATCCTCACCCTCAGACCTACCTGGTGGGCGGCATGGCCACGTCGATGGACCCCAACGAGCCCGACGCCACCATCAACCTGGAGCGCCTCAGCTTCATCGCCGAGCGCTTCAAGATCGCCAAGGCCTTCGTCGAGCAGGTGTACGTGCCGGACGTGCTGGCCGTGGCGAGCTTCTACCCGGAATGGTTTGGGCTGGGCGAAGGGCTGGGCAACTTCATGGCCTATGGCGACTTCCCCGGGGGAGCCGTGCGCGACGCCAGCAAATACTTCTTCCCCCAGGGCATCGTGCTGAACCGCGACCTGAGCCGGGTGAACCCCTTCGCTCCGGACAATGTGAGCGAGTACGTCACCCACTCCTGGTACGACTACGGAACGGGCGACCAGTCCGGCAAGAATCCTTTCCTCGGGGAGACCAACCCCAGGTACAGCGGACCCAACCCGCCGTTCGAGTTCCTGAACACCGATCAGAAATACTCCTGGCTCAAGGCGCCGCGCTACCAGGATCAGCCGATGGAAGTTGGGCCGCTGGCGCGTACGCTGGTGGCCTACGCCTCGGGCGTTCCCGCGGTGAAGCAGACGGTGGACGCCGTTCTGGCCCAGCTCAAGGCCCCACCAGCGGCCCTGTTCTCCACGCTGGGTCGAGTGGCGGCACGCGCCATCGAGGCCAAGCTGATGGTCAACCAGCTGCAGAGCTGGCTGAACGAGCTTACCGACAACCTGGGTCACGGCAAGCTGCAGGTGCACGACGGGCGGCTGTGGGATCCGGCCAGCTGGCCCAAGCAGGCCCAGGGCTTCGGCTGGCACGAAGCGCCGCGCGGATCGCTGGGACACTGGGTGAAGATCGAGGACCAGAAGATCGACAACTACCAGGCCGTGGTCCCAAGCACCTGGAACGCCGGGCCCCGCGACGCCAAGGGCCAGCGCGGCGCATACGAGGCCTCATTGCTGAAGACGCCCATCGCCGACCCCGAACGTCCTCTCGAGATCCTGCGAACGGTGCACTCGTTCGACCCCTGCCTGGCCTGCGCCGTGCACGTGGTCGACCCACGCAAACGGTCCATCGCCGAAGTGCAGGTGCTGTAGCCGTGGCTGCCACCATCCGACCGCTGGGGCTGTCGGCCGAGCAGCCCGCCGAAGATCGGCCGAAGCGTGACGAGCTGGTGCGGGTGTACGTATGGGAGCTTCCCGTGCGCGCCGTGCACTGGCTGATCTTCTTCTCGATGATCGTGCTCTCGGTCACCGGCTACTACCTGCACAACCCCTTCTTCATCGTGCGAGGCCAGGCCGCCTTCACGCTGGCGACGATGCGCTTCATCCACGAGGTGACCGCGTTCGTGTTCAGCATGGCCTTCGTGGTCCGCATCTACTGGTTCTTCGTCGGCAACGTCTACGCGCGCTGGAAGGCCTTCGTACCCGTGACCAGGCGACAGCGCCGGGGCCTGCGCGAGATGCTGAAGTACTACCTGTTCCTGCGCTGGGTGGCGCCGCAGGAGGTCGGACACAACCCGCTGGCGGCAGGCATGTACCTGCTGGTGTACCTGCTGTTCCTGGTGCAGATCCTGACCGGCTTTGCGCTGTACGAATGGGTGCTGGGAACTGAGCCGCTGCGAACGATGTTCGGCTGGCTGCCGCGGCTCATCAACATCCAGTACCTGCGCGAAACGCACTACTTCCTGATGTTCATCTCCTTCGCCTTCACCATTCATCACGTGTACAGCGCGCTGCTGGTCGCGATCGAAGAGGCGAACGGCCTGATGGGCAGCATTTTCAGCGGCCACAAGTTCGTGCCGGCGAAGGTCGTCGAACAGGATGCCGCTGAGATCGAGCAGGATGCCGCACCCAACGGAGAGCCCGCAAAGTGACACGGCCGACGATCGTCCTGGGCCTGGGCAACGTGCTCATGTCCGACGAGGGGCTGGGCATCCACGCCCTACGCCGGCTGCTGGCCAGTGGCCGGCTCGACCCGGAGGCGCAGGCCATCGACGGTGGAACTATGGGCCTGGAGCTGCTGAGCCTGGCCGCGGGCGCACGGCGGCTGCTGGTCATCGACGCCATCGACCTCGATGCGGCACCGGGAGAGCTGCTGCGGGTGGACGGCGAGGCGCTCGCCGCGATGCAGGGCGAGGGCAGCGCCCACAGCCTGGGTCTGGGCGACCTGCTGCTGGCCATGCGCATGCTGGGCGAGCAGCCCGAGGACGTGGTCGTGCTGGGACTGCAGCCGGATCGGGTCAGCTTGGGCACCGCAACGTCCGAAGCGGTGGAGCAGGCGCTTCCGATGCTGGTCGAAGCTGCGCTCGAGCAGCTCGATCGGTGGCAGGCAATCGATCGAAGAGCGGAGGTGCGCCATGCATGAGGTCGGCCTGGTGCAGCAGGCTATCGACTCCGCCGTCCGAGCGGCGAAAGACGCCGGAGCCGGCAGCATCGAGCAACTCACCTTCGCTATCACGCCGGGCGGCCACGTCACCCCCGAGGTGGTCGAGACCCTGTTCGCGGCACTGAGCGCCGGCACGCCGGCAGCCGGCGCGGCGCTGGCCTTCGAGCAGCAGCCGGGCACCGTCCGCTGCTGGAGCTGCGGCGAGACGTTCGAGCTATCCGAGGCGGGCTCCGAAGCCTGCCCTTCGTGCGGCAGCGAATCGCACGATCACCCGCAAGGGCCAGAGCTGGTACTCAGGTACGTGGACGTAGCCTAGACGCCGGAGGCTGGTCGAAGGCTGGTCGCCGAAGGCCTCGAGAACAGGCCCCGGTGAGTATCATGCAGCGGTGGTGCTAGAAGTCGCGATCCTGAACGTCAAGCCCGACCAAGGGGACAACTTCGAGAGGGCGTTCCGAGAGGCAAGCGCGATCGTCAGCACGGCTGGCGGCTATGTCTCTCACGAACTCGGACGTTGTCTGGAACAGCCCGACAAGTACGTTCTCCTCGTCCGCTGGCAGAGCGTGGAAGCGCACACCATGGGGTTCAGACAGTCCAGGGCGTACGAGGAGTGGAAGCGACTGCTCCATCACTTCTACGATCCCTTTCCCACCGTCGAGCACTACCTGCAATGCGCGGGAGGGGACCCGTCGGCGGCCACGTAGGTCGTGGACGCGAAGCCAGCCGGCCATATCGATAGGGCGCCGGAAAGCACGGAGCGGCCCTCTAGCGCCATCCGAGGACTCCGGAGGAGCGGCGAGCCGACGATGCGACGCGCCTAGCGCGCCACGGCCTGCTGGCGGCGGCGAGGTCGCTCGGCGGCGCTGAGCTGGGCCAGCAGATCGCTCAGATGGCCGTCGTAGATCGACTGTCCGCCGGCCGCGGCCAGCGACTTGAGGGCCAGGTAGTGCATGGAGCACAGGCGGACCGCTTTCAGGCTGATGGCGCTCGCGCTTGGGCAATTGCGCACGTGGCAGCGATCTTCGGTATTCATGTTCGGCCTCCCCGGAACGCGCGTCCGGTTGTTTCTTTCAGACACATTCTAGCATCTCGTCCGGTCGCTTTTTAGGCAGGTCGCTTTCGGAGCCGGCCTGCCCGCGACGGCAGAGCCTGCGCCGGCGTTTATACAGCGTTGATTGCGCGTTCATGGTGCAGCTAGCACACCGGTTTTACGCTCGACCGAGAAGCTGAGCTAGGGAGTGCGTTCATGTGCCGAGGAGCCCCCGCGCGGATCGTGCGCATCGAAGGGGAGACGGCGTGGCTGGAAGACCGGACGGAACCGGTGTCCCTCCTTGGTATCCCGGACGCGGCCGTGGGACAGTACGTCTTCTACCATGCGGGGCTCGCACTGAGCCGGGTGGAGGCGGACGAAGCGCTGGCCATCCAGGCAGCCCTGGCCGAGCTCGACGCCCTGTACCAGCAGCAAGACCTCGTTGGGGACGTCGAGGAGCGGCGGCAGTGAGCACGCTGGTGGCGAATAGGGGACTGCTGCGGTTCGTGCACTACGCCTTCATGCCCAATCAGCTGGGCTACTGCGGGGGCGACGATGCCCGGGCGCTGATGGACTACGCGGCGGCCGGCCAGACCGATGCGGGCCTGGAGCCGATGCTCCGAAAATTCAGCGGCGCGCTGCCCTACTTGAAGTTGATCGCGCGGACCAACGGGCTCGCGGATCCGTTCGACGAGCGGGTCGTCGAAGCCTACTGGATCGGCAACGAATTGCTGGAGCGCGTGGAGATGCGCCAGCTGTACGACGACCTGGTCGCCCGGTTTGCCGGGCATCTGCCACCGCAGGCGCTCAAATGGGTGGCCGGCAAGGCCCCAGCGGGGGCCCGGCCGCATCACAACTTCCATGTGTTCGACGTCCACAGCCGGGCGGGTGACCGGAGCATGTCCCTGGCCACCATGGACGCCTGCCGCATAAGCTGGGGAACCGTAGTCGCGGACCTGGGCGGTGAGGCGCTGGTAGAGCGGCAGCGGCTGGCCCTGGAGGACGGCCGGCTGGCGCTTTCAACGAGCATCGTAGAGGCGGCGCGTTACCGACTGGATGGGCGAGGCTTCGCGGGACGGCTGGCCAAGGGCACGCCGGTGTCGCTGCACTGGGGCTGGATATGCGAGGTGCTGGACGCTGACGAGGTAAGCCGCCTACGCCGTTACACGGCCCAACACCTGGCCCTGGCGAATGAGACGTTATGAAGGAACGAGGATTCAGGGGTCAGGGGTCAGGGGTCAGAGGCGCGGTTGGGCTGGCGCTGGCGTGCCTGCTGCTCGCGGGATGCGGGACGGGGACCGCGGAGGAAGCCGCCTCGGGCAGCATGGCGGATCACGTGGGCCACGTTCATGTGCCGCTGCTGCGGATCGCCTGGGCGGACGTTGGCGTACCGACGCCCTTCCGAGTATCGACCGCCGGACCAGGAGGAGCGGCGCTCCTGAGCCTGATGTACGACACGCTGACCTGGAAAGACAGCCATGGCATCATCCCCTGGCTGGCAACATCCTGGGACGTCTCGGCCGACGGCCGGACGTACACCTTCACACTGGCGCCGAGCGTGCGCTGGCAGGACGGGCAGCCGCTGACGAGCGCGGACGTGGCCTTCTCCTTCGCCTACTATGCCCAGCACCCCTATCGCTGGATGAGCAGCAACGTGGTCGCGGCGGCACAGGCGCTGGATGGCACGCACGTGGCCGTACAGCTGCGGCAACCCTATGCGCCATTCCTCGAAGACGTGGCTGGATCCCTGCCGATCATCCCGGAGCACGTGTGGGCCTCGGTGTCCGACCCAAATACGTACGACGGGCCGGACGCGACGACCGGCAGCGGGCCCTTCAAGCTGGCGGAGTATCAGCCGGCCACCGGCAATTACCGCCTCGTGGCCAACCTGGACTACTTTCGCGGATCGGTCCACGCGAGCGAGATCCAGCAGCTGAACGTGCCCAATGAGACCAGGCTGCAGGCATTCCGCCAAGGCGACGTCGACCTGGTGCTGGCCACCGATGCCTCCGCGGAGAGCATGGTGGCGAATCAGCCGCGCTTGAAGAGCTATGAGACCGAGCCGCTATCAGTTGTTCGGCTGGCCATCAACACCGACAGCCCGCCGTTGAACCAGCTGGCTGTTCGCCAGGCCATCGCCTACGCGCTCGACCGACAGCGCATTGCCGAGCTGATGACTCGAGCGCCGGCCATCACCGGTGGCGCCGGGGCCATCCCGCCGGAATCGCCCTGGTTCAACACCAACCTGCCGAGCGTGCCGTTCGATCTCGCGAAGGCGCAGGAGGCGCTTGGCGGCCAGCAGATCAACCTGGAGCTGCTGGCGGATCCGAGCGCACGAGAGCCGGAGCTGATGCAGCCGATGCTCGAAGCTGCCGGCATTCATCTGACGGTGCGGCGCGCCGACGCCAAGACGCGCAGCGAGCTGCTGCGGGAGGGGAAATTCCAGCTTGCGCTGACCAGCCACATTGGCGTAGGCGGCGACCCGGACTTCCTGCGGCGCTGGTATTCCGGAGAGGAGACGAACGACTTCGCGCAGGGCTCCGTATTTCATGACCCTGCATTCGCCCAGCTGGGCGCCAGTGAAGCCACCACCTTGGACCAAGCGGCGAGAAAGACCATTGTCGACGACATGCAAGCGACAATCGCCGCACAGCTGCCGACCATCGTGCTGTACTACCGGCGCTTCTACTGGCTGTATGACAGCACACGGTTCACGCCCATGGATACCTGGGGCGGGTTGATGAATGGAATGCCGCTGCCGTACAACAAGATGACGTTCCTGCAGCTGCCCGGCAGTGCGCGATGATCGGCGCCTCGAGGTAGACGGCCGGTGACTCGCGCGGTTCGCTATGCGGGGCTGCTGGCCGGGCTGGTGGTGTTGAACTTCGCGCTGCCGCGGGCGCTGCCGGGAGATCCACTGGATGGATCGGCGGCGGGAGGGATGAGCTCAGCCACGGCGACCTTGCCGGCGGCCGCGCAGGCGCAGCTCCGAGCCTACTACCACCTCGACCAGCCAATCCTCGGCCAGTTCACTGCCTATCTGTCGGACCTGGCCCACGGGAACCTGGGAGTCTCGATCAGCCGCGGAACGCCGGTGGCGCAGCTGATCGGGGAACGGCTGCCGTGGACCGCGTCGCTGGTGCTGGCGGCCGTCGTCATCGCCGCCGTCGGCGGATCGTTGCTCGGCGGCCTGCTGGCCTGGAAGGGCGGCCGGCTGGATCGGGCCGCCGTGAGCGCAGCTGCCGCTGTGGCTGCGCTGCCGGAGCTGTTGATCGGTATCGGCCTGGCGCTCGTCTTCGCTGTTACGCTGCGCTGGTTCCCACTGCAGGGCGGACAGGCCTCATTCCCAGAATCGGGCGGCGTGAATGCGTTTGCCCTGCTGGCCGACCGGCTGCTGCACCTGGCGCTGCCGGGCCTCACCCTGACGCTGGCCGGCCTCGCAGCCTTTCTGCTGCTGGCGCGCGGCGCGGTAGCGCAGGTGCGAGGCGCGCCGTACATCCGGGTGGCTCGAGCGAAGGGTCTGCCGGAGACGACGATAGCCATGAGACACGCCGCCCCCAACGCCGCGCTGCCGCTGCTGAGCTACAGCGCCACCCGTCTGGCGCAGGCCGTGGGTGGGGCGACGCTGGGAGGAGCCATCGTGGTCGAGCGGCTGTATTCCATCCCCGGCATCGGGCTGCTGGCGTTCCAGTCGATCCAGGCGCGTGACTATCCAGTGCTGCAGGCAGTATTCCTACTGGCGAGCCTATCAATTCTGGTTGTGAACCTGTCTGCCGATGTGCTCTGTCAGGCCCTGGAGCGACGGCGTGCGGCCTAATCGGGGGCTGGGCTTCTCTTCCCTGGCCGTAATTGGGGCGATAGCCCTGGCCTGCATCGTCGCCATGGCCATCCTGGCGCCATGGCTGGCGCCATACGATCCGCGGCTCTCTGCAGGGCCGGCGCTGCTGGGGCCCTCCGGGGACCATTGGCTGGGAACGAACGACCTGGGGCAGGACGTCCTGAGCGAATGGCTGTGGGCGGCGCGGGCCTCACTGCTCACGGCAGCGCTGGTCACGATCATCTCGACAGCCCTGGCCTGGCTGTTTGGGGTTGCCGCGGGGTTGAGCAGCAGGCTCGACGGCGCGGCGATGGGCGTCTGCGACCTCCTGCTGGCGCTGCCGGCAGTCCCGCTATGCATGCTGGTGCTGTCCATCGCCGGATCGGGACGCCGCAACGTGATCCTGCTGCTGGCCTTGCTGTCGTGGCCGGTTTTCGCGCGAGTGGTCCGGGCCCAGGTCCGGCAGCTGGCCCACGAACCGTACGTTGAAGCGGCTCAGGCCATGGGCGCCGGCCGGCTGCACGTGGCCTGGCGCCACATCCTGCCGGGGACGCTGGCGCTCCTACCGGCCAAGCTGCTCACCACGGTGCGTTTCGCATTGTTCGGCGAAGCGACGCTGGCCTTCCTCGGCCTCGGGGACCCGGCGTCGAAGAGCTGGGGCACGATGCTCGGCTGGGCGTTCAACGATCCGCTGCTGTTCGCCAGCCAGGCCTGGCTCTGGCGAGTCCTCCCGCCGGCGGCCTCGATCGCCATCGTGGTCCTGGCCGTCACCTGGATTGGCACGGGACTGGAGCAGCCGCACGAGCACCCGGCGCAGCTGCGCCGGCCATCGGCTGCCGGCCGGAGGAACGCCAGCCGCCATCAGCCCGCGCGGCATGCCGCCCAGCCAGGCTACGGGCAGCGAGCGCCCGGCACCATTTGACACGGCATTTATGGCGCCCTGCTGCGCTGTTTAGCGAAGCGCCGCCATGCTGAAGGCGAAAGGGGGAACGGAACCGCCATGCTCGACCTGACCCAAGAGGAAGCCATTCGCATCCTCGAGCGCAATCGCTATGGCCGGCTGGCCTGCTATTCACCCAGCCGGGAAGAAAGCTACGTGCTGCCCCTGTCGTACCTGTACCACGACGGCTCCATCTACCTCGCCCTGGCGCCAGGCTTGAAGCTGGACATCCTGCGGGAACATCCGGCCGGCGTGTGCTTTGAGGTCGACGAGATCGACGACGAGCGGAACTGGTACAGCGTGATCGCCACGGGCTTCTTCAGCGAGCTCGAGGGAGAAGAGCAGGTGCGCGAGCGGCCCGCCGCGCTGGACCGTGCGAGACATGGGCCGCTGCGCGAATCGCTCAACGGCTCCCGTACCCAGACGATCTCGTATGAGCTCGGCACGGCGCCATTGCCGTTCACGCTCGGGGCCGTGCGGGTTCACAGGTTGTCGGGCCGCAAGGACCGCTGGAGCTGGGAAGCCGACTTCCCGTTGATGATCGAGCGCGTTCGGGCCTGAGGGCGTGCCGCCCCTGCCGGCGCAGGCCCGAGGCGGCAGTCGAGCGCGCTACGGCTCGCCGAGTGTGATCCCTATGTCGCGCGCGGTGCGCAGCAGCTGGCCGTCGAGCGGAACGTGCTTCAGCCTGGCCACAGCCGAAGCGATCGGCACGTCGACGATGCTCGACCGGCGAAGAGCAACCATACGGCCAAAGCCGCCGTGAGCGACCAGGTGGGCCGCCGCGCTGCCAAAGCGCGTCGCCAGCAGCCGATCGAATGACGATGGGCTGCCGCCGCGCTGCAGATGGCCCAGCACGATGGCGCGCACCTCGTGGCCGGTGAGTCGAGCTAGACTCGCGGCCACCGTCTCCCCCATGCCCCCCAGCCGCCGCGCGCCCTTGTCGACGTATTCCGCCGCCCCGCCGAGGGGCGCGGCGCCTTCGGAGACGACCACGATGCTGAACAGCTTGCCGGCGCGGTCACGCTCGTCGATCTTCTGCACCACAGGCAACAGGGAGAAGGGAATCTCGGGGATCAGGATCGCGTCCGCCCCACCCGAAATGCCCGCGGCCAGGGCGATCCAACCCACGTCGCGGCCCATCACTTCGACGACCATCACGCGGTGATGGCTCTCGGCAGTGGTATGCAGCTTGTCGAGCGCCTCCTGCGCAGTCGTCACCGCCGAGTCGAAGCCGAAGGTGAGGTCGGTGTGTCCAATGTCGTTGTCGATCGTTTTCGGTACGCCGACCACCGGCAGCCCCTGGGCGTGCAGGTCGCGGGCCACCCGCAGCGAGCCGTCGCCGCCGACGACGATGACGCCATCCAGGCCCAGGCTGGCGACGTTGGCAAACAGCTCGGCCGATCGGTTCACAGCCTCCCCATCCGCCCCCCGACAGTGGTAGGGATCGGTGCGCGAAGTGCCGAGGATGGTGCCACCGAGCGGCAGCAAACCGCGCATGGCGCCGGGCTCGAGGCAACCTGCCATCACCGGCGTCAACAGTCCTTTGTAGCCATCGCGGATACCCACGATCTCGAGCCCCAGCTCGCCCGCTCCGGCTTTGAGCACGGCGCGCAGGACGGCGTTGAGGCCGGGGCAATCCCCACCGCTCACGAGAAGCCCCACCCGCCGAACGCTCATGTCCCTTGTCTTGACCTTAGGCAGCCGACCATGAAGCCACCCCTAACGGCGCACAAACGGCGTGTAAACCCTCTCGCGGCCGCGGGCGCATACGATATGGTCAGCTGGAGAAGGATCGAGGGAGGGCAGCATGGCGGAGCTGACACGGCGCCAGTGCGAGCAGGTTCTGGCTCGGGCCGGCCTGGGGAGGATCGGCTGCTTCTCTCCCAGCCGCGATGAGGTGTACGTCGTTCCGGTCGCGTTCACCTTCCACCCCGGCGCGCTCTACCTGGAGCTGGTGCCCGGCCAGAAGCTGGACTACCTGGAGGAGCACCCTCAAGGGGTGTGCCTGGAAGTGGAGCAGGTGGAGGCCGGCCAGACCTGGAGCACGGTCGTAGTGACGGGCGAATTCGAGCGCGTGCAGCCAGAAGGGCCGCCAGCTGCCGGGCGGCGAGGCCCACTCCGGACCACGTTCGAGATCGGACTGTCGCCCTATTCGCCCGAAAGCCTCGTGCTGTGCAAGCTGACGATTGGGAAGATGAGCGGCCGGCGGGACAGCTGGTCCTGGCAGGCCGACCTTCCGTCTATCGTCAGGAAGCGCCGAGCGCCCTCCAAGCCACCGGCCGGCTAACCACAAGCGGTGGCCGGCGTAGCCGGCCAATCCGGAGGCGCGGCAGCACAGGCCCGGGGATAACAATTTGTTACCGCCGTTTTTCTAAGTCTTTTACGATCGGCGCTCTACCCTCCAGCCATGAGGACAGTCCTGATGACGGGCAGGTGGATCCACAAGCCAAGCACCAGGGTGGAAGAAGTGCGGTGGCAGGTTGAGTTGTGAAGCCCTCCGTGGCGAGGGCACCCAGGCCGATCCAACCGCCCTTTTCCCTGGCAGGCTCCCGCAGAGCTCGGGAGCGCCAGTCTCGGTCTTGAGTCCGAGGACGGTTTGAGAGACGTCAACAGGGGTGGTCCGGGTGTTCCGGGCCACCCCTGCCGCTTTCCTCGAGAACGCTGCTCAGGGGCAACCTTTAGCGGCCGTTCAGCCCGCATTTACGAGTTCGTTAGCCGGCCCTGGATACCTTGAAGGCAACCCAACAAGAGGAGCGAGGTCAGCCGCGTGTACGAGCTAAGCCGCAAGGGGTGCGAAGCGCTGCTGCAGCGGAACAGCTACGGCCGGCTGGGCTGTTACAGCCCGTCGGAGCAGCAGGTGTACGTCGTTCCCATCTCCTACGATTTTCACGACGGGTCGATCTACTTCTCCTCAATCGAGGGCGACAAGATCGAGTATCTGCGCTCCCACCCGAATGGCATCTGTCTGGAAGTCGACGAGATCGATGACGGCCTCAACTGGATGAGCGTCATCGTGCGGGGCAACTTCGAGGAGCTGAGTGGCGGTGACCGGGCTGTCGAGCGAGCGGCAGCGCTGCGCCGGGCGGAGAAGGGACCGCTGCGCTATCTCTTCGACCCGGACGTAGCCGACCAGGCAAAGAACACGCTGGTTATCGGCGCCCTGCGCATCAAACAGCTGTCCGGCCGGCGGCAGCGCTGGTCGTGGGATCGTTCCCGGTCCTTGCCGCTGTCGCTGCGCGCGTAGCCGAAGTCCTCCGTCGAACACCCCCCGGCGTTTCGGAAATGTTTTGGCGGCGTACTTGCTGCGTTGTTGGGGTGAGGCCGACACTGAGGTTGAGGAAGAGATGTACCGGCATATAGTCGTAGCGTTCGATCGGTCACCGCTGGCACGCGAGGCGCTGTCAGCGGCCGCCTGGCTGGCATGGCGCTGCGACGGCGAGATCGACCTGCTGGAGGCGGTTCGTCCGCCCCTGCCGCTCCTCACTCCGAGGCCGCTGCCCGGCGTGGCGCAGGCCGAGACCGAGGCGCTGATGAACGACCTCGCCGAGCGCAAGACACAGCTTTCCCACGAAGCGCAGCGACTTCGCGAAAGTGGCATTCGCGCCAACGGGGTAGCTATCCCCGGCGCTCCCGCAGGCGCCATTCTGGAGTACACTCGGCGGTTCCGCGCGGACCTCATCGCCATGGGCACGCACAGCCGCTCGCTCGCGGAGCGCTGGCTGCTGGGGAGTGTTGCCATGGAGGTGATCCACCACGCGCCCGTGCCGGTGCTGATCGTCCCACGACAGGCGCGCTTCCGGCATGAGGAGCAGCTGCGGGTGCTCGTAGCGCTCGACGGATCCGAACTGTCCGAGAAAGCCCTTGCCGGGGCGCTCATGCTGACCTACACCGTCCCCACGAGCCTGACGCTGTTTGAGGTCATGCCCGGGGAAGCGCCGGCGCCCGAGGAGAGGACGCCCGAGTGGTACGCGACGCCCGTGATTGGCGCGGGCGATTATCTCGACAGCCTGTGCACCCATCTGGGCGGCCAGGGCCAAACGTGCGAGAGGGCGTTCTCAGCCGGCGATCCCGCGAACGAGATCCTGGACTACGCCGAGCACGGCGAGTTCGACCTGATAGCGGTGTCGAGCCACGGACGAACCGGACTGGACCGAGTGCTCCTGGGCAGCGTTGCCGAAAGGATCATTCGCCGGGCAAACGTGCCCGTGCTGGTCGCGGCGCGAAGCAGTCTGCCGAGCCTCGAGGCCCAAAGCCGGATGGCGGCCAGGGCGTGAAGGAAGACGCGATGGCCTTAACCGACGAGTTGCTGCTGCAAGGCGCCAAATCAGTCGTGGCGCACGTGGTGGAGACGTCGCCCGCGCCGAGCGTCATGGTCAGTGTTGATCACGGCTGCGTGAAGCTGCGGGGCAACGTCGCCACAGCCGAGATCGCCCTGCGCCTCGACGGGCAGATCCAGGCGATTTCCGGCGTGAGCACAGTCATCGACGAGCTGGTGGACGACGACACGCTGCTGGCGCGCGTGCGCGATGTGATTGGGGCACACGAGGACATCGCAGCCTCGATTCAGGGCTGCCACGCAATCCTGGGAACGGTCTACATCGACTGGTCGGTTCGCTGCCCGGCGGTGGAGCAGTCGCTGCGAGATGAGCTGCTGGCTATCCGCGGCGTGCGGGCAGTGGTCAACGGTACCTGGAGCAGCATCAACAAGAGCGGCCCCCTGGCCCTCACTCACTGACGGCCGTCGACGGTCCGAGGCCGGGCGCTATTCGGTGGATGCCTCGCGGCGAGGCGTCCGATAGTCAGAGCCGGCGGAGAGCACCTGACTTGGCAGCGATTGACCGCCCAAAGAGCGAGCAATTGACAAAAGCTCGTGGGCGACGTCCACGTTCTCGGCAAGGTCACGCGGCGGTTCGAGCAGAAAGAAGCGAACCGCCATCGGAAGCGCGGTATTGGCTACCACAGCCTCAAACCCTAAGCGCCGGCGAAGCTCTGGCCGAAGCGCCCGCAGCATCGGCCTCAACTTGCCCAGGCCAAGGCTGAACTGCAGCGGAACCGGCGTCGTGGCCAGGGCCTGCAGCCCCATGAACCGGTCGATCCACTGATCGTGCGTACCTCGGATGGCGCTCACCCTTCCGCCCGCGCCCAAAATGCTGCCGCGCAGCTGCGGCAGAACCGACTTGCGGTCCTGGCAGCGAAAGCTGAACAGAGCAGCGCAGCGGCCCTTGGGCAGCGCCTCCACCGGAGCGCCCTGGCTCACCTGGAGGGACACGGCCGCCTGATCCATCAGACCGATGGACCATACGGGCAGCGGCTGCCGCCACAGGTCGGCAAGGCAGCGCTCAACGTCCTCGACGGAGTTGAAGGCGGCGATGAGTGGCTCCATCGGCGCCCAGGCCTGCAGGAGCAGATCCACCTCGACGATCAGGCCCGTGCGGCCCTCGCCACCTACCACCGAGCCAAGGTCATCACCAGCCACCTCGAGCAGCTCACCCTGCGGCGTGAGCAGCCGAACGCGGGCGACCGATTGCCGAATGGAGCCAAACTCGAAGCTGCCGACGCCAACACCACCCTGCGCCACAAAACCACCGACCGTCGAGACAGCCCGGCTGCTGGGGTAGACGCGAGGCATCCAGCCCTGGGGCTGGAGCTCGCGGATGAGCGCGCCCCAGGTCATCCCTGGCTCGATAGCGGCTACCCCTGCCGCGGGATCGAGCGCCAGCAGGCGCTGCAGCCCGCGCAACGAAACCTGCAAGCCAGCGACGGCGAGCGGCACGTGGGGACTGGTCCCCGCTCCACGCGCCAGCAGCGGCACCGCGTGCCGCGCAGCGACATCGACGAGATCTCGGAGCTCTTCAACACTGTTGGGAGACACCGTCCCAACGAGCCCGTTTCCCTCCGCCGAAACGAAGCGGTCACTGAAGGTCCGGCGAAGCTCTTCCTTCAGCGCGGCGTAATGCAAGTCGTCGATACCGATGTGTAACCGTGCCCCGGCCGCCGTAAAAAATCCATAAACACGCAGTAGAAATTTGCGAAGTTTGGCAACCGAGACGGGCGGGAGCCGTTTATGCGGGTGTTGGAGGCCTTTTAGGCTGCATTTAGCGGGCTCGACGTAGCCTGCAACAGGTGGCCACGCAACTTCACACGGCAGCCGTGAACACAAGGCCATGGCCCCAGCCGAGCAGCACAGCGGAAACCAGCGTGGTCCTCCTGCGCGACGGTGGACGAGCGCTGATTCGCCCATATCAGGCCAGCGACAGGCCAACAGCGCGGGCCCTATTGGAGAGCCTTTCACCGGACAGCCGCGCCATGCGCTTCCACTCGGCCGTGAGCCTGACGGACCGGCTCATGGACTACGCCGTTGGAGGCCACGCCCTGGTGGTGGAAGCGCGGGAGCGCATGGTGGCCCTGGGCTCCTACAGCCCGCTGCGTGACCCCGGACGGGCTGAGATTGCCCTGGCGGTGGAAGATACGCAGCAGGGTCGGGGCATAGGCACGGCGCTGTTCGAGCGTCTGGCCAGCGACGCGCGCCGGGAGGGTATCCACAGCTTCCTGGCCCTCGTCCTGCCAGCCAACGCCAGCATGATCGAAGTCCTGAACAACCTCGGGTTCGCCTTCTCGAGGCAGCTCGAGCAGGGTGAGCTGGAGTACCGCGTCACGCTCGATCCCAGCCCTGCTGCGCAGCTGCGAGCCGACCAGCGCATGCATACCGCGGCGGCCCGGTCGCTCGAGGCCCTCTTCCGGCCGCGCAGCATCGCCGTTGTGGGCGCGTCGCGCAGGAGGGGCACCGTGGGACATGAGCTCTTCCGAAGCCTGCTTGCGGGAGAGTTCGCCGGCCCGGCATACCCCGTCAACCCCGCGGCGGGCTCCGTGGCGTCCGTCCGATCCTACTCTCGCGTCTCCGCTATTCCCGACCAGGTGGACCTGTGCGTCATTGCTCTGCCGGCCCCGGCCGTGCCGGACGCTGCACGGGAGTGCCTCGACGCCGGCGCAAAGGCGCTCGTGGTGATCTCCGGCGGGTTTGCCGAGGCAGGCGCGGAGGGCAAGCAGCGGCAGGAAGAGCTGCTGCGGTTGTGCCGATCGCGCGATGCCCGGCTGGTGGGCCCCAACTGTCTGGGGATCCTGGTACGGCAGCAAGACGGGTGGCTCAACGCAACCTTCGGTGGCATCGCGCCGCCCCCGGGCGTGGTGGCGATCGCTTCCCAGTCCGGAGCGCTGGGACTGGCCATCCTGAAGCACGCCGCGCAGATCGGCATCGGCATCTCGTCGTTCGTGTCCATGGGCAACAAGGCCGATCTGTCGTCGAACGATCTCCTGGAACGGTGGGAGGACGACCCCGATACTCGCGCAATCGTGCTGTACCTGGAGTCATTCGGCAACCCGCGGCGGTTTGCGCGGGTCGCCCGGCGGGTCAACGGCCAAAAGCCGATCATCGCGGTCAAGAGCGGCCGGGGCGAGGCCGGACGAAAGGCCGCGGCGTCACACACAGCGGCGATGGCCGGGTCGAACCAGGCGGTCGACGCGCTGTTCCGCCAGGCTGGGGTCATCCGCTGCGACACCCTGGAAGAGGTGTTCGAAGCGGCCGGCCTGTTGGCTAACCAACCACTGCCCAAGGGACCGCGGGCCGGGATCGTCACCAACGCGGGAGGCCTCGGCATCCTGTGCGCCGACGCCTGCGAAGCTCATGGGCTGGCGGTTCCCGAGCTGAGCGAGCGCACCCTGGCGGACGTGCGCGAGCGGATGCCGGCAGGAGCGCAGGCGGGGAACCCACTGGATCTCATCGCTACGTGCACTCCCGAGACCTACGGGCTGGCCGTCAGGGCCCTGCTGGAAGATCCCGAAACGGACGCCGTCATTGCGCTGCTGGTCCCGCTGCCGCTGCACGACGCCGAGGACTTCGGCCGGCACATCGCCGCCGCCGCGCGCGACCTCCCGAATAAGCCTGTTCTCGCCTGCTTCGGCGGCGAACAGGACTCAGCGGCGCTCAAGTCCGCGGGAGTGCCGATGTACAGCTTTCCCGAAAGCGCCGCACGGGCCCTGGCTCACGCCGCGGAGCGCGCCGCCTGGCTGCGGCGGCCAGCCGGCAAGCTGCTGGTCTTTGACGATATGTCGGCAGCCCGCGGGCGCGAGATCCTGGGCGCCGCCCTCGGCACAGGCGGCTCCGGCTGGCTTGGACCAGAAGAGGTGGCGGCCCTGCTGGCAGCCTTCGGCATCCCCATGCCGCCAGCCAGGGTGGCCCACTCGGCCGAGGAGGCAGCCCGCGCCTGGAAGGCCATCGGTGCACCCTCGGTCCTGAAGCTCGTCTCGCGCACGATTCTCCACAAGTCCGAGGTAGGCGGAGTCAGGCTAGGAGTGACTTCAGCCGGAAAGGCTCGCCAGGGCTACCGAGCGATCGCGGCGGCGCTGGAGGCACGCGGACTTGCAGCCGGCATGGAGGGCGTGCTGGTGCAGCAGATGGCGGCGGGCGGGACCGAGTGTTTGGTCGGCGTGGTGAGCGACCCCACGTTCGGTCCACTGCTTGCCTTCGGCTCGGGCGGGATCACCGCCGAGCTGCTGGGCGACGTCGCCTTCCGGCTGCCGCCGTTGACGGACGTGGACGCGGCGGAGCTGGTCAGCAGCGTGAAGGTGGCCAAGCTGCTGGCAGGCTATCGCGGCCAGCCGGCCGGCGATCAGTCCGCCCTGCGCGAGCTGCTGCTGCGCGTGTCGCGGATGACCGAGGAGCTGCCGGAAATCGAAGAGATGGACCTGAACCCCGTCATCGTGCATCCCGAGGAGGGCGGACTGACGGTCGTCGACGCACGCATCCGCGTTCGCGCGGCAGGCTAAATGCGAGCCCTTTGTGACAGATGCACGCGCCGTTTATGTGACTTTTCCGGTGGACGCCACAGGGTAGGAGTGGACGCAGCCACGTAGCTCGTTGAAGGAGGTCAAGGTCCATGAGATTACCCGTGGTTCGACATAGCAGTGGTGAGCCGGCCACCGTGGAAGACGTATTCAACCGATTGCTGGATTGGCCACGGCGAACGAGCTGGCCCAGCTTCTGGACGCTGGAAGAGCCCGCCATCGACGTGTACCGGCAAGACGGATCGATCGTCGTCAAAGCCGCCATGCCGGAAGCCAAGCCGGAAGAGATCGAAGCGTCTATCGACGGCAACGTCTTGATGCTGCACCGCGAATACCAGCATGAGACTGAGGAGAAGGACAAGGAGTACTTCTACAAGGAGCAGCAGCACAGCTCCTTCACCCGGCAGGTTGAGCTGCCGGCGACGGTTGATGCCGCGAAGGCGACGGCGGAGCTCAAGGACGGCATGCTGACCATCACCGCGCCTGTATCGGGGGCGGCTGAGAAGAAGATCCCGATCAAGGCCTAGCAGGCCCGACCAATAGCACGCAGGAGGCTCGACATGCAGGACACCACCCAGGCCATCTTCCAGAGCACAATTCAGACGACCGACGAATGGCTGCGCCGGATTGACACCGAGTTGGGTTGGCGAAACCGACATCGAGCCTACACTGCCTTGCGGGCGACCCTCCATGCCCTGCGTGACAGACTGCCCCTGGACGAATCGGCGCAGTTCAGCAGCCAGCTTCCGCTGCTGATACGCGGGATCTACTTCGAGGGCTGGGATCCCCAGCCGAAGCCCGACAAGCTGAGTAAGGCCGACCTGATGGACGCCATCCATGAGGCGTTCGGGCACGATCCGGACGTCAACCCCGAACGGGTAGCCGAAGCCGTATTCGCGACCATTGCCGCCCACGTGTCCCGTGGTGAGGTCGACGACGTGCGAGCGGCGCTGCCCAAAGCGCTGGCCGAGCTATGGCCCCGCGCCGCGGGGGTAGGGGCCCGAGGCTAGGCACCCTGGGCTCCGCTCCATCCCCCGGCGCTTGTTGCGCTCTGTTCACACCGCGTTCACGCCGCTGAAAGCAACCGCGGCGTACTGTCGGAGAGCAAGGAGCGAAGGAGAAAGTCATGCAGGCCACGAAGACGGTCGTCATCGCGCAGCGTCCTGGGGACTACCTGGACATCATGGCTCAATGGTTGCGAGATGCCGGGTACAGGGTGCGTGTATGCGGTGGGCCAAGCGAGATCCGGTATGACTGCTGGTCACACGCGTATGACGACTGCCCGCTCTGGCACCAGGCCGATCTGGTCATCTATGACCCGTGGCTGGCGACGGCCTATACAGGTCAGGACCAGTTCGAGCTCGAGACCGGACGCCATCCCAATCTGCCTGTGCTCATCTGGGGACCAAGCGCCATCCCGGCCGACGTGGCCGACATGGCGACAAAAGGACTCCTGGAACTGCTGCCGCTCGACATCACCCGCCAAGCGTTGGTAGAAGCGGTCGAGCGCAAGATTGGCAGCGCCACACAACCCGCGGCCGCGGTCTAGGGCAGCGCCAAGCCCGGCCGTCGCCGCGCTCCATCGAAGACTCCCACTCGAGCTCACCTCTAGGGAGCTCCGCGCTCGACAGCCAATCGCAAGGAGAGTGTCATGGCCATTCATTCAAGCGTGACCGGTCTGTTCCGCGAGGAAGCAGAGGCCTTGGGGGCCGCGGCTGAGCTGCACCGCGCCGGATTTACGCGCGATCAGGTATCCATTGTGCCCAAAACGCCGGCCGCGTTGATCGTCTCGGCCGGAGGCCGCTATTCGGAAGTCGAGAACATCTTGCAGCGCTGCGGCGCCATTCGGCGCTTGACCTCCATCGAGGATGGGCACATCGCCGACCAGACGGGTTGGCTTCCACCGGAAATCGCGATGCTGGCGCCCGAGGCGGACCGGCTGGAGCAGCAATCTTCAGCTATTCCGGAGCTAGTGGCGCCGGATCTCGTTGCCACTGCCAACGTGGCCGCACCCGAAGCCGACCGTCTGGAGCAGCTGCTGCCCGCCATTCCCAAAGCCAGCTCGGCCGAGATCGAGCTGGAGCGGCACCTGACCCCGGTCACGCCGGAAGCGGACCAGCTCGAGCAGATCATTCCCGCGTACGTCGCGCCTGAAGAGGACGAATAGCCTCAGTCTCGGTAGGCGGCTTCTAGATGGATGGTGCGGAGCTGTTGCCCCGACGTTGAGGTGGCCTTGACACGGTATTGCCGGCCCCGCGCCGATCATGGGCTTGGGGGAGACAACCTCCGCAAAGTTACCGATCGAGGAGCAGACAGGTGAGCTTGAAGGTCCTCATCACGGCACAAGGCTTCCGTTTGGACGACGTTCAGGAGCGGCATATCAGGCACCAGCTCTCATCCCTGGAGCGACGTTTGGCCCACCGCTCTGAGCCGGTAGCCCACCTCGTGCTCACGCATCAGCCTCAGCAGCGGCTGTACAGGGCCAACCTGCGAGTTCACCTGGGCCCCGACGGGCCAACGCTGGTGAGCCGCCAGGCGGCACAGGAGGCCGATCACGCCGCGCGCATGGCCGTGGAGGCCGTGGAGCGAGAGCTGGAGCGTCGCCAGGCCAACCAGCAGGGCGCAGCGAGCTTCGGAGTTCCAAGCCGTCGCGAATTCGAGCCATCGAAGCGCTGAACGTGGGCTGGACGGGGCGGAATTTATACGCTGTTTCGCTTCCGTTTGGCCGCCTGTCATCGGCCCATGTTTATGGTGGGTAGGCGAGGAGGAAGGACATGATCACGACAAGCTTGACCAAGACATCTGCGGTGAGTCAATTGAGCTTGGTAGCCATGGGCTACGACCTTCCCCACCTGCGGTTCTACCGCTGGTTAGTCGCCCACGAACGGCATCCTGAGTTCGTCGGCGTGCAGCGCTCGCCAGTCCCCACGGGCCTCGACCTCGATCGGCTGTATGAGGCTGCGCCCGCGATCAGCCATGCGGTCCGGACGAGGTAACCCGGTCGCACAGTGCGGCCAACGAGAACTTTTAGCCAAACATTGACAGCTCGTTCACGAGCTGTTTATGCCAGCTGACCAAGATGGAGAATGGTGTGGCAGTTACGTACGCAAACAGCAGCCCGGCGAGGTGGACTGTGCGAGTGATCGAAGGGCCTCAGTGCGAGCTTGGTGATCCCGTCGAAGAGCTTCGCTGCGCACGCTGCCAGGAGGTGACGTACGTCGGGTCCACCTGCCAGCACGTTCCCCCATCCGCGGTGGTCCGCAGCCGTTGGGACGGCCAGCCCGTATGCACGGCATGCCTGGCCGGGCACCGCGTACAAGCCTTCGTCCGGCAGCCTGCTCCCAGAGGACAGGAGCCCGCTGCGATCTGAGACTGGCCGCCGTCCCGGTTAGTGGCGTGCCCACTCCATGACGGTGACGTCTCGGATTCCTGGAATCGACCGCAGTGCACCGGCCAGCCTCTCCAGCTCATCGGACTGTCCCGCCGGCCAATCGAGAAAGACGTTTCCCAGGACCACACAGGCACGCGGTCGCGGACGGTCAGGCGTGAGGCCGTCGCCCAGGATACCCATGACCTGGCGCTGCAGATCTTCGTCATCGGCCAGGTCGGTATGCACCGGCCGCGAGCCGGCCAGGCGCCGAACGCGCCGCATCAAACTGCGGCGCAGCCGGGCGGTTGGGAAGTTGCCATGGAGGATGACTTCGCCCCTGGTTACGTCAACTCGAAGGTCGGGGGCGACGGCAGGGGGTGAAATCAGGTCGCGCACCGAACGCAGGATGGCCACGCGAAGCTCCTGGTCTGAAGCCGGCTGGGAGGCCCTCAACCTAACCGCCTTCAGTCCCCACGCAGAGTAAAGACGCAGCTGACATATCCGCCGTGCTCCGGTTTCACAAGCCCAAGCTAGGGATGGCCGGAGCAAGGACAAAGCAAAGCCCTGTAAAGGGCTCGTAAATCCAACCCGCGCTCGCACGACCAGGAAGACGCCCTCGGAAGCAACGCGGCACGTTTCCTGATCGCTGGCGTTCATCGCCTGTTTATGAGGTGGATCGGCCCGGCCACCTACAGTGGTGACAGAAACAGACTTCCGCCCATCTGCTCAGGCAAGCCAAGCGGAGCAAAGGAGAGCACAAATGCCGGCGCTGCAGCACAAGGACCTGACTTCGGAGATCAGCGAGACCCAGCTGGCGCTTATGGGCTTCGACGTGGCTCGCCTTCGCTTCTACCGCTGGCTGTTCGAGCACGGCCGCAATCCCGATTGGGTCGGCGTGAAGGGGCTCGGCCGAACTCAGATCCCGGCAACATCCCTGCTGGGAGATCCCAGCAAGCCTACGTCGCCAGCGGAATCGTAAAGACGAATCGCGAACCGCCGGTCTGAGGCGACTCCAGCCACAGCTCGCCTCCGTGCGCTTCGACGATGCCGCGACAGATCGGCAATCCGAGCCCCGTTCCGGGCGTCCGTGAATTGCCCGACCGCACGCGCACGAACTTCTCGAAGATGCGCTGTCGGAATTCGGCTGGGACCCCGGGTCCGCGATCGCTCACCGACCACTCCAGCATGCTCCCCTTGCGCTGCGCCTCGACCCGAATCTCAGTGCCCTCGGGCGTGTACTTGGCCGCGTTCTCGACCAGGTTGCCGATGACCCGCTCGACCTGGGCCGGATCCGCCAGCACGTTTGGCAGCTCATCGCTGACCAGGTTGACCAGCTCATGCTGGTTGCTCGAGCGCTCGACGTCCTTGAGCGCCTGCAGCGTGATCTCCGCGGGGCTGGATTCGACCTTCTCGATGACCGCGGTGCCCGACTCGATCTTGGACATGTCCAGAAGATCGCGCACCAGCGCGGCCAACCGATCTGCTTCGCGGTCGATCTCCGCGATGAAGTCGCGCTCCGTTTCCCGATCCCAGGTGACCTCGGGGTCCAGCAGGCTGCTGGAGAAGCCCTTGATATGCCCGATGGGCGTCCGCAGCTCATGGGACACGAGCGAGATGATCTGGTTCTTGAGGTCTTCAACCTCGCGCTCATGGCTGATGTCGCGAACAACCTGCACCACCATGCGCACCCCACGATCGTCGTCGGCCACCAGCGCCGAGCTGATCGCTACGGGTATGCGCTTCCCATCTGACCGCCGGAAGTAGACGTTGTTGACGGAGACGCTGCTGGCGCTGGCGATGGTACGGCGAAAAGCGTACTCATCCTCCTCCAGCAGCCGCCCGGCCTCATCTTCCCAACGAAAGAGCTCCGGCGCGCGGCGGCCAACTATGCGATCTTCCGGAACGCCCATGAGCATGGAGGCCGCCGCGTTGGTGCGCATGATCACGCCCGATTCGTCCACGGCAAAAATCGCGTCGCTCACGCCGTTCAGGATGTGCGTGATCGATGCCAGCAGCTCATCCTTCTGACGCTGGATCGCCAGAATCTGCTGCAGCTGGTGGCGCTGCGCTTCCTCGATGCGCTTCTGCTCGGTCACGTCCCGAACGATGCTGATCACGAACTGGCGGCCATCGAGCGAGATGGGGCTCAAGCTGATCTCCACCGGAACCTCGGAACCATCATGGCGCAGGGCAAATAGCTCGAGACCCGCCCCCATGGGACGAGTCCTTGGCGCCTGCTGGTAGGCCGTCCGGTGTCCCACGTGGGTCCGATGGAAGCGATCGGGCAGGAGAATCTCCACCGGCTGGCCCAGCAGATCCTCGCGGTTGTAGCCAAACACAGCTTCGACCTGCCGGTTCACCAGCACGATCCGGCCCTCGGAATCGACGATCAGGATCGAATCCGGCGCCGACTCCAGCAGCTCGCGAAAGGCCACGTCCTCGGCGATCCGACCGTCCACCGCCGCCCCGGCCGGATTGGGAATCACTCCGCTCGATCGCTCAGCCATTTACCCCCATTGTCACGTCAGATTATGACAACCGACCATGCACCGTCATGAGGACCCGTCCTTCAGCATCTAGAAGCGGCGAGATCGACCTTGATACACGCGCACACTATACTCCTGGCCCAGCAGGAGGAGCACAATTGGGATCAGCCCGTCGCTCCCCTGAGCGATCACTTCCTAGCAGGAGATTGGCATGACAGCAGCCGCCGCCTCAACGTTCGACCAAGCGCGACTCAAAGCGGAGCGTGTTGCCCGCGTGCAGCAGCAGATGAGGGAGCGGGGCGTGGGCGGGCTGTATCTGGACGATAGCGTCAACGTGAACTACATCGTCGGGACGAAGGTCCCCGGCGGCTCCGTGTTCGTGCCACCCTCGGGGGAACCCCTGGCGTTCGTACGCCCGCGCGACATGGGCTACGTGCGATTGAAGCACGCCAACATCCGACCGCCGTTCTACAACTCCTACCTTACCTGGGAGTCCCAGACCGACTCCAAGCTGAAGGGCTTCGGCCAGGGAATGGCCGCGCTGCTGGCCGAGCACGGCGTAGCCGGCGAGCGATTGGGCATCGACACCCTCGACGCGGCCGGTTTCATCGCCCTCACCCAGGCGGGGATCAAGATCGACGACGCACTGCCCGTGCTGGAGATGGCCCGGTCCGTGAAAACTCAAGACGAGGTCGTGATCTACCACCAAATCGGGCAGGTGTACGCGGGAACAGTGCGAGCCTTTCGGGCAGCCATCCGGCCTGGAATCACGGAGAACGAGCTGGCACAGGTCGTCACCTCCGCCTGGTACGAGTGCGGGGGAGAGGAGATCTCGCAGCTCAACGTGTGCGCCGGAGAGAACATGAATCCGTGGCGGCGCTGGCCAACGAAGCGACCTCTGGCGGAGGGCGAGTTCGTGGGCATCGACCTGCATGGCCGGGGAGCCTGTGGCCTGCGAGGCGACGCCTCCAGGACGTTCTTCGTGGCCGGTGAGCCCACGACCGTCCAGCGCGACCTTTACCGGCAGGCGTACGACTACGTGGTGGGCTCGCGTGAAGCCTTCCAGGCCGGGCGAAGCTACGCCGAAGCGATGGCCAGGGTCCCCAAGGTCCCGGACAAGTACGCGCCGCAGATGATCAACTACAGCATCGCGCACTGCATCGGCATGACTCCCTCTGGCTACCCGACGGTGGACGGCGACAAGCCGCCGCTGCAGGACGCGCTGCGGGAGAACCAGGTGCTCGCCATTGAGTGCTACTTCGGCGAGGAGGGCAGCCCGCTGGCGGTCAAGCTGGAGGAGATGGTGCTGGTGAGACAGGGCAGCCCTGAGCTCATCAGCGGGGACGTGCCGTTCGAAGAGGGACTGATCTAGGGTTTAGGGGCGGCCAGGGACTAGCGGCGGTGTGGCGGCGGGGCCTGGCGCCCGCCATTGGTTGCTTGGCGTTCGTCTGCACGTGCTACTTGATGTTGAGCTCCTTTTGGACCTGGGCCAGCAGGGTGAGGTCTTCGAAGCTGGATGGGGCGGGCGCGGGCCCGCTGATTTCCTCGGTATCCACGAACACCTTGAGCCAGTTGGCGATGCCATCCTCGGGCAGATCGCCGTTGCGCGAAAAGAGCACCGCGTCCTGATCGAGGCTGGCTTTGGCCTGGTCGGCGGTCAGGTCGTACTGCTTCTGGATATGGGCGACGGCCGCATCGCGGTGCGTGAATACGTAGTCCACTGACTTGAGGGTGGCCCGAAGCACCCGCTTCACGTCGTCCGGCTGGGTCTTGATCTTCTTATCCGAGGTGGCCCAGGCAACGATGGGCAGCTTTACCAGCTGGCCAATGTCGCTCAGCCGGTGGAAGCCGAGGTCGTCCACCTTGAACTGGGCCGGCGGAGCGATCATGGCCGCATCCAGCCGGTTCTGCTGCATCTGCGAGATGCGATCGGGCGTTTGCAGCCCGGTGCGGAAGCCGATGTTGTCGCGATTGACGTCGAGACCGGCCGAGGAGAGGGCAGCCCGCACGGCCAGCTCCTGCTCGCCCTTGGCGGCGCCGACGCCAATGGATTTCCCCTTCAGATCCTGCATCGTTCGGACGTTGCCGCTGCCGTACAGGAACCAGTCCACGCTGTTGGTGACGCCGCCCACCAGCTTGATGGGTGCAACGCCCTTGAGCGCCGCGCGAATGCCCTCGCCTACCGTCAGGACGTAGTCCAGTTGGTCGGCGCCAACCGCCGCCAGGGCCAGGGGCGGCTGCATGCTGGCCATCTCCAGGTCGAGCCCCTCGTCCCGAAAGATGCCGGCGGCGATGCCAAGGTCGACCGGAAGGAAGGAGATGCCCACCCCGGGCACGCCTACTTTGACCTTGAGCAGATTGGCGGGCGCGGCCGAAGCCGCAGCCGAGGCGCTTCGGGCAGGTGAGGCGGCAGCCGAGCCGGCAACAGCGGATGAACCGGCCGACGGGGCGGCCGACGAAGGCGCGGCAGCTGGTCGCGAGGCGGCTGAGGACGGCGCGGCAGCGGACGGAGCGGCGGCTTGTCCGCCGCAAGCGGCCAGCAGCCCAGCCGCGCCGCTGACGGCGGCGCCGGCTATGACAGCACGCAGGAACGAGCGGCGGTTGAGCACAATATCGGGGGTCGACGACGGGCGCGTAGCCATGGTTTCCTCCCTTGGGACGATTGCCGGCGGATGATACCAGAAGCGCAGATACACTAGAGCCCGTCGACGGACAACGTTTAGCAAGAGGTCAGCATGCTCTCGAAAGAACAAAACGAACGGCTCACCAAAGTTGGGCCAGGCACTCCGTGCGGCGAGCTCATGCGCCGTTACTGGCATCCGGTTGCGGCCAGCGCGGACCTGGTGAAGAACCCAGTCAAGCGGGTGAAGATCCTGGGCGAGGACCTAGTCCTGTACAAGGACCGCTCAGGCGTCCTCGGCCTGATTGGCCCGCGCTGCCTGCATCGGGCGGTGCACATGGAATACGGCATCCCCGAAGAGACGGGGCTGCGCTGTCCCTACCACGGGTGGCTGTACGACCACAAGGGCAGCTGCATCGAAACGCCGCTGGAGCCGCCTGACAGCACCTTCAAGGACAAAATCAAGACCAAGGCCTACCCGGCGCGCGAGATGGGCGGCCTGGTGTGGGCCTATTTAGGCAAGGAGCCGGCCCCGCTGCTGCCATGCTGGGACCTGTTCGGCCAGGAGGGCGGCATCCGCCAGATCATGGGCCACATGATCCCCTGCAACTGGCTGCAGGTGGTAGAGAACGGCGGCGACCCGGGCCACGGCGTATACCTC
This sequence comes from Chloroflexota bacterium, assembly GCA_021325635.1. Classification (GTDB taxonomy): domain Bacteria; phylum Chloroflexota; class JAJPGV01; order JAJPGV01; family JAJPGV01; genus JAJPGV01. The sequence goes on from JAJPGV010000016.1 coordinate 201,907, forward strand.
CACGGCCGCTACTTCCAGTACGTGCTGGAGCGCGAGGGCAAGCTCTCCGACGATACGCGGCACCGCTCCAACGCGGCCCTCAGCCAGCACCAGGAGCTGATGAAGCGCGGCGCCTACACCAAGTACCGCACCATTTACAACCAGTACGGCATGACCAAGGGCGTCATGACCTCCGACGAGACCGAAGACGACGTGAACTGGCAGGTGGGCGTGAGCCCGGTCGTGTTCCCCTATCTTCGCAACCCGGATCGCGGGGCAGGCATCCGCCGCGTCTACCAGATTGGCGTGCCGCTGGACGACACGACCACCTGGCACATCTCCTACCACGCCTATCTGTTCCCGCCGGAGATCGAGGTGCCCAAGCAGGAGGTCATCCCCTACGTGGAGGTGCCACTGAAGGACGAGAACGGCAACTACATCCACAATTACGTCCTCGGGCAGGACATGGTAGCGTGGTACTCCCAGGGCGACATCACCGACCGTACCGAGGAGCACCTGGGGGTCAGCGACAACTGCATCATCGGCTACCGCAAGATGCTCGACGAGCAGATCAAGGTCGTGGAACAGGGGGGCACGCCCATCAACGTGTTCCCCGACACCGGCGACGGCTCGCGCATCGATCATTCGCCGGTGACGTGGCGGGAGGGTCGGGACGGCTCGCAGTACTACCGCTACAACTACCACCAGAAGGGCGGCGCGGGACGTACCTACATGGAAGACGACGTCGACGGCTACTGCCCGGATAAGGATCTGATCCTGGATCTGTACCGCCAGACGGCCGAGCTCGGGCGCAACAAGGCCGCGGCGGCTCAGCCGGCCTCGCCCGTCGCCCCGGAATGAACTACCGCTCGCTCGGCGCCACTGACCTGCGCCTGTCCGACGTCGGCTTTGGCTGCGGCACGACCGCCGCGCTCATGGTCAAGGGGGCGGAGAAGGAGCGGCTCAAGGTCATCGGCAACGCGCTGGAGGCGGGGATCACCTATTTCGACACCGCGCCGGTTTATGGCGACGGGCAGTCGGAAACGCACCTGGGGCAAGATCTGCGGCAGCTTGGCGCCCACCCGGTGGTCGGCACCAAGGTGGCGCTGGGACCAGCCGACCTCGACGACGTTTACGGGGCGGTCATCCGGTCGGTTGATGCCAGCCTGGGCCGGCTGCAGATGGACGGCGTGGACATCCTGCACCTGCACAACCGGCTGGCCGAGCACCGCTCGGCCGAGAGCGGCGTAGCCGTTGGTCCGCTGCTGTCCATCGACGACCTGTTGGGCCCTAGAGGCGTGCTGGAGGCTTTCCGGACGCTGCAGCGGCAGGGCAAGACGCGGTACTTCGGTATCTGCGCCTTCGGCGGCGAGATGCCGGCCGTCAAGCGCGCCATTGACAGCGCGAGCTTCCATTCGGTGCTGGCGTACTACAACCTGCTGAATCCCTCAGCCGGGCAGCCGAAGCACCCGGCCACGCCGGGACCCGACTACGGCCAGGTGATCGACTACGCCGCGGATCGAGGCGTGGGTGTGGTGGCGCTGCGCGTCCTGGCGGCCGGCGCGCTGGCCATCGACGACAAGACGCAGCCGGCGTCCGACGGACGCGGCAGGACTGGCCAGCAGTTCGAGCAGGACTCGGCCCGAGCCAGGGCCATTGCCGGGCTGGCCGAGGAGCTCGGCGCCAGCCCGGTGACACTGGCCATCCAGTTCGCGCTGAGGAACGACAAGCTGTCGACGGTGCTCGTTGGCATCTCCGAGCAGACGCACCTGGACCAGGCGCTCGCCGCGACCAGCGCTCCGCCGCTGCCCCCCGACATCGAAGCGCGGCTGGAGGAGCTGTACAACACGGATTTCGGCCTGCAGACAGCCGCGCCGTAAGGCGCAAGGCCGCACCCTCCAGGGAGGCACCGGGCGTCGGCGCGGGCCCTTGCGGCCCGCACGTGCCTGTGCACTTACCGCAACGGGTTCGGCCGACCACGGCGGGGGACAAGCCCCCGCGCTACACGGTTTGGGATGCTGTCGCTGCTTGGACACGTGCTGGCTATGTCGCGCGGGCCCTTACGGCCCGCAACGTGCCTATGCATTTGCCGCCAGGCGTCCGGCTAACCACGGCGGGGGACAAGCCCCCGCGCTACACGGTTTGGGATGCTGTCGCTGCTTGGACGAGTGCTGGCTATGTAGCGCGGGCCCTTGCGGCCCACGCGTGCCTGTTCATTCCCGCCAGGCGTCCAGCTGACCACGGCGGGGGACAAGCCCCCGCGCTACACCGGTTTGGGATGCTGTCGCTGCTTGGACATGTGCTGGCTATGTAGCGCGGGCCCTTGCGGCCCGCAACGTGCCTGTTCACTTTCGGCAACGGGTTGGGCCGGCGAGGTCGCAGGCGACGAGCGCTGACGCCCGCCCTTACCCTTCGACCAGTTGGCGCCAACGCCTGTAGAAGGCGCGCTCGTTGATCTCGCTGAACGTGCGCTGCTGCACGGCCATGCCTGGCCCCTTCCAATCGGGCGATGGCTCGGCCCGCATCGACATCTGGTAGTTCAGCCAGAGACGCTGGGCAACCGGGCCGCGAACGCCTTCCGTAATGGCAATCCAGTTCTGGATGTCGTCCTGCTCGTGCATCCCGGCGAGGCCGAAGGCGCGCTCGTAGCAGCGGCGGGACTCGGCCTTCCACGACTCCGGCGCCGCGGCGTCCAGCACCAGCCAGGACCAGGCTTCCATGCTGTCCGGTCCAAGCGGCTGCCATTGGCGGAGCGTGAGAAACGACGTGCCCACGCCATCCGAGGGGGCCTTCTCCTTTTCGTTCCACTCCGTTCCCAAGAACCCCACCGTGGAGACGCACAGGAAGCTCAGGTTGGGAAAGATGTTGCCCGAGTAGGAGGAGTGGCTGTTGGCGACGTCGACCTGCTCGGGGGAGAGCCGGCTGTCGACTTCCGCCCACAGCTCTTTCGGCAGACCCATGTAGGGCGGCGTATCGATCGTGCCCGGCGGGCAGTAGCGCATCTGGGCGCAGTGCCCCTCCGCGGTGTGCAGAACGTATCCCTCGCGACGGCCTCGGGAAGCGTCGAGGCCCAGCGCGGTGCCGTAGCCGTGCGTAATAGGCAGATGCGAGCCGTCGCCCGAAAAATTGGCGGCGCCCAGCTTCCAGTTGGCGTTGACCCGCCAGCGCATGGGCGCGGTGACCTCCATCGACGCGGTGCGGCCGAACAGGATGTCCAGCATCCACTTCACTTCGCCCAGGTACTCGTCGAGCGACGGCGCGTCGGGACTCCAGCTGGCAAAGATGAGGCCGTGGCAGCTGTCTACCTTGGGGGCCGCATACAGCCCCAACGAACTCTTGTCGAGCTTGCCGGCATAAGCCTCGAGGAAGGGCACGCCGGTGAGGTCCCCGCAGTTGCTGTACGTCCAGCCGTGATAGCCGCAGCGGAAATGGCTCGCGTTGCCGGCATCCTCGGCGCACAGCTTCCGCCCTCGGTGGCGGCAGACGTTGAGCAGCACTCGCGGCCGGCCGTCGGAGCCGCGGACGGCAATCACCGGGTCCGCGCCCATCGAGCGCGTTACGTAGTCGCCAGGGCGGGGGATCTCGGACTCGTGGGCCACGAATAGCCAGCTGCGGCCGAAGATCCGCTCCGATTCCAGCTCATGGATGTTGAGATCGTTGAAAATGCGGGCGCTCACCAGCCCATCAGAGTCGTCGACCAGCGTGCTGGAGGCAGCGCCGTTCGAACCAGGGATCTGCATGCACCAAGTATGGTCCACGTCGCCGGGTTTGGATGCGCGGCTGGCCATATGCGAGAATCGCGCGCAAACTGAACCAGTACCAAGAAGGAGAGCAAGATGCAGTTGAGCAAGAGCGGACTTCCAGCGGTCTGCCTTTTCCTGGCGACTGCCGTCGCGGCGTGCGGCGGAAGCTCAGCGAACCCATCGGGCGCCGCCACTTCCTCCAGCCCCGCGCCGGCGTCGGCCTCGGCCAGCCCATCGGCGGCCGCGCCGAGTGCATCGGCAAAACCGGCCGGCAGCACTCAGGCGAGCGCTGCGGCGGTTTCGGCCAGCGCCAAGCCGGCGGCCAGCGCCTCCGCCGCCGCGGGCGGTGCGACCAAGCTGGAGATGAGCTACAGCGAGATCTACGAAGGGCAGATCCCCGTGTGGGTGGCGTATGAGGCGGGCCTCTTCAAGCACAACGGCCTCGACGTGAACATGACCTACATCGCCAGCGCGCAAGCCATCTCAGCCCTGGTGGCCGGCCAGACGCAAATCGCCCAGGGGGGAGGCTCCGAGGCCCTCAGCGCAGCCAGCGGCGGCGCGCCGCTGACCGTGATTGGCAACGTCGTGCCGGTGTACCCATACATTCTCGAAGTGACCTCTGACATCAAGACCATCAGCGACCTGAAGGGGAAGAAGGTCGGGGTCAGCAACATTGGGTCGGCGTCCGACATCGCCACGCGAGTTGCCCTGAACAAGGTCGGACTGGTGCCGGATAAGGACGTGTCGATCATCACGGTCGGCTCTTCGGTGAACCGGACGGCGGCGCTGCAGAGCGGCGCCATCCAAGGGGGGCTGGCGCAGCCGCCGGACACGTACATCCTGGAAGCGCAAGGGCTGCACCCCCTCATCGACATGACGCAGCTCAAGGCCCCGACGGTCAACAACGGTATCGTGGCCAAGGCCGACTGGATCAAGGCCAACCACGACACCACGCAGAAGTACGTGGATTCGGTGGTCCAGGGAATCGCGAAGATGAAGGCCGATCACGCCTTTGCCGCCAACGTCCTGAAGCAGTACATGAAGCTGGACGACCTGTCCGTGGCCACGAAGACGGTGGACTGGGCATCGGCCAACCTCTTCCCCAACGTTCCCACAACCAAGCCCGACGACTTCCTCGACGCCGTGACCGTGCTGAGCGAAAAGAACGACAAGGTCAAGAGCTTCGACCTGGCCAAGCTCATCGATAACTCCTTCGTCGACAACGCCGCCAGCCGAGGACTCGCCGCTAAGTAACGCCAAGCTCACGTTGCGTCCAGCGCAGCCCGTCCCTATGTCCGCGACGGGCTGCGCTCCGCGGCGCGCCCCCAGCCACCCAGGCAAAGCTCAGGCTATCCGCGGCGTTTCTTCAGGGCTTCGCGGGCGAAGCTGAAATCCCACATCGCCAGCGTGTTGTAGTCATGCAGCTCGGGCGCCACGTGGAGGAGCATGCGCCTGGTATTGCCGATAGCCTCGGGCGTGGGCAGCGGCGCATCCGCAAGCTCGGCGCGCAAGCCATCGTACAGGCGCTCGAGACGCTCCTCGCTGGACAGATCGAGCTGCTGCGACACCAGCTCGCGAGCTTCTCCGCGCATCACCTTCAGGACGGCGCCGCGGTCCGTATGGAATAGGCGCGACGCGTCGAAGGCGGCATCGATCAGCTTCTGGAGGTCCTCGCGGTGGCGCGCGAGCGTTTGCTCCGATGTAACCAGCGTGACGTTGCCAACGTAGCCGTAGGCGGGCAGCGGGATCTCGTGCAGACCGGCTGCCAGAGCCGGATCGACGTACAGGACGCTGACGAAGCACGCCTGGCAGGTGCCGTCGGCGACCTTCTTCCAGTGGCCCCAACGGCCGGTCTCCTTCTCCGGGTAAACGAGCTGCTCGACCTGGCCGGCCAGGCCGTTGTCCTGCAGCCACATCCTCGGCAGGTGCTCCTGGGGGCCAAGGCCGCGCACCGCCAGGCGCTTGCCGCGCAGGTCGTCGATAGTGCGCACGCTGTCGTCGGCCAGCAGCCGGTCCGGCCAGGCGTCGGCGACCCCACCGATAGCTATCCACGGAGCGCCCTGGGCGGCCTGGACTTGCAGTCCCCAGTAGTTCTCCGCGAGGATGTCGACGGTGCCCGCCGCGAGCTCGTCCTCCCAGTGCTCGCGCGTGAATCCTCCCCGGGCCACTTCCACGTCGAGCCCATGCTGTCGCGCGCACTGCCGCAGCACGTGCAGGTAGGGCGTGCGATCGACGTCGCGATAGAAGAGCCTGATCACTGCCGGCGGCGATAGTAGCAGAGGCGAAGGTTGGCGAGCTCGGCCTACCCAGGGTCGCGAAGCGGGTTCAGGTTAGGGGTAACCTAGTAGCACTTCGAGAGGGCTCTCGGAGAAGCTGCAAGGAGTACGTCGCGGTTGTACGTCATTGGCACTGACATTGGGGGGACTTTTACCGATTGCGCCGTAGTGGACGAAGGAGGCGCGATAGCCACGTTCTCGAAATCGCCCTCCACGCCGCACGACCCGGCGTTGGGCGTGATGAACGTCCTGGAGGTCGTGGCGGCAGACCTGGGGCTGAGCCGTCAGGAGCTGCTGACCGATACGGCGCTGTTCATCCACGGCACCACCATCGCCACCAACGCCATGATCGAGCGCAAGGGCGTGAGCACCGGCCTCATCACCTCCAAGGGACATGAGGACACCATCGAGATTGGACGGGTGGCCCACAAGGTGGCGGGGCTGTCGGAAGAGGACATCATCCACGAGTCCAAGCTGCACAAGCCGGAGCCACCGGTCATCACCCGTCGAAACGTCGTCGGGGTAGCGGAGCGGCTCGACCCGCGGGGGCAAGTCGTCATTCCCCTGAATGAGCAACAGGTGCTGGCCGCGGCCGAGGAGCTTGCCGGGCGCGGCGTGCAGGCCGTTGCCGTGTGTCTGCTGTATTCCTATCTCAATAGCGGTCACGAGCAGCGAACGGCCGAGCTGATCTCGCAGCGCTTCCCTGAGCTGTTCCTGGCCACGTCCAACCAGATCGCGCCACTGATGGGCGAATACGAGCGGGCCATCACGACGGTGCTCACCTGCTACCTGGGGCCCAAGGTGGCCGCGTACGTGGAACGGCTGGAAGAAGCGCTGAAAGCCGAAGGCTTCGGGCGGAGGCTGCTGCTGATGCACGCCGGCGGCGGCGTCACGACGCCGGTGGAGACGAAGAAGAAGCCGCTGCTGCTGCTCGACTCCGGGCCCGTCGGCGGATCGCTGGGATCGCGCTTCTTCGGCGGCGCCTACGGCGAGCCGAACGTCATCTGCACCGACATGGGCGGCACGTCGTTCGACGTGAGCATCATCATCGACGGCCAGTTCCATAAGGCCGACGAAGCGGTCATCGATCAGTACCGGGTGCTGCAGCCGAAGGTGGAGATCGCCACGATCGGGTCCGGCGGCGGCAGCATCGTGTGGCTCGACGAAGACGGCGTGTTGCACGTAGGGCCGGAGAGCGCGGGAGCGGTCCCAGGCCCGGCCTGTTACGCTGCCGGCGGCACGCGGCCAACGGTGACCGACGCTGACGTCATGCTCGGCTACCTCAACCCGGACTACTTCCTGGGCGGGCGTGTGAAGCTGAACGCCGGCCGCGCCCGTGAGGCCTTCCGGCCCATCGCCGAGGCCATGAACGTGACCGTGGAGCAGGCCGCGTTGGGGGCCACGCGGGTTGTCAACGCGCAGATGGCCGACGCCATCCGCAGGGACACCATCGAGAAGGGGCTGGACCCGCGACAGTTCGTCGTCTTCTCCTATGGCGGCGCCGGCTCGGCGCACGCGGCCTTCTTCGGACGGGACTTGCACGTGAAGTCGGTCTACATCCCAAGGCAGGCGACGGTGTTCTCGGCGCTGGGCATGGTAACGGCCGACGTGGTGAACTCAGCCGAGCGTTCCGTTTCGGCCTGGCTGCCGTTGAACGAGCAGAGCCTCGCCAGCTTGAACGCAGTGCTGGCCGACCTCGAGGCGCAGGTCACGAGCCAGTTCGCCTCGGCCAAGATCGATGCCAAGGACGTAGCCATCAGCCGCCAGCTGTTCATGAAGTACGGGCTGCAAGTCCACCGCCTGGCGGTGAACGTGAGCTCCTCCACGTTGCGGCCGGAAGACCAGGAGGCGATCCGGCGCGATTTCCAGGCGGAGTACGAACGGCTGTATGGCCGCGGCGCCGGCTACGAGCGCGCCGGCGTCGAGATCGTCAAGTGCAGCGTGTCGGGTTCTTGCGCCATCTCCACCCCCAGGATCGGCGATGAGGCGGAGGCCGCGGGCGCGGACTGCTCGCCGGCGGTCAAGGGAGAGCGCCCGGCGGTGTTCGAAGCAGGTAAGGGCGCGGTACCAACCAAGGTGCTGGACGGGGGCAAGCTGCAGTGCGGCAACGTCGTCAGCGGGCCGGCCATCATCGAACGGCCTGGAGACACGGTCGTCGTGCCGCCGGGCGTCAGCGCGTACGTCGATCGCTATCTGAACATCCGCATCGACCTGGGTTAGGGAGAAAGGCAAAGCCAATGGACCCAATTACGTTCGAGATCC